>NZ_ANFM02000039.1 GCF_000333895.2 Grimontia indica | reverse complement strand
TTGACTGGCGTTGTGATCGCGGCGTTCCTTTGCAGGTGTAGTCACCTCCATCAAAAAGGAACAACAATGAGCACGGCGTCAGTCAACTCGCCCGAAGGGAGGCCCTCAATGCGCCCACTTCTTTGTTAAATTCCACGGAAATAGAACGACTATTCTTCGTGAAATTTGCCTCGAACTGAACGTATTGATGGCCTCTGAATGCCGGTATCTTCAGGTTAATTGGGTATAACACTTAAATTAACGACTCAATCGCTTCGATAACCGCGTCTACTTTAGTGGCATTCGCAGCTTCAGAGTGCGGAGCAGCAAAGCGATGCGAATCATTGTCATAGTACTTACCGGAAGCGTCAGCGAATTCGTCGCTCAGCGAGGCTCGAGCGAGAATATCAGCGCCAATACCAATATCACCGCCTGACACACCAAACCCTTCCGTGACCATTTTGCTGCCGAGCATTGAACCCGGGTTAACGGCCACCAGTATTGGGCCATCAGCACCCAAATCACTCGCCAGTTTTTGCGTCCACATGGTGATAGCAAGCTTGCTCTGCGCGTAAGCTGCAAACTCATCGCCCACTCCCACTTCGCCCTTCAGCGCAGCAATGTTGACCGGTGCTTGCGCAGCAGATGACAGATTAACAACACGCCCTTCTCCGCCAAGTAACGGCAGCAAGCGCTTAGTGAGCAGGTAAGGCGCGACTGTATTTACAACGAATCGCACGTCGAATCCATCTTTGGTGATTGGCGAAGAGGTTCGGAAAATACCCGCGTTGTTAATCAGCACATCCAACGATGTATGGTTTGCGACCGCTTCATCAGCAAACTTTTCCACATCCTTCAGGTTCGACAAATCTGCCAAGTAGGTTTCCACATTACCAACGCCTTTAATCCCCTGAACTTGGGCTTTCGCATTTTCCAGCTTGGCGGCGCTGCGACCATGCAACAGGATATCGTGACCTTGAGAAGCTAGTAGTTTAGCGGTCTCCAACCCAATACCGTCTGTTGCGCCTGTAATTAAAATCGTTTTTGTCATTGTTATTCCCTTATTCGTAGGGGCTGTCGACCTTTTGTGTTTAAACGTTGGCAGCACAAGCATCTGAACTTCTTACCATTACCACGACATGAGTTGTCACGCTGTCTCTGTTTTAGCGATTGCTGTTGACTACCTTTACCTACTATCCTATTTGAAACAGTTTCATTAGTAATTACGCACAATAAAGAATCACTTTTTAGCTTTTATTGATAATAATGAATATCGAACACCTCAAACTCTTTGTCCGGTTAGCCTCGACAAACAACATCAGTGCCGCGGGCGCCGAGCTTGGCCTCTCACCTGCGGTCTCCAGTGCGCACATTAACAAGCTCGAAGAGTCCATGGGCGTAAGATTAGTGCATCGCACCACACGAAAAGTCTCGCTGACCGAAGAAGGCATTGCCTTCTTGCCTCATGCAGAAGATGTGTTGGCGAGTGTCGAGGCGGCGTGCGCCTCCGTCGGCGCGGGGACAACCTCACCTCGGGGTACACTTCGAATAACCGCCCCTGCATCTTTTGGACGAATGCATCTAATTCCCGGGCTAAAAGGCTTTTTGGAGGAATACCCCGATCTTTCGCTCGACCTGCGCCTGTCAGATTCTATCGTCGATCTGGTGGAAGGCGGCTTTGATATCGCCATTCGAAATGCTGAACTCAAGGACTCCAGTCTCATCGCGCGTAAGCTTGCACCGGATAACCGAATGCTGTGTGCTTCACCGTCGTATATTGCTAAGAACGGCAAGCCAGAAACACTAAAGGAGCTCAGCACCCACTCTTTTGTTCAACTCCCTTCTTTGGAACAACTGGCGTTTCGAACCCCCAACGGGCTTGAAAGCATCAAAGTGAAGAGTTTGTTGAGAACCGACAACGGTGAAGCCGTAAGGGACGCCTGTATCGAAGGAATTGGCATTTCTGTTTGTTCAAATTGGGCAGTACACGAGCAATTGGAACGTGGTGAACTCGTGAGAATTCTCGAGAACTTCCAGTTGGAATCAGACACTGCAATTTGGGCTGTCTACCCAAGCTCGAGGCAACTCGCCCCCAAGGTGCGCGCATTCATTGATTACTTTGCCCAACGCTTTGAAAATATGCGTTGCTGGGGAGAGAGAGGCTGAACCACCATACGACGGAGACCTGATTTCTCATATTGAGAAATCAGTATTCCGTCCCTTTTCTTATGACTGTCAATCTGAGAAAAAAGCCTATTCCAGACTGATTCTCACAATAATAAATTTATAAATATCAGCAAATTAAAAATGGCACGCTCTTTGAAATGGGGTTATTAACATTGTCAAATCCTGGAGCAACTTATGTCTCGACGTGCCATATCTCTCGCGCTAGCGTTGATGTCACCCGTTGCCTATGCAACGCCGTTCGATACGTGTCCAAGTAAAGCCTATTTGTTCCAAGCTAATCCGGTACAAGTGTATGGCGTTAATCTCGTCACCGGCGACACCAGCTTGCTGCAATCTGATACCGGCTTGAATGCCAATATCAACGGCGTAGGTTTCAACTTCGAAGACAGGTATATCTATGGGTACGACACAACCAACAAGCAAATTGTCCGTTTAGGGCAGGATTTCCAAGCGGAAGTCTTAAACGTTTCTGACGTCCCCACTGACCACACTTTTTTTGTCGGTGACGTTTATGACCACACTTACTATCTGTACCGCCAAAACAAAGGCCTTTTCAAAATTGATTTGAGCCCATTGGACAGTGACCCGAATGCTACTTTAGAGATGGAGAGAATCACAACAACTGCTTCGGTCAGATTGACCGACTTCGCTTTCCACCCAGGCAACGGCGGGCTTTACGGCATCGACAACCAAAGCGGCAACGTCTATTTGTTTGATACCACGGACGGCAGCACCACACTGGTCGGTAACGCGGGAATAACGGGTACATTTGGTGCGGGATATTTCGATGTTAATGGCTATTTCTACGTTTCGCGTAACAGTGACGGGGACATCTTCCGTATTGACCTCTCTGACTATGGCGCAGATGGTGATATCACGGCGGTTAAATTTGCGGACGGCCCAGCTTCTGGCCAAAACGACGGTGCACGTTGTGCGAACGCTCCTGTGATTGATGAAGATTCCACCATTGACTTCGGTGATGCGCCAGATAGCTACCTGACTTTGCTTGCCTCTAACGGTCCACGTCACCAGGTAGACACTGCCTATTACCTTGGCTCGGTCGCACCAGATAGCGAAGGAGACGGTCTTCTCTCACCACTTGATGATAACAAAGCAGGTACCGCTGACGAAGACGGTGTCGGTTTCGTTACGGCATTGGAAGCTGGCGAGAGCGCTATTATATCGGTGCAAGCTTCAACGCAAGGCTACTTATCAGCATGGATTGACTGGAATGCTGACGGTGATTTCGAAGACAGTGGTGAGAAAATCATCAGCGACAGTTTACTGTCAGCAGGTGCAAACACCCTTTCCATATCTGTTCCTGTTGATGCAGCTATCGGATCCACATACAGTCGCTTCCGTTTCGCAGAACAGTCCGGCTTGGATTACTTTGGCGGTGCGACCACGGGCGAGGTGGAAGACCACCCTGTTACCGTAATCAAATCCGGCACCACGTTGGTCCACTACCCAAGCGAGCAAGGCTACGCCACTATCGCTTACGAGGATAACTGGCCAAAAGAAGGCGATTACGACATGAACGATGTGGTGATCCGCTTCCGGATGACAGAAACACTTGATGAAGACAACCACGCAACACGCATTTTAATCACCGGCTACCTCGCTGCCTATGGTGCGGGCTATCACAACGGTTTTGCGATTCGTCTTCCTGGCCTCAATCAGTCTGACATTAACAGCGCTGCCACCACGCTCAAGCACAATGGCGTCGTGCAGGAAAACAATGGATTGGAGACTGATTCGACAGAAGCGATCTTCGTTATTGATGAGGATTTGAAAACCAAGATCCCGACGGGTGAATGTAATTTCTACCGCACCGCCCAGTACTGTCAGGAAGCGTTGTCATTCGAATTTGAGATTGATATCTACGCCAACGAGGGCGTGAACACCTACGGTTTAGTGGATATGCCTTACGACCCATTTATCTTCTCGACCCCAGGCAGTTATGTGCGTGATGGTATCTGGTACAACCCAGGCCGTGGTCTAGAAATTCACTTGCCTGACCAAGCGCCCACTGAGCAGTTCGACACCTTCCTCTATGGCTGGCAGGACGACGACAGTGTTCCGGCAGAAAACCGCTACTACAAAACCAGCACTAACCTACCTTGGGTTCTGCTCATCACCGATGAATGGAAATGGCCACAAGAACATATCGACTTGATTCAGGCTTACCCGTTGTTCGCAGGCTACACAGAGAGCAGCGGTGTATCGAATACCACCTGGCATGCGGAAGAAAATGCAGCCGAAAACAAAATCTACGAGCCAGAGGAGTAAATGACATGAAATATTCACTTATCACACTAGCTCTGGCAGGTTTGCTCACTGCATGTGGTGGGGGTGGAGGCGGTGGAGAAACCACATCCTCAGGCCCAACGGGTACAGATAGTGGAACGGCATCAACATCTGATACTGCCACCACGAGCACAACGCCTCTAGGCATGATGACAGATACTTCTGGTGCTGATGTGACCATCCCTCCGACAGTGCTGAGTTCTGCCACCGATATATCTGAGATGGTCGTACCCGCGGATTTCAGTTATGACTCTGTCGATTCACAAAGCGTGGATATTGATATCAGCAGCTACACCACCAGCAAAGGATATATCTCCATTTACGGTGGCTTCACCCAGAATGACGATGGTTCTTACAGTGCAGATTACAACAGCCGAATCACCTCGGCCGATGTAGAAAACGGATTGGCTTCCCTCACCTACCCCTTGGCCGATTCCCAATACTACATGCTGGCCGAGGTCTTCTTCTATGATGGCACCACCCCTATCCAAACACGGATTAATAACGAGCAGTCCAGTTGGGTTTGGTAACCTTCGGGGCTAAGTAAAAAGCAGGCGGGTATTACCCGCCTGTTTTTATTGCTGCCGTGGTTTCACGAACCACCAATTTAGCCTCAAGTTCCAGTGTGTCACTCACGGGCTCACCTGCAAGTTTTGCCAGCAAATAGTCTGCGGCTTTCTCACCCATTTCCCGTGAAGGTACTTGCATGGTAGTGAGAGCGGGTTGGATATGAGACGCCATGGCCACATCATCAAAGCCAACAATCGAGATATCTTCCGGAATCTGTAGGCCAAGCGACTGCGCTTCCAGCAATGCCCCCATGGCAATAATGTCGTTACCGCAAACAATGGCTGTGGGTCTTGGCGTTAACTCCACCAGCTTTCTGAGCGCCTGACGGCTTTCCGCCAAATCATAACGACATTCAATGATCCTGTCTGAGATCAGCGCTATTCCCGCTTTTCTCAGTGTCTCTATGCATCCAGCGATACGATCTTTAGGTCTGTCATTCAGCTTGGTAATACCGGGAATGGCTGCGAAATCCTTATGCCCCAGATCAATAAGAAACTGCGTCGCCCTTGCTGATGCGCGGTAGTTATCAAATCCTATACAAGGATGAGGTAACTCAGGCTTGAAAGACCATGTATACAGATATGGGAGCTGCTTTTTATGAAGAATATCGAAAAGCTGAGGCTGGTGTTCAGCGCCCACCAGCATCAGACCTTCTACGCCACGGGTAATCAAACGCTCTGCCTGAGCCAGCTCTTCTTCTGTCGAATAATCCGAGCTCGCAATAAACAGGGTATAACCTTTTTCCTGCAACCTACGTTGAAAAGCCTGAATACCTTCCGCAAAGATCGCGTTGTCTAAGGTGGGGACGATAACACCGATGGTTCGCGAACGTTGTGAGGCCAGCGCTTGAGCAGCACCATGGGGAATATAGCCAAGTGATTCAATCGCCGACCGAATCAAGGCGCCCCGCTTCTCACTCACAGACGTAGGGTTTGCCAAATAGCGGGATACCGTCGCCGTCGACACCCCTGCTGCAATCGCAACATCTTCCGCCGTTGGCGCATCTGACGGTCGTTTTTGTAAGCGCTTACGCGCTGATTGAGTCTCTTTTGTCATAGAAAGTTATATCGTTGACTCACTTTTGGGATTTATAAACCGCAACTTACCTAATTATAGCGTTACACAAAAATTTTACCGCCAAAAACTTGACAGTCGTTCGGCCTCTCTTCTATCTTCACAATGTAAGCGCTTACATTTAACAATCATTTTACAAGATTGGTGAGTGCTATAACTACAAAATGGCGACTGCAAGCCAACACGACTGATAACAGCGAGGCAATGCAACATGACGTTAAGGAAACGCTACATACTACCCGCGGTGCTTTTTTCACTCTATTTCCTCAATGTGATTGCCACCAAATTTCAGATCGCTTCTGGGTCCACATCCATAGTTCGTGTCGGTGATGTCGGGGAGTTCCTTTTACTTCTCCTTGCTTCACTGACTTTCGTCGTCGCTATGTTGTCAGCCGAAAAGGAAGCTGATGGCCGTGCGACAGAATTACGATAAAAAGCAGAAAGGAAGTAGATATATGTCTGTTCACCATAAGGATGACTCCCCACAAAGTGCAGAGCGTCGCCGTTTCCTGGAAATTGCAAAAAAAGCAGGTTTTACGGCAGCTGTCGTCGCAGGTGCCTCGGGGGCCTTGTTGACCTCAACCACCGCACACGCTGCGGCTAATGAAGAAAAAGAACGACAGAAGCGAGCTAAATACACCATGACGATTGCTACGGCATACATCATTGGTGCATCCCGCAGCTACCCTATCATGCAGCTGGATTTCAAAGAAAACATCCAGAACATGACCAACGGTGAAGTTTACGTAAAACTGGCACCGGGTGGTCAACTGGGTGCGGGTGGCGCATTAGCGCAAAAAGTACAGGCAGGTACCATTCAGGCCGCGCAACACTCTCTCTCTAACTTTGCACCGTTTGCACCTGCTGTCGATCTCATCAACATCCCTTACTGGTGTGGTGAGAACCAGAAGTTCGTCAATCTGGTAACGTCTGACGCTTGGAAGAACGAAATCCACCCGAAAGTAGAGGCGAAAGGCTTCAAACCGCTTTGGTATGTGGTGATCGACCCACGCGTTGTCGCGATTCGTAATGGTCTTGAAGGTCCAATCAAAACCCCAGATCAAATGGAAGGCATCAAATTCCGTGTACCGGGTTCGAAAATCCTTCAGCAGTTCTACCGTCTGTTGGGCGCAAACCCGACGCCAGTTGCCTGGGGTGAAACACCGTCAGCAATCAAACAAGGCGTGGCAGATGCCCTTGACCCTTCGGTAGAAGCGCTGAATGTCTTCGGCTTCAAGGATGTGCTTTCCTGGGTCACCTTCAACCGCTCAGTACCAGACTCACAAGTCTTCTCTTGTAACTTAGAGTGGTTTAACAGCCTACCGGGCCACATTCAGGAAGGTATTGAGTTCGCCAGTGAAGTCACCTCGTTGCAAAACTTGGCAAAAGTCCCTGCTGCACGTGCCTATGCCATGGCTGAACTGAGCCGTGCTGGTGTGCAGTTCTATGCGCCAACTGATGACGAAATGAAGTTGTGGGCTGACAAAGCCGGACACCAGCTACCCGCTTGGGAATCGTTCAAAAACGAACTTGCCGGCTCTAAAGCGGCATTCGACAAGCTGCTCGCAGCGGCGAACGAAAACAAAGGTCCATTCGTTCACGACGTTTAATAGCTGAGTAAACCGCCATTTGGGTGGACGTTTCTCCTAGCGCACCCAAATGGCTCCCACTCTCTCTGAAACGGACGTTGGACGAACGCAATGAATTTCTTAAAACAAATCGACGAAAACGGTGAGCGCTGGTTGCTGTTGTTCTTCTACACCACCATCGTCATTACCATCGCCATGGAAGTACTGAGACGCTTTGTCTTCAGCTATTCCTCCATTTGGGGCGAAGAAGTTGCAAGGTATGCCTTTATTTATCTGGCGTGGGTCGGTGCATCCGCGGCCGTAAAAGAGCGCGCGCACATACGTATTGATGTCTTGCTGCATTACCTGCCCAACCGAGGCAAGGCAGCCATTTATCTGCTTGGGGATGTCGCCACACTGGTTGTCGCATTATTCGCGCTCTATTGGTCAATCCACCCTATTGAAATATCAATGAAATTTGGGTCTGTGACCCATGGTTTGGGGATCAGTCAGGCTTGGTTTCTTGCCGCTGTTCCGCTGGGATTCTCCATGATGATATTCCGACTGATGCAGTCTATGCGCCGGGATATCCGCAGCCTCACACAGAATACGCCTGTGTTCGAAGGCAACAAGCTGTTTGATTAGGAGGTCTCATGCTGAATTATTACTCGCAACAGGTCTCCGTCGATCTTGGCTGGGAATTCTATGGCCCTGTTATTGCCATGCTGGTACTCATCGCACTTGCGGTACCGGTATGGGTATCACTGGGTTTGGGCTCAATAGCCCTCTTATTTATCACCGAAGTGCTACCTCTGTCCTTGTTTGGTGAATCTCTGTTCGACGGTATTGATGCCTTCGCGCTGATTGCCGTCCCACTTTTTATCCTGACAGGTGATGTTCTGGTGAGAACCGGTCTCTCGAACAAGCTCCTTGACGTGGCAGAAGCCAGTGTTGGTGGCGCGAGAGCAGGTTTTGGTAGTGCAACTGTTTTAGGCTGTGGTTTCTTCGCCTGTATCTCAGGTTCGGATGCGGCAGGTGCAGCAGCAGTAGGCCGAATGACCATTGACCGTCTGGTGGCGCAGGGTTATCCAAAGCCTTATGCCTGTGCGCTGGTCGCGGCAGGTGCCTGTACTGGCATCCTGATCCCGCCGTCAATTGCTTACATCATTATCGGTCTGGTGTTGGGTATTTCCGCGTCGACGCTGTTCTTGGCGGCCGCAGTACCGGGCGTGATGGTCATGTTCGCCATCATGATGACTAACGTGGTAATGAACCGTATCTACGGTTATGAGAACGCCAGACAAGGCTTCTCAATCAAGCGCTGGTTTTCTGTAGTGGTTGATGCGCGCTATGCCCTGTTAGTACCTGTCATCATCCTTGGTGGTATTTACTCAGGTGTGTTCACTCCAACAGAAGCAGCCGCAGTGGCTGTGGTTATCACCATCATTATCGGTCTTTTCCAGGGCACGCTGAAAATCAGCGATTTCCCAAAAATGTTGGAAAGTTCAGCCAAAGTAAACGGCGTCATTCTGCCCATTATTGCGCTGAGCCTGCCATTGGCACAGACTCTGGCTGCGCTCGATGTACCACAGGCTTTCGTGGAAACCATGACATCGTTTACCGATAGTCGCACAGCACTGATTCTGATCATGATTGGTATTTTGATCATCTCAGGCTGCTTTATGGAAACCACGCCAAACATTCTGATTTTATCGCCAATCCTGCTGCCACTGGCACGTGAGATCGGCATGGAAGATGTGCAGTTCTGCATCATGATGGTTACCGCACTGGGTGTCGGCTTCATCACACCGCCACTTGGGCTGAACCTCTTTGTTGTATCCGGATTAACGGGGACCTCGGTTCTGAAGATTGCCGCGCGATCGGGGCCCTACGTCATATCCATGTTAACGGTGGTATTGCTACTGGCATTTATCCCCGAATTGTCGCTCTGGGCACTCGACTAACCCAACGTATCTAACCCTTCCCTGGCTTGTTGCCGACAAGCCAGACAGGGAAGTTGCGCCCAAAATTTAACGAGGAAATTATCGACATGGCTGTTAAGTATCTGAAAAAAGCAGAAAAAACTGCTGCAACAGGTGAAGACGATGTTCGCGCAATCGTGGCGGACATGCTCAAGGATATCGAGCAGGGTGGAGAAGAAACCTGCATCGAGTACACACGTAAATTCGACAACTGGCATGGCGACATTGTCGTCTCTCAGGAAGACATCGACGCGGCAGCAGCGAAAGTACCAGAGCAATTGAAGAAGGATATTCAATTTGCCTATGAGCGCGTTCGCGACTTCGCTCAGGCACAGTTAGACAGCTTGAGTGAATTTGAAACTGAACTTTCGCCGGGCTTGTTTGCAGGTCAGCGTTTGATCCCTATGCAAGCCGCAGGCTGTTATGTGCCAGGTGGCCGCTACTCACACATTGCATCAGCAATTATGTCTGTGACCACTGCAAAAGTGGCGGGCGTTGACCATGTTATAGCGTGTTCACCTCCGGGCCGTGAAGGCGGTATCCATCCTGCCATTCTTTACACCCTAAGCCTGTGTGGTGCTGACACCATCCTGAACTTGGGTGGCGTCCAAGGCATCGCTGCCATGGCATTCGGTCAGTTCACTGGCCACCCGGCCGACATTCTTGTTGGTCCGGGTAACCAGTTCGTTGCTGAAGCCAAACGCCAGCTTTATGGCCGTGTGGGTATCGACATGTTCGCAGGGCCTTCTGAAGTCATGGTGATTGCAGACGCAGACGCCGATCCAGAACTGGTCGCTGTGGATTTAGTGGGTCAGGCAGAGCACGGTCCTAATACCCCGGCTTGGCTGCTAACGGACTCAGAAGAGTTGGCTGAGAAAGTCATGAAACGTCTGCCTGAGTTAATTGCAGATCTGCCAGAGCTCAACAGCAAATCAGCAGAAGCTGCATGGCGTGATTATGGCGAAGTCATTCTTGTCGACACCAAAGAAGAAGCCGTAAAAGTCAGCGACGAATACGCCTCTGAGCACCTCGAAGTACACGCTGAAGATCTGGATTGGTGGCTGCAAAACCTGCGCAACTACGGCTCCCTCTTCCTTGGCGAAGAAACCAATGTGGCATTTGGCGATAAAACTTCTGGGCCAAACCACATCCTGCCAACCAAAGGCGCTGCCAAGTACACCGGCGGCCTGAGTGCGGGCAAGTTCATCAAGGTGGTGACCTATCAGCGCTCCACAAAGGAAGCGAGCAAAGATGTGGCACAGGTGACTGCGCGTATTTCCCGCCTTGAAGGCATGGAAGCACACGCGAAAACCGGTGATGCACGACTCGCGAAATACTTCCCTGATGAGCAGTTCAACCTGCAGCCAGAGTAAGTAAAACGAAGAGGGACTGAGATGACGGGCAGCATGATAAATCAACTATTCAACCTTGAAGGTCAAGTCGCATTGGTGACGGGAGCGGGTTCCGGTATCGGACAACGCATGGCTTATGCCCTCGCCAAAGCGGGCGCAAAAGTGGTGCTCTCCGGACGCCACGCAGAAACACTGGCACAAACGGCGGTCGCCATTGCCGGTGAAGGCGGAGACGCCGCCATCGAAACCGTTGACCTTAACAAGCGCGAAACGCTGCCCCGATTCATTGAAAAGGTGTCATCACACTTCGGCGCGCCAGACATTCTGGTGAATGCCGCTGGCGTCAACCTGCGCCAACCAGCCGATGACATCACGCTGGAAAGTTGGGACATGACATTAAACCTCAATCTGTCTGTTCCCTTCTTTCTCGCCAAAGCCTGCTTGCCAGGCATGCGGGAAAAAGGCCGTGGAAAAATCATCAATATCGGCTCGCTGCAAAGCTATCGCGCCTTTGCCAATTCAATTCCCTATGGCGCATCAAAAGGTGGTGTGGCGCAGCTGACAAGGGCAATGGCGGAAGCCTGGTCAAAGGAAGGCATTACCACCAATGCTATTGCACCTGGGTTCTTCCAAACACCACTGACAGAAAAAGTGTTCAGTGACGATTCCCTCTCCAAGCACCACGCATCAATGACAGCGGTTGGGCGCAATGGAGAGCTGAGCGACTTCGATGGACTGACGGTGTTTTTGGCATCCAAAGCCTCGGATTACATCTCAGGTCAGATGATTTCTCTTGATGGCGGTTACACCGCGAAATAGGCAAGCAGTAAGGAATAACAATCATGGATATGAAAGCGCTGGTTTACACAGGTCCAAACCAAATGACCTACCGAAACGAGGAAATGCCGACACCACGTGAAGACGAAGTGCTGGTCGAGATCCGTGCTGTCGGAATTTGTGGGTCTGACTTGCACGCTTACCTCGGCCACGACGAGCGCCGCCCTGCCCCGCTGATCCTCGGGCATGAAGGAGCAGGCATCGTCCACGGTGGTGAATGGGACCAAAAAGCTGTGGTCATCAATCCACTGGTCAGCTGTGGAAAATGCGATTACTGCCTGACAGGCCATACGAACCAATGCCAATCGCGAGAGATCATTTCCATGCCGCCTCGTGAAGGCGCATTCGCCGAATTTATTGCGATTCCCAAACGCAATCTGGTGCTAGTACCGGATGGCATGTCACTCAGCACAGCATCACTGGTTGAACCTATCGCCACGGGCTGGCACGCCGTCACCAAAGGCGCAGAGCTCAGCAAACGTCCTTTGGTGGAAAGCAAAGCATTGGTTTATGGCGGTGGTGCCGTTGGGCTTGCAGCCGCGCTTTCTCTTGCTGCACAAGGCTGCAAACAAATCTATCTGGCAGAAACCAATGCCCTACGCCGTGAAACCGTGGAAAAGGCCAATGTCGCCACTGTTTTCGATCCGCTGACCGATCAGGTCGTCGGCGAGAACACCATGGATCTCGTCGTGGATTGCGTGGGCAACAAACACACACGAATGGGTGCATCAGCGGCGGTTAAACCCGGTGGCGTGATCATTCATGTGGGACTGCAAGACAGTCTGGAAGGACTGGATGTTCGTAAGTTCACCCTTCAGGAAGTCACCTTCGCAGGCAGTTACACCTACACCATGCAGGACTTCAAAGCGACGCTAGAAGCCATGCATAACGGTGCGCTTGGCGCACTGGACTGGATTCAGGAGCGCCCGCTTAGTGATGGAGCGAACGCTTTTGACGATTTACTTAACGGACGTATCGCCGCTGCAAAAGTGGTGCTGCTCCCCGAAGGGTAAACAAACACCGAGGCAAGGTTGGTGAACCAGATTGCCCAAGCTGTATGCCAGCCACGCCAAGGATATATGGAAGTAAGTTTTAAACCTTGATTCAAAAGGAGATGAAAATGCAAGCACCGGACTTTCTCGTCCATGACTCGTCTGACACTGTCGGCGTGATTGTGGTCGAGGGCCTCGAAGCAGGCCAAACGCTAACCGGATGGGTGATGGACACAGATGCCACCATCGAAGTACTCGCGCTGGACGCAATCCCTCTCGGCCACAAAGTGGCGCTGAGCGACATTAAAGACGGCGACACCATTCTCAAGTATGACAACGATATCGGTAAAGCTGTCGCAGACATCGCGAAAGGCGGTCACGTACACGTACACAATGTGAAAACCAAGAGGTGGTAACCATGAGCAAATACACATTTATGGGCTACCGCCGCGAAAATGGCCGTGTCGGTGTGCGCAATCACGTCATCATTCTGCCATTGGACGATCTGTCTAACGCAGCATGTGAAGCTGTTGCTAACAACATCAAAGGCACTCTGGCGCTGCCACACCCGTATGGCCGCCTGCAATTTGGTGAAGATTTGGAGCTGCACTTCCGTACCCTGATTGGTACAGGTTGCAACCCGAACGTGGCTGCGGTTGTGGTTATCGGTATCGAACCGGGCTGGACCAGCCGTGTGGTTGAAGGCATCAAAGCTTCTGGCAAGCCTGTACAAGGCTTTGCGATTGAGCAAAACGGTGACATCAACACGATTGCTGCCGCTTCCCGCGTAGCGAAAGAATACGTTCATTACGCGAGCGAACTGACCCGCGAAGAGTGCGACGTGAGCGAGCTGTGGGTTTCAATGAAGTGTGGCGAATCTGACACCACATCTGGTCTGGCAGCGAACCCAACCGTGGGTAACCTGTGTGACAAGTTCTCAGCAGAGGGCGCAACGCTGTGTTTCGGTGAAACATCAGAGCTGACCGGTGCAGAGCAAATCTGTAAGACCCGTGCAGTGAGCCCGGAAGTTGGACAGAAGTTCCTGGACACTTGGCAGGCATACATGGACGAAGTTATCGAACCACACAAAACGTCTGACCTGTCTGACAGCCAGCCAACCAAAGGCAACATCGAAGGCGGCCTGACCACCATCGAAGAGAAGGCGTTTGGTAACTACCAGAAGATCGGTAAAACCACGCAGTTCGTTGATGTTCTGACCCCAGCAGAGCGCCCAGAAGCAGGCCCAGGTCTGTACTTCATGGATACCTCTTCTGCGGCGGCAGAGTGTGTGACGCTGCAGGCAGCTGCAGGCTTCGCGGTTCACCTGTTCCCAACAGGGCAAGGCAACGTCATTGGTAACCCTATTGTGCCGGTTATCAAAATCACTGCGAACCCACGTACCGTGCGTACTATGGGTGAGCACATCGACGTGGACGTTTCTGGCATTCTGCGCCGTGAGCTGAATCTCGACACGGCGGGTGATGCGCTGATCGACATGACGCTGCGCACCGCAAATGGCCGTGCAACGGCAGCGGAAGCGCTTGGTCACCGCGAGTTCGTTCTGACCAAACTGTATCGAAGCGCATAAGCATTTCGCTTATTCGGCGCGGCAATCATTTGATACAGCAAGACCGACGCTGGGGAAACCCAGCGTCCTTTTCCTTACCCCAATCGCAGGAGCCAGTTATGCCTGTGTTTATCGACCCTTCGGAAGCTAAATCCCTGACCGCACAAGCGCTGGAAAACGCTGGCGTTTCGTCAGCTAATGCCAAATCTGTCGCCAATGCCTTGATTCAGGCTGAAATCGATGGTCAATCAGGTCACGGACTCGCCCGTCTTGCGGCCTACATTGAGCAGGTAAAATGCGGAAAAGTGATGGGTGATGCGACCCCTAAGGTGGATACCCCAAAACCCGCAGTTTGTCATATCAATGCAGAACTCGGTTTTGCCTTTCCTGCTATGGACAAGCTCGTATCCCTGCTTCCCGCCATGGCAAAAGCCCAAGGTATTGCGTTAGCCACAGTGAATCGATCGCACCATTTTGGACAGGCCGGATTTCACGCAGAGCGAATCGCCAAACAAGGTTGTATCGCCTTAGTGTTTTCAAACAGCCCGAGCGCTATTGCGCCTTGGGGTGGAAAAAAAGCCCTCTTTGGCACTAACCCTATCGCATTTGCCTGCCCGCGTGACGGCGCACCGCCGCTGGTCATTGACATGAGCTTGAGCAAAGTAGCCCGAGGTAAAGTGTTAGTCGCTAGAAAGAATGGCGAATCTATTCCAGAAGGTTGGGCGATTGATGCCCAAGGCAGGCCCACTACCGATGCCGATGCTGCTGTAAAAGGCTCCATGCTACCGATTGGTGATGCCAAAGGGGCAGCTTTAGCGCTGATGGTAGAGATTCTCTCGGCAAGCCTCACCAGCGCGCTTTATGGCTTTGAAGCTTCAAACTTCTTCGATACCGAGGGAGAGCCGCCCGCAATCGGTCACGCCGTCATTGCCATCGACACTTCTGTTTCTGGAACACAATTTGCTGAACGCCTTGAGTTACTCCTCAACACCATGTGTGAGCAGGAGGGTGTTCGCTTGCCCGGACAACGTCGAATTGTCCGCCGTGAACGCGTGCTCAAAGAAGGGTTACACCTCTCCGATGCCACCATAAAAGGACTGCGGGAATTAGCTCAACTATCAAATAATCAATAACATGGAAGTTATTCATGCAATCACAATTAAAACAACGTCTCCCTAATTGGCAATCACTGAGCCAAAGTGCCCGTACCCTTGCGCCTGGTCTTTTACTTTCCGTCACCGTTGCTGCTGCAGCCACCTTTCTCGCTGCACATTATGGTGCACCGCAAATGCTGTTTGCCCTTTTGCTGGGCATTGCGTTTCACTTTCTCGCTGATGATTCCAAGTGTCAGGCAGGCGTAGAGTTTGCCGCCAAAAAAGTACTCCGATTTGGCGTGGCGTTACTTGGTCTTCGCATCACGGTGGAAGAAATGACTTCTCTCGGCTGGGAAGTGTTGGTCTGGGTAGCGCTTGGTATTGCGCTCACTATTTCTATCGGCATGTTAGTGGCGAAAATTCTCGGCCGCCGCATTCAGTTTGGTGTGTTGACGGGTGGCTCAGTCGCTATCTGTGGCGCATCTGCTGCGCTGGCCATTTCGGCCGTTCTACCCAAACACCCGTTCAGTGAGCGCAACACGCTGTTCACGGTTATCGCGGTCACCGCATTCAGCACCATTGCTATGGTCATCTACCCCATCTTCGTTAACCTTTTAGGCTTTGATGACCGACTGGCTGGTATTTTCATCGGCGGGACCATTCACGACGTCGCACAGGTTGTTGGTGCGGGCTATTCTATTTCCCCACAAGCCGGTGAGTTCGCCACCATCACTAAACTGCTGCGCGTGGCGTTACTGGTTCCCGTGATTCTGGTGATTTCCCTTTACTTCCGAAGCCACCCCGACAAAGACAGTGAGAAAGCCGATATCCCACTGCTTCCGTTTTTCGTTGTCGGCTTCTGTATTTGTGTCGCCATTAACAGCGCTCATATCCTGCCGGTTGGCGTGACCAACACCCTATCAGGACTCTCATCCTGGTGTCTGGTTTCGGCAGTTGCTGCCTTGGGGATTAAAACCTCTGTGAAGAAGCTCTTCACCATCGGCTACGAGCCGATTCTGATGGTGGTGATTGAAACTGTCGCCATTGCAGCTTGGGTATTAGTTGGGATTTATTGGTTCTTCTAGCAGCCCATAAAATCTAAATCCCAATCTTGCTGTAACTTCCTTCAACGTAATCTGCACATAATGTCTTCTGTACGGTGCAGAAAACGTTGAAGGAAATCAGTTTTGACGTTGGCGACTTTTTTAAAAACGTATGACCGCTAAGATCTGATATTAGATACTTTTAAGTAAATCCGGAGATACTTGGGATGGGAATTTGATATGGCCGGTATATTCAGTTTTAAGTGTTCAAGCTGCGAAGAAATACATGAAGG
The DNA here is from genome assembly GCF_000333895.2 of Grimontia indica. GTDB lineage: Bacteria > Pseudomonadota > Gammaproteobacteria > Enterobacterales > Vibrionaceae > Enterovibrio > Enterovibrio indicus. The sequence continues at coordinate 104,278 of NZ_ANFM02000039.1, read as the reverse complement.
CTCTCCAAGCTTCGCGTATCGTGCACCTGACCCTTGGCTTGATCAACCAGAAGAAGTTAGAGAAGCAGGTAAGCTGGGAGATGACCTCTGCTACTACAAAGATGAAGACGGTTACCACTATTTCGCAAGGGTCATTTTAGAGATCCCAATTCATGGCGCGACAGACCCTTTTATGTGGGGAGTGTGGGTATCTCTTAGCGAAAAGAGTTACGACCACTACATTGCCACTTGGGACGAACCCGAAGATGGCATGGGGTATTTTGGATGGTTCTGCAATCGCCTCCCTTATTATGAAAGCACTCATTCTCTTGCCACCGATGTGGCACCACAACCCGATGGACAACGACCCACCTTAACTTTGCATGAAACCAAACATGAGCTTTATGAAGACTTTACTCATGGCATCAGCATCGAAAAAGCCCAGAAAATTGCTGAGATCTGCATGCATGGTTGAGTGGCCTGTAACTAAATCCTCACCACATCCACAGCCACGCTTAGGCTGTGGATGTCACCACCTTCAAATACCACACCTTGTAGCGGTGTGATATCAGCATAATCCCTGCCCCATCCTGTCACGATATGTTGGTCGCTAGCGATCAGGTTGTTCGTCGGATCGAACTCCACCCAGCCCACATCAGGGACGAAAATCGCGAACCAGGCGTGAGAGGCATCTGCGCCCACAAGCCTTTCCTGTCCAGGAGGCGGCAAAGTTTCGATGTAACCGCTCATATAGCGAGCAGCGAGACCCACCGAGCGTAGGCAGCCAATCGCGAGTTGGGCGTAGTCCTGACAAACGCCGCGCTTTTGCTCCAGCACTTGCTCTGGTGGCGTGGTGACATCCGTCGCAGCGGGATCGAAGGTGAATTCATTGAAGATTTTGCTGGTCAACGCCATGGTGGCTTTCAGCACGGGTTGATCGTCTTGAAACAACTCATCAACGAAAGCAGCAAGATTGTCCGAACGCTGGATTTGTGCTGAATCCGACACAAACTCACTCGCCATTCTGGCTTCCTCGTTCTCTGTACGTTTTAGAATATTCCTCAACTCGCCGCAGGTTAGCGCGTGAGTATCAATCATTTCGCTCCATGGCGTCGGCTGAACATCCAGATAACTGACAACGTCAATCGTCAATGTCTGGTGCGGTTCCTGAATCGAGAAGTAAAACGTCTTGTTGCCGTAGTAATCCACACCTTCGTTTTGGTAAACAGGCGAAGGCGTCACATTCAGCCAGTGGTTATAACAACGCTGATTATCAGTATCGCGCGGCACAAGGTGCGCCATGTTGTAGCAAAGCGTCACAGGCGCACTGTAGGAGTAGGTTGTTTTATGTTGGACCCGGAATTTCATACGTCCAATTTCCATTTAGGTTTGATGAGCTGTTGCGGTCCAGCGGTGTGGTCGAAGTACTTGTCTGCGATGAGTGATGTGAACTGTTCCAGATTCGCACTGACGCTGTTCAATTGCGCTTCAAGCGCTTCGCGTCGATTGTCTTCGTTAGCTGTTGATAGCGCATTGAGGTCGACCTGTTGAATGTCACTCAGGGTTTTGAGGATCACGCGGTTTTCAGGTGTCCAGCCACCCGGAACGTAAGACTGATGCTTAGGTAACATGTCGAGGAATTCGCGAAGCCTTTCGATTTGGTACACCAGCGCCCTTGGGTTGGTGCGGTCAATCATCAGCAGATCGAGACCAAAAGGCACTCGCGCTTTAGTGCGGTATCTGCGACGGAATGAGATCAGCGCTTCCACGCTCAGTAATACCGACTCCAACACCTGTTGTTGCGGCAGGCTTGGCAACTGCTCCACCAGCGTGGATTTCAACAAGGTAACGGTCTGAATCGCACGCTCTGTGCGTTGCCCCATTTGCAGGAACAACCAGTCGTGTCCACGCAACATACTTTCATTGCTTAAACCGGAAAGCGCCAGCAGCGACGTGACCAATCCGTCCAACGACTCCTCCGGTGCTTCCGGTAAACCATTCATGAAAGCACGGTCGATTTCGTAGAGGTTGTCACGCAGGCGGTTAAGGATGATGCGGGTATCCGCCGACAGACGTTCCCTCACCTGCTCGCCACAAGCCAGCATCGCCAAGAGGTTTGACTTGATGGAACCGACACGATTGCCACTGGTCACCAAGTCTGCCAGTTCACCTTCTGGACTTTCGAGAAGGTCTTCATCACCTTCCGTGAAGCCCGGTAAACAGCGGGTTTGCAGAGAAACCGCTTTTAGCAACGTATCCCGGCTTTCAGTCTCCAGAAGCTCCAAACCACTTAGCTGCTTGAACACCACCCGGATAAGGCGAATGCTCATTTCTGCGCGTTCGGCGTAACGACCAAACCAGAAGAAGTTATCGACCACACGGCTAGGCAGGTTGCCTTCCTGCACAAGTTCAAAGCCCGCACGCTCTAGCAATGACTGGTGAGTGTGGTCAGGTTTGTCTGCGGTAATCCAGAAGTCTTTGCTGCGGGAACCAGAAAGGTGGGTGACGACATAATCATCCTGCGCATCCGCCACACGGCTCAAACCGCCCGGCATCACTGCATAGCTTTCCCCATCTGCCACACTGAACGCTTTCAAGAGGCTTGGACGGCTTTCCAGCGAACCGTCACACCAAACAGGGATCAATGAACCCGGCACATAACTTTGCGCCACATAGTTATTCGGATTTTCACGGATCTTCGCCAGAATGACCTGCTTTCCCGCTTCGTCGAGGCTGTGACCATAAACAGACATGCCTTGGGAGCGACGGTACGCGGGTTTAATAATCAAGGAATCCAGATGGGTTTCAACGTATGCCAACGCATCTGGATGACCACACCAATAAGAAGCAACGTTCTCGAGCTTCAATGGCTCATTGAGGTAAAACTCACACAGCTTTGGCAGGAAAGACATCAAGGCTGGCGATTCCAACACAGCGCTACCTAGCGGGTTCGCCAGAATCACATTCCCGCTGCGTACCGCTTCCAACAACCCTGGAATCCCATACATAGAAAAGGCACTGAGTTCGACCTGATCACAGTCGTTATCGTCTGTTCGACGCAGAATCACATCCACGGGTGATAGGCCGTTGATAGACTTCAACCAGACTTTCCCGTTTCGGACAGTTAAATCCCCGCCTTGCACCAAGGGATAGCCTAAGTAGTTCGCGAGATAAGTATGTTCGTAATAGCTGCTGCTGGAAGAACCTGGTGTGAGAACCACAATCTTCGGGTCATCGGTTTTGTGAGCGGCCAGCTCTGTCAGCGTATTTCGCAGCGTTTGGAAGAAACTCGAGTGGCGTTTTACATAACTGTGGCGGAAGATTTTGGAGTGAACGCGGGAAATCACCGAACGGTTTTCCAGCGCATACCCCATTCCTGCTGGCGTCTGCGTCTGGTCACCAATCGCCACAAAGTGACCGGAACTGTCGCGGATTAAATCCGTCGCTTGCAGGATAAGGTGTTTTTCGCCCGGCATACGGATGCCGTAACACTCCCGAATAAAATCAGGGTGACTAAAGACAATTTCAGGCGGGATGATGCCTTCTTTGATCAGCCGTTGTTCACCGTATATGTCCTTCAGGATGCGGTTAAACAACTCCGCTCGCTGGCTAAGTCCGGCTTCAACCTGTTGCCATGCCTCAGCGTCGATCACATTGGGGAGAATATCCAGCGACCAGACATCTGGCGACAAGGGATCGTTTTTCAGATCGTACGTCGCCCCATCATCACGCAGAATACGCTGCGCGCGGCGATGCAGTTCGTCTAACCTTTCGGCGCGAAGCCCGGAAAAATGGGAGAGAATCGGCTCCCAATGCGCACGGACTTTTTTGTTCCCTTCGTAAACTTCATCAAAGGCGTCTCCATTGCCTTGCTGAAGATAAGTGAGGGGCGAAACCGCCCCTTCAAGCTCAGTATCTGAGTCATTCATCATTGTTGTTTTAGAAACCTTCCTGTTTTCTTCGTAACGAAGGATACCTCATTCAAACTAACAGTCGGGAATTCAGCTCACTCTAGTGTTCCGTTTTCTCAAATCTAAGGTATTCGGATACTCAAAGCTCACCTCCTCCTTCTGAGGAGACATAGGCTTGGCAACCTCTTCATTCGGATAGAACCTACGCAATGCATCAAAGGCTGGAGGCGGCATCAGCGGCCCCTGCGTAAAGCCATCGTCATTGAAACGCGTAATACGGCGTCCTTCCGCTTCGTTGCCATTCACCGGGAAGGTATCGTAGTTACGTCCACCTGGGTGACTGACATGGTAGGTACAACCACCGACCGACAAACCGTTCCAGGTATCCACCAAATCAAAAACCAAAGGCGCATCCACACCCAATGTCGGGTGAAGCGCGGAAGGTGGTGACCAAGCACGATAACGCACAGCAGCAACAAACTCCCCTTGTCTGCCTGTCGGGCGAAGCGGCACACGGCGACCATTACAGGTCAGCATATAACGCGAGTCTGTGAGTCCACTCAGTTTGATCTGAATACGCTCGACCGACGAATCCACATACCTGCTGGTACCGGATTGAGTCACTTCTTCGCCCAATACATGCCAGGGTTCTATCGCCCAGCGGATTTCGATTTCCATATCATCCAGCTGTAATCGACCGTAATGCGGGAACCTGAATTCTTCAAACGGCGCGAGCCATTCCAGCTTGAACGGGAAACCATGCTGCTGAAGATCGTCCACCACCTCTTTGATGTCTTCCCACACAAAGTGCGGCATCATGAATTTATCGTGAAGCGAGGTGCCCCAGCGCACCAATGGCTTGTGATACGGCGCTTTCCAGAACCTCGCAGCCAGACAGCGAATCAGCAGGTTTTGTACCAGAGACATGCGTGCATGAGGCGGCATTTCAAACCCGCGGAATTCGAGCAGCCCTTGTCGTCCACTCGCTGTACCTGCAGCATAAAGCTTGTCGATACAGAACTCCGCGCGGTGAGTATTACCGGTAATGTCCACCAGCAGGTTTCGCATTAGTCTGTCTGCGAGCCAAGGTTGGTCGACCAAGCCATCAGGGAAGTTCTGGAAGGCGATTTCCATCTCATACAAGGCTTCATCACGCCCTTCATCTGCACGCGGTGCCTGACTGGTTGGGCCGATAAACATGCCAGAGAACAAGTAAGAAAGCCCCGGATGATGCTGCCAATAGTTGACGAAGCTGCGCAGCAAATCCGGACGGCGCAGAAACGGACTGTCAGCAGGCGTGACGCCACCCAAAGTAATATGGTTCCCGCCCCCGGTTCCTGTATGGCGACCATCCAACATGAACTTTTCTGCGCCAAGGCGACATTCATGGGCGGCCTGATACAAGGTTTCGGTATTCTCAACCAGCTCGTTCCAGCTACGGGAAGGATGAATATTCACTTCAATCACACCCGGGTCTGGCGTGATCAGGAACTTCTGTAAACGGTGATCTTTCGGAGGCTCATAGCCTTCAATCACCACCGGCAATTCCAGCTTCTTCGCCGTTTCTTCGACGTGATGAATCAGTTCAACATACTCTTCCAGCGTGTTCATCGGCGGCATAAACACATGCAGCCTGCCATGCCTTGGTTCCACACAAATCGCGGTGCGAACCACACTGACATACCGCTTTGGTGCATCCGCATCTTCCGGTGAGATATTTTCTTGAGAGTAAACAGGCAGCTCTTCTCGCGGTTCAAACGGATCACGTTCTGGAATGATTTCTTCCGGCGTCGTAGCGGGTAAAGATTCGAGCGGAAGGCGGAACCCCATTGGGCTATCGCCCGGTACCAAGGTGATCACGTCAGAACGCATCGGCCATTTGGAGCTGTACCAGCCCGAACCGGAATGGGCGATGGGCAGGATATAGCCCGTCACGCTCTCTAAGCCTTTGCTGAGTATGTTGGCAAGGCGGCGTCTTTCGAGATCATCCGTGAGTTTGGCTTTCTTCGGGTTCACGCCATCCGGCAAACCCCGCTCCAGCCAAAGATAATAGAGCGAGTCTTCAAAGCTTGGCTGAACAAACATAGAAGACAGCCCCAAGGATTGACTCAGTGTTTTACTGAAACGCTCTGCGTCTTGAATGTCATGCCCATAATCTTTATCGACGCGGGCAAGCAATGCCGGATCGCGCCACAGCGCTTCACCATCAGTGCGCCAGAAACAACCCAGCGCCCAGCGCGGAAGCTCCTCACCGGGATACCACTTGCCCTGCCCATAATGCAGCATGGCGTGAGTGGCGAATTCATCTTTCAAGCGAATCAGCAGATCTTTTGCCAGACGCAGTTTGTCGTCACCCAGTGCTTTGGTGTTCCACTGGTCCGAATCCATATCATCAACAGAGACAAACGTCGGCTCACCGCCCATGGTCAGGCGCACATCTCCTGCTTCCAGCTCAGCATCTACTGCATTTCCCAGCGCTTTGATGTTTTCCCATTCATCATCGCTATAAGGTTTGGTGACCCGAGGGTCTTCATGGATGCGCGTGACCGTATTGCTGTAATCAAAGGTGACTTCACATTTGTCTGTGCCACCTGTAATTGGCGCAGCGGAGATGGGATCTGCGGTACAAGCCAGTGGAATGTGCCCTTCTCCGGCAAGCAGACCACTGGTTGGATCCAGTCCTACCCAGCCTGCACCAGGCAAATAGACTTCACACCAGGCGTGGAGATCGGTGAAGTCTTCTTCAGGGCCAGAAGGGCCATCAAGGGCTTTCACATCAGCAGTAAGCTGAACCAAGTATCCCGAGGCAAAACGCGCCGCCAATCCTAATCGGCGAAGGATTTGCACCAACAGCCATGAGGTATCACGGCAGGAACCTTTCTTCAGCGTCAGTGTTTCCTGACAGGTTTGCACGCCCGGTTCAAGGCGAATGCCATAGCTGATTTCATTTGCCAGTTGGCTGTTTAAGCCAACAAGGAAATTAACGATTGGCGTTTCACTCCGGTCAATCGCCGCCATCCATTTATCAAGCTCAGGGCAATCTTCGGATGTTTTCAGATACGGCGAGAGCTCTTCGAGTAACAGCGCATCATATTTGAACGGGTAATGCTCGGCGTATTCCTCAATAAAGAAGTCGAAGGGATTAATGACCGTCATATCGGCGATCACTTCCACTTCAAATTCCAACTTGCGCGTCTTCTCAGGGAACACCAAGCGCGCCTGATAGTTACCAAACGGGTCTTGCTGCCAGTTGATAAAATGATCTTCCGGCGTGACTTTCAGAGAGTAAGCATGAATGTGGGTACGCGAATGAGGCGCAGGCCTCAGCCGCAGAATATGCGGCGAGACATGGACATCGCGATCAAACTCGTACGACGTTTTATGTTGGATCGCAACGCGAATTGTCATGCAGCCTCTCCGTGTTTGAAATCAAACCAGGTATCGCGGATCTGGCTTTGCAGATCGATAAGCGCCAACTGGATATCATTGAGATACTCACTGAGAGACAGGTTGATATCGTCCTCGCTTTCCACCTCGTAGGTTTTGGCTCGCAGCGCTTCCGCAGACTCAGCAACCGCTTCATAGCGTGGCAGGTAAGTCGACGCGGTTTTGATTTGGCGCAGGCAGAATTTCAGCGAACGTGGAAAGTTTTGGTCACCCAGCAGGAACTGACACGCCACCACACTATCTATGCCCGTTTTCATGGTGCGCTGACAGGTCAAATAGCCACTTTGCGATTTCAGTACCTTCGACCAAATGGCTTGGTCCAATACCACTTTCTCTTCGGGCAAGGCGTTGACGGAGATGATGACCGCTGAATCCAGAATGCGCGTGCACATGTCTGCCCTTTCGGTATAGCGCCCCATCACATTAAAGCTCCAGCTTTCGTCACGGCTCATTGTGTCTGCCAGCAATCCATTGATTTTTTGGCAACTCTCGATGATCGCATTCAGATAGGCGTGGCGATTCGAGCGGTTGATGCCTTGCTGAATGTTGTTCTTTGCGTACTGGCAAAGCTCGTTGATCAGCTCCCACATTTCTTCCGGAACTACGTCACGCGTGGTGCGGATGTTTTCTTTCACCATTAGCAAGGAAGACAACAACGAACTTGGGTTATCTTCTTTCGCCAGCAGAAAGCGCATGACGTTTTTCTCACCCTGATCTTTATAGATAGCGCCGAATTCTTCGACGCAGCCATTTATTTCAATCAGGTTGTACCAAGAAACTTTCACGTCGCGTGGCAGATCAAACAACACTTCATCGTACACGCTCACCAAGCGGGCGATGTTCTCTACGCGCTCCAGATAGCGCGCACTCCAAAACAGGCGTTCTGCAACTCTCGATAGCATCACTTCGCTCCTTTTGTTCTAACAATCCATGTGTCTTTACTGCCGCCACCTTGTGACGAGTTGACCACCAGCGAGCCTTTCTTCATGGCGACGCGGGTTAATCCACCGGTAGTGACATAGGTTTTCTTGCTTTGCAGGATGAACGGACGTAAATCGAGATGGCGCGGTTCCAGTTTTCCGCGTCCCACCAGCGTCGGTGCCGTTGAGAGTTTTAAGGTAGGTTGTGCAATGTAATTACGTGGGTTTTCTTGAATCAGTTTGGCAAAGAGTTCCTGATCTTTTTTGGTGGAGTGCGGTCCCACCAGCATGCCATAACCGCCTGATTCATTAGCGGGTTTCACTACCAACTTGTCGAGGTTTGCCAGCACATATTCGCGCTGTTCTTTGTCTTCACACAGGAAGGTTTCCACATTCGGCAGAATCGGCTCTTCATTGAGGTAGTAACGAATCAATTCCGGCACGTAGGCATAAACCACTTTGTCGTCTGCCACACCTGCGCCCGGAGCATTAGCCAGCGCTACGTTTCCGGCTTTCCATGCACGCATCAAGCCCGGCACACCCAGCATAGAGTCTTTGTTGAACACTTCCGGGTCGATAAACTCATCGTCGATACGGCGATAGATGACATCGACACGCTCGGGTCCATGAATGGTTTTCATGTACACGCAGTCGTTGTCGTCGACAAAGAGATCGTTACCCTCCACCAGCTCAGCACCCATTTGTTGGGCAAGGAAAGCATGCTCAAAATACGCGGAGTTATAGATGCCCGGTGTCAGTACGACGATTTCTGGCTGCTTCACTTTGCGCGGCGACAGCGCTTTCAATGTTTGGAAAAGCTCAGACGTGTAAGCGTCGATGGGAAGAATGTCATCATTCTCGAACAACTCCGGCAACACACGTTTAGTGACAGCACGGTTTTCCAGCATATAGGAAACGCCGGACGGAACGCGGAGGTTGTCTTCCAGAACATAGAATTCGCCATCACCCGCGCGCACCAAATCGGTGCCACAAATGTGTGCCCAAACACCGTATGGTGGCGAAACACCGACGCATTCTGGTCTGAAGTTTTTGGATTCTTCGATGATATGAGCGGGGATAATGCCGTCTTTAATGCAGTTTTGATCGTGGTAGAGGTCGTCGATAAAGCGGTTGAGTGCGGTGAGTCGTTGCTTGAGTCCTTTTTCTGCGATGGCCCAATCGTCAGCATCTATGGTTCGGGGAATAATATCGAAAGGCCAGGCCCGGTCTATGTTTCCTTCATCTGTATATACGGTAAAGCTGATGCCCATGTCCTCAATGGTGGCTTCAGCCGCCTGCTTGCGTTTTTCCAGTTCATCCGTTGAAAGATCTTCTAGGTATCTAATCAATCGGTCAGAGGAAACGCGGTAATTTCCTTTACTGTCCACCAGTTCGTCGAAGAACTCTCCACTGTCGTACATCGTCATCAAATCACTCATGGCGGTTCTTCCTTTTTTTGCGATCCACCTATCTGACTCTACGCCCATCCTTATTGTGAAAACTTGACGAATTTCGCGATTTTATTCTGATTTTTTGCATGTTTTTCAAGGCGATCGACTAACCATTTGGACAAAGCACTTAGCAAAAGCACACAAGACTCATTAATGAATCACTTTTGTCGGCATATATAGTCTACACATGAAAGGAATAGGGACTTTCTGATGGCTAAACAAATATGCGCCATTAATCGGCAATAAATGACAAATAACGCCCTTATCATCGGGCGAACAAAGTCAGATATTTTAGGATATTAGTTGACCGAAAACGTTTTAGGAGAGAGGTTCTGCCCCAATAAGGTGCAATTAAGTTGGCTTTTACTGCCATTCTTTCAATTGTTCATTTTTTAATCAGTTTACCGCCATTTCCCTGCAAAGAGGCATTTAATCTTTCACGGGCAATCTGGACTGGATTTCCTTCATCAAGCCTTCCGGGTCTCGGTAGGCATAATAATTCACCACAATACGTTTCTCGCCAGCAGAAATGACAATAGAAAAGTCATTCGATTTAGAGCTTGTGACCTCACGCCAGTGAATTCGATTTTTACCCTTCTCAACATACTCGTCGGTCACACGGGTATTTTTCGAATCAAACACCCAGAACAAAGAAACAAAAATGCCGACAAACGCCAGAAAACCATACAAGGCATTCATCCAAATGCTATGCTCTTCGCCCCCCAGCACTAACTGCAGGTTTAGCACGCCAAATGTCATGCCCAACATCAGGATGACGAAGGAAAGTGGCTTGTTCAGAATCGCGTAATTCTTGTCCATGTCGGAAGATTTTTCACTCACTGATAAAAACTCTCAATTTGAATCTATCCATAAGACCGCGCATGTTACTGAAAATTCATTAACTATTGTGCCTGTCTAATTACACAGTAGCGGGTTTTCTTCCTACACTCTTAACAATGCGACACTGATTTGACTCGGAGGGGGCGACCTGTGCTCGAAAATTGGAAACGACAATTTGAGGATTATGCACTCGTAAAGAAGATGACCGTCATCCTCTGTTTGATTGGTCTGGTACCCACCATCATTACAGCGTTTATCGGTCTCTACAGCTCGTCCAATTCCATCGAACAGCAGAAAAGTGAATCCCTTCAAGCCATTGCTCAGTTAAAGGCAGATTCGGTCGAGCTTTACTTTCAAAACTCCAACGCAGTATTAAAAAGCATTGCCCAAAATCCGCTGACAGTGAACGCCATTACGCCTTTTCTGGAAGCCTTTCGCGAGTATCCAGAAGAAAGCACCCAGCAAAAGATGCAAGAACTCGCAGCGTTTTATGAAGATGGCTTTGCCAAGACCTATCAATTTGAAACAGACTCGACATTAGAGACCGACGCACTGATGGAAGGCGCCAACGCGACCATGATTGCGTTGCAGCATGCCTACATTGTGAAGAATCACTACCCCATAGGACAGAAAGACCAGCTCCGTCAGGCTGGGCGTACTCCCTACGATGAAGCCCATAAGCGGTTTCATCCCACTTTCCGCCAGTACCTGAGTAACTTCGGCTTTTACGACATTTTCCTCGTGAGCCTCTCTTCCGGTGACGTGGTCTACTCCGTTTTCAAAGAGATCGACTTCGCATCCAATCTGATTGAAGGTCCTTATGCGAACTCCGGTTTGGGCGAGGTGTACCGTACACTCAAAAGCAAACTGCTTAATGGCGAGCAAGTCGACACCGTCTTTCATGACTATAGCCAGTACCTGCCATCTTACGATGCGCCAGCTGCGTTCTCAGCCACACCTGTGTATGTGAATGGCGTGCCTAAAGCCGCGTTGATTGTTCAATTGCCACTTGGGCAGATCAGCACTGTGATGAGCAAAGGCTATGGACTGGGTGCCACGGGAGAATCTTATATCGTCGGCGCTGACCGCAAACTGCGTTCAGACACCTTTCTTAGCGAAGACATGACGGTCGAATCTGCGTTTCGAGATAACAAAACCATCAATACAGTAGCGATCGAAACGGCGCTTAGCAGCCAATCTCAGGTTCCTGATACCGCGATTCATGGATTGAATTACCGCGATCACGATGTCTTTACCGTGTTCAGAAAAATACAGATTGGTGATAACGCAGATTGGGTGATCATCGTAGAACAGGATGTCAGCGAAGCCTTGGAAGCCATCACTGGCCTGCAACTTATTTATCTTGTAGTCGCACTGGTGCTTATCGCTTTGGTGCTATTTTCTGCCAAACACTTTGGCCAACTTATTGCCAGGCCGATTCAAGAACTTTCGGCTTTTATTCTTGGTCTTCGTCAAAGCTGGCGTTTTTCTGATCGCGCCAATGTGCACAGCAAAGATGAAACCGGACAGGCAGCTGAGGCGCTCAACACCATGCTGGCGTCTTTAGACACTGCCGTCGGCAGCATTTCCAACACCATGGAAGGCCTTTCTGAAGGCGACTTCTCACAGCGCGTGAACTCCGACATGGCTGGCGATTTGCAGAAACTCAAACTCAGTATCAATGAATTCGCCAGCGAAATTGAAGTCACCGTGAAAGGCATTGGTAACGTGATGGCGAAAATCGAACAAGGTGATTTCAGCTCTCAAGTGACTACAGATGCCAAAGGGCAACTCGATGTACTGAAAACACAGGTGAACAGTTCAGCCCGCGCCACTGCTGCATTTATCAAAGACGCCAAGCTGGTGATGTCATCCCTTGAGGTCGGTGACTACAGCAAACGCATCACCACGCCTGCCGCCGGAGAGCTTGCTTCCCTTAAAGAGTCCATCAACCAATCTATTGCCAATACAGAAGGCTTCATCGTTAACATCTGCGGCGTGATGGAATCTATTAGCCAAGGGAAATTCGGACAAACGGCGTCGATTGAAGCTGCAGGTAAACTGGACGAATTGAAAACAGCGGTGAACCGCGCCTCAACCTCCATTAACGGGGTCATTGCCAATATTGTCACCGTCATGGCCCAGGTGTCAGAAGGTGATTTTTCGGCTCGATGCCAGACAGAAGGTGTCTCGGGCGATTTGCTCGAATTGGCAAACGCAGTGAATCAATCAGCCACCAACATTGATGACACCCTCGCCCACACTCAACAGATATTGGAAAAGCTGTCCAAAGGTGATTTGACTGAAACCTTCGACCATAAAGTGACTGGCGATTACCAGAAGCTGAAATCAGGCATTAACGACACCATCATTAGCCTGGCGTATATGGTGCAAGAGATTCAAACGTCTGCCTCAACCGCCACCAACAAATCAGAAGAAACCAATGCTGAGGTGTCGGATCTGAATCGTCAATTAGATGCGCAAGTCAAAGGCTTGAAAGATGTCACGCTGCGCATGGCGGCGATGCGCAGCAATATTGAAGAAACATTGGATCACGCCAAAGTCTCCGTTTCTGTCTCCCAAACGGCACTGGACCACGCCCATGAGAGCGAAGTGCTGGTGAAAGAAGTGGAAGATGCGATGAAGTCCATCACGGATTCCAGCCGTAAAATGCAGGTCATCATCGAAACCATCGAAGGGATCGCGTTCCAGACCAACCTTCTTGCACTCAATGCCAGTGTAGAAGCCGCAAGAGCTGGCGAGCAAGGACGTGGATTCTCTGTGGTAGCCGGTGAGGTGAGAAATCTGGCCCAACGCTCCGCTGATGCAGCGAAAGAGATTTCATCATTGATTAAAGAGTCTGATAACCGTGTCGCGTTGGGCGCGGAGAAGGTGAATCTGTCCGGTGAGTTGCTATCAAAAATCACCCAATCGAATAGCGAAGTCTGTGCCAATTTTGAACGGGTGAACATCTCTATCAAAGCGCAGTTTGACCGCGTCAGGGAAGCCTCAGAAGGGGTGACTGGTGTGGGTGACAACATTCAACAATGCGCGCGTATTTTGAATCGCATCAACAGCAATATGGATGGGGTAAACGAACAAGCTGAAAACCTCAACCGTATGATTGGTCGATTTAATTATTAGACCCTCAAGTCTCGATATCGATCATTTAAGCCGGAAAATTCTGCTGTTACCCTGTGCAGAGTAACGATGGACATGGATGTACAGGATGACAGCTCCAAACGAATTGGCGATCGGCATTGATTTAGGCACCACCAACAGCGCGATTGCTGTTTGGCGAAATGGAAACGCTGAACTGATCCCCAATGCCCTTGGCCACTTCCTCACCCCTTCAGTTGTCAGTATCGACGACAGCGGACAGGTGTTGGTGGGTGATGCTGCGCACTCTCGTTTGGTGACCCGCCCTCAGGAAACCGCTGCTGCTTTTAAACGTTACGTTGGCTCCGACAAGCAATACCAACTCGGCAAACAGCGTTACACGCCCACAGAGCTTTGTGCACTCATCCTGCGTTCACTCAAAGCGGATGCGGAAGCGTTTCTCGGTCATGCCATCAGCGAAGTCGTTATCTCCGTTCCCGCTTACTTCAGCGATCAACAACGCAAACAGGTTCACCTCGCTGCAGAACTGGCTGATCTGATTGCTGTTCGCCTGATCAACGAACCCACTGCTGCCTGTCTTGCATACAGCCTTCACGAATCTCATGAACGCCGGTTTCTTGTTTTCGATCTTGGCGGTGGTACCTTTGATGTCACCGTGGTGGAGCATGCTGACGGTTTTGTTGATGTGCGCGCCTCTGCTGGCGATAACCGTCTTGGTGGTGAAGACTTCACCCGCAAGCTAGCTGATTATGTCATCGATAAAGTCAAAACCGATGACGGTGATATTGCCCTGAATGACATGGCAAAGATCATCAGCGCCAGTGAAAGCGCCAAGAAAATCGGCGAAGGCGACGTTGTCATTAACCTGCCGGAACCCTTTGCCCAGTCAATGTCACTCACCCCATTCATGCTTGATGAAATCTGGAAGGAGACCATGTTGCGACTCTCCCAGCCACTTCGTCAGGCATTGAGCGATGCGCGTATTACACCGGAAGATATTGATGAGCTGATTTTTGTTGGCGGTGCCACGAGACTGCGTCAGGTTCAACAACTCGCCACTCGTTTGATTGGACGTTTCGGAAAGATTTCCATCGACCCTGACTTGGTCGTTGCTATGGGCGCTGCCACTCAAGCGGCGTGCCGTTTGCGCGATGAAGCGGTCGAGGAAATTGTGCTGACAGATGTCTCCCCTTTCAGCCTCGGCATCGCTTCAAACCGCAATGGTCAGGTGGATGTATTCAGCCCAATCATTGAGCGCAATACCGTCATCCCTACTTCCCGTGTTGAGCGTTACTACACCACCACTGATAACCAAACAGTCGTAAGAATTGCGGTCTATCAGGGTGAGCGCTACTGGGTTCGCGAGAATATCTTCATCAACGAATTTGAAGTGACCGTGCCAGAAAACAAAGCGGGCGAAGAAGCGATTGATGTACGTTTCAGTTATGACATCAATGGTCTGTTGGAAGTGGATGTGACAGTGCTGTCGACACAGAAAACCACTCAGAAGATCATCGACCGCACCCCTGTTGGCATGAGTGAAGACGACAAGGCCGCCAGCCGCGAACGCCTCGCCATGCTAAAAGTCCACCCTCGCGACAAACTGCCTAACATTGCGATGTCAGAAAAGCTCAACCGCCTCTACGAAGAAAAGCTCGCAGAAGAACGCCAGTTGGTAGAGGAGCTTATTGTTGCCTTCACACAGGCTTTGAATAGCCAGGATGAGCGCATCATTCGCGAAGCGAGAGAGTCGGTTGATAAGCAGTTAAAGGTTCTGGGATTTAGTTGAGTGGGTGACTTTTATTCAAAATACACTCCGAGTTTCTCTCCGAGGATCTTATCTCATATTCACTATTACCGCTAAAATTATGAAATCACTCTTAAGTGTAAAGTAATTAAATCACCCAGTCTCACAATTTATCCATTGCAAATACTTTGAGATCACTTTTCACTTGAAATAAACGCTACTTGGTCAAGTATCAATTAGTGCTTTACCAAATTTAAAGCTAGTAAGTTAAACCAACTAGCTCATACTTCACTACATAACGAAATGGGAAACCTAATGAAAATTCCTCTAAAAAGCATTTATTTATCTTTATTCTCTTTGGTATTAATCGCGGGATGTAGCAGTAGTCAAAAAGCGCCTTCAGTTGATACAACAGAAAAGTTTCAAATCAAAGAGATATCTCTTAAGTTAGTTGAACGTGTGACTCCAGAAATTACATATCATACTGCCAATGAAATTGAAAATAGGGTTTCGAGTGATATCAAAGATCAGTTAAAAAAGGCCAACCTAATATCTTCAGATCCTACAATGAACACTTTGAAAATAACAATGACTTATCATAGAAGATTTGCAGGTGATCAAACGCCATTTCCATCTGACTCCCTAATTTATCCTAATTTCGATTATGACATAGAAATTTATGATGGAAATGATTTGCTAACAACTATCTCTAAGAGAAACCTCACATATAGCGGGGGGTTTAAAATGAATTTAGAAGTGCTAGGCGGTTCATTAAGAAGTAAAGAAGATGAGATAGTATTTTTCAACGCTCTATCAAACACTATTATTGATAGAATTAAAAGCCTGAACTAAAAAGCGTCAAAATAGTAAGGAGAAGCTCTGACTTCGCATTTATACTTCATCAGCTTCTCCTTTTTGAGTAAATCCCACATTGACTCCAACTTATGCCCAATTGGTTTCCATTCTCTAATCCTTAAACCCCAACACTTTCCTCATATTGATCTCCCTTCTTGCCACCACTTTTCTATCCCAACCTCCCCGGGAGTAAAGATCATTCAGCCCATTGGCTGTCATGTAGTGGGTAATAACATTGACGAAAGCGAGGAAGACTGAGCGGAATATGATGGCCGCCAGCAAGGTGAATACGCTGTAAAACAAATATTTCTTCCTGTTGCCTTTGGTGATGATAGGACGTGAAACCTGCCAAGCTAAAAGGCTGTGGGTGATGAACAGAAAGATGACCATGCCTCCCAACGTTTCTTGAGAGACGTCAAATCCCGCCATTACAGTCATTGGGAAAACAAATACCCAGGCCGCAAAGAAAACGAACGAGAGAAACTTCAACTTGGTTTTGCTGTAAGTTGCCGCCTTCTCGCCTTTCTCAGCGATGTCTTTCTCTAGCTTCTGACGATACATTTCGTCAAGGAACTCAACGGCTACGTCCGTGGTTTCCCGCTGAAGTTCAGTTTGCTTTTTACGCCTGTCTGCCAGTGCTTTGAGCGAAGCCATGTTGTATCCATCTCCCTCCAGCCCTAAGTGCAGTTGGGTGAGAAGAATGCACATGGGATAATGGAAGTCTTTCGCTTCGTCTTCTGGTGAATGTTCTTCAAACTCTTCAGGTGGCGCAAACCAAGCCCTGTTTGTGGTGATCATCGCATGAATAAACTCTGGTTTGTCGTAATGGTAGGTCTCTTTCGCCAACCCTTTTTCTTGCTTTAATCGGATAAGAGTTTGTTGTTGCCAGTCCACCACCACGTGGAAATGCGGATTTGCATCCAGGTTGGCAGCAACCAGGTTCCAAAAGACAATCGCCTCGTCAAAATGCTCCTCGGCCAATAGACGGGATAGCGCGATAGTGGCGCTAAGATCACGCGCTTTAGCCCTTTCCATTAAGGTATCGATACTCTCACTTTCAATCAGTAACGACACTTGGCTATCGACCACCAGGCGATAGACAAACTGTTCAGGGAATTGGTTAAAAGCATCGATACTCTCGGGCAGATAGTCATAAGGCTTGGCGGCAAAAGGCAGAATGAGCGAAATCGGCCCGCTAAGTTGCCGTTCAGGCAGTGGTGGCAAGGTATCCATTACCGGTTGCTTGAGTGCCCCACCTGCTCCGAGGTGGGAAAAGAACATCAGCGCCCAGTCAAAAACGCCCTCAAACGCAGTTTTCTGCCATACACTGGTAATCTCATACTGCGGGTTGGCACTTCGATAGAAACAGAGTGAATCAGCATAGTAAGGATACATATTGCTTTCATGGAGCTCTTCCATGACCAAGACTTCCGCTTGCTCCAACTGTCGATACCAAGTGTCAGGCAGCAAAGGATGGCGACGAATACACTCGAGCCAATCATCCTTGGATAGTGAACTTAGCTCCTCCATGGTCAGGGCTTCTTGTGAGAAGAAGGCGTCGGTTTCATAGTGCGCCAATTTTTGCTGTAGCGTTTCAGAACCACCCTGCGTTTCCATCACTTCTTTTAAGCATTGCTGCGCGAGAAGAATGGCGACACGTTCACTGCCATTTCCCAATGCGTCCAATTCCTGCTTTAGCGCTTGCTTGAGCGAATTCATCCATGCCCAGCTGCCGGAGTGCGCCGCCCATAGTACTTTGACGACCAGCACTAAAGATCCCTCTGCGCCAGTAAAATCGAGTCTGTGGCTAATCGCATTATTGTCATGCCCTACAAGCTGGCCACAAAGCCAGTCATACATCAGCTTTTCTGGGGCGCTTTCAGGTACCTCTAACAATTTTCGCTCATTGCGCCAGAATACAGGCGGCAGCGGGTTCCAGCGCTGACGCAAACATGCCAATACCAAGGCCAATAAGCGATCATGACTGAGTGCGGAGAAATACTGCAGATCGGCGGCCTCAGACCACGCCTTCAGTGAAAGGAATTTTCCCGTCACCGCTTCGATCGCTGTTGAGTGACCGGTAAGCTTGGCTGCCTCCGCAATCACCTCCCATTGAGCGAGCGTGAGGGTTTCTGCGGGGCGTTCAATGAGGTCAGACACCAACAAGGCCTCGACAACTGACGATGACGCTGTTTTTATAGCGACATGCGCTTTAAGAAGGCTGATTTGAACATTGAGCAGATTCGGTATGACAAACGTCAGCGGCTGCTGCAGGTGATAGTGCAACGCATCCACTTGCCCACGTGACAGCGCAATATGAAGAGGACGCAAAAAGCTCAGTACAGCCCTTTGTTCCGGTGCACTCAGCTGAGTCAGCTCTTCGAGGGAGACGGACAGGGGAAACTGTCGCCATTCATCGAGAAACTCACCCAGTTCAACTTGCTGTTGGTCCCCGTTCAGCAAGAGATTCCAACTTAAACCGTGCCAAAGCACATCAATGATCGCGGGGGGCAACCAGCGGTTTGCTAATACCAGAGTTACAGCGTCGTCTGAGATCTTCTGCTGCTCATCGATTTGCAGCATCTGTCCGGTTTCTGTCCAGACTTTCCAGCTCGTCAATTCCATCCGCTTTGACGCATCTTGAAGCATTGCTTTCAACGCGCTGATGTGCGGGTGTTCTGTCGCTGTTTCTGGGTTTTCGGGGGCGGATTCCCTGTTGGTTTCTCCATTGTCATTAACGCCGTCTTTCAGCCATTGAAGAATATTTTCATACGCTTCGCGTACCCGCTTGAATCCTTCTGGATCGTCTTCTGGGTGATGTTGGCGAAGCTTGACGCGATAGGCCTTCTTGATGACGGATTCATCTTGCGTAGGTTCGAGTTCGAGGGTTTCCCACATGTTCATGATTGTGTCTCCCCTTCCTCTTCACTCAACAACGCACGAAGTGATTCCGGCTGAGGAACCACTGGCAGCGCGATGTTCCATTCCAAAGCGGGAATGGGACAGTCTTTGTCTTGCTCAAGGCTTTGAAAGAAATTGCTGAATCCGATATAGAAACCGTTATTGAGCAGGTATTTGACGTTGTCGATATCTTCATCTTGATCGTTGATATATTCCCAATAGTTGCGACCAAAAATGAAGCTCTGACTGTATTGTTCCCAGCTTGAAAAGTGCTTTTGAATTTGAAGACAGAAATAGTTGAGCAGGAAGGCAAATTCTTCTTGGGTTACTTTGCCCGCACTGAATCCAGCGCGGGTAAGAAAAGAGCCACGGCAAAAATCCCACGCTTTAAAACCGGCAATACCAACATGGCGGTAAGCCGCATCGAGATACTGCATTTCAGCCTTAGCGACCTCATTCTGTACACTGTCGATACGTTGTTGCCATTCATTGGCGCTCATGCAGGCGCGGCGCCCGAATTCTCCTTCCCAGACATCACCGTGAACTTCCCCCATTGCGAGCCGGTGGATCATCTGGTGCCATTCACGGCGGGTTTCAATCCCCCAGCTATCAGCAAAGCTTTTTCCCCACGCCTCCAGATCCTCTGCATCGCGTTTTAGGGTGGGTAAGTCGTAGTCATATTCGCCACGGTTATAGCTAATTTGGGGAGCAGTTATCGCCAGCCACCATTGGCAATGGGGCAAGGAAAAGTCGAATGTGTAAGGAGTTTGCGCTGTCATCCTGAGCCTGCTTTTCTTAATTGCTTCATGCAATTAGCTCAGGATGACGTTTTCGGGCGTCAAAGTGTAGTGAGATGGATCAGGTTATCGGGCATTGAGCAGTTTGGCTCCGTTTAAGTGTTCCCTTGTCTCACCAAAGTCCCGCTTTCTTAATCTCGTTATAGGCGGACATAACGTCATCAGGAATCACTTGTTCAATCTGAAAACCCTGGGCTGGGTAATCCTTAATGCGCTCGAAATCACTCACTGTGGCTTCAACAACGTGATCAAACGGAAGATCTGCCGTCGGATATTCCAGGAACGGGATAGGCGGGGATGTACAAACAACGCTTTCTACGTCATCAGGCCACTGTTTTAGAAACGTCGCGTAAGCCCTACGCTCCATAAAAGGCTTTTGCACCAGAATGAAACGACTGAACGTTAATCCTTTCTTTGACAACACCTCATGTGACAGCGTCACGTTTTCACCTGTATTGGTGGCTTGGCTTTCCAGCAGTATTGCTCTGTCTGGCACACCTTCATCACGCAAAATCTCGGCAAACGTTTCGGCTTCCGATTTTTCGAAAACGTCTTCAGTAAACCTGCCTCTTCCCCCGGACACCAGTACGTAAGGTGCCATTCCTCGACGGTAAAGATCGGCGGCGTGCTCAGCGACTCTCAAATCATTGCTGCACAATACAAACAGGCAGTCTGCGGGCTTAACTTCATGCCCCATAAGGTGGTAATTCCAGATGGTTTCAAGATGTTGATATAGACGTGCAGGCATTTCAGTATTCCCAGATAACGATGTATGGATACCAATACTCCTAACGCCCTTTCATTTCAAAGCAATGACACGCATTTTCTGAAATTCGGTAGCGAATGGTTAATTCGCCATCACTTTTGCAAGCTCAGACTCTGATTCCCAAGCAAACGGGGCAAATAGTTCAGGCAAATCGACGCTCACGCCAAGACGCGCTGCGAGCAAGTACAAACCGCCGATTTTCCGGTGGAGGAAAAGTGCATCCACGGGTGGTGTGTGCCAATATCCTTGCTCGGTGCTCAGTGCCATGCCGGCATCATGAATGCGCTTGGCAAGATCGCTTTTGCCGAAATCATAGGGCCCGTTATGGCGCAGAGGCTCACAGGCCGTCATCACCAAATTCACCACAGCGTCTTTTTGTTCTGGGAAGATATGCTCACTGAAAAAGCCAATTTGGGACATGGCATCTGCCACCCCTTCCCTGTCGTTGTGCATCGCTGACGTCAGCAGCTTTTGGTAGCCCTTGCTTATTGTGTCTGAATACAAACGGGTTGCGCCAAAATCCAACAAGACGATTTTTCCGGTTTCGCGCTGGTACAGGTAATTGGCAAAGTTAGGATCGGTCTGAACACGTTGGAAGTCGAACACTTCGCGGAACAACAAGGTAAACAGATTCGAAACCAGCTCGGTTTTCTGCGTATCTGGCAAATCACCGAGGTTTTCAATCTGTTCGCCCTGTTCGTAACTCATGGTCAATATCGACGACGTGGTCAAAGCATCATTGATTGAAGGCACGACGAATCGATCATCCTCTTTCAACAGCTCACCAAACACCTTGGCATGTTCGGCTTCCAGTTGATAATCCGCTTCGGCGTGAAGTTGTTTTTTAGCTTCTTCAAGCAGGCTTTTGTAATCGACTTCTTTAGGCACTAGCCCTGTCAGGCGAAGCAGTGTGACAACATTATCGACATCGCTGCTGATGCTTTTCTTCACGCCAGGATACTGCACCTTTACCGCCCGTTCTGAACCATCGTCGTCATAAGCGAAATGTACCTGACCAATTGACGCTGCAGCGACAGGCTTGAATTTAAAGGAAAGGAAGTGTTTCTGCCAATCAGTGCCCCACTCGCTCGCCAATACATCAGCAAGTTGCTTTGCAGGCATTGGCGCGGCGTCAGAACGCAGTCGGGCGAGGATATCGGTGAGTTCTTTTGGCAAAGCATCACCCGCATCCATACTCAACAACTGGCCAACTTTCATTGCTGCGCCACGAAGCTGGGCAAGCTGATCGGTAATATTGGAAATGTTCTTTGGAGTCAGCAGCAGGTCTTTGGCTTTCGGGCGCTTGCCTGCAATCAATTGCTTGGCACCTTCTGCCGCCATGTTGGTCGCTACTTTGGTGACTACAGAGCCAAACATACCGACTCTGCTCATTCGGTTGGTAGGCACCTTTTTACCATCGTCGTACTCAGCCACGATATGCGTCCTTTTTGTTGTTTTTCCTTGAACCAGTACGAACCGAACAGAGAATCGTTCACTGGGCATCTTCATGTTGTTTGGGTATAAACCCAAGATATAAAAAAACCGCGCTAAAAAGCGCGGTTCTTTCAGGGTCAGTGAGGGTTTAAACCTTCTTCACGAACTCAGACTTCAGCTTCATTGCGCCGATGCCGTCGATTTTACAATCGATATCGTGGTCACCGTCTACCAGACGGATGTTTTTCACTTTAGTACCCACTTTAACAACCAGTGACGATCCTTTCACTTTCAGGTCTTTGATCACGGTGACAGTGTCGCCGTCCTGAAGAACATTGCCGTTAGAGTCTTTAATTACCTTTGTCTCTTCTGCATCTGCAGATGCATCCTGAGACCACTCGTGACCACACTCAGGGCAAACGAACAATGCGCCGTCTTCGTAAGTGTATTCAGAGTTACATTGTGGGCAATTTGGTAAAGACATGATTGATCACCTCGGTAAGGATGGAGAATACCAATTGGACTAAATCGTCAGTCCGATTGGTACAAAGAGGCGCTAGTCTAAACCAAACCCCTAGCTTCGCATATAGCGAAACGTGATAAGCACACACTTTTTCCGGGTTTAAGATTATTTAGCCTTTTACGTGCAACAGTTAGGTGAAAATCGAGCCACACTATTGCCTACAGCGGCATAACTGAACGATCCATTTCCTTACATTTAAATGCATCGGATCACATTTCAGAAAAATGTTAATTCGTCACAATAAATTCATTCCGGCTATGAATTTACAAGTCAAAAGCCCGCAGCCCTTTGTCTATCTAGTCAGACAGAATGCCATATTATTCCTGTGACATTTTTGCAACATATTCAGCAATTTTGACAGCAAGCAAATGTGAAACAAGTTGCTAGAATCATTTTTGATAAAGCCCATTATTTTAAACACTTAGTCTTTAGGGAGAGAGACATGAACGCCTTGTCCATCAGGCAACGTTTATCGTTGATCATCGTGATTGCCCTGCTGTCTTTGGTTTCAGTCACCACCATCTCGCTGATCATCAAGCGAGATAACATGCTCGAAGAGCGAAAAAATCAGATTCAGGTATTGGTAGAAACTGCCGAGAGTCTGGTTACCCGCCTATACCAAAAGTCCCAGACTGGAGAGATTTCGGTTGAAGAAGCACAGCAACGGGCGATCACAGCCATGGATGCGATGCGCTACGGCACCAATGGTTATTTCATGATTTATGACATGAAGTCCACCATGGTGCACCACCCTATTGCGAGCAACCTGATTGGTAAAGATCTCGCCGACCTTCAAGATGTTAACGGTGTTTACATCATCGCGGAACAAGTGAAAAAAGCCAGAAATGGCGGTGGGTTCGTAACCTATCACTGGAAGAAAGCCGGGGCCGACGAAACACCTTACCCAAAAATTGCTTACTCTCTGCCGTTCAAACCTTGGGGATGGGTGCTCAACACTGGATTGTATGTGGATGATGTTGATGCCATTTTCTTCGAAGATGTGCGCAAGATGCTGCTGATCGTGGCGGCGGTGGCTTTGGTATTAGCGGGCATTTCATTCACGATTGCCCGAAGCATCACCACACCTTTGAGTACGTTGCAGCGCCAGTTCCAGAATGCTGAGAGAAACCTGGATCTCACCGTGCGCTCACGCCTGAAAGGCAAAAACGAAATCACGGATCTTGGCCGTGCATTCAACAACCTGATGAATGCGTTTGAAGAAACGCTGACAGGGATTGCGCAAGGTGCCAACCAACTCAACAGCGAAGTGACCAAACTGGAAACCTTGTCCAATCACATCGTTGGTGCGTCTACTCAGCAATCAGAAGATACTGGGAGCATCGCGGCCTTGGTGGAAGAATTTGCCGCCAGCATCAATACCATTTCCCATGATGCTGACAAGATGAAGTCACTGTCGAATGAGAATGGTGCTCAGGCTCAGCAAGGCGCCAATACCATGCAGTTGACCATCAGCAATATGGATCAGATGTCTGAGAAATCTCAGCGTTCAAGTTCAGCAGTGGCAGAACTCGACCAGCACTCGAAAGAGATTGAAGGCATTATCAGCGTGATTAACGATGTCGCTGAACAAACCAACCTTCTTGCCTTGAATGCCGCGATTGAAGCAGCACGCGCTGGCGATCAGGGGCGTGGGTTTGCTGTTGTGGCCGATGAAGTGCGTAACCTTGCGGTTCGTACCTCTGATTCCACCAAACAAATTGCTTCAACGATTCAAGAGCTCAGAAGCGGCATTGAAACCACTGTCAGTCATATTGAAGACAGTGTCTCTGTGGTCAGCGATAATATGTCGCAAACTCACTCGGCAGAACAATCTGTACGCGAAATGCATCAGAAATCCATGGATCTCATCAATATCATTGAAGAGGTCTCACGCTCATTGCATGAACAAACCATCGCAAATCAGGAGTTAGCGCGCCGTATTCAGGGCATTGCCGATATGGCCGCCAACAACCATGAATCAGCGGCCGACGTTCAGGGCTCAGCCCGTGAAGTCAATGATTTGGTAGGCAAGTTCAGAAGCTCAGTGAGTCGTTTCAAGGTATCCAGCGCCATCTAACCATGTAAGCCCTTTTCTCCCTGCCCGCCCACTGCCGGGCAAGAGAACGAACAAAGCCCCATTACGGGGCTTTGTTCGTTTTTTCCTTAGGTGTTTTTAACTATACCCAAACGCCCTGAAAATGCAGGATTCAGGTTTTTTAGGTATGAAACATTCTCTCAGTCTCTAAAGCTGCACATATCACCACAATCATTGGCGATACCATGAACCAAAATTAATAACCCCGTCGAATATGACCAAAAAATCTTTTGGTGTTACAGGGGGATAATAATCTGTCAGGAGTCTATTCAGTGCTCGCTATGCAAAGAATGTCGGCGTTGAAGATATTCGCAATGAGCTTTCGTGAAGCGGTTTTGGCCCTTCTTCCTTACATGTTTCTTCGTTCACTTTGGATTGTCTTCTATATCATCAATCAGGACATTGGGATATTGGATATAGATACCGCGGACACCCTGTCGAAAATGTTCGATCTGAGTTTCCCGCCGCTTCTCGCCATGTCTTTAGCTTCGCATTTGGCGCTTGGCTTTTCTTATGAGCGGGTCCACGCCACCATTCTCACTGTCCTGTTGTTTTTTAAGTTCTCTGGATTTGTTCAATTGGGCGAAGCCGGGTTGGAACTGACAGACAAATTTGTTTTACCGCAGGCAATCGCAATTCCCATCTTTGTCTGCGTTATGTATGTGCTGCTGAACAAGTACCTGAGAATCACCATTGATCCCAAAGGGATTTTAAACCGCTCGCTGACACGGAATGTCGACGCCACACTGCCATATATCATCGTCTATATTGTGGCGGTGTTCCTGGTACCAAAACTGCATTTGGTCTCTTTTACACCTTTTGTCGAATGGGTTGCCAGTCTCCCCATGCAGCTACAAGCCTTCTCTTACACCGTGTTTATCCACCTTTTCTGGATTACCGGTATCCACGGTGCGGCAGCCTACTACACCTTTTTCGATACGCAGTTCGTTTCGGATATATATGTTTCCAATATCCCTTTCGCTAACTTTTTCGATTTGTTCGTGGTCTATGGCGGCGCTGGCAGTACATGGTCACTTATTCTGGCGTTGTTGCTGTTTTCTAAAAGCTCGCATGGCCGTGCGGTGGCGAAAATTTCCATTCCATTTGCAGTTCTGAATATCAATGAAATCCTGCTTTTTGGTTTACCGGTGATTTATAACCCTGCCCTTGCCATTCCTTTTGTGCTTGTCCCTTTGGTCAATCATGTACTGGCCTACACTTTTCTCTCGTTCATACCAGTAGAAATCCTTAGCGAGCCCATTTCCTGGGTCACACCCATATTTATGAATGCCTGGCTAAAAACAGGTGGGGATGTGATTGCTGTTTTACTACAGATCGCTCTAATCACTCTGGGAGTCGCCATTTACCGCCCCTTTATCAAACATTTTGAAGACAAGAGTAATGAAGGGGTGAGAGACGCATTAATCCGGAAGTTGCGCCTTAACTCAAATGTACTCTCGTCTTCTGATGTACTGCTAAACGAAGCGCAACTCAACTTTGACAAAAAACTCGATAAAGTTAATGCCCACATGAAACAACTGATTGAGGGGGAATTGGTCTTGTTCTATCAACCTCAATACAACCTGAAAACGGGTCAATTGATCGGTATGGAAGCCTTACTTCGGCTGAAAAAAGGTGACCGTTTTTATGGACCTTCATTTTTGGAAGACTTCAACGATGCTGGATTAAGCCTACCTATCGACCGCTGGGTGCTTGATCAACTCAGTTTCGACTTACAAGACTGGCAGGAAAGAGGAATGTTGACACACAAAGTCAGCATGAACATGACAGTAGATGCACTTTTAGACCAGGACTATATCAACTTATTCATTACACATTTGAAAGGCTTGCCCGTCGTGGTTGAGCTGACTGAGTCCAGCTATATTCAGAACCAAAGCAAAGCACAGAACGTCATTAACCGATTAAGAAAAGAAGGGTTCAGCGTGGCCATTGACGACTTTGGTTCGGGTTATTCCAGCCTCTCAATGCTGGCGAACCTCAATGCCGATTTCGTTAAGTTGGACCGCCAATTTCTGGAAAATACTTCGAGCGAATCGGGGCAAGTGCTTTACCGTCACATCAGTCAGGCATTGGAGGAAATGCACTATACGGTCATTGCAGAAGGCGTCGAAAACGATACAGAAATTTCCCTGGTGTCAGAATGCAATATCGATATTGCTCAAGGGTATTATTATCATCAGGCACTGAGTAAGACGGATATTGAGCAGGTAATGAAGGGCAGCAAGTTAGCGAGCAACTAATTACTGCTCGATTTCCCGCTACCTGTAGCCAAAGGTTTGCCACACATCACTTTCTTGTCTGCCAAGTCCAGCATGGGCAGGTCTTCATCCGTGTCGCCGTAAGCAAAAACCATGCTGTAACTGGAAAGATCAACTGCATCTTTCACAGCGATAGCCTTGTTTTCGCAGCTACAATCTCCCTTCACGTATCGGCCTGTGAACCTACCATTTTTAACTTCCATGGTGCTGCAAAGCAGCTTGATACCTTGTTTCTGGCAAAAGTGCTGAAGGTAGATATTCAGCGTGGCAGACACCAAATAAACGTCGTCACTGTTGGCCTTATGCTCAGCGAGCATTTCCATCGAATCAGGCCTTAATACGGTTGTCAGATACTCGTCAGCAAAGCGCTTGGCAATCAGATCAACGTCTGCTTCCCGGCGATGCCAAAACGCAACGTATGCAAGTACTGGGCGTGTTTTTCTGGCAGGAAGAAGGCCAAGCTTGTATAGCAAAATAACTGGCCAAACCAACGCAAAACCTATCGCGAGCCGACGTTTTGGGGTCGCGTAGAAAAGAAACGCGGTGAAGGTATCTTCCGTGGTGATGGTGCCATCAAAATCAAAAAGCGCTAAGTTCATCGGTTAAAATGGCAGCCCCAACAGCTTTACGTCGCCTGATGGCCAGACTTTGTTCAGGCTTTTCGCCATGGTTTTTCCAGCCAATATCCACCCATTTTCCGGGTTATGCATGAGGACATTTGTCGTCGTTTCATAGCCGCTGGAGCTGTAAATCTCTGCTTCCCCAAACAACAACGCAAAATCATCTCCTGCGGCCAATCTATGCTGGTGCACTTCTTTGAGTATCTGCTTGACCAGCCCCTGGCCACGAAATGCCGGATTGACACAAACTTCCGCAATACCCGCAATGAAATACTCAATTCCATCAATAGACACCTGTTTTTCGTGGACGGCAATATGCGCAGCGAGTTCATCCCCTTCCCAAGCCATATATCGGTGTTGAGGCATTTCTTTGTAGTAACGGTGTTGGGCAAAATGCTCTGAATCATTATTGTTTAGAAAACTCTTGCTGAGTAATGCTCGAATTTTCGCATCAATGGATGCATTAACCTCAGAGTCAGGGAGATATTGAATGCGCATAATACACCTTTAAGCATGTCTGATGCAGGTTACTCTATCTTATTGATTTTGCGGTTTCTACGTTGCAGGAGGGTTGAAACAAGATTGACTTGTAAGAACCCGTAAATAAGTTGAGTCGAAAGAATAAGGGGAAAGACCCAAGTAGGGAGATCAGTATCGACAAACGAAACAAGTACGGACGGCAAGCCAAGTAAAAGCAAACTGACAGCAACAATTGTTGTTAATCCGTAATCAAACAGGTTCCAGTCTGATTTGAACCCCAAACCTAACACCACACCCAGCGCCAGATACCAGAGAAAAATGACGGTAATAAAGTGCACCAAACTCAAGAGAAGACGTTTTGAAAGTGACAAGCAATTCACCACTCACGCCAGTTTTCAGTGATGTCTTCTTCTACACTGTGCCCTGCCTGAGCGACAACATAGAATATCAGCTCACAAATACCTTCACGCTGATCGGTTTCTATCAGGCATTCACCGCATTGTTTGTTCAAGTCGTTCAATGCCAGAACCAAAGCTTTCACTTGCACATCCACCCAAGATCTATCCGCTTTTTTGCCTGACAACATCACGTTACCGGCAAAGGTATTGAGCAGTTCACCGCAGTATTCGACCTGTGACAGCTGATACGGAGGATTGTCATCATTTGCAATGAACTCCGCCATCCAATAAAGGATGCTTTCGCGCATCGATTCGACTTCCTTATCCAAGGCCTAATATTCCTTTTATTGCAGTGTCTGGTAATTAGTATGCCCCGGGAAGAAAAGAAGGAATGTTTAGTCATCAAGACTGGAAGGTAGAAATCCAGCGGGTACATTTGTCCCGCTGGTTGAGTTTTTCTAGGAAGCTTTGTCGAGCTTATTGCTTTCCACTTTATTGCCTTCTACCCAACATCCTTCAAACTGGCGTTGGTGGAAATGACAGGGTAAACCTTCATTAGGTTGTGTCCATGGAGACTCTTCCAGTGCCTGTCTCATGTCGTTATAGCCGCATTCGCGGCGT
This sequence comes from Grimontia indica, assembly GCF_000333895.2. Taxonomy (GTDB): domain Bacteria; phylum Pseudomonadota; class Gammaproteobacteria; order Enterobacterales; family Vibrionaceae; genus Enterovibrio; species Enterovibrio indicus. Next base: position 75,094 of record NZ_ANFM02000039.1, on the reverse strand, counting down.
AAGCGGATAGAACGGCGGGAGAACTCCGCATCGCTGAGTGGAATGTGCCCCTGCAGCGGATCGAAAGTGATGTGTACGATATCTATCTTATTGCCGACTTTCAGTGTCGTCACATCCGGTACTTGCGCGCTGCCTACCAGTTCTGGGGAGGTTTTCAGCACATGGTCGAGATTGCGTTTGGCAATCAAAGCTTCTACGTGCTCGCTGGTACGGCTGGCATATTGAATTTCCTTCTCGCGCCACAGCACTTCACTCATGGTTTTCGGCAACTCTCCATTCGCGTTCCAAAGGTCGACCATGAAAATCAGCAGTTCATCATCGCCCGCCAGATCCAAAATGCCATTCACTGGTGTGTTCGAAACTACACCGCCATCCCAGAAGTATTCTTCCCCAATCTGAGTGGCAGGGAAGCCTGGAGGCAAGGAGCCGCTTGCCACCGCGTGGGCCGGTTCAATTTCGTCTGTTTTGCTGTCAAAGAACACCAGTTCGCCATCTGTCACACGGGTCGCACCGACGGTTAAACGGGTTTTGTTTTGATTGATCAGCTCAAAGTCAGCGAGTTCAGCCAAGGTTTTGAAAAGCGGTGAAGTATCGTAGAAACTGGTTGCCGCTTCACCCGGAGGGGCGAGCCAAGGATTAATCGGGCGCGGTGTAAAGAAATCTGGCTGACCAAACATCAGTGCTGAAGAAGCACTAATGGTGTTGAATGCCATTGCCAGTGACGTTGGAATATTTGCATCGGTATCTGGACGCGAGATGCGTTCCCAAAAAGCTTCCAGTTTGCCTAATCTGTCTTCGGGCTTATTCCCCGCCAACACCGCTGAATTCAACGCGCCAATAGAAATACCTGCAAACCAGTCTGGCTCAAACCCCGCTTCTTTCATCGCTTCATAAGCACCAATATGATACGCCCCTAGAGCGCCGCCACCTTGCAGCACCAAACAAACTTTAGGCTTCTTGTTGCGTCTTGTTGTTGCCATGTCCCTGTCTCCTGTGATTTGAATTGACTTCTTTATAGACCAGTAAATTGGGCATTGGCATGACGTTTTTTATTTGTTCAGGGACAAGCACGGAGCGGTCACAGTTTGTGTTTAATGCTTACACCCAGACAATCTGAAGATGCAGGATTCAACAAGCCGCTTCGATTGTAAGTTCACAAACTTTTCGGTGAATTGTTCGCTGATGCAGAAAATAGACATAGGCATTTGCCCCACCTGCTAATTTGTAGAAATAATGACCAAACAATCATTAGCCACGAGAGAAGCTGGTATGGAAGACGTATTTTCAAGAAAAGATGATTCATTGTATTCCAATCCCTATTCGTTTCTTCGCCTGCCCATGGTTAAAGATCCAAGAGATACCGCCGCCGATGTGGTGGTTTTGGGTATGCCGTATGACATGGCAACAACCGGACGTTCAGGCACGCGTTTAGGGCCTGATGCCATCAGGCGAGCGTCGGTGAATCTCGCGTGGGAAGGGTTTCGCTACCCTTGGCCGTTCGATCTTCGTGAGCGATGCAATATCGTTGATGCCGGAGATTTAATTTTTACCTGTGGTGACAGCGAAGATTTCCTCAATATGGCAACCAGTGCAGCGAATGACATTCTCACCACAGGCAAAGCCATGCTAACTCTGGGCGGAGATCATTTCGTCACCCTTCCTCTGCTTCGCGCACATCACGCCAAGCATGGTGAAATGGCGCTCATTCATTTCGATGCCCATACCGATACATACAGCCAAGGCAGCAAGTACGACCATGGCACCATGTTCTATCACGCGCCCAAAGAGGGGCTGATTGACCCATCAGCTTCAGTACAAATTGGGATCCGGACAGATTACGACAGAGACCACCATGCGTTTAACGTGATTTGTGCGGAAGCCGCCAATGACATGACGCCGGATGAAATCGCCAATCATGTCAAAGCTTTGGTAGGCGGAAAGCCCGCGTACATTACTTTTGATATCGATTGCCTTGATCCCGCCTTTGCCCCCGGCACAGGCACGCCGGTGATAGGTGGAATAACCTCCGATAAAGCATTGAGGATCTTGCGTGGATTGCGCGGTATCAATCTGGTTGGGATGGATGTAGTGGAAGTCAGCCCGCCTTTCGACAATACCGAAATTACAGCGTTAGCCGGGGCGACGATCGCAACTGAGTTGCTCCACCTTTGGGCTTCAAAGTAACCTCGCAGAAGCTTGGGGAATCAGCCAGCATTCCGTTCCTGGCTGACTTCCTGCTCGATGGGATGCGCTTCAATAAAGTGTTCGACATCATGTCGGTATGACTTGTAGAACAGGTTAGGCGCATGCCCACACCCCAGGTAGTAATTTACGGCCATTTCCGGCTGAACTTCCCGCATTTTTTTCACAATGCCTTTGGTGAGCACGTCTGAGTGCAAACCGTGCATCAGCATTAACGGCAAATTCAGGTTCCCAAAATGTCGCCAGAGATTCATCGGCGGAGAGTTGGGATCGTACTGCGCAAGAATGTCCGGGTCGTAGTGCGTAGTGTAGTCGCCATTTTCCAGCCTGCGAACAGAAGCCGAAATCATGGTGTGCCATTGTTCGCAAGTGTGGGGACCAAATGGTTGATATAGCGTTTGGAGATATTGATTGATTTCGTTATACCGACGGAAAGCAATAGGCTCTTGCACATAGTTAACGATTCTTTCCAGCGCTTCTTTCGGTACTTCCGGGCCAATATCGTTAAGCACCAATGTGGTAATCCGAGCACCGAAATCAGGGCTGGACGCGATCAACATGCCAATCAAACCGCCCATACTTGTACCAACCCAATGCACTTTATCGCAACAATAGAAGTCCATCAGTTTCACAGCCATATCAATGTAGTTGGCGTAGCTGTATTCGGTTTTCGGATTATCCGCCCACTGAGAAAGCCCTCGTCCAAGGGTATCAGGTGCAAGCACCCGGTAGCCTTTTGCAGCCAGCTCATCCCCGAGTTCAACGAAATCGATGCTGTTGCGTGCCAAGCCATGCCAGCAAATCACTGTCTCCCCGCCTTCAGGGTTCCATGCACGAACGTGGATTTCGCGTCCGTTGATAATTGGATACTGATGCAGCATTTCAGACATGGTTTGGCTCTCCCTCCGTGTTCCCCTTCGCGTACATCACCATCTATTGGTTTGGATTTCACAGGGGGTAAGACTAATTATTTGACCGATTTCACATTTCCTCAACTCTACTGTGAAAAAAAGTCTGTTTCTCTTTAATCGAGATCCGATACCATCGCCGTTAACGATGTTAAAACCGCATGAACCTCTATGAAAAAAGTGCTGGTCAGCGCCTGTCTAATGGGCCAGAAAGTCCGTTACGACGGCAATGATCTTCTCCAAGAATCTGAAGCATTTCAGCGATTAACTCAGCAGGCGGAAGTGATCACATTCTGTCCTGAAGTCGCAGGTGGCCTTCCTACCCCGCGCCCGCCGGCTGAAATCGATGTTGCCGATGGCGATGCGGTGATTGCCGGTACGGGAAAAGTCATTTCCGTCCAGCAGTTAGATGTGACAGACGCCTTTATCTCCGGTGCCCGTCAAACCCTCGCACTTTGTCAGCAACATGGCATTAAGATCGCCGTGTTAACCGAATCCAGTCCTTCCTGCGGCAGTTCCCTTGTCTATAGCGGCGAGTTTGCTGGCAACAAAATTCCCGGTCATGGTGTGACCACCGCATTACTCAGACAGCACGGCATTAAAGTGTTCAGCCAGTTTTCGATTGAAGACGCTTTGGCTGAACTATAATTATGAAAGCGCTTTCAGTGAAATCGGTGACTCATAATTGAGCACTTCAGTATCAAAAGTGTTAATTACTGAACATTTGTGAGCAATGCAAAGCCTTTCTATTTGGCAATGCGTCGCATTTCGTGGCAAAACTTACCCTATTTGAAAAAATAGCTGCGCCAAATGAATAAAGTTGCGAACTCGACTGACCCTAGATTTATGACGAAGATTCGCTTCCATTAGTCATCACTTAAGAAAGCACTTTCATAGCAATGGAAGGCAATAAAATCACGGCGTGCAACATCAAGTAAATGAAAGGAAGAGCTCGTTGATTACCATTAAAGAAGTGGCAGAGCTGGCGAATGTTTCCCAGTCCACCGTGTCACGGGCATTGAATGGTCACAAGTCGGTGAAGGAAAAAAACCGCGTGAAAGTATTCGATGCCATCGAGAAACTCGGCTATCAGCCTAATGCCTTTGCTCAGGCATTGGCTTCGAACAAGTCGCACAGTATCGGGATGCTGGTAGGTACCTTTGATGGCCCCTACTTTGGCCCCTTGATGCACCATGTTGAAAAAGTCGTTCGTCAGAAGAATTATCACCTCATCATCACCAGTGGCCACGAAAACTATGATGAAGAGCAGGAGTCTATCTGCTTTCTGAATGCGAAAAAGATCGACGGTTTGGTGCTGACTTCAGACATGATGAGCGACGCTGATATTCTGCAGATTGTGGAAAAAACACCAGCAACCATGCTGATGAACCGCTACATCCCTGAAATCTCAGATCAATGTATCTGCATGGACAACGAATGGGGTGGCTATATTGCCACCGAGCATCTGATTAAAAACGGACATCGCCGCATTGGTTGTGTCACCGGTCAGCTCAGCAAGATAGACAGCCGCGAGCGCCTTCAGGGTTATCGCAATGCGCTGGAAAAATATGGCATCGAATACGACCAGAACTTGGTGGTTGAAGGACGATTTGACCACGATGGCAATGACAAAGCAGTTCGCCGTCTGATGGATCGCGACAGCAGTATTACCGGCATTTTCTGTTTGAACGACAGTATCGCACTGGCCGCTTATGGTGTTTGTCATGACCGTGGCATGAAGGTAGGCGAAGACATCTCCATTGTTGGATTCGATAACCACACCTACAGTCAATACATGACGCCAAGCCTCACCACAATCCATTTCCCCTTGGAAGACATGGCGTGTCAGGCTGCCCGTGGTGTTTTGAACATGCTGGAAGGCAAGCCTCTCTCTAACATCAACACCCGTTTGTTCCCTACTCTGATGGAACGCGGCTCAGTGAAAACCCTCTCCACGGCTGAGGTCACTACGGCTTAACAACCGTTGGTACATCAAACCACAGATAAAAAAACAGCCGCATGATGCGGCTGTTTTTGTTTTCGCGATTGTGATTACCCGGCAGGGTTCAGTTTGCCACGCGGTACATCAACAATGATTTGTGCGATTTCACCGGTACGGCTAAATAGCTTCTTACAAACAGATTCCGGCATCTTGTTATCTTCGATGGACAGCACATCACCAGAGGTCAGCGTCACCACGATCTTAGTATTTCCGCTGTCGTTCAAGCGGTAAACAAACGGTACCTGACAGTAAGTAAACGCCAGTTCACCTGCATTCAGCGCAATACTTCTCTGCCCACCTTGCATGTCCACATACGGGAACTCTGCTTCTTTGCTTGAGAACTCGCGTTCAAACAGCAGTGACGGAGAAATGGTGATCGCACCATTTTCCACCAGCACACCGAGTTCACCAAATCGGGTGATGATTTCTTCTTTCACCTGACCTGTCATACCAGGCTGTTGCGCGCCAGCATGCTTTGGTGTGTGTGAGTATGGGTCAACCGGGAATGCGCCGTAATCCGTTGGTGTTTTGTTGAAACCAATCCCTTCACGCACACGGTAGTAGTAATCCGCCAGTTTGCGGGTTTCCGCGCTGTGCGGGTTTTCTTTCCAGCTCGCGAAGTAAACTTCCTGAACCGCCAGCAGCAGCTTGGACACCATGTGCCAGTAGATACAACCCAGGCCTTCATAACCAAACATGGTGCCAGAACGACCGGTGAACTCACGGTGGTTAAACACAGACTCGTACAGTGCCAGCACGTTTTCGTATTGCTCGTCCGACATTTGCGGGTAGTCTGCGCGAACTGAATCCAGCGTTGCTTTTAAGGCACCTGCATTTTCAAACGTAGCGTTGAAGTGGAATACGCCATCAAGGTCTGCGTACACCACTCGCTTGTCGCCACGTTTGTTCATATCACGCAGCAGATCGTTCTTGCGAACCGCTTCCGCTTCGATGCAGTTACGACGGCTGAATCCTGCCAGTTCGCGATCCGGATACAGCATGAAGGATTTCTGGTCTTCACGGTACATCTCACTGTTGAACAGGTTGTCCAGCAGAGATACAGCTTGAGCGCTGCTCAGTGCGCCAGAACTCAGGGCTGCGACCTGACCTTCCAACATTGGGTACAGCGGCAGGGAATCCAATGACTCGCTGTTGTACTGAACCACGTTGTAGGCATTGAACAAACCATCTTCGCGCAAGTTACGCTGAGTACTGCTGTGCAGCAGATCCAAACTGGTGTTCAACAGCGCTTCAATGTCGTGCTTGTTAACCAATGTTTTACCGCTGAAGCCTTGCTGTTGGTAAACCTGATGACGGAAGCGGCTCGCCGCATCCACCAACTCGGTCAGCAACTTGTGTTTGGTCTGGCGAGTGATCGTTTTCTTCTTCACATCAAGCAGCGTTTTGCTCAGGATTTCGCTGGTCTCTTTCAACCAGGTTGCTACTTCATTAGAAATGCGCACTTTTTCCGGTGCTTGTGCAAACAGTGCTTGCATGAACTCAACATAACGACGCATGTAGTACAGCGTTACCATCGACAGACCATTACCTACAATCGCATTATTGGCGTCATTCCACTCTGGACGCTGCGTATTGAGCCAAATACCCCCATCGACGACCCAGTTACCCAGTTTCGACAACAACGGCACCAGCAGCTTCTCAGAGAGGTTGACGAGGTACACTTCTTTGTCTGAATCCAATAGCAGACGACCATCGCTACCGATCATCTCGCTCAGCTTTTCTGTCTTCTCGTGCAGCTCGGTATCAAACGTCACTGTGTCCTTCGGGTTCGAGAACAGCGTGCGTGTGTCTCCGATGCGATATGGCACGTTGGCATAGCTGTAGATTTCACGGGACAGGTTTGCTGTCAGCTGTGCTGGTTCAAAACGTTCAGACCATTCCAGGAACTTCAGCAGGTAGATGATCTGGTGGTCGCCCCAGTAACCGATGTTGCTCCATGGGTCTTCCGGCTCCAGCACTTCCCAGTCGATACCGTCTTTAGTGATGCGGTAAGGGTTGTAACCATCAATCGTTGAGGCATTCACGAATTTTGCGATGAACGAGCGCAGGTAACCCGGATAGCTCAGCGCCAATGCTTCCCAGTTCTGGAAAATATCACGCCAGTTACCCTGATACGCCAGCAGAGGATTGCCTTCCTTGTCTTTCACTTTGATGTCGTAGTGGTTCCAAGGACGGCTTGGGTCACCGTGACGACGACCAAACGTCAATGGCAGGTACTCGTAGCAAAGACGCAGCAACTGAATGTCATCCGCCTGCTCTGCGCGTTTTACCAGCTCTTCATGGGTAAATGTTGCAGGCAGTGCGTCATAAAACGCCTTGTTACGCAGTACCACTTTCTTGTTCGTATTTTCTGCGGTTTGCAACACGTCGTCTTTACGCAGGGTATAGCCTTGCTCAAACACACCGCCACGCATGCTGTTGAACAGCACGTTCGCGTAGTGGTGATTACTGGTGGCCTCTTCTTCCGAGAACTGCCACCCATCGACTGCTGAAATGAGAGAAACCAGCTCTTCGTGGTTTTTCGCACAATCTTGCTCTACCTTTTCTCGCAGTGATTGCTGGTCTTTTTGCTCGTTACGCAAAACAACCACACCTGCGTGATCTTTTTCGATGTCGATAACAAACAGCCAATCGTTAGTTTCGTTCGCTGCCAGATCGATCATTTTGTGGATGAAGTACGCACCACGAACACCGCGTGTCAGCGTTTCGCTTTCAATCACGTCACCACGACGGAAAGCCGGGACTTGCTGGCTGCTGAGCAGCACTTCAACGTCATCGTTGTCAATGCAGAAAACCGTATTTGCAGTTAGCGCTTCTGCAGGGTCTGCACGGTCACTGAGCTTTGCATACATGGTGTAGAGCGCCAGTGTGGTATCTTGAACGCGCTCATTCCATTTGTAGGCATCCACCAACGCACTGCTCTTTTGCAGTGCCACCATTGGCGCACCATTTGGCAGGATGTTCTGTACACCGTCCAGGATTTCAATCTTGCGCGAAGTCCCTGAGAAGTCACTCAGTTCAGCACGGCGCACAAAACCATAGGTGTTGCCACTCTGCCAGGTATATTTGAAGGTCAAGCGCAGTGTTGGGTTAATCTCTTCAAACACCACTTTGTCACCCGTAATATTCTTATAAAGATTACGGATAACGCGGTACTTACCATTGTGCTGTGGATTGAAAGGTTCCCATGTCACGACATCACCCACCTCATCTTCAAGGCGGATGAAGGTTTTCGGGCCGGTGTTTTCAGCATTCTCATGGATCATATCCACTGAGCGGTACGGAAACAGGGCGTTTTCAGGGTTGCCACGGCCTGCTGACAAGCATCCGGTCGACGACGCAAACAACCAGTGATCATTGGCAGACACCACACTCATAAAGAATGCAGGCATTTGATCCACATTCTCGATGCGATAAAAACGTTCGCCATTTACGTCTACGAATTGCCCCTTAACAGGGGTACTTGCCAGTTTAAAACAATGTTCCATATTTCTTGGTTCCTAAAAAGAAAGCGCTTTCTTTTTGATTTCAAAATTTCCCGGTGGGTTTTTCAACCATCACCGGGAGGTCGATAAAAAGTTTACGCTTAGTTAGGGCCTTATAGCCTTAGAGGTGGTGACACCTCGCGTAATGTCCTGGTTTGACTTCCGTCGCTTCAGGCATGGATTGTGTGCACGCTTCCGTCGCAATTGGGCAACGCGAAGCGAACGGACATCCGACACTACTGGGTTTCCACAGCGGTATCTCGCCCTTTTTAACCGATAGATCGCGGCGTCCTGCACGTCCCACTTCCGGCACGGCTGACAGCAGCAATTTCGAGTAAGGGTGCTGGGGTGTCTGCGTCACGCTGTCGCTATCGCCCCACTCCACCATATGACCGACATACATGACGGCCGTTTTTTCTGCAAAATACCGCGCGGTGGCAATATCATGCGTTATGTACATAAAGGCGATCCCGTGTTGCTCTTTGAGATCAGCCATTAAGTTCAGAATGCCCAGACGTACTGAAACGTCCAGCATAGAAATAGGTTCATCGGCCAGAATCACTTCCGGGTCGACAGCAATGGCTCTTGCGATCGCCACACGCTGACGCTGGCCGCCACTCAACTCGTGCGGGAATTTCTCTGCGGTTTCTACCACCGGAGACAAGCCCACCAGTTCGAGCAATTCGTACACTTTCTCCGTCACATTTTGCTTGGTCGCACGCTTGTGGATCAAGAGCGGACGCGCAATGTGATGATGAATATTGTGTACCGGATTCAAGGAGCCAAACGGATCCTGGAAAATCATCTGCACTTGTCGCGCATATTCCAGTTCACCGTTTTCCTTGATGTATTCCGCCAGCGGCTTGCCCTTGAACATAACCGAGCCGCCGGTGTTTTCATAAATACGGGTCAGGATCCGAGCACCGGTACTTTTACCCGAGCCAGACTCTCCCACAATCGCTAACGCTTCCCCTTTCTTCAACTCAAAGGAAACGTCGTTTACCGCACGCATCAAATTGGACTTGGAATGCCCGATGCGAAAATCCATCACCAGGTTTTTAATTTCAAGAAGGTTCTCTTTGCTTTCCATTTTAAGCTCCTTCATTAAACCAGATGACACGCGACCTGATGCTCAGGCGCGATAAGTTTTAACTGCGGATCCTGCTCAGTGCAGGGCGCAAAACACTTGCTGCAACGTTCCTGAAAATTACACCCTTGTGGTGTATTCAACAGGTTCACCGGATTACCCGGAATCCCGTACAAACGCTCTTTCGGACCATGAATGGTTGGAAACGAAGAGAGCAACCCTTGTGTGTAAGGATGCTGCGGCGCTCCGAACACGGTTTGCGCATCGCCCAGTTCAATCATGTTGCCCGCATACATCACGCCGATACGGTCAGCAATTTCGCCCATCAGACTCAAGTCATGGCTGATGAACAGAATGGAAAAACCGAACTTTGCTTTAAGATCATAAAGCTCGTTCAGGATTTCCCTTTCAACGACAACATCCAATGCCGTCGTTGGCTCATCCATGATGATGAGCTTTGGTTCCAACGCCAGCGCCACTGCAATCACCACGCGCTGTCGCATACCGCCACTCAACTGGTGCGGAAACGCTGACAGACGATCCGGGTGAATCCCTACAACTTGCAGCAGCTCTGCCGCTTTTTCTGTCGCCTGTTTCAACGACACTTTTTTGTGCGCCAGAATCACATCTGTCAGCTGTTCACCAATGGTGATCACAGGGTTGAGAGAGTTCATCGCACTTTGAAAAACCACTGACACTTCATTCCAACGGAATGTGCGCAGCTGTTTATCATTCATCTTCAGCACGTCTTCGCCTTTGTAGAGGATTTCACCCTCTGAGATCAGCGCAGGCGCTTTATGAAGACGCGATATCGCAAACGCCAATGTGCTCTTTCCGCAGCCAGATTCGCCAGCAATACCCAGCGTTTCACCTTCGGCAATGCTCACACTGACATTGTTCACTGCTCGTGCCACGCCATTAGGCGACACGTAATCCACACAGAGGTTGTTAATTTCGAGCAAGTTTGCCATTACAACCCCCTTTTCTCGTCTGCCGCTTTTTTCAGTTTGCGCCAGAGCTTCATGTGTGGACCAGTTTTGAGTTTCGGATTACTGACCTGATCAATCGACATATTGATCAGCGCCAGTGCGCCACCGGTGATAGCCAGTGCCAAAGCCGGCACCATCATTTCCCACCAAGCGCCCGTGTAGAGTGCCGACGACGTTTGAGCCCAATAGAGCATGGAGCCCCAGCTCACTTCTGTCGCGTCACCCAGGCCTAAAAAACCCAACCCTGCTTCGGAGCCCATAGCGTAGATGACGGCACCCAAGAATCCGCCGAACACAATGGAAACAAGGTTGGGTAAAATCTCGACCAAAATAATACGCAGTTTCGATTCACCCATGACTTCTGCAGCCAGAATGAATTCTTTGTTGCGAATTGCCATGGTTTGCGCGCGAATCACGCGTGCGCCCCAAGGCCAGGAGGTCACCCCAAGTAAAATCGTTATCACCAATGAGCCCACTTGCCCCAGAAACGCCGCCAGGACGATCAATAAGGGGAGCTGTGGAAACACCAAGAACACATTGGTTAAAAAATTCAGTCTTTCATCAATTTTGCCGCCAAAGTAGCCAGCAGACACACCCACTGCCACCGCAATGCCCATCGCAATCAAGCCAGCAAACAGCGAAACAGTCAGCGTTTTACGCGCGCCATAAAGCACTTGGCTGTAAACATCACGCCCGCTTCGCGTCGTGCCCATCAAGTGCTTCTCACTCGGCGGCTGGTGTGGACGTGCAACACGTTTTTCCGCTGAATATGGTGCCAACACGTTGGCAAATATCGCCCCGACCAACACCATGGTCAGCAGCAAGGTGCCAAGAATTGCTGGCGGGTTGCCATAGAAAAAGGCGTAAATACTTTTGCCAGCACGCTTTATCGCTCCGCCTTTGTTTGGCATTTTCACTGGTTTGTTCTGGCTCGATTCCATCGTCTTATCCATGTGCCCGCTCCTTAATTCGCAATGCGCGGGTCAAGCCAGACATACAGCAAGTCGGCGATGAAATTCGCGGTGAGCACAGCGGTCACCAATATCAACAAGATGGCCTGAATTAGCGGATAATCCCGCGCCACAATGCCTTTCAATAAAATGTTGCCCAGCCCCTGATAGTTGAACACCACTTCGGTCATGATCGAACCAGCAAAGGAAAAACCAATCGCCATCGCGACTGCAGTCGCCACAGGCAATATCGCGTTACGCCCAGCGTAGCGGTACATCACACGGGTACTGCTCAAACCCTTGGCTTCCGCCATGGTCACGTAGTCTTCACCAAGCACATTAATCATGGCGTTACGCATGTTGAACACCCATGCAGCAATACCAACAACCACCATTGAACCGACCGGCAAGATCGCGTGTTTCAGCACGCTGCCGATAAATTCAAGATTGAACCCCGGATCCAGCGACGGGTCGTAGGTGTAAGCAATCGGCAGCAAATCCCATTTAATCCCGAACAGGTAAAACAGGAACAAGGCAGTCACCACGTAAGGGAAGTTACTGAGAAACGCCAATACAGGCGGTACCACTTGCCCGACAAAACCCGTGCGGCGGTAAGAGGCATAAGTGCCAATCGACACACCAATAATCAACGCCACGATCAGAGAGCCAAGCGCGAGGAACAAAGTCCAAGGCAGTGCATTACCAATCACTTCCGATACGCTGATGGGGAACATCAATACTGACGGTCCCAAATCCAGCGTGAACACGCTTTTGATGTACGCCAGATACTGCTCAAAGACGTTGCCATCAAGGAAGCCGTACATTTCACGCACAGCATCCATTTGTGCTGGATCCATTTTCCCTTGCGCCGCAGCAAACAAAGCTTCAACAGGGTCACCAGGCATTAAACGTGGCAACATAAAGTTGAACGTTATCGCGATAAGAAACGCGCAAAAATAGAATATGAATCGCCGAAATAAAAATGCCATCGATTCGCTCCTCAACAGTCCATGAATTCAGCGTATTCGCTTATTTCAGGTGCAGGTTATTGAGGATGATGACGCGCTTACCGCCGTCGTACCAAACTGGCTGAACGTAAGGGTTTTCCTTTGTTGGCCAGCCATCGATTTTCTTGGTGCTGTACTGGAACCAGGTTGGGTTCGAGAACAACGGAATAAATGGCATGTTTTCGGCAGTAAAGACCTGCAGCTTGTCCAAAATCGCTTTTTGTTCTTCCGGCGAACCGGTCTGACCGAAGCTGTCGATCAGCGCATCAATTTCTGGGTCGTTAACACCGTGTCCCGCGTGCCAGCTGTTACCCACGCGCGAAGAAGAGAAGTATTCCTGGTATGCGATGATGGGGTTAGTCGCCACCATTGACCAGTTAATTGCGACGTCATAGTTGCTTTGCTTGAGGTTGCTGTCATAGACCGCCCAATCCACCGTTTTGACGTTCGATTTGATACCGATTTCGTCATAGAACTCGGTGACCATCTGAACCACCTGGATCCAATCAGTCCAGCCATTAACCACCTCGATGTTGAACTCCAGCTTGGAGCCGTCCGGGTTGTCACGGTAGCCGTCCCCATCGACGTCTTTCACACCGGCTTCATCAAGCAGTGCTTTGGCTTTGTCCTGGTTGAATTCGGTCAGAGAAGCATATTGCGCGGAGATGTCTTTATTGATGTTTTGCGCATACAGCTCACCGATACCACCTGCGTTGAAGTTAGCCGTCGGGTAACCGTAAGCTGCGATATCAACAATCAGGTCACGATCCAAAGCCATCGAGAGCGCCTGGCGCACTTTCAGATCGTTGAAAGGCACTTTTTTAGTGTTCAGGTAAAGGTGAATCGCATCGTTCGCTGGATACCAGAAATGGTTGTTGTCTGGGTCACGCTTCACGAACGTGGTTTCAATGTCTGCGATAAAGTTAGAACCCCAGTCCACTTCCCCTTTCATCAGCGCAGGTTGCACCTGAGAGTTATCGTTGTATGAACGGAAGTTCACACAATCCAGATAAGGGCGGCCTTCAAGGTAGTAGTTCGGGTTACGGCAAAGCTCCATCTGCTGCGACTTGAGGAACTTCACTTCTGTCATTGGACCTGTACCGATTGGATTCGGATTAGTGAAGGTGGTGGCGTTTTCCGCTTTTGACCACACCTTCTCAGGCAGAATGTGGTATTTCTCGAGATTCCAGAGGAAGGTGGAATCTGGGTTTGCCAAAGTAAATACCACAGTGCGGTCATCGCTGGCTTCAACAGATTGGAGATTACCACCTGACCAGATGCCTTTTGAATCAAATGCCGGGTTGTCTTTGGCAAGCACGAAGCTGAATACAACATCTTCTGCGCTCAGTGGTGAGCCGTCTGACCATTTCAGACCTTCGCGCATTTTCACTGTGATGGTTTTCAAGTCGTCTGAATAGTCTGCAGATTCTGCAAGGCGGAAATCTGTCTCGCCAGTCATGTTGTTGAACACCATCAGCGGCTCAAACATGATGCCGTGGAAAACATCTTTTGTTGTGTAAGGGTTATAGTTTTCGACAAAACCAGTGGTAATGATCGGTACATTAAGCGTTCCGCCCTGCTTAATGTCAGCGGCCTGAACACCCGCAGTCAGTAACGCACTGCAAACGAGAGAAGCGATGATATTCTTGTTGTGCATCTTGCCGTCCTTTTGTCGTTTTATAATCCGTTTCAATCACTGGAACTGCCCTTACTGCCATTCCAATGAAAACTTATCTAAATCTTTAATTTTTATGAGTGTAGCCAACTACTTTCCGTACGCTTTCTTGTTTAAACCCAAAAGAAAGCGCTTTCTTTGCGATAGATATTAGAAAATCCATCGTTCTCAACAAGCCGTTGTTTACCTTTTTGTAACAATGATCACAAATCCTCACTCATGGAATTATCATGAATATCATAAATGAGACCGGTTGCATCGTTGCAGAATGATGTGTGGTGGTGCTAGCAGGATTTTTGGCAAATAAGACGAGGTCGTTCCTAGCCATGAAACGCTGGAAGCAGCCAACGTTAACTAAAGTAGGAGAACGCTAACCGTTACAGAGGTTCACATGCGTTCATTTTCAACACAGTTCGCCCAAGGCATTGAGAGTGCTTCTAAGCCAGGCTTTTTGTCTAGCAGTCTGACGCGAAAGCGTAGTCCCATTCTTTCCGATTCCCACAACCGCCTTAACACGCGAAGTGACCTTCTCTCAACCCCGACAAAAAGCCTTGGAGACAAGGTAAATACCTCAACATCCACGGAAGAAACAGACGGGTTGATAGATCAAGCATCCGGCGCTTCAACCGCGCCAACAACCACTTCCGCTCCAATAGCGCCCATAACGACGCCAGCAGCACCTGGGGTCGCATCCTCTGGCGTACGAGTCACTTTTCCTCGACACATCAGGCCCAGCACGTCTCCAACAAGTATGCCTGATAGAATCCCACCTCGCGTTGACACGCCGATACAAGTTAATGTGCAAGGGTGGCAAATACCCATGAATGATGTTGCTATCAGTGTCGTCGGTGCTGGCGGTGGCAATGGTTCGTTAACCATCAATGGCAGTGCTAAAGCGCACATCACTGCGAACCAAACTTTGCGATTACGTGGCGTCAATCAAACTGCGGTCGGAAACGCTGGCAAACTCAGGTTAGTAGCGGATTTCTCTGGCAATAGAATTGCCCAAAGCGCACCGTTTTCTGTGTCAGCTATTCCTCAAAACGGCAGCATTTCTTTCAACTCTGTAGCCACAGGTGCACGACGCGGAATCATTGTTAATTTCTCCGTTGAATCTGATTCGAATACGCTTAGCGACCTCAATGAAGCCGAACATTCTGAACAGGTCAAATACGGTTCTGGAAAAGGATGCCTCGCGGGCGCAGGAGCGAGTGCAAATAACTCCTCTTATATGGCAGCCACTACAACGGGACTTACAGACAGGCATAGGACACCTGTTAGCCGTATGACCAGCCCTGGAAGCATAGTGGCCGAGCAGGTATTCACTTTCAACGACAAGCGGACTGGCGCGACTGATATTCCAGCCAGAAATACAGGATTTCGTATTAGCAGAATCGTCACTGAACCCTCAGCAGGCAATTTTGTGATTACAACGTCCAAAGTCGGCGTTGCAACAAAGGCAAAAGGATTTTCCTCTAAGGCTGGGTCTGGCTCTGTGTCGAGAACACAAAACGTTTGATTTTGGGCTTTCACTAAAAAACAAAGGGAGCCAAACGGCTCCCTTATTATTTTATGTTGAAACAACGCATTATTTACTGAAGTAAATGTTGTCAAGGTAGATGTCTACCGCCTGACTACCATCCGCTCGCGCAGCAGAGATAACGATTTGAGCAATGGCATCTCTTGATAAGTCGCCATTTCCACTCGCATCAGTGAAGTCAGCTAACGGAACAGCCAAAGTCACCACATCAGTGCTTGAAGGAACGCTGGTGTATTGAATTGCATTGGTTTCACCATTACCGCCAGCATGGTTAGACAGCTTAATGTTAATCACCTGACCTGCTAACAAAGGATCTACTTTGTATTGCATGTTGAAAGTCGTGAAGCTTGAAGCATCAAACGCCGCCGATGAGAAATCAATACCGGCAAATATTTGACCTGCACCAACTGTCATGACTTTCGCTGGGCTGCCATTAAGCTCGCCATCAATGATACGTGCTGAAGAATCACCCCAGTTAGGGCCCCACTCATTGACAGTGATATCCGTGTAGTCATCACTGAAGATGGAAACAACGTCTCCTGTTGTGTCAGTGCCGCCATCAGTACCACCATCGGTGCCGCCGTCAGTTCCACCATCAGTCGGGGTAGGAGAGATAACAACATTGTCTATCACGTACTGAGAACCGATTCCTGTACCCCAAGCTGGGAACACCATAATCAGGTCTATCGCAGTGAGGTCTAGACCATTGTTTGACAGGTCGCTTAGGTTGAACGAGTAGTTTTTCCAAGTATCCAACTCTGGGAGGCTATCTAGAGCGACTTCGACAAACTCGCTCCCGCCGTTAGATTCAATTTTGAAGTTCCAAACATCAGCTGGTGTTTCACCGGCAGCAATTAGCTTGATATCAAAGGAGATAACGCCTTCTACCATCCAGGCATTCACATCGACTGGCTGAGGATCGGTAGCAACACCTTCACGGGAACTAAAGCCGTTCACTGTCGCATTAACTACCTCGAAGAAGGTCACTTCACCATACTGAGCATCGCTATCAGTGATAACTGGTGGTGTGGTTCCACCACAGCAGTCCCACGCTACCCACTGAGGATTCGCTGCATCGTTGAAGATAACAATTGGCGTGGTGCCAGTTGTTCCACCGTCAGTACCACCATCGGTGCCGCCGTCAGTACCACCATCAGTGCCGCCGTCAGTACCACCATCAGTGCCGCCGTCAGTACCACCATCGGTGCCGCCGTCAGTACCACCATCGGTGCCGCCGTCAGTACCACCATCGGTGCCACCGTCAGTACCACCATCGGTGCCGCCGTCAGTACCACCATCGGTGCCGCCATCAGTACCACCGTCGGTGTTGTTTACGAACGCAATATCAGCCAGTTGAACAGTTCCATTCTCTCCCAATACCATGGCAAAAATGGTCATATCGTCAAAGTCAGGTAATGGAATTTCCATTTGAACCCAACCACCATCCAGAGCAGTACCAGACGAAAGCAAGTAATCATTCGCATTTTCGCCTTGGCTCAGGCTGGTGATAGCAACACGAACTTGCTCAAGATCTGTTTGAACCTTGAACTGCGCATGTGTATATGACGAGATATCGACAGGGTTGAGATTACTTACCCATGCGATCGCGCCCCAACCGTTAGTCGCCGTGACTTCGAGCACAGGATCATACGTTCCACCTGTGATGTTTTCGATGCCAGACTCATTCCAAGATTGCACATCGTCAAAGACGATATTGGTCTGTTGGCCAGTGTAGACAACATATCCAGTTTCTGGAGCTGTTGTATTGCCGCCATTGTTTACAAATGCAACATCTGCAATTTGCAGTGATCCATTTTGAGTAAGCACAACAGCGAACGTCGTCATATCTGTATAGGCAGGCAAAGGTACTGTCATCTGTACCCAACCATTGCCTAGGTCAGTACCCGTAGAGAGAGCATAATCACTCACACTCTCGCCTTCAGTCTGGCTTAGGATTGACAGACGAATTTGGTCCAGACTTGTCTGTACTTTGAACTCCGCATGTGTGTATGGAGTAATGTCTAATGGGTTGATGTTGCTCACCCATGCCAGTGCTCCCCAACCATTGGTAGCAGTGAGTTCAAGCGCAGGGTCGTAAGTACCACCCGTCATGCTTTGAATACCTGCATCGTTCCATGATTGAACATCATCAAACAGAATATTAGTTTGCTGACCGGTGTACATGATGTACGCGGTTTCAGGAGGGGTAGTATTACCGCCACCATTATTCACAAACGCAACATCAGCGATTTGCAGTGTACCGTTTTCTCCCAGTACAACGGCAAATGTTGTCATGTCTGTATAGTCTGGCAGAGGGACAGTCATCTGAACCCAGCCGCCAGATAAAGCGGTGCCTGTAGAGAGCGCATAATCATTTGCGCTCTCACCTTCACTTTCACTGATGATTGATACACGAACTTGTTCGGAATCAGTCAGTACTTTGAATACAGCATGAGTATAAGGAGTAAGATCAATAGGTGATGAGGTGTTTACCCACGCCAATGCTCCCCACCCGTCTGTAACAGTCAGGCTAAGCGCTGGATCATAAGTACCACCTGTAACGCTATCAATGGTTGCACCGTTCCACGCTTGCACATCTTCAAAGGTCACAGTAGCGTCTTGGCCGGTGTACAGGATGTAACCAGTTTCGGTAGAGCCGGAACCTCCGTCAGTACCGCCATCAGTGCCACCGTCTGTTCCACCATCGGTACCGCCGTCAGTGTTACCATCAGAGCCACTTTCAGAAACCAGTACGACATCAGCAAAGTTTACTGAGCCTGCACCATTGAAGATTAAGCCAATCCACGTCATGTCAGAGAATGCAGGGAAAGGCACTTCCATTTGGATCCAACCGTTACCGAGGTCTTCGCCGCTTGAGAAGTTATAGGTATTTTTAACTTCGCTTTGGGTAGCGCTCTGAATCGACACATCAACCGCTGTGAACGCGTCAGATTGCACTTTGAAACGCAGGAATGAGTAACCAGAAGCATCTACTGCATTTGCGTCGTCATTACCCCATGCTACAGCTGCAGCATCTACGCCCCAGCCATTACCACTTGCTAAAGTGAAAGCCTTAGAATAAGGAGCACCCGTCATTGCAGACAAAGTTGCGCCACTACCCCAGTTATCACCCCAGAATTCCATTGCAAAGGTATCGTCTTGATCGCTGTAAGCAATGTAGCCAGGGCCAGAAGTTGATGTTGCAGTACCACGTTCAATGAACTCAATATCAGCAATCAGTGCTGTACCTTCTCCTGCGAACAGAATGGCAAACCAGGTCATGTCAGTGAAATCCGGAAGTGCAACTTCCATTTCCACCCAACCGTTTGGCAGTGCTGTACCATCAGTCAATTGATGAGTCGTTTTCACTTCACTTTGTGTAGCACTTTGTACTGACACATCAACGCTGGTGAAATCCGTGGTCTTGACTTTGAAACGTGCATGAGTGTAGCTGCTGATATCAATCACGTTGGCATCTTGATTACCCCACGCAATAGCGATATTTGGCGCGCCCCAGTCAGAGCCACTGGTCAGTTCAAATGTCTTGGCATAGTCTTCGCCGGTAATTTGCTGATAAGTAGTGCCACTGCCCCAGGTATCACCCCAGAATTCCATCGCAAAGGTGTCTTCTTGACCACTGTATGCAATGTACGCTTGGTCAATAACCTCACCAGTTGCACCGCCGTCAGTACCACCGCCTGTGTTACCACCATTATCTTCCCCAGTTTTGCTGAAACGAACATTGCGCAGTTCCAGCACGCCGCCGTCGTCAGAAGTACCTTGGAAGAAAATTGGTGATGTCACATCAGTGAAGTCTGGAGATGAACCGCTTGCCAGCTCAGTAACAGGAATCGCGTAAGACTGCCAATCTGTTGTGACTGAGTAACCACCTGGGCCAAAGACAACGCTGTTGCTGGTTTGCGGACGTGTATTGTCTCCAAATACACCAGTCTGGAAACCAACGTTGATAGCAGTCGTCGTTGTGCCTTTGATGTCGAACATCAAGTAACCAGTTTCAAAACCAGTCAGATTTTGACCAGAGCTGCCGGATACTGCAGTACTTGCACCCCAACCCCAATCTTTTGCCACACCAGCCGTTGGAGGTGTTGTCAATTCAAGCACTTGGCTGTTTGAGTTATCTGCAAGCCAAGAGGTGTTTTCCCATGCAACAGCAGTCAGGTTTGAATTCAATGATCCGTTGTGAATCGTGTATTCATCGCCTTCAATTTCGCCACCCGCATTGAATGCGTAAGGGATAGGCAGGATGCCGTCAATAACAGTTTGTGCGTTGCCGCCATTAGATTTAACGATTGGGTTGCCACCACGGGTAATACCGTCGAAGACACCTTCATCAACCAAATCCCAGATAGCGTATTTCGCATTACCGTTAATATCGACCAGACCAAAGTGCTGCTCTGAGTGGCTCGGGTTGCTTGAATCACCTTTCCAAGGCTCATCAAATGCTTGGAAGAAGAACACAGACGCGCCATATTCAGCTGCCCAAGCAGTCATTGCATCATAGTACTCTTTCTGTTTGTACTCATCTGCAGCACCAGTACCACCAGCACCATATGCTTCGCTGGAAAGTGTTGACCAACCTGTTTCACCGATATGAACCTGTTTTGTGCCATCAACTGCCAAAACACTGTCCTGCGCGGCCTTGAACTGAGTCAACGCCATGGAGAATGAACGCTCCATTGCTTTATCAGCTTGCTCTTGTCGAGACAGCGACTGCTGGTCTGCTGGAACACGCCAGAACTCAGGATCAAATTGCGTATCATGGAACGGATAAACGTGAACAGACACATAGTCAACGGCTTGCATCAAGGCTTTGATGTCTGCCTCATGACCACGGTAGTAGTCATTATTGATTGCCCAAACCGCCCAGTTCTCAGAACTTGTAATCCAGATATTTTCGCTGATCGTTCCATCAGCTTTCATTTCTTGGAATTCATTAACACGGTTCAGGATAATGCGAGGTTCAACACGATAGCTGCTCGCCCATTCGACCATCGCCTCATTACCAACAGCAATCACTTTGATAATGTTTGGATAAGCCTGAGCAAACTCAACAGCTTTGTCCATTTCAGCCTGGTTTTCAGGGCTTTCTTGAGAGTGATCAATTGGTTGATCAGAGAATGCATTCAGCGCTGAAATCCAAACGCCAAGCATCACATTCATTTCGAAGCTTGGATCATCTTCTTGCAGCTGGCTGATTGCCATCAGCAGATTTTCTGTATCAGAGAAGCCTTGCGTGTTGTAGGTACGAAGCATACGTACACCCGTAGCGTGCATGATCTTCAAGTCTTCTTTCAGATCTTCAACGCTTGGAACGTTTGCCTCTGTACGGGTTGTCGTACGGAATGCACCGTAAGAGATAGCTGGAAGTTCAGCAGTACCAAGCACAGGCTTACCTGGTGCATCACCACTAGTCACGCTTGAAACTGGATAGTTGCCAGTTGGCGCTGGCTGAGCTGCCAGATCAACCCCACCATATGTACCACCATCGGTTCCGCCGTCTGTACCACCATCGGTGCCGCCGTCAGTACCACCATCGGTGCTGCCGTCTGTACCACCATCGGTGCCGCCGTCAGTGCCACCATCGGTGTTACCATCAGAGCCGCTCTGAGAAACCAGAACAACATCTGCAAAGTTTACCGAACCTGCTCCGTTGTAGATCATGCCAATCCACGTCATGTCAGAGAATGCAGGGAAAGGCACTTCCATTTGCGTCCAGCCATTACCTAAATCTTGGCCACTGGACATGCTATAGGTGTTTTTAACTTCAGTTTTTGAGTCGCTTTGGAAAGAAACATCCACTAAGGAGTAATCGCTTGACTGCACCTTGAAGCGTAGAAATGAAAACGCCGATGCATCAACGGCGTTTTCTGGCTCATTGCCCCAAGCAACAGCAGCGGCATCAACGCCCCAGCCACTTCCGCTTGTTAAAGTGAAAGCTTTAGAATAAGGAGAATTATTGAGTTCAGTTAAGGTTGCGCCGCTTCCCCAATTATCCCCCCAATATTCCATTGTGAATGAATCTTCTTGGCCGCTATATGCAATGTATCCTTGTGTATTCGCAGAACTTTTAGACCTAGTAATTAGTTCAATATCAGCTAATTTCGCCGTTCCACTATTACCTTCAAGAAGCAAAGCAAACCAAGTCATGTCTGAAAACGAAGGAAGAGGTACCTCCATCTCAACCCAGCCATTATCTAATGGCTGCCCGTCGGACAAAGGATAGGTCACTTCACTAGCGTCTTCCGTGGCACTTTGAACGGACACCTTGATGTTAGAATAGTCACTTGTTTGAACTTTAAAACGAGCAAAGTTGTATGACGAAATATCAATCGCATTTTCAGGCTCATTACCCCATGCGATAGCTATTGCGTCAGCTCCCCAGTCCGAACCGCTTGTTAGGGAAAATGTTTTTTCATACTGGTCTTCGGTAAGCAACTCGTAGGTTGTACCACTACCCCAATTATCTCCCCAATACTGCATTGCATAGGTATCATCTTGACCGCTATGAGCGATAAATGCCTGAGCAGTAACCTCGCCTTCACCGGGAGCAATAGTTTGACCTCCAGAGCCCCCATTATCTCCAGCACCTCCAGAGCCTGAACCCTCTAAATCAGAACCGATTGTTCCAGAGCTCGATTTGGTGTAGTAGATATTCCGAACTTCAATTACCCCACCGTCATCAACAGGATTGACACTGCTAAAGAAGAAAGGAGATGTAACGTCACCCAAATTAGGTGCAGGGGTTTTAGTACCAATAAGTTCACTCATTGGAACAGAAACACTTTGCCAATCGCTGCTAATTGACCTGCCACTTGGACCAAAAATCACACCGTTGTTGGTTTGAGGGCGTTCAGCATTGTCGAAAATACCAGTTTGAAAGCCGATATTTATATCGGTAGTCGTCGTACCTTTAATTTCAAAGTGCAGGAACCCTTCTTCATAACCTGTAAGGTTAGTTGAGCCTTGATCTGGGTAACTAACACCAGCGCCCCAACCCCACTCTTTACTCGTCCCACCTGTGGGGGGAGTAGTTAATTCCAAAGTTTGCTTGTCAGGATTGGCCGCAAGAAATGATGTTTCTTCCCAACCATTGGCCTCGGAGCTATATTGTAGAGCTCCATTATAATAAACCGTATATACAGCTCCCTCAGTCTCAGGAGCTGACGGCGGCACATAAGGTTTTACCGTCTCATCACCACAACCACTTATAATAAGTGAAGCGGCAACGAGCATTTTCGCTAAGTAGTTTTTCATCGTTTTAATCCATTACTGCTGTTACGTCAGCAAACGCTCACAACTTGATAAAGTCGCAGCTCGCTAATTTCCAACCACCAGAATGTTGATGGATATTACTCATAGCGTTCCGCCCAAAAGAAAGCGCTTTCTTATTTGAGCAAAGTAAAACCCGAGAACAGGACACCACCCCAATACTCAAGGAACACCATCGGTACTTGTAACAATATTGTTACCAAAAAAGCTTGTACAGACTTATTAGTGAGACAACCCCAATTTCACTTAAACTCTCATAAATACAATGAAATTCAGTGCAATTTTCCCAAATGTGAAACATCCGTATACTAAAAACCTCTGTAAAACCCTCTTTCATCAAAGCCAATTGGAACCACCTAGAAATGTTGTCAATTTGTGAAGTTTATGTGATCAATGACATAGTTTCGCCAAGCCACATTTGCGATTAACATCTCATTTACTTAATGTTCGGCAAGATATCGCTTTCTTTATTGTGTCTTAGAGATCTCCTCAAAAAGCCATAAATCATGAAAGCAATACTGTAACCAACCGATTTTAAAGATCTTATTCTTGCTACCACCACCCAGCTGAAGCCTGATCAAGTCGGTTTAAGACAACGAAGCAAGAAAGCGCTTTCTTGCTTGGACAGAGATTTGATGGAGCAAGGAATGAAGAAGTCCATTTTATCCACACTGGTTTTGGGAGCGCTGGGAGGGTTATCTTTGCTACCTTCTGCCGCCTCAGCAGTGGAAACAGAGTTTGAGTTTCATGGTTATTTTCGCGCTGGTTTTTTTGCTAGTGCTGAAAACGACTTTAAGAAAGCTCCTATCGCTGGCCAAAAAGAGTTACTCGGTAGGCTGGGGATAGAGTCTGATAACGATGGAAGCTTAGACTTTCTCACGAGATTTATCTTTGATGAAGAGCGTGTCCTAAATATTCACATTGGTATCGGTGATACAGAATTTGACGACCTTATAGGTTTCGTCGAAATGCAGGGTATTATGCCTAGAGGCGCAAACCTTTGGGCTGGTAAACGTAAACTAGGCAGCGAAAACTACATTTTTATGACTGACTTCTCTTACACCGACCTAGATGGTTTAGGTGCAGGTATCAGTAAACTAGAAGTTGGTAATGGCTTTTTAGACTTTGCTTACATTTCAAGCTCGAGAAGTTCTGCCTATAACAATAGCGATTACGATGACTTCGTCAATAACGCTCTGACTAATTCAAATCAAATTAGCGTAGGCGCTGATAAGCAACCTGAGTACGAATATCAAAACAAGCCATTCGTCGATTACTACAACTCTCTTTCTCAAAGCGATCAAGAAAGGTTAATTTCAAACCAAAACAACACCATGCACACTCTGCATGCAGCCTATAACCTTGGTCGAATGACTGTCCATGGTAACTACAAATTTATGCCTAATAATTGGGATTTATTGGGTAATGAATGGGCAGACACAGGCTATGATGTAACAGCCATTTACCATATGCCTCATTTCTTCGGAGCTAAAGGTAATGCCTTTTCTTACGCAATACTCCAAGCTGGGGAGGGTTTAGGATCTGGTAACTTGCTAGGCGGCACTATAACCGACTACTCAGCAACTAGACCTGGCTCAGCCGCTCAAGGTTTCAAAGCGAATCGCTGGAAACCGGAAGATACAAGAGGCTGGGGCCCTACCGCAGGCGACCCTTATTATCTCATTTCTCATAGAGCAGAAGACGCCACATCGGCTAGATTGCTGCTTTGGGGGGGGTACACTCTTCACAATGGGATCGCATTCCTTCCTTCTTTCCAAGCTCAATATAATGACGAAGGCACGCATCCAGCTGGTGTAGACAGCGACCAAGGATACAACTACTGGTATTCAGGGATGGTTCGAAACGTATTCCCAGTTAATGAAAACTTCTTTGTTCAATCTGATGTGGGCTATTACAAATACAACTGGAATGGTACTACTTGGGATCAATCAAAATTTACCGTAGCACCTACTTTCATTATGTCTGATGGGGAATCAAGTGCAGAGATTCGTTTCTCAGTCTCTTATTTGCCTGATTCATGGACAAACGAAGGCGCTACTCCTCCAGGTGAAACTTCACCAAGTGGTGCAAGTGACGTCATATTCGGCATTCAGGCGGATGCATACTGGTAAGAGTGAACCATAACTCTACAAATCATCATTCAGAATTTTTGGTGCCAAGCCACCATTAAGTAAGGACACGAATAATGCGTAACTTCCCTTTAAAGCTAACTGTAGTATCAGTAGCAGTGCTAGGAGCATTAGTCGGCTGTGAAAGTAAAATCTATCATCCAATCCAGCCAACATCTTTGGATACTAGCGCTCCAGAAATAAAAGCTAATGAGTCATGGACTCTCATCTGGAATGACGAATTTAACGGCGACAAAATTGACAAGTCCAAATGGAGTCATGAAGAAAACTGTTACGGTGGTGGTAACAACGAACGCCAATGCTACACAGACCGCAGTGTCAACTCCCATGTAAAGGACGGTAAGCTATATATAGTCGCTCAAGACTATCAGTTTACTGGCGCTGCTGACCCCGAAGGCAAGAGCCGCCGCAAAGCAACTCTTCCATACACTTCAGCACGCTTGCGTACGCTGAACAAAGGTGACTGGAAATACGGCCGCTTTGAAGTCCGTGCAAAACTGCCATTTGGTCAAGGTACCTGGCCTGCGATCTGGATGCTGCCAACTGACTATGTATTTGGTGGATGGGCAGCTTCTGGTGAAATTGACATCGTTGAAGCAGTTAACCTTAAAACCCCTACTGACCAATTAGGTGCTGAGCCTGGCACGGAAGAAGCACGTATTCACGGTACGCTTCACTATGGCCGCGAGTGGCCAGATAACGTGAGCACGGCTGCGGAATACCACCTTCCAAACCATGTTAACCCTGCAGACGGTTTCCACACCTACTCTCTGGAGTGGGAAAAGGACGAAATGCGTTGGTATATCGATGATATCCACTACGCAACGCAGCGCTCTGACGGCTGGTACAGCCAGTACAAAGAAGGCGGTCGTTGGGTAACAGGTGAATCGGATGCCCCATTTAACCAGCGTTTCCATATGATCCTGAACCTGGCTTTGGGTGGCTCTTGGGCATCGAACGCTAACGAGGGTGGCATCGATCCATCTATCTTCCCTCAAACCATGGAAGTCGATTACGTACGCGTCTACGAATGTTCGAAAGATGTTGAAACCGGCAAAGGTTGTGCGACCGTTCAGGACACCGCGCAGTTCATCGCAGGTACACCTGCACCTGAGATCATCATCCCAGGTCCGGATTACGCGACGGGCCCAGAGTTTGTGCTGTTCGGCGACAAGCCAGACAAACACCTGCGTTCGAAAGAGTACGATCCACAGTTCAAGATCTACACAGAAACCAAGCCTGTTGAAGGCCGTGGTGATGTACTGGCAATGAAGAAAACGGGTGAGATCGGTAACTTCTACTTCGAGTCTCCAGAAGTCAATATGGGCGAATGGATGCAAGGTGGCGAGCTGGTCTTTGATCTGCTGGTTGAAGAAAAAGCACCTGAAACCAAGATCATGGTGAAAGTCGATAGTGGCTGGCCAGCAGCAAGTGATATCGATGTTGAAGTACCGCCTATCGGTCAATGGACTGAGGTTCGCATCAACTTTGCTGAGCTAATTGGAAATGGCAACCGCTTTGCTTCCGGCGCGAAAGCGAATGTCGAAGGCCTACGCAATATCTTTGTTATGGAGCCAACAGGACCAATGGTTCTGCAACTCGATAACATTCGATACGAGAAGAAATAGTCCCTCTTCTTGAAACCCAAAAGGGAGGCGAAAGCCTCCCTTTTCTTTTGCATCAAGTCATTTAACTCGGACAACACTTGATCAAACTCAGCAAAACCGAGCCTTATCGCGCTTTTAGTGCTGGAAAAAGCCTGCGGGTGATTGATAAAATCCCTGCCACTTCAATAAACGCATATCAAAGAGAGTGACTCCCCATGGGACGCAGTTTCGAAGTTCGTAAAGCTTCAATGGCGAAAACACAAGGCGCCAAAGTTAAGCTGTACTCAAAGTACGGTAAAGAAATCTACGTTATCGCGAAAAACGGCGGTGGCGACCCAGATTCAAACCTGTCGCTTAAGCGCATGATCGAGAAAGCGAAAAAAGATCAGGTGCCAGGGCACGTTATCGAAAAAGCTATCGAAAAAGCAGCTGGCGGTGGCGGTGAAAACTATGAAGTTGCGCGCTACGAAGGTTTTGGCCCAGGCGGTTGCTCAGTGATCGTTGACTGTCTGACTGACAACAACAACCGTACCTACATGGAAGTGCGTCAGTGCTTCGTGAAAACCAACTCAAAAATTGGTGGCCCAGGTACCGTTGCTCACATGTTCGATCACCAAGCTGTTTTCCAGTTTGCCGGTGACGATGAAGAAGCTGTGCTTGAAGCACTGATGATGGCAGACGCAGATGTGACTGACATCGAATGTGAAGACGGCGTGATCACTGTGTTCGCCCCTCACACCGAGTTCTTTAAAGTGAAAAACGCACTGACTGAGTCAATGCCAGAAGTGACAATCGACGTTGAAGAAATCACCTTCGTTCCACAGACCATGACTGCTGTAAGCGGCGACGATGTTGCTACGTTTGAGAAGTTCATGGACATGCTGAACGACTGTGACGACGTACAGAACGTTTACCACAACGCAGAGGTCGAGGCCTAATTCCTCAACGTTTGCGTTCTAAATGCCCGGTTCGACCGGGCATTTTACTTTTTGACTACATTAAGGCTCCACCATGGAACATAAAGATTTTGAAGCGCTGGTAAAAGCCCTTTGCGAAAAAGCCAGCCTTCCTGAAGCGCTCGACATGCTAAAAGCAAGCGAAGATGAAGCGGTTGCAGAAGCCGCGAACGCGTTGACTGGACAATTCGCACTTGCAGAAGTGGAAGGTCAAAACCGCGTTTACCACGTATTCACTGAAGAGAACGATGACGGTGAAGAGCAGGAGTTTGTTGAGCACATCATGAATGTGGGTGACGATGTTATCCTGTTCGTCGCGTGGTTCTTCTATACCCAGTTCGACATCAAAAACCGTGATACTTATGCCGCAGCAGGTCGCACTTACAAGCAACCTAAACGCAGCTAAGTAAAAAGCCAGAGCGTTGCTCTGGCTTATCTCGTTTTATTGCTATTCCTGTCAGCAAGCATTGAGCTCTACTTTTTCCCATACCCATTCATACCACACCCACTCGGCGCTAATTTGCGATTCCCATACTTGGTTGTTAGAAAGATGAATAGCATTGCATTCCCACCTTCCCCAATCATTTCCATTTTTCATACAAGCTTTGACAAAAACACGTTCGGCACATTCGCTAGTCAAGCTAATAACTAACTTATCAGGCATCCAGTAGGAATCATCCGTCACGACGCATTTAGCGCTGACATCAGACATTTTGGTTGGTTTTGTGCAGATATTTTCTGATGCACCAGCGAGATTTATTACGGTAGATAAAGGGAGTAACAGCGACGCAAGCGTTCTTTGAAATTTGATTTTCATGATCTTTGTATATATTTATTTTTTCAATAAACACCTGTATACAAACCCACACAATCAAATACTATGCATTGCACTATTATCTTTTTTGTCTGTGAATTTAGGCAAACTTAACGCTCAATTAATAGTGGCCTTATCAGTTACACTTCCAGAATCTAAATTTCCAACAGCAAAGTTATCTAGCAAATGGTTGTTAGAAACTGTTTACGGTACTAGTTTATCTGAGGCTCTTGCTGAGTTGCACAGTGAATACTGCCATCTACGTTTAATGCCTCCACAGTGCGTTCTGGGAATAGCCTCTCCATCGTTGCTTTGGCTTTCGCATCCGCAGCTTTGTCACCAAACTCCTGCATGATCACTGCATGGTTACAAACATAAAAACCGACATAGCCAGCAGCGAACTCTTTGCTGTCAAACTCTTCACGAATCGTATCTGGCGTTTCTAGTGCATGAAGGCTCAGCCTGTTTCCTTGTGCATCGGTCGCTGCTGACAAAATCTCCCAATGCTCTCGGGTAAGCTCATATTCGTACGACTCTGGGTAGGTATCAATACCAACGACCACATTGCCTGGGCTGGTAAATCGAGCGTAAAAATCTGTATGGCCATCAGTGATGTCGCGACCTCGTATTCCAGGGATCCAAATGATTTTATCCAACCCTAAAAGCGGTATCAGAAGATCTTCAAATTGGACTTTAGAAATATCAGGGTTACGGTTTGCATTCAGAGTACAGCTTTCAGCAATAATAGCGGTACCCTGCCCGTCTACCTCTATGCAGCCACCTTCCATTACAATTCCCGCTTGAATACGTTGAGTATGGCTAAGGCGAGCAATCTGCTTTGCCACAGCAGCATCCAATCTATGTTGTTGCTTGTTTCCCCACCCATTGAAATTGAAGTCGACAGCAGCTTTGTCTCCTTGCTCGTTCAATACGAACAATGGTGCAGTATCTCTCGCCCACAAATCGTCGAGTTGACCTTCGATTAGATCAACGTTGTCTCCCATCAAGGCCCGAGCGATTTCTATATCCTCTTTTCGTACCAACATGGAAACGGGTTCGTATTTGGCAATCGTCAGCGCAATGTCCGCGAGGTTTTTTTGAACCGCAGGAAGCAATCTCTCTCCCCAGATTTGCGCTGATGCCCCAAATGCCATCCATGTGCGCTCATGAGGCGCCGCTTCATCAGGCATTATCCAAGCCTCACGATTCGGGCGCGTTATTTCTGTTGCATGAAGTCCAGGAACAAAAGGCAACGTAAGTGCCGCTGCACCAGCCTGTTGAATGAATCGTCGGCGAGAAATCATAGAAGGTACGCAATCAGTTTTATACCTTTCAAATACAGAGGGTTAATTAAATATTGCGTAAAGAAGCCTAACTTTCATCTTTGATGTTTAAATTGCTTCCGCTAACCACTCTGAAAACTGCTTAACTTTCGGCAACACAGTCACACTTAATACAAATGCACATGGCCAAGCAACCACAAAACTCTGTCCCCATACTTGGGGCCAATCAGCGGAAAACCCCATTTTGTAACCGGAAATCAATCCAGACATAGCAACAGCCATCACCAATGTGCTGAGTGCTGTTGTTATCCAAAAACGTTTTCTTTCCATATTTCACCTCAAACTTGCTGCGCTTTTGTCTTTGGACTTAAGATAAAAAAATCCATAAACGAGATATACAGGCACAATTTGAACCATGAATTCCATTTTTGGAAACATTGACGATCTCTATCTCTTTTGCCAAATCATCCGTGATGGCTCGCTGCTTTCGGCATGTAAGTCATTAGGGTTACCCGCTTCTACGGTGTCTCGCCGGATCAGCGCGATGGAAAAAAGGCTCAATGTTCGATTACTGGAAAAGCGAGGGCGAGAGCTCGTTGCGACAGAGTCAGGAGAGCGAGCTTATGAACAACTCATTAGCAGCATGGAGCAACTTGAATCCGGGATTGAGCAAATTCTACAAGATAGCAACGAGGTGTTTGGCAACCTCAAGCTGACCATGCCAAATAACTTCTATCATGGGTTTGTTGGGGATGTGATTAGTCGATTCCTTGAGGATTATCCCAAGGTAAAACTTGAGATTATTTTAAGCCAAGAACAGCAGATCCCGACAACAGATAGGGATCTCTTAATGACCTTCGATTTAACCGGTCTTGAAAGCTTCATTGCCAGGCCACTTTTTACAGCCAGGCATGGCTTCTTTGCCAGCGAGGGTTACCTGAGAAAGTATGGAGAGATCAAAACAGTCGATGCACTAAAGCAAGCAGACTGGATCGCAGTGGATAAAGTCTGGAACATAAACCTATACCGCGAACAGGTTCTTGAGCACACTATTGCCATCCGTCCTAAATTAGTGGTCAATGATATCACTGCGGTGATTACCGCCGTTGAACAAGGCATTGGCGTATCATCCCTTCCATTTCGCCATACCTCTGGCAATGAAAAACTCAAAGAGATTTTGCCGGAGTATACACGAACCGACAGAACAGCCTATTTGGTATACCGTGAACGGCAGCATCAGCCCCGCGCACTGACCTTACTGGTGGATGCGTTACTGTCAGCCACAAAAGCGATTAACTATGAGCAGACGCCAATCGAGGCACAGTAAATAGGAAGCTCGCTGGTGAATCAGGATTTAAGCAAGAAAAGCACCCATTAACGGCTAGACTCGGGGAAACAACGCGCTAAAGAAAGGACGCATTGAAATGAGCGATCAAAGAAAGCAATGGATTTACGATCTCCTCAAGAAAGGCATTGAGCATGGCGATCCTGAAGCCGTCAAAGTTGTCGATGAAACTCAGTACAAACAGCACAACCCTATGACAAAAGAAGGCGATGTCGGGCTAGCTGAGCTGTTTGCAAAACTGGCAAAGACTAACCCTCATGTTGAAATTCTGCGCATTTTCTCAGATGGCGATTATGTGTTTGCCCATACCGAGTATGACTTTTCCAGCGTAAAAATCTGTTTTGAAGTATTCCGGTTCGAAGGGGATAAGACCGTCGAGCATTGGGACAATTTAGAGCTCAAGCAGCCCAACAATGCTTCTGGCCGAAGCATGATTGATGGCGAAACAAAAGTCGCCGACTTGGAGAAAACAGAACCCAATCGCGAAACCGTGGTCAATCTTGTTAATCAAGTATTGATAGGTCAAAACCCCGATGTAATTCCTCTCTTTTTCAATATCACTGACTATACAGAACACAGCCCTGAGCTCAGCAATGACCTGGATTCGTTGAAACAAACCCTATGCAAAACACTGCCAGATGGCTCGCCATATGTTCATTACCAAACACTACACCGCACTTTTGCAGAAGGTAACTTTGTCCTGACCGCTTGCGAAGGTCTGCGTGCCGGTGTTCACACGGCCTTTTATGATCTGTTCAGATTAGAAAGCGGAAAAGTGGTCGAGCATTGGGATACCGTGGAAGAAATCCCCCCGCGCGAGATTTGGAACAACCGGAACGGGAAGTTCTGATTTAAACACTTGACGAGATTGAGATTCCAAATGATACTGTATATATAAACAGTATCATTTGGAGGTGCTCATGAATACGAAAGAGTTTGACCAGTTGCTTGAACGGGTTAACCAAAGCCGTAAAGCAGCCTTGAAAGATAATACGTTTATTGAACAGGCTGAACTCCATGCAAAAGAGTTGGCTCGCCTAGAAAGCATGAACATGCGCCCGGTAAAAAAGCGGGTGAAGAAAAAGAAAGTCAGTGCGCCAAAGCGTTTCTCAAACGTTTACGAGGGATTCGCAGAAAGCCGCGACGATATTTTCCATTATTGAGTCAGAGAGAATCCAGACTGAGCTTATCCCAACGCATCATGGCTTCTTTACCTGACTCATACCCTAGGTAATAAGCCTTCTTAAGAGGCGCCTTTTCCCTGCTAAGGCGCTTCAATTTGAAGTCTTCTGGCGGGCAAACCTGAATAATCTCCACGCCTTCCGGCGGATGCTCAATCAGTTCAAGTGTTTCGTTGTAGCGAATATGACGGGTCAGCATCGGCTCTATCAACGCAGGATGATCTTTGAGTAGCCGTTTAGTCAGCGCATCAAACTTGGAGGCGGATTTTCGATAGCATGCCGGACGGCTTCGGAGCACCATGATTCGGGTGGCACCGCGTCGAATAGCTTCAGCAACAGGAATCGCATCTGTCACGCCGCCATCTACATATCTCACGCCATTCAGTTCCACGCCGTGTCGATACATCACTGGCAGTGCGCTGCTGGCTTTCATGGTTTCGGCCAACATTTCAACATCCGGTGTATGGTACTCAGGTTCGCCATTATCCTGTCTTGTGACACCTAAAAAGAACGGCCTTGGGTCTGCTTTCAGAACGTCTTTGTCGATACCAAGTTCTTCCAACGTGACTTCCCACATCCAGTCGAGATCCATTAAGTCACCGCCCATGGCGAACTGGCCCGGTCTCAGGAATTCTTTGCGAAGGCTGTAATCGAGGTAGATTTTCAGGTTCCGTCCAGGCATGTCAGCCAAGTACGCTGCCAGATTGCTGGCCCCTGCAGATACACCCCAGAAGCTATCGAACGGCGAGAAGTTTTTCTCCATGAAGTAGTCAAGAATGCCGCACGAAAACACGCCGCGCATTGCACCACCTTCTACAATGAGTGCAGATTTCCCAACCTTCTCCATTTATTTTTCTCCTACAAACTCCGTCACCGAGCCTCGCTCCACCACGGCTGGCTCCAACTCTACGACCTGAGGTTCGCTACCACTGTTACTGATGCGTTGAATCAAAGCACCGACCGCGGCTTTTCCGAGACGATACTTAGGCTGATGCACGGTAGTGAGCGATGGTGTCATGTATTTCGCCAAGTGAATGTCATCGTATCCCATCACGGACAAATCTGCTGGAACGGAAATCCCCTGTTCGTTTGCAGCGTTGATAAGGCCCATCGCCATCATGTCGTTACCAGCGAAAATTGCGGAGGGCAACTTACCGCTGTTCTGGAATTTTGCAAGCGCCTGATAACCGCCTTCACATTCAAAGTCGCCTTCCACCACCCATTTGGGGTTGATGTTGAGGGCCGCCTCTTTCATTGCGCGTTTAAAGCCCTGATAGCGCATTTGCGCCTGATGTTTAAGCAACGGCCCGGTGATGCAACCAATTTCTCTATGCCCTTGCTGGATAAGGTGCTTGGTCGCCAGATAACCCCCACGCAGGGAGTTATCCTGAATCTTGTCGCAAGGCAGGGAAATCGGCCCCCAATCCATCACCACCACAGGTACGGATTGAAGCTTTTCAAGGATCTCTGAATACTCCCCTTCCAGCGTTGAACACATCAGGATGAAACCATCAACACGCTTTTGCATCAGGGTATCAATAGACGCTTTCATCCGTTGTGCATCACCTTCAGTGTTACAGAGGATAAGGTTGTAACCCGCGTGATAGCAGCTTCGCTCCACGCCCTTTACCACCTCACCAAAGAATGGGTTGGTTGATGTGGTCACAATCATGCCAAGGGTGTTAGTGCGGTTGGTTTTGAAACTGCGCGCCAAAGCAGACGGCGCAGTGTAATGGAGTTCTTTAGCAGCGTTATTCACGCGCTCTGCAATTTCATCACTGACAAAGCGCGTTTTGTTGATGACATGGCTAACGGTCGAGGTTGAAACACCGGCTAACTTCGCGATGTCTTTCATTGTCGCCATGTCTTCTCCTTAATCAGGCGTGTGCTTTTAGGAATTCGTCCACTTCATCACGTGTGGGAATCGATGTCTGGGCACCAAAGCGTGTCACAGAAATCGCCGCTGCTGCGTGAGCAAACTTAATCGCTGATTCTAAAGGCATTGATTCCATTAGACCAGTCACGAATGCACCATTGAAAGTGTCGCCTGCTGCAGTGGTGTCCGTTGCTTCTACACGGAATCCAGGCACGATTTGACCTTCGCCATTCTGGCTGACATACACACCTTTCGCGCCCAGCGTGATCATCACGGTTTCAATGCCTTTCCCATGCAGTATGTCTGCTGCCGCTTTTGCTGATGCATCATCTTCCACCTTCACGCCCGTCAGCACTTCTGCTTCTGTTTCGTTTGGCGTGATGATGTCGATGCAAGCCAACAAACTTTCAGGCAATTCGCGGGCAGGAGCAGGGTTCAGAATCACTTTGGTGTCATGGCGCTTGCCAATTTGAGCTGCCAACTCGATACCATCCAGCGGTGTTTCCAATTGCATCAGCAAGTATTCAGCATGACGAATACGTTCAAGCTCAGGTTCAATGGCTTCTGCCGTCAATTTGGCGTTGGCTTCCGCAGAGATACAAATGCTGTTTTCGCCGCTATCAGAGACTTGAATCAGGGCGATACCCGTTGGGCAATCTGCCTGCATTTTCACGCCACTGATATTGATGCCATCGCACTTGAAGCTTTCGCGAATATTCACGCCGAATGGGTCGTCGCCCACACAGGCAATAAAGCCGATGTCAGCTTTCAAACGCGCTGCAGCCACAGCCTGGTTTGCGCCTTTACCACCGGGGATCACCTGATAATTGCGACCATGCAGGGTTTCACCCGGACGGGGAAAAGAAGGCACCTGTAATACATGGTCTGCGTTAACGCTCCCTAAAACCACTAACTTATTCATCGCGCTATCCTCTGCCTCCTTCAGGGAGACCTTATTGTTGTACTAAAAAACTGAGTGATTTAGGCTCTTTATCAAGAACCTAAAGCAATCGGTTCTGCACTCTCCCTCAAAGCCGGAGGACTCACAGACCCTCCCATTTACAAGGGGAGGGTCTGGCTGAGGTTTTCCCTGTTAGACTTACTGAGTGACCACTTTTAGCGGAACAGGAATCGATTTTTGAACCGGCTCGCCTTTCAGCATTTTATCTGCTACTTCAACACCAATAGCACCAATTAATTCAGGCTGTTGAGCGATGGTTGCCGCCAGTTTGCCACGTTTTACCGCTGCAATGCCGTCATCGGTGCCATCAAAGCCAACAATCATCACGTCTTTGCCCGACGCTTGCACCGCACGTAATGCGCCCAATGCCATTTCATCATTCTGCGCGAATACCGCCTGAACATCCGGGTTAGCTGCCAGCATATTCTCCATAACGTTCAGACCTTTAGTGCGGTCAAAGTCAGCAGGCTGACTCGAAAGCAATTCCATTGATCCGCCATCCACCACTTTCATGAAGCCTTCGCCACGTTCACGCGCTGCTGATGTACCAGCAATACCTTCCAGCTGAATGACCTTAGCCTGCTCACCGACTTTCTCCATGATGAACTTGCCCGCCATTTCGCCGCCTGCCACATTGTCAGACGCAATATGGCTCACCACTTCGCCGCGCTGCGCACCACGGTCTAATGTCAGAACTGGGATTTCGCTGCGGTTCGCAATGCGGATAGCGTTAGAAACTGCTGCGGAATCCGTCGGGTTGATCAGAATCGCTTTAACGCCACGAATGGTCAGATCTTCCACATTCGAAAGCTCTTTGCTCGGGTCGTTTTGGGAATCCAGAACAATCAGCTCATAGCCCAGCTCTTTTGCTTTGTTCTCTGCACCTTCCTTCATGGTGACAAAGAAAGGGTTGTTCAGTGTAGACACAACAATCGCCATGGTGTCTTGCGCTTGTGCAGCCACGGAAACTGTTGAGGAAAGCAGAGCGGCTGAGATAAGCATGGATAGTTTTTTCATTGTCTTCATCCTTTTGTTTTTGATGCGCCAGTGAGGGGGACACCGGCGCGTTCTACACGTAATTCGTTGGTTTAATATTGGATTCGTAGGGTTACTTGTTTTTGTTGTCGACCATGACCGCGGCGAGAATCACTGTCGCTTTGGCAATCATTTGGTAGTAGGAGGAAACGTCCAGCAGGTTCAGGGCGTTATTGAGGAAGCCGATGATCAGCGCGCCAATGAGGGTACCCATGATGCGGCCTTTACCGCCCATCAGACTGGTGCCACCCAGTACCACTGCAGCAATGGCATCCAGTTCGTAGCCCATACCTGCGGTTGGTTGTGCTGAAGAAAGACGTGACGTTACGATGATGCCTGCAAGAGCTGCCAACAGGCCACAAATTGCGTAAGCACCGATCTTCACTTTGTCGACGTCGATACCGGACAGGCGGGTAGCAGATTCGTTACCACCAAGCGCATAGATGTAGCGACCAAAACGGGTGTGGTTCAGCAGGTACCAGACCGCTGCAAACACAATCACCATCAACCAGACTGGAACCGGAATACCCAGTGCGTAGCCAGTACCGAACCAGGCAAACGCATCAGCGGTATCAGTAAAACCGGTAGAAATTGGACGGCCTTCGGTGTAAACCATGGTCACACCGCGCAGCAGTGTCATAGTGACCAGCGTGGCAATAAACGCCTGCACTTTGCCTTTGGCGATAATGATGCCGGAAATCGCTCCCAGTACCGCACCAGCAAAGAGCGCGGTTGGCACTGCCACCAGCACAGGCACTTCCATCGCAATCAGTGTTGCGGCAAATGCACCACACAGCGCGAGAACTGAACCCACACTCAGGTCGATCCCTGCGGTCAGGATCACCAGTGTCATACCTACCGCAATAATCGCGTTAATCGACGTCTGGCGAAGAATGTTCAGAATGTTGTCGACGGTAAAGAAGTTCGGGTTTAAAAACGACACCACGACAATCAGAAAAAGAAGCGCAACAAGAGATTTCTGTTCTATCAACCACTCTTTGCTGAACAGCTTTTTACCTTCAGCTTTTGATTGGGTTACGGCGTTACTATTCATGCTGCATCCTTCTTAACGTATTTACCTACAGCGCAGGCCAGTAATGTTTCTTGATCGGCATCTTTGGCATCGAACTCCCCGGTGATACGGCCTTCGTGCATCACCATAATTCGGTCACTCATTCCAAGCACTTCCGGCATATCGGAAGAAACCAGAATGATGCTCATACCTTCTGCTTTGAATCGGTTGATTAGCTGATAGATCTCTTTCTTTGCACCCACATCGACGCCACGGGTTGG
The DNA here is from genome assembly GCF_000333895.2 of Grimontia indica. Lineage (GTDB taxonomy): Bacteria > Pseudomonadota > Gammaproteobacteria > Enterobacterales > Vibrionaceae > Enterovibrio > Enterovibrio indicus. The sequence continues at coordinate 37,437 of NZ_ANFM02000039.1, read as the reverse complement.
CTCGTCGAGAATAAGCACGCGCGGCTTGGTCATCAGGCCTTTGGCAATCGCGACTTTCTGCTGGTTACCACCAGATAAGTTGCCGATAAGCTGCTCGCGGGTTGGGGTTTTGATGTTGAAGAGTTGGATGAAATCGTCGACAGCCATGACTTCGTCGTTGTGGCGGATTTGCATACCTTTGCTCAGCTTGTCCAGAGAGCAAATCGACATGTTTTCCTTCACTGACAGTCCCAGAATCAGACCATCGCCTTTTCGATCTTCAGAGATGTAAGCAATACCGTTGATCAATCCATCACGTGGGCTGATTGGGTTAACGGTTTTGCCATTGAGTATGATGTCGCCGCCGTCGCGTGAAAGCGCGCCGTATATCACCTTCATCAGTTCAGTGCGACCTGCACCCATCAGGCCGGACACACCGAGAATCTCTCCGCGCTTCAGGGTGAAGCTGACGTCTTTTACACCCACACCGGAAACGTTTTTCACTTCCAAACAAGTGTCGCCATGGGTCACTGCAATACGCGGATATTGCTCTTCCAGCTTGCGGCCCACCATCATTTCAATCAGGCGGTCTTCATCGATATCTTTCACCTGACATTCGCCGATAAATTTGCCATCACGCAGCACAGTAATATCATCGCAAATAGTGAAGATTTCTTTCAGACGGTGAGAGATATAAACGATGCCGCAGCCTTCGTCCCGGAGCTCACGGATGACCTTGAACAGCGATTCTGTTTCGGTGTCAGTCAATGCATCTGTTGGTTCATCCATGATGATGACCTTAGATTCAAACGACAGTGCTTTGGCAATCTCCACCATTTGCTGTTCGCCCAAACTCAGCGCACCCAACAAGGTTTTTGAGCTGTGTTTCACGTTCAGTCGTGCCAGCAATTTATCGGCTTCGGCGTACATCTTCTCCCAAAGCACGCGGCCGAATGGGCCAGTGAATTCACGGCCGAGGTAAATGTTCTCAGCAATCGTCAGTTCAGGGATCAGGTTCAACTCCTGATGGATAATGCTGATACCTGCCTGCTGCGAATCACGTGGCCCTTTGAATGCTGCTTCTTTGCCTTCGTAATGAATCGAGCCACCATCCAACGCGTGAATGCCAGTCAGCACTTTCATCAGCGTCGATTTGCCTGCACCGTTCTCTCCCATCAGCGCCATCACACGGCCTGGATAAACGTTGAGGCTGGCTTTATCCAACGCTTTCACCCCGGGAAAAGCTTTCTCAATCTCGCTGAGTTGCAATATTGCCTGAGTCATAGGAATGTCCTCGTCTCACTCAAATTCAAAGCGTTTAGAAAACCACGCCAGCTTGGAAAATCACGTTCGCATAAGGTGTGCATTCACCAGTGCGAATCACCGCATGGCTGTCATTGGTGCGTTCTTTGAATTCCTCATGCGAAAGGTATTGGATGGAAATCGATTTACCGCTGCGTGTTTCTTCGTTACGGATTTCCTGAATCAGTGCTTCATGGCAATCAGGACTTACTGTCACGAACTCTTCTGCCAGGATGATCCCTTCGATCTGAGACTCCGTCAGCACAACACGCACCGTCTCCAGAAAGCCCGGAACACCGTGAGTCAATGCCAGATCAATGCGCGCGACATGTTGAGGAATGGGTAAACCGGCATCACAAATGGTGTATTCGTCGGTATGACCCAGCGTAGAGACTAGGTGTGCAATATCAGAGTTCAGTAAGATGCTTTTTTTCATTCTTAACCTTCTTACAGCAGTCATTAATCGATGAACCACCAACCTGACTTGGGAAATTTGGCTGGAAAACCGATCTCATCGAAACGTTTCGCTGACGGTAATCGAAACGTTTCGATTCGTCTTTATAAGAAATTTTCAGGCGTGATTTTGATCGCTTATCTTTAGATATTTGGGCAGGGAAATTTGAGCTGACTCACTGTCAGCAAGAAAGCGGAATAGCGTTTCTAAATCTCAAACAGAGCCATTATTAGACGCACATTGAAAGATGATTACTCTAATTGAGATCGATTACACCAGTACAAAAAAAAGCGAAAGATACCGATTTCAACAGAAAACGAATACATACCAAGGAAAAAATCAAACATTTTATTAACGCATCTCATTTATAGAACTCCGAAGCCGCTGGCTGCGCCTTACGATGAACCTTGAGGCAGTAAGGCTTTACCCATAAAAGGTCAATGCGCAGCACAACGTTTCACAGTGAGCAACAGGACGAAACCCATGCCCACTGAAGTCGGATACGATCACCCGCCGAAACCGCTACTCACTCGTCCCAGATAAGTAACGCAACACTACTGACCCTCATACTTTGCGGTGAATTCCAATAAGAACCCACCGCACCCTCAGTCTATATATGTAAACATCTGGAGGTAACATGAAGACTGATATTCCAGAGGGTGCCCGTGCGCCCATGTTCTGGGAGGCGATCATCTCGCTTCTTTCCCTTGTTGTCGGCATCAGCGTTTCCATCGTCATTTACGGGCTCGACCCACAGGTTCCCATGTTGTTGGGTGTCGTCGTGGCCAGTGTCGTTGCTCTTCGCTGTGGCTTTTCATGGAAAGATATTCAATCCGGCATGGTGAACGGTATCTACAACGCCCTGCCTGCAATGATCATATTGATGATTGTTGGCGCCCTGATCGGTGTTTGGATACTCGCTGGTGTCGTTCCAACACTGATTTACTATGGCCTGCAAATTCTGGCACCGGAAATCTTCCTGCCCGCATGTGTGATTATCTGTGCAGTCACCTCACTCGCGACCGGCACAAGCTGGGGTACCACAGGGACTATCGGTGTTGCGCTGATGGGCGTGGGTGGCGGTCTTGGCTTCCCACTTCCGCTAGTTGCAGGTGCGGTACTTTCCGGCGCGTACTTTGGCGACAAAATGTCTCCCCTGTCTGACACCACCAACCTGGCGCCAGCCATGGCGGGCACGGATCTGTTCACCCACATCAAACACATGTCGTACACCACAGGTGTGAGCATTTCGATCACTCTGGTTATCGAAGCGGTGTTGGGACTCAAATACAGCGCATCAGGCGGCGACATTGAACGTATCAATAGCATTCTGACGACACTAGACAGTACCTTCTTCATTAATCCCGTTTTATTCCTTCCCCTCTTTCTTGTGCTGTTCGTGTCTTATAAGAAGATGCCTGCCATTCCAGGAATTGCGCTGGGTGTAATTGCTGGTGCGATATGTGCTGCTGGTCTTCAAGGGGCTGATTACAACGCTATTGCCAGCGTAGCCTTTGGTGGATATACCTCTGAAACTGGTATCGGCGATGTGGACTCACTGCTGTCACGCGGTGGCCTGGATTCCATGATGTACACCATCAGTCTGATCATCGTTGCCATGATGTTTGGTGGTGTGATGGAGCGGACTAACCAACTTCGCGTGATTGCAGACAAGATCCTCGCTGCTGCAAAATCCACGGGTTCACTGGTGGTTTCTACTGTGCTCACCGGTATTGGCGCCAACCTGATTCTGTGTGACCAATACATGGCGATCGTGATGAGTGCGCGAAGTTATGCGGAAGCTTACAAAGAACGTGGGCTTGCACCGGAAAACCTCTCCCGCGCGGTGGAAGATTCGGCCACCGTCACGGCTAACCTTGTTCCTTGGAACTCTGGTGGTGCTTATCAGGCAGCCACATTGGGCGTTGCCACGCTGGCCTACTTGCCATTCAATTTCTTCTGCTGGATCTCCCCACTCGTGACCATTCTGTTTGGTGTGATGGGTTGGACCATGTGGAAAATTGACGATCAGCAAGAAGCGCCAGAAGCTTCAGTTGAACGAAACATATGATGTGGTTTCAATATACCTTTAAGGCTGCCATTGGCAGCCTTTTTATTATGATAAATACAAAAAATGTCTTTCCTTTCAACACCAATGCCTGCCTTCTTCATCAAAAATTTCGAACGAAGAATGAATTGTGATTTCTTTGTGAGAAATTTGAGAGATTTGTTCATTAACGTTTCCTAAAGCAACACACATCAGCGCTGAAGGTATTCAGCTAAGCAAGCTCTAGGGAGTGTTTATCCATGACAGTTCTTGTTAACTCGGTATTTTGTCCGCCTACACCTGGCGGCAATACCAATGAGCCAGGACAGTTCTTCAACCTATCACCACTTGCAAAGCTCAGTCAGCAAGAGCGTCTGCAGTTTGTCTCTTTTGGCCGAGGTCCTTCAGTTAAACCTTCGTTTCCCACTTTGAGCATGGCAATCGAACACCATGCGAGGGAAACGCCTTTTGCAATTGCCGCGATTGATGGCAGACAAACGATTTCCTATCGTGAGCTGGACGCCGAGGCCGAAAAGCTCGCCACCTTATTGCAACGATTGAAAGTGAAATCCGGCGACTCAGTCGGCATTTTTCTTTCACGCTCAATTCCCATGCTGGTAGGTATGCTGGCTTGTTTGAAGATTGGTGCCAATTATGTGCCCCAAGACGCCGGTGTCGCACCGAAATCCCAACTCTCCCATATCATTGATGTCGCCCGCATCCAGGTCGTATTTACCCTTTCCAAACATAAGCACGACCTGCCCGATTCAGACGGCACTATCCGCTTAGAGCTGGATACATTGCTCAAATCACCTGAATTTAAGTCTATGGAAGCGGGTGGAAAGCGGATTACCAAACCCAATGACGTCTGTTTTGTCTTGTTCACCTCTGGCACGACCGGAAGACCCAATGGCGTGCAGGTCACCCACAAAAATGTCGCCAACATCGTCATGACATCACCGGGGAACCTCGGCGTGAAACCGGGCATGCGGGTCGGGCAGATCCTGAGCATTGCTTTTGATATGTCAGCATGGGAAATCTATGTTGCATTGTGTCATGGCGCGACTCTACTTATCCGCGACAGTTCCATTCAGCAAGCCGCCAGCAACGCTGACGTGATTATTGCGACCCCTTCGATTCTGGGACAGATAGACCCGGAGGCATGCCCCGACGTAAGAACGGTCGCGGTAGCTGGCGAACCTTGCCCAGTGCCACTGGCAGAAACCTGGGGGGCGAAATGCGATTTCTACAACTCCTGCGGCCCAACCGAAACAACCATTATTAACACCGCAAAACTGTTCAAACCCGGTGACCGACTCACCATTGGAAAACCAACACCGAACAATACTGTGTATGTGCTTAACGATAACCTCGAGCCCTGCAGCATTGGTGAAGTGGGCGAGATGTGGGCGGGTGGTATTTGTGTCACCAAAGGTTATCTCGCAAATGTCGAACTGAGCCAGGCCCGTTATCGCCCTGACCCCTTCCTGGGTGATGGCCACGTCATGTTCCGCACCCGCGATTTAGGGCGCTGGAACCACGAGGGAGAGCTGGAACACTTTGGGCGCACCGACGATCAGGTCAAAGTCAGAGGTTTCCGTGTCGAGTTGGATTCGGTCTCCTCCCATCTGGAAAACCTGCCGGAATGCCGACTGGCCGTCACTCTACAAATCGACGACAGGCACTTAGCGTCTTTCGTGGTGCCATCGAGTGTGGATGAGCAAACTGCAATCGACCATGTGGCTGCTCATCTTCCCTATTACGCCATTCCTATCCGCGTAATTGCATGTGATGAATTGCCCCTCACAGACCGGGGCAAAATCGACAAACGCAAACTGCTCTCCCTTTTTGACACTGCCATGGAATCTGCCAAGGAAGGTAACGCATGATGGCTCCCTACTCAGAAACCGAATTACCGGCAAAGCAGGGGTTACTCCAACGCATGTGGAAAAATCCTGCACTGGAACATTATTTTCGTCTGGTGATTGTTATATCGCTGGTGAACTTTGGTTGGCTGGCTTATGGGATAACGGAAGGAAATTGGTTTGACCGAAACCATCTCGACCTTACCAGTCTGAGCAACATGGTGATCGGCAATTTCTTTGTTGCGGTGTTGGTTCGCCAGCAATATACGATCAACTTTTTGTTCTGGCTGGCCACCCGCGCTCCTGTGACCTGGCCGCTTTCTATTAGATGGCATCTGGGTAAGATCTATCACCACGGTGGTCTGCATTCTGGCTGTGCTATCAACGGTAGCCTTTGGTTTGCGCTATTTACCGGTGCCATCATCTACCAAAAAATGCACGCCCTCAGCCCAGTGTCAGATCTCAGCCTTTGGTCGACGCTCGGTATCATTGGCTTGTTAGTGGTGATGATTGCGATGGCAATGCCAAACATTCGCAAGAAATATCACAATGCCTTTGAAGCCTCTCACCGCTTTGCGGGGTGGTCCGTGCTTATCCTGTTCTGGGTGCAAACTTTGTCGATTGCCAGCGACCAGAATCCAGTTCAACCACTGTGGGACTTTGCCCAGCAAACCCCTTCAGTCTGGTTGCTCAGTATCATGACCTTCAGCATTCTCCTGCCCTGGCTTCGCCTTCGTAGGGTGCCCGTTGAGATCACCACGCCGTCTAACCATGTTGCGCTGTTGAAGTTCAATTATGGAGTCACGCCATTTGCTGGCTCTTCCATGGCAATAAGCCGTTCACCTCTGATGGAATGGCACCACTTTGCTAACGTCCCTTCACCAGATGAACCAGGCTATCGTCTGACCGTGTCACGCGCCGGAGATTGGACGGGGAAGCTCATTGACGACAAACCTTCCCACGTTTGGGTGAAAGGCATTCCGACTGCGGGTGTGGCGAATATTGAAGTGCTGTTCAAGCGCGTGGTGTACGTGGCAACAGGCAGTGGCATTGGGCCATGTCTCCCTCACCTGTTAGCCCAAAAGCTTCCGATGCAGTTGGTGTGGTCAACGCGTAATCCGAGAAAAACCTACGGCGACGCCCTCGTCGATGAAATTCTCGCTGCACAGCCAGACGCCCTGATATGGGATACCGATGAGCTTGGCAAACCGGACATGGTGCAACTCGCTTATGCCGCCTATCAGGCATTTGATGCGGAAGCAGTGATTTGTATCTCTAACCAGAAACTGACCAGACAAGTGGTGTATGGCATGGAAAGCCGCGGCATTCCTGCTTACGGCGCCATTTGGGATTCTTAATAAGAGGCTTTGACGATGAACATCAAAACAGAAGTCGATGGCAATGTAGTCATCATCCAACTGCACCGTCCAGAGAAACGCAACGCACTCTGTACGCCACTTCTCGAAGAACTGATGGAAACATTAACACGCTATGACGCAGACCCGAATGTCGGATGCTTCGTGGTGACGGGCTCTGAGCAAGTCTTCGCGGCGGGCGCTGACATCAGTGAAATGGCAGATATGAGCTATCAGGAAATGACAGCGACGGATTACTTCGGAGGCTGGGAGGCGTTTACCCGTATCCGCACGCCAATCATTGCTGCTGTGTCTGGGTATGCACTTGGAGGAGGCTGTGAACTCGCCATGATGTGCGACACCATATTCGCTGCAGAATCTGCGCTGTTTGGTCAGCCTGAACTGACCATCGGTGTCATTCCCGGCATGGGCGGTTCCCAGCGCCTCACCAAGCTGGTCGGAAAGTCCAAAGCTACAGACATGATCCTGACGGGCAGGATGATGGATGCCGTTGAAGCAGAGCGCGCAGGACTGGTTTCCCGTGTAGTGCCAGATGGACAATTAATGCAAGAAACGCTCGAAGCCGCTAAAACCATCGCACGATTTAGCAAGCCCGCGGTTCTACTGGCAAAAGAGTGCGTGCTAAACGCAGAAAAACTGTCTGTGGAAGATGGGGTTCGAATGGAACGCCGCGCGTTTCATGGGCTGTTTGCTACGGAAGATCAAAAAGAAGGCATGCAAGCTTTCATCGAAAAACGACAACCGCAATTCATTGGAAACTGACATCTCGTTTCTGTTTTTAGCGCCTGTCCTGGGCGCTTTTTTTATCGCGTGATTCTACTTCTGGCTAGTATCTAACTTTAGACAACTTCCTGTTTCACCGCTCGATACACTCTCCTATGCAACTTTTTGTTATTAGGGGCTGTTGAGTATCCTCAGCAGCCCTTTCTGATCTGTATTCGAGGCGTTTTCAATGAATGAAAGCAACCCGCCGCAGGAGGCGAAAAACACACCCGCTGCCGCTAACGAGCCAAAAGCCGCCAGTAGCGCCCGCCGTTTCACTTACTACCTGATCGCGGCTGCGCTGGTTATTTGGTTCTATACGCTGTGGGCAGATCGCATCACGCCCATGACAGATCATGGCCGCGTTAATGGGCAACTGATACGCATAAGCCCGCAAATCTCAGGACCAATCTCTGCCATTTCAATCCTCAATAATTCAGAGGTTAAGCGTGGCCAACTTCTGATGTCCATCGACAAACAACCCTTCGAATTGAGTGTCAACGCAGCAAGACTGGCGCTTCAACAATCCACACAATCCGTGAATGCCGATTCCGCCGCCATTGACGCTGCGAAAGCCAATGAAGTTGCCGCCCGCGTAAAAGTCAGCAATGCCAAACAACATGCAGAGAGAAACATGGCACTGGCAAGACGTGGCGTCGTCAGTCAGGCAACGCTGGATGACAGTTTAGCGTCTCTTGATGCCGCTAAAGCGAGTCTGGCTCAGGCCACGGCTGATCTAGCGAAAGCGCAACAGGAACTGGGCCCCAAAGGAGAAAGCAACCCACAAGTAAAAACCGCCTTGAACAATTTAGACCAAGCACTGCTCAACCTTTCCTACACAGATATCCGAGCGCCCGCTGCAGGGGTGATCACCAACATGAACCTGTCTGCGGGAGATTTCGCGGCGACAGGTAAACCGCTCCTGACGTTTATCAATAATCGTCATTTTTGGCTCACTGCCATGGTCACGGAGAACTCTTTGGCTTACGTGAAGAAAGGTACCGTGGTTAAGATTGTGTTTGATGCTTACCCCGGCGAGATTTTCCATGGAGAAGTCACTTCCGTTGGCTGGGGAAGCAGCGGTAATGGCAGCCTGCAAGTCGATGGCAACAGTGGTTTGTTTGATTCACCAACTGGCATACAGCATTCGCAGCGGTTTCCCGTCAATATCCGCTACTTTGATTTGCCGGCAGATATCCAGCTTCGCTACGGCGGTCGTGCGACAGTCAGCTTCTATCCTGGGCAGTCCACCATTGGTGAGTTGCTACTGGATACCTGGACCTGGCTTTGGAGCTACCTGAGCTATGTCTCTTAACTATGCCTCATCAAGCCATGTTTAGAAGCAGTGGTAACGGAATCATCCGTGTTGCGGTTTTTCCTGTGCTGCTTCTGTTCTGGCAACATGTTTTTGGCACAGACATTCCGCTTCTTGCACCCGCGATTTGTGCGGTATTCCTGACGACATCATCCAAGCCTCCGCCTCTTATCATGGTGTTTTTGATGGCAGTCATCTTGTTTGCCACCGCTTGGTTTCAGGGAGCCTTGAGTAACCTTCTGATCGACCAGCCCTTGGTCTATTACTGTGTACTGTTTGTAGTGTTTTACTGGTGCATGCAGCGCGCACGTGAAAACCCGCAGGATTTACTGGCAACGCTCTTGATCGTATCAACCGCGATGATTGCCGTGTTTTCCCGTCAGAAAGGTCTCGATGTCAGCCAGATCCCGCTGGCTTTAATGAAGAACATACTGATTGCGGGTTTTACTGCCTACCTCGGCTATTTTCTGGTGCCGGGCGGTGACCCTATTGCCCCCGATCCTGTTCCTGCTCCCCACCAGCCCATTCATACGGAAATCTGGCATATCGCTTTCAAAGCTGCCGTAGTACTCATTGTGCTGGTGAATGCGATCAGCTTTGATTTAGTTCAGAGCACCATTGTCACCATTACTGTTGCGCTAATCATCAAAGACCCCGATCCCTCCGCTGGCCACAATTATGGAGTTCGCAGGCTATTGGCAACGTATGCTGGCTTTCTCTATGCCCTTCCCGTGCTTTTAATGAATCTGCTTCAAACCAACTTTATCGGACACGTCAGTGTGACCATCATCTGTGCTTTGTTGATGGGAATCCATGCCGCCACCAAGCGCGCCAGCTTCAACACCATTCAGCTTTTATATTCTGGCTTCGTCGTCCTGATTTACTATGGTATTACCCAAAACGCCGGAAGTGCTTTTGTCGAAGACGGCAAAAGGTTGCTGTCCATCATGGCTGCCGTGCTACTGGGAACCTGCGTTTTAATTTTGCTTCAACCTACCCAAAGGCGGCTTGGGTAAAAGATTTGTCGACGTCTTCTCAATTTGATTTTTTTATTGATGACAGTTATAACTTTCTAAACGATAGTATTATCGTTAGCTTGAATTAGTGAGTTTCAGGTTGGTCAAAATGATGAATGTGAATAAATTAAATCGCTGGTGTACACAGGACTACAAAATCGCTTTTTTCTTCCCTGCATAAGCATTCCCCTTGCGCAGCCCCTGCGCGCACTTATCGAAAAGCCGTATAAATAATCCGATTCACTTAATTGTGTTTTCGTATTGTCACGCTTACTGTTTCGGTAATTAAAACCCAAATCAAAAATTCGAAATCAGATTAATTTTCTGATGGAATCCTAGTGCCTAAATAAAATGAATAATTGGCAAGTTTTCCGTCAGGTAAAAGTAAAAGGTAGAAAAAATGGAAAACTTCAAACACCTCCCAGAGCCATTCCGTATCCGTGTGATTGAACCAGTAAAACGCACCACCCGCGCGTATCGCGAAGAAGCTATTTTAAAAGCGGGCATGAACCCCTTCCTGTTGGACAGTGAAGACGTGTTTATCGACCTACTGACAGACAGTGGTACAGGCGCTATTACTCAGGAAATGCAGGCAGCCATGCTGCGCGGTGATGAAGCCTACAGCGGCAGTCGTAGCTACTATGCGCTGTCTAACGCGGTAAAAGACATCTTCGGCTATGACCTCACCATTCCAACCCACCAAGGGCGTGGTGCAGAGCAAATCTACATTCCTGTGTTGATCAAAAAGCGCGAGCTAGAGAAAGGTTTGGATCGCAGCAAAATGGTGGCACTGTCGAACTACTTCTTCGACACCACACAAGGCCATACCCAGGTAAACTGCTGCGTTGCCAAAAACGTCTATACCAAAGATGCGTTTGATACCTCTGTCACCGCTGACTTCAAAGGCAACTTTGATCTGCAAAAGCTGGAAGCAGCTATCCTCGACGCTGGCGCAGCCAACGTGCCATACATTGTGAGCACCATTACCTGTAACTCCGCGGGCGGTCAGCCGGTTTCTATCGCCAACCTGAAAGCGGTGTACGAGATTGCCAAACGCTACGACATTCCGGTGATCATGGACTCTGCGCGCTTTGCGGAAAACGCCTATTTCGTCCAGCAGCGCGAACCCGGATTCAAAGATTGGACGATTGCTGAAATCACCCGCGAAGCTTACAAATATGCGGATGGCCTGGCGATGTCAGCGAAGAAAGATGCCATGGTTCAAATGGGTGGACTGCTGTGCTTCAAAGGCGACGCTTTCATTGACGTTTATCAGGAATGCCGCACTCTTTGCGTGGTGCAGGAAGGCTTCCCAACTTATGGCGGTCTGGAAGGTGGCGCGATGGAGCGCTTGGCTGTGGGCCTTTATGACGGTATGCGTCAGGAATGGCTGGAATACCGCATCAAGCAGGTTCAATATCTGGTTGATGGCCTGGAAGCGATTGGCATTGTTTGCCAACAAGCTGGCGGTCATGCGGCGTTTGTAGATGCTGGCAAGTTGCTGCCACATATTCCTTCTGACCAATTCCCGGCACATGCGTTGGCGTGTGAGCTTTACAAAGTTGCCGGCATCCGGGCAGTGGAAATCGGTTCTCTGCTTCTGGGTCGCGACCCTGCCACTGGCAAACAACACCCTTGTCCGGCTGAGTTGCTCCGTCTGACCATCCCACGTGCGACTTATACCCAATCACACATGGACTTCATCATTGAAGCATTCGGTGAAGTGAAGAAAAATGCGCACAATGTGAAAGGACTCGACTTTACGTATGAGCCATCCGTCCTCCGTCACTTTACGGCAAGACTCAAAGAAGTGGAGCCAGCGGAAGTAAAAAAGCACAACGCTGCTGAGCTGGAAACCACAGTGTAGAAACTTATTAGAGCGCAATGAAAATTGCGCTCTTTTTTATATTAGAAAAATTATAAATCGCTAAATCCAATAACGTGAGAGAAATAAACAATGGAAAAGAGCCCATCGTTAGTCGGTGGCTCCTGCATTATCGCCAGTGTTTGTGTTGGCGCAGGAATGTTGGGGCTACCCAGTTCGGGAGCAGGCGCATGGACAGTTTGGTCAATCCTCGCTATTTCAGTGACTATGATCGTGATGACTATTTCAGGCTGGATGCTTCTTGAGTCATTTAAACACTACGATTTAAAAGTGTCTTTTAATTCCGTCACCAAAGATCTTCTAGGCAATAAGGTTAATTTCTTTAACAATCTAACAGTTTATTTTGTGGGTGGCATTTTACTTTATGCCTATATCACTTCTTCTGGGTTAATTCTGCAAGAATTAACGGGAATGAGCAGCCAACTCGCTTCCATTCTGTTCGTTGCTGTGTTTTCTCTGTTCGTCTGGCATTCCACCCGGGCAGTCGACCGAATTTCTGTCGTTCTTATTGCCTTTATGGTATTGAGCTTCGTCTTCGGCGTATCAGGCATGGCAATCAATGTGGATGTCACAGTGCTGCTCGATGTCGCCAACCCAGAGCGCCAATATGCCCCTTATGCGATGGCGATGCTGCCAGTCGCCCTGACCTCCTTTGGCTATCATCATTCGGTCTCGTCAATGCGCGCTTACTATGGCGAGGAGAGAAAGGCGAAATACGCTATTCTGGGTGGCACCATTATCGCGCTGGCGCTTTATTGTTTTTGGCTCATCAGTATCTTCGGCAACCTGCCACGCCATGAGTTTGGCCCGGTCATCGAGCAAGGCGGCAATGTCGACGTGCTTCTGAAACAGCTTGATGGAGTGATAGCATCAGAGAGCATTTCAAAGGCGATTAATGCCTTTTCAATGGCTGCGATCTTGTCTTCTTTTATCGGAGTGGGTTTAGGCGTTTTCGACTTCTTGGCCGACTTCTTCAAGTTCGATGACACCAAAGCTGGCCGAACCAAATGCTGGTTAGTGACTTTTCTGCCACCGCTGGTGATGTCACTGCTGTTCCCGTTTGGATTTATTGTGGCAATTGGTTATGCCGGCGCTGCCGCGACGGTTTGGGCCTGTATCATACCAGCCCTGCTGGCAATGAAATCCCGCACCTTGTCAGGCGGAAACCAAGGGTTTATGGCCCCCGGTGGCAATGCCATGATTGGCGCAGTGATCCTCTTTGGTGTCCTCACCGCACTGTTCCACTTCCTCGCCATGGCAGGCAAGTTACCTTCGTTCATCGGTTGAATCACCGATAACACAATAAGGCCGATTACTCGGCCTTATTGTTTCCTGACGTCGTCCCTTCATCCTCATCTTTAGAAACCGCACTGAATGAAGGTAATGTCACCGGGTGCCCGTTTCTTTCTTTGGCAGAGAGATGCATGTCTTCACCTTTCGTGCCTTCCTCCGCGTCAGAGGTTTCCGCTTTGACTGTAGGATAATCCGACTTTAGGGGTGGAGAATCATCTTCAAAGTCCATTGCCGTTGGCACCGCTCTGATCTGGGCACTCGGTTTCGCCATGACGGAGGACAATACAAAACAAACGCGGTAATGCGGTATTTCGGTGACTTGTGGTGGTGACACTTGGAGCTGACTTTGATGCAGGCTGAGAATGGCATCCACAATCTTGCTTCCCATACCCAAAGAGCCAGTGTCACTGGTTTCATCGATGGTGTTTTCAATGCAAAAGCTAACGTTCGCTCCTTTGCCCCTGGTGGCGTCCATCAGAATGGAAGCGCGTGCAGGGCTATGTCGAATGGCATTTTCCATTAAGTTATCGAACACCCGATTTATCAGCACTTCATCTGCGAACACATTTAAGGGTTCGGAAACCGTTATCACCAAATCGACCTGTTTATTTTTCAGTTGAAGTTCGAAACGGTGGCGAACATCCTCAAATAGCTCGCGCACATCAAGCTCTCGGTAAGAAAGCACAATCTTTGCGGATGGTGACCTCGCGGCTTCAAGCTGACTTTTTAAATGTCCCTGCAGGCGTTGGGCATTGTGGTAAGCCGTATCGATCATACCCCGACCTTCATCATGCTGAATTCGCCAGGTTTCGAGATACCCGAGAATATTGGCCAAAGGCGTTTTCAGGTCGTGGCTCAATTGCACCAAATGCTCGCGACGTTGTGCCTCTTGCACCCTTAGCTGAATAAATTGCTGTTGGATAACCGCCATCATTCTGCGGTATTGATTCGCCAGACCCTGAAGTTCCGGTGACCGTAAATACAGCGGGGGAGAAACTCGAAATTCGGTTTTCGCTGATTCTTCTATCTGCTTCACCATCAGCCTTCCCGGCGTGATGATTCCACGATAAACCATGCGATAAACCACTAAAGCGAAGAGCAAAATCGCGACCAACGCAGCTGCAACAACCGGTGCGTACTGAAGCAAATTTTCGGTGTCGGCAAAGGCGTTATAACCCTGACTGCCAATAAGAACATAGAGGTAACCCGCCACCTGTCCGTCAGCATCAATTTGCGCCGCAGAGAACACCTTCTCACCTTGTTGAGATAAGGGATCTTCTCCTAAAACAGGGAACGGCTCTCCGCGAAGAAACTGTTTAATCGGTTCAACATCGACCTGCAAACGGACGACATCTTCTATAGGAGGACCAGAGGTAGTGATATTGCCCTGAGGGTCAAGAAAGTAGATTTCAAAGTCAGGGCCCAGCAACATCAGAGTATGGAAGATAGAAGACAGCGCCTCCGGACTATAGTCATCACCAACCATCAAGGGGTTATCATCCCGCATGTGCATTGCAAGATCTTTATGCAGCAGTTGCCGCGAGCGCTGCTCATTTTGCTGCCACACAGACACACTTAGCAGGGTCAAAAGTGCTGCGCTGCACAAGAACCAAATCAAGGTGAATAACAGCAGACGGTTTTTAAACGCCAATATTTACCTCCCATCCCTCATCAGTTAAAGGCTCGCTCTTTGGAGTAAGGACGGATCGGAAGCTTCACGGAACTTGTAGCCGACTCCCCAAACCGTGTGAATGTATTTAGGTGCCGCCGGGTTACTTTCCAATTTGCTACGCAGCCTGTTGATAGCACAACACACGGTGTGACGATATCCGTCGTAATCGGTATTCCATACCCGACTAAGCAGTTCATCTTTACTAAAGACGCGATCAGGGCGCTTTGCCAGGCAGCATAGCAAGGAGAATTCTGTCGGTGTCAGGTCGATTTCTCTACCTTCTAACTTGACGCTATGGGTTTCAGGGCAGATTTCAAGATGCTGGAAAAGTAGAGCCGTAGAATGCTCGCTGCTCATCTCGCAACTCTCAGACTTCAATTCTTTTACTGGTCCAGCCTGCCACTGGCTATGAAGGGAAACGCGGCGCATCAGTGCCCTTACCCTTGCCTGAAACTCAATCACACTGAAAGGTTTGGCGAGATAATCATCAGCACCGGCTTCAAAGCCTTCCACCATGTCAGATTCAGAATCTAACGCGGTTAACATCAATACGGGAATACCGTTTTCTTGCTGGCGGAGAAATTCACAGAACGTTTTACCGTCTCCATCATCCAGACCTCTATCCAAAACAACAGCGGCGATGTTTTCGTTAGCTAACGCGCGATATCCTTCCTCTAGTGAAGAGCCTTTAATGACTTCAAAGCCCATCACTTTGAGGTGCAGGGCAATAAGGCCTGCGATATCAGCATCATCTTCCAGAACCAAAACTGATTGTTGCATAGGGAGCTCCCATTCTTTGGCAATCATCACCCCCTATGAACCGAGATTAGGTAGATAAATTTCACGATTTTCGTCAAAAATCGGCTAACGATCATACAAATCTTCGATTTGAACACTGATTCTTACATTTCATACACCAGCCTCTTCTTGGCCTGACATTTCGCCTCTCAAATCATCAAGTTATGTCACCTTAACTTTCGGCGTCTCGCCCGAAAATTACTTACAGCTCGAATAAATTGGCACCAAGCAAGTAACAGCACTAAAGAATTTTTGATACGAACTTGTTATGATTACTTTCATTGCGCGCATATTTTTCAGTTATTTAAACCAAGAAAGGGTCAATAACGTAGTGCAATATCACTCTGATAAATGATTAGAGCTATATTCATTTATCATGTCATTTAAAATGAGAGGGAACTTCCATGAAAAAACTTCTAGCCTCGTCCTGCCTGCTGCTTTCAGCTATGCCAATGAGCAGCTTTGCGGCAGAGTGCGGCAAAGTCACCATCGCAGATATGAACTGGAACTCCGCAAGCCTCATCGCCAATGTTGACCGCATTATCCTCGCAGAAGGTTATGACTGTGATGCGGAACTGGTTCCTGGCGACACCATGCCTACCGGTACATCAATGATTGAAAAAGGCGAACCGGATATCGCACCTGAATTTTGGAGTAACTCCCTGAAAGCCGCGTTGGACCGCGGTGTTGAGGAAGGCCGACTCCGCTTTGCGGGTGCCGTATTGTCTGACGGTGGTGAAGAAGGTTTTTGGATACCTAAGTATCTGGTAGAAAAAGATCCGAGTCTGGCCACCATTGAAGGTGTTATCGCAAACCGCGAACTGTTCAAACACCCTGAAGATCCATCAAAGTCAGCATTTTTCGGTTGTCCTGCAGGCTGGAACTGTCAGATTTCCTCAGGCCACCTGTTCAATGCCATGGGCTTGGGTGACAAGGGCTTCGAACTGATCGATCCAGGTTCAGGTGCAGGTCTGTCTGGCTCAATCGCGAAAGCGTACGAGCGTGGTGAAGGTTGGTTTGGTTACTACTGGGCGCCAACAGCGGTTCTTGGTAAGTACGAAATGGTGAAAGTTGACTTCGGTTCAGGCATTGATGAAGAGCACTTCAAAACCTGTACCACGAATGCAGACTGTCTGGATCCGAAAGTGACCATGTACCCGCCATCAGCAGTGGACACCGTGATCACCGAGAGCTTTGCACAGAATTCTCCTGAAGCAGTTAGCTACCTGTCTAACCGCTCATTCACGAATGCTCAGTTGAATAGCCTGCTTGCTTGGATGGAAGACAATCAGGCTGACGGTGAAATCGCTGCAATGCACTTCCTGGAAAACCACGAAGACATTTGGGGCGCATGGGTAACACCTGAAGTGGCGAAGAAAATCAAATCGTCACTGTAATCGCTATAAACGCTTTGCGGGCTGGCTTTTCAGCCCGCAATTTTTTGCGACAAGCAAATCTCAAAACGCGACGTATCTTTTGGCTCTCTACGTACGTCCGCATTTACCCACTGACGATGGGTATATAGTTTCTAATATTCTAAAGACGCAGAGGACGCTGTACTGTTATGGCAGACAATTCTTGGCTGACAGAATTTCCGGAGATGTCACGCTCCGATCTTCTGACGATTCGTAAAACACTTGATGGCGCCTATCGCGAGTTTTCGCGAAACTACGGTGAAACCATCGAATCTTTCTTCGACCCGCTGCTCCAATTTCTCATCTGGTTTGAAAAGCTGCTTCTCGGCACCCCTTGGTGGCTGATGATCGCCATTCTCGCGGGTGTTTCTTACATGGCCAGCCGTTCATGGAAACTCTCTGTAGCCGTTATTTTTTCTTTCCTCGCTATCGGATACTTCGGTATGTGGGAAAACACCATGCGCACCATGAGCATCATATTGGTGTGTACCATGCTCGCCATCTTCCTTGGCATTCCTATTGGCATCGCAATGGCACGCTCAAACCGCGTGCAGTCAATGGTCACACCGCTGCTCGACGTGATGCAGACCATGCCCGCTTTTGTATATCTGATACCTGTGGTCATGCTGCTGGGTATCGGTAAAATCCCAGGCGTGATTGCGGTAGTTATCTACGCTATCCCACCTGTTATCCGTTTGACTAACCTTGGTATCCGGCTCGTGGATAAAGAAGTGCTTGAGGCCGCCACAGCATACGGTGCAAGCCCAATGCAGCGCCTGTTCGGTGTTCAGTTACCGCTTGCGATGCCAACCATCATGGCAGGTATCAACCAGACCATCATGATGGCACTAGCAATGGTGGTTATCGCTTCGATGATCGGCGTTAAGGGCTTGGGCCAACCTGTACTGAAGTCAATCACTAACCAATACTTCACCTTGGGTCTCATCAACGGCCTCGCGATTGTCGCACTGGCAATCATCTTCGACCGCGTATCCCAAAGCTACGCAAAACGTTCACAGCAGCACCTGAGCGGAGGCCACAATGAGTAACACTGAAAACAGCACACCGCTGATCCAGATTAAAGGCCTCTACAAGATCTTTGGCAACAATCCTCAAAAGGTGTTGCCGGACGTAAAAGCCGGTAAATCCAAAGATGATATTCTGGCAGAAACCGGCCATACGGTGGGCCTTCAGGACATCAACCTTGATATCGCGCGCGGCGAAATCTTCGTGATTATGGGGCTTTCCGGCTCAGGTAAGTCCACCATGATCCGACACTTCAATCGTTTGATTGAACCAACTGAAGGCCAGATCATCGTTGAAGGCGAAGACGTCATGAAGCTTGATGAAAAAGGCCTTCAGAATTTCCGCCGCCATAAAATGTCGATGGTTTTCCAGCGCTTTGGTCTGATGCCGCACCGCACAGTGCTGCAAAACGTCGCTTACGGCCTGCAGGTGCAAGGCGTCGATAAATCCGAGCGCGAAAAGAAAGCCACTGATTGGCTGGATACTGTTGGTCTGGGTGGATACGAGCAACAGTACCCGTCACAGCTTTCCGGTGGTCAGCAACAACGTGTGGGTCTGGCCCGCGCACTTTGTACCGATGCTGAAATCCTGCTGATGGATGAAGCTTTCTCGGCACTGGATCCCCTGATTCGAAGTGAAATGCAGGACCAGTTGATTGGCCTACAGGAAAAGCTCCACAAGACCATCATCTTCATCACCCATGATTTGGATGAAGCACTTCGCTTGGGCGACCGCATTGCCATCCTGCGTGATGGTAAACTTGTTCAACAAGGACGTCCGGTTGATATCCTACTCAACCCTGCTGACGACTACGTGGAAGCATTCGTTAAAGACGTCAACCGTGCACGTGCATTGACGGTAGATACAGTGATGAAGCCGCAAAGCCTTCGCATCAGTTCAGAAACTATTGGTGAAGCGCTAGCAGAAATGCGTAAAGCGAAAGCAGAGCATGGTTATTACGTGAATGATGATGGTTATCAAGGCGCTTTGAGCATTGGTAAGCTGGAATCTGTCGATTCAGCCCGTCATGGTGATGCCATTGATGATGCAGTTCTCGAAGAGGTACCAGGCATCCAGAGTGATGCACTGATTGAAGCAGTGATTCCGGACACGCTGGAACATGAGCTTCCATTGCCAGTACTGGATCAGGATGGCGAAATTCAGGGCGAGCTATCGAGAGCGAGTTTGGTCGAAGTACTTTCCGATCAATCTGCAAGCAACGCGGAGGATCGCGACGCGGAAGCAAAAAAGCCTGAAGCGGCTTCCGCCTAACTCCTTATTTTTAAAGCTTGAAAAGCGCTTCGTTATGAAGCGCTTTTTTTATTCCAGCCCGTGTCTACTATTCAACATATCAACCACTGCCCCGCAGCAGACTTCGCTATACTAGAGGAATATTTATCATTCCTGAGACGGTATCGTGTTCGCAACCAATAGCAAAAGCTCATACGCACACAGCGCCTTCGGCCTAAAGCTAGCGACGATAAACCTGTTCAACTTTATCGAGCCGCCGGGTGCATTTTACGAATTCAGCAATATTTACAGCGAAGAGCAATGGCGTCAAAAACGTGCTTGGCTGAATCGTTATATCGGCAGTTACCAACCTGACATCATTGCGTTTCAGGAAGTATTCAGTGCGTCTGCGCTCAAAGCGCTGCTAGAGCCACTTGGCTATCGCTTCTTCTCAGTGGTTGACGAGCCAGAACCGCTTGAAGATTACATCTACAAAAGCCCCGTTGTGTGCCTGGCATCCCGTTACCCGATCCTGAGTGCCCTTCCCCTTCAAGCAGACCCAGAAGTATCTCAACGTATGGGCATCCAGCAGGATTTCGAATACAGCCGTTTGCCCCTGTTTGCAACCCTGGAGCTGCCATCTCTGGGTCAGACAGATATTTACGTCGTTCACCTGAAGTCTAAACGCCCAATCATGGAGGAAACGACAGATGAGGGTGAATCGAAAAAGCTCGCTCAATCCATGCAGGAGGAAATGACAGGCTCGTGGGCATCAGCCATACAGCGTGGTTCTGAAGCCTGTCACTTGATGAACAGCATTATCGAACGCCGCTCTCACACCAACAATCCCGCCATTGTCATGGGGGATTTCAACGATGACCTGCGTTCAGAAGTGCTGCGCGCTTTCCACGTTTCCGGTTTGCGTTCCATCACGGATGACATGGCCGACATGCCTCTCTCACACTACCAACTTCACGACAGCTGGGACTTGTACGTAAAAAGTACCGGAGAGACAGGCTTAGAGCGTCCTCCAACCCATTACTTCCACGCCAAAGGATCCGTACTGGACTACATTTTGCTTTCCAGTGAATTCAACAGTGGTGATCCCGCAAGCATCGCAGAAGTCGGTGACTTTCATTGCGAAGACACCCATCTGGTTAATCCCAAGTTCGATCAGGATACATACAGCACTGACCACGCTATTGTCAGCGTCACCATTTCACTCCGCCAATAACATCCACAAGTAATGAGGGTCGGCTGACCTCGTTGGCGAACGCAATACCCGCAATGGTTGCTCACTAATTACGTCGTCATTTCTCGCGAAAATCATCATCTTGGTTAAGCTTAAAGGGATGTCTCATTCTCGATACTTTGTTTTTAGGAGCCTGTGATGATCGGTTTATCCGCCAAGAAAGTGGTTTGCCTTTTTGCCTTCATTCTCTCTGCGTGTGTCTCGTTGCCAACGCTCGCCGAGAAGCACAGCAAGAAAGAAATCATACTGGTCAGTGAAGCTTGGGAAGATGCGACAGAGAAAGATGGAAGCGGCCTCTATTTCGAAATTATGCGCCGCGTTTTTGAACCGCTTGGTTATCGCATTAAAACCATCACCACCACCTACTCCCGAAGTGTCTATCTTGTCCAAACTAAAAAAATGGACGCCTTTTTGGGCTCTTACATTGATGAGCAAGAAAAGGTTTTGTACCCCTATTGGCACTTTGATGCCGAACAGGTCTCTGCGGTCTACAAAGCATCTGTGATACCCGCTTGGGAGGGAGAGACGACGTTAAAAGGCCGCACTGTAGGCTGGGTAAAAGGCTACGACTACAACGATTACATAGAGACTAAGTTCAATATTCATGAAGTGAAATCACGCAGACAAGGCCTTTCCATGGTTTATTCTGACCGACTCGATGTCTTGCTAGATGCACGAGCTGAACTCGAAGAAGAGTTCGCGTTGGGCTATTTGAAACGTGACGAGTTTGAAATGGCGAACATTATGGATCTCAAACTCTATCCTGGCTTTGCCGACACAGAGAAAGGTCAGGAATTACGCCGGATATATGATGAGCGTTTTGAGGAGTTACTGAACAAGGGCGAGATAAAAAGGCTCTACGATGAATATGAATGGGAGTACTTTCCGTTTTCCGTCAATCCATCGCCTTAGGGGCTGCTGACCCTAACTAGACATCAAAAAAACGCCGCCCATTGGGCGGCGTTTTAGTGTTCATTGGTGTCTATCGGTTATTGGTGATGTCTTGGTAATCACCATCAATCGTCTGGCCTTGGTGGCGTTGTTTAGGACCGAACGGCGTTTCACGTGTTTCGCTATATGCTTGCTCAAACTGAGCAGCTTGTTGCTCTTGCGCTTTGCGCAGTTTCTTCATGACGAATGGTTTTGCAATTAATGCGCTCACTGAGATCAGGAGGCCAAATACTGCTGCAAACACCAAAGTAAAGAAGCCAAGAATAAGGGTAACCACACCGGTCAGGATTTGTCTCATAGTAATTTCCCGTGGATTAAAATCGTGTTGGCTTCGTATCACTTCCCCATAACATGCGGCTTGGGCGGCAAAATATCAAGGGGCCTTTACATTTATTTACTGACTAGGCTGTTTATCTGGTCCACCAACAGCGGCACATTTTCCCACAAAATGAAGTGTCCTTCATCTGGCATCATTTTTAATTCAGCCTCTGGCAGCTTTGTCTTTGCAAATAGCGAATTGCCGGGATCTGCCAAATCATCTTCTGCCCCATGCACCAAAACAACCGGCATCTTAAGTGGCGACCAGTCTTTCGCTGCTAACTTTTCCAACTCTTTGTCCAACACCATCATTTCACGGTTCGACTTGAGCAAATCGTCCGGCAGTATCCAGTTCGCCACCAGGGTGTTTGTTAAGTGATTATACCATTTAGGGGATTCCAATTGCGGATCAAACGCCGATGCGATCAACAACAAGCCATTCACACTGTCTGGTGATAACAAGGCCAGTTGCAACGCTATAGGCCCGCCTAACGAATGGCCCACCACCCAGTTTTCTTTCCCGTCCTTTAGCAATCCCATCAGCGATTCAGCTTGTTTCTCAATGGAAGTTTCTACCGGACGACCAGACTCACCAAAACCGGGGCGATCAACCGAAACAAGTTCCAGATGCTGCAATGCAGGGTGTGACAAGTAGTCGTCATACGCTTCTTTACTTCCTGGTGAACCATGAATAAACACCACTCGACTTTCAGCGCCGAGACTACCCGACACTTTTATCGAAGCGTCAGCGATGTTTGACGCACCAACTTCAATTTTCTCTGCCGTTGCAACGTCTGGGGAAATCACAAACATTAGAATAAGAAAGACATTGAGTAACGGCTTTTTCACCATGGTAGAAATACTCCTTGTTACACGATAGCGGGATTCGACTATCACCCGGTATAGACCGCTTCTATCCGCTTTTTGCTCCAACCTCGACCTTCTTTGCGTCCAGTTTTCGGTATTAAAAACAAGACTTCACTGACCTTTTTGCCACCTCATGTGCAGATAGTTACTTATGAGACAGATTGAGAATGCCACGCGAAGGTAATCTGCTTGGGTACCTCATGTCAGTAAGAGGAAGTATGACATGCAAACTCACAAGAAAATCATGATGGCTCTCAAGGCCACATTGCTCATCGTCGCTGCAACAAGTTTAATCGGCTGCTCAACATCACGTCATGAACAGCTTGCTGATCTCGGCTTTAGCACGCCATACATGGAAGGCTATGACGACGGGTGCCACAGCAAAGTCACAGCGGCACGAACCAACAAAGACGGCTACCGCCAGGACCCAGAGCGTATGTTCAAAGAGCCACGTTATGCCAACGGCTGGAATGATGGTTATGAGCAGTGCTTCGTTGCCAATAAAGAGTTTTACTAAGCTTTGTTGACCTTTGCTCGCTGCTTTATAGGCATAAAAAAATCCTGCTATTAAGCAGGATTTTTGTTTTCTGTCTGACCCGTATTATTAATCGTGATCACGTGGGAGCAACACACGCTTCTGCACTTCTTCGCCCTTTGAAAGTTTGGCGGTAAAGACAACGCTGCGGCTATATGGCTCATCAGAAATAACAAAGACGAGGCCGTTTTCAGGCGTTACATACTCACCCGAAGCGCCTTTCAATGTCACCGTCGCCCCTTCAACAGGTTCGCCGTTTTGCAGCACTTTCACCCATGCACCTTGTCCCGCAGCGACCACTCTCATACTGACATCATCGTTCATCATCCCTGCGCTCGCAGCAGATGAAACAGCAAACAGACTTAACGCAATCATTGTTTTTTTCATGATGACCTCTCCGTCATTTCTTTTCACACGTCACTCAACCTAAAGATAGAACTGCATCCCACATTAAGCCAGATGACAGATTCGAAAAACTCCAACAAAAATTTCGATATTTAAGGCACATACGTCATACACGAAACTTCATCTCACCCCGAATTTTTCCTCATTCACCACCCGATAGTCGTGAATAGAATCGCAGCGAAAATGTGATGTGTAATATTTTTGCAACATTTTCCGTGAAGTTAGCCAGAGCTGTCCTATATTTAAGACATCTTGTATAGGCCATTTCACCCATATCGAGCTGGCGCGAGAAAAAAGACAGGAGAAATCATGCGATTGGCACTACCACAAACTATCAAAGCACAACTCTCGAGTGTCGTTTTACTCATACTCTTTTCTGTTGCCGTATTCGCCATTTCCTTCCAGCGATCATTCAGTGAGCTGGAGACATTGGATGGCGCATCCGTAGAAATTCTGAAAAGCCAAACCTCCGTATTAATGCTTCGACGCCATGAGAAAGACTTCATGGCCCGCAAAGAAGCCAAGTATAAAGACAGGTTTGAAAACGAATACGGCGCGTTGACCCAGAAGTTGCTCACTGCGAAAGCGAAACTCAACGCTCTCGATATGGAAGGCCATGAAGCCATTGATGCCATGCTGTACAAACTGGAGAAATACCACAGAGACTTTGAAGCCTTGGTTGACCAGCGTATGGAGATTGGTGCCTCTTTCGACTCTGGGTTGAAAGGGACGGCTCGTGAGGCCTCACATCGCGTGGAAAGGGAGATACAGAAAGTCGAGAATGACATGCTGTACAACAAGCTTCTGATGCTACGACGTCATGAAAAAGACTTTCTACTGCGCTCTGATACCCAGTATGTCGATAAATTCAACGCCCTGATGGATGAACTATCTCCTGCCATCGCGACGAGTGATATGCCCGCCAGTAACCGTCTTATTATGGAAACCGCACTGCGCGAATATCACAAAACCTTCAATGCATTGGCAGCTGGCATGGAAGACGTAGGCTTAACACCGCAGAGTGGTTTGCATGGAAGTTTGCGTGCCTCGGTTCAAGAAGCTGAGAGACAAATGAAAGCGCTCAGTGAAGACTTGGTTACAGCCATCGATATCCGTGAGAAAAGTGTTACCAAGCGACTGACGCTGATCGGCGGCGCGTTGGCGATTGTTGTCTGTCTGACACTTGGGCTGATTACCCGTTTGGTAACAAACAAAGTTTCCGTTGCGAATGCCTTGATGAAAAAGATCGCCGAAGGCGAAAGCTCGCTGCGGGTTCGAATGAACCTTAGTGGTAAAGATGAGTTGTCTGAAATGGCATCTTACTTCAATCAATTTATCGGTAATCTCCAGCACACGATGGAGAAGATTGCAGGTATCTCTTCAGAACTTTCAAGAAACGCAAGACGCAGCCTGACCATGGCGAGTGATACCGCCATCAATGCAGAAAAGCAACGTTCAGAATCGGATTCAGTGTCGACAGCCATGACAGAAATGACGGCTACCAGCCGAGAGATTGCGGAAAGCGTATCGACAGCGGCAAACGTAGCAAAAGAACTTCAGGATTCAGCACAAACAGGACGGGCGGTGAACAGCGAAACCTCTGCCAAAGCCAATCAGCTTTCAGAGAGTATGCGAAGTGCCAGTGACAACATGCAAAGGCTTAATGCCGACAGCGAAGAAATTGGCTCTGTGATTGATGTTATCCGCTCTATCACGGAACAAACCAATCTTCTGGCATTGAACGCTGCTATCGAAGCGGCACGCGCCGGCGATCAGGGTCGAGGCTTTGCTGTCGTCGCTGACCAAGTTCGTGAGCTGGCGATGAAAACCCATCAATCCACGGACGAAATCACCAAAATCATTGAGCAACTCCAGGGCGGCATTCGTCATAGCGTGGATTTGATGAATGAGAGCAGTGAAATGGCATCAATCAGCGTTGAACAAGCACGTGAGGGTGCATCAGTCATGGCTGCCATGGTTTCGCAAATCGAGGATATTGCTGGTCAGAACCTACAAATCGCCACGGCTTCCGAAGAACAAACTGTGGTCACGGAAAGCGTAGACAGAAACATCATCGCCATTGTTGAGCTGGCAGAACACACCGCCAATGCTGCGAAGAAATCAAACGTCTCAGCGTCGGCGATTGAACAACTCGCCAACGAGCTGGATAAGCTGGTCGGAACCTTTACTGGGCAATCCCAACCTCAACCGCGTCAGCAAACAGAAAACGGCGAACAAGTCGATTTGGAACTGGCGCGCACATAACATTGGGGACTGTTGACCTTAGCAGGGGCGCTTGGGCGCCCCTACTTCTTTGTATCAAGCCTCCCCTCTGCCATCAACAAACTACTGCTATATTAATGAAAACACTCAAACATCGGGTTCACTATGAAAAAGCCAGAATTGCCAGTCGATGAAATGTACCGCCTGCAGGTGCTGCATCACCTCAATATTCTTGATACCGGTAATGAAGAGCGCTTTGACAGACTTACCCGACTCGCCAAACAGATGTTCGGTACAAAAATCGCCGCCATCAGCTTTATTGACACCAATCGCCAATGGGTAAAATCGGGGATTGGCCTTGCAAGAGAATACCCTCGGGATATCACATTCTGTGCTCACACCATTCTGGATAACGATCCCATGGTGATTAACGATACCCATGCAGACTCGCGGTTTTCAGATAATCCACTGGTGCTTGGCGACCCAAAAATCCGCTTCTACGCAGGCTACCCTATTCGACATGTGAGTGGCTCATTACTTGGCACTTTGAGCATTGCTGATGACGAGCCAAGAGGATTTGACGACGACGATTTACGCTGTATGAAAGATATCGTCGATCTGGTTGAGAATGAATTGGCCGCGATGCAACTAACCACGCAGGACCAACTGACTGGCCTGCTCAATGAGCACGGTTTTGAAGTCCTATGCCAAAACAGCCTCAACATGTGCGAACGCCTGAATGCGCCAGCGTCACTCGTGTTTTTCGATTTACGTGGTTTGAAAACAATTAACCTGCTTCAGGGCAATGTAGAAGGTGACCGGGCGTTGGTATTTTTTGCCGAGTTGCTGAGATTTGGCTTTCGCGATTCAGACGTCTTGGCAAGGCTGGAAAGCGACAAGTTTGCAGTGCTGATGAGCAACACCCCTATCGCCAACACTCAGGACATCCTGCACAGGTTCAAAGAACGTGTAGATCGATATTCTGTAGAGAACGCTCTCCCCTACACGCTGGATTACTGCATCGGGGTGTCGTGGGCTGAGCCTGAAGGCGATTATGATTTCGGACAACTGTTGGATATAGCCCGCAATCTGGCGCTCAAGGCCAAAGGTTAGCTGTGCCTACAGCCGAAAACGCTCACATTTGGTTTCTCGACGTTGATCAGTGCATCACGGTCGAAAACAGGTTGATGATAACCACACCTGCAACGATGAGTGACATTCCCAATATTGCAGCCAAATCCAGTTGCTGCCCATAAAACATCCACGCCACCAGCGAAACCAAGAGAATGCCCGCTGCACTCCAGATAGCGTAGGCCACGCCCAGCGGCATTGTCTTTACAGTAATCGACAACATATAGAATGAAATCGTGTAGCAAAGCAGCACGGTAGTCGTTGTAATGGGTTGAGTGAAAGACTGGGTTTTCGGCATCATCGAGGTTGCAACAATCTCAAACAGAATGGCAACGGATAAAGTGACGAGCGGCGGTAATGTGGTGAGGAGTTTCAGCATAATGTCTCAAGCAGGTTGCGATAGTTTTGGCTTCCTGCCCCACAAATAACGGAGCCCCGACGATGCGGGGCCCGTTACACCCATACTGTGTTAGCAGCATGGGTAACGATAAGCTTGCGATTATACGCGGTTCGCAGCGTATTCGTTAAGCTCTTCTACAGAAACTGTAGTGATGAATTCGTCGTTCAAGAAGAAGTTCACCATCTCGCCTTCTTTCTCGCCACGCAGAACTTGCGTCGAGCCATCAGCGTATGCAACAGACATTTCCAGAGACTTGTCGTTGATTTGCTTAACGTCAGCAGCAGAAATCTTGATTGGTGCGGTGGTCAGATCTTTGTCCAGCTTCTGGTTGATCTTGATAACAGCGCTCATTGGCGTATCAGCAACCGCTGGTGATTTGCCAGAGATTGGGTTGGTGCCTGTCCAGAACTCGATTGAGTTGAAGATGAACAGGTCAGCTGCTGCCGCTACGCCGTAAACTGGGCTCATCAGTACGTACAGACCTGCACGAGCATAGCGGTTGTCTACTGCAGACAGGTTCAGTTTCATCACTGCACCTGACGTTGCCATTTGACCGATACAACCTGTCAGAGACACTGTCAGAACTGCTGCCGCAACAGCTTTGATTGCAAATTTTTTCATCGTTTTACACACTGCGAGTTTAAAAAGTCGGCGAAGTATACAGTGTATTTTTACGAAGAAAAGAGGCGAAAATGAACACCTCCACTTGTCTGGCAACAACTGATTTACAGACGTTTGTAAGGGCAATGTCAGCGCGGTTAATTCATCGTTAATGACTGAACGTATCCGTCTGTTTTCATTAACGGAGTGAATTTCACTTATTCACACGACAAATATTAACAAAAGGAAATCCCGACCTGTTCGTTTGCTTATATTTTAACCAGGAAATTTCCCTCACAGCCTTCAAGTCAAGTGCAAGCCCTCATGCTTTCTTATACAATCCTCCACCTTCGATCTCTGAGATGCCGTCATGAACCGTAAAAAGAAAATCATCCAAACGCTGAAAAAGAAAGATAAGAAACAAAAAGCCAAGCTGAACAAAAGTAATAAGCCGCGCTACATTTCCAAAGCAGAGCGTGAAAAGCTGGCGGCAGAGGAAGTGCAAGCCGAGTCAACCGAGAATCAAGAGCAAGCACAAACCTCTGAGTAAGTGATACCACGCGCGTTTTTCTTCCCCCATGCAATGGAATGCAACCTGATCCCTGCCCTCTCCTGTTCATGACATAGAATATTGCGATAGAGTGATCGCGCCAAAATGAAAAGGAGAAAGGCATGTCAGCACCAAGTTGGGACTTTTCGTTCGTCTACCAAAGCCTTCAAGACACTGCGATACAAAACGATCTCGCGCGCTGCAGCGATAACATTGCAGCACTGAAGAACCTCTCACCGGATACCATTGAAAACTGTCAGCGTGCGCTGACTTTGTTGGATGAAGCCTCTACCCTGCTTCAATCTGTCTCAAGCTATTCGGGATGTCTCTCAACCGTGGATGCCACTAATGCAGAAGCCAAGGCTGTCGTGGTGAAAACCGATGTGATGGATTCCAGCCTCAATCAAGCGTTCAGCCCATTTGAAGACAAGCTATCCTCCTGCGACGATGCGTTCTTTGAGGATGTATTGGCGGGCTCCGATGCCACAGGTAGCTATCAGCGCCATGCGTTTCGTCTTTCCCGACTGCGCGCGCAGCAAGCTTTCCGTCTTTCCGTTCCCGAAGAGCAATTGCTTTCAGCCATGCAGGTCGACGGGAAAAACGCTTGGGGTCGCCTCTACGACGACATCACAGGCACACTGAAAGTCAGCCTGAAATTCCCAGATGGCAGCGAAGAAGAGATGGGGTTGTCACAGGCAGCAAGCCTGCTTTACGGCGGAGATACATATCGACGCGAGCCAGCCTGGCATGCCATTCGCGAAGCGATGGGAAAACAGGAAGTGACCTTTGCGGCTATCCTGAATGCCCTCGCAGGCAATCGACTCACTGAGTACGAGAAACGCAGCCACACCAAGCCACTGCATTTCCTCGCCCCTGCGCTTGAAGAAGCCCGTATAGAGCAACCTACACTAGACGCCATGCTGGATGTCACCAAAGCCAGCCAGGACCTTTCCCGTCGCGCAGCAAAAGCGATGGCAAAAGTGTTCGGTACAGAGCAGCTCAAACCTTGGGATGAAATGGCAGCAATGCCATCATTCGGTGCATCCAAGCCAGCTAACTACTCTTTCGATGACGCGATTGCGATCATCCGCAAAGCATTCGACAGTGTCGACCCTGAAATGGCGGAATTTGTTGACATGATGGTTAAACAAAACCTGATTGATGCAGCACCTCAATCTAACAAGAGCATGGGTGCCTACTGCACTAAGATTGCCAAAACCCGCACCCCACTGGTGTTTATGAGTTTTGGCGGCAGCATGTCTGATGTATTGACGCTTGCGCATGAACTGGGGCACGCATTCCACAACTGGGTGATGCGCGACATGCCATTTGTCGAAACCGAATACCCAATGACACTGGCAGAAACCGCCTCCATTTTTGCAGAAAACGTGGTGCGTGATGCATTGCTCGAACAGGCAGAAAGCGACCACGACAAGCTGTTGATGCTGTGGGAAGAAGCCCAAACCGCCGTTGCGCTCATGCTCAATATTCCGGTGCGCTATGGGTTTGAAAAAGCCTTCTATGAGCAACGACAACAAGGCGAATGCTCACCAGCACAGCTTCGCTCGCTGATGGCTGATACCTGGACTGAATGGTACGGCGACGCTATGTCTCAGCCTAACGATCTGTTCTGGGCGACTAAGCTGCATTTCAGCATCGCAGAAATCAGTTTCTACAACTATCCGTATCTGTTCGGTTATCTGTTCAGTACCGGTGTGTACGCAAGACGCTCAGAGAAAGGTGCTGCTTTCTACGGTGATTACAAAGCCTTGCTAAGAGACACGGGCAGAATGAGCGCAGAAGACGTGGCAAAAGCCCACCTGGGTGTAGATTTAACGAAGCCAGAGTTCTGGCAGCAAAGCATCCAGATTGCTGAGAAACGTATCGAAGCGTTTGAAGCGCTGGTTAAAAAGCTTTAACGAACTATCAACAGAAACAAAAACACCCGCCGAGGCGGGTGTTTTTGTTTGCGTGGTTGAAGGCGAAATTAACCTTCAATACCACGTGATTTCAGGAACTCAGCGTAAGTGCCTTTGAAGTCAGTGATCTTGCCATCACGGATTTCGATAATGCGGGTTGCCAGTGAGTCAACGAATACACGGTCATGCGATACGAAGAACAATGTACCTTTGAATTGTTCCAAAGCTGTGTTCAGCGATTCGATAGATTCCATGTCCATGTGGTTGGTCGGTTCATCCATCAGCAGCATGTTTGGCTTGTGCATCATGATCTTGCCAAGCAGCATACGGCCTTGCTCACCACCAGACAGCACTTTGACAGACTTCTTGATGTCATCTTGAGAGAACAGCATACGGCCAAGGAAGCCACGAACGGTTTGCTCGTCATCACCTTCTTGCTGCCACTGGCTCATCCACTCCATCAGGTTCATGTCTTGCTCAAAGTCATGAGCATGATCCTGCGCGTAGTAACCGATGTTTGAATTCTCAGACCACTTGTATTCACCGGTACGTGGCTCTAGCACACCTGCCAGCGTATTCAGAAGAGTGGTTTTACCCACGCCGTTCTCACCAATGATCGCAACGCGCTCGCCCACTTCAAAAATGCCGCCGAAGTTCGCGAACAAATCAGCTTCAAAACCTTGGCTCAGGTTTTCGACTTCCAGTGCGTTACGGAACAGCTCTTTTGACTGCTCGAAACGAATGAATGGGTTCTGACGGCTTGATGCCTTCACTTCACTCAGTTGGATCTTGTCGATTTGCTTCGCACGTGAAGTCGCTTGTTTTGCTTTAGAGGCGTTTGCAGAGAAACGCGCAACGAAGGTTTGCAGCTCAGCAATCTGTGCTTTCTTCTTCGCATTGTCTGCCAGCAGACGCTCACGCGCTTGTGTCGCTGCTGTCATATATTCGTCGTAGTTACCTGGATAAACGCGCAATTCACCGTAGTCCAGGTCAGCCATGTGAGTACACACTGAGTTCAGGAAGTGACGGTCGTGCGAGATGATGATCATGGTGCAGTTACGCTCGTTCAGCGTGTCTTCCAGCCAACGAATGGTGTCGATGTCCAGGTTGTTCGTTGGTTCGTCAAGCAGCATGATGTCTGGGTCTGCAAACAGTACCTGCGCCAGAAGCACACGCAGTTTCCAGCCCGGTGCTACCGCACTCATTAGGCCGTAATGTTGCTCAACAGGAATACCTACCGCCAGCAGCAATTCACCCGCTTTGGACTCTGCCATGTAGCCGTCCATCTCAGCGAATTCCACTTCCAGATCAGCCACACGCATGCCGTCTTCTTCGCTCATTTCTGGCAGAGAATAGATACGGTCACGTTCTTGTTTCACAGCCCACAGCTCTTTATGGCCCATGATAACCGTGTCGATAACTGTGAAGTTCTCGTAGGCAAACTGATCCTGGTTCAGCTTGGCAACACGCTCATTAGGATCAACGCTTACATTACCGCTGGTTGGTTCCAATTCACGGCTCAGGATCTTCATGAACGTTGATTTACCACAGCCGTTCGCCCCGATAAGGCCGTAACGGTTACCTTCACCGAACTTTACGGAAATGTTTTCGAAAAGTGGCTTGGCGCCGAATTGCTGGGTGATATTAGCTGTACTAAGCAAGGCAATAATCCTGAACTGAGAATGGAAAACGCCGCAAGGGTACAGAGTTCGCTCCAGTACTTCAAGCAAACAGCGAAACAAGTCACATTTCTGTCATTCACAGCCCGGTTTAACAACAAAAGTTTGCGCCAAGTCCCAAGCTCCCACATTCGGCCTGCAAGGCCCCAAATTCAGAGAATTAGTAACTACACTTAGTGGATTACTCTGTCTCAAATTAAATACAACCATTGACAGTCTTGAACACTTTTGAGAGCGCTATGGATACAAAGATCATCTCGACATTCTTCCGCTTGAATACCCTGCCCGTGCTTGGTGTGGTTTTGGGGGCTTTTCTCTCCACTTTGTTGGTTGCCGTTGCTTCTTCCAATGCCTCCGCAGACGCTGGTGCTAAGCAGGTGCTGTATATCAACGCCTTTCACCGCGGTTATGGTTGGAGTGACGAAATCGAAAGTGGCATTCGCGACACTTTCGATGCAACGGGGACAGAGATCGATCTTTCCGTGGTCTATCTCGACACACTGAGATATCAAGGGGAAACCGTCAGTGAAAAAGTCGCCGAGCTGCTGGCAATCAAACAAGTTGCCGATGCCACCGACTTGGTCATCACTTCTGACAATGCCGCATTAGATTTTGCGCTTCTCCATCAAAAGGAGCTGTTCCCTAAACAACCCATCCTCTATACCGCTCTGAAAGATTACCCGATCGACGGGTTAAGTACGGCTATCAATACAACCGGCATTTCCGAGTACAGTGATTATAAAAATGCCGTGGACCTCGCCTTGTCCCAGCACACTGACGCCCGTTCTATTGTGTTTGTGGGAACCACAAAAGAAGGCCATAACAAACGTGTTGTCGACATCGTGAGGGAAAGCGTGCTTCCAGCCTACGTCGATATCCTTGATACTGAAATTATCGTCGATAAGTCTATAGAAGCGTTGGATGCCGAGTTAAGCCAGTTCCCAGCACACTCACTGATTTTCCTTTTGAGTAATACCCTGCCTAAATCCGATGGCTCCGAATACAGCCCAGCGGAAACGGCAAGACTCCTTTCGTCTGTCGCTCCGTTCCCTGTCTATACCTATTGGCATTCCCATATCGGTCACGGCGCGATAGGTGGTCAGATAGTCACAGGCTACAGCCAGGGTAAAGCCGCAGCTCAGCTGGCGCTCGAAGTGCTTTCAAGGGATGTTGCAACGCCCCTGCCTCCCGCCATGTCAGCGCCTGCCTCACTGTTTTTTGACCTTGAATCCATGGAGAAGCACAAGGTATCTCGCGATGACCTACCCGAGGGCACCCGCTTCATTAACTATCAACCGCCGATCTGGCAGGAATACAAAACCGAAGCCTTGACCACTTTGGTGATTATCTTCGGTTTAGCCTCACTGGTGCTTGCCTTCTCGTTACTGACCAAAAGACAAAGTGAAACCATTCACCAGATCAGTGATGAGAATGTAGAGCTGACACACGCACTGGATTTGAATCAGGAGGCGTTGGACGATGTCACGCACCAACTGGAAGAAGTGAATCCGATTGATGAACTGACAGGATTGAGCAATTTCCGCCACTTCAACGACATGCTCGACAAAGAGCTTCGCAGAGCCAGTCGCTACAAAACCCCTCTCAGCTTGCTGATGATTTCCGTCGATAAATTTGAGGAATACAAATCAGCCCAAGGAGAAGAAGCCGCGAATAATGTACTGACAGACATCAGCAAAGTGATCTCCGAAACCTGCCAGCGTTCATCCGACGTGCTTGCCCATTTGGTGGACGAAAAATTCGCCATCATTCTTCCTCATACGACTCGAGAAAACTCGCACATAGTCTGTCAAAAGCTACATGATCAACTGAAGGTTAAAAATCTGCCTTTCGTCCTGTCCAAAACAGGTGCTGTCACCCTTAGCATCGGCTTGTCATCTCTCGAAGCCAGCGGTGAGCGTATAAACCCACAGCACATGTTCAATACCAGCGAAATGATGAGAATAGATGCGGAGAGGCAAGGTGGAAACGGCACCCGCTCGGACATTATTGCCATTCATCCGGAATCAGGTTCTTCGAGCGCCAGCTAGCCCTCACCGTTCACCTTCCCTTCACTCCCAAATAACACCGATCATCTTCATATCGGTGCTTTCATCGCATTGGCCTAACAGTCTTCACAAAATGGGTTAGTGTGAGCGGGTTGGTTGTTTTTCCTTAATTATTTTACGGAAAAGCTACTGTGCATCCGAAATACCTTATCGAAAGGCGCGCATGAATTATGCTGCGCCTCTTTTTTAGCCCAACAACTAGAACATCTCTACCCAGAACAATGATTCGAGAATCAAAATTCTCGAGCATCTTCACCAATATAAGGACAGATAGGTATTTCACGGTAAAACAATAATAACTAACATCGCATTTGTTAGAAAAGATAGAGCACAATGAACCCTACAATCGCATACCTAGAGCGCACGCGCGTTCTCGTCGTCATCGGAATTTGTTCTGTAATTGCATACATTACAGGATTTCTTTTCGGCGGGGCTTTTTACTACCACCTAGCCATTTCGCTCGGCTACGGTGTCACTCTCAATTTTCTGCACGTATTTCTGGCGAGAAACTTCCCCAAATGGTCTAACCCTAAGCGAACGGCTATTGCCGTTAGCGTAGGCTCGATCATTGGCACCATGAATATGCAGTTGTGGATTTATCAGTACCGTGGTTTCTGGCGGACAGAAGTACTTCTTCCCACGCTAATATTCACGGTTTCTGTCGCGATCTTTACAGCCTGCTTTTTCATCATGCGTGACAGAGCAAGAGAAGCAGAAAATGACCTCAAAGATTCGCAACTCCGGCAAGCCGAGCAAGAAAAAGCCCTGATAAACAGCCAACTGAAAAGCCTCCAGGGGCAGATGGAACCGCATTTTCTTTTTAATACGCTGGCTAACATCCAGGTGTTAATTGACATTGATGCGCCCAAAGCAAAATTACTGCTCGAGAAAATCACGGACTTACTCAGGGCAAGTTTGAAACAGCAGCGCAAAGACACTGTCTCCCTGAATGACGAACTTAAGTTGTTGGATAGCTACCTCTCTATTCAACAGATCCGCTTATGTGATCGCATGGGGTTTGAAATTAAAGTCGACCCCTCGATCTCCAAACAACTCCGCATCCCTCCATTCCTGATTCAACCGGCTGTCGAGAACGCCGTGGTGCATGGCATAGAGCCTTCAGTGAAAGGGGGATACATCCAAATCAATTTCTTGAAAGAAGACGACATGCTTACCGTGGAAATTTCCGATAACGGCATTGGCTTTAATGATGGATCTAAAGGCAATGGTGTAAGCATGAAGAACGTGAAGGAACGCCTTTCAACCCTCTATGGTGAAAAAGGCAGACTGAAACTCATTCCCCATCATGGAGGGGGATTCACGACAAGGATTTCATTTCAATGCGAGCAATAATTGCGGACGACGAGCCGATTCTCCGTCATCACTTAAGTCGGCTTCTCGGGGCGGTATCTTCTGAGATTGACGTTGTAGCTAGCGCGAAAGACGGTATTGAGGCACTAGATCTCATCAAGAAACTTCAACCCGACGTGGTATTTCTTGATATCAGGATGCCGGGGCTGGATGGACTGGAAGTGGCGAACCTTATTAGCGATATGAAAAAGCCACCTCGCATCGTTTTCGTCACGGCATATGATCACTATGCCATCGAGGCCTTTGAGCAAGGTGCCATTGATTACCTTATCAAGCCCATCGATGAGAAACGCCTAACCAAAACATGCTCTCGCTTAAAAACGCGCACCAAACCCACTCTAAATGCTGACGAGCTGACCCAAATACTTTCTCAAACAAAGGAGAAAGCAGAACAACCACTCACTTGGTTAAAAGCGGCAAAAGGTGAAGATATCCACCTTATTCATGTTGATGATGTCGAGTACTTTCGGGCAGAAGACAAATACGTCACCGTCGTGACCAACGACGCTGAATACATCATCCGCACCCCGCTCCGCAACCTTTCTCAGATGCTGTGTGAAGAAACCTTCTGGCAAATTCACCGCTCTGTCATCGTGAAAGTGTCCGCGATAAATCGTGTATTTAAGGACATGACCGGCAAGATGGTGGTTGAAGTGGCTTCCAATCAGAGCCAACTTCCCGTGAGCCGAAATGCGCACGCTTTGTTCAAGCAAATGTAACCGATACCCAAACACTCTGAAGACGCTCGCATTCAGCATCTTCAGAGTGTTTGGGTGTCTATCACCTCGTTTTCGGTTCAAATCATCCAAATGCGGTTTATCGGCGAAAAATGCATTTGGTCTCATCGCACTTTTCTTTTCTCTAACCTGATGTAGCTTGGCATCGTGAAAAGACAAGGAAACACTCAAGGAGAAGGACAATGTACATCAAGGACAATTGGCTGAGTCGCATAGCGCTGTTAGCTATTGTCGGATTCGTTGTCGTTTCCGTGTTGTGGTTTAAGCAAGTTAACGCCGGCCCGATGCAAAAGACGCTTCAAGACGCCTTTGTAGATGCCAGCACGGGAGACCGTAGCGCAGGGGATCACGTACTGAGCGCCGTCGAAAACCTGCTTATTCAGTATCCCGAAGATGCCCTGTTGACCGCCTATTACGGCAGTACTATGTCGATGAAAGGACGTGATGCGTGGCTACCTTGGAACCGCCAGAAGTATTCAGAAATTGGTGTCGACTCACTCAATAAATCTCTAAACCAATTATCAGATGAGTCGTTTGATAAACCCTATTACGGGCTCAATGAAGGGCTTTACATACAGTCGCTTGCTGCCATCACCTTCATTAGTCTGCCTGAATCTTTCGAACAACGAGATCGTGGTTTTGAAATGCTGAAAACCATGATGGCGTCTGAAGAACTCGGTTACTACCCTTTCGGGCCACGTGCTTGGATACACATTGAAGCGGTAAAAGCCGCTATTGATATGGAAGAAACAAGCACAGCGACCCAATGGGCAAATGAAATGCAGCGCCTTGCACCTACCCATCCTTATACCCAACAAGCGCTGGAATTGGTGACAAACTAACCAAGCACATCTTGCTTACGCAACTTTCTGCCCATCAATGATGTCTATACCCAAACAACTTGAAGATGCAGGATTCAGCGAGTTTGACTGGCGTTGTGATCGCGGCGTTCCTTTGCAGGTGTAGTCACCTCCATCAAAAAGGAACAACAAAGAGCA
>NZ_ANFM02000040.1 GCF_000333895.2 Grimontia indica | reverse complement strand
GGGGTCTCCCCATGTGAGAGTAGGACATCGCCAGGCTTGAATTTCATCTAAATGAAGCAGTTATTGTAAGACTTCAGGCGGATAAGAATTGCTGATATAGCTCAGTTGGTAGAGCGCACCCTTGGTAAGGGTGAGGTCCCCAGTTCAAATCTGGGTATCAGCACCAGAATTTAAAATTTGTCTGGCGACCATAGCGCGATGGCCCCACCTGATCCCATGCCGAACTCAGTAGTGAAACGTTGCAGCGCCGATGGTAGTGTGGGGTCTCCCCATGTGAGAGTAGGACATTGCCAGATGCCTCTTCAAACCCGTAGCGGAAACGCTGCGGGTTTCTTCATATGTGCCCTCTGATCAATCTCACAAATGTACTTGAACCCCTAAAGGGGATGTTATAGGGTTAATGGAATTCTAGACGTCTATACATCTTAACGAGGGAGTGATTTAAGATGCCGATTAAAATTCCTGATCAGTTACCGGCGGCCAGCACCCTGCGTCAGGAAAACATCT
Source organism: Grimontia indica (assembly GCF_000333895.2). Lineage (GTDB taxonomy): Bacteria > Pseudomonadota > Gammaproteobacteria > Enterobacterales > Vibrionaceae > Enterovibrio > Enterovibrio indicus. The sequence goes on along the minus strand of NZ_ANFM02000040.1, from coordinate 38,137 downwards.
TCGTGATGTCGGAGACCCGCGCAGAAAGTCAGAACATCCGTCCCCTGAAAGTACTACTTCTCAATCTGATGCCCAAGAAGATTGAAACAGAAACGCAGTTTATGCGTTTGCTTTCTAACAGTCCCCTTCAGGTTGATGTTGAACTGCTGCGTATTGATGACAGACCGAGTAAGAACACTCCTACCGAGCACTTGGACACTTTCTACAGGCAGTTTCAAGGTATCCGAGAGCGTAACTTTGATGGATTGATCGTGACAGGCGCACCCTTGGGTCTGGTGCAGTTTGAAGATGTGATTTATTGGGAACACTTACAGGACATCATGACTTGGGCGAAAGACCACGTGACATCGACGCTTTATGTGTGTTGGGCGGCGCAGGCGGGTCTGAAGCTGCTTTATGATTTGCCGAAGAAAACCCGTAGGGAAAAGCTATCCGGCGTGTACTGGCATAAAACACATAAAGAGCACAGTAAAAATCCTATACTTCGTGGTTTTGATGACTCGTTCCTTGCACCACACTCCCGCTATGCGGACTTCTCTCCTGAGTTCTTGGCAGAGCATACTGACCTCGATATTCTGGCGACTTCATCTACCGCAGGCACTTACTTAGCAGCAACCAAAGATAAGCGAAATGTGTTTGTCACCGGGCACCCAGAGTATGACTCCCATACGCTGCATAACGAGTATGTGCGTGACGTAGGTGAAGGCATGGAACCTGCAGTACCATCTAATTACTATCCAGATGACGATCCAACTCAGGAACCGTATGTGAGCTGGCGCAGTCATGGACACATGCTTTTTGCCAACTGGCTTAACTACTGTGTTTACCAGCAAACGCCTTACGACCTCGATCATTTCTCAGAGTCAGCGTTTACCAAAGACGACGATGAAGAGTAATAAAAAAGCCTGCGATTGCAGGCTTTTTGGTTTTTGAGGTTTAGTCCTGAGTGACTTCTGTTCTTGGTTCGGTATTTTGATAACTGCTAGGTTTGATCTCCATATCCCGCTCAGCAACTTTGGATTTCTCAATCATCTTGGTGATGGTTGAACCCTGAACCAGGATAGAGAAGACCACCACGGCATAAGTCATCACCAGAATGATTTCCCTTACATCAATATTCTTTTCTGGCAGCACCATATAACCCGCAGGAACAGCCATCGCCATTGCTATCGCAAGGCCTCCACGCAATCCCCCCCAGGTTAGAATTCTCACTGAGTAAGGGTTGTAGTCCCGGTAACGGTTAAAACCAACATAGCAAAGACGAACGCTGAGATATCGCGATACCAGCACCAGCGGCACAGCGAATGCCATGATGATCCAGTCTTCCTTATGGAAGCTGAACGTGAGCATGCTGAGACCAATCAGCAGGAAGAGCACACCATTGAGGAACTCATCGACAAGCTCCCAGAAGTGGTCCAGGTGATCTTCACTTTCTTTTGAAAAGCCAATATAGCGTGTCCAGTTACCAATCATGATACCGGCCACCACCATTGCCAGCGGGCCAGAAACGCCAATCAGGCTGGCAAATACATAGCCGGCTGTCGGTATGCCTAAGGTCAGTAATAACTCCATCGAGTGGTCGTCGGTATGACAAATCAGGTAATGGAACAGCAAGCCAAGTAAGAAGCCATACACGATGCCGCCAATCGCTTCATGCAGGAAGAGCTCAACGACACCCATTACGGTTGGAGCTTCAGTGCCGAATGCGACAGTGAACAGGGTGATAAAAATCACCAGACCAAACCCATCATTGAAAAGGGACTCGCCCTCAATTTGCGTCGAGATACGCTTTGGCGCATTGAGCTTTTTAACAATGGCAAGAACAGCGATGGGGTCTGTAGGAGAAATTAGGGCACCAAACAGTAGGCAGTAGATAAAATCGAACGGAATGCCGATGAGCTGGAAGAAGAGCCAGGCGACACCACCGATAAAGAAGGTAGAAACCAACGTCGCTCCAAGCGCCAGCACCGTAATTTCCCACTTCTGATCTTTTAGGTTGGGCAGTTTTACTCCCAAGCCGCCAGCGAAAAGTAAGAAACCCAACACGCCTTTCAACAAGAAATCATCGAAGTGAATTTCATTGAGGGTCTCAGCAGCAAGGTCTTTTAAATCAAACCAATTGTTGTGTCCCGAGATAACGATCCCAAGTGAGAGGATTAGGGCTCCGGCAGTGATAGCGATGGTAGTCTGCATTTGGCCAATTTTGCTGTTGATAAAGGCAATTAGCATGGCTGCCGCAGCGAGAAAGCAGAGTGTTGTGTAGACGGTCATTGACGACCCCGTGTAGGCTGAGATTATGATTCGGAAAGTTGTAACGAAATATAAATCCAAGCGGCGCAGAAAACTACAACAAATGTGTGTCAGCAGGGAGGTTAACGTTTGGCTGAGTTTAATTAGACGTCTAGATTTCCATTTGGTCTGTGATACTATGCGAATAGCGAGCAATATAAGAAGGATCTGCGGTTGTGAGTAGTAAGGAAACACTGGAAAAACTGTTAGCGGAACGCATTCTGATCATCGATGGTGGCATGGGCACCATGATTCAGGGCTATAAGCTTGAAGAAGATGACTACCGCGGTGAACGTTTTGCCGATTGGCACTGCGACCTGAAGGGCAACAACGACCTTTTAGTGTTGACGCAACCCCAGATGATTAAAGACATCCACGCCGAATATCTTGAAGCTGGCGCGGATATCCTGGAAACCAATACCTTTAACGCGACCACCATCGCCATGGCTGACTATGAGATGGAAAGCCTGAGTGAGGAGATTAACTTTGCGGCGGCCAAGTTGGCGCGTGAAGTCGCAGATGAGTGGACAGCGAAAAATCCGGATAAGCCGCGCTTTGTTGCTGGCGTTTTGGGTCCAACTAACCGCACCTGTTCGATTTCTCCTGACGTTAACGATCCCGGTTACCGTAATGTCAGCTTTGATGAGCTGGTAACAGCGTACTCTGAGTCTACCCGCGCGCTTATCAATGGCGGCGCTGATCTTATTCTGATTGAAACCATCTTTGACACCCTGAACGCCAAAGCCTGTGCTTTTGCGGTTGAGACCGTTTTCGAAGAAATGGGCACCCAACTGCCAGTGATGATTTCCGGCACGATCACTGATGCATCAGGCCGTACCTTGTCAGGCCAAACGACAGAGGCTTTCTATAACTCTCTACGTCACGTCAAACCGATTTCCTTTGGTCTGAACTGTGCATTGGGCCCTGATGAACTGCGCCCTTACGTGGAAGAACTGTCACGCATCTCTGAAACCTTTGTTTCTGCGCACCCGAATGCCGGCCTTCCGAATGCCTTCGGTGAATATGATCTGTCTCCGGAGGACATGGCTGCTCATGTGAAAGAGTGGGCGGAAAGTGGTTTCCTGAACATGATTGGTGGCTGTTGTGGTACGACACCAGAGCACATTCGCCATATGTATGAGGCGACCAAGACGGTTAAGCCCCGTGCATTACCAGATCTTCAGGTAGCGTGTCGTCTGTCAGGCCTTGAGCCACTGACGATTGAAAAAGAAACCCTGTTCATCAATGTTGGTGAGCGTACCAACGTGACAGGTTCTGCGCGCTTCAAGCGTTTGATCAAAGAAGAGCAGTACGATGAAGCGTTGGAAGTGGCACGCCAGCAGGTAGAAAACGGTGCCCAGATCATCGATATCAACATGGATGAAGGTATGTTGGATGCGGAAGCCTGTATGGTGCGCTTCCTGAACCTCTGTGCCTCTGAGCCTGAGATCTCCAAAGTGCCAATCATGGTCGACTCTTCCAAGTGGGAAGTGATTGAAGCTGGCCTGAAGTGTATTCAGGGTAAGGGTATCGTTAACTCCATTTCGCTCAAAGAAGGCAAAGAGAAATTCGTTGAACAGGCGAAGCTGATTCGTCGCTATGGTGCAGCCGTTATCGTTATGGCCTTCGATGAAGTCGGTCAGGCTGAGACCCGTGAACGCAAACTCGAAATCTGTACCAATGCCTACCGCATTCTCGTGGACGAAGTTGGCTTCCCACCGGAAGACATCATCTTTGACCCGAATATCTTTGCTGTCGCAACCGGTATTGAAGAGCACAACAACTATGCCGTCGACTTTATCGATGCGGTTGCAGACATCAAGCGAGATTTGCCGTATGCGATGATTTCAGGCGGTGTGTCGAATGTCTCCTTCTCGTTCCGCGGCAACAACTATGTCCGCGAAGCTATCCACGCAGTGTTCCTTTATCACTGTTTCAAGAACGGTATGGACATGGGCATCGTGAATGCCGGTCAGCTTGAGATTTACGACAACGTTCCCGAGAAACTGCGTGAAGCGGTGGAAGACGTGGTACTGAACCGACGTGACGACAGTACAGAGCGCCTTCTTGATATCGCAGCGGAGTACGCGAATAAAGGCGTCGGTAAAGAAGAAGATGCTTCTGCGCTGGAGTGGCGAACCTGGGCGGTAGAGAAACGTCTTGAGCATGCCCTGGTGAAAGGTATTACCGAGTTCATCGTTGAAGACACAGAAGAAGCCCGCGTTAATGCATCTAAGCCGCTTGAAGTGATTGAAGGGCCACTGATGGACGGCATGAACGTCGTCGGCGATCTCTTCGGTGAGGGTAAAATGTTCCTGCCTCAGGTAGTGAAATCAGCCCGCGTAATGAAACAGGCGGTGGCGCACCTTGAGCCTTTTATTAACGCTGAAAAACAGGCAGGCTCTACCAACGGTAAGATCCTGCTGGCAACGGTAAAAGGTGATGTTCACGATATCGGTAAGAACATCGTTGGCGTTGTACTCCAATGTAATAACTACGACATCATCGACCTCGGCGTGATGGTGCCTTGCGAGAAAATTCTCAAAGTCGCCAAAGAAGAGAACGTCGATATTATTGGTCTGTCCGGTCTTATCACGCCATCGCTTGATGAAATGGTTCATGTCGCGAAAGAGATGGAGCGTCTGGGCTTCGACCTGCCGCTACTGATTGGCGGTGCAACGACCTCCAAAGCCCACACAGCGGTGAAGATTGAGCAAAACTACAATCAACCAGTGGTGTATGTGAATAACGCATCACGCGCGGTGGGTGTGTGTTCGTCGCTGTTGTCTGAGAAACTCAAGCCTGCGTTTGTGGAGAAGCTTCAAGCGGATTACGAAGTGGTGCGCGAGCAGCATGCACGGAAGCGTCCGCGTACTAAGCCAGTGACACTTGAAAAGGCACGTGAGAACAAAGTCGCTATCGACTGGGAAAGCTATACACCGCCAGCGCCAGCGAAACCGGGTGTTCATGTGTTTGAAGACTTTGACGTAGCGACCCTTCGTAACTACATCGACTGGACGCCGTTCTTTATGACCTGGTCATTAGTGGGTAAGTACCCGACCATTCTTGAGCACGAAGAAGTTGGGGAAGAAGCGAAGCGCCTGTTTAAAGATGCCAATGATCTGCTGGATCGCGTTGAACGCGAAGGCCTGATGAAAGCCAGTGGTATGTGCGCCTTGTTCCCGGCAGCAAGTGTGGGTGACGATATTGAAGTCTACACCGATGAATCGCGTACCGAGGTTGCGAAAGTGCTGCACAACCTTCGTCAGCAAACGGAGAAACCGAAAGGCTTCAACTACTGTCTGTCCGATTACATTGCGCCAAAAGAGAGCGGTAAGAAAGATTGGATTGGTGCGTTTGCAGTAACAGGCGGTATTGGTGAACGTGAACTTGCGGACGAATATAAAGCGCAGGGCGATGACTATAACGCCATCATGATTCAGGCGGTGGCAGATCGTTTGGCTGAAGCGTTTGCGGAATACCTGCATGCACATGTCCGTAAGGAAATTTGGGGTTACGCTGCGGACGAGAACCTATCGAACGATGACCTGATCCGTGAGAAATATCAGGGTATCCGTCCCGCTCCGGGCTATCCGGCCTGTCCTGAGCATACAGAGAAAGGCACCCTGTGGGAGCTACTGAACGTAGAAGAGACCATCGGTATGTCGCTGACTACAAGTTACGCCATGTGGCCGGGCGCATCGGTATCTGGCTGGTACTTCTCGCATCCTGATTCGCGCTACTTTGCTGTGGCGCAGATCCAGGAAGATCAGCGTGACAGCTATGCCGATCGCAAGGGCTGGGATTTGATCGAAGCAGAGAAGTGGTTGGGGCCAAACCTCAACGGTTAATCTTTGTGAGAGTAAAAAGAAAAATGGCGCCCAGTGAGCGCCATTTTTGTATCCACAGAAGAAGAAATTAATCTTCGAACAACTCTTTGTGTAGCGCGCGGACAACTTCTTTAGATTCTGACGTGCTAGTCAGGAAGCAGAGGTTGTGGTTGCTTGCGCCATAACAAATCATACGCAGGTTGTAGTCTTCCAGCGCACTGAAGATTTTGGCTGCTGCACCTTTTGATTCGCTCATGTGGTTACCAATGAGCGCGACCAGGCACATGTCTTGCTCGACGGTTACCTTACAAAGCGCCGCCAGTTCCTGCTCTGCTGCTTCAGGTAATTTAGGCGCACCACCTTTGGTGTTGGTTTGATCCAGTGTCAGAGAAACACTGACTTCCGACGTGGTGATGAGATCGACCGACACTTTGTGCTTCGCCAGAATATTGAACACTTCCGCCAGAAAGCCATAAGCATGGAACATATTCAGACTGGTGAGCGTCACCATGGTCTGGTTGCAACGCAGTGCCAGCGCGCGGAAAAGCGGAGACTTCTCTGCCTGATGACGAATCCAGGTACCACCTTGTTCAGGCGCTTTAGATGAGCCCACGAACACAGGAATGTCCTGACGCATTGCCGGGATAAGCGTCGCCGGGTGCAGGATCTTCGCGCCGAAGTTTGCCATCTCTGACGCTTCGCTGAAGCTGATTTCATCGATAGGGCTTGCTGCCGGGGCGACGCGAGGGTCAGTACTGTAGATACCTGGAACGTCGGTCCAGATTTCCAGTGACGTTGCTTTTACGGCTTCAGCCAGAAGCGCTGCACTGTAATCACTGCCACCGCGACCCAGTGTGGTGGTATTGCCTTGCGCATCAGAGCCGATAAAGCCCTGCGTCACGACGACCTTGTCTTCAAACAACGGCGTGAGCACGGTTTCAGCGTGGTGCGCTGTTTCAATCAAATCCGGGGTTGCTTTACCAAACACGTTGTCGGTTTTCAGCACCTCGCGGACATCTGCGCGAACAGCATTGATGCCTTTGTCGTTCAACAGGTGGGTAAAAATATGAGTCGACATCAACTCGCCACAAGCGACGAGAGCGTCAGTAATTTTATCTGAAGGAGAAGTTTCTGCCGCCGCAGAGAGTGTTGCTACTTCATCGAGAATTGCATTCACACCTGAGGCAACTGCCGGCTCTTCCGGGAGCTGTTTCAGAATGCTGAAATGAATATCGTGCAGTTTTGTCAGCACTTCCTGCTGCCTGTCATTGGCAACACCATTTGCCAGTTCAACCAGTAGATTTGTCACGCCAGAACAAGCGCTAATCACTACCAGTCGAGTGTTCAAATTCCCTTTAATCACCGCTGCACAGTTAGACATAGCTGTGTAGTCGGCTACACTCGTGCCGCCAAATTTTGCGACATTTAATGCGTTCACTTCCCTTCACCTCCCATAATCGCGAATGGAGTAATCCTGAATAAACAAAGTAATAAGTTGGGAGACAGATAGAGGGTGCGAGCGGGCAGGAAGAAAGGGTATTTCTCCAGAAGCGCTCCATCTCCGTTGAGATGACAATCCGAAGGATTCAACCTTCTAGACCGACAACCCAGCCCCCAAGGTCTGGTATTGCCTCGGCGTCTTACCCCCTCATCGGATTGCATTGGAGTTGGGGCTCCGCAATTCGACTACCTGGTAGACGCGCCTCTTCTGTCTCTGCAGAGCACAAACTGTGCTGAGCAAAAATTGCCCTCTATTGATAAATGTTTGTAATGTTATTGTCAATGTTTGTTTGAGTTTCAAGCACCTCTTTTCAGCCGGGTGAAGGACTTTTGCTTGATGATGCTTGGGTTTATTCAACGTTGAGATTTTAGCCAGCCCTATCCGATGGTAGGGTAAATAGACCCAAGGAACAAAAGGCAATGGAGAGCAAATAATGACAATTTCACGCTTTATCCCACCACAACGTACCCTGATGGGCCCCGGCCCTTCTGATGTTTCGCCACGCGTATTGCAAGCGCTGGCCCAGCCAACGATTGGTCATCTCGACCCTCTTTTTGTGGGAATGATGGATGAAGTTAAATCACTGCTTCAATACGCATTCCAGACCGAAAACGCCTTCACCATTGCGGTGTCCGCCCCGGGCAGTGCAGGGATGGAGACCTGTTTTGTCAACCTGATTGAGCCAGGCGATACGGTGATTGTTTGTCGAAACGGCGTATTTGGCGAGCGTATGCGTGAAAACGTAGAGCGCTGTGGCGCAACAGCGGTAATGGTTGATGACGAGTGGGGCAAGCCTGTTGATCCTGCAAAGGTCGAAGCGGCTTTGAAAGCGAACCCAGAAGCATCGGTGGTCGCGTTTGTACACGCTGAGACATCGACCGGCGCACTCAGTGATGCGAAGACAATTTCGTCACTGGCGCGTGAGCATGGCTGCCTGACGATTGTTGATGCCGTGACTTCTCTTGGCGGTGTGCCACTGCTGGTGGATGAGTGGCAATTGGACGCTGTGTATTCTGGCAGCCAGAAATGTCTCTCCTGTGTGCCGGGACTGTCACCAGTCACTTTCTCTCCGCGTGCGGTAGAAAAAATGCAGCAGCGCACGGGTAAGGTGCAGAGTTGGTTCCTCGATCAAAGCCTGGTGCTTGGCTATTGGAGTGGTGAAGGCAAGCGTAGCTATCACCACACCGCGCCAGTAAACAGCCTTTACGCCCTGCATGAGTCTTTGCTGATGCTGAAAGAAGAAGGTCTGGAGAATGCATGGCAACGTCACCGTGATATGCATGAGTTACTCAAAGCCGAACTGGAAGCGCTGGGTGTTAACTTCCTTGTTGATGCTGACCATCGCCTGCCGCAACTGAATGCTGTCGCAGTACCTGAAGGCGTCGATGATGCCGCGGTGCGTGCGAAACTTCTCAATGACTACAATCTGGAAATTGGTGCGGGTCTGGGAGCACTGGCAGGTAAAGCGTGGCGTATCGGTTTGATGGGTTATGCGGCTAAACGTGAAAACGTAGCCTTGTGTGCGAAGGCACTGAAAGATGTGCTTGGTTAAGCGGAATTGAATTGAGAAACGCCCCGCATGAATGCGGGGCGTTTTTGTTTTATTCCGCTGGAAGCTCAGAAAAGTCAGGTTGAAATTTTCGGTACGGGAAAAGCAGCGATGCCTCATCCTTCAACTGTTTGGCGACCGTTTTATGCCCGGTGAGCATCGCCAGCTCAATCAGTGATTGATAGCCGTCGGCATTCGGAGAAGTTTCCAGTCGGGAGATTTGCTCCCGAAGGTACAACTCCTGCGCGCGTAAATCCCGGCTTTCAACACTTTCTAGAAACGCCCGCTTTCCTTCCACTTGCTGATAGAAGTCATTCCACCAAGGATGGGTTTGATACTGAGTCAGCTTACTATCACGTATTTGATAGGTGCGAAGCGCCTGTTCGCCAAGATAGATTGAAGACAACACCAAAACCAGCGTGGTAGTCAGCACCGTGTTAGCAGCGATTTTCATCGGCCTAGGGTATGATAAAAGTACGCGTCGGTATCTCGCGGTAAGGTTATCTATCCAGTAAAGCAGCACCACAAACAGCATGCCCAGTGCCAGGTTGGTTTCAATGTAGTCTGTCACTGCCATGCCAATGAGGGATGGCAGAAAGATCGCTAGCAACATCAGGCGGGTGCCATTCGGTGCTTCCACCAACTTTCGCACCACCAGTATGAAGAGCACACCAAAGCTCGCCCAGTAGGCAATGCCCCCCTGAATTAAATTTGCGAGCAGCCAACTCGGATACATTTGTTGAAGCGGCAGTACATGGCTTTGCTCGATGCCAAACAACAGCTGTGCTTTATCGAGCTGCCCCAGGCCTATACCTTCAAACTGAGCCTGCCCCAGTAATGCCCAAGCCTGCGACAGTACCTCTAACTCCTCGGATGAATAACGGGCGGCAAAAAGTGCCGATTGAGGGACACTACCAAGCTTCCAAGCGATAGCAAAACCGGCCAATACGGCGAAATTCCAAAGACCATGGTGTCTTTTTTGACTGAAACGGAATAAGAATGGTTGACTGAAAATCACCAACACCAAAATCACGGTGATTAGCCAAGGCGATTTCAACGCAGTGAGAGCTGGAATGGTGAGCAGCGGCGTCGCAAGTAAAAGAGCATGAACCGGAACCCAGTTACGCTTGTACACTTTAGTCCGCGCGAGCAAATACGCTGACAGCATCAAAGAAGTCAGAAGAGCGATGCCTAGTACGTCACTGTTGGTTTTGATGTCTGCAAGGCTCGATGACGCGATCTCACTGATGCTGGGAAGCAACAAAGGAATCGCCAGTAGCCAGCCACTCAAAAGTGGCAGCCAGAGGAGATATTGCCTCTGAAGATGATTAAAGCTGAATTGCTGCAGGGTACAAAAAAGCAGTAAAGACAACAGAACGCTGAACCCCTGCCATGCAGCCGAATGCCAGTCAGCGTGAAGATAAAATGATGGTATCAGGGCGAAACTTGCGCTCAGTGCCAGCCATCCAGTCATTGTCGTGTGGCTGAAACGGCCTTGTCTTGCAGCTTCCCAAACACCGAAGCAAACGATGGCAACCGCTAACAAGAGCGTTAAGGCTGTCGCTGGATGTTGAACACCGGAGAAAGCGAGTGGGATTTGGTTAAGAGGTAAGCAGAATAAAAACAGCGCAGCCAGCGCAATCAGCACTGGCTTAACCAAAGGCTTTCTGGCCACTTTTGATGGCCAGAAGTTTTGAAAACGCATTGTTTGCATAGATTGTTTCTCACTGGCTCACGCCAGCATCCGCCCTATGATGCTTTTTGTTTAAGCAAAGGTTTCAGGAACCTTGCTGTGTGCGAACCTTCAACCAAAGCCACGTCTTCCGGTGTGCCTTCAGCGATGATCATTCCGCCACCGCTACCACCTTCAGGGCCTAAGTCGACAATCCAGTCCGCGGTTTTTATCACGTCCAGGTTGTGTTCTATCACCACAATGGTATTGCCGTGATCGCGCAGTCGGTGCAGCACCGTCAGTAGTTGCTGAATATCATGGAAGTGCAGTCCAGTGGTTGGCTCATCCAAGATATACAACGTCTTGCCGGTATCACGCTTTGAAAGCTCACGCGCCAGTTTCACGCGTTGCGCTTCACCACCGGAAAGGGTGGTTGCAGCCTGTCCCAAGCGGATATAGGAAAGACCCACATCCATCAGCGTTTGCAGTTTGCGCGCAATTGCTGGCACGGCATCGAAGAACTCGCGGGCATCTTCCACTGTCATCTCAAGGACTTCATCAATGGTTTTGCCTTTGTAGCGGATCTCCAAGGTTTCACGGTTATATCTCTTACCTTTGCACACGTCGCACGGTACGTAAACATCCGGGAGGAAGTGCATTTCCACTTTGATAACGCCGTCGCCCTGACAGGCTTCACAGCGGCCCCCTTTGACGTTAAAACTGAAACGGCCCACTTTGTAGCCACGGGAGCGCGCTTCCTGTGTGCCTGCAAACAGCTCACGGATAGGTGTGAAGATGCCTGTGTACGTTGCTGGGTTGGAGCGTGGAGTGCGTCCAATCGGGCTCTGGTCGATATCAATCACCTTATCAAAATGACCCAGGCCGTCGATGTCCTTGAAAGGCGCTGGCTCGCCTGTGGTGGCACCGTTCAATCGCTGGTGGGCGATTTTGTAGAAAGTGTCGTTGATAAGGGTCGATTTACCTGAACCGGATACGCCGGTCACACAGGTCAGCAAACCGACAGGAAGCGTCAGGTTAACGCTCTGCAGGTTGTTGCCCGTTGCCCCTTTAAGCTTCACGACCTTTTTCTTGTCATAAGGAATTCGTTTGGCTGGGACTTCAATCGCCTTTTTCCCGCTGAGGTATTGGCCGGTTAGAGAGTTTTCATTCTTGATGATTTCTTCATACGTCCCTTCAGCAACGATGTGGCCACCATGCACACCGGCTCCAGGGCCGATATCGACAATGTAGTCTGCCGCGCGGATAGCATCTTCATCGTGCTCAACCACCAGCACGGTGTTACCCAGATTACGAAGGTGCTCGAGAGTCGCGAGTAGGCGTTCGTTGTCACGCTGGTGAAGGCCGATAGATGGTTCATCCAGCACGTACATCACGCCGACCAGACCTGCACCAATCTGGCTGGCCAGACGGATACGTTGCGCTTCACCGCCTGATAGGGTATCAGCACTTCTCGACAGGTTGAGGTAGTTCAGACCGACGTTGACCAGAAAACTCAGGCGGTCATGGATTTCTTTAAGTACCTTGTCAGCAATTTGCGCACGCTGGCCCGTCAGCTCCAGACCTGCGAAGAAAGTCAGTGCTTCATGAATACTCATTTCACACACGGCTGGCAGGTTGGTGTCACCCACAAAGACATGGCGAGCTTCTTCACGAAGGCGAGAGCCGCCACAGCTTGAACACGGCTTGTTGGCGATGTATTTCGCCAGCTCTTCACGCACAGCCATCGATTCTGTATCGCGGTAGCGGCGGTTGAGGTTATTTAAAATCCCTTCGAACGGATGCTTACGTACCGTGATATCACCGCGATCGTTCACGTACTTGAAAGCAATTTCAGTGTTGCCGGAGCCGTTCAGAACCACATTTTGAATGGTTTTCGGTAAATCCTGCCAAGGTGTTTCGATGTCGAATTCATAATGATCGGCAAGCGAGCTTAGCATCTGAAAGTAGTAGAAATTACGGCGGTCCCATCCACGGATGGCACCACCAGCAAGGCTTACCGCTTCATTCTGAACCACGCGGTTTTCATCAAAATACTGCTGTACGCCGAGACCATCACAAGTAGGGCAAGCACCTGCTGGGTTATTGAAGGAAAACAGGCGTGGCTCCAGCTCTTGCATGCTGTATCCGCAATGCGGACAGGCGAAGTTGGCCGAGAAGATGAGATCATCACCCTCACTATCCATATAGCTGACCACAGCCGTGCCGCCCGTCAGTTCAATGGCGGTTTCGAAAGATTCAGCAAGGCGCTGCTGCAGATCGTCGCGCACTTTGAAGCGGTCGACGACCACTTCAATGGTGTGCTTTTTGTGAAGCTCCAGCTTCGGTGGATCAGAAAGGTCGCACACTTCGCCATCAATACGCGCGCGGATAAAACCGTGGGCAACCAGGTTCTCCAGCGTTTTGACGTGTTCACCCTTACGTTCTTTGACGATAGGGGCCAGCAGCATCATCTTGCTGCCTTCTTCAAGTTCCAGCACCTTGTCGACCATCTGGCTCACGGTCTGTGCTTCCAGCGTCACATTGTGTGTCGGACAGCGCGGGTCACCCACACGTGCGTATAAGAGACGCAGGTAGTCGTAAACTTCTGTGATGGTACCAACGGTTGAGCGTGGGTTGTGAGACGTGGACTTTTGCTCGATAGAAATAGCCGGTGATAGACCTTCAATATGGTCGACGTCTGGTTTTTCCATTAGAGAAAGGAACTGGCGTGCATAGGCAGACAGTGATTCTACATAGCGGCGTTGGCCTTCTGCATACAAAGTGTCGAAGGCCAGTGATGACTTGCCGGAACCAGAAAGGCCGGTGATCACGATCAGCTTGTCGCGTGGGATCGTCAGGTTAATGTTTTTCAGGTTATGGGTGCGAGCCCCTCTGACGTCTATCGTATCCATGTCTACCTTGCCCTTAGCGCTCAGGTTTGCAGCCTGAAGAAAAAACGAATGAGGAAGTATCCCACATTATCGCGTGATGAAAAAGAAGAAAGCTGTATAAACATACAGCTTTCTTCAGTATTGCAACATGCAGGTTTTAACGGTGTTTCAGCCTGAATCGATCAGCCTGTTTTTACCGTTTTTTGAGGCTGGTTCGGTGCATCAGACTTCAGATAGATATTTTCATAGCAATAGTTGGTCGCTTCGATAAAGCCTTCAACGCTACCACAGTCAAAGCGCTCACCTTTGAATTTATAAGCCAGTACACAGCCGCTTTGTGCTTGTTTCAGCAGGGCATCGGTGATCTGGATTTCACCGTTTTTGCCTGGTTCTGTTTTTTCCAAGATGTCGAAAATGTCTGGGGTCAGAATATAACGGCCGATGATCGCCAGGTTACTTGGCGCGGTGCCTTGCTCTGGCTTTTCTACCATGTTGTCGACACGGTAAAGGTTGTCACGCATCTCTTCACCGGAAATGACGCCATATTTGTGAGTCTCATCTTCCGGTACTTCTTCCACAGCAACGATGGAGCAGCGGAACTGCTTGTACAGTGCAACCATCTGGGAAAGCACGCCGTCTTCCAGATTCACACACAGGTCATCTGCCAGTACAACGGCAAACGCTTCATCACCCACCAGCTCACGGCCGGTTAGGATAGCGTGACCTAGACCTTTCATTTCTTTTTGGCGGATATAGGTGAATGAAGCTGCATCGATAGTTGCGCGGATATCTCCCAGCAGTGCTTCTTTGTTGGTGCCGCTGATTTGATGTTCCAGCTCGTAGTTTTTGTCGAAGTGATCCATCAGGCTGTGCTTACCACGACCAGTAACAATACACATACCGGTGATGCCGGCTTCAATGGCTTCGTCAACGCCGTACTCAATAAGTGGCTTATTAACGATAGGCATCATTTCTTTTGGCATCGACTTAGTGGCAGGCAGAAAACGGGTCCCGTAGCCAGCCGCTGGAAAGAGGCACTTCTTGATCATAGCTTGTCCTTAATTTACATCATCCAACTAACTAGTCGCCCTGTATTAAAAATTGGGCTTTTTGGAATGTTAACATTTAATCGTTGCAAATCTGTCTCATTGTTTGATTATGAGCCCAGAGGGACCCTTCAACAAGAACCGCTTATCCAATCGGCCAGAAACCGAGTCTTTTTTCGACCTTGCGCACGGCCAGAATGTTCTGTGTACTCATACCGATACTCACTGCAAGCGCTGCGCCGACGGTTCCCCATATTGACGTTAATATCAGTATCAAAGTCACGGTAAGTATCCCGGCAAGCAGGGTGATATTGCGCAAGTCTCTTTCATAGCCACACATGGTGAGAAGAAATCCGACAGATCCTGTCATGACATTGATGGTTTGGCCAACAGCAAGGATCACCAGAAGTTGGCCTGATTCTGAAAATTCCCGGCCAAACAGCGTCATGATGGTGTCTGGCCAGATAAGCACAGCAGCCAGAACCGGTATGGAAAAAACAATCATCAATCGGGTCGAAAACTGTGCAAGGCGTTTGAGCTCGTCCAGTTTACCTGCTTTGAACAGGGCCGAAAATCGCGGCGCAGCGACGAAATTGATGACCATCAACATAAAGCTGATAAGTAGGGATGTTCGCTGAGCAGCAGAAAAATATGCAACCTCTTCAGATGTCACGAATAGCCCCACAATCACGACGGATGCCCAGGGGATCGCCTGACTGGTGGCTGAGATCAACCAAAGATTGGGAGCTGCATTCCAAAGTGCGGGCATCTGGCGATCGCTGGTGTCCAGCTTATTTTCCGGTACACGAAACCACAGCCACAGTCCGCTTATCATCACCAGTGCCGAGGCGGCAACGTAGAGCACAGACGCAGAGTCAGCCATAGGTTTGGGGTCGTAATGCCCGAGTAATAACAGTGCAGGAAGTGCCAGCATAGTGACGCCTAGCTGCATCGAACAAACGGAGGCAATCACCTTGCGTGTTGCCTGCAGGGCATAGCCATTGAGGAAAAACAGGCTAATGAAAGGGATCGCCAGAGCAAAATAGCGCAAGCTATCTGTCGCCTCTGGTTTACTAAATACATTCAACGCCAGAAAAGGTGCTACGAGATAGGTGATTCCTGCGACTATGGCGGAGGTGGGAAGAACCGCAAGCAGCGCATTGGTAAACACCTGATTGGTCAAATGGGTGTTGTCTTGCTCTCCGGCATGCCCAATAAAACGAAGCAGGGCGTTTTCCATCCCCAACATGCTCAGTGTTCCCAACAAAGTGGCAAGACTCATACCAAGGAAAAACAGCCCGGATTGTTGCGCCCCTAGCACCCGAGCGGCAACCACGCTAAGTAAAAATGCCGCAGCTGCAGATAGGACCCGGAAGAGAGCGGCAAGTGCAGCGTGGAACAGAAACTGGCGGCGGGCAGGGCCGATGGATTGAATACGGTGAACAATTTGGGAGATCATGAAATTGCCTTACCAGGGGAAAACCAAGGGAATAAGAGAAAGAACAAGGGCACCATATAAAAGACTCAGTGGCAGTCCGGCTTTGAGATAATCCCTTGGTACATAGCGGCCTGCTGTATATACCATGAGGTTGGTTTGGTACCCGAACGGAGAGAGGAAACTTGAGCTGGCTGCGAAAGCGACCGTCATGATAAAGGGCATAGGGTCGATCTGATATTGTGCCGCAATGGCCAAGCCAACCGGAAAGCTTATCGCCGCAGCGGCGTTATTGGTGATAAGCTCGGTCATCAACCAGGTGGCGAGATAAAGAATCACCAAGGCACCGAAAGGTCCGCCGTGTTGACCTGTGCCCATGATAAGTGTTGCCAGACTATCTGCCAGACCCGTCACACTGATGGCTTGCGCCAGACCTAATGCAGAGCCAATCACTAAGACCAGTTCAAAAGGAAATCGTCGCCTTAGATCATGAATGGACACCAAGCGCGCTGCTACAGCGCCAGCGAGGAGAAGGATAAGTCCTTTATACAATGGGAGCAGTTCGAAAAAGCTGGCAATCAGTGCGAAGACAGCGCCGCCACAGAACAAAAAAGATTGGGTGCCACTTAGCAGGGCATTGTTTTCCCTTTCCCCCACCAGAATGAAGTTCTGGGCGAGATTGCCACGATTGAAAAAATCCTGCCCCACGGCCAGTACCAGAAGATCCCCGCCTTGCAACTTCACCTGACCTAGGCCTCCGGTGATTTTGTTTTCCCCGCGCTTGACGGCGACCACGGCGGCGCCGAACTGTGCACGGAAATTGAGTGACTTAATGGTTTTTCCGGCAATGACTGCCTGCGGGGTGATGACGACACTCACCAGATTATCCGAAGGCAGGTGTTCACCTTGGGTTCGGGGAGATAGCCCTTTGAATTTTTCCAGCAATGCTGTGGCTTCCAAGTCACCGGAAAACACCAACACGTCGTTACCTTGAAGCTGTTCCGAGGGGGAAACTGGAGAGATAACGTGCTCGGCACGAATGATTTCCACCAAAAACAGGCGCTCAAGGTGGCGAAGTCCACTTTGTTCAACGCTCTGGCCGACGAGGGGAGAGTCAGGGTTTAGCTGTGACTCCAGAAGATAACTTTGTGAGGTTTCCTGAGCGCCGCTCTGACGCGAAGGCAGCAGCGCCAAAGATACCAGCGTAATCACCAAGACACCGGCGAGAAATACAGGTACGCCAATCAAGGAAAAATCGAAAAAGCCAATCCCGGGCAAGCCGGCATTAAGGGTAAAGCCATTTA
Source organism: Grimontia indica (assembly GCF_000333895.2). Taxonomy (GTDB): domain Bacteria; phylum Pseudomonadota; class Gammaproteobacteria; order Enterobacterales; family Vibrionaceae; genus Enterovibrio; species Enterovibrio indicus. The sequence continues at coordinate 20,620 of NZ_ANFM02000040.1, read as the reverse complement.
CGAGCAAGTTGGTGGAGGTGCCAATCAGCGTCATGGTACCGCCAAGAATGGCTGCGTATGAAAGTGGAATCAGCAACTTGCCGGCAGGGTGCTGACTTTTGGTCATGCTGCGCATCAGCGTTGAAACCACAGCGGTATTGTTGATGACCGCAGAAAGCAGGCCTGCCGACAGGGTGGTTTGAACGGTGACTTTACGAAGAGAACCCTGAGTGCACCAACGGCCCAGGGCACTGATGTAAGGCGTGCGCTCAAGGATCACAGAGACCATCACCAAAAGCACCAAGGTAATGAGCGCCGTGTTGGTGAAGTTATTGAACAGCTGAACGGCAGGGACGATATCCAGTGTCAGCAATGCGGTGAAAACGGCACCAAATACCAGCGCTGGACGAAGATTGGTAAGCAGCAATGTTCCCAGCAAGCCTGCAATTAAGAGTGCCACCACCGCGCTCATTGCTTAGGCCTCATAAATCAGGTGCAAAGCTTCGCGTTGTTTTTCCGCACTGAAGTCGCTGTTGAAGGCATCAATGGCTTGTTGGTAATCCGGGTGATCGGGGCGTTTGCAGTAATTGATGATTTGCTTTGCCATGGTGTCTGGCGAGCTCACCATAAACGGATAGTGCAGGTTCTGGGTCGCACCGATGATGCGCAATACCATAGGAATGCGCAGTTTTGCGGCTTCCAGAATGGTCAGCGGCATGCCTTCCCACGCTGCGGTGTGGAGATACAAATCGGCACTGTTCAGCGTTTCCATCAGTTGCTGATGGGGGATCATTCCTGTCACCTCAACGCCCGCCTCTCTCAACGCTTGCTCCATTTCAGGTTCACCGCCACCCAGCCAGTGCAGCTTAATTTGACTGAACTCTGGGTAAGTCTTCAGGCTGGTGATGGTATCCAGCAAAAACTGAGGGTCCTTTTGAGGAGAAACCCGGCCAACCACCATGACGTTAAATGGAGGGCGCTCAGTCTGGGTCTCTGAAAAAGAGAGTGCTTTGTCCAAGTCTGCATAATTGTTGAGGTGAACGGCCTTTTGGGCGCCCAGCGCAAACCCAAGCTCACATTCCCTTTCGCTGCACCCTGCGATCATATCAATGCGTGAAAGACCGAATGTTTCAAGCTGCATGTAGACTTTCTGCATCAAATCAGAAATATCGCGGCGTTCGAACGCATAGCAATGTGGTGTGTAAACAATTTTTGTGTTGCCCTTTTTGGGAAGGAAGCGGCCCAAAAAACCTGCGAAGCTGGAGTGAAGATGAATCACGTCCGGCTGCAGTTGAAGCACCGCTTTTCTCGCTTCACGGAAGAAAGACAGTAAGCCCCCCTCCATGGTCTGGACATCGTCGAACAGGGTAGTGACCGCCATACCGGTATCGTCATTGGGGCGTAATCTGGCAAACAGGTGATGACGAATCGGATCCCCTTGGGTCGATTTCGCATAGCTGCACAGCGCGGTTTGGATGCCGCCACCAAACGCTTCCGTAATATGGAGAACGGTTTTCATCACTGGCCCCATTTCTGTTTAAATTGAGTGATTTCCTCTTCACTGTAGACGGCGCGATACAGTGGTGCATCATACAGATGGAATAAACGCTCAAACGGGTACGTTTCTTTAAAGCGTTGATAAAGCGCTGAATACCACTTGTTCGAAGCCTCGTTGCTGGATTGCAGCTTGAAGTCCGGTAGTTCAAGAAACTCCCCCAGCACATCTGTTGACTGGTTAATCGCTTCGCATTTCATCAACAGCACATCACAGCCCCCTTGCTCGATGCGCCAATGGGTTTGAGAGGGATCCTGAACGTGTTTAAGCACATCAATGCCGAAGTGGCGTTTGAGTTCTCTGTCGAACCAGCCGGTGAAGTAATCAAGACGCATCTGGGTTTCAAAGGCGTCAGTCAGATGGCGGAGTGTGGAATCCATATCTCCGTGAATGGCTTCGTTCTTTTTACCCGCGATGAACTGAATGTGGAGGTCCTGGAAAAAGCGCGACACGACGGTCGCGATAGGATCGCGCACTAGCGTGATGATCTTCAGGTGATCTCGTTTTTGCAGAATACGTTTCCGGTGAGACAGGGTCAGCTTGTATGCCGCACGGATGTGCCAGTCGAAGAAACAGGCCACGTCATCGGTATTGTGGTACATCTGAAACTCTTCGTTGTCGTCGAAGGTGTGGATGTGCCAACTCGGGATATCGGCATGTTCAAGGGATGCTTCAATGGATGATGAGCCAACCTTACCCATTTGGTAAACCAGGACAAAATCCGGCGCATTCAGAGTTTGGTCAAAAGCGCGTTGTCGGGCTAGGCTGAACTTCATTTCTTATCCTCTTGAAACTCAATAGTAGAAAGCGGCGTCACGGCGTTTGAGGAAGCGTCAATCGAAGACATGGACGCCTCGGAAACAGGCTCAGGTGCCGTGCGCGTATTGATGAAAAATGGAAACAGGAACATCAGCATGATGGTGCTGTTAACGGCCACAAACAGCACCATGGCCAGAATGTACACCGCAAGAAGAAAGGCCACTGGATTGATAAACCGTTGCCCGAAAAGGTGACGAAGCCCTAACAGGAATCCGCCAATCAATATCGTCAGACCTACCAGCCCGTACTCAACCGCTACATCGAGGGCGAAGTTGTGGGTATAAATCGCGAGCTCCTGATTTTGGAAATAGTTGGCGATATAGACAGGGAGCATCTTGGGGCCGACGCCGAAAATGGGGTATTCCAGAAACAGGGCAAAACCATTAGCGAGTAAGAGTTTTCGCCAAAGCTCAGAATCCCAGCGCGCTTCGTGTTGGTCGGCAAAAAGGATGTCGAACTGGGTAAACTCAAACTTATCGAGGATGGCGTGAGTGCCAACCATGTACCAGATGGAAAGCAGGGTCAGAATGCCGCCTAAAAAGCCGAGGGTTCCCAGTGCAAAAGCGGTTTGTCGTGAACGCGGATGATGCACTTCCCGGCAGAACACCAGATCGCAGGCGACAAGCATCGCCATACCTAATAAGGCTTTACGTTCACCGGACATCAAGAGCATCACGACTGCCGCAGCCAATAACACATGACCGAATCGGATTTGGTTACGGAGGATGTATAGCAAGGCGCAGGTAAAACCAAAGAAATACTTGGTATTTCCAAGCTGTTTGAAGTCGTTGAACGCGGGATGCATCAAGTGCCAGCCCGCGGTGTAAAGGGCGCCGGCAAAAGTATAAAGCGCCAGCAGCGATAGAAAACGTGGTGAAGCCAGTAAGCCAGCCTGATGTAAAACTCCTAGAAAGGCGGCAACGGAAAGCCACTGGATCATTTCAATGATCACCAGTTTCAGCGGGACATCATTGATAATGCCTGAAAGCGCAATGTAGATGACAAACACAAAGATGAAGCCGCCTGCTTTAAGTGTCGACTGCAGCAATTGCCCGCGCAATGCAATAAGCATAAGAAAGCCAAGCGAAGCGATACCAAGAAAATCGGCCAGATACAGGCTGATGCCGGCGACAGCGATTTTCGTCGGGACAAAAAACAGGACAACGGCAAGGGCTGCCGCATGCTCAAGCGATCTTGTCATCCGCCAGCTCCTGATAAGCCTGATAATATTGCTCGCGGAATGTCTCCAGCTTGTACAGCTGACAGCGTGACAAAGAACGTTGTGAGGCTTTGGCATACTCCTGTGGGTCTTCACAGATGGAAGCAATCCTTTGGGCGAGCGCGTCGTCGTCACCTAAAGGAAACAGATATTCTTCAGTCCCTATGACTTCATCAATGCCTTGAACGTTTGACGCGAGCACTGGCAATCCTGCTGCCATCCCTTCTACTGCAGCCAGACCAAACCCTTCAATAATCGTGCTCTGCACATAGATGTTCAGACTGTCCAAAAACACCGGAATGTCTGAACGCACACCGTGGAAGACCACTCTGTTTTCAAGACCAAGCTCTTTGACCAAGGCTTCGTATTCCCCGCGGCGATCGCCATCGCCTGCAAGGTGAAGCTCATAACGGGCTGGTAACTTGGCCAGTGCACGTATCAGTGTGGGGTGATCTTTATAAGGATGCAGTCGACCCGCCATGCCGATATGGATGGGTGCGTCTTCGGTGGGGGGCTGCTTCTCTTGCATGGAAAATTTGCTGAGGTTGATGCCATTTAAGATCACCGAATAGTGCTTCTTCCAATGCGGGAGGAAGTCTTCCAGCGCATTTTGTACCTGCCCTGTGATGCACACGGTTTTCTGGTAGCGCCAGTAAAGGAGCCACTCAAAAGGCTTCATCCAGATGTGGTCGCGGCGTCGGTTATGCGAGTTGTGTTCGGTCTGAATACGCTTCTTGCCAAACGCGGCCAACGCCACATAGATCGAGGGAAAGAGGTGGCCATGCACCACGTCTGGCCAACGCAGGATTTGCCATTTCTCCTTGAGGGAAAGCTTTTTCCAGACCAGACATTCCACACCAGCGGCTTCCAGCTCGCCGGATAAATCGTTGATATCGTCCAGTATCACGACCTTGCTTTCGTAGCCTGACGGAGTGGGACAGACTAAATCAACGACAAAACGCTGTGCGCCGCCGTTTCGTGACAGATCGTTAATGATATGCAGTACTTTTACCGCCATGGTGGTGCTTCTCTCTTCCCTAGCCTTTAGCGTCAACGTATCCATGTCATGACCCCGATCATTCGACCGATTTGGTTTCCCATTCAGGGTAGTGTTCACGGATGTAGCGGTTTAACGCGATTTCTGCCGCGGTATAGGTACGTTTGGCTTTTTGTTCATGTGGTGCGTGGAGTGTTTCCACCATGCCTGCTCCCACCGTGATATTGGTGAGACGGTCAATCACAATGAACGCACCTGTTTTTTGGTTCAGGCTGTAGTTATCTGCCGCGACTGGTGCATTCAGGCGTAATTCCACTTTGCCGATTTCATTCAGTGCCAGTTCACTGGCAGACAGCGTTTCGAAGCTGTTGATATCGACTTTGTGTTCAATGCTGGTAATGCGACCTGTCACGTTATGACTGGCGAACTTGAAGTCATAGTCACGTTTGGTCTTCATTGTGTCCTGCGACATCCAGACAATGTTGGCACTCAGGCTGTCGGTCACGGTCGGTGCTGTGTCCTCATGAACCAGCATGTCGCCGCGGGAAATATCGATTTCGTCTGCCAAAGTCACGGTTACGGCATTTTTCGGTGCAACGGCATCAAGTTCACCGTCATAAGTCACAATCGATGTGACTGTGCTTTTCTGACCAGACGGCAGTGCCATGACGGTATCGCCTTTGCGCAGAATGCCGGAAGCCAAGGTGCCGCAGTAACCGCGGAAATCGAGGTTAGGGCGGTTCACGTACTGCACCGGGAAGCGCATTAAATCGAGGTTTTGGTCACGACTGATTTCAACGCCTTCCAGCATCTCCATCAAAGAAGGTCCCTGGTACCACGGCATGTTTTCGCTGGCGCTGACCACGTTGTCGCCCGACAGCGCAGAAATAGGCACAAAGCGGACATCCTTGATACCGAGCTGGGAAGCCATCGCCTGATAATCGGCTTGAATGGACTCGAACACGGTTTGATCAAAGTCGACCAAATCCATCTTGTTAATGGCAACGACCACATGACGAATACCCAGCAGGCTCACGATATAGCTGTGGCGTCGGGTCTGGGTCAGCAGCCCTTTACGTGCGTCGACCATCACGATCGCCAGTTCACAGTTGGATGCACCTGTCGCCATGTTACGGGTGTACTGCTCGTGTCCCGGACAGTCTGCGATGATGAACTTGCGTTTCTCGGTCGAGAAATAACGGTAGGCCACATCGATGGTGATGCCTTGTTCCCGCTCCGACTGCAGGCCATCAACCAGCAGGGCCAAATCGAGAGCCTCACCGGCATTGCCCACACGGGCATTGTCTTTGTGCAGGCTGGTGAGGTGATCCTCAAAAATCAGTTTGGTATCAAACAGCAGTCGGCCAATCAGGGTCGACTTACCGTCATCCACGCTGCCGCAGGTGAGCAGGCGCAGTAAATCCTTGTTTTCATGCTGATGAAGATAGGCTTCGATGTCCGATGCGATCAGCGATGAGCTATGACTCATGAGTCACTCCTTTAGCAGGCAAGCAAATGTTTAAATGGTTTTCGAGGCTTATGTTTTTTAGAAGTAGCCTTCGCGTTTTTTCTGCTCCATGGAGCCAGCCTGATCGTGATCAATCACACGGCCTTGTCGCTCTGATGTTTTGGTCAGCAGCATTTCCTGAATGATTTCCGGCAAGGTGGCGGCAGTCGATTCGACAGCGCCAGTCAGCGGATAACAACCCAGAGTGCGGAAGCGGACAGATTTCATTTCCGGCTTCTCGCCTTTTTCCAGTGGCATACGGTCGTCATCCACCATGATCAGCGTGCCATCGCGCTCTACCACTGGACGTTTCTCCGCAAAGTACAGCGGCACGATGTCGATGTTTTCCAGATAGATGTATTGCCAGATATCGAGCTCGGTCCAGTTGGAAAGTGGGAACACGCGGATGCTCTCACCTTTGTTCACGCGGCCGTTGTAAACGTCCCAAAGCTCCGGACGCTGGTTTTTTGGATCCCAGCGGTGGTGTTTGTCGCGGAAGGAGTAAACGCGTTCTTTGGCGCGGCTTTTTTCTTCATCACGGCGCGCACCGCCGAAAGCGGCATCAAAGCCGTATTTATCCAACGCCTGTTTCAGCGCCTGGGTTTTCATCACATCTGTATGCTTGGCACTACCATGTGTGAAAGGGCCCATGCCCATGTCCACGCCTTCCTGATTGATGTGAACCAGAAGATCGAGGCCATGACGCTTGGTGAACTCGTCACGGAAGGTAATCATTTCCTTGAACTTCCATGTCGTATCGACGTGAAGGAGCGGAAATGGCGGTTTACCCGGGTGAAAGGCTTTCATCGCAAGGTGGAGCATGACTGCCGAATCTTTACCGATGGAGTAAAGCATCACGGGATTGTCGAACTCAGCCGCCACTTCCCTGATGATGTGTATAGACTCATTCTCAAGCTGTTTGAGATGGGTTTGGTTTAGCGAAATCTTGTCCACCATGGTCAGTCCTTTTTTTACGTATCCAGCGGGTAACGCTGGTGGAACGCATCAATAAAATCGTTAAGCAATTCAGCGGGCAGGGCGTTGATCCCCGCTGCCGCTTTTCGTCCGCCACCCGTTGGGAAAGCGGCTGCCAGTTCATCGGCACCGACGCGGTTTTTCAGCGGCGCGCGGATGCTGACCAGATAATTTCCGTCAGCCTTTGCCGTGATCACTGCATTGGCGACCTCCGGGTCACGGTTGGTTAAGTCGTTGGAATAAACCCCACTTATCCGTCGTGCCCAGGCTTCGTCCGGCAACATAAATACCCGTGAGCCAGTACGTTCTGAATAAGGGGTAATGGCTGCTGCTTTCTCGCTGTCGCCAGTAAAGCCATCTTCCAGCGTGGCATACACATCCGGACGCTCGGCAATAAAGTTGAAAGGCGAAGGATAAGCCGCCATCAAGCGGTAAATTTCCGCTGGCGGGAACAGCAAATCACTGAGTGATGAGCCGTAACCGTTGTAGTTGAGATAGGTACCGAACTGCATCAATTTGACGCGGTCCTGATCGCACAGACCGGACTTTTTCGCCAGGGTTTCGGCGGTGGCAATCATGTTGTCGCCGTAAGCGCCGACCAGCGCCCACTCCCGGTAACGGCCATCCAGCAGCTTGTCGACAATCAGGCTGGTACAGGTGTTGGCCGCGGTGTTGATGTGAGTAGTCAGTGACGGATGATCTGGCACCTCACCCGGGTTGTGGTGATCGGCATAAAACACACGCACACCCTGGGTCAGTAAGTTATCCAGCGCTGCGCGGTTTTTTTCCATCGCTACATCCAGTACCGTCACATCTTGCGCGACGGCAGGGTCGACTTGTTTTAACAGGGCGATATCGCGTTTTACCCCAGTGATCAGCACACTGTCTTTAGGGGTCGCGAGGCGAAGCTGGAGCAGGGCGCAAATCCCATCGGCATCGCCGTTAAAAACATCAAAACTGGTTTTCATTTGTCTTGTTAATCCTTGTTCTGGAAGCGATTAACTCGCTTCCAATGTTTCGTCATCTTGTTTGTTATTATTGTAATAACCATAGTGCAGCTTGTATTTTTCCTCCGCATAGCGCGCAGAGAGTTGGTTAAGCACCACACCATCGATGGCGATGTCATGTCGAACAAGTTGGCTGATTGAACGGTTGACCTGTTTCTCGGTAGTCGCTTCCGCTTTCACTACCAGGATCATGCCGCCAGCCAGACGCCCCAGAATCAGACCATCACTCACGATCTGAACCGGTGGGGTATCGAGAATGATTCGGTCATAGCTTTGTTTCAGCTGATTGATGAGCGTCGTGAACTTGGTTGAGCCCAGAAGTTCCTGTGGATTGGATGGAAGCAGACCCGCAGGAAGAATATCGAGCTGCGTGTCTTCGTCGTGATAGATACAGTCGGTGACCGGCATCCCCATGACCAGTACATTGCTCAATCCCGCCTGATTACGCGGCATTCCGTAGCGTTGTCCAATCGCCGGCATCCTCAAATCACAGTCAATCAGAAGCGTACGTTCCATTTTTGCCAGCGACTGGGCAAGGCTCATGGCAACCGTAGTTTTCCCTTCTGAAGGTAGGGAAGAGGTCACGGCCAGCACATTGCGTTGGCTGTTTGTCAGTGAGAGCAAAATAGAGGTGCGGATGGTGCGGACAGATTCACTGAACAGGGCTTCATCCGGATCAAGATAGATGGTGTGATCAAGCGGCGCGTTTTTGAAACGCTTTGCCTTCACGCGTGGTAGGTATCCCAGGTGCTGCAATCCCAGTTTCTCCTCAACATCGTCAGGTTTTTCAATGGTGTTGCGGTAAGCATCCGCTAAAAACGCACCGACGATACCGAGCAGCAGGGCGAATGCGGCGCTGATCACGATCAATTTGCCCGTCTGAGGGCTGGATGGATGTTGAGGGATAGTCGCACGATCTGTGAAGCGCGCGTTTACAGCATCGAAGTCACCAGCAACTGTGGTTTCTTTCTGGCGGTTCAGGAACAAATCGTAAAGTTGACGGTTAGAGTCAACGTCGCGCTTGAGTGACTCGTACTGTGCACGTTTTGCACTGATGTTCTGGTAATCGCTCTTCTTGCTTTCAAGCTCTGCTGCCAGCGCGCGTTCTTGCTGACGTGCACTGTTCAGTTCTTTTTCAATGCCTTGCGCCAGGTTATTGATTACCGAGTACATACGCTCTCGGACCGAGTCCAACTGCGCCTGTGCCTGAATCATTTTGTCGTGTTTTGGGCCGTAACGTTTGGCAAGCTCTGACACCCTGCGCTCAGCATCGGTTTCGGCGTTTTTCACGTCCCGAACCTGTGGATGGTTGGAGATTTCCGGCACTGTCATCAGGCTGCCGCTGGCGTTGTTCTTCAGTTGGTCAAACAGGCTTTGCGCTGCAACACGACGCTCACGGGCTTCGTTGACGCGGATAGACAGGTTAGTGAGTTCTGAGCCTGCCAACTGGTCGATGTCATCAAGCTCAATCAGCCCTTCTTCTTTCAGGAAGTTGGTCAGGGCAAGCTCGGCGGCATCCAGATTGTCTTTCAGTTCGGTGAGGCGCTCGGTGATCCAGAATGAGGCGGTTTGGGTGGCTACCAAACGGGCTTCCAGATTGGACTCAATGTAAGCCTGACCAAGAGCATTGGCGACTTTCGCTGCCAGTTCTGGGTCGATCGAGCCAAAATGCACATGCACCAACTGGGTGTTGCGGATAGGCTCAATGGTCAGGTGTGATTTGAATTTGTTCAGTACGGCTTCACGTGCCGCTGCGTCATCCGCCATTTCTGATGGCGAAGGAGGCGTAGGCAAGAATTGCTGCAAAGGCCCAATTTGATAAAGGAAGCCGAGCAGTTTTTCGCGGCCTGAAAGCTCGCCAACCTCATTATTAAACTCGCGGATATTGGCAATACCCAGCTCATCAATCACTTTCTCCGCAATATGGTTGGAGCGAAGGATTTCAAACTGAGTCTGGTAATACTCTTTCTGGCTGGTATCGAGGGTATACACCTCTTCGATGGACACCGCTTTGTTGGCTTCTGATTCGATAAGCAGTGTTGCGGTCGCACGGTAAACCGGGGTTATAGCAAGGATCAGTATCGTTGCGATAAGGGTTACCGATGCCACAAACACAGCGATTGGAAGCCAATAACGCAAAATCACACCGGCATAGCGCTTGAGATCGAGGCGCGCTGGTTCACTGGCCGGGTTAGGCTCGATAAGTTTCATGATGTTAGTAGTCCTTTTAATCTTCCGTGCGCAAAAAAGAGCTGTATGGTTTGGCTGGCTTCTTTAAAAGAAGCTCTGATCCACAACGATAATGTCGCCGGGGCCAACAGCTTTTGACAGGCCAACGTTATTTTCTGTTTTGCCGCTCTTGGCTTCTGTCTGCTGAATTTTGTTTCTTGAAGCGCGGTCAGTGAAACCACCTGCAATCGCAATGGCTTTGCCAATAGTTAACCCAGGCTGATAGTCGTAACCGCCCGGATGATGTACCTCACCGTTCACGTAGAACTTACGGAACTTCATCACGTTAACCGTTACTTTAGGGTCAATTAGGTAGTCGCCTTTCAGCCCTCTTTGAATGATTTCCTGTAGTTGTCCTACGGTTTTTCCTGCTGCTTCCAACCTGCCGAGATAGGGATAATCAAATCGCCCACGGGTGCTGAGAAGGATGTCCATGGAGAGGTCTTCCTCGCCATACACTTTGATAGAAATCCAGTCACCGTCGTCTAGCACGTATTGCTCGTTGTCAGCGTATGCGGTGACTGAAAATGTCAGCAGGGCTAAACAAATAAAGAAAAAGCGTCTGATCACAGACTTACCTCCATGCCGATAAAGAATCGTGTTTGATCGTAACTGTAACCAGGCTGCGTCGAATCGCGCTCAAACCAACCGACGCCGGCGGATACATCCCACCAACGGGCAATGCTGTATGTCGCACTGACATCGAACTGGCTGTCGTCATCTTCGCGGATACCCGGATAGTCATTGGTTCCATACCTAGCGGAGGCTGTCGTTGTCACTAATGGGGTCCATTTATGTTCCCAGTCGATCTTGATGGATCGATCTTTTACGTAATCGGCTTCGAGGTTTGGGTCTCGGGCAAAATCAAGCCCTTCAAGGCGAAACTCGCTATAATCGGTCGGCTTCCAACTGAGATTTAATTTCCAGCTGAACCCCTGGAAGTTTTCCCGTTGGCCACTTTTGAAATCTTTATTCTGGAAGCCAAGCAGGAGTCGGCCCTGTGTCTTACCCGTCACGTCCCAGTCAAGTCCACCATATAGGGCAGTATTGTTGCTGTCGCGCGTGCCACCTGGACCTGTAAATACATGGTCATAGCTACGGATTTCGTGGTTGAACACTGTGACAGCATGGAAATAGCTGGAGACGGCGTAATAAAACTCACCGGCGATATAAGGTTGATCCCAGTTGTAGAACTTGGTGTCGACGGTAACCCCGTTAGTGCGAACAAACACTTCTTCGTCGTAGTCTTTCGCCTCAAAGCCAATAACGCCGACCAAGCGACCCGGTGCACCTGCCGCGCCATAGACGTAGCGTGCATAAGCATCATGGCGGCGGAAACGCAGTGGTTCGTCCACTCGGAGGCTGGAGCCTTCGGTCAGCCCCGTTCCTCGTGCTTCACTGGTAACGCTGTATTTGTAGTCCAGATGCAGGCGGTGGCGGATATCGAACAGCCAGAATCCATAACCGTGCAGATTGTGGTTAACGTAGTTGTCTTCGCTGCTGTCGGTAAAACTCACTGCATCCAGTGCGTAATCCAACTGGTATGCAGAGCGACGGGTTTCAAACTGCGCCATGACTTTGGGAGAAATACGGTACATTGCTGAGCCGACAGGGTTCGTTTCCGTCCGGCGAACGTTGTCATCGTGACCCGCATTGATTTCCAGCGTCGGAATGATGTCGATGCCATCTTCCGTCTGATAAGGAAAGGGTTCGATGGCCAACGCCGAAACGGGAATAGCACCTACAAAACAAAACAATAAGTTACGGCTTTTCACTTATCTCTCCCTAGTACGCCGTTTTGCCGACAAAGCCTTTGAACACGGTGGCGAACACAATCTTGATGTCCATCCACAGTGACCAGTTCTGGATATATTCCAAATCGAACTGGATGCGTTTTTCCATTTTGTCCAGCGTGTCGGTCTCGCCACGGTAACCATTGATCTGTGCCCAGCCAGTGATCCCTGGCTTCACTTTATGGCGAAGCATGTAGCGGTCGACGATGGCGCGGTACTGCTCGTTATGTGCTACTGCGTGAGGGCGAGGGCCGACGATTGACATCCGGCCTTGCAGCACATTGAAAAACTGCGGCAGCTCATCGAGTGATGTTCGGCGGATGAAGGCGCCAAAAGGAGTCACGCGAGGGTCATTCTTGGTGGCCTGTTTCACATCGTCACCGTTGTCCATCACTGACATGGAGCGGAACTTCCAGACATTGATTTTGCTGCCGTCCAGACCGTAGCGGTGTTGTTTGAAAATGATGGGACCCGGCGAAGAAAGCCTCACGCCAATGGCCACAGCCAACAGCACCGGTGAAATCAGGATGATGATAAGCAGAGACAGTACGATGTCTTCCAGACGCTTTGCCCATGCTGCAATCCCACTAAATGGTGTGTCATGCACACTCAGGGTGTGAACATGGCCAATGGTTTGCCAACGGCTGTGCAGCAAGTTGTAAGTAAAGAAGTCAGGCACCAGATAGGTGGTCGCTGTGGTGTCGGCAAATTGGTTAAGGTAACGGGCAATGCGGTCTTTGGCGTGCATTGGCATCGCAATGTATACATGCTGCAATTCGCCTTTACGGGCCAGTTCCAGTGCTTCATGAACTTTACCCAGCATAGGAGCAGGCAATGAGCCTTCAATCCGATCGCTGCTGCGGTCTTCATAGAAACCCAACAACGTAATACCGAGCGTGTGGTTGCGCTGGAATTCTTGCGCTAGTTCAATGCCATTTGCTGTGGTGCCTATGATCACGGCACTGCGGGTGTTAAAGCCGTGGTTGCGCAGTCGGCTTAAAGCCGCCCGTGCGATATAACGCCACAGCACAAGACCCACTGCGGTGCCAGTAAACCACAGCGTCATGACAACCCGGGAAAACTCGATACCGCTTTTCGAAAAGAAGAAGTAAGCCACGAGGAGCAAGCAGGCACCGCACCATGGCAGCAAGGTGGCGACCATTTGTCCTTGGAAGTTGCTGATACGCCAAGAGCGGTAAAGGTGTGAACTTTCAGCAAACAGCAAATAGAAGATGCACGTCAGTGTGGCAAGGTGAAGCCAAGCCTCGCTGACCGACCCCAGATAGAGCTGGCTAACAATCGCCAGTGTGCCGCTAATAACGGCCAAATCGCACAGTCGGTAAATGATGGCAAATTCAGTTCCATGTGTGCGGATTTTTCTACTATCCATGATGAGGTTCTCTGTAGTGATCAGGGCTAAATGCAAGCGAGCCTATTTCATTGCTTCTTATTAAAAAGTAAACCACGCATTCCAAGCTCGCTAGCCAAGGTTTGACTTTCAACCAATTGCGTATCTCGCCATTTCTGTGGTGTAAGTAAACCAGTATGCGATTAGTCAGAGAAGATGAAGTTTGTCCGATTTTGTTGTGTGACATTTGTACTTCCCTGTCATTACGCTATTTAGTGGGCTATCAATAGCTGTTGAGAAATGCAGACAGCACGAGACTTTCATTCCAAAAGTGCCAGCTTCCTGTATCGATATTTAGACTTCGCGATGAAAAGGTAATAGGCCCATTTCAGCGAAATTTAAAAAGCAATCATCACCACTCATCCTTAAGAATGAAAAAAGACTGAGTGGTGATTGACGGTGATCACTGTTCTCGAAATGCGCGATTGAAGCTTTCTGTCAGTGGCTTGAGCAAATATTCGATTGGAGTGCGTGGTTCAGTCAGGAGCATCACTTCTGCCTGCATTCCCGGATACAGCTCAATGCCTTCCAGAATATCGCTCACGTTATCAATGAGTTTGACCCGGGCAAGGTAGTAAGCGAGCCCGGATTGTTCATCCACCAACCGGTCTGCCGAGACGGTAATCAGTTCTCCATCCAGCGGTTTCACGCTTCGCATGCTCAGGGCTGTCAAGCGGATCTGCGCTTTCATGCCGGATCGCACCTGATCGATGTCAGAAGGATCCACCTTGGCTTCGATCACCAGACCTTCATTGCTGGGCACGATGTCAAGCAGTGGCTGTCCAGGAGTGATAACCCCTTCTTCCGAAAAGACCTGAAGATTCAGTACGGTGCCGGACAAAGGCGCAGAAATTGTGGTGCGGTTAAGGATGTCTTTGGCTGCGGAGATCTGCTCGTCAAGCTCGTAACTCTCCTGACGGCTTTCACGCAGCCCTTCAACAATCTCTTTGATACGCTCAAGCTCCTGCTCTTTAAGCTGGGCCTGGCTTTCCGCCACGTTTTGAGCCAATCGGCTCGCATTGGCCTGCAACTGGCTGATGGTGCTGAGGATCTGGGCTTCTTCACGTTCCAGCCTTAACACCTGGGTCTTACTGACAAAGCCTTTTTCAGCCAGTTGGCGGTTGCCAGAAATTTCTTCACCAATGATTGAAAGTCGGCGTTTTTCAATTTCCAGCCGTTTTCTTTGGCCTTCCAGCTCTGCTTTGTTCTGCGCCAGCTGCTTGGTGATGATTTCTTTCTGCGACTCAGAGAAACCTCGGCGGGCCTCGAAAATGCGAACCTGGTTGGTCAGCAGTTCCTCCACCCGAGGGTTATCGCGAACAGCCTCCAACGCTTCCGGAAAGGTAATGGCATCGAGATTGTCCCGTTCCGCAATAAGTCGCGCTTCACGCGCTGAGGCATTGCGCTGACGAGAAGTGAGCTGTTCGAGCTGGGCGTGTGACTGGGTTTTGTCGAGATAGATCAGCGGTTGGCCTTTCTCGACCGTTGCCCCTTCAGTTACCAGCAATTTTTCGATGATGCCACCTTCTAGGTGCTGCACCGTTTTGCGCTGGCTGTCGACGGTGACCACACCTTGAGCAATCGACGCGCCTTCGAGTGGGCTGAAGACAGACCAAATACCAAAGGTGCCAAAAAACAGGGCGACAGAACCGAAACCCAAGATGATCAAGCGTTTTAGTGATGGGATCTCATTCATTGCTGGCCTCCTTTCTGAGCGATAGCGGCACTTTGCTCAAGGAGCGGTTTTAATACTTCATCACGTTCACCGAAGGCGCGGATTTGCGCATCCTGAAGCACTAACAGTTTGTCCATTGACTGCATCATGCTGGGACGGTGACCGACCAAAACAATGGTGGCTTTACGTGATTTGAGGTACGCGATCGCACGTTGCAGTGCAGCTTCACCCACGCCATCGAGGTTGGCGTTGGCTTCATCCAGCACCACAAGGCTTGGGTCGCCATAAAGGGCGCGGGCAAGGGCGATACGTTGACGTTCTCCCCCGGAAAGTCCGAGACCACGTTCACCGACTACCGTGTCATAACCCTTTGACTGACGGAGGATAAGTTCGTGGCATCCGGCGAGTTTAGCTGCATGGATCACCATGTCGGGCTCACCGTCTGACATCCGCGCAATGTTTTGGCGAATGGTGCCGGGGAAGAGCTCAACGTCCTGCGGCAGATAACCACAGTGTGGGCCTAAATCGTCCGGGTCCCACTTGGCGACATCCATATTATCCAGTCGGATAGTCCCGGCGGTTGGCGTTAAGTTGCCGAGCATCAGGCGTGCCAGCGTTGATTTGCCGGTACCCGAAGGACCGATGATGCCAAGTGCTTCACCGGGTTGAAGTTTAAAGTTGATGCCATGAAGCACCGGCTCTGCGCCGCCCGGATGGAAATAAGTGACTTTCTCTACGGAAATCTGGCCTTTCGGCTTCGGTAGTGGCATCGATTTCGCGCGTTCTGGGAAAGCGGGAATCTGGTCTTTCAGGCGTTGATAGCTTTGGCGCGCCGAAATCGCCGTGCCCCAGGCACTGATAGATTGTTCAACTGGTGCCAGTGCACGTGCCATCAAAATAGAACCTGCAATCATGGCACCTGCGGTGAGTTCATTTTGAATCACCAGATACGCACCCACACCCAGCATCGCAATCTGAAGCAGCATGCGGATGAATTTCGAAGCTGCGGTGAGCATTGCCCCTTTTGAATTCGCCGTCACTTGTCCCTGAATGCTTTCGCTGTTGAGGGCCGTCCAACTGAGGATAAAGTTAGGCATGATACCCATGGCTTCAATCGCATCGGCGTTACGCGCAGCAGATTCAGCCTGTTGCATCGCCACAATTGAGGCTTCATTGGCTTTTTTGTGCGCTTGGCGGGTTGCTAAGTCATTGATGATCGCAATCGCAAACAAGACCAGCGCCCCGGCGGTGGCAATGATGCCCAATATGGGGTGAAGCAGGAAAACAAACGCGAGGAATACCGGTGTCCATGGTGCATCCAGCGCGGGAATGATGGCATTGCCACCAATGAAGGCTCGCACTGCCGCAACGTCACGAAGACTTTGCACAGAAGCCGAAAGCCCCTGGCGTAACTGCAGGGCAATGCTGCCGCTCAGAATATCGGGAGACAGGCTTTCATCAAACCAGGCGCCAATACGCACCATGATTCTGCTGCGCACATTCTCCAATACCGCCATGGTTAACAGGGCGAAGATGGTGATGCTGCTGAGCAGTAACAAGGTGTCGACGGAGCGTGAACTGATCACCCGGTCATAGATTTGGAGCATGTAGATGGGCACGCACAGCACCAGCAAGTTGATGATGAAGCTGAAGGCGACAACGAACACCAATGCTTTTTTGCATTGCCCGAGAGTGGTTTCTAATTGCTTTTGTGTAGTGAGAGACATGTTATATCCGATGACGTTGCATCGCTATACGTATGGATACAGCCACGTAGCGAAGGCTATGGATCGACAGACCCTGTGAACCCCAAAAAAAACAACCAGCATAAAAAGATACTGGTTGTTTTGAGTATAGCTTGCCTAAATTAGACGATAGTAAAGTCGTCTGCAGACAGGTCTGTCGCAGTGATGTTATTGAGCGTAAAGCTTGAACCGTCGGCCAGATTGACCACTGTGTTATTACCCACTTGGGTAATGTCCAGCGTGTCAAAAGAGGTATCGCCAGTAGAGCGGATAAGCAAAGTGTCGATGCCGATTTCAAAATCAACAACACGATCTGAGCCCGTACCTTGGCCTAGCAGGTTATGGAAAACGAAGGTATCAGCACCTTCACCACCGAAGAGGAAGTCATTACCGGTGCCGCTGAACAACCAGTCATCACCGTCACCGCCGTAAAGGTAGTCGTTACCGCTGTTCGCATACAGCTTGTCGTTACCTTCACCGCCTAGCAGTGTATCGTCGCCTTCGCCGCCTTGAAGATTGTCTTCACCAACGCCGCCACGCAATACATCATTCCCTTCACCGCCTCTCAGCTGGTCGTCGCCTTTACCACCGATCAAGAGATCGTTACCGGCACCACCAACGATGAGATCATCGCCGCTGAAGCCTACAATGCGATCATCGCCATCAAGGCCATTGATCACATCAGCGTCATTAGTTCCTTCCAGTGTGTCTGGATTGTCTGTTCCTAAAATGTCAGCCATTTTTATTCGTCCTTTGATACTACCTACCCTTGTCCTGAGATGTGGAAGCTTAAAAAAGAGCGCCACATCTGCGACTGGCAGACAGGTATGACCTCGCCTGACTAGCCGCGCTATCACTTTGCAGGAAATTGACAGAGAAAAATGTCTCATTAGTGATTTGATGAGCGAGATTAATGTCTGATCTCTACGACAGATTTGTGTCTGGAATGTGGGGTAGGTGTCGTGGTGTTTTATGAAAAAGACCCGGTGTAAAAACGGCAGCAACCTAGGTTGCTGCCGGAGAAATGATGGGCAAGAGGAGTGTTAGATGATTTGGAAGTCGCTCGCTGAGAGGTCATCAACGTCGATGTTGTTGAGAATCACAGTAGAACCATCAGCCAAACTGAGGTGAGTGTTAAAGCCGACCTGCGTCAGGTTCAGAGAGGCGAAGTCGGTATCACCGGTTGCCCGTATCCAAATCAGGTCAGTCCCGATTTCAAAGTCGGTAATGCGATCATTACCTGTGCCGTTGCCAAGGATGTTGTCGAACATAAAGACATCGGCACCAGCACCGCCAAACAGGAAGTCGTCTCCTGTGCCGCTGATCAGGGCATCGTCACCGTCACCACCGAACAACACATTGTTTCCTTCACGGGCGTAAAGAAGATCGTTTCCAATGCCCCCATTGAGGACATCATCCCCTTTGCCGCCGAAGAGAATATCGTCACCGCTACCGCCGGCGACATAATCATTACCTTCACCGCCACGGACAAAGTCATTGCCCGCACCACCGGTTATCCAATCGTCGCCTTTACCGCCATAGACCACGTCATCACCACCAAAACCAACGATGACATCGTCTTCGAAAAAGCCGATCAGTAAATCATCATCATTCGTACCGACAAAATCGTCGGGCAGATCTGTTCCTAAGATTATGTTCATAGTGCTAACCCTCTGTATTTGAGATTACCTTTGTCAGATGGGATGCGTACGTCGACGAGTGAATAGATGTGTCCTCGCATCAGTGCGAACGGCAGTGGGCGGGCTTAATATAGGTATGTTTTGAGATGGCCAACTCTCACATCGCACCTTCTATTGTGAAGGACTAATGAAGACTGAGATGTCTCAGTTGTGACAGAATATGAGAACTCGCTAATTAAGCTGTCAGCCCAGTTAACATCGAGTCTTAGAGGGGAGAGTGTTCACTGCAAGGTATACCCGACAAGAGGGATAAACCTGCAGTGAGTGAGACAAGGTGTAAAGAGATTAGCCTTGGTAATCCAAGCCAATGACAGACAGGTTATTTTTGGCCCAGAATACAGCTTGAACGCGGTTCTTCACGTTGATCTTTTTGAAGATGTTGTAAAGGTGCGATTTGACGGTGTGTTCAGACACAAACAGGCTGTCAGCAATTTCACTGTTAGAGGCGCCAGTGACCAGTTTGCGAAGGATTTGCTGCTCGCGGTTAGTCAGGCAAATTTCAGAGTAATCAATCGCACTGTTGTTATTCTGCTGATAGTAGTGAATGAGTTCAGCCAGTTTTTGACGTGGCAACCAGTATTCACCAGACAGCATCTTTTCAATGCCGTGACACAGGTGTTCGAGATCATCCTCTTTTTTGAATACGCCTTTAATGAACGGCCAGCTAGCCAATTCTTTTGCGGAGAGATCGTGTGCGTTAAACAGAGCAAAAACATGCTGCTCGCTAAAAGGAGCTAGGCTTTGTTTGACGAAACTGACGGTGTCACCTTCGAAGGCGCTAAGGTCAATCAACACCAGACCGGAGGATGTAGAGAGTTTCTCACTGATTTCTTGCTTCTCTACCAAAGACACAGCGCTTTTAATTTCCTTCTCAAGGCATGAAATCAACGCAGTGATGGTCATGCTCGGCTCTGAGACGAGGAGTATCGTGTATTTGTCTGAGGTGGTCTCGATGTTATGCATGTGTATCCCTAAATGCCTGTAACTGTGCGATTTGCATCTTTCCGGCTGTACACCAGTTTATGAAAATGCATTCGCAGCATTCTAAAGCTCAATCACAAAGCAATTCGTATCATTTTTAGAACTCGCAACCGAAGCTTTGTGTGTAAAACGCGCCCAAACTCATTGTTAGTCTAATACAATTTGTTTTCGAACGCCGATTTCTGCGTAAGAGAATTCATTCTTACATAGTAGATTTCATCAGGTTGCATTCAGTCACAGTAACAGCATTAAAGATTGTGACGATTTTTTTTGCTTCTGTTATCATCGCCGTTTACCGTCACCCACGTGATCAATAAATAAAGGTTTGGGAGCACAATATGGCCAGCCGTGGAGTAAACAAAGTTATCTTGATTGGCAACTTGGGTAACGATCCTGAAGTTCGCTATCTGCCGAATGGCGGTGCGGTTGCCAATTTGACCGTTGCAACCTCAGAAACGTGGCGCGACAAAAACACCGGTGAAAACAAGGAAATGACCGAGTGGCACCGTGTGGTAATGTACCGTCGCCTGGCTGAAATCGCGGGTGAATACCTGAAGAAAGGTTCAAAAGTGTACCTGGAAGGTCGCCTGCAAACCCGTAAGTGGCAAGGTCAGGACGGTCAGGACCGTTACACGACTGAAATCGTTGCTAACGAAATGCAAATGCTGGACAGCCGTGCCGGTGGTGGCATGGGTCAAGGTGCACCAATGCAGCAGCAACCACAGCAAGGCGGTTGGGGTCAGCCACAGCAACCTCAGCAGTCTAACTACCAGCCGCAGCAACAACAGCCTGCACACCAGCAGCCGCCTCAACAACAGGCACCTCAGCAGTACAACGAACTGCCAGATTTCGACGACGACATCCCGTTTTAATCGACGCGATATTATCGAATCTGCACAACCCCGCTTCTTGCGGGGTTTGTTTTATCTGGCACTTTATACCAATCGTAGTAAATATCTGCTCATCCTAGCTTGTTAAAATGCTCGATAACTGCGTTGAAAAATTTGATTGTAGAATAACTACTTATCGAA
>NZ_ANFM02000041.1 GCF_000333895.2 Grimontia indica | reverse complement strand
TCTGGTTCTGGTTCTGGTTCTGGTTCTGGTTCTGGTTCTGGTTCTGTAGATGATGAAACCACAACCGATTCAAGCGGTGCCTCAGATTTCTTCTCTTCCGGTGCATCTTTCGAAAGCCACTCTATTAGTTTGGCGTGCAATAATTCAAAGTTGATGGGTTTGGCAAGATGCTCGTTCATCCCCGCTTCACGACACGCTGCCACGTCGTGGGCATCGGTGTTTGCCGTCATAGCAAGTATCGGCAAGGTTTTCATGCCTAGCTCCTGACGAATGCTCTTGGTTGCGGACACCCCATCAACCACCGGCATCTGCATATCCATCAAGATCAAATCAACGTGATGTTCTTTAACCATCTCAATGGCTTCTGCACCGTTGTCTGCCACCAGCACACTGATTGGCAAGGTTTCCATCGCTCCCAGTGCCACTTCCTGATTGATCAGATTATCTTCAACCAACAACACGACCTTATCCCTGATGGCCATTTCGTGTTCAGGAACATCTTCCAGCTCCAGCTCTGGCAGGTCTTGGCGACCGTTTTTGATCGGCTTGATGGTGCGTACTTCTTCCGTCAACGAACGCATAAATTTCGATGGAAGCACAGGCATGGTGACCCAGTTGAACGCGAAGTTCGGTCTGGCATCAGGAATATCCAGACAGTGTTTCTTTCCGCACAGCAGAAGGACGGATTGAGCTCGTGACAGGCTATTGAATATGGTTGAAATACTGGATTTCATCTCTGGTGTAATCAGATCCCAGTCCACGACAACATGCTCATAAACCCCGCGCTCGATGTTCTGCTTGCTGTGCTCAATGTCGTCGACATCCCGGCATTGACTGACATTGGCACCAGCAAAAACCAGTGGCTCTTTCATGTTGTTGCGCAGGGTAGAATTTGGCGACACGATGAGTACACTTTTGGCCGTAAGCGAACGCGCCCAGGCTCCACCGAGTTTTGAGGTTTCACGCAACCCGGACTGACAAGGCAGCGAGAAGGAAAATACACTCCCTTCCCCCAAGCGGCTATCAGCCTGCAACTCGCCCCCCATCAGCGACACCAGTTCACGGGCTAGTGTTAGTCCTAGCCCACGACCGCCATGCTCCCGTGATGAGGAATTGTCTGACTGCGAAAAAGGCTGGAAGAGGTTATCCAAGTCCTTTCTGCGGATCCCAATCCCGGTGTCACGAATCGTAAAGCGTATTTTAACGTCAGAGTCCCGACAGGATTCGAGCGTGACAGAGAGTGTGACTTCTCCGCTGTCGGTAAACTTCACCGCATTATCACCCAACGCCATGAGCACCTGAGTGAGGCGCACAGAGTCCGCATCTATGATCTTTGGAATCGCCATATCGAGGTTGACGCAAAACAGCACCTCTTTTTCCTGAGCCCGCTCGCCCAGCGTGTCAGCTACGGGTGTCAGGATAGTTTCGAGGTTACATTCAACCCATTCAATGTGAAGGTTACCTGCTTTAACATTGGTGAAATCCAACACTTCATTGACCGCATCAAGCAATGAGTTAGCCGCACTGATGACTCGCTTGATATACCGTTGCTGTTTCCCTTCAAGGCCGCTGTCCATCGCCAGCTGAGACATCCCCAATATGGCGTTTAAGGGTGTTCTTAGCTCATGGGACATATTGGAAAGAAAATCTCGCTTCGCCTGATGTGCCACGCTGGCGGAACGTTTTGCGATAGAGAGGTCTTTTTCGGTCTGGCGGATCTTCTGGCGCTGATCTTTGACTTGGGCCTGCAGGCCTTTGATGGTGACAGCCCCACGGACCACAATCACTAACAGTATAAGAATGATACCGGTAAGCAGCGGCAGCAGGCTGACCCCCTCCCCCGTCGGCGGAAGCGAAGTGGCAGATAGATAGCCATGATCTTTTTCCGCTCGCACGGATATCGGCAGCAAGGTGAGTACCACCATAACGAAAGCGCGGGCTCGTGCTGTGCTCAACACGCTGCCCGCCCTTGCAATAAGTTCTGAGATAAGCTTTCCAGTGAACGCTAATACGCCCAAAAAACTGTCGTTGTTCATAGGTTTTGATCTGCTCGCCGTTGGCACATTACAAACATTTTTACCGTACGTCTGTGCGCACGCTGTAACTGCATGTCTCAATTAAAATAATGTGACTCACAATTGGAACATTATTAAGAGTAGACCTAGGATTGAAGAAGTGGAAAGTGATTCAGGATCCCGTAAATGGTGTCACCGGAAAACAACGCAAAGAAACGCGCAACCATATTGGTCGTCGATGATACGCCTGAAAATCTTGTGTTCGTGAGCGAGATGCTCAAGAACGATTATGAAGTCAAGGCAGCAACCAACGGCCAAACAGCTCTCGCTATCGTTGAAAAATTTTCCATTGATCTGATTCTTTTGGATGTTGTCATGCCTGGCATGGACGGCTACGAAGTCTGCCGTCAGATCAAAGCCAAAAAAGGCGGTGGCGATATTCCAGTTATCTTCCTGACTTCTAAGTCAAAAGCGGAAGATCAGGAATTTGGTTTTTCTGTGGGTGCAGCTGACTACATCAAAAAGCCTCTCAGTCCGCCTATCACGATGGCGCGCATCCGCATCCATCTAGAGAACAAAGCGTCTAAAGACTTCCTGCATGATCAAAATGAGTTTTTGGAAGCGGAAGTTCAGCGTCGGGTTAAAGAACTCAGTGTTATTCAGGATGTCACTATCAATGCACTCGCAAGCCTGGCGGAAACACGCGATCAGGAAACCGGTAATCACATCGTCCGTACCCAGTACTATGTAAAAATCCTTGCAGACCAACTCTACCTGCGTGGTAAATATCCTGACATAGTGACGCCCGAGTACGTCACTATGGTGTTCAAAACCGCACCGCTTCACGACATCGGCAAAGTCGGTATTCCAGATGCTATCTTGCTAAAACCCGGCAAGCTGACCGCCGAAGAATTCGACATCATGAAAACGCACGCCAAACTTGGCTACGACGCGATAGTGAAAGCGGAGGAAGAAGTAGACGCGCATTATCCATTCCTGAGCGCAGCGAAAGAAATCGCCTACGGTCACCATGAAAAGTGGGATGGCTCTGGCTATCCGCAAGGCTTAGCTGGCGAAGACATTCCGCTCAGTGCGCGGTTAATGGCGGTTGCTGATGTGTTTGATGCGTTGGTCAGTAAGCGTATTTACAAATCTGCAATGACCAACGACGAGGCGTTTGACATTATTCGGGAAGGCAGAGGATCGCATTTCGACCCTCTGTTAGTCGATATCATGTTTGAAATGCAGGCAGACTTTATAAAGATCGCAGAGACTTACAAAGACTGAACGCCGAGGATTAATCAGCCCACAGCCAACCAAACACCTACACCCATCATCAATGAGCCCGCGATGCGGTTCATCATTCGCACATTACCGCTTTTTTGCAGGAAGTGGCGCAGCGTGCGGCCGCCCGAAGCATAAAGTAGTAAACAGCCAAACTCTGTCAGCAGGATGATGCCAATCAGCACGGAAAGCTGAGGTGGCAACGCTAAAGAAGGGTTAATGAACGGTGGCAACAGGGAAATCATAAACGCCCAGCCTTTCGGGTTGGCAATGGCAGTCACGAAGCCTTGCATTGCCAGCGTCAGTCGAGACGTATCTGAATTTGAAGTGAAGTCCTGCGGAATCGCCATTTTCCCTTTAGATAGCCACATCTGGACACCAAGGTAAAACAGGTATGCACCCCCCAGATACTTCAGAATCGCAAACAGCTCTGGGTAATTGAGCATGATCGCCGCTACGCCAGCAACGGATGCCAGCGAAACCAAGCCCACACCAATCAACTCTCCCCACATCATGTGAAGACTACGACGTACACCAATACTCATGCCTAGCGTCATTGCTAGGGTCATGCACATACCCGGCGTGACCGATACAAAAAAGAATGTTGGAATAAACACCGCCAACATGGCGATATCAACTGCAGATGCCACTTCATCTCCGGACATAACAAGCATAAAGAAGCGTAGTAGAAACTGGAGACGTTACAGCGTCAAGAAGGAGTTATCCAATTAAGCCAAAAATCAACATGGCTGAAGGTGCTAGAAGAGATAGACAGCTCCTGAGTTGGTGGCACTATTATCCGTGGGATCACCGTTGATGTCTAAGGCAGAAGAAGATTCAAGGTCGGCACTGATCGCGATACGCGAGCCATCTTCACTCAAGGCGATAGAAGCCCCGAAATTATCTTCATCATCTGAGGTGGTTCCTTTGAGGTAATGGCTGAAAGTCCACACTGAATTATCATAACGATAGACAGCAGCTGAGCCAGTATTTGTGTTCGAGTTATCGGTTTGTTCCCCATCTATACCAATAGCGTTTGAGTCATCCCCTGCCGATGCAATAACAAGCGTTCCTCCATCACCGCTTAACGCCACCGACTCTCCAAAACGGTCAAAACTGTCTGCGTTTTCCATTTTAATGAATGCTTCTTGCGTCCAACTTCCGGCACTATATCTAAACACGTAAGCTGCGCCGGAGTTACTTGCTGCATTATTGGACTGGTCGCCATTGACCCCAGAACCATCAGAATCTTCGTAAAACGAAGTCGCAACCAGCACGGTTCCGTCCTGATTAAGATCGACTAAATTACCAAACCTGTCACCATTTCCGGTGTTAGAGGCTTTAATGTAAGATTCCTGCTGCCACCCTAATGCCAAATCGTAACGAAAAACATAAACGGCTCCCGCGTTAACTGCATCGTTATTTGACTGGTCTCCATCTATGCCAGTGGTGTCTGAGTCTTCTGACCATGCGCCCGATGCAATGGTGTTTCCATCGCCACTTATCGCTAAACCAAAACAAAAAGTGTCATTTTCCTCAGTATTAGATGCCTTGATGTAAGCGTCTTGAGCCCAATGACTGCCATCAAACCGAAAAACATAAACTGCTCCCGAATTTGAAGCCAAATTGTTGGAGCCATCACCATCGATGCCCATCGCATTTGAGTCTTCATTTCTTGCACATACTGCAAACGTATTACCATCCCCACTCAGTTGGCCAGAATTCCCAAACGCATCCCTCGAACCCGAGTTGGATGGCTTGATGTAAGCTTGCTGGCTCCAAGCACCAGCTGAATACCGAAAGACGTAAGCTGCACCATTGCCATCTCCACTATTGTCAGAAGCATCGCTATTGACGCTATTCGTTGAAGAGTCTTCGCCTGGGGCGGTGACTGACAGAGTGTTTCCATCTGCGCTAAGCGAGACGCTCTTACCAAAGTAGTCCCCACTATCTAGTATCGAGGGTTTTATATATGCTTGCTTCGACCAGACACCACCTTGTCGTCGATAGACATACACTGCACCAGAACTGGCTGATGAATTATCTGCTTCATCTCCATTCACTCCGGTTGCATTTGAGCTTTCATTGGCCGCACCGACCGCTAGCGTGTTGCCATCTTCACTCAGTGCAATTGATGACCCATACTCGTCCAGACTCTCTGCATTTGATGCTTTGATGTATCCAATAAGCTGATTTGCTACTGTGTTTACAATAGAAATTTCGTTTGAATCTTTCTGTAATCCACCTCGGGAGGCTCTTATAAAATAATCACTTTGAACAGCACTCAGAGCTCCACCAATATCGACTTTCAGTCTCTGTGCATTAGTGACAGATGCGAGTTCCAAACATCCTTGACTCTCAGAGGGATCTTTCTGGCATATGGAGTAGGAAATGGGGGACTCATTATTTTCTCCTGCTGCCTCCCACTCAAATTCCACCCTACCAATATAAGCAGTTGGGGAAGAAGAATTGGCTGGAGAAACCGAGATAATGTTAAAGGCACTTAAAGTCGATGAGCTTGCTTCATCCTTGGGCTTACTTCTCTCTTGCCAGAGCACTAAGTCGGGACAACCCGTCAGCATAAATACTGTCAGCAACACCCCCACACGCAAAAGCATGAAAAGAGAGGAAGCCAAAGTACAGCGAGGGCGAATCAAAATGGTCTGAAGCATTCCCAAAAACTAAAGAGACGATATTCAAGCGTATTACTCTAAATGTAGACCCACCATGAAAACACATGGCTCACATTTGAATCAAAAAATCTCGAGCTGAGATAGCAGTATGGAATACCCCATAGCAAAATATGGTCTTACTGATACACAGTAAAAAGCCTCCTATGAAGGAGGCTTTCAGTTTTACGCAAACACCAAATCTTAGCCGTAAACCAACTCTGGCAACCAAGTCGCCAATGACGGCCAGTAAGCCAGCATCATCAGCACCAGAATCTGGATAGCAATAAACGGCATCACACCACGATAAATATCCATGGTTGTGATGGAATTCGGTGCCACACCACGCAGATAGAAGAGCGAAAATCCGAAAGGTGGAGTCAGGAAGGAAGTTTGCAGGTTCAACGCAATCATGATGCCAAGCCAAACCGGGTCCACACCCATGGTCAGCAGGATTGGCGCAACAATCGGGATCACCACGAAAGTAATTTCGATGAAATCAAGGAAGAAGCCCAACAGGAACAGCACCAACATGACCAGCAGCATCGCACCAAACACACCACCAGGAAGACCAGTGAGGAAGTCGCGAACGATGTCGTCACCACCAAAGCCACGGAACACCAACGCAAACAGAGACGCGCCAATCAAGATCATAAAGACCATGGCTGTGACTTCTGTTGTAGTGCGCATCACTTCCTTGAGGATAGCGAGGTTAAACATGCGCTTGCTGGCCGCGAGAATGATGGCACCGACAGACCCAACCGACGCGGCTTCTGTTGGTGTGGCGACACCCGTTAGGATTGAGCCCAACACCAGCACAATCAGAAGCACAGGCGGGATCAATACCGTCAGTACCTGAACAAAGAGTTCTTTGCTGACCTTACGCTCTTCAGCTGGAATGGGTGGCACACGATGCGGTTGGAGGATTGCGATACCTATCAAGTACACAATGTATAGACCCACCAGCACAAAACCTGGGATCAACGCACCGAGGAATAAATCACCCACAGTGACACTTTCTGGGGAGTAGATCCCCTGATCAAGCTGTGCCTGTTGGTAAGCCGATGAAATCACATCGCCGAGAAGAACTAGCACAATAGATGGCGGGATAATCTGCCCCAGTGTTCCAGAGGCACAAATCGTTCCCGTTGCGATACGCGGACAATAGCCGCGCTTCATCATCGAAGGCAGAGACAGCAAGCCCATGGTTACCACGGTCGCACCGACAATACCGGTACTCGCCGCCAGCAGCATACCTACGATGGTCACGGATATACCCAAGCCACCTGCTAGTCCGCCAAACACCTGTCCCATGGTATCGAGCAAGTCTTCCGCGATTTTGGACTTCTCCAGCATCACGCCCATAAAGACGAACAGTGGAATGGCCACTAACAGTTCATTAGAAAGGGTGCCGGAAATACGGTTGGGAATGGCTTCAAGAAACGCAGGATCAAAGGTTCCTGTGATTGCACCGATAAAGGCAAATAACAACGCCGAACCACCCAGCGTAAATGCGACAGGGTAGCCCACCAGCAGTACGCCGAAGGTAAACAGGAAAAGAAACAGTGCGAGGAACTCGGTCATAGTGCGTGCTCCTCATCATGTTCTTCCAACTGCTTCGCCAAGTCCTGATGACCTGTCAACGTTAGCAATGCTTTCAGCGCTTCCGCAAAGCCTTGAAGCAGCACAAGCGCTGGCATAATAAGAATGCTGGTTTTAAAGATATAGCGGGCATCTACGCCGCCGGCTTCCTGAGAACCTTCCATAATCGACCATGATGCAGCCACATAATCCCAAGCGATATAGAAAATAAACACACAGGTAGGAAGCAATAAAAGTAAAAAGCCAAACAAGTCCACCCATGCTTTTTTCTTGTCAGACATTGGGCGGTAGAAAATATCCACGCGAACGTGAGCGCCTTTGAGCAACGCATAAGCGGCACCCAGCATAATCACATAGTTATGAAAATAGAGAACGGACTCCTGCATAAACACTGAGCCCGTGTTAAACACATAACGCATCACCACCACCACGAAGGTGATAAGCACAATTGCCAACACGAACCAGGAAACGAAGCGACCCGTCCAATCACTGAATCGATTGATCCCTTTAATCAGGGAAATCAGAAAAGGAGAAGCGGTTTCCATACTACAACTCTTACTTAAGCCCTTAGGGCTTTTGTTTTTATGAGGGTATTGAAAAAGGCAGTGCCCGGGGCACTGCCTGTTCAACATTATTGCGGGTTACGGGCGTTCAGCATGGATTGCTCAGAAATCGCATGCCAGTCAATTGCCTGATCGCGGAATGATTTGTAAGAGTTGTAAACTTTCTTACTGATTTCATCCACTTCTGCCTGCTCAGCAACCACTTCATCAGCCACTGCCTGCAGTTGAGTCAGTACTTCTTGTGGGTACGGACGGAGCTCTACTTTGTGCTCGTTCACCAGGCTTTCCAGCGCTGCGTTGTTGCGTGCAGTGAATTCAGCCAGCATGTCGGCATTCGCTACACGGGTTGCCGCCAGAACAATAGATTGCAGATCTTTTGGCAGCTTCTCAAATGCTTGCTTGTTGATCAGCGCTTCCAGCGTTGTACCTGGCTCGTGCCACCCTGGGTAGTAGTAGTATTTCGCCGCTTTGTGCAGGCCGAATGCCAAGTCGTTGTACGGACCTACCCACTCAGTCGCATCAATCGCGCCTGATTGCAGTGATGGGAAGATTTCGCCGCCCGGCAGCAGGACAGGCGTACCACCTACACGCTTCAGCACTTCACCACCCAGACCAGGGATACGCATTTTCAGGCCTTCAAGGTCGCTGATTTGGTTGATTTCCTTGTTGAACCAGCCACCCATTTGTACGCCAGTGTTACCCGCTGGCATTGGGATGATACCGAATGGTTCGTAAGCTTCCGCCCACAGTTCCAGACCACCACCGTTGTAGATCCAGCCGTTCATTTCCTGCGCGGTCAGACCAAAAGGTACTGCTGCGAAAAACTGGCCTGCTGGTGCTTTACCTTTCCAGTAGTAGCCAGCGCCATGACCCATCTCGGCCGTACCGCGAGATACTGCATCAAACACATCCAGTGCACCCACCAGTTCGCCGGCACCGTACACTTTCACTTCCAAGCGACCGTCACTCATTTCAGTGATCAGCTCAGCAAGGTTGTTTGCGCCCGTCCCCAAACCAGGGAAGTTCTTCGGCCAAGTGGTGACCATTTTCCAGGTTACTTTTTCTTGCGCAGCGGATGCAGCTTCAGCTGCCGCTTCCTGCTTTTGCTCACCACAACCAGCCATGAACACACTGAGTGCTACTGCGGCGGTGGCGAGGAACGAACGACGTTTCAACATGATTTCAGTCTCCTTGCTCGAAATGGCGGTAACAACAGGCAACGCGGAAAGTTGCAAAAGATAGGTGCAGGCTGCCTGTTCAATCCGTGGCAATCTCACTAACTATGCAGTTAATAAGATGTTGCAATAACTTTACTCATTATGCGCCTAGGCAAGTAGCTTCATCACAAGGTAGTTTGAAGTCGGTCAAACAATGATCAGGTTTTATTTAACCTTCTGATAGATAACTCCCTCTGTAGCCTTCTAATTTCGTGCTACCCCGCACTTCTGCTGGGGGCTTTGCTTTGTTAAAAGGCACAAAAAAGCCCCTATTGCGAGGGGCTCAATTTTGTTAGCTGAAAGCTTGCTTCAAACTCTGCACGCGTCGGAAGATAAGCCAATCGATGCATAAAATTGCAACCACTGACA
The DNA here is from genome assembly GCF_000333895.2 of Grimontia indica. Lineage (GTDB taxonomy): Bacteria > Pseudomonadota > Gammaproteobacteria > Enterobacterales > Vibrionaceae > Enterovibrio > Enterovibrio indicus. The sequence goes on along the minus strand of NZ_ANFM02000041.1, from coordinate 20,891 downwards.
AACCAGCGAGCGGGAACAACAGACAGATGGCAATCAGGGTTGTCGCGCCAACTACCCAAAAACCATTTCCTGCCACAACGGGGGGCGCACCCAGTTTGCGTGAACCGTTCGGACGTCGCTTCCACCACATGGCACCACCTGTGATCGATATGGCGGTAAAGGCAAGACAGAAAAATACATTCAGCGCTTTATTGATGATGCTGATATCCCCCTGATGCAATGCAATCCCTGCCGCCATCGCTTTTGCCATCCAGTTGTAATCTGCAAAGGTAATATCTGCCAGCACTTCACCACTGTATTGGTCTATGTGCATGGTTCTGTCTTGCGTTGGGTCAGTGATATCCCCACTCATGGTGTTCGCCGACAAGGTATAAACCCCAGTATCCGACTTCGGAAACTTCAGCTTATAGTGGGTAAAACCCACTTCCTTAGCCAAGGTCACAACCTGATCGATGCTCACATCCGCAGAGTACTTACGTTCCACGTTTGGCTCAGGTGCGCCATGACCACCATGATCAGAGCTCGGTACCGGCGTTTGCTCGAGATTCCAAGGCATTTCCTCTTCAGAGCCATGATTAAGCATCTTGTGGGTGATGACCGATTCAGGCGCGTTTTTTGATCGTTCAGCTGGGAAGCTGCCCCAAGGCTGAACAATTTTTCCGCCCCAGATACCCGCCCAGGCAAGACCAGACAATACAAACAGCAGTAATACCACGGATAAAACACCACCTAGGTTGGCATGCAAATCCCGCATGAAAATGCGCGACCCACTGTCGGTTCGGATCTTAAGAAAACCGGCTCGGCTTGCCGCGTCTTTCGGCCACCAGAGATAAATCCCTGACACCAGGAGCAGAATCATAAAACTGGCGGCAGTTTCAATCAGCCGATCACCTAAGTCACCAATAAGTAGTGTGCCGTGAATATCGTTCGCCAGTTCATACCAACTGTCGCTACGGTCGATTGTCCCTGTCACTTCCGCTGTATACGGGTTCACTAAGGCAAAACGGGTTTCACCGCCTGGCAATTGAATGGAAAAACGGCTGACAGTATCTGCAGTTTGCGCTGGAATAAATTGCGTCACCGTGGCTTCTGGAAGCGCCTGATTTACCGCATTGAGCTGTTCAGAAGGTTGCATTGGTTGTCCGCTGGCCTGAACCGTTAACATGTCTCCGTAGCGGGCAGATTCAATCTCATCATCAAACAGCATGACAAGACCGGTAACGCTCAGCAGCAACATAAAGGGAATAACGAAAAGTCCGGCATAGAAGTGCCATCGCCAAGCTGTGAAATATCGCGCTTTTTGGGCAGGCGCAGCCGCTGTGTTGGTTTCACTAACCATAGTTAGTTTTCCTTTCTCATAAGCAAACACACCGCAAAACACGCAGTGCATTTTTATCGATGACTTTACTTGGTGGGCTAAGCGCCCTATTTATTTTTGTTTTAGAACACTCCAGCCCTCAGCAACTACAGCTGTATGTGGGCTTGGAGATTATGAGAGTGAGAAAGGTGGAGCGCGGGCTATGGGAGATTCAAACTTTACCCTTTGAGCCAATAAAGAGTAGTGCTGATTCCCCACGAATTTTACGTGAGTATGAGTGTCTGTGGCGGTGAGTGTAAGGTGATGGCTAAAAGAGAAATGGCTGAACGGACAAGGCTTTCCATGGTGCTTTCCTTCACTGCTGGTTTCTTCCCCTTCAACCTGAACCAGCTTAAAGCCATTAACAGTACAGAGTGTTTCCCAGACGCCAGCATTACTGCCATGGGCATTTATCACAGGCATCAGTGAGACCAGCACCCAACTTAAGGCGCTTGCCAACAACATCATTCGTTTAAATGACGCCCTCACATACCCATCCTGCTTGTGAATATAAGTCGCAAAATATATATCACTAAGTGTATTGATGCAGTGAGTCAGTATGAAAAGAAAGCAATTGATGTGAGGTGAGTTAAAAAACAGGTTACAAGCCCGCAAAGATTGGGTATTCCTACCAGCTCAAGCCATTCCCAAATCCCTTATCAATCACTTATCCCTACAATATACGTTTAGACGTCTAGCCGTAAAAATATCTATTGACTTATTTTGAGACAATAAATAGCATCAAACACCAGATAGCCACAAAAACCCCATAACAATCGCTATCTTTTTTACCTTTTATTAACACGATTTTTGTCCAGGAAGGCCTATGATCGAAATAAAACAGGTTAACAAGGAGTTCAAACAGGGTGATCAGACGATCCATGCCCTGCTCGATATTGACCTCCATATTCCACAGGGCAGAATTTTTGGTGTTATCGGTGCATCAGGTGCGGGTAAAAGTACGCTGATCCGCATCGTCAACCTGCTGGAACGCCCAACCTCCGGGAAAGTCGTTGTCGATGGCGTTGAGCTCACCGCTCTGTCTCAATCGGAACTGACCCGTGAGCGCCAGAAAATCGGCATGATTTTCCAGCACTTCAACCTGCTTTCCTCCCGCACTGTGTTTAACAATGTGGCACTGCCTCTGGAACTAGCAGGCAAAGATAAACAACATATTCAACGCAAAGTGACTGAGCTGCTGGATTTGGTCGGTCTGAGCGATAAACACCAGAGCTATCCCTCTAACCTCAGCGGCGGTCAAAAGCAGCGTGTGGCCATTGCACGCGCGTTGGCAAGCGATCCAAAAGTTCTCCTGTGTGACGAAGCCACCAGCGCACTGGATCCTGCGACGACCCATTCCATCCTGAACCTGTTGCAGACCATCAACCAAAAGCTGGGTTTGACCATTCTTCTCATCACCCACGAAATGGACGTAGTGAAGCGCATCTGTCATGAAGTAGCGATCATCGGTGGCGGTGAGTTGGTAGAGAAAGGTCCTGTGGGCGATATCTTCGCTCATCCGAAAACAGAACTGGCACGCACCTTTATCCGTGCAACGTTGGATCTTTCCATCCCGCAGGATTACGAGGAACGACTACAACCTCAGAGTGATGGTCATTTACCGCCACTGGTTCGCCTTGAGTTCACTGGCGCCAGTGTCGATGCCCCGCTTATCAGCCAGGTATCACGAAAGTTCAATATCGACATCAGCATCCTGAGTTCTGACATGGACTACGCTGGCGGCGTGAAATTTGGCCTGATGCTGGCTGAGTTCTTTGGCGACGAAGAGAACGTCAACCACGCGCTGACTTACCTGAAAGATCACAACATCAACATCGAGGTGCTGGGCTATGTCGCTTAATATCGCAGCTGTTTCAGGCTGGTTTGCTGAAAACGAACGTCTTGTTGGCCTGTTAATTGATGCACTGGGCCAGACCCTGACCATGGTCTTTGTATCCGGTGCGATTGGTTTCCTGTTTGGTATTCCTTTAGGTGTACTGCTGCACCTCACTAAGCCACGCGGCTTGTTGGAAAACGCGGCATTGAACAAATCCATTGGCATCATCGTCAATATTGGCCGCTCAATCCCTTTCATTATTTTGCTGGTCGCCATCATCCCATTCACCCGCTTCATCATGGGTACCTCCATCGGTACAGGTGCAGCGATTGTTCCCCTCACTGTCGGTGCAATTCCGTTTATCGCCCGTCTGGTTGAAGGTGCATTGCTGGAAGTGCCGTCAGGCTTGGTCGAAGCGGCTCAGGCTATGGGCGCAACACCGCTACAAATTATCCGCAAAGTTCTTCTGCCAGAAGCGCTGCCGGGTATTTTGAACGGCGCAACGATTACCCTGGTAACGCTGGTGAGCTACTCAGCCATGGCGGGTGCTGTTGGCGGCGGCGGTCTCGGTGATGTGGGTATCCGATATGGCTACCAACGATTTGACGGCACCGTCATGCTGATCACCGTAGTGATGCTGGTGATATTGGTGCAAATGATTCAGTCAGCCGGCGACTATTTCGTGAAGCGGGTTGACCACAGATAAAAACGGATGGTGACACCGTCCGGATAAATGGAAATTCTATTTTTAGGGAGATACATAATGACTTTTACACTCAAGAAAATTGCTGCTGCCGTTGGCCTTGCTTCTACTCTGGTTCTGACCGGTTGTGGTCAGGAAGAGACTGTTGATCTGACGAAAGTAAAAATTGGCGTTATCGCTGGTGCTGAAGAGCAAGTAGCAGAAGTCGCAGCGAAAGTCGCGAAAGAGAAATACGGCCTGGATGTTGAACTGGTGACGTTCTCTGACTACGTCACGCCAAACGCCGCGCTGGATGAGGGCTCAATCGATGCAAACGCATTCCAGCACAAGCCATACCTTGACCAGCAGATTTCTGACCGCGGTTACAAGTTCGAAATCGCCGGTAACACGCTGGTTTACCCGATTGCAGGTTACTCAACCAAAGTGACTTCTGTTGAGCAACTGGAAGACGGCGCGCAGATCGCTGTACCTAACGACCCAACCAACCTTGGCCGTTCACTGCTGCTGCTTGAGCAACAAGGTCTGATTGAAGTGAAAGACGAAGCGGGCCTGAAAGCAACGGTTCTGGATATCACAGCGAACCCTAAAAACCTGAAAATCGTCGAACTGGAAGCCGCTCAACTACCACGCTCTCTGGAAGATGTTTCACTGGCAATCATTAACACCACCTTTGCTAGCGAAATCAACCTGTCACCAGAGAAAGACGGCATCTTCGTTGAAGACAAAGAGTCTCCATACGTGAACCTGATTGTTGCCCGTGCTAACAACGTGACTGCGCAAAACGTTCAGCAGTTTGTTCAGTCTTACCAGACTGACGAAGTGTACAACGCAGCATCTGAAATCTTTGATGGCGGCGCAGTCAAAGGCTGGTAATCGCCGTTAGTTCGAGTAACAATTGCTCCCCTATCAAGCCCGTGTTCATCACGGGCTTTTTTCTGTCTCGGACAACCTGATACACTGCGTTTCCACAACGGATGACTTTGAGCGAACATGGACTTTCTCTCTACCATTGGCCTTTTCATTGGCTCCCTGATTGCCAATACCCTTGCCTCTCTGGCCGGCGGCGGTGCAGGGCTTTTGCAACTTCCCCTTTTGCTATTCCTTGGTCTCGGCTTTTCTGTTGCACTGGCAACCCACAAAGTGGCCTCTGTGGCGCTTGGACTTGGTGCGGCGCTCAAGCATTGGCGTAGTGGCAACCTCGACCCTAAACTCACTCTTTACGTGACATTGGCTGGCGCTGCCGGGGTGATCGGTGGTGCCAATCTCATTCTTTTTGTGCCGGGTCCTTTAGCCGAAGGGTTGCTGGGCGGGTTCATCATTTTGCTGGGTGTTTACTCGCGGATGCGCAAAACACTCGGGCAGGAAGCAGAGCCCAAACACCGCGATACGATGGGCATGGTTCTAGGTTGCCTAGGACTTAGCGCGATCGGCTTGCTGAACGGTTCCCTCACCGCGGGAACAGGTCTGTTCGTCACACTGTTTTTGGTTCGCTGGTTTGGCTTCGATTACAAGCAGGCCGTCGCGCTGACTTTGGTCAGCGTAGGCATCTTCTGGAACGGATTGGGTGCAGCAACACTGGCAATAGCCGGCGCGGAGATTTACTGGCCGTGGATCCCTGCACTCCTGGTGGGTTCTATTTTGGGTGGTTACCTCGGTGCTTATCTTGCCGATAAATACAGCAACAAGATGATAAAAATTGCGTTTGAGCTGCTGACCTTTGCAGTCGGTATCAAGCTTTTGTGGGGCGTGTTATGAACAAAGTCAATATCGAGATTTATTACTGCCGCCAGTGCAACTGGATGTTGCGCGCGACCTGGATGTCTCAGGAGTTGCTTTCCACCTTTAGCGAGGAAGTGGAGAGTTTAACCCTGCACCCTGACACAGGTGGCAGGTTTGAAATTCACTGCAATGGCGAATTGATTTGGGAGCGCAAGCGAGACGGCGGTTTTCCTGAAGCCAAAGTGCTGAAACAACGCGTTCGCGATGTGTTCGATCCAGACCGAGATCTGGGGCACGTCGACCGTTAACCTGCGCTTCAAACGAGTATGCCAGCTGACATTTTAGTCAGCCAGCATACCGTACATCACAATGCTGTTGTAGCTGACCACGCCCAGCACTTCACCACCGTCAATCACTGGCGCACGGCTGATACCAAATCGTTCAAACAGACGGGCACAGTATTTAACGTTCATGTCCGGTGCCACATGAAGAGCGGGTTTGGTCATGATTTCGTAGACGTTTACCCGCTCCGGCGAGCGATTTTGTGACAGCACTTTCTTGGCGATGTCGTTCATCAATACCAGACCAAATTCATCGTCTTCATCGCGCTTTTTCACGATGAGTGCTTTCACTTCCTTATCACGGGCAATACGGATGGCTTCGGCAACCGTCGTCAGTCCATCAATTAGCGCATAGTCGTCCTTCATAACATCGCAGACTCTTTTGGTCACTTTCATAACTCATCCTCAATCTTGCTGCTCAATTCCTGCACTTGATGCGCTACCCCAACGGCATCTTCTACGTCTAGCTGCACCGCAATACCTGTTCCTGATGACGCATCAAACTCCCCCACCTCATTGATCGTTTCAAGAATGGAGCGAGCTAAATGTTCTTCTACCAAAAACAATAAGACATCCCGCTGAACATCGAGGGTTAATCCGAAGAAGGTTTTCTTTTTCGTTAATCCTTCCCCTCGCGCATTGTTAATCACTGTCGCACCTGTGGCTCCTGCCGTTCTGGCGGCGTCCAAAACCGCATCGGTTTTAGAGTCCTCAATGAAGGCTACAATCAGTTTGAATCGCATTATGATTCCCTCGTATTTTCTTCGGTGGTGCCGCGTTTCGCCGCCCACTCTGTTAACTGCGCGTATCCCATGACAGTGATCATCGGGAACAAACTGGCAAAGGCAATCAAGCCAAAGCCATCAATTAAAGGGCTTCTGCCCGGAACCGTCGAAGCCAGTCCCAGGCCAAGGGCGGTAACCAAAGGCACGGTCACCGTCGACGTCGTCACACCGCCGGAGTCATAAGCCAGCGGCACGATAAATTTCGGGGCATAGAAGGTTTGAATCACCACCACCACGTATCCGGCAATGATGTAGTAATGAATCGGATCGCCAGCCACGATGCGATAGCAGCCAAGGGAAATGCCTATCGCTACCCCAATTGCCACTGAGAAACGTAAACCATTCACACTGATTGCCCCACCAGAAACCTGCTCCGCTTTGATAGCAACCGCAATGAGTGAAGGTTCGGCCACTGTGGTACTGAAACCAATGGCTGCGGCGAAGATGTAAACCCAATAGTAGTGCTGCCAGGAGAAGTTCTCGGGAATGCTCTCTCCTTCGCCAAACAGAAATGCGGGTGCCGTCAGCTGAACGGCCATCGATTCACCTAATGGGAAGAGCGCCATCTCCAACCCCATTAAGAACAATGACAAACCAAGAATGACGTAGATAAAGCCAAAGAGGATTTTCTTCAGATTCACAACCGGTTTTCGCAGCACGGCAAACTGAAAACCGAAAATGATGCAGACAATCGGAATCACATCCCGAATGGTCGAGAGTAAGGTGTCGATAAAGGTCGGAATGAGGGTAGACAATACATTCATGTCGCCACCATCCCGTACACCATGACGAAAATCATTGGCGAGAGCGACGCAAACGCTATCAAGCCAAAGCCGTCCACCATGGGGTTGCGTCCTTTAATCACAGTGGCAAGTCCAACGCCTAGCGCAGTCACCAAAGGCACAGTGATGGTCGATGTGGTCACGCCACCTGAGTCATAGGCAATACCGATGATGTAGCGCGGCGCGAATGCCGTCATGATCACCACCAGAATGTAGCCGCCGATGATGATGCGGTGAATGGGCCAGCCTTTTAGAATACGCAGCACGCCAAGCACAATGGCAAAGCCTACAGAGAGTGCGACCGTGATACGAAGCCCATTGGCATAGGAAGATTGCGCGTCTTCGGTCATCGCAATCATACCGCCTTCAGCGGCAACTTCTGCTGCTTCAGCAGCTACCGCCGTCAAAGCGGGTTCAGCGATGGTGGTTCCAAACCCCAACAAGAAAGCAAACACCACCAGCCAGAAAACACTGCCTTTTCTCGCCAGCGAGTGAGCCATAGATTCGCCGATGGGGAACAACCCCATTTCCAGACCGAAAACAAAGAAAGTCAGCCCCATCACGACCAACACCAGTCCAATTAAGATGGACAGTGAATCCGGCAAAGGCTGCTGTAAAACAATGATTTGAAAAAAGCCGATCACAAGAATGATAGGAAGTAGATCCTTCAAGCTCCCTAGCATTGAGGTCAGCAATGCGGTAAGTCCCTTCACACTCTCTCCAGAGAAAACGCCCAGACGAAAAGCCCGGCACGATAAATGCGCCAATTGATGAAATTGCGGTGAGGAGTTAGTTAATTTAACCCTGAGTCAGTGTATAGAAATTTGCCAATCCACAATGTCTATAGGGTGATAAAGCTAACAAGGTTTTCGTGAATTTCTTCATTAACTTCACCATCGGGCTGATCAAATAACCGATTGAATGCATACTATTTAGTAACACCCCAACTAGGATGATCCTCATGCAGATTCTCGTGACAGGCGGAACCGGACTTATCGGACGCGCGTTGATCCCAAAGCTCGAACATCACGAAATCACCGTACTGACCCGTTCGCCAGAGAAAGCACGTCATGTTTTGCCATCGAAGGTGCACTTGATAAAAAACATCGACGAGATTGAAGACTTCAGTCAGTTTGATGCCATCATCAATCTTGCAGGTGAACCTATCGTTGATAAGCGATGGAGCGAGCAGCAGAAAGGGATTATCTGCGCCAGCCGTTGGGGGATGACAGAACAACTGGTGCAGCGCATTTTAGAAGCCGATGCCCCGCCTCATACCTTTATCAGTGGCTCTGCGGTTGGCTACTACAGCGATCAAGGTGACAAGATCATCGACGAATCACTCACGGTTGATGCTACTGATTTCGCACATTCTGTCTGCTCGAACTGGGAAAAAATCGCCATGCGCGCCGACTCGGATAAGACCCGGGTATGTATCCTACGTACTGGTATTGTGCTCAGTAAAAGCGGCGGTGCATTGAAGAAAATGCTGCTGCCATATCAATTCGGCATGGGTGGGCCAATCGGTGACGGGAAGCAATACTTCCCGTGGATACACATTGACGACATGGTGGGTGGCATCATTCATTTATTGGAACATGCTGATACCCGTGGCGCCTTCAACCTAACCGCACCTGAGCCAGTCACCAACAAGGTGTTCAGCCAAAGTCTTGCTGCAACGCTTAAGCGCCCGCATTTTATGTTTACGCCCAAGCTTGCGATATCACTGATGCTGGGTGAAGCAGGTCAGCTTCTTTTTGACAGCCAGCGCGCGGTGCCCAGAGCTCTGGAAAACAGCGGCTACAGTTTCCAGTATCCGTCTGTGGGTCCTGCACTGGAAAACATTTTGCGCTGATAGCTCCCGCTTTAGGAAAAGAAAGGTACGCTGAAATGCGTGCCTTTTTTCATTTGTCTGACTGCTATTTTTTGAGCGGCTCTAACAAGCCCCGAAGCATCCAAGCCACTGTCAGGAAGACCAGCCCAACAGCTAATGTCGGCAAGCTCAACCAGACTTCCGGATGCAAGCGAACCGGTAGCTCAACACCCCACTTCAACAAACCTGCCATCGCAAGCTCTGCCCCGCCGACGGCCATACAACCGGACACTAATGCCATAATGCCGTATTCAGCCCAAAGCGTGGTGTTGATGCGCTTTTTGCTCGCTCCCAGCGTTCGGTAAAGCATGATTTCACGCTGGCGTTCGGCAAGGGTGATCCGAAGCAGTGTCAGCAAGAGCAATAAACCACTGGCTACCGCCAACCCCGCCAATACTGACAGCGACAGGCTCACTTGTTTGAGGATCACCTGAATTCTTCCGCTCATGGTGCGTAGATCCAGCAAAGTCACCGTTTGGTAATCACGTCCCAGTTGGTTGAGGATATCGCTCTGACTATCTTCCAGTCGGAAACTGACCAACCAGTTTGCAGGTAAGTTCTCCACCAAAGCCGGGTCAAAGATGAAGTAGAAATTAGGCTTCATGTTGCGCCATTCCACATCACGAATCGAGTTTACTTCCGCTGTAAATTCCTGACTGTTAACGTTAAACGTCAGCTCATCACCAAGGCGAAGTCCTAGCCTTTCAGCAATACCGGATTCCACAGAAACGCCACCTTCACTTGGCCATGAACCTTCCAACAACTCATTATGGGTTGGCAAGTTGTAGCGCCAGGTGAAGTTAAGCTCGCGGCGAAGCGCTTCATCCCGCTCTTCCCTATCTGGCGTCAGCTCAGCATAACGCTGCCCATTAAGGCCAACCAAACGACCTCGGATAATCGGATAGGCTTCCGAACGTTCCAGATTGTTCGCGTCCAGCCTGCTGACGTAATCATCCAACTCGCTTTTCGCGATGTTCAGCGCGAACACATTCGGAGCGTTCTGTGGCAGGGTTTGCTGCCAATCTTCAAGTAAGTCGGTACGCAGCAGCCAGATAATAGAAAGCAGCATGAATGACGTTGCCAACGCGCCAAGCTGCGCGCCACTTGATGCCGGATTTCGTGTTATTCGACTGAGCGCCAGTTTGAATGCAGGCTGTTTAACGCGTTTCTGCGCGACTTTCAGCACCATTACGCCAATCGCCGCCAGAAGGCTGAGCATCAACACTAAGGCCGCCAATACCAGCCAAAGCAAGCGGTTGTCGTATGACCATGCCACCAACGCAAGAATTGGCACTGCTGCCAGCAACCAACTCCAAGGATTCTTCCGCGCGCGCACTGCGCTTTGCTCCTGCAGTACACTCATGGCAGGCGCTTCAATCAACCGGATCAATGGAATACCCAGTGCCGGAAGTGCCACCAGCAAAGCCACCATAGGACCGAGCAACCAGGGCAGATAGCCATAGCTCGGCAAGGGTGAAGGCAGCACATCTGCCAGCGGTAAACGCAGCAGATATTCCAGCGCTGCACCGAACCCCAAGCCAAGCACAGTTGCCATCAACATCAGCATCAGAAGCTGCCTGCCAAGCCAACGTCTCACCCAACTGCGCTGGGCACCAAGGCTTTTCACCATGGCAAGCGTCTGGGTACGGCTATCCACATAGTGCTGACAAGTCAGGAGTAAGGTCGCCGCTGCCATAATGATGACCAACACCACAGTCAAAGAGAGGTAACCGCGACTCCTATCCAGCATGTCGCCGGTGCGATCCCCAGTGTTTTCATCGATCCAGCGTTGTCCGTCGATCGGCGTGTAAGCGGTCTTTACTGCTTCAAGGTCGCTGCTGTCACCGCGGAAGAAATAACGGTAACTCACCCGGCTTCCCGGACGCACCACACCTGCAGCAGAGACATCACTCAGGTGCATCATCGCCGCTGGCATTTGGCTGAACGGATTGAAGGACAGCTCAGGCTCAGAAATGATTTTACCGCTGACTGTCAGGGTTAAATCTCCCACATCAACTTTGTCTCCCAAGCCCACATCTAGCAGCGTAAACAGACGCTCTTCCAGCCAAAGTTCGCCGGGTTTGACGCTGTCTTGCATCGCATCCGCGCTTTCCAGCTCCAAAGCGCCACGGAGCGGATAGTTACTTTCTACCGCTTTCACGCTGATGAGCTGCATTTCATTGTCACTGAATGCCATGGTGCCAAAGCGGGTTTGGTCAGAGCGTTCAACATCAATGCTGTCAAAGTTTTGCAGTGTTTGTGGAGCCAAAGGCTGGTTGCTTCGAAGCACCAAGTCAGCGGCCAGCATGGAACGGCCTTGCTGGGTGAGAACAGATTCAATACGACCTGCCAGTGCAGACAATGCAAACACACAGGCGATGATCAGCGCCAGTGCAGCAACGACAGGCCAAAGCTGTCCGTGGAAGAGTTCGCGCCAAGCCCAGCGCCAGACAAGAGTTTTTCTCATGCAGCCCCCGCCAGTTCGCCTGCGTTAAGGTGCAAGGTGCGGTGGCATTTCTCTGCCAGTGCCGGGTCATGCGTCACAAGGATCAAGGTGGTGCCGTGGTCACGGTTGAGCGAGAAAAGCAGGTCGATGACCGTTGCTGCGGTGTGCTGGTCGAGATTACCAGTTGGTTCATCGGCGAACAGAACATTTGGGCGGGTCATAAAGGCGCGGGCAATCGCCACACGTTGTTGCTCACCGCCAGAAAGCTGCGAAGGTAAGTGGGTTTCACGTCCTTTCAGCCCAACCGACGCTAATAGCTCAAGCGCCCGTTCTTCGTCTTCATCATCACCGCGAATAGTACAAGGAAGAAGCACATTTTCTAGCGCGGTCAGGGAAGGCACCAGCAGGAAACTTTGGAAAACGAAACCGATCGACTCGGCACGAAGGGCTGCTCGCGCATCATCATCGAGCTGGCTTAAAGGCTTGCCAAGAAGTTCAATCTCGCCGGCTGACGGGGTATCTAAACCTGCAAGCAATGTCATAAGCGTGGATTTACCTGCGCCGGAAACCCCAACTAAAGCAATACTTTCGCCCTGCTCGACCTGAAGGGAAACATCCTGCAGAATGGTCAGAGACTGTGCATTCGTCGTCACTGTTTTAGAGACGTTGCTGGCCCTGATCACTGGAGTTGTCATGATTCGCATCCTTTCTTTTTGTCTTTTGATTATCAGTCATAGCGCCGCGGCGCAGACGCTTCTTGTACTCGGCGATAGCCTTAGCGCTGGCTACCAGATGGCGATTGAGAAAAGCTGGCCTAGCCTGATTGAGCCTAAGCTGACGGAAACCAGCAAGATCACTTCCGTGGTTAATGCCAGCATTTCCGGCGATACTTCTGGGAACAGTCTCGACAGACTGCCAGCCCTGCTGGAACAGCATTCACCCGACTATGTGCTGATTGAACTGGGTGCTAACGATGGACTGCGAGGATTCCCACCCAAGCAGATACGCAATAACCTGTCCGAATTGATCAGTTTAAGCCAGGAAAATGGCGCGCAGGTGATGTTAATGCAGATCCAGATCCCACCTAACTATGGTCAAAGATACAGCAAGGCTTTTGCTGATATCTATCCGGAATTAAGTAAAGAAATGCAAATTCCACTCATTCCGTTCTTCATGGAGAAGGTGGTTTTGACCGAAGGCTGGATGATGTCAGATGGTCTGCACCCTAAAGACATCGCGCAGCCTTGGATTGCACAATTCATGGCAGAACAGATGCTGCCACACATCAAAGAGCAAGGATAAAACAAGAATGAAAAACGCAGTATTGATGACCGGATGTTCAACCGGCATCGGCTATGTCTGTGCCCACGCCCTCGCAAAGAAAGGGTTTGATGTGATTGCGTCATGCCGCAAATTAGAAGATGTTGAGCGCCTAAAAGAAGAAGGGCTTACCTGCATTCACCTTGACCTTGCTGACAACGACAGCATTCTCAATGCCGTGGAAGAAGTCAGGACCATGACTGACGGAAAGTTGATGGGGCTTTTTAACAATGGTGCTTATGGCCAACCTGGCGCGTTGGAAGACTTGCCCACCGACGCATTGAGAAAGCAATTTGAAACCAACTTCTTTGGCTGGCACACGCTGACCCAAGCCGTGATCCCAATGATGATGGCGAACGGCAAAGGCCGCATTGTTCAAAACAGCTCCGTGCTGGGTTTTGTCGCACTGAAATTCCGCGGGGCGTACAACGCCAGCAAATTTGCCGTTGAAGGTTGGACAGATACCCTACGTCTGGAACTTGCAGGCACACCAGTAAAAATCAGCTTAATCGAACCAGGCCCAATCGAAACCCGTTTCCGCGCCAATGCACTGGAAGCGTTTTACCGGTTCATTGATATCGAAAACAGCCGATTCAGAAGCGATTATCTCGCCCAGCAAGATCGCATGGAAAGCGAAAACTCCACCAATAAGTACACTCTGCCTTCGGAGTCGATCATTGCACCATTGATCCACGCGCTAACTGCGGAAGATCCTAAAGTCCGATATCGTGTGACCAAGCCGACCCATTACATGGCCTGGTGTAAGCGTCTACTTCCTTCAAAAACGCTCGACAAAATTCTTGCAAAGGGTGGTTAACACCCAAAGTCATACAGATACCACTCACAAAAAGTTGCACACCGGGCAATTTCTGCCCGGTTACTCCCAGAAACGTGACATCAAAACTTTATTTTTGCATTCATCTTTCTGTCACAAATGCGCGTTAATCTCTCTCCTGTACCGTGAAACACCTGCCCCCAACTTCCACTTCGATGTGATGCGTGTCGGATCAGGCCGTGAACGGGGATACAAAAAAAGAACAAATACCCCAATAGGAGCCGGACTATGTCCTTAAGTCAATTGAACTGGCTCTGTTTGAGTGTAACGCTGGCAATATTGCTTGTGTTTTAAGTCAGCGTTTCACATCGACGAGCGCAAAAGAATGAAGGCCACTGGAATTCCGGTGGCCTTTTTCGTTGCCATGTCAGACAACATCCAATCAGTGATTTGATCCAGCAATAATCAATATTTATCGGCGCTTTACCGGATAATGCCTTGAATTTTCATGTTGTCCCCCCCACCTTTACAGCAAAGAACTTCTAACGCTCAGGCGACACTATGCAACCAAATTATATTGTTGAACTTAACGAGCAGAACTTTCAGCAAATCCTGGAAGGCTCGGTTGAAACTCCAGTCCTGATCCACTTCTGGGCACAAATGAGCCCAGAGAGTACCGAGATTGTTCCAGCACTGGAAAAACTGGCACACGAATATGCAGGTGCATTTACGCTGGCCCTGCTCAACTGCGAACAGCAGCAAATGCTGGCCTCCCAGTTTGGTGTGCGTGCTTTGCCAACTATCGCCCTGTTCAGCAATGGCCAGCCTGTAGACGGCATTGCCGGGCCACAGACTGAAGACACAGTGCGTGAAATGTTGGTTCGCCACCTGCCGAGCCAAGACGAAATGACCTTCAAACAGGCACTGGCGTTGATGGCAGAAGGCAATCACGCCGAGGCACTGCCGCTTTTGAAATCTGTGGAAGCCGCGCTGGGTGAAACTGGCGCTCATAAGCTGGCACTGGCAGAGTGTTATGTGGAAGCACAGCAATTCGACGAAGCAGAGGAGCTTCTCGGGAAAGTATTGATGCAAGATCAAGATGCACAATACAAAGCGCTGATGGCCAAAGTGGAACTACATAAGCAAGCAGCAGACACACCAGAGATTCGTGAGCTGCAAGCGGCATTTGAAGCCGATCCGGACAACAAAGATCTGGCCTTTGAACTGGCTGTCCAATTTAGTCAGGTTAATCGTCAGGAAGAAGCGCTTGAGCTTTTGCTGGGCATTCTTCGTAAGGACATGAATTTTAGCGACGCTAAGAAGACCATGATGGATATTCTGGCAGCGCTCGGCCAAGGCAACGAAATTGCCAGCCGTTACCGCCGACAGCTTTACTCGCTGCTTTACTGATTTCCCATTTTAAAAAGCGCTCCGGCGCTTTTTTATTTCCCATCAGCCGAGGACAAAGCTTCGATGATTGGGCAACAGGCGCTGTCGTTACCCGGGCAGGTACTCGCCAGTGATTTCAACGACTTTTTCATGGCCTGAAGTTCTTTTATTTTGTCGTCTATCTCTGCGATTTTCTCCAATGCCTTTTGCTTTACATCTGCGCTTCGACGGTTAGGGTTTCGCGACATATCCAACAAGGTCTGGCACTCTTCCAAACTAAAGCCCACCAAGCGCGAACGACGGATCATTTGCAACTCATTAATGTGCTTTTGACCATAAGCCCGATAGCCATTCTCCAGACGTGCAGGTTCACTAATGATCCCCTTTTGTTCGTAGAAACGAATCGTCTTTGGTGTCAGCCCTGTCGCCTTGGCAATTTCATTGATTTTCATGCCTCACTCCCCGTCTAAAACTCACGCTTGACCTTACAGTTGATGGAAGGTTTATTCTACGGAATTATGAACAGTCCACACCTGAGACTGCAAGTAAATTTATAGGTATCGAAATGACAGATACAGAACTGAACGCTCATGAGGAAGGCAAAGAAGCCGTCACACTTATCACGCTCCCCTTGTCAGGACTTAACTGCATGGGTTGTGCGCGTAAAGTGAAAAATGCCGTCGAGCCTATCGAAGGTGTGTCTGTGGTGGAAGCCGACAAGACCTCCCTAACGATCAACGCAGATGCGCCTTTAAGTGACGTCATCAATGCGGTTGAATCGCTGGGTTATCAGGTGGGAACGACCACGGCACTTCCTTTGGCAGGGCTCAGCTGTGGACGCTGTGTTGCCAAACTGAAAGCCGCTTTTGAAGCTTCACCAAAGGTTTTTCTTGCGGATGTGAGTAAGACCGAAGCCACCATTAACAGCGCACTGACAATGGAAGAATTGGCAGCCATCGTCGATGCAACAGGTTATCAGGTTGCTGAAGCCCAGAGCGAAACAACACACGCACCAGAAATCACAGCAGCGCCAGAAGTTGCGCTCGATGATGCTCCGTCCGAACCGCCGTTGAGTTCAAATTCAGCTTCCCTGCAATTTATTCTGTCCGGCATGACCTGCGCGAGCTGTGTGTCATCCGTAGAAGACGCGATAAAAGGCGTAACCGGTGTAATGGCGGTCAACGTAAACTTGGCTGAGCGCACTGCGTTAGTGTCCGGAGAAGCCGACGCCGACGTCATCATCAAAGCGGTAGAAGCCGCAGGCTATGGCGCAGAAGTGAGTGAAAGCGAAGAGACTCGCCGTGAGCGTCAGGCAGCCATGCATGCCGCACAACTTGCAGAACACAAACGCAACACCTGGTTGTCTCTGGGCTTAGGTGCACCACTGATGGCATGGGGACTGCTCGGCGGTTCAATGACCATTGAAAGCACCACCAGCCAAATCGGCTGGGGCATCATTGGCCTTTTAACCTTTGCACTTTTATGTACCGCGGGTAAACATTTCTTCGTAAATGCCATAAAAGCGGCACGCCATCATCGTGCGACCATGGATACCTTAGTCGCTTTGGGTACGGGTTCAGCGTGGCTTTACTCGATTGCAGTGGTGTTTGCGCCGGATCTTTTCCCTGTACAAGCACGTCATGTGTACTTCGAAGCCACAGCCATGATTCTGGGGTTGGTGACACTTGGTCATGCTATTGAAGCCAAAGCACGTGCATCGACATCTAAAGCGCTTGATCGCTTACTCGACCTACAACCACCAACCGCACTGGTCGTCGAAAACGGTCAGGAGCGAGAAGTTCCACTGGCAGCCGTACAAGCAGGCATGATACTCAGAGTGAAACCCGGCTCAAAAATTCCGGTTGATGGTGTGGTTGAAGACGGCGAAAGCTATGTCGATGAATCCATGCTGACTGGCGAGCCACTTGCTGTCCGCAAAACGGCAGGGGAAACGCTGCATGCTGGTACCGTGAACCAAAACGGTAGTCTGCTGTTTAAAGCCACCGGTATCGGTAGCGATACCATGCTGTCACGGATTATTCAGTTGGTCCGTCAGGCACAAAGCAGCAAACCGGCGCTGGCACGCATGGCGGATTCTATCTCGGCCATATTTGTTCCAACAGTGATGATCATTGCCATTCTGACAGCGCTTGGCTGGTACAACTTTGGCCCTGATCCGAAGCTCAGCTTTATGCTGGTCACCGCGACAACTGTGCTGATTATCGCCTGCCCTTGTGCGCTTGGTTTGGCAACGCCAATGTCTGTCACAACTGGCGTTGGTCGTGCGGCTGAACTTGGGGTGCTCATTCGTGATGCAGAGGCATTGCAACATGCAGCGTCGGTCGACACTGTGGTATTGGATAAAACGGGCACATTGACCGAAGGCAAGCCGCAAGTGACATCGATAATCAGCCTTGCACTGCCAGAAGAGGAATTACTGCGTATCGCTGCAAGCCTTGAGCAAGGTTCTGAGCACCCACTGGCAAAAGCAGTGCTGGATGCAGCAAAAGGTAAAAACATCGCCCTTGCATCAGTATCGAACTTTGAAGGTATTCCAGGAAAAGGTCTGAGTGCCAACATTGATGGCGACACTTATTTTCTGGGTAACGCACGCTTGATGGCAGAAAAAGGCATTGCGGTGGAAGGCGGCCAAGCTGCCGCCAAGCAACAAGCAGATCGCGGGGAAACCGCTGTGTATCTGGCAACAAGCACTGAGCTTCTTGGTCTTATTGGCATCAGCGACCCATTGCGTTCAGATTCTGCCAGCGCAGTAAAACGTCTGAAAGCTTTAGGCTATCAGGTGGTGATGCTCACCGGTGATCATCCTGATACGGCCAATGCCATTGCCAAACTGGCGGGGATTGAGAATGTGATTGCGGGGGTTTTGCCAGACGGTAAAGCGGATGTCGTCACTCGCCTTCAGAGCGAAGGCAAGAAAGTCGCCATGATTGGTGATGGCATCAATGATGCGCCAGCACTGGCCAAAGCTGAAGTTGGGATTGCCATTGGTAGTGGCAGCGATGTAGCTATTGAAAGTGCACAGATGACATTGATGCGTCACTCAATAGATGCAGCCACTGATGGGCTAACACTGTCCAAAGCAACCCTTCGTAATATGAAGGAAAATCTCTTTGGTGCATTTGTTTACAATTCTCTGGGTATTCCGATTGCTGCGGGTGTGTTATATCCCCTCACCGGCGCACTGCTAAGCCCAGTTGTTGCTGGAGCAGCCATGGCTTTATCGTCGATTACCGTCGTGAGTAATGCCAACCGACTGCGCTGGTTTAAGCCACCCAAAGGAGGAAACCATGCTGGTTAATTTCATTGGATTGGGACTGATCGGAGCCATCATCTGGTGGTTCTGGCTGGCGGAAAAGAAAAATTAAACGCCGCCTAAATTAACGCTGTTTGCGACTACGCAACAGGTATTCGCCCCGGGTTAGTTTCATCGCCCGGGGATAACATCGAGGAGAAAATGATGAAATCTAAACTTGCTGCACTGTCGTTTGCGCTGCTATCCACCAGCGTGTTTGCTGCTTCTGGTGTGACTTACAAATCTCCATATTGCGGTTGCTGTAAAGAGTGGGTTAAGCACATGGAAGACAACGGCTTTGAGATGAAGTCTGAAGATCATGTGAACATGAATCCAATTAAGATGAAGCTTGGTATCAAGCCTGAGCTCGCTTCGTGCCACACCACTGTTATCGACGGTTACCTGTTTGAAGGGCACATCCCAGCTAGCGACGTAAAAGCCTTCCTAGAGCAAAAACCAAAACTGGCCGGCCTTGCTGTACCTGGCATGCCAGTCGGTTCACCGGGCATGGAATATGGCGATCAAAAAGACCCATATGATGTCGTTGGCTTCTCGAAAAACGGTATGACCGTCGTCTTTAACAGCCACAACAAAGACTGACAATTGATGGTGAAGCCTCCATACTGGACTTTCAACAGTATGGAGGCTTCATGTACCGCATTACTACCCTGTTTTTCTCGCTGCTTTTTAGCACGTTATCTATCGCCGACCCTCAAGTCTGGCAAGCGCAAAAAGGCGACCTTTCCTTTACCATCATGGGCTCTGTACACGCTGGCAAGCCAGAGTTCTACCCTCTTCCCGATGTCATGGTCAGTAGATTCGAATCTGCCGATGGTCTTATCGTAGAAGCCGATATCATCAGCGATAAATCTATTTCCATTCCCAAAGGAAAACCTTCCGCCTCTTACCTGACAGACGCCCAGAAAGAAACACTTGAGGAAATCGCAGCAGAGACTGGTACACCATCAAACGTGCTGCTTAATCTTCCTCCGTGGCAAGCAGCCATGGCACTCCAGCTTTACCAAATCAATCAGTTGGAACTCCAACAACTGCTGGGCATTGACCTTTATTTCCTCTCACGAAGCCAGAAGCATTCTGTACCCGTGATCCCACTGGAAACCGTACAACAGCAAGTCGACCTACTGGCCAATGCAGATAAGGATGGTTTGGAGCTACTGACAGATACTCTGGATTACTGGGAACTCTCCAAAGAGTTTATGCCCTGTCTGATTGATGCCTGGCAGTATGGTGACGGTGCGAAAATGGAAGAAATGGTAACGGTCATGAGCGGCGCAGGAGAGTTCGAACGTCAACTGATTGATGAGCGCAACCACAACTGGCTGGAAGCCCTCACTGACAAATCGCGGTTTGAAAAAGGGAGTTACGTGATGGTTGTCGGTGCATTGCACCTTTATGGCAAAGAAGGTGTGCTGACACTGCTGGAAAAAGCCGGTTTCGACGTAAAACTCTTAACGCAGGGTGAAAAGGTTGATTGCGAAATCCCGGCGATTCCATGAGCGGCTAAATCAGCCGCTCACCAGTACCTGAGTCACAATCATTGAGACCAGAAACAACAGAATAAACCAGATGACAATAGATTTTCTCATACCCTTTTCCTTACTGCGGTAAAGCCAGAATCTTGGAGGTAGTTTACCGCATATGCCATGTGGAAAAGAGCACAATTGGAAGGTTTGTTACAAACAATAAGAGCAGCGAATTGCTGCTCTTATTAGAGGAATAAAAAGAAGCCGAAGTGCGTTGCTGCCTTCGGCGTAAGCAACCAAGTCTACATTTAACTGGTTTAAGGGAATTATTGTGTTCCAGGCTCTTTCATCGCCTTGTAGACAAAGAACCCGGCCATGAAGCTAATCATGCCCAAGGCAACAAAAATGACGATCATTGAGGAGAGGCCAATTGCGTTGCCGAAAAGTAGGTCTAACCAGAATTCCATTTTTGTATTTCCTATGTCTGTGAACGTTAAGACTAGGTTGCCAATTGGTGAAAGAATCAACGATGATCCAGATCAAGTGAAGCTCGTGTTAGTGGCACGTGACAATTCAAGTGTGTGTGTTGTCGCAATTTATTCTGGATTGGTGATCGTTTGAGCGAACGGTTCGTACCACGCAAAAATCCTGATAAAACACTTGTGTCTTAAGCGTGGATGAGTAATATAACCAACCTCTGAGACGCACAGCGGATCAGCATTGTCGGTGAATAGCGCAGTTTGGTAGCGCATCTGGTTTGGGACCAG
>NZ_ANFM02000042.1 GCF_000333895.2 Grimontia indica | reverse complement strand
CGTTTTATGCTTTGTTGAGGTGTATTTGCTTAGAATGACTAGGCGGCACACACCTCGCCGCGCCTAAAACGCTTATGGCTAGAACAAAATTCAACCACCACAGGTCAACAGCCCCTAACTACATTACTGCTCGTTCTATCAAGACTTGGCGAACAAAAACGCGCCACACGACGCCATAAAGCCGCCGGACACCTTGTTCAGAATTTGCTTTTCACGCTTACTTTTCAGCACCTTGCCTGCTTTAGCTGCGGAATAAGCATACATCCCCAACACACCGCCCACACCTACGGTAGAAATCAGAAGAATGACACCCACATGCAGCCCACTGATTTGAGTGACGTCCACAAACGCGGGGAAAAAGCCCATGTAAAACAAGATTGCTTTGGGGTTAGAGAGACCGACCACAACTCCCGTCAGCAAGCTCGAAAACCTCGATGATTGCGAAGGAACAGATTCTCCGTCCTCAAGGACTTCTGCCGTCCAAGTGACGTAGGCGAGCCAAAACAAATAAGCAATGCCGACATATTTGATAACGAAAGACACTTCACCTAGCACTTTCGATAGTGCGGAAAGCCCTGAAAGCGCAAGGAAGATGAAAATGTAATCAGCAATCAGGATCCCTAGCGCGAGCAACATACCCTGCTTCATTCCACTCCCCATCGAACGTGAAATCGTCGCAAATACGCTCGGGCCAGGAATAAGCGCGGACAGTGCCATAGCAAAAAACAGTGCGATACCAGAAGCAATGGTCATGATTCCTTTCTCCTTAACTACACAGTTTTATTGCCTGATAACCGCAATAAGATCGGTGAAATAGTCGTTGTCGCCAGATTGACTCAACAAGGTTGTCAACTGGCCGCGATGATGGGTTTGATGATTAAAAAAATGCAAAAGCACAGAGGCGAGATTTTCAGAATACTCTGCCCCTGCCGTATTTCGGTAGGTCAAACTGTTATTGAATTCCGACTCCGGAATAGACGCTACCCAGCGGGAAATATCATCATCCAGCGACGCCCTCATTGCTTTCAAAGAGGCCAAGTCTTCCACCAAATGTACGGTGTTGCTTGGAGGCGCAGGATAACGGCTGAGCAACTGCTCCAGAGTCACCTCGCTAGGTACGCGGGTAAAACGATTCAGCCACAACAAATCACCAGTCAGAATATGACTCATGGTATGAAAAGCAGAGCCAAAGAAAGCCCTTCTGTCTTCATACAAGTCTTCGTCACTGAGATTTTCCAAGTGACCCAGCAACTGCTCATTCATCCACCGGTTGTACTTTGCCATTAGCTCAAACTGGCTTTTCATATCGACCCTATTTCCTTATATCGATTTCTTTCCAAGCGTTCGCTTCTCAAGCTCCACATTAGCGCGCACGAATTCATTCAGTTCCTTTACCGAGCGGATGACATACACGTTTTTGTTCTCGGACATGGATTCGAGCCTTTTCAGGAAATTGTCATTCCAGAACTTCGGCGACAGTTTGAGAAACTTGTAACTTTGCAAACTGCCTTTGAGCACCGAACTTCCATCAGGCCATCCTTCCGGTTTAATGAGCAAACCTTTCAGCAGTCGCTTGGTGACCAACCAATAGCTGGTCAGATAAGGCAGTTCGACATAAACCAGCGTATCTGCCTCTTCCAAACGTTTGTTAAAAGAACCGAGCAATCCCATACCATCCAGTATCCAGCTCTCCGAGGCCAGTATCTCATCATGCCGTGCTTCAAAACTTTCGTGGCTCACCTGCTCTCCATTTTTCTGGTAAAGCATGGAGTCCAACTGATAGAGATCAATCCCGGTCTTTGACGCCAGTTTTTTGCTTAGGGTGGATTTACCGCTTCCCGGTTTTCCAAATACCGCTATTTTCTTCATGTCGCCTCCAAGATAAAAACCAAGAAGCAGAGAAAAGAAAACCCACCTCTTGGGTGGGTTCTGCAAATATAACGCGCGACAGCATCCCCACCATTCCTATGGAATGATGATAATTCGGATGAGTTTGAGCATTGAATTCGTTTTCATACACCTATAGTTGTCAATGCCAATAAGGAAGTCAACCATTAACCCTTTAAATACAGAAGATTACAACAATATTCTGTATTAATAGCTAACACTCGATTAGCGGCAGTAAACATCCCTATTTGTCAGTTTATCTGGCTTTTCCGACTCTCATAAAAACACATGGAAACAGTAAAATTCGAGAAAGAAGATGAAATAAAAGCCCTTTTCCACTATCATCCTGCCGCCTGAGCGCAAGCGTTTGCTTTTTATTTCACATTCCTTGCCGACAGGCGCCAATCCGATATTTTAGCTATGGAGGGACGCCTTAATGACCACACTTACAATTACTCGCCCTGACGACTGGCATGTTCACCTTCGCGATGGCGAAGTGCTGACAGATACCGTCCGCGACATCAGCCGTTACAACGGTCGCGCGCTCATCATGCCAAACACCGTTCCTCCTGTGACCAACACTGAAATGGCGCTTGCTTACCGCGAACGCATCATGGCGCAAAAGCCTTCTGAGCAATTCGAGCCACTGATGGCGCTCTACCTGACTGACAACACCACACCAGACGAAATCCGCAAAGCGAAAGCCTCTGGCGCGGTTGTTGCTGCGAAGCTTTACCCTGCCGGTGCAACCACCAACTCGGATTCAGGCGTGACCAATGCGAAGAACATCTATCACGTTCTTGAAGCCATGCAGGAAGTGGGCATGTTGCTGTTGGTTCATGGTGAAGTAACCCACCACGAAGTGGACATCTTCGATCGCGAGAAAGAGTTCCTTGATACCGTTCTGGCGCCCATCGTTAACGATTTCCCTAACCTGAAAATCGTCCTTGAGCACATCACCACAGCGGATGCGGCAAACTTCGTGAAAAACGCGAACGAGAACGTTGCAGCAACCATCACCGCTCACCACCTGATGTATAACCGTAACCACATGCTGGTTGGCGGTATCAAACCTCACTTCTACTGCCTGCCAATTCTGAAGCGCAACACGCACCAGAAAGCACTTGTTGAAGCAGCGACCAGCGGCAGCAAGAAGTTCTTCCTGGGAACAGATTCAGCGCCACACGCGAAAGGCGCGAAAGAATCCGCATGTGGATGTGCAGGTTCTTACACCGCACACGCAGCACTGGAGCTCTACGCTGAAGTGTTCGAACAAGAAGGTAAACTGGAGAACCTTGAAGCTTTCGCAAGTCAAAACGGCCCAGACTTCTATGGTGTGCCACGTAACACAGATACCGTAACGCTGACCAAAGAAGAGTGGCCAGTGCCAGATACCATGCCATTTGGTTCTGACATTGTCGTGCCAATCCGCGCTGGCGAAACCGTTAGCTGGAAAGTAAAGTAATTCGAAACAGCTAAGAACATCTCAGCGAACAAAAGAAGCCTGGCGACTTGCCGGGCTTTTTATTACCTTTTGATGAAACCCACTTCAACGATAATCCAGCCTGCCTGCTCCAAACCCGAAAAGCTTAACCGCCACTGATTATTTAGAAAGTATTGAAACTGTCTTTACTTTTAGCTCATTTATCAATAATTAAGTATGTAATAACGTATTCCCATCGCCACTACTCAGGCAAAACGAACAATAAGAATGGGAGAATGAAAGATGAGTCATGCAGCCATCATCAATGACCAAGCAGCAGTCAACGCTTTGGATCAAGCACGTAATCTCACGCTGCCTTCAAGACAAGAAATGTTAATGCGAGCACCTGTTGTTCAACAGTTTTGGGATAACAACCGAGAATTGCTCAGCAGCGCGTGGAGAGAGTGGCAGCTCACTGAGCAGGGCAATGCATTCAAGTTGGATGATTCTTTACTGAGTGCAAAACTCCGAGACGCGGTGAACAAAGCATGGGAAAACCCAACAACAGAGTTGGATGTGAAAGAGCTATGGGAAGAAGTGGCTCCGGGTGTCTTCCAATGCCAATTTTTCGACCCTGAACGTTTGGCAGAGCTCCGTGGTTATTTGGAAAACGTCGCCAACGCGGAGATTCCTTTGCGTCCTCCTTATGGCATCGCGCTAAACCGACACGGTGCAATGTTGGATAAACGCTCCGAAGGCTATCTGGCTGCGCCAGAGTTTCAGGCCTTCTATCAAACCGTGATGGATAGATACATGCGCCCTGTCGCACGACTGCTGTTTCCAGAAGTTACCGGCTATGATTCGCAAACCTTTGGGTTTTCGATTCAGTATCAACCCGGTGTCGATACGTCACTGCGGCTACATACCGATGCTTCAGCGGCGACAATGAACATCAATCTCAACCTGCCGGGTGAAGCGTTCACTGGCTCAGAGATTGATTACTACGACCCAACCACAGGTATGGTGCGTCGACTCACCTTTGAGCCGGGTATTGCAATGATTCACCGAGGCAGTGTGCCGCATGCTGCACAACCCATCACCAGCGGCTCACGCACCAACATCGTGTTGTGGCTATATGGCGATCGCAGGCAAATCCCTGTTCGTGGTTTGACCCAAGAAATTGATGCGAAAGCACGCTGGACAGTGCCGGAGTCGACCCCAGACAGCTACGCACCGTTTTGATATCAACGTTAGATACAGAAAGCCCAGCATATAGCTGGGCTTTCTGTACGTTTTGATTAGGTTAACTGTCACATGCCTTCAAAGCATTCACAGCTTCCGTGACTTGTTTAGACAACCAACGACTTTCCTCTGCAATCTGTTCTTGATGCTCTTCTACAATATTGAGCACTTTATTTTTCCAATATTCGTTCAGCCTCAGAAATTCACCACCTTTGGAAAGGACCGCCAAAAGTAAATCGCCTGAGTAAAAGTCCCCTGAAACCAAAGGATCTTGAGCGAGCATCTCAATAGCTTTAGGCACAAGTATCTCCAGAGATATCTGCTGCCCAATCATGATCCGAAAATCTTCTGCTGTGAAATCTATGATGGGCACTTTTCTCAAACGATGTGTTTCGACGACCAAGTGAGATGGATAGTTGGGCTCTCCCCAGTCGTCGCTTTCCAGCTCAGTCAGCGTTCTGGAATACTCATGTGGCTTCATCTCAAAGCATTCCTTAGCAATTCGTCATCGTTTCGAAAGATACTGGCTTGGCACACTGTCGACCAACCAAACATTGTTTATTGTCTTATAAAACTCAAAACCATCTTCATGCATTTGCTTTGCATCAATGGTAAAACAAACAGGCTTACCATACCGCGCGCCAACAGATGATCCGACGCTCTCTGATTCTGTTAAATGTACGTACTGGCGATTTCCCTTTAATAGCCCTTCTTTCTCTATCTGAACAACAAATCGTTCGGCCGTTCCATGAATCAATTGAGATGGTGGCACCCGTGGTGATAGCCCCAAATCAACGGAGATTGAATGGCCTTGATTCGCACGAATACGATGCCCAGCCTCATCAATAGAAAAGCGCTGTTTATCATTGGTTTCAACCACCAATCGGATTAAATCTACTGAGAGTTCATAATCCTTGGTATTAGCGATAAGGGCGTTAATCTCAGCCCAACCTTGCTCATCAAGTACGAGGTTAATCGCTTCGGGCTTGTGCCTGAGTACAAAACTTAGGTACTTTGAAATGTCAGTGAGTTCTTTGTTCATCAATATATAGTTTTCAGGTCTATTGAGTCTTTTGCTCCAAGACTAAAGCCACTTTTTGTTCGATCTCTTCCACCAACTCGGGATCCATATATTGGTAATCATCCGGGATATCCAGCACATGCAATGGCTTGTGCTCCAGTAATGGTGAAAATTCGGCAGTTAGTCGGTTTTTATGCTTCTTCTCCATCACAAAGACAACATCCGCCCAGCGTATGTCCGCCACACTGACCGTCTTCCTCGCTTTTGGGCTAGTGCCGGCAGAGCGCGCATTAAACCCGGGTTGTCTTCTCCAAACTTCTTCACCTGTTGGGCTACGCCATTGGTTGCGACTACAAACAAATAGAAGGTTTTTCATTTCTTGCTTTTGACGAAGCATATCTCTCCATGATGACTTAGCTGAAAAAATGTTTGATTCATTGCAAGCCGGATCAGTCCCCAGAATGTGACGTACCAATACTATTACTCGGCCCACCACCAAAACTCCCCTTATCGGGGTCATTCTCATCGTCTTGGCTTTTATAAAAAAGAAGCAAACAAATGACAGAAATTAAAGGTATCAACCATACCAAAATGACTTGAGCGACTTTTTGAGTGGTTTCTAAATCATCCCTTCTAGATAAATAGAATGATGTATATGTATTTAATATCAGCGTAATGACTAAGAATACTAACCAGTAAGTTATCGACACATGAAACCCTTCAATTGCAATCACCACCGCTAACTAGATTGAGTGATCTCAGAAAATCCAGTGTACAACTTAGAGCAAAGCGCGTTCGTATCGGAGTTTAGATTATTACGTATTTTCATAGCGTTATTTAAAGCCACATACGAAAAACGCCCCGGGTCTAGGACCCGGGGCGGACAAGATGCCAATTCTGTCTATTCGCTCAGCTATGAAGGAGTTTTACTTATTAGGCATTGGCAAGATTTCAAACATGCCGTCGAAGCTATCCAGCGTACCTGCCAGCTTAGTGAGAAGCTCTGCATCACCTTTCACACCTGCCTGACCAGATTTAATCAGATCTTCCAAGCTGGTTTCACCCAATACCACTTTGGTGAAGTCGGTTTTATGAATGATGAGTTCGAAGTCTACTTTTGGCAGCTCATCAACTTGGATGTTAGCCATGTTCGCGTTAGACACTTCACCGTAGTAACGCTCGCCTAAATCTGGGTGGTACACACCGAAGTTAAAGTCTAAGCCTGCAGCTTCTGCTTTCGGTGCATTCAAACTTACCGCGATGAAATCAAGGAACATGCCTGTTGGCGTGTTTGCAATCACATCTGGTGAAGCCAGTTTAAGCGATGGCTGTATCTCTCCAGTACGAAGCTCCACCGCACCTTGCAGGTAGCTATTACGCCATGCCATGGTTTCAGACTGGTAACCTTGCTGCTCAAAGCTGTCTGCTAACGCAAAACGGTATTTGATGTTGCTTGGCTCACACTGGACCAAGTCATTGAACAGCTGAGACGCTTCCTGATATTCACCCGCATTAAAGTGCTTCATACCCGCCTTGTAGAAGGCATCCGCTCCCGCCGCCTCAACGTATACGCACGACTTCTCTGTGGTCTGCAGTGGGTTGGTGTTGACTGGGTTCATGTCGTGATATCCAAGATAGAGATTCACAACCGCTCTGGCGTTATGGCTGTATGAACCGTGGTAACCGTTCGTGTGCCAGGTATCAATCTGAGATTGAGGAACAATCTTCTCGATTTCACGGCCTACGTCATGAATGGTCACACC
The DNA here is from genome assembly GCF_000333895.2 of Grimontia indica. GTDB lineage: Bacteria > Pseudomonadota > Gammaproteobacteria > Enterobacterales > Vibrionaceae > Enterovibrio > Enterovibrio indicus. The sequence goes on along the minus strand of NZ_ANFM02000042.1, from coordinate 59,935 downwards.
ATGGTTTGCCAGTCGCATTGCTTGGTTATGGATAAAGCCATAGTTGTCGCGCTGAAGCGTCATGTAGTCTGAGATTTCATTTACTTCAGTCTCAGCATCATTCCACACTGGCGCTGAGTGAGCGGCGTGAATGTTATCGACCAAACCACTGTCGACAAAACGCATCTTCAGTTCAGTGAGGTACTTAGTCCAAACCAGCGAGTCACGAACTTTTGCACCACGGAAAGTGTAGATATTGTGCATGCCGTCATAAGTCAGCTCTGCGGTGTTCAGCGAGCGATACTCAGGCACATAAAGCACGATCTCAGCAGGTGCTTCCGCGCCAGGCATGTTGATGGCATGGAAGTCTAAACCATCAATGTTGATAACAGCCTCACGCTCTTGAATTTCCTGTGTGGGTGCCACCAGCGTCACTTCGCCGCGTGATGTCCCCAAACCAAGCGCGTTATCAACGATGCCTTTGGTGTTGTTGTCCAAGGTGGTGCCGTATTGATAGTTCGCACGACGTCCCATCGCGGTACCGGCAATCACGTTTTCGTCTGCCAGCTCTTTAATGAAGTCGTTCGGCGCGTAAATTTCGGCGTCTGCCGCGAAATCGCCAGATTCAAAGACACCACGAGAGCCGCCAAAATGGTCGGCATGCATGTGTGAATAGATCATGCCGGTGATTTTGTGTTCACCATTAATTGCCGGTAGGTGCTGTTTCGCAAACTCCCAAGAAGCTGCTGCCGCTTCGCGTGAAAGCAGAGGGTCGTGAATCACATAGCCGTTCTCAGAGCGATAGACTGTCATGTTTGACAGGTCAGCACCGCGAATTTGGTATACGCCGTCAGTGACTTCATACAAGCCGCCTGCTGCATAGTTCAGCATGCCTTGACGCCAGATAGATGGGTTAACGGTTGGCGGCAGATCATCAACAGACATGTCAGTCATGTATTCGAAACGGTTTTTCAACTCGCCCGCTTCATGCGTGCCGAATTCAGCAATCAAACCACGTGTTGTGCGCTCGAACGCCGTAGTGTCTTCCCAAGGTAATGTTTTCGCTACAGCGGCATTTGCGTTAATGGTGTATTTCGAGGCAGGCTTGCCTTCATAGGTATCGATAGATGCATAGTCATTGGCAAAAGCGCCGAAAGACGCAACGATCGCGAGAGACAGTACTGAAGGGACGAATTGAGTTTTCATGTTGAACCTCTTGGGGTTTTCATTTTGGGTATGGGCTTAATCTAACGTGCAAACCCATAGCAATACATGCATGAAAATAGATTCAAAACATCACATTTTGTTATATATAGGGCAAATAGGAAACGCTATCGTGCTGAAGGGATGAGAGGTTTACCCGAGGTGGGTCATTCGGTTTTATCCATCAAGGCACTCTGGAACTGGCCTGCGAGCCCAAAGATGAGGAAAGGAAGTTAGTAACTGGCGACGAAAAGGCTCGTGACCTTACATTCAAGATATTGATGAGAATGACTATTTGGGTGCAAGCCCCATGTCATCCAGCACCATGAGAATTTCTTCTTTGCGGGTATTTTTAATTTCAATCCAGGAGATATTTTCCCGTGCGCCAATAATGGAATAGATGGAGTTCAGACCCATTCCTTTCATTGGTTTAATCTTGGCGTACAGCGCATAAGGGTCGATCGCCATAAAGTCTTGAACAGAATGAATGCCAACTTCCGCCAAGATTTCTTCGCTGCGTGGTCCAAAACCATTTAGCTCTCTGAGTCGTTTCGGCTGCGTTTCATAAGCATCCAGCAAGGCCATTTCTCCTTTTCCATTCGACACATAAACAGACTACACAGAAAAAGCCTTTAGTTAATCACGAAGCCCACTTCTTTGATTTCTTTATCAATTTCTGTGATGAAATAACGTGCAAGATACTCGCCTTCCACCTTGGTGCTTGTTTGCTTCCAAACAATCTGTGCAACATCATCGTTTCGGAGGACACCGAGAATTTGACGCTCCAGCGTTAAGGAAGAGAAGAAGTCAAATTCCTCCCATGCCTTGATAACGCCTGCTTTGTTTTCCGGATCTTCGGCTTCTTCTTTCGTTTGATAAACACAAAAAGCATCCCAATCCTTATCGTTGGATGCCTTCACAACCGCATCAATCATGGGTATGGCTATGGCCAAAATCTCATCGTCTGTTAACAAGGTTATCGACATATTCGTCGTCTCTTTTTGAGTGATGAACAATCAGACTAGGTGATTAAAAGGCTTTTTGTAGCCATAAATCAAGCGACTTTGAACAAAAAGACATTATTGTTATGAGCTGAAATGACTGCTACCAAAGTCATGTGCAAGACTCATTCACTGGCCAATGGCTTTCCCATACAGATCGATCTCTCCAAACCCACATACTTACCATAAGACTCGATTTCTTCGAAGCCGTTACGTCGATAAAACTCTACAGCCTTTTGATTCACCCTGCGCGTGGAAAGAACTGCATACTGATAACCTTTGTTTGCAGCAAGCTTTTCGAGCTCTCGCAGTAGAAAAACACCAGCACCTGAACAGTTTGAATACATGCGCTTTAGCTCGCAGGTTTGGTCTGAATGAAATCGAAACACACCACATGCGACAGCCTCGTTACCGAAGTACACCACGATACAACCATCACAGCTCAAATCGAAATCATCGGCAACGAACGAGCTTTCGCCGGAATCACCCGTGACATTGCCCAGCGAAACATTGAGTTCGTCGATAAGCGAAGTGAAATCTTTATGGTTAGGTGTCAAAGATTGGCTTTTGAATTTCATAGATCTGGTCATATTGATATCGAGGGTGAGCAGCGGTCGGTCAAAGGTTCAACCCATAAAGTAAAGGGACGCGATGTCCCTTGCTCTATCTGTTCTTGTTTTTTAAGACCGACTTAATCATTTTTCCGAAGTTCTTGTCTTTCGTTCTCTTTTCAGAGTAAGACATTTGATTAAATTCGGATTCTCTTTTCATCTTGAGGTAGTTCTTATACCGCTGTTCAGATAACTCACCCGTTTCGATGGCTTTCAGAATGGCACAGCCTTTTTCATTCGTATGCGAGCAGTTTTTGAATTTACAGTTAAGCGATAGCGCTAAGATTTCTGAAAAGGTTTCATCTAATCCCTCATCCAGCGACATGCTGCCGAGCTCGCGCATCCCGGGGGTATCAATGATCAACGCGCCACTCTCTAACTGGACTAACTGACGACTGGTTGTGGTGTGGCGGCCTTTGCTTTGTATTTTGCTCACCTCTTGGGTTTCGAACTCTTCACTGCCTAAGAGTTTGTTGAGCAGTGTTGTCTTCCCAACCCCTGATGAGCCCAACAAGCAATAAGTGCGTCCGAACTTCAACAGCTCAAGAATCGAATCCATGTTTTCCTGATTAAGACTACTAAATTCAATCACCGTTGCATGAGGAGCAATACTCAGCACCTGCGACTTAATGTCCTCAATCTCTTCTGTTGATAGAAGGTCACTTTTACTGAGCAGAACCACAGGCTCAATATTGCTCTCATTCACCATCACCAAATATCGCTCCAACCTTCGCAAATTGAAGTTTTCATTCAATGACTGGACAATAAAAGCAGTGTCAATGTTTGCAGCGATAAGCTGAACGTCGATTTGTTTTCCCGGAGCTTTTCGTTTCAGGAGTGTTTTTCGTGGAAAGACGCCATAAATAATGGCGTGTGAATCCTCGTCGTAAAAATCTGCATAGACCCAATCGCCCGTGGTCGGCAAATCGTTTGAGGACTCTGCACCGTAAAGCAGGTTTCCCGACAGTTCAGAAAAGACCTCCTCCCCGCCTTTTGTCACTGTGTAGCTGTTTTTATGCACGGAGACGACACGAGCAATACCATGGTTGGCTGCTTTGCTCTCGTCAATCCGGCTCTCGAACCAATGGCTAAATCCGATGCTTTCCAGCTTATTCGTCATTCTATTTCTCAGTTTTTATTGTACCTAACCGCACTATATTCAACGAATACGCTTTGTATTTCCATGACCAGATGTAAGAGGTGGCTACGTTTTTTGCACGATCAAATAGGTGTGTAACTCTGGGTATTGGTCATACTCCAAGTGTCTGATAATACAACCGAGTTCTATGAACAGATTTAAGAAACCATTGGTGCCAAGTGATGAGTAGTAGACTTCAGGCCCCATAAAATCATCTTTGTGGGCTCCTGGCTCTTCTGTACCACCGAACGAAAAAATGAATACCCCACCCTCATTGAGACGCTCGACGATCTTGGTCATAACCTGCTTTTGTTCAGACAAAGGAATATGCCAAATGCTGTCCCACGCGGTGATAAAGTCATACTTCTCGGAGGTTACGTATTCACAGATATCACCTTGAATGAAGTGAATCTCCGGATGTTTCTCTCTCGCAATCTTGAGCATCTCACTAGAAACATCCAAACCAGAAGGCGTAAACCCTTCGCTCACCAGCAGATCCATAAACCGGCCTGTGCAGCCACAACCAATATCCAACGCATTGCCCCGATGCTTTGCAAAGCTCATCGCTTTCTTATGCTGGGCAATACCATTGGTCATGTTGAAGCCCTCATCTGTCCAGAGATGAGTGATTTGATCGTAGGCTTTTCCTATCTGTTCAGGGTTCATGTTTATCTCTCGTTATGCATTGGGCTTCTCTTAAGCGCCTATCCTTTTAGCGCTTAATGCTTTGATGCGACAAACGCCCTGTACCAACTGCCCGTCACCACAAATTTAGGAAAGGTATAAAGTTGCTCAAGCAAGATTCTCGACATCGCATTTTTAAAGCTTGTAAATGGCTCTGCCGGGTTTGCCTCTTTGCTGTGTCCTAACCCCTGCAAACCGAATGAAACTGCCATCAAGAACACTGACATCAGCACAGCTATCAAATCAAGACTAAGTAGTGAAAACACAAAAGACGCAAACCCAGCGATAAAGCAGGGAACAAAGATGATATGGATAAGAAGGTTTTTCTTCGATTGATGAAATGTTGAATAGCCTTTCCATTGCCATTCAATGAGTTCTTTAAGGGGCATGTGTCCTCCGCGATTGATGCGTTTGCCTATCTAAAGGTGAAACTATAAACACGCAAATTTAATTGATGTTAGCGCTTCCTACCTGACAGATATTGCGCCCTTATGAGGTTTAAAATGCTATGGTCCCGCAAAAGACACGCGAGACAATTCACAACGCTTTATTGTGCTCGGATATGAAAGACGTGTTGAGCTTTGCTGCAACGAAACCCAATCGCTTCGTAGAACCCATGGGACTCACTTCTCTGCGCATTGCAGCGGACACGGATTTCACCGTCATTTTTATCCAAAGCATATTCGACAAGCGCACGACCTATACCTTGTCCGCGATACAGTGACGATACCACCAAACCGCCAATTTCATGGAAGCCCTCCGATGCCAACCTTTGAGCATAGAAAAGATGCAACCACCCAACAATGGAGCCATCGCATTCGGCAACATAAATATGATCATTAGGCGAAGAGAGAATTGCCAGAAGGTTGAGGAAAGATTGTTCGGGAGAAAGCTCAGCGTAGCCTAAGTGTTTTGATACCTCGCGAATACCATCAGCATCCGATTCCGAAGCAGCTCGAATCATGGTTTCAACCTGACAAAAAACCCGCTGATTTCGGCAGCGGGTTATTGGGATTACTTGAAGCTTTTAATGAGGTCGAGATACCGCACTTCATCGTCAGCGATTTCGCCATCGGCATCAGAAATTTCTTTCGCCAACGTTTTCGCTTTTTCTGCTGCGCCCAACTCAGAGAGCTCTTGCATCAGTTGCGACAGGTAGGCAGAAGCTTCCTCATCTGAACCATCGAGCACGCTGTTAATCTTACCAATGCAGTTACGTTGGAATGATTCCACACTGACAGTCGATTTCCACTCAATGGTTTGCAGAAGCTCATCCATGTATTTTTGCTCGGCCAACGCTACGCGGTTATCAATTTTGTAGAAAAACGTCGCGAGCTCAATGAGTTTTTCACTTGCACTTTGTTCGCTCTCAGCCAGCAATGAAGCCGCTTTACCCTGAAAAACAGCGATAATGTTCATCTTAGTTCTCCTTAACTCATTCTCAGAATCCGATGCGCAGTGGCAATTAAATTAAGTGTCGTTCTGGTTCTATTTCCACCCGCTAACTGGCGTTTACCATAACAAATCTAGTCAACGTGCGGATAGGGAAAGATGCGTGTTCTCCGACACATTATTGAGCAATGAATTTCATTGGGTTAGGTGCTGGTAGTATCGATTTGGCATTCGACAGGGATCGCCCTTTATAAGGCCACACCGACAATCATCCGCACCGCCAGCAGCGACAGTAGAACCTTAATCACTTTTACCACAAGCTCGTTCTTTGCCTTGAGGCGGAGCTTTGTACCCAAATAAGAGCCAATCACCGCACCCGCAACCATAAAACCAATCACAGAAAGTTCGGAAAGTAGTGATGTGGTGATAACAAGATACACGGGTATCTTTGCTAAATGGCTGATGGTCATAAACAGCGAGCTTGTCGCAATGATTTCATCTTTGCAGGCTAATTTTTTGGTTAGGACACTGAGTCCAAGCGGCCCCGTAGCACCAACGACAAGCCCTAAACCGGTCTGGAGAAACCCGATAAGATAAAAACTCTCATATTTACTGATTGCAGATGAAAAGTGCTTACTCCAAAGGTTGAGCAAGATATAAAGCCCAATAGCCAAAGGCACATATTCCATGGAGATATGCGACAAGCCATAGCCAATCACGACCGCGCCAAGAACAGAACCGATGACGAAACCCGGTAGCAAATCCCACCTAACCTTGCTGAGTGAAAACAGCATTCTGGAAGAGTTGCTCGCCAACTGCACAAGCCCATGTATTGGGATAATAAGGCTGGGTGCCAAGAATGAGGGAAGAATGGAAATCAGCAGCATACCACCGCCGAAGCCCACGACCGCAGCAACCATTGAAGTCGCTAAAGCGAGTATTCCTAATAGGATTTCGATACTTGAGCCTCCTGCGCTATGACGTCAGCATAACAGGGGATTATAAGGCGATATGTCTAAGACATGATGGCTTGGATCCCAAACAACGTCATGAAGACATTACGGAAAATCAGGATACCTCATTACGTGTTTTGTATTTCTTTTTCCCCTAAGTACTGCGAAAACCTTAACAGGTAACCATCAGGATCCTGCACCAAAAATTCTCTTTGCCCCGACAAAGACTCGTCCACCTCGTACCATGTCTCTTTTTGCTCTCTAAAGAGCTTGATGTTTGCAGCCTGAATACGTTCATAAACTGGGGAAATATCTGAGAGCTCAATTTGGAAGTTCACTCCCCTGCCTAGTGGAGCACTAAGTTCACCGGTCACCCACGCTTTGTCATGGATTTGCTCCAACATGATTTGAACCAGTTCAAGTTCAAGGTAGACAAAGTCAGGATTTTTCCTTTGGCTTCTAACTTTGAAGCCGAGGATTTCGCAATAGAAATGTAGGGATTTAGCAAAGTCCGATACTGATAGCTCCGGTACCATCGGGTTCCAATATTCTTTCATTTGATTTCTGTATAGGTGATGAGTTTATAAGTGATGACGCTGCGCCCGCCAAGAAACCGGGAGCGCAGCAAGGCATTTACCGATGCACAGTACTTTGTTCAAGCTAATTTCGTGTTTGCTCGAATAACTAAATTTCGTCACAGAACCGCTTAACGACTAACTCCGAACCAACACCCCCCATAACTATGCTATGCGATAAGTTGGTAGCGAATGGCCCTTCCCATATCTCATCCAAGGGCTTCGACTGTAAACTCGTAAGCAATGTTTTAATCAATGCCGCGTGTGACACGACCAGTATCTTTTTACCTTTATGCTCTTGCGAAATTCTCTTAATACAGGCGGTAGACCGAGCTTTTAAGTCATGAAAAGACTCTGCACCTGTCATTCGAAAGCAACCAGGTCGATTCCAGAAATCATAATAGTCCGTTGCAAATTGTTCTTTAACATCACTATGTTTCATGCCTTCCCAAGAGCCCATATTGATCTCTCTTAGCTCATCGGTCTCATAGATTGGGATATCTACGTCATTGACTAAGATCTTTGCTGTGTCAGAAGCCCTCGAACTTGTTGAGCAAAAGACAGCATCAAAGTTTAGGTGCTCTATCTTTTTTCGGGCAGCTACAGCTTGAGCCTTTCCAAGTTCCGTAAGCGGCGAATCTTTGAAGCCCTGCATGCGGCCTTCAATGTTCCATTCAGTTTCACCATGTCTAAAAATATGAATCTCTGTCACGTAAAGTATTCCTTACTTACAGCGCCGGATAACTAGAGGCGAGCAACCGATCAAGTGGCGAGTGACGCCTCACCGAACCAAAATTGATCATCTTAAACACGTAATCCCAATTTGACGCTAAAATTGCCGAGCGTTACGAATCCGCCTGAAGAGTCTATTGTGCAATTTTTTCGCGTAGAAGGTTTAAATTCTGCCAACTTTGTTTAAAGAGCGTTTTGAAATTCGAGGTTGGCTCAAACTCGACGACTACCCACTTAAGCCGATTAAGTTCACTAAGTTGTTCATATACTTCGGGCAACGGAACACTTCCCTGGCCTAGAGCAACAGACTCTGCATTGGCAAAGTCTCTTAAATGTAGGTGTGATACTTTGTCTCTGTGTTCATGAAGAAAGTCATTAATATTTACGTTAGCTAAATGAAGCCAACCAACATCAATACAAAGATCTATATGTTCAAAATAAAGCTCATTTTCAAGTATTAAAAAAGGAGTAGATGTTTCGCCACGGTTTATTAAAAATTCAAAGTCATGATTGTGATATTGAACTTTAATACCTTCTTTGGCATACAGTTCGGCCACACGATTTAATAAACCACATGTAGCCTTGAAATTGCCCAGACTTCTATCGTGCCATCCTAACGGACCAGAAACATACAGGTTTCGGCATTCATGCCGGCTTAAATAGCTTATTAGCTCATCATGTTTTACCAGTTGTTCTGGCGCAACATGCACCCCAACGCAATCTAACCCAAACTGATTAAGCTCTCTCTCGGCTTCTAGAAGGAAAGGTAATTCAACGCCATCATAACCAGTTTCACTTATAAACTTAAGAACGTGTGCCAAGTCACTTTTCAAGACTTTTTCGGGAATGCCGAATAACTGAGCGCCAATGTTCATCTACCCTCCAGTTGCTAGCTGTCTGTTATAAATGGCGAGTGTGGGTTTTGCGTGTCCACTAAATCGGGGGAGGTCCAGAATCACTCTTAAACAGATTGTTATATTTATGTTGCTTGCACTTCAATATCAAAATTAGCTAGTAAGAACTTTGTCTTCACAAAACTTCTATAGCGAGTAAGAACATAGAATCGATAGCAAACAACCGGCTTTTCCCAATCGCCATCTTCGTGAATTTCGTGGCAGTTAAATATACTTGAATGGTGCTTACAATAGTTTTTCAAAGAGTCATAGTCTTCTGATGACAATTCAGATGGAGGATTTTTAAACACTTCAAACAACATATTTTTAGTCGATGACGAGCATTCATCTAAAGCATTTTGGCTAGACGCCAGTTCATCTTGGAGGTGTTGTTCTAAAAATCCCTTGAGGTAAGGATTAAGCCTGTATACAGATTCATATTCGTTAACATCAATACTCTTTCTAATATATCCTGAATCTAAGAGACCATTCAAAATAGCAATTCCTTCTGGATCGTGAGAAAAAGATTGCTGACCTTTTGATAGTTCCTGCAACATAAAAACGGATCTTGGCTCAAAGTGTTGGAAAACTTCAGTAAAGTTACTAAGAAATTTTTCCTTTTTTTCTTGTTCTATTTTTTCCTTATGTGCATTTTCAATTTTTTCTTTAACTATATCAAACGAATACTTCTTCATTATTTTTGCAATAAAGTAAAAAGTTTCCCCGAGAATAGAACCTAGGCCAAAAACAACTATCGAAGTTGAAACACTATTTTCCAATGGCAAAGTTAACCCCATCTTTTCCAACAATCGAGTTAACTCAGGAAATGACATCCAAAGGACACCCATAATCACAAATTTTATTGATGTTTTCACCGATGTTAAAGATGATATCACCTTCAAAAATGCACTTGTTGTTTCCACCACTTTCTCCATCTAAATATAACGTCGCAATAACGGGCGCTTACCAAACCGCCCAAAACTGCTTTAATCCTTTGTATTCACAACACGTTGAAAAGCTACCGCATTGACAAAGCGTCCCTGTTTATAGCCTTGTTAGCCCGACTAGCCCCAACCAACACTTCCCCCAAAGCACGTATGGCTGAATTCTTTTTTAAACTTCTTACCCTCGACATTTATGTAGCTAATTTCAAGGCTGCAATCTACTTTAGCAACTGAAACCCTATACTCTTGGTTAGGATTGTGTACCAAAGTGTCTGGAGCTACGTACTCTAGCAATACTGAGGATGCAAGGTTTGACTCTTTAGAACGTTTCACAATTGTTTCGCCTGACTTAATCAAAGTTCCCACTTCGCCTAAGTTGATTTCATTGTGTATTTCATAAGAAGGGACTACCATGAATGCGGATTTTATAACAATGTCTTTCCCACCAGTATTACTTAAAAACAGAGTTACTTCCTTGTTTGAACCATGGACAATAGTTGCCTCAATATCAGACTTTCTAGATTCAATAAAGTCAAAGGCAAACAATGAAGCAGCTGCAATTATGGAGAGAGATGCTAGAAAGTCAGAAAATGGTCCTAAACCCGCAATTAACTTTTTCTTCAATATTTTATTCCTTTGATTGATATTGGGCTAACGAATGACATGGATTCCCCCTCACGAGGATTTGCCACACTTAGGTGTCGCGTTAAATACCGGAGGTAACCATGTTTTCTATATTCTTTTGTGGCGTTGACCTCGTCAAACACCACTTCTCATTGCACGCGGTTGATGACCGGGGAAAGGTCATCCTTCATAAATCTGTATTACGCGCTAAATTACTGACTAAATTAGCAAATATTCCAGCTATGCGTATAGGCATTAAATCGTGTAGCGATGCGCATTATTGGGCCAGAGCGTTCACCCAATTAGGCCATGATACCCGCATCATGGCGGCTAAGTATGACAGCCCCTACCGCACAAAAGGCAAGAATGACCTTAACGATGCCATTGCTATCTGTGAAGCCGTCCAAAGACCCAATACGCGGTTTGTTCCTGTTAAATCACCTGAACGCCAAGCCATTCTTGCTATTCACCGAATGCGTGAGCATTGGGTTCAGGAGCGGACTGCCCTCATTAATCGTATCCGTGCTTTGCTCGCCGAGTTTGGCATCGTCATTCCAACCGGACGTGCCGCTCTCCATCGCGAGATTCCTCTTATTCTCGAAGCCGCTGAAAACGGCTTACCCGATATCGCCCGTGCTGTCCTGGCGGATTGCTATGAGCACTTACAGACACTGAATCAACGTGTCGAAGACACCGACCAGTGCTTTGAGATGGTAACCAAAGCCAGCCCTAATGCGCAGCGTATCCTCAACGTCCGAGGCGTCGGACCTCAAACCGCCACAGCCAATATTGCTGCCATCGGTAAAGGTGAGCAGTTCCACTCAAGGAGAGACGTCACCGCCTGGCTAGGACTGATCCCGAAACAGTATTCAACAGGCGGTAAACCTCGCCTTGGGCGCATTAGTAAACGGGGCGACAAGTATCTACGAACCTTGTTAGTTCACGGCGCGAGAGCCGTCATAACCAACCTAGGGGAAAAACAGGACAGGCTCAGTGTCTGGGGGAGAAACGTCCTCGAACGACGAGGGATGAACCGAGCCATTGTCGCACTGGCAGCTAAGAACACCCGCATTATCTGGGCGTTGTTACACAACCAAACCGAATATCAAGACTACGCCGCCTGAGTAAGAGGCGGCGCAGGGAAACACACCAACCTGGTCATTGCAGACGCAGCTGATGAGGATAGGTTAAGACCATTTGCAGAGAGCCTGTTAATGCGGCGGGCACGTTGATGCCTTCTAACGCCAATCTGTTTAATAGAAAGGGGCACTGCAACCGCGTAATGTCATCAGGGCAATGACGTAAGTCAGTGAAAGGCCGAATGCAGAGCGGTAGTCCAAAACCCATCTTCAAAAGTCTAGCGGATGTTTGACGAACGGGGGAATCCATGTAGCCGCGTTAAGTAGTGAGCAACGCTTACCACCTAACCTATACCTTTAAACCGTATACACTTAACCCAATTTGGACTCAGAGCGCCAAGCGTTGGGAATCTGCCTTAAACGCTTTGTTAACTAGCTTTTCGTTGGATCCTTTAGGAGGGAAATACGCAATTTCTTCCTCACGTGCCATTATTCTATACCGCTCTGCCAATTCGGGAATTGGGCGATCTTCTGGTACATACTTAGGGTCCAGCGAAGAAGCAAATAGACCTATATCTTTATCGTTTAAATTTCTACAGATGTTACGAACTGAAGTCTTGATTTTACTTAACTCTGTTGCTGTTTCAGAGCCAGACAAATTTGGTTTCGACTCTAGCCTTTCAATTGCAAGTAAGACCCTACGGATTTTATCTGGATCACAATGCTCTTTGGTCTTAGACACAATGTCATGTTCAGAGACTCCATTCTTGACTAACTCGCTAACCACAAGCTCTTTGAACATTTTCGCATCTTTAATTAAATAGTCACAACCTGAACGAAATGAACCATACTGACCAATAGCTAAATAAATTGAACCTATGATGCCCAAATAGACCTTTATACTACCCTCATAAATTCTCACTTTGAGCTTTAGATCATTTCCAAACAGAAGGTCTGCATAGTTTTCAGCAACACGCTTAATATAGAGTTCTGCTTCCCCAACTTCTATCTCATGAAATGGGATATCTAAGTGCAGAGAAATTCCTGCTAGTTTTGCCATAACTTTCCTTGCTAGTTAACGCTGTGATAACGGGCACTTTCCCGCACTTAACCTGACTAAACCTATTATTCACGCTACTTTCTAAACGCTTCGAGATTGGCAAGGTGTCCCGTTCATGACCTTGTTAGCCGCTGATTATTCATACTATCGCGGCTTTGCCGCCAACACCCAACGAACGCGCCATTTTGTGAGTTCAACTGCGGCAGTAAAGACAAAATCACTCGATAAAACCATGCGTATTCAATTCAACTTAGCAAAGATAGTCACATGGTTTTGCATCGAGTTTGGGATTGGGTTTGATGAGATTTTTAGATTTAAACAACCTATTTTCTTAGAGTGTCTGTCCCTGTCTTGACTCAACTTGTAGATCATATATCAATTTATCCATGACGGTTCTTAGATCCATTGCCTCTGCTCTAGTGATGAAATCTGCTTTAAACTTACCTGCATGTATCAAGTTTCTTTTATTTCTAGCGTTATGAATACATTCTGACTCAAAGCTATTTATATATCCTTTATTTTTAGCCATCTCTATTAAATTATAAAAACCACAATCTTTGCCAATTACTGAAATCAACATACCTTCAAATATAGCTGCATTCATTAGTGAATAACAAAGCCATGACTGAGATTCAAACGATGCTTCAGATTCTTGATAGAATTTAGCCAGTCTTGATTTCAGCTCCAAGTTCGTGACTTTTGGAAACAATAACTCATACTCTCGTATACCATGATAATTCACTATCAATTGGATATATGTAACATGCACCGGGTGAAAATAATCGATAAATATACTATCACCATTAATAAAGTAATCTATATCTTGTGTTAATGTTTTATGAGTTCCTTCTTCAAAAAAGCCAAAGATTCTTAGCTCCGAAAACTCAATCGCATATGCTGATAACGTAGGAACGAGTAACTCAGACTTCTTTTTCTCAGAATTTCGCGGAAGTTTCCATGAGCTACCACAATATTTAATATTAAACAATTTTGTTTTCATGCACTGTTCCCAATAATATATCCTTTGCCAAAAGTAACTAATGAACTACTTCTAGGTGCCTAACGTCGGCTTAAGGGGCTAAAAACACACGATTTGAGCAATACAGCCACCTTAAGCATCAAAATTCAAAAAGACTAAAAAATGATCCAGCGTTTTTAGTCCCCTTTAAGCCTTTGTTAGCTTTCACGATTAATGCGATACAAACATGACTCATGTGAACCCAATATTTTGACATTTTGAAGTAGAGCTTCCACGAGCCACTGAACGGCATTTTCCTTACTCGTTAGCTTCCACTGGCCATTCGAACCGTGCATACCTTGGAAAATGTAATAATCATTATTTAGTGTTACGCGAACCTCTCTAGTGCAGTCTCCAACGGCTAGTTCGCTGTATGGCAAGTGAGTAAATGAAACCACAAAAGGGGGATTTTGATTCAAGAACAAGTCTTGGACAAATTGTTCTTCAGTTCCTTTATTTATATCTAACTGCATCTTGTCCTCATTTGAAGCTAACGCCCAATTAAGTTGTGAGCAACGCTACCACTTAACCTGACCTTTTTAACCGTAAACACTAAAATTGACTCAAGCTGAAATTGCCAAGCGTTGCGAATCAGCTTAAATTGTTTGTTATGTTTATAAGTTCCGTTTGTCCCCAAAACCCTTTGCTCGCACATTTTACAGTCCAGCCACGTCGCCTCAACTCTTTGGCAATAAGCCGATTCGATATACCATGCCCAAAAATAGCAACGTCTTTATGCTCTAAGGCTTTAACAATAATAAGGTCTACCGCTGTAATAATACGCTTACGACCGACTTTGTAAGATTCACTATTAGCCGATATTCCTACAAGCCAACACAACCTTGCGATTACTAACCAACTGTTAACTTTCATCGAAAAAGGTAACTTTAACCTAGGAATGTCCATCTCTCTCAAGTCACCTAATATTATATCTGCTCCTTTCCCCAAACAGATTTCAGCAGAGTGGATAGAACGATTCAGGTTACTGGAAAATGAATAGCTACTGTGGAGTTTTTCTTTTAGCTCTTGAGGTGGAAGACTCTCTGGGCAAACAAGTGAACGGTTATAAGCGCGAACCCATTTTGCAAAACCAACAGCAGTTACCCTAGGGTTTGAGCTAGCTATCGGCTTACCATGCCTAACTAATGTAATTCTCACCGAACCTCCTTTTTTGTCCGTAAACATAACGCCAAATTAAGTAGTGAGCAACGCTGCCACCTAACTAAAGCATTGTGCCGTAAACACTAAAGCTGATTCAAACCGAAAATGCCAAGCGTTACGAATCTGCTTAAATTTATTGTTATGTAGTTTTGCAGAAATGTGCCTTCGCCTCTTCTTTTGCACTTCCGTTCAAGTTTTTATAAAACTCTCCACTTTTAAACACCTTACACTGCCGCTCAAAATTGACCATTTTATCGCTACTGCCTATTACTATTACTTTGATTGGCTGAAAACTTACGAAGCAAAGGCACGCTGTTATGAACCACGCTGTTTTTTTGAAGTGTTGAAAACCCATCAATTTGAAGATTGGATTAACTAGCAGCCTAAATGGCCACCAAACCAATACGATCAATATATAGATTAACCAACCGAGGTGTGAGAATGACTGCTCAGGGAACAGCCCCTTAAGCAAAAGATCTCCGTAGCTCTTTACAAATAGCAACCCTAAAAGCAATCCATATAAAGCATAGATACGCAATCCGTGAGCAAATATTTTATAGGAAATATCTTTGTAGTATTTAACATTACCTACCCGTAAACAATACCAAACGGTAAAAACAGAAGATAATGTGGCTGCATATACAATACCATTAGCAATATAGATGCCGACTGTGTGAACTGGGTTAAATACTGAAATTGTCTTGAATACAGCCCAGGACTCTTCAACTAAAGCAAAAAATACACACGCGACTGACAAGAATCCTAATGCATTAAATATATCAACACCAGAATGTTGAAGCTGAGTTGAGCAAGCATAACTATTGTCTAAGATTGGATTTTTGATAAATCCAATCATTCGTTGTCTAAATTCTAGAAAAGGTATTTTATCCAACACTCTTACCAAAATTTGTCGATAATTGTTCATACTCTCCCTGCTACATAACGCCCAATTAAGGGGTGAACAACGCCTCCACCCAAACCTAAAGCATTGTGCCATAAACACTAAATTTGAAGTAAAAGCAAAAATGCCGAGCGTTGTGAATCCCTCTTAAATTGCTTGTTAGGGCTCTTTGTTCAACGCTTGTATCTGCTCCAATTGAATTTTTTCGGACAGTGGTCCTTTCACCAAAGAAGCGCTAATGATCGCCTCTATAATTGCGGCTCTTTTACTTGCGGTCACCAACTGGCTTTGAACTTTTGAAACAACTATTTCGCTTGTATCGTCTCCATTGGAAATGTATTCACGAAGTAAAGATATAGTTTGCCGCAACGCATCAACCGAAGCATAAAAGCGAACTATCTGCTCTGAGTATACTGGTCCAAGAGAGCCTATTGAGTTGGTATAAGCATCATACACTTTTGATTGAGCAAAATTTGTTTGAGACAAAACCTTTCCGATTAGGTTTGGCTTGGCTTCATATTTTGAAAAAACACTCAGATTAGAATCTAGCTGACGTTGGTATACTCGAACCTCTGCTCGAAATGCAGAAAGTATACCCATTATCTCAAGGTTCTTCTGGGCTCGATCCTTCTTCTTATTAATCGAATAAGTAATAAGCTGAACAAGAATGGCACTTAGTAGACCTAAAAATGAACCTAATACAGTAAAAAAAATCTTATTATCAACAACTTCCAATGCATGTTTTCTCAAGTTATATAATCATTGCAATTATCTTCCAAAACTTTTTGGAAGGATAGAGCCCTAACGCCCTGTTAAGGTGTGAGCAACGCAATACTGATGTAACCGCATACTACCTTAAACACTAAACGCAACGCATAGTAAAAATGCCACGCGTTGCGAATCACTCTTAAACAGTTTGTTAGGCGATGCGTCGGAATAGTAATTACAGTACTGACTCTTCGCTAAATTTGAGCCCTAAGCTTTTCTCAACCGATACTCTTAGTTCACTGAAGGACTTATATGCACTCGTAGCCTCACAATTGATTTGACGACCCGTATCTTGTGCATCACATACTAATTTCGTGATAGCTGTGTCATCAGATACCGGTCCATGCACTGAAAATATACCCTTATCTAAATCTTTAACAACGACAAAGAATGTTGTCATATCTCTTTCCTCAATATTGATTATTACTCATATCGCCTAACGCCCTGCTAAGGGGTGAGCAACGCAATACAAAAGCCGCCGCAAACCGCCTTAATCACTAAAATCAACGCATAGTAAAAATGCCACGCGTTGCGAATCCCTCTTGAGCAGTTTGTTAGTTTGCAAACCCAAAACGTTGATTTTACGATATTTTAAACTTTGCAAACAACAAGCATTATGTGCTTTGATGCACTTAAGTCAGGCTTAGTCTCAAAGCAGCTAGTCAATGAAACCACTTGGAACAAACAACGCCACAGAAAACGAACTCACAACACCAAAAAGCGCTTTTGGAAAACCAATTTCACAATGCGGACTTTCAACAAAGTCACTGAAACCACGTGGAACTTGCCACACCAAAGAAAGCGTCATTTCAGCGAGTAGATCGGCTTTTATACCAACAAACTCAACGAGCAGAGTTTCAGCAAAAAAGTTCAACTCAGTTAACCCAAAAGTCTCCGCACCAAAGAACAAATCAACCGTTGAAACAATACCAATTTTGAGTTTACACCACGCTAGTTAACACTGAAATTGAATGCCGACAAGACAATTTCGACTTTAAGCTTTTACCACTAGATCTTGCGATATAGGCGCGTTTTTCCTCTTGCAAACTAACATTGTATTAGATGACAAAATGTCCTGTTTAATCACGACATTTTGTCTTTTAACAACAAGCGCACTGATTCTACCATTGACTAAAATGTTGTTTTCATAAAATTTCTTCCGCCCACACAAAAACAAAATGTAGGAAAAGGACAAAATGTCTTTTTAGTTGCATTCAAGAACTAACAGCCATAACTGTATGTAAAAACAGTATAGGTTGAACAAGAATGAAATCTCCCTTCCTCAGTGCAGTTCAAGAAATGATGTACACAAAGCACTATTCACAAAAAACGGTAAAGGCATATATCTATTGGATTACCGACTTCATACGCCATAACAACATGACACACCCTTCAAAAATGGGAGATCTGGAAGTCGAAAATTATTTGAGCTTCCTTGCGAACCAGAAAAATGTCGCTGCTAATACACAATCCCTCGCTTTAAACGCGTTAGTGTTCCTCTATAGGGATTTTATCAAGACCCCACTTTCGATTTCATTAGACTTTGCATCCAGCAAAAGAAAACAGAAGTTGCCTGTTGTTTTGACACAAAGTGAGGTAAAAACCCTACTTTCTCACTGTCCCGCCAATCATTATCTGCCAGTTGCTCTTATGTATGGGAGTGGGTTGCGTTTAATGGAATGCATGAGGCTGCGTATCAAAGATATCGATTTCGATTATCGATGCATTAGGGTGTTTGACGGTAAAGGTTCAAAGAACCGTATTGTAACCTTAGCGCCAGAATTGATTGCACCACTAAAAGAACAGATAAACATCGTTGAACGTCTGCTGAAACTCGATATTGATAATCCATATTACGAAGGTGTCTGGATGCCAAACCGACTCAGAATCAAATATGCGTCTGAACGTAAAAAGCAACCTTGGCAGTTTTTGTTCCCTTCTTCCAAATTGAGCGTGGATCCAGAAACAGGCGCTATAAGGCGGCACCACTTACACGAAAAGCAACTCCAGCGCTCACTTAGAGATTGCGCAAGAAAAGCAAACATCCAAAAGCACGTAACCCCTCATACTCTTAGACACTCTTTCGCCACTCATCTTTTGCAATCAGGCGCAGATATAAGAACTGTACAATCTCAACTAGGGCATAGTGATGTTCGAACCACACAGATTTATACACATATTCTTCAGAATGGCGCTAACGGAGTGAAAAGTCCCCTATCTTCCATTTAGTCACGCTACCGCCGCTGCGCATTTAGCCCAGTAATCAAACTGAGCGAAATACTAATAAACTGGGCACCCCAATAGAAATTGTGGCAATACTTCTACGATCAACCTCAAGCAATCGGCAAACAAAAACCGCGGCCTAGGCCGCGGTTTTATTGGTTTTCAAGCAGATGCCGTTTGGGCTTAGCCTTCCATTTCGGCGATTTTCACCTTCCAGGTGTCTGGGCCGATTTGGTGGGCATTGTCACCGCGCGAATCGACGGCAACGGTCACTGGCATATCAACGACGTCAAATTCGTAAATCGCTTCCATACCCAAATCTTCAAACGCTACAACACGTGCTTTCTTGATGGCTTTAGCAACAAGGTAAGCAGCGCCGCCAACAGCCATCAGGTATACCGCTTTGTGTTCTTTGATAGATTCAACCGTTGCAGGGCCACGCTCTGCTTTACCAATCATGCCGATAAGACCGGTTTCGCTCAGCATCATGTCAGTGAACTTGTCCATACGGGTTGAAGTGGTTGGGCCTGCAGGGCCAACAGCTTCATCGCCCACTGCATCTACAGGGCCTACGTAGTAGATGAAGCGTCCGTTGAAGTCCACGCCGTCTGGCAGACCTTGACCGCTGTTCAGCATTTCCTGAATACGTTTGTGTGCTGCGTCACGACCGGTCAGGATCTTGCCTGAAAGCAGAACCGTTTCACCTGTCTTCCACTCTTGGATGTCTTCTTTGGTGACTTCATCCAGGTTTGCACGGCGAACGTTTTCGCCGACTTCCCAGGTGACTTCTGGCCACTCTTCCAGTTTTGGCGGCTGAAGGTCAGCTGGGCCTGAACCATCAAGGGTGAAATGAACGTGGCGAGTCGCGGCACAGTTAGGGATCAAGCAAACAGGTTTAGACGCTGCGTGCGTTGGCGCGGTTTTGATTTTCACATCAACTACTGTGGTTAAGCCACCAAGGCCTTGAGCGCCGATACCCAGTTTGTTCACGCGGTTGAAGATATCAAGACGAAGCTCTTCTTCTGCGTTTTCTGGACCACGGTCAATCAGCTCTTGAATGTCGATGTGTTCCATCAGGGATTCTTTTGCCAGCACGGCCGCTTTCTCTGCCGTACCGCCGATACCAATACCCAGCATGCCCGGTGGACACCAGCCTGCGCCCATGGTTGGCAGGGTTTTCTCTACCCATGCCGCTACATCGTCAGATGGGTTGAGCATTACCATCTTGGTTTTGTTTTCAGAACCGCCGCCTTTCGCCGCGATTTGAATTTCTACTTTGTCGCCCGGCACCATGTTGATGTGAACTACCGCTGGAGTGTTGTCTTTGGTGTTCTTACGGGTACCCGCAGGGTCTGCAACCACAGAGGCACGCAGTGGGTTGTCAGGGTTGTTGTATGCGCGGCGTACGCCTTCATCGACCATTTGTTGTACAGTGAGGTCGCTTTCCCACTGAACATCCATGCCGATATTCACGAAGCAGGTCACAATGCCAGTGTCCTGACAGATTGGGCGTTTGCCTTCTGCCGACATGCGGGAGTTGATCAGAATTTGGGCGATGGCGTCTTTAGCCGCTTGGCTTTGCTCTTTTTCGTACGCCTTTTCGAGGGCCTGAACAAAATCGATAGGGTGATAGTAGGAGATGTACTGTAGGGCGTCAGCGACACTGTCGATGACATCTTCCTTACGAATGACAGTCATAGTTGCCTCTTTAATTTTTATGATTCCTTGGCGCTGTTCGCTCACTTATCAATGCGGGCTAAACAGTGCTTCCAGTCGAGCTTTGTATTACGAATAGGTATTACAAAATAGTAGGCCGCTTTCTCTTATTCGGCAGCTTTGCCAGAGAAGCGACCCTCTCGCGTCCTTGATTGGGCGAATGACTTTTCGCCGCTTGATTTTTCACTTTCCAAACTTAGCTTTAAAAGCCACGATTATGATACTCTTACGGCCGATTTAGCGCCAACAGACGCTTCAATGCCGATCACAAAAACACGAAAATGACCGAATCGAGACGAATGCCTATCACTCTGCAGTTTCTTGAGTACTCGCCATCAGCACTCACGTCGCTTTTTTCCCGTATTGAATCCCAATCTTGGGCAATGCTGCTGCAGTCTGCAGCGGAAAAACATCCGGATAACCGCTTTGATATTCTAGTGGCGGACCCCATCGCGACGCTTTGCAGTGAAAACGGCATCAACCGCATTTGGTATCGTGACGGTCGCACCGCATCCAGCGAGACGGATCCGTTCGAAGAGTTGCACGCACTTCAGCTTTCCCTTTTACCCCGCACTGAGCCTATCGCACCTTGGCCATTCCTTGGCGGGGCTTTGGGTTATTTCGCTTATGACCTTGGCCGTCAGGTAGAAACTCTGCCTGAGCTGGCGACCCGCGATATCGACATTCCAGATATGGCTGTGGGTATTTATGACTGGGCAGTGATTGCAGACCATAAAGAGAAAAAGCTTGTGCTGATCCAGCCTGAAGGTGAAAACAGACTGGCATGGCTGGAAGACCATCAGGAAGCAGAAGCCTTAGCATTCTCTTTGAAAGGTGAATGGCAGGCAAACATGACGCCAGAAACCTATGAAGAGAAGTTCGACCGTGTGCAGGCGTATCTCAAGTCGGGTGATTGTTACCAAATCAATCTTGCCCAACGCTTTGAAGCGCCTTATCAGGGTAGCGAGTGGGAAGCCTATCAAAAGCTGGCCAAAACCAATGGTGCGCCCTTCTCCGGTTTTATTCGTTTGGAAGACTCTGCCATTCTTTCTGTCTCTCCAGAGCGTTTCTTGCAGCTTCACGGCAGAGAGATTGAAACCAAGCCAATTAAAGGCACCCGCCCTCGTCACAACGACGCTGCAGTGGATGCGGCAAACATTCATTGCCTGAAGAACGCACAGAAAGATCGCGCCGAAAACCTGATGATTGTTGACCTTCTTCGCAACGATATTGGCCGAGTCGCCTCGCCAGGTTCGGTAAATGTACCTAAACTTTTTGATATTGAGACATTTCCAGCCGTCCATCATATGGTCAGTACCGTAACGGGAACACTTTCTGATAATAAGCACGGTGAAGATTTGCTCCGTGCCTGTTTCCCCGGAGGCTCGATAACCGGCGCTCCTAAAGTACGCGCGATGGAGATCATCGAGGAACTGGAGCCGCATCGACGCAGCATTTACTGTGGCAGCATTGGCTACTTGAGTCGTTGCGGCACCATGGACACCAGCATTACGATTCGTACGCTGGTCTGCCATCAGCAGTACATTTATGCTTGGGCTGGCGGCGGCGTGGTCGCAGACAGTGAGGCGGCTTCGGAGTATCAGGAAACGCTCGACAAGCTCAGTCGGATTCTTCCTGTGCTGTCTTCATAAGAGGCGGTACAGCGCATTCAGAAGTAGGTAAGACGCATGTTAAAAACACCATGGATGGAAAACACCTCGCTACAGCAACCGGCCATTCTGGCGCATCAGACGCGCCAAAGCCCGATGCGTCCCCTATCCCGCCATTGGTTAGTACAACGTTTTAGCCTGAGCCCCAGTTACCATTACGACAAACGCGTGATTCAACGTGCGACCGATGCCATGCGTCGGGAAGGATCACCAGATCTTCGTCCTGCAGCTGTGATGATCGCCCTTGCAGAACGTGATGGCGAACTGCATGTCCTGTTGACCAAACGTGCAACGCACTTGAAACATCACCCAGGCCAAATTAGCTTCCCCGGCGGTAAAGTCGAAGAATCGGACACGGATATCGTCGAAACGGCGATTCGTGAAATGGAAGAAGAGATTGGCGTCACCACTGACAGAGCGCATCTTCTTGGCTGTTTAACGCCACTTCCAACCGTCAGCGGCTACCTTGTTACGCCTGTTATCGCTTTTGTGGATGCCGATTACACACCCGTACTGGATGCCAATGAGGTTCACAGCCTTTTTGAGGTGCCACTCGCTCAATTTTTGAGACGCGATGCCATCACCAAGCAACCTTTCCATGTTCGTGGTAACACCTACCACATCTACGCCATGAGCTATGAAAACCACCTGATCTGGGGTGTTACGGCTCAGATACTTCATGCCCTCAGCCAGCAACTTTCCCTAAACTAATTTTTAATACCTCAACTATTTTTAAGGTCTTTAAACAACGTTTTTAAACCATAAAAAATGTGAATGTAGTGAGATCAAATAAATTCGTCGCACGAAATATTGTTGCCACAAAAATGATCTCCATCACAGTTTACAGTGAAAAAATGTAAACAATACGCATCAGTTCCCGATCTGTTCCGTATTATTTTTGGTGATTAAACGATGCAAACTCAGTCAAGCACGACTTCGAGCGCAGACAAAATGAAGTGGTCTGCTCAAGACACCACCTGGATGCTATCTCTGTTTGGTACAGCGGTAGGTGCAGGTATTCTGTTCCTTCCTATTAACGCTGGTCTGAACGGTTTCTGGCCTCTGGTTGCCCTGGCAATCTTGGTTGGTCCTATGACTTATCTGGCTCACCGTGGCCTTGCACGTTTCGTTCTGTCTTCTAAGAAGCCAGGCAGCGACATCACTGAAGTGGTTGAAGAGCACTTCGGCGCGACTGCGGGTAAACTCATCACTCTGCTTTACTTTTTCGCGATTTACCCGATCGTTCTGATTTACGGCGTTGGTATCACCAACACTGTTGACTCTTTCATGGTTAACCAGCTTGGCATGGAATCTCTGCCACGCGCTGTTCTGTCTATCATCCTTATCATGGGTATGATGTCAGTGATGCTGGCGGGTGAGAAACTGATGCTGAAAGTGACTCAGTTCCTGGTTTACCCTCTGGTTGCCATCCTGCTGTTCATGTCTATCTACCTGATCCCTGATTGGAACATGTCTGCACTGCAGCAAATTCCTACAGCGGGTGATTTCATGACAACCCTGTGGATCTCTATCCCAGTTCTGGTTTTCGCATTCAACCACAGCCCTGCGATCTCTGCGTTCTCTATGGCACAAACTCGCGACTACGGCGACAACGCTGAGCGTAAATCAAACCAAATCCTGTTCCGCACCTCGGGCATGCTGCTTGGTTTCGTCATGCTGTTCGTGTTCTCTTGTGTTCTGAGCCTGACACCTGCTGATCTGGCGGAAGCGAAAGCACAAAACCTGGCGGTTCTGTCTTACCTGGCGAACAAACACGAAAGCCCATTCATCTCTTACCTGGGTCCAGTTGTTGCCTTCGTTGCTATCGTGTCTTCTTTCTTCGGTCACTACATGGGTGCACGTGAAGGTCTGAACGGTATCATCATCAAGCAACTGCGCTCTCGCGGTAAGCAAGTGAACATGAAGAAAATCGATATGTTCACCGTGGCATTCGTTATCATCACCAGCTGGATTGTTGCAACCATCAACCCAAGCATTCTGGGTATGATTGAATCACTGGGTGGCCCTATCATCGCGACCATTCTGTTCATCATGCCGATGTACGCTATCAAGAAAGTACCGTCTATGCAGAAGTACGGCGGTAAGGCGAGCAACATCTTCGTCACTTTCATGGGTATGGTAGCGATTTCAGCGATTATGTACGGTTTCATCGCCTAATAAATCGTGTAGAATGCACAGCCCCAAAAGAGCAAGGATGCTTAAATTCCTTGCTCTTTTTTGCTTTTTTCACTGAGCCACGGAAAGGTAAATACCTAACATTTAAGGTCAGCAAAACCTAGGGTATATCGGCTCAGCAAAATGTCACCTCCACGGATGGATATAAACGAATTAATCCAAATGCCCGTCCACGTAAACCACGGGCATTGACTGAGGTATGACACATGATCAGCGTTTTTGATATCTACAAAATCGGCGTAGGTCCTTCCAGCTCGCACACTGTTGGCCCTATGAAAGCCGGTAAATCATTCATCGACGATCTGACCCGCATGGAGAAACTGCAGGACATCACCAAGATCACTGTGGATGTCTATGGCTCTCTGTCCCTGACCGGTAAAGGTCACCACACTGATGTGGCTATTATCATGGGTCTGGCGGGCAACTCTCCAGAGAACGTTGATATCGACAGCATTCCTGGCTTCATCGCGCGTGTTGAAGAAACCGAACGTCTGCCAGTAGGTATCCAACTTCACACTGTCGACTTCCCACGTGAAGGCGGCATGAACTTCCACACCACTAACCTGCCTCTGCACGAAAATGGCATGACCATCACTGCATGGTCTGGTGAAGAGAAAGCCTACGCCAAGACTTACTACTCTATCGGCGGTGGTTTTATTGTTGATGAAGAGAACTTCGGCAAAGAAGACGAAAATAAAGTCGCTGTTCCTTATGAATTCAACAGCGCGGAAGAACTGCTGAACCATTGTAAAGAGACTGGCCTGTCAATCAGTGCAGTTGTGATGGCAAACATGCGTGCAATGCACACTGAAGATGAAATCGAAACCTACTTCGGTAACGTATGGCGCACCATGCGTGAGTGTTTGGATCGCGGCATGAACAACGAAGGCGTATTGCCTGGTCCACTGCGTGTTCCACGCCGTGCGGCAGCGCTCCGCCAACAGCTTCTGTCTACTGAGAAGTTCTCAAACGACCCAATGGCAGTGGTTGACTGGGTAAACATGTTCGCGTTTGCAGTTAATGAAGAAAACGCAGCTGGCGGCCGTGTTGTAACCGCACCAACTAATGGCGCGTGTGGCATCATCCCAGCGGTTCTGGCGTACTATGACAAGTTCATCCAAACCGTGAGCCCACGTGAATACACCCGTTACTTCGCAGTATCTGGCGCGATTGGTGGCCTGTACAAGCAAAATGCGTCTATCTCTGGTGCTGAAGTAGGTTGTCAGGGTGAAGTTGGTGTTGCCTGTTCAATGGCGGCAGCAGGTCTGGCTGAGCTGATGGGCGGTAGCCCACAGCAGGTATGTATCGCTGCTGAAATCGGCATGGAGCACAACCTGGGTCTGACGTGCGACCCTGTTGCAGGTCAAGTACAGGTTCCTTGTATCGAGCGTAACGGTATTGCTGCCATGAAAGCGATCAACTCTACCCGTATGGCGCTGCGCCGCTCTTCTGAGCCACGCGTGTCTCTGGACAAGGTTATCGAAACCATGCTGGAAACCGGTAAAGACATGAACGCGAAGTACCGCGAAACCTCTCAGGGTGGTCTGGCAATCAAAGTGATTTGCTAATCCCGTTCTGGTGACTGGGGTCATTTGACCTTAAGGTACAAAAAAGAAAACCGCCCAAGTTGGCGGTTTTCTTTATTCACGATTTGCTATTCGAATTTCAAGCCGTTGCAAGCAGGCCCTCCTCGTTCTTCAGTACATGCTTCTCTGCCGCATCAATGGCGCGGTAAAGACGCATTTTCGTCGCACTCAGGCCAAGGCCGAGGACGTTACTGATTTCTTCGAGCGAGAGGTCATGTTCAAAACGCAGCACAAGGATTTCCTGTGCGGTTTTAGCCAATGATTGCACTGAATTTGAAATACCCTGTTCTGAGGTCACAGGACACTTCTCTTCAACGCCAACTTCCTCTTGCAACTCGTCTGAAACGAAACGTTGCGAGTGTGTCGCACGCTTCTTCAAATAGCTTCTGCACTGATTGTCTGCAATTGCATATAACCAGCTTCTGAATGCAGCTTCGCCGCGATAGGCGTGGATGTAGCGGAAACTCCGCACCAAGGTTTCTTGCAACACGTCATCCGCGTCATAAGGACAACCTAACCATGCCATGCATCGACGATGTAATGGTGAAAGGTAGCTCGCGACCAGTTGGTCGAAGTAGTTGCGGGCTAACGGGTGCCCCGCCTGAATCTTAGCTATCTGTTCACGCTCACTGTTTTTAATACAGGTTGAATCCACTGAATGCATGTTAATACCCTCCTGGTATTCGAGTGGTGAACACAACCTAGCCAATGCAAACTGAACAATCAAACAGTGTTTTCTATTCAAAAATGCCTGAATAAACCAACAAATCTGACCAGTTATTCATCACTGTTATTGAACGGCGTTTTATTATCAATCACTTATTGGCACTGATTTAGAACAGCGTTCAATTACCTTAAGAAAGTTGCGACTTTAGAATGTCTCATAAAGTCTCACCCGTGGAACACATTATCAGCTCTGGTCTAAGGTCAGACCTCGGATTTGCATCTCAATTGGGGGGCATTACTGATGCGATAAAGAGGGATAAAAATGATGAGTTCTGGAAGGTCAGGATACAAAAAAGCCCGCATAAAGCGGGCTTCCAAATAGTTGGTAGCTAGCGATTACGCTGCAACTTTCTGCGCGTTTGCTGCTTCTGCTTTCACTGGTTTAGTAATGAAAGATAGAACAACTGCTACAGCCAGCATTGCTGCACAGATGGTGTATGCCATCACGTAATTGCCGGTCATGTCTACTGCGGTTGCAGCAACAACAGGGCCAATGAAACCACTCACACCCCATGCGGTGTAAAGCACGCCGTAGTTACCGCCGTAGTTTTTCAGGCCATAGTAGTCAGCAGTGATAGATGGGAATACTGCCAGCAGTGTGCCGTAACCTACGCCTGCAACAGCCGCACCTACCATCAGAGTGAACTCAGTGTTGTAGGTAGCGAACATCATCATGTTGATGCCTTGCATGATGAACGCCAACATCAGAGTTTTCAGACCACCAATCTTGTCAGATAGGATACCTGCTGCAACACGGCCGCCTGAGTTGAAGATAGACAGAACAACAACCAGGAACGCAACTTGAGTCAGATCAGACTGGTTAATCGCGATAGAAGTGATGTTACCGATCACCATCAGACCCGCAGAAGATGCAAGAGCATACATCAGCCACAGTGAGTAGAACTGTGGAGTCTTAACCATTTCGCGCCAACCCATGTTGTTGTCGCCAGCGCCTGCTTTAGCTACGTAGCCAGCAGGTGCTTCTGGTGTGTAGTCCGCAGGTGGGTTGTTGATGGTGCACGCCAGTGGAACAGCGATAGCCAGAATACCTACACCCAAGATCATGAAGCTTTGCTGAACGCCGTAACCTTCAATCAGCATAGAAGTCAGTGGCGCCAGGTATACCGCTGCCAGACCGAAGCCTGCTGCGATCAGACCGTTAACCATGCCCTTCTTAGATGGGTGGAACCACTTCATTGCCGCTGGAGACAGACACGCGTAGCCGAAGCCGATGCCACAACCGGTGATCACACCGAAGCTCAGCAGTAGAGTCATAGGAGATGAAGCAAAGCTAGATACGATCATGCCAATGCCAACCATGATAGTACCCAGGATCAGAACTTTACGAGGACCCATACGGTCTTGCAGGTTACCCGCCACCAGCAGAGAAAGTGCAAAACAGATGGTTGCAACGGTGTAAGGCATAGATGCATCTGCGTTCGACCAACCCTGCTCTACCAGTGACTGCTTGAATACAGACCACGCGTACAGGATGCCGATACACATATTGATAAAGAAACCGGCTGCTAGTACGCCCGTAGCTTTGTTCAGTTTGTTCATGTTACGACTCAATAAATTCACTAATAAAAGGTGTCGCCGGCATAAGCCCCCTACTGCGCCACCCAACCCAACATCCCCGCGTAACTCATTCACTAAATTGATGAATTAATAGTCAAAACTGCGAAGATATAAATTATTTTTGGCATTCTTCAAATTTGATGAGAATGACAGAAGCGCGCGGAGTCTATCAGGGAATGAGAGCGTGATCACCATCTACTTTTGTTTATCGCGAAAAAAGTTTTTTCTGCGGTGAATTATTACTCAACGGTTGTAACAAAACGTGTGGAAAAATAGAAAGGTACTCACCCCGAGTCCCTTTGCAATCAAGGCTCGGAGCGATAGACATGTATACAATGAAACTTCGATATTCTGATGCCTTGATGACCAAATTAAGGTCACTGACATCTTCTTAGAAAATACTACTTGGTGCTGAACCCTTTGCTTTCGAGAAAGGCTTTCATAAACGGACGCGCTTCTTTGCTGAGAGTCCCGGAAATTTGCTCACTCCAGCTCATCTCTTTGTTGCCGCCAGTGCGGGTTCGGTAATACTCCCGCACCTCGGCGTCATAAGATTCCAAAATTGTCTTATTCATCTCTGAATACTCATCGGTGTGAACGACCAACTCTGATGGCAAGCGAGGTTTCACTTCAGGATCTTGCGCAGGATAGCCAAGACAAAGCCCAAACAATGGAATCACCTGCTCTGGCAGTTTCAGAAGGTTGGCCACTTTATCAGGGTTGTTTCTAAGCCCACCGATATACACGCCACCCAAGCCCAAAGATTCAGCCGCTATCAATGCATTTTGTGCCATCAACGCGCCGTCTACCGCACCAATCAAGGTTTGTTCGGCAAAGCCTACTTGCGCATCCGGCTTGATTTGTAAATGTCGGTTGAAGTCAGCACAGAAAACGAAGAACTCTGCAGCATCTGCAACATAAGCCTGATTGCCAGCGTATTCAGCCAGAAGTTGCCTTTTCTCTTTGTCGATGACTCTAATAATGCTGGTGCATTGAATAAAGCTGGAAGTTGATGCAGCACGTGCACTATCAATGATGGCAATGCGTTGCTCATCCGTGATTGCTTGGTCGGTAAATTTTCTTATCGAGCGGTGAGAGAGAATGGTTTCAATAGCCGGCGTCATTGCTGCTTCCTGTTTGTGCCTTCCTGAATAACACCATTATCAAACTGCCAAGAACCAATTGCAAAGCGGACGCCCTAAAGTGTCCACTGCGTTATGTCTTTTGCTTTTTAGGTTAGGCCGGATCTGAGCTCTCCTCGAGATTCGCAGATTGGCAGACTTGTTGAAGAATATGAATGAGGCGGCTTTCACTTAGCGGCAACGGGTTACCTTTAATCGAACTTGAGCGCAGAGCTGATACTGCTACCTCTTCAAACATGGTGTCGCAAAGACCAAGCTGGGGAAGCGTTTCAAGATCTAACCTTCGCAGGATCCGCTGTACCCACACGATGCCATCACTTGGCTCAGCATTCATTCGCCCAGTCAGAATACAAGCCAACTGGCGGTAGCGGTTTAGCAGGCTGATACGCCCTGCTTCACGTGCTGCAAGAATATTCTCTGCCATGACATAAGGGGCAAGTTGTGCCGTGATTGCTCCATGTGGGGCATCCAACACCGCACCCAGTGCAGCAGCCAAACCATGCGCTGCGCCTAATTTGGCGTTTGACTGCGCCATACCACCTAGCATGGAAGCAAATGCCATATCCGCGCGGGCTTTCGGGTCGTCATCTTCGCAGGCATGAATAATCGCCGGGGCCAGACGGCGTAAACCTTCCTCGCATATCATATCGGTCAACGGGTTCGGCTCACCGCAGACATAGGCTTCCATTAGATGAGTGAATGCATCCATACCGCATCTTGCCGAAAGCGATTTTTCTGTGCCGTAGGTTAACGTCGGGTCGATGATCGCGACATCAGGAATCAGATCGGGACTTCGAATTGCTGCTTTGACGTTCTCTTGGGCAGAAATCATCACTGCATTGCGGGTCACTTCCGAACCCGTCCCGGCTGTGGTTGGTATTGCAATACAAGGCAGTGGCTTGGCAGTGAGTGGCAATGCACGCCCAACGACTTCCACGTAGTCGTAGACACTACCTTGGTTGGGAATGAGTGCTGACAACGCCTTGCCCACATCCATGACGCTGCCACCGCCTATCGCTATCACCATATCAGGTTTGAACAAACGCCCAGCA
Organism: Grimontia indica; assembly: GCF_000333895.2. Lineage (GTDB taxonomy): Bacteria > Pseudomonadota > Gammaproteobacteria > Enterobacterales > Vibrionaceae > Enterovibrio > Enterovibrio indicus. Next base: position 29,330 of record NZ_ANFM02000042.1, on the reverse strand, counting down.
GCGGCCATTTCTTCCACCATGGCAATGAGGGGTTCGTCGTGCACAGCGAGCCGTTGATAACGAATATTTTGCTGGGAAAGATAAGCGAGTAATGGATCGGCACGTTGGTCATCACGCCCTGTCACAATAAGCGCGCTGTATCCGTAGTTATTGAAGATAGAGAAGGAATTGTTGAGCGCGCCTTCACCAAAAATAATCCGCGTAGCGGTCATAAACTGAAACATGGCACCTCCCTGGATCTGGTCAGAAACGAAAAGCAGATCCTCAAACCGAAAAAATTCAACACTCAATTTACGCACTTAAGTGAATATAAAATTGATACAAAGCAGAGACTCTGAGGTTAAAACCGCTTCGTTTTAAACATGTGCAGCCCCCATCACACCCTTTCAAAAATGCGCGCTCTGTTCATTTTCCGATTGATAGATAATTTCGATTGAATTAAGAGACAAAACCTTCTTTTATCTGCCAAGTGCTTGAGGCATAGTTATTGCCAATCGGATGATAAAGCCACGGGCACCTTCCCTATATGGCACCATCCAATCAATTTGAATAAGAAAGGAAATGAATATGTTCGTGGTTATTTTTGGTCGCCCAGGTTGCCCATTCTGTGTTCGTGCAAAGGATCTTGCTGACAAACTGAAAGAAGAGCGTGACGATTTCAACTACCGTTATGTAGACATCCACGCGGAAGGCATCAGCAAAGCTGACCTTGAAAAAACCGTAGGTAAGCCAGTTGAAACTGTGCCACAAATCTTCGTTGACCAAGAGCACGTAGGTGGTTTCACAGACTTCGAAGCTTACGCAAAAGAAAATCTGGGTCTGTACCAGTAATTTCTCTTAGATTTCTCTGAAAAAGCCGGCAAGCAAGCCGGCTTTTTTATTGTTCAAAAACAGAAAGTTGGCACCAATGCAGGCTTTCATACTTTCCATTAGGAAAGTCAGCAAAATTTAATACTATTTTTCATGCGAGTTTCCATTACATTTCATTGCAAATGAGTATAATGGCGCCCCAGAATTTCCCTTGACCCGTGCGCGGATTACTGTTCAGTGAACATAGACGTCTACAACCTGCTTGTTAATAACGACATCCTCCTCCTTTTCGTTGTTTTGGCCATTGGCCTCACCATCGGCAAAATCAGAATCGGCAGCTTCCAGTTTGGTAACTCTATTGGTGTGCTGGTGACCGCCTTATCTTTCGGGCATGCAGGCTTTTCGTTCAGCCCAGAAGCACTGAACATCGGCTTTATGCTGTTCATTTTCTGTGTAGGCATTGAAGCTGGCCCAAACTTTTTTGGCATCTTCTTCCGCGACGGTAAATCTTATCTCGTCCTTGCATTTACAGTGCTGAGTACCTCCGTGGGTATCACTCTGTTGATGAAGTACCAGTTTGGCGTAGACGGCAGTATTGCAACCGGCATGATGGCGGGAGCGATGACAGCAACACCGGTATTGGTAGGTGCGAAAGATGCTTTAAACGCAGGCTTGGGGGGCTCTTTTACCCCAGACCAACTGGCAGGCATGATTGATAACCTGAGCGTCGGTTATGCACTGGCATACCTTGTCGGTCTTATCAGCCTTATTGTGTTGGCGAACTTTATGCCGAAGCTGCAAAAGGAGAATCTTGAGCATTCTGCGCAAAAGATTGCGATGGAACGCGGGCTGGGTAACTCTTCACAGCGCAAAGTTTACCTGCCGATAATCCGAGCGTATCGCGTCGGACCTGAGCTGATCAACTGGGTCGATGGCCGTAACCTTCGTGAGCTGGGTATTTACCGTCAAACCGGTTGCTATATAGAACGTATCCGCCGTAACGGTATTCTCGCCAACCCCGATGGTGACGCCATTTTGCAGGAAGGTGATGAAATCGCACTGGTAGGTTACCCGGATAGCCACGCCCGACTCGACCCTTCTTTTCGAAACGGGAAAGAGGTATTCGACCGTGACCTGCTGGACCTTCGTGTGGTTGAAGAAGAAATCGTGGTTAAGAACGACGCCATCATTGGAAAGCGCCTATCAGATTTGAATTTGTCTGAGTATGGCTGTTTCTTAAACCGCGTTGTCCGTGCGCAAATCGAAATGCCAATGGACCACAACATCTTGCTGTCTAAAGGGGATGTACTGCAGGTCAGTGGTGAGAAGCGCCGCGTTATGGGACTTGCTGAACGAATCGGCTTTATTTCGATTCACAGTCAGGTTTCAGACATGTTGGCGTTCTGTTCTTTCTTCATCTTCGGCCTGATTTTTGGTTTGATCACCATGACCTTCGGCCAGATGACCCTGGGCTTAGGTAATGCGTCGGGTCTGCTGATTGCCGGTATTTTGCTGGGCTTCCTGCGTGCTAACCACCCAACTTTCGGTTACGTGCCGCAAGGTGCCATCAACATGCTGAAAGAGCTGGGCCTGATGACCTTTATGGTCGGCGTGGGTTTGAGCGCAGGTGGCAACTTGATTGAATACCTGCAGCAAATGGGTTTCACCATCATGTTTGGTGCACTGGCTGTGAGCGTGGTGCCGGTAATACTGGCGTATCTGGTCGGTGCATACATTCTCAACATGAACCGTGCGCTGCTATTTGGCGCGATCATTGGTGCGCGTACCTGTGCACCAGCCATGGACATGATTAACCAACATGCGCGAAGCACCATTCCTGCTCTCGGCTATGCAGGTACCTACGCCATCGCCAACGTTTTACTGACGTTTGCAGGCACCCTTCTCGTTATTCTGACTTAGGAGTTGTTGGTATTAGGGTCTGATAGCCCTAATCCTCATAGTCTCCTCGCATATCCGGCAAAGCAGTCAGCAATGATTCAGCGAACAGAAGTTACACTGTTTGCTGAATCTTCCTGCACGTCAGTAACAAACCCGCAGGTTGTTTGCATCAGCGCAACGTTTTGCGCGTTATCATCGTTAAGCTGGTATTCGGAAAACAAAGTAAAGGTAACGGTTTATGCGCATTCTTATCGTCGAAGACGATCCTCTATTGAGTCATCATCTAAAAACTGAACTGTCTGAACTGGGCAATCAGGTTCACTGCGCCAAAACCGCATCTGAAGGCCTTTTCGTCGCCAAAGATTACCCCAACGACATTGCCATTGTTGACCTCGGCCTGCCTGACCGAGACGGCCTGAGCCTTATCCGAGATATTCGACGCGCCGAAATCCGTATGCCCATTCTCATTCTGACTGGCCGCGCGAACTGGCAAGACAAGGTATCTGGGTTAGATGCTGGAGCGGATGACTATCTGGTCAAGCCATTTCAGAAAGAAGAACTGGTCGCTCGTCTTAATGCATTAGTTCGTCGCAGCGCCGGGTTTGTGAAGCCAGAAATCAAAGCCGATAAAATCACCATGGATTTACTGGCGAAGAAAGTCACCGTTGATGATGCCCCTGTTGATCTCACCGCCTTTGAGTACGATTTACTGGAATACATGGTGCGCCACAATCGTCAGGTCGTTTCCAAGCAGCGCCTGCTGGATGTGCTTTATCAAGATCAGGAAGGTGACCCAAACACCATTGAGGTCATGATGAGCCGCCTTCGCAAAAAGCTCACTCAGGCCGGACAAGATAATCCGATTTCTACCGTACGTGGTCAGGGCTACATTTTTGAACTTCAGGTGACCTGATATGACGCGCAACATGATGCCCGAAATCCACAAGCGGGTGATGGTCACGTCCATTGCCATCATCCTTGCCTTCTCGTTAGGGCTTGGTGTGGTGATTAACCAAATTTATGTCAAAAGCTACATTGCGATGTACTCCGCCGATTTGGTGACAGAAGTCCCGCATATCATTGGCGAGCTTAGACAAGACAACATGTTACAACTCGGTGAGAACGCACCACATCGCGATCAACCCATTCCCACTCCTACCACCAAGCAAACCAACTATCTGGCGTTTATCTGTGAACGTGACGGCAATGCTTCCTGGATGTCTTACGGCGCGCGCGATAACGGCATGAACAATGTCTGCCACCACATTCCCTACTCTCTTTCTGGCCCAGACCTCATCTACTACAACGAACTGCCATATGTCGTCCACGTTATCTCAGAAGCGACTTACTCGACAGAAGAAGCATTCTTTGTACTTCGTGAAGTCAGCGCCCAACTGGAAAGTTTGTCTCAGATAAGACGTAAGACTTGGTTATACATGGGGCTACTGTTTTCGATTGCCACAGGTTTACTTTATGCCGCGTCATACTGGAGCTTCAGTCCGCTAAGAAAACTCGCAGGTGAGCTGAATGAAATCGCGGAATCCCGCCGCGAAAAACTGGATTCGGATTACCCCAAAGAATTAGGAGATGTCACGGACGCGCTGAACCGGATGATCACCCTAAGAAAAGAGCAAACCCAACGCTATCGTCATGCGATGGATGATCTCGCCCATAGTCTGAAAAGCCGCCTTGCCGCTACCAATGCGCTATTGGACGACAACACCTTAAGCCGCGAAGCCATGAGCAAACGCATCATTGAGCAAGTCAGCCAAATGGATGACATGGTGCAGTATCAACTGAAACGCGCATTGGTGGGGCAACGAGGTCTGGTTCGCGAAAAAACCGAGCTCAAACCTGTGTTAGACAGTCTCACTGGCATGTTCGCCAAGGTCTACAGTGATAAGCCAGTAAATATCACTACCCGTTTGGAAGCATTGCCTTCTCTGCCGCTCAACAAAGCGGATTTAACCGAGCTACTCGGCAACCTTCTGGAAAACGCATTCCGTTTTTGTATCAGCGAGGTGCGAATCTCAAGCAGCGAGGCCTCAGATCACTATGTGCTGACCATCGAAGACGATGGATTGGGCGTAGAAGAATCTTTGCGTGAGTCTATTTTCCAACGCGGGGTGCGGGCAGACCAACTTAACCCGGGCACGGGCATCGGATTGGCGGTATGTGACGAAATCGTCGAAAGTTATGGCGGCTCAATCCGTGTGATTGATTCCGAACTGGAAGGTGCTGCCTTTGTGATGATTTTCCCGAAAGTCAGCTAGTCGGCATTGAGTGCCAGTTGTCCCCTAAAGTCTGTTGACACTGGAAACAACAGAAACAAAAAAGGCCGCGATTGCGGCCTTTTCATTGGATTCGGGTTTAGTTATCGGCGTTCAGCAAATCATCTTTTGCAGCCAGTAGATACTGGTACATCGACCAGTAAGTCAGCGCTGTCGCGATGTAAAGCGCCGCATAACCTACGTAAATCACCCACTCACTGTCGCGCCAAAGAAGCATAGTCAGAGCAAACATCTGCGCCGCTGTTTTGAATTTCCCCACCCAGGAAACCGCCACACTGGCGCGTTTACCCAATTCTGCCATCCACTCACGCAACGCGGAAATAATCACTTCACGGGCAATCATCGTCGCCGCCGGAATCGTCACCCAAATAGAATTGTAATGTTCAGCAATCAGCACCAGGGCAATTGCCACCATGACTTTGTCGGCCACGGGGTCAAGGAAGGCACCAAAACGGGTAGTTTGTCCAAGGGTACGGGCCAGATAACCGTCCAGCCAGTCAGTCGCACCGGCGATGACAAAGATGAGAGCAGCAGCGAAAGCTGACCATTCATAAGGCAGATAGAACGCGATAACAAAAACGGGGATTAATGCGATGCGTATAAGGGTCAGGATAATGGGGATATTCAGTCGCATACTTATAATACTTTGTGAGTGACGGCCTATGGTGCTTGAAAGTCATTGCTGTTGCAATGACGAATGAATCTTCTCGGCCAAAACACGACTTATACCCGGCACTTTGGCGATTTCTTCAACAGAAGCCCGCTTAAGTTCCTGAATTCCACCCATGTATTTGAGCAACGCCTGACGGCGTTTCGGCCCTACGCCTTCAATTTCCTGCAACACACTGCTCTTGCGAGCTTTTGCGCGTTTCGCTCTGTGGCCGGAAATGGCATGGTTGTGGCTCTCATCGCGGATATGTTGGATGAGGTGCAACGCGGGTGAATCAGAAGGCATAGAAAACTCTTCACCCGTCACCTTAATCAAGGTTTCAAGACCCGGGCGTCGAGTTGTCCCTTTTGCCACACCCAGTAACAACGGATGTTTCGGCCAGTCGGCAAGCAGCGGCTTCACCACTTCCCAAGCACGGTTGAGCTGCCCTTTACCACCATCAATCAAAATGATGTCGGGGATCTTTTCAGGGTCGACCTGCTTGCTATAGCGGCGCTCTAGCACTTGCGCCATTGCCGCATAGTCATCGCCACCGGTAATGCCGGTAATGTTGTAGCGTCGATATTCCTGCTTCACCGGCCCATCCTGATTAAACACCACGCATGAGGCGACAGTCTGCTCACCCATGGTGTGGCTGATGTCGAAACATTCCATGCGTTTCACTGACTCCAGTTCCAGCGCTTCTGACAGCACGCTGAACCGGTTATGAATGGTCATCTTATGGTTGATTTTGCTGGTGAGTGCAGTCGCAGCATTGGTCTGGGCAAGCTTTAGGAAACGGGCGCGTGCACCGCGAGGTTTGCATTGCAGGTTCACTTTGCGGCCTGCGATGTCAGACAACGCGGTTGCCAGATCGGCCAACTCGTCACCCAAGTCTTGGCCAATCAAAATGCTGGTTGGAATCGTGTTTCCTTCAGCCTGTTTCACATAGAACTGGCCGATAAAGCTCGAAACCAACTCATTCACATCGGTATCAGCTGGCATTTTCGGGAAGTAGCTGCGGCTACCAAGCACTTTACCCTGACGCAGGAAAAGTACGTGGATACAGGCCACACCGTTTTCGATGGAAACGCCGATAGCATCCAGATCGTCATCGCTGTCTTGCGAAACAAATTGTTGCTCCTGGACGCGGCGCAGGGCCTGAATCTGGTCACGATATTCAGCCGCTTTTTCAAACTGCAACGCCTGGCTTGCGCCTTCCATCTTCTCCACCAGCGAAGCAATCACCTGCCTGTCTTTGCCTTGCAGGAACAGGCGAGTGAAATTCACCAGCTCATCGTAATCTTCATCGGGAATAATGCCTTTCACACAAGGGCCAGCACAGCGTTTGATTTGATACATCAAACATGGGCGGGTGCGGTTGGCATAAACGGAATCTTCGCACTGGCGGATGGGGAAAATTTTCTGCAGTAAATACAGGCTTTGGCGTACCGCGCCCGCATCAGGAAACGGACCAAAGTACTCACCTTTACGCTTTTTCGCGCCACGATGTACAGCAATTCGCGGATGCTTGCTCGCAGAAAGGAAGATGTACGGATAAGACTTGTCATCACGAAGCAGTACGTTATAACGCGGCAAGTGCTGCTTGATGAGGTTGTGCTCGAGGATCAGTGCTTCTGTTTCGCTGTGAGTGATCGTGACTTCGACGTTGGCGATGTTTTTCACCAAGGCACGAGTCTTCTCTCCAGCGACATTAGTACGGAAATAGCTGGAAAGCCGCTTCTTGAGAGATTTGGCTTTACCGACGTAAATGATCTCACCCGAAGCGTCCATCATTCGATAGACGCCAGGTTTGTCTGAGACTGTTTTTAGGAAATTTTTGGCATCAAACACAGCGAACAGAAATGGTTAAAGTGTTTCTGTGTCTAGCATACCATGACGAATCGCAAGATGGGTCAGTTCAACGTCACCATTGATACCTAACTTACTGAACAGACGGTAGCGATAGCTGTTGACTGTCTTTGGGCTCAGGTTCAGTTGATCTGAAATGTCAGTCACTTTCTGCCCTTTCGTAATCATCATCATGATTTGAAGCTCGCGCTCTGAAAGGTTTTTGAAAGGATTCTCCTGAGCAGGAGAAAACTGACTTAACGCCATTTGCTGTGCAATTTCCGGCGAAATGTAGCGCTGACCACTGTTCACCGCGCGAATGGCATTCACCATTTCGCTCGCACCTGCACCTTTAGTGAGATAGCCAGCGGCACCGGCTTGCATCACTTTGGTTGGAAATGGATTTTCTGTATGAATTGTCAGAACAATAATCTTGGCATCTGGGTTATAGCGTAGGAGCTTTCGCGTCGCTTCCAAACCGCCAATACCAGGCATGTTCATGTCCATCAAGATAATGTCTGCATGATTCGCACGACACCACTTGACTGCTTCCTCACCGCTTTCGGCTTCCCCTACCACTTTAACACCACGCTCGTCTTCAAGAAGACGGCGTATCCCTGTGCGAACCAGCTCGTGATCATCTACAAGGAAAACACTAATCAAGCTTGTTTCTCCACTATGATTTTGGCTCGCCATGCGCCGGGATGGCGCTCGACTTTGGATGCATCTTACTTGAGTTTAACCCAACAATAAAAGACCGAACACTTTGATTCTGTGTAAGAGAGCATGTTTTTATAGTGATTCAGTCATAATTTAAACAGCAAAGTGAGTAAATCCGATACAGGCAGATGATTCACCAGAAATTTTTCCATTGAGTACATAAAGTTACGCACTGCAACCATTTTGCAGATTTATGAATGAATATCTAAAAAGCGCGACATACAGATATTCTTAATCAGCATATTTTATGCTTTTTTATGTACGTCATTAGCGTTTACTTACACATTAGGTTGGTGAAATCTTTCTTTTAGGTTCACTTTTCCAGTAAGCCTTCACAGTCACACAAACCATGCAAGGAGTGCAATATCGACATGAAGCTGGGCATTTTACTCTGTGACGACCACTACCCTGACTCCATCCCGACGTACGGACATTACGATGATGCCTTCAAGCGCATGTTTGAAGACAGTTGCATCTCTACATTCCATAGCTATCGTTGCCACGAAGAAGACTATCCGGCGTCCCCCAACGAATGTGATATCTGGCTGGTCACTGGCAGTAAATGGGGCGTTTATGATACCGATCCCTGGATTGAAGTTGTTGCCCAGTTTGTGCGCGAATGTGATGAGTTTAATCGCCCTATAATTGGCATCTGCTTTGGACACCAAATTATTCACTATGCGCTAGGGGGACGGGTTGAGAAGTCCGCTAAGGGCTGGGGAATGGGCGTGTATCCCATTAATGTTCAAAACCCAGCAAACAAGCTAGATACCCCGCTTTCTGATCAACTCAATTTGATTGCCTGTCATCAGGATCAAGTTCTCTCCCCTGCTTCTGGATTTGAAGTGATTGCCGGCTCAGACTTTTGTCCCGTGGCGATGGCTCAAAAATCTCATACCGCCCTCACGATGCAGTGTCACCCGGAGTTCACACCTGACTTTCTCGCCCAACTCATTGAGCGTCTGAGGGAAAAAGCCGGTGACGAAGTTGTCGACAGCGCACTTGAGTCTCTAAAACGCTTTGGCGAGGGAGATCGAAAGCAGGCCATTTCGTTGATTTTCGATTTTTGCCTCGCCCAAGGAAAAAGTGACAACACCTTAAAGTGATAACGTGCGGCGATTCGTGTCGAATCGCCATTTCGCATTTTCATTTTGCAACCCAAGTTGGCTTCCCGCATTGCATACCGTTTTATCTCTATGAATTAATAACTTAATCACTCTGGCACTCTACTTGCTGTTTCTTGTTTACAAACAAGAAGGAGTGTTGATATGAACAGAGCCTCTACCCTGAAGCAGCCGTTGATCTTTGTCGGACCACCACGTTCCGGCGTCACGCTGATCTCAGATTTAGTCATGCATCACGAAGCCCTGTGTTGGCTTGACGAGAGCTTTGAAAAACACCCTAGATCAGACTTCCAGCACCGACTTTTCAAACGTAAATGTGCATTCAGGAATAAAGCGCTGCAGGATAAATCCTTCTTTGGCTCTCTGGCACGGGAATTTTCTCCCACGCCTTCGGAAGCCATGAACTTCTGGGATGAACACACCCGCGAAGAAATCGACTTTTACCGTGGCTTTTCCCGTGGAAAACATGCCACCCCGGTAGAGATATCATCTATCAGAGAAATTTTGAGTCGACGCGTTACCCTTTCAGATAAAAGCCGTTTGGCGTTGAGGTTCACTGGCCCCTCACGCCTTTGCTATCTGCACAGCATTTTCCCTGATGCCAAGTTCATCAATATAAACCGAGACCCCGCTTCAACGGTGCATTCAATGATTTCTACCGACGATTGGGAATACCAAGGCAAGAACCTACTTTGGTGGCGGGGAGCCTATTCGTTACAGGAGTTGGCTCAGTACGATCGCCTGCGTGGTCATGCGGTAGCGGGCACAGCTTTCCAGCTTAACAAGCTTATTCAAACCACCAAGTTGGAGGCTTCTGAGTTAGACCTGAATATACTGACGCTGAACTACGAAGATTTTGTCGCATCCCCCGAGCATGTTATGGGACAAATACTGGACTTCGCTGAGCTCTCTTCAAGCAAAACGGTGGATGCTGCGCTCAAGCAAAACGAAATACGCTGCAGCAACAAGGTTCTCAAAATGCCCGCAACCGACGTAAATACCGTGTATACATGGTGCCCGGCAACTTAATGAGCTCTCAGTTTTTTTAAGTTTGTATATACCCAGACGACCTGAATCCTGCATCTTCAGGTTGTTTGGGTATAAGCCATGCGTTTTGCGCATGGCTTATTTGCATCTAATTCATTTGCTTCATATTCACAATATCCCTACCCTACGCGCTTCTTTAACCCATTGGCCATTTCCGCGCAGAGTCAACATGTATTCACAATCACTTTTTGCCCAGCTTGTCAGGTGGTTGCTGGTGCTGACAATCACTCTGGTTAGCGTTCAGCATTGCACTCCTCTACAACGCGCTTTTGCCGACTATGCGGTGGATGGTGGTTGCCATCAACATCATCAAATGGATGACCAACACCAAGCCCACGGGTCTCACGCAACACAATAAACAAAGGTAACTTAATGAGTATCTTCCGCTTCCCGCTGCTAGTGTGGCTGGGGATAGGGATTTTGATTATCAGCCTAGGGATCAGGCAATCTTTCGGTATCTTCATGATGCCTATCACAGACACCTTTCAGTCAGGCCGGGAATTTTTCAGCCTTGCTATCGCCCTTCAAAACCTTTTGTTTGGACTTTTCCAACCTTTCGTGGGCATAGCAGCAGACAAATACGGTGCCAAGCGCATCATTACCCTGGGTGGTTTAGCTTATGCCCTAGGTCTTTACCTCACTTCGATGGCCACAGGCACTGGTGTACTTTACATATCAATGGGTGTTCTGATCGGCTTGGGACTGAGTGCGACCAGCTACGTGATTGTGCTGGGAGCTGTTGCCAAAGTAGTACCGGCAGAACACACCGCAAAAGCGTTTGGACTGACAACGGCTATGGGGTCGTTCGGTATGTTTGCCGTTATCCCTGGCGCTCAGTCTCTGCTTGCGAACTATGACTGGCAAACCGCCATGCAAGTGTTTGCGATGTTCTGTACGCTGATGATCGCCTTTGCCGTGTTTATGAAAACGGCAGCGCCTTCATCTGCCTCAGCCGGCCAAACAGAACCAGAACAAACGCTGAAAGAAGCCATGGCCGAAGCGTTCAGACACCCAGGTTATTGGCTGATCCACGCTGGATTTTTCGTCTGTGGTTTTCAGGTCATGTTTATTGCGACTCACCTGCCGAGCTATATCGCAGACAAAGGTTTGCCGGGTAACACAGCGGCGATGGCACTGGCCTATGTCGGTATCTTCAATATCTTTGGCTCTTATTTCTGGGGCTTAATGGGCGACAGGTTTAATAAACGTTACGTCATGACCACGCTGTACATGATGCGTGCTGTGGTATTGACCTTGTTTATCACCGTGCCACTAACAACCCACACCGCTACTTTGTTTGGCGCGGCGATTGGTTTCTGTTGGCTGGGAACCGTGCCGCTGACTTCTGGTTTGGTCCGTCAGATCTTTGGAGCGCGTTACATGTCGACGCTTTATGGTCTGGTGTTCTTTACTCACCAGATCGGCAGTTTCATAGGTGCCTGGGTTGGGGGTCGCGTATTCGACTATTACGGCTCTTATGAACCTATCTGGTGGACAACAGTGGTGCTGGCAATAGCTGCTGCGCTTATCCACCTGCCGATTAACGACAAGCCTGTTGTGCGTCCCGTGTTGCAGAACACGTAATGATATGAATCCGGGTCATCATGGCCCGGCCTTCCTTTTTTGCCCATTCTCCATCGGGTCTTCTACCTGCTGAAAAATGCTAAAAGTTCAACTGAATTAGGCGCTTGCTCAAAGTTTTATCATTTTGTGTTGGGGTGCCAACGCAGCAAATGCTAATTTTTTGTTAAGACAAGAGCTTTTGAAATTGGGGTGGTGAAATGGGAAAACTGACCACGCATGTTCTCGACACCGCTAGGGGAAAGCCAGCACAAGGTGTCAAAATCTCACTGTACCGCATCGATGACGAAGGTTTACATCCAGTGACCACAAGCATCACCAATGATGATGGTAGAACAGATACACCTCTCATCGAAGAAGGTTACCTTATTTCTGGTCAATACCAGCTGGTGTTTGCCACGGCCTCTTACTTCCAACACTCCAACGCCCAGCTCGACGCTATCCCTTTTCTTGATGAGATTGTCATTCGTTTCGGCGTATCCGACCACAATCAGCACTATCACGTCCCATTGCTGGTCTCGCCCTATGGGTATTCGACATACCGGGGAAGTTAGATAAAAACTCTAGGACTAAAAAAGCCAGCACTTTAGCTGGCTTTGTTTTACGAGGGATAGTGATTAACCTGTTCTGTTACTTGCCAAGAATCGGATAGGCTTCGGTGTAGATCCAATCATTGGCTTTGGCAGGAACATGGCAACCAAGACAATCAGTCTTGTAATCTGCTGAGGCGTTCTTGGTCATGTCATCAGTTTTGAACAATGCCCAACCCCAACCGTCACCCCAAGAGCCATTATCGGAAAAGCGGCCTTCACCGTCTTTCACCATCACAAACCACTGTTTGAGATCGCCGGTCTCATGGCTGACGCCACTGCCCGTCGTATAATTGCCGGTGTTGTGCGCACGCAACTCTTTAACCAGCGTTGCACCGTCTGGGAATTTGCCATTTTTTCGAAACGCTTCCACCGTTTCTTTTTCGGTGTACACACCATGGAAACCGCTAGCGCCGCCCTCTGGTACAAACCAAGAACCTAAATGGACCATATTGGTTCGGAAATCGTTAGGGAAGCTGATGTTTCCTTTTTCATCCACGTAAGGTGAAAACGCATCGTTCGCAGCAAGCGCACTAAACGCTGTACCAGTGGCAAGCAAGCCGATAAGAAATGCCTTTTTCATAAATGACTCCATTACTTTCTTATTATTTCAGGCTAGAGCTGTGTCCGCCGCTTGCTGCCTCACCTTTCGCTTTGCCCGCACGCAGCACTGGGTAGTACTGAGTGAATACAAAGTCATCAGCCGCTGCTGCTTGGTGACAAGCGTTACAAGCTGCTGCAGGAAAAGCTTTCGCAGTATCAGTCAGCGCACTATGGTCAGGCGTTGAAAAGCTGTAGTAAGACCAGTTACCCGGCTCATCTGGGTTCAGGCTTTTGCTTTTAATGGTGGCTTCCAAGCCAATGTAGTCACCCTGAAAATAACCATTACCACTGACTGCAGCCTTGCTTCCCACACTGACGAGCTCTTTGATGATGATGGTGCCATCTCTGAACTCACCCTTCTCTTTCCACACCGCCCAACTTTCTGGATCAATGTAAACGTTGTGATGCTCTGGGAAAGCCGCTTTGCCGTTGTTCATATCATTCGGTGTCACAGGCGTACCGACATACACCCACTCGCGGTAGCCGGTTGGTCTCTGAAGTTCACCGTCTTTGACAGTGAAATACTCTTTGGCAAATGCCGAAGTAGAAACGAAACCGCCAGCTATAATCATTGAAGCCACAGTTAGTAGTGCTGCCTTGGTGTTTTTTACATCCATTTTCTCACCTCTAGTACAGTTGAGGTGCACCATCTTGGCACACCTTGCGTTAGTCTAAGCTAAATTACATAGCCATGATGTTACTAAGGGAATCAGAACGGTGCCTCAACGAATCAAAAGCGAAGAAACCTTTAATTATCTGTCCGATGTCTTTGAAACTCTTAGATTTAAAGGCAGCATTTTCTTCAGTTCCGATCTCAGTGCACCTTGGGGCATAGCACTGGAGAAACGCGAGTTTCCACGCTTTCATATCGCACTCAAAGGAAACTGTTTTGTAGGGTTGGATAGCAATAAGCCTTTTCTCGCAAATGAGATGGATGTGTTTCTGTTACCGGGAGGTGATGCGCACTGGTTAGCGGACTCTCCCGACAATAAAAAGACCCTGAGTGACATCGCCATCGACGCTTGCGAGCTGGGAAAACCTCTGTTTCAGGAAGGGCCTACCACCCACAAACTCATGTGTGGACTCATCATGTTTGATGCCGGACTCAGCCACCCGGTTGTTGACGCTTTGCCCCCCGTTATCCATATCAAGGATATTGGACACGACACAACAATTTGGCGCCTCGTAATATCCATCGATAAAGAAATTTCGGAGCATGGATACAGGGAAAATCCTATTGTCGATAAACTTTCAGAAGCGTTATTTTTAAAGTTTTTGTCTCACTATTTAAACGAAACCACAGAAAGCTTTAGTTTTATCAAAGCAGTAAAAGATAAACGCATTCATGAAGCTTTGATGCTGATGCATCGCGAGCCTGGTAAAGACTGGACACTCGAAGAGATTGGAAGACACGTCGGTATGTCGAAAGCGACACTGGTTCGCCATTTTCAGGATGCGTTGGGTATGGCCCCCATCGCTTACCTTAGCCACTGGCGTCGCTTAAAGGCCTACAACGCTTTGAAATACACCAATGACCCTATTGACAAAATCGCGCTCTCTCTCGGCTTTACTTCTGGACGGACATTAAGTCGCGCCCTAGTAAGAGAACTCGGGGTGACGCCAGCGGAGATTAGGGCACACAATGAATAGCATGCCCACATGCAAGATTAGATTAGAAATTGAAGCTCCAACCAGCTGGAACCCCTTTTGCTTTCAGAGCTTTGATGGCCTTTTCTTTGTCCTGCTCAGTGACATACTCAAAATGGGCACTAAAAGAAGATGATCCTGTTGCATCGTATTCACTTTCGCCCACGAAAGTCTGACTTGAAACAGTTACCGTGTTCGGCTCAACCTCAAAGTAAACACTAGCGCGTTTTCTAATATATGACTGCCCATCATTAAACACTCTACGGTAGTTTGCATGACACTTGAACTCGTCAAACATATACTCACCGGGTTCAAGATCTGTAATAAGCCCAAAATCAGGCTTGTCGAAAAGATAAATCTCTCTCGCTTCTGATTTATCTAACTCTTCAGGAGCGCGAAATACCTTCTTAACTTCAAAAGATATTGACCGACAAGGATACTTTTTCGCTTCGTTTGTATTTTCCATCGAAATAGGAATTACAACAGCTCCATTTCCGTTTGCAGTTGGAAGACTTTCGGCCGTTTTAGGCGTCCCTGCGCAACCAATCACACTCATAGCCACTGACGATAAGAGCATCACCCTTAATACTTTAACTTTTTTCATTTGTTTGCTCCTTGCTTTAACAAAGCAAGGATAGCTGAAAACTTGACACCTTAATGTATTCAAATGAAGACAAAAAAGGGAGCCAAACGGCTCCCTTTTGTATAAGTCATTGTGTTACTTACGGTCTTGGTCGAAGTCACCATGGAAGTGTCCGTGGTCTGCCACTTCACGTGAGGCTGACTTGATCTTCTCCCCGATACGATGTTCGTGCTCATGGTCATCATGAACTGCCAGTGTCCTCAGCGTACGAGTTTCTGGTGCTGCATCCTGTTGGTTCTTGTCATCAGCATACAAATCTTCACTCATCGCATAGAAGGTTGCCACGTAAGCCAGTGCACGGGAGTTCATTTCCATTGCAACATTGTTCACGTTGTTGATGTCATCACACGCTTGGTGATAACACTTGTCGTAGGCAACATCCACTTCACCGCCAAACTGCTCAACTTCTTCGGCTGATTTGGTTTTCTCTGCACCGGTGAACAAGCCACCAAATGCGATGCCCCAATCAGCAAAGCCTGAGTAGTCTGAACGCTTTGACAAGGCTTGAGGTACTGTGGTCTCGTCATTGTCATTGAAGAATTCGTTGAACAAACCTTCAATATGGCCTGTGCCTTCTGGTGGCTCAAAGTCGCCTGGGTAAGCGTTATCAGGGCTGTCTTTGGTGTCTGACAAATCGCCATCCATGACGCCATAGATGTAGTTAGGTGACGCAATCATGTCGAAGTTGAGGTACATCTTAATCGGGTTGATTTCGAGGTAACGGGCTTCGACCATCTCACGCTGTTCATCCGTCAGCTCACTCGGGTCAGAAATACCCAACTCTTCCATGATTTGCGCTTGCGCATCCGCGTAGTAAGCGCCAAACACCTCGCCTGTGTAGTATTCAGAACCCACAAGGCCTGCTTCTTCGGCAGCCCACCAAGCAAAACGCACTTTGTTTTTCTGGGTGACTGGCAGTCGCTTCATTTTTTTCTTGAGGCGGATAGCATATTCAAGAATCGCCGCCGAGCCAGACCCGTTATCCTGAATACCCGGGCCTTCAGGTACAGAATCCAAGTGCGCCCCAACCATGACAATCTGATCTGGGTCGCCTGCTTTGGTTTCAGCCAGTAAGTTTTCCGTCACCACAATTTCGTCTTCGGTTTGAACAGAAAGTGCTGCGGTAATGGCACCTGACTCCAACGCGTCATACCATTCTTTACCGAGGTCATAACGTGCTCCAAACGCTGGAATGGTGGCTTCTGAGTCGCTACCCAAAGTACCATTCACCACGCTCTTACGACCATCGTTGTTACCCTGGTTAAATACGATAACACCGACCGCACCAGCATTTTCGGCGTTGACCACTTTTGAATCAAACGTACAGCCACCGCGTTGAATAACAGCAACTTTGCCTGTCACATCAACACCGTCAAAATCCGATGCTTCACAGCCATCGGTGTCGTCATAATCTGGTGATTCAAAATCAAAATCGGGAGTAACAAAAGCGATGTCTGCACTAATTGCGCCTTCTGAACTACCTGAATAAGACATGGCCGCATAGTCGGCTGGAATATCATCAGTCGCATCACGAACATGCACCAGTTGCTGTCCGTTAACGCTCAAAGTTGTGCCATCAAGTTCAACCCAACTACGGAAATCAAATTCCTGCAGGGTGACTTCATAGCCATGCTTCTCAAGCGTTTTCATGATGTAGTCTGCGGAATTCTCATAACCGTCAGTCCCTGCTGCACGGGTGATGGAATTACCATCCGGCGTTGGAACAGAAGCCGCTTCCAGCGCCTCCAGATGGTCAAACAGGTTTTTCTCTTTCATCGCTTTACTGACTTTGTTTGCAACCCATCTTGGATCTTCACAGCCTGCAAAGCCTGTTAGTAGTGCTGCACTCATTGCAATCACTACAAATTTTTTACCACTAACGTTGAATGTTTTCATTTGTGTCGTCCTTTTTAATTGACGCCATCAGTCAAACATTCACATCAATAATCTTCCAGAAAATCGCTTTATTAAACTTTTGTTAACGGAAAGGGTGTCACAATTTCTCACTGAAAAGAGAAAAAGCTTTGACTAGAAATATATGAACAGTTCAAGAGGCAGGTTTTAATTAATAAGATAACACTGTAAGAAAAATAAATCAGTGCGGCATTTTAGTTATTTATTTAAACAGACATCTCCATATATGGATATAACATGACAATTTCAACAAATTTAATAAACATCATAAAGCATTAAAATTCAAATTTCCAATTGGTATATTCACTTTCTGACGTTTATCAATTCTGACTTACACAATTATCATGCAAGATAAACTAGCTCTCTTTATGCAACTTCGCCCGCATGATGTGTTGCGGACCAACGGGACCACCGAGGTAGAGCTCTCCGGTATCCTCGAATCCACCTTTCATGTAAGTCTGATAGGCGACTTCATTCTTACAATTCACAGTGAGATAAGCCCACGTAAAAGTCTTAAATTCTTCACTAATTGAACTTGCTAATATAGAGACCGCCTTTTTTCCAATTCCCTTTCCTTGATATCGCCGATCAATAGCAAAACTTCTGAGTCCTACCCCGGCATTGTCTTCGCCTAATATGTCCGAGTGAAAATCATTATCTATTTTGAAATATCCAACTAGAGTGTCATCCTTGGCAATAACAAACCTGACAATGTTCGCTTCGATATCAGAGACGAAATTTTCTGGTGACGCCGTAAACTTCACTTGTTCTTCTTCCAACAATATAGCGAGCACATCTATCTCATCTTCTTGTTTGAATTTCCTAATCGTTATCATTTTAAACCCTTTAATTTCATACGCTGTATGAATATTAGAAGTCTGTGTTTACGTTTTATTTTACACCCAAACAACCTGAAGATGCAGGATTCAACTTACTTGGGTATAGATATCAGGCTGCCAAATTTGCATTAATGATTGCGGATTTTCAATCGGCGTAAAACCATACTTCTCATATAACCCATGTGCATCACGGGTTGCCAGCATGGTTCGACGAAGACCTTGTAGGTCAGGATGTGCCACAATGCTATCCATCAATACTCTGGCAATCCCCTCTCCTTGACGCTCTTCCACCACAAAAACATCTCCCAGATAGGCAAACGTCGCCCGGTCAGTGATCATCCTGGCAAACGCTACCTGCGTGTCGTTTTCATCAAACACACCAAAACAGAGAGAATGTGCCAGCGCCTTTTCTAACGTCGCTTTTGGAATGCCTTTTGCCCAGTAGGACTCTGATATCACCTGATGAATGAGGTCGATATTCATGTGCTCTAATTGGTTGGATACGCGAAATCTTTCCATGATTCATTCCCTCAGATTTAGCAAAACTAGACCATACTCATTCATGAATAAGAAACATGTCGGATTTACGAGAGCCAGCAGTGAAAGCCTTTGAGTTCTCTCATTTCCACTTTCTCTCAGTGGTAACATTTTCGGGCTAACACGCATTTTTGAAGCTCAGAGTCGGTTTGATAGAAAACCCTCATAAAAACTTCATTCTTTTGCTCTTTAAACCACACATAACAAAGCTCCAATTCATTCTTTTTTGGAGCTGGTACTACTCGGCATATACGGACATGAAAGCAAATATATTCATACGGATACGACCCATACTCTTCACGATATTTGGGTTTGCTATCAGCCACAACCTCTTTTTCGTCATGCTACCTATCCGCATGAAGGAAAACGGCTACCCGACAGCCGATATTGGTCTGGCAATGAGTATGTTTGCTGTAGGAGCAATTTGTGCAGGGTTGTTTGGTTCCCGGGCAGTGCTCCGTGCCGGACACATTCGCGCGTTTGCCTCAATGGCGGCAACCCTGTCTATTGTGTCTGTTGTTCATAGCTACACTACCGATATTGTTGTTACCGCCGCACTGCGCGCGATTGCAGGCTTCTGCTATGTCACGTCATTTATCACGCTCGAAAGTTGGCTCAATGTACTGAGTGATCGAAGTAACCGAGGCCGAGTTTACGGCACCTACCAGATCTGTTTTGCGATTGGATTCGGTACCGCTCCCTTTCTTTTCAGCGCATTTAACGAAAACGACCCACGGCTGTTTGGGGTGATTTCGGTATTCCTTTGTGTTTCCCTCATCATCATGTCAATGAGCCGTTTACCGGCACCGGAATTGCCCAAACGCGCGACACCGATTTCTCTTAAAAAGCTCTGGCAATACTCCCCTTCAGGCACGCTCGCTTGTTTCTGTGCCGGGTTGATTAATGCAGCCAGCGTTTCACTTATCTCTCTTTACGCTTACAGCAAAGGAATCTCAGGAATCTGGCTATCACTGATCCTGGGTTCTTACCAAATGGGCGGTTTGCTCACTCAGTTTCCAACCGGTTGGCTGGCCGATCGCTACGACAAACGTGTCGTAGCATCAGGTCTCATGTTTATGGGGATCATCAGCAACAGCTTGATAGTGCTTGATAACTTTTACCCTTATCCGATCGAATTGTTGGCCGTGCTGTTTTGGGTATCAGGTGGTTCAGGCGTGGCACTTTTCCCACTTGCTGTTACTCAAGTGTTTGACCACATTGAACAAAAAGAAGCCATGCCCGCTACCAGTACGATGCAAATTTTACTGGGCGTCGGTGGTGTCATTGGCCCGATTGTGGCGAGTTTCCTGATGAATGAGTTCGACGTCGTCTGGCTCTACTACTACATCATTACGGTTCATATTTTCGTCTTTGTCTTCCTGATGGCACGTAAGCTGTTTGTTCGCACAGAAACATTGCCAGCGGCCTCTTCCTTCAAAGTCAACGTGCAACCTATGGGGAGTTCGAGTGATTATGACCCAATGATGGATTTCAAGGACATCGACAAAGCCAACCCAGAGCTAAAACTTCTCATCGCTGCGTTGGGCCAGAATCCATCCGATCCGGGGATTTTGATCCGACTCGCTCTACAAGGTTCTTCGCTGAACGCACATGACGTGGCGAAGAACATCGTGCTCGCCTATCCGAAAAAAGGTGGTGACATGCTGCGCCACTTGATTGAGCAGTTCCCTAAACGGCGCTTGGAAGTCGCTTATTCACTGCATGACCTGTTTATTTTGAGGAAAGAGCGGATTAACAACCTATTGCAGGAAGCGTTGTTAGACGGAGCCTCGATTGAAGAAGCAGAGAAGATTAATGAGTTGCTCGACGACATCGCTATAGCTAACAACAAAGCCGACGATAGCGATGCCGCCGAAAAGCCCGTTTAGCGTTTTCTCGGGCAAGACATGAGGTTGAAGCTTTTGTCGAAACAGATACCAAACTCATGACGGCTTTGATGCAGCCAAGTATTCTTCAGTTCAGGATTATTATCGCGCATCCAACGAATTGCTTTCTTGGCATTCAAGTCAGCAGGCGGAAGCTTAAATTGACGGGCAAGTTCGAGCGTCTTGTCGAAATACGCCTCTGCTGTTTCAAAGTCGCACGAACCGTGTTTTTCCCACTGCCCTTGCAGCAGGCGCGTGCCCGGGCTCATACACAGATATGGCTTGATAGTTTCCAACGGCAATGGTGCTAAGTCGCCCTTACAGAATCGAGGATGTCCCTTGTTGTTGCCTGACTTATAAGCCTTTTCTGACTCTCCCCAAAGGCCATGGACAACCCAGCCAAAGTCATTCCCAGAGTCACACTGAAACTGTACAGACGCCTCACGGCCTTTTCGTTCCATGGCTTTACAAAAGCCCGGCGAATTGGAGTAAACCAATAGGAAGAAATCGGTAGGGACGTTTTTGTTTTGGTAGTCGAGACGATTGTCATAGCGCAGGTTGAGGTCAGAGACATCAATATCACAGCTTTCAGGAGTTAAAGCGTGAGAGCTTGTTACTGAGCCGAAGAAAAGCGCTAAAGCAGCAACGAGCGAGAAGTGTTTTAGTGAAGGAAGGAATCGAAGCACAACGCATACCCTGATAACCAATAGATGGCTTGAAAGATATTATGCTTCGTATCAATTGTCACATCATAGCTTCTTGAGTGTCGCTGGCACGATAATTTTGTGTACGGGCCCAACGAAGAACATGTATACCTTACCGAAGGTATTTTTAACGTGAACAACAGAACTTGCCGTCACCAAGGCTTTATCACCGTGAGGTTCAACAAAGAATGACAACTTCACATCCAGATGTTTATCTCTGTCTTCCATGATCACTTCCGAGTGAGACTTGTAGATCATTTCGAAAATGCCGACTTTATCGCCCACTTGATAGTCATCAGCCGTTTTCTTCGGGTAAAAATCATCGAGATTACCAAGGTGTTTTAAGCCCATTCTAGAAACCACTTCGTTGCGGATTTTCATCAGCTTGTTCACCCAACCTGGTGTGCTGTTCATCACCCGGAGATAAACCTCCATGGCAGATTCGCCCTGATAATCTATTTCTTTGGTGTAGTTATCTGCAAAGTAGGCATTATCCGAATAACGATAAAGCTCAGTGAAACTGGGTATTCCATCCATGATTTATCCTCCTTCATGGTTTTTGACGATTCGTCATTTTTCATTAAGGTACCATATGCATAAAGAATTAGGTATGCCGGAATCCATTTCTGGTCACAAAAGTCACCATCGAAAACCAAGATGAAAAAACCTCAAACTATTTGCGGTTTAATGATTGACTTGAAAGTAGGTTGCCATTAACATCCGCGCCCAGCAAAAAGAGAGCTTACCAAGGCTTTTCTTTTCAATAGCTTAACAGCTCTCTATCAGCTGATCCCGGTCAGTTGTTTTTCTTTTTTTATTAAATAGGAAGACAACAAAATCGGAACCCGGCATGACCGCAAAAGCACACACCCAACTCAACGCCAACTGGCAATCCAAAGCCATTTTCAGCGTCGCATTCTTAATGGCTACCACTTCAGTTGGCCCCGGCTTTCTGACACAAACCGCTGTTTTCACCAACATCTATAAAATCGACATGGCTTTCCCTGTATTTGCCTCCATGTTTATCACCTTCGGTATCGTTATGAACCTGTGGCGAATCGTGGGTGTTTCAGGCCTTCGTATCCAAGATATCGCGAACAAAATCGCGCCAGGTGCAGGCTACTTCATCGGTATTCTGCTGGC
Organism: Grimontia indica; assembly: GCF_000333895.2. GTDB lineage: Bacteria > Pseudomonadota > Gammaproteobacteria > Enterobacterales > Vibrionaceae > Enterovibrio > Enterovibrio indicus. The sequence continues at coordinate 6,852 of NZ_ANFM02000042.1, read as the reverse complement.
ATTAGGTGCGGTGGCATTCAACTTCGGTAACGTCAGTGGTGCTGCGCTTGGCATCAACGTGCTGACTGGCGTGGATACCACTTGGGGTGCGCTGTTTACCGGTGTTGTCGGTTGCCTGTTGTTTGTCGTTCATAACGCATCAAAGCGTATGGATCAGATGGCGCGCTACCTCGGCCTGTTTATGATTGTTTTAATCGCCTATGTCGCCATGACCAGCCTTCCACCTATGGGGGAAACCTTATCCGCAGCAGTGATGCCAACAGACATGGGCAGCCTTTTGCTTCCGACCCTGACCATTGTTGGTGGCGCTGTGGGAGGTTACTACACTGGCGCACAACGTTTGGTTGATATCGGCCTGCAAGGAAAAGAGAACGTTGAGCACATCAACAAAGCTGCCTGGGCAGGTATCTCTATCGCTGTTGTTATCCGCATTCTGCTTTTCATGGCCGTGTTTGGTGTGATTGCTGCTGGTGCAGTGCTGGACACTGCAAACCCAGCCGCAGACGCGTTTCGTCAAGGCGCGGGCGAAGTAGGTTACTTTATCTTTGGTCTGGTGCTGTTCGTTGCGTCTATCACGTCGGTGGTGGGTAACTCCTACATGGCTATCTCACTGATCAAAACACTGTTCCCTGTGGTTGCCCGTAACGAAAAAGCCTGGTGCTGTGGCTTCATCATCATTACCAGCGTTGGTACCGTGCTGATGAACATGCCAATCCTGCTACTGATGCTTGCTGGCTTGGTAAACAGCATCATCCTGCCTGTGGTACTGGGGTTTGTGTTGGCTGCGACGCGTCGTAAAGACATTGTGGGTGATTACAAACACCCTATATATTTAACCCTTACAGGTGCGGCGATTGTTGTCATCATGGCAATTTCGAGCCTGAGTAATGTGCAGAACTTTATGACTAAGTTCATCGGTTAAGCTTCCTTTCAAAGCAAAAATGCCGTCTGACGTTGGCGGCATTTTTGTGAACTTATGACAAGCTGCCGTATTGCGAATTCCAAAATTTGACCGATGAGTCAACACCAACTAGTTTAGATCCATACAGCATTCCATTCTCAAAAATTTGCCCTACCGATATATACCTTTCAATAAGTTACGAACAGGGAGAAGACGATGGAAAAGTTTATCCGATGCTTGCCGAAGGTGGAGTTGCATCTGCATATTGAAGGCTCACTTGAACCCGAGTTGATGTTTGAACTCGCAGAAAGAAATGGTATTTCCACGCCCTATTCAAGCGTTGAGGAAGCCCGCAACGCCTACCAATTCCATAACCTGCAGTCCTTCCTCGATATTTACTATCAAGGGGCCAATGTCCTTATTACTGAACGTGATTTCTTCGACCTGACCTGGGCGTATCTGCTGCGTTGTAAAGCCGACAATGTCATGCATACAGAAATCTTCTTTGACCCTCAAACCCACACCGACCGGGGGATTTCATTCGATACGGCTATCAATGGCATCTACCACGCTCTTCGCCAAGGGGAAAAAGAGCTTGGCATTACAAGCCAGCTGATCATGTGTTTTCTTCGCCATTTATCGGAAGAAGCGGCCTTTGAAACTTTGGAAAAGGCGAAGCCTCACTTAAATCGGTTAGTTGGTGTTGGGCTGGACTCTTCCGAAGTAGGCCATCCACCAGAGAAATTCCAACGTGTATTTGCTGAAGCGCGAGCACTGGGGTTGAAAACTGTCGCGCATGCAGGGGAAGAAGGCCCTCCGAGTAACATCAGAGATGCGATTAATCTTTTGCATGTCAGCCGCATTGATCATGGCGTGAAAAGCAGCGAGGACCCCGAACTGGTAAAAGAGTTGGCGATATCTAGAATGCCTCTCACCGTCTGCCCACTGTCTAACATCAAGCTTCGCGTGTTTGACAAGATGGCAGACCACAACATCCTCAACCTACTGGCTCAGGGACTCTGCGTGACCGTCAATTCCGATGACCCCGCCTTTTTCGGTGGATATATGACGGACAATTTTATTGCCCTTAATAATGCTTTATCTCCCAGCCCTCAGCAGCTGGCACAATTTACCCGAAATGCCATTGAAGCTTCTTTCGTCTCCGAAGAACGCAAGAAGGAAATGATGCAAAATCTGGACGACTTTTGGGATAAACACGGCATACACTGATTCCAATCAGGTTCATAACGCACTGAATCACAGACGGGCTAGGCCCGTCTTGTTTTTCCAGAGGAGTCTCCATGAAAGCTTCAATCGCCGCCCTTTCAGCGCTGTTTGTTTCTGCTCCAATCTTCGCTACCAGCCCACCAAAACCTTTTGCTGACACCATTTACCACAACGCTCAGGTCATAACGGTCAATGATAAACAACCCGAGGCGGAAGCTGTTGCCATCCTAAACGGAAAAATACTCGCCGTAGGGGAAGCAGAAGAAATTCTCAGGCTAAAGGGTGACAAAACCAAAGTGGTGGATTTAAAAGGTTTGACCATGATCCCCGGCTTTATTGATGCTCACGGCCACGTAATGAACACAGGCTTACAGGCTGTATCAGCCAATTTGTTGTCACCACCTGATGGCCCTGTGACTGATATCGCAAGCCTTCAACAAGCCCTGAGAAAATGGGCTGAAGTCCCAGTAAACAAAGCGCAGGACTTTATCATCGGCTTTGGCTACGACGACTCCCAGCTCAAAGAGCAAATTCACCCAACCCGCTTTGACCTTGATAAAGTATCAACCGACGTTCCCATCCTGATCATTCACCAATCTGGTCATATCGGAGTCATGAACAGCAAAGCGCTGGAGATGATGAAACTGACGGCGACCAGCAAAAACCCACCAGGTGGCGTGATTCGACGTGTGAAAGACAGTGATGAACCCAATGGTGTGCTGGAAGAGTCCGCTTTCTTTGGCGCGCTGATACCACTGTTCACGCAAATCAGCCCAGACGAAAATGAGATGCTATTCCGCGCAGGGATGGATCTGTACGCCAAGTATGGGTACACCACCGCGCAGGAAGGCCGTTCCATGTCTGACAGTGTCAAAACCATGTACGAGATTGCCCAGCAAGAGCCGCTTCCTATTGATGTAGTGGCCTACACCGACATTCAACTCGGCACTGACACTCTCACAGCACCTTACCTCAGCAATAGCTACACCAACGGTTTTCGCCTCGGTGGCGTGAAACTGACACTGGATGGCTCACCACAAGGGAAGACCGCATGGCTCACCAAACCATACCTAATCCCCCCTGAAGGCCAAAATGCTGAATATCGGGGTTATCCCATCATGTCTGACGAAGAAGCGGAGAAATATGTCGGCATGGCGATGGAAAATGGCTGGCAACTGCTAACCCACGCGAATGGTGATGCATCGATTGACCAATACATCCGCGCAGTAAAAAATGCGACAGCGAAATACGGCGCAAAAGAACGCCGATTTGTGGCGATTCACGCCCAAACTGCCCGTGAGGATCAAGTTCAGGCATTCAAAGACCTGAACGTGATTCCCTCGTTTTTCCCTATGCACACCTTCTATTGGGGAGACTGGCATGCACAATCCGTGTTGGGTGATGAACGTGCTGAGAACATTTCCCCAACGGGTTGGGCACTGGATAGAGGCATGATTTTCACTTCGCACCATGATGCGCCCGTCGCTTTCCCAGACTCGATGCGGGTTTACTCTGCAACAGTTAACCGCATTACACGAAGTGGCCGTATTTTAGGTAAAGATCAGCGCGTATCCGCCATGACAGCGCTTAAAGCACAAACCATCTGGTCTGCGTATCAGCATTTCGAAGAAGACACTAAGGGATCGATTGAAGTTGGCAAGGTCGCCGACCTCGTTTTCCTCTCAGATAATCCGCTAACTATCGATCCAATGAAACTGGCGAACATCTCTGTGATGACGACGATTAAAAACGGCAAAATTATCTACACCAAAGCCAGTGACAAAACAGCCTTAGAAAGCTGCGCCAGCTCGACCAAATGCCAAAAGCTCGCCTCTCATACCATGATGATTGCAGGCCTTATTCCTCATAAACATTAATTGACTCAAGACGTTATTAAGCCGGGCTCAAATTTCAACATCGCCCGGCTTTTTCTGACAACGTCAACATGGCGTAGCGACACGTTCTCATCGCTTGTGGAGGGATGTGAATATTTTCTCGGATAGACTTGTCATTCTATTCAACAATATGAGATAACGTCGCCCTGTTTTAAGCTGGCTAGCGCTTGCGGTTATGGATACCGCCACCAGATTTAGTCAAATACTCTCTCCAAAGCGCGCTAGAACGAAGACTCTCACTCATTACGGACGATGATGAGAACACAGAGGCTTTATGAATCAACTCATTTCCGTGGGCGCACTCGAATCCTTCCTGATTGCGATTTTCGTGCTCTTCCTTGGACACTTTATTAACGCCCGCGTATCCGCATTTAAGAAGTTCAACATCCCTGAACCCATTGTCGGTGGCTTGGTGGTGGCTGGCGCAATTACTGCGCTGCACTTCAATGGCATTGAGCTGGAATTTCACCTTCCGCTACAACACACCTTTATGCTGATGTTCTTTGCAACTGTTGGACTGGCAGCGAACTATACCCAGCTTCTAAAAGGCGGGGCGAAAGTCTTTATTTTCCTCGGTGTTGCATCGCTGTATATCGTGCTGCAAAACGGCATTGGTATCTCTATGGCGACTGCGCTGGGGCTCGACCCACTGATGGGCTTGATTGCCGGCTCCATTACCCTTTCAGGCGGTCATGGCACGGGTGCAGCTTGGTCTCAAACCTTCCAGGATGTTTATGGCTTGGAAAATGTGCTTGAGATAGCCATGGCATCAGCCACTTTTGGCTTGGTGATGGGCGGCATTATTGGCAGTCCGGTAGCTCAACGTCTGGTTGAAAAGAACAAACTCAAATCCCAGTACGGCAACACCAACAATACGCATGAGCAATTCCCGGAGCTGGTCACGTATAACGAGAATGAGCAGGACAAAGTCACTGCAAAAAAAGTCATCGAAACCCTGTTTGTGTTGTTGATCTGTGTGACAGGCGCAAAGTATCTCGAGCAGTGGGTTAGCAGCTTTGAAATCAGCTGGCTGATGATCCCTGACTTTGTTTACGCCCTGTTTATCGGCGTGGTCATTACCAACGTTCTCGAAGTGACTAAAGTAGAAAAGCTGGATGTGGAAACCGTCGATATTTTGGGTACGGTTTCACTGGCACTGTTCCTTGCCATGGCGCTAATGAGCCTGAAGCTTTGGAACATTCTCGATCTGGCGTTACCATTCCTGGCGATTCTGATGGTGCAGTCATTGATGCTGGCGCTGTTTTCTTACTTTGTCACGTATCGTGTGATGGGTAGAAACTATGATGCCGCGGTGATTTCCAGTGGACATTGCGGTTTTGGTCTTGGTGCGACACCGACGGCGGTGATGAATATGGGTTCGGTGGTAAACCGCTTCGGTCCATCTCCACAAGCCTTTATGGTGGTGCCGATTGTTGGTGCGTTCTTTATTGATATCGTCAACCTGATCATTCTACAAACCACACTGACGTTCATCGGTTAACACAATCCCCGCTTCCTGCGGGGATTTTTCTATTCCTGACTGTCGCACTATTAGAAAAGCAAATTTTCACGTCTGTAAATAAGCTTTCTGCATCATTCTTCCAGCGCCTTTCGCTATGTCCCATTACCGCAGTTTTGCTATTCGACATTCACGGCTGCTTTATATGCTGAGAGTCGCCTTGGTAATGGGATTAATCCTCGTGATTGTCAGACAGTTCAACCTTCCTTATGGTTACTGGGCGCTGATCACCGCCGTCACCATACTCGGCGCAATTCCCTTTGTCGGTGGTGTGATATCCAAAGCAAACCAAAGGATTTGGGGCACGGTCGCTGGAGCCACAGTAGGGTTGGCCCTTTTCCTCATTCCTCCGCAATATCATTGGACACATCACCTCGCTTTTTTTGGCCTACTCATCGGCACTATGTACTTCACGCAAGAGAGATACGCTTATGCGGCTCTCATGGCAGCGATAACCATAGTGATCGTGGCCGGTGGTGGCCCAGCCGATTTTGAAGCGGCAGGCTGGCGTATTCTCAACGTTGTTTGGTCAGCAGTATTGTCGATTCTCGCCAGTCTTTATGTTTTTCCAGCAAGAGCTACCGATCAATTCATCTATCTACTTGAATCCTTTTGCCATCAATGCGGTCAGTTTTACCATCAACACAATGAAACCATGTCAGACAACACATTTGTCCCACAAAATGCCATTTCGCTGTCTGACCTGATTGAGAAACAACAAGGCTTACTGCCACATGCTGCGAGAGAATCGGGTCCCTTAAAGCCTGTCTTGGCCTCTATTCTATCCATAGAAAAACGCATTTATACCGACTTGGAAACCTTGATCAGCACACACTGGGATAGCCAACAAGGGAAAGAGAAGATTGGCGATCTTCATGGATTAAAAGCTGCTAAAGAAGAGTTAGCATCAAAATTTGATGCGTTGAGAGATGGCTTGGTGAACCGTGAAGTCGATATCTTGGATACGGATTCCTTGCTCCTGATGAGCCTCAAGCCCAAACACCAATTGTCTGAAGATGATGATGCCAGTGACATCAGTTATTACGGTTACCTTTGGTTGAATCGCGAACTTGCTAGACAGTTAGTACAACTTACCATCGCGAGCAAGAAGCTGTTTCTTTATCGATAAGTGAAGAGGTCGAAAACAATACAGAATACAGATAGAAACGAAAAAGGCCGCTGATAGTTCAGCGGCCTTTTCTAATGTGGCGGAGAGATAGGGATTTATGCGGTCGCTTCGCGCCCTTCCCTGCGGGCCGTTGCCTATTCGGCTTCGCCGGGCAACGTTGTCTCGCTTCGCTCGGCTGAAC
>NZ_ANFM02000043.1 GCF_000333895.2 Grimontia indica | reverse complement strand
ATTTTTGAGGCCTTCGCCGTACCGATTTGAGTGGGCGTTTCCGCGGTGGGAGCCGCTCTCCGTGTCGGTGAGGCGGCATTATAGGGAGGTCTGAAAATCTGGCAAGACCTTTTTTGAGGTTTTTTATGAAAACCGCTTTACTTGGCTATATTTCACTCGAAAGCCTTATTTCCACACATTTTACTCACACCAAACACACAAGACGCTGTGCATAAGTGCTTTTGGCACCATACAATAGCCTTTTCAATTCCCCCCTCCCCACTCATATTTGACGTTTGCAATATTGCTTATTCACTAACTGAGCCAATCAATGAATTCACATCCGTTAGAGATTCAGTTCAGTCTTTAGAATAAGTAGAAGTAGAAGTAGAAGTAGAAGTAGAAGTAGAAGTAGAAGTAGAAGTAGAAGTAGAAGTAGAAGTAGAAGTAGAAAGACTGTTTAACTGAAGCCTTGACGTCAAGAGTTATAGAGAAAGAAACGGGGCGTAGGCTGTTCTATTAATGAGTAGATAAATAAAAAGCCAGGCTAAAAGCCTGGCTTCTTATTTGAACGAACCGAGAGATTACTCAGCTGCTTCTTCTGCAGCTGTCTCTGGACGATCTACCAACTCGATGTAAGCCATAGGGGCTTTATCGCCGGCACGTACACCGCATTTCAGAATGCGAGTGTAACCGCCTGCACGAGAGGCAAAACGTGGACCCAGTTCGTTGAACAGCTTCGCTACAACTTCGTCGTTACGAGTACGAGCGAATGCAAGACGACGGTTAGCAACACTGTCGTTCTTTGCTAGGGTAATCAATGGCTCAATTACGCGACGCAGCTCTTTTGCCTTAGGCAGAGTAGTTTTGATAACTTCGTGAGTTACCAGCGAGCTAGCCATGTTGCTGAACATCGCTTTGCGATGGCTGCTGTTGCGATTGAGTTGACGACCACTCTTACGATGGCGCATGACCTAATCCTTCTAACTAAGTAATCAGAATCTGATTAATCTTCAGCGATTGATGCTGGCGGCCAGTTTTCCAGGCGCATACCCAGAGACAGACCACGTGAAGCCAGCACGTCTTTAATTTCAGTCAAAGACTTCTTACCAAGGTTTGGCGTCTTAAGAAGCTCAACCTCAGTACGCTGTACCAGATCACCGATGTAGTGGATCGCTTCTGCTTTCAAACAGTTAGCAGAGCGAACAGTTAGTTCAAGATCGTCTACAGGACGCAGTAGGATCGGATCGAACTCTGGCTTCTCTTCTTTCTCTTCAGGAACTCGTACATCACGCAGATCTACGAACGCGTCCAGTTGCTCAGCAAGAATAGTTGCTGCACGACGGATAGCTTCCTCAGGATCAAGAGTACCGTTAGTCTCCATATCGATAACCAGCTTGTCGAGGTCGGTACGCTGTTCAACACGTGCTGCTTCAACATTGTAAGCAATACGGTCTACTGGGCTGAACGTTGCATCTACAAGCAGACGGCCGATTGGACGCTCGTCTTCTTCAGTGTGAATACGCGCTGACGCTGGTACGTAGCCGCGACCACGTTCTACCTTGATTCGCATGCTGATTTCAGCATTTGAATCTGTCAGGTGGCAGATTACGTGTTCTGGGTTCGCAATCTCAACACCACCGTCGTGGGTGATGTCGCCTGCAACAACAGGGCCTGCACCAGACTTATTCAGGGTTAGGATAACTTCATCTTTACCCTCTACCTTAACGGCAAGGCCTTTAAGGTTAAGCAGGATTTCCAGGATATCTTCCTGTACGCCCTCTTTGGTGCTGTACTCGTGCAACACGCCGTCAATTTCTACTTCTGTCACTGCACAACCAGGCATAGACGACAGTAGGATGCGACGTAGAGCATTACCTAGGGTGTGACCAAAGCCACGCTCTAGCGGCTCAAGAGTTACTTTTGCGTGCGTCGAGCTAACTTGTTCGATGTCAACCAGACGCGGCTTAAGAAATTCTGTTACAGAACCCTGCATTGTGTCCTCTCTTTAGTTTAGCCTTACTTAGAGTAAAGCTCGACGATCAGGTGTTCGTTGATGTCAGCAGACAAATCTGAACGCTCTGGCAGGCGCTTGAAAGTGCCTTCCATTTTGTTGCTGTCTACTTCGATCCAAGTTGGCAGCTCGCGCTGAGCAGCAATTTCAAGAGCTGCTTTGATGCGTGCTTGGTTCTTAGCTTTCTCGCGAATGCTAACAACGTCGTTGGCCGTTACCTTGAAAGAAGGAACGTTAACCACTTTACCGTTTACCAGGATCGCTTTGTGGCTTACCAGCTGACGTGATTCTGCGCGAGTTGCGCCGAAGCCCATGCGGTAAACTACGTTATCTAGACGACCTTCCAGAAGTTGCAGCAGGTTTTCACCTGTGTTGCCTTTGATGCGAGCAGCTTCTTTGTAGTAGTTACGGAATTGTTTTTCCAGTACGCCGTAGATACGACGAACTTTTTGCTTCTCACGAAGCTGAACGCCATAGTCAGACAGACGGCCGCGACGTGCGCCGTGTACGCCTGGGGCGTTATCAATTTTACACTTGGTATCAATCGCGCGTACGCCTGACTTCAGGAACAAGTCAGTACCTTCGCGACGGCTAAGCTTCAGCTTAGGACCCAAATATCTTGCCATGATCTTTCTCCAGAATTCTAAGAAACAGCGTTATACGCGACGTTTCTTAGGTGGACGACAACCGTTATGTGGGATTGGAGTCGCATCAACAATGTTAGTGATACGGAAACCAGCCGCGTTCAGTGCGCGAATAGTAGATTCACGACCTGGACCTGGGCCCTTAACCATAACTTCCAGGTTCTTCAGGCCATATTCTTTAGCCATCTCACCACAACGCTCAGCAGCAACCTGTGCAGCGAACGGAGTTGATTTACGAGAACCACGGAAACCAGAACCACCTGCAGTAGCCCATGCTAGAGCATTACCTTGACGGTCAGTAATGGTTACGATTGTGTTGTTGAAAGACGCATGGATGTGCGCTACGCCGTCAGCAACTTGCTTGCGTACGCGTTTACGTGCGCGATTTGGTTGTTTAGCCATAGTACTTTACCTACCCCGATTATTTCTTGATCGGCTTGCGCGGACCCTTACGGGTACGAGCATTGGTCTTCGTACGCTGGCCACGTAGTGGCAAGCTGCGACGATGACGCAAACCGCGGTAACAACCAAGGTCCATCAGACGCTTGATGTTCATGGAAACTTCACGACGTAGATCACCTTCTACAGTGTACTTGGCAACGCCATCACGCAGTAGATCGATCTGCTCTTCAGTTAGTTCACTGATCTTAGTGCTTTCAGCAATACCAGTCTCAGCTAGGATAGCTTTTGAACGGGTTTTACCGATACCGTAGATCGCAGTCAGTGCGATTACAGCATGCTTCTGATCAGGAATGTTAATGCCTGCAATACGGGCCACTATTCACTCCTAGTACTTTATCAAGAAGAACCGCTGCAGAGCCCGTTTAGGATACGCAGCGGCTATACCACTTCTTTTGCACACACAAAAGGTGGGCTGGCTAATGTAGCCAGCCTGCCTAAATTTTGCAAGAAAAATATTCTGCTATTAGCCTTGGCGCTGCTTGTGCTTTGGCTCACTGCAAATCACGCGAACAACACCGTTACGCTTGATAACTTTACAGTTACGGCAGATTTTCTTAACGGAAGCACGAACTTTCATTGCTAAACTCCGTAAATGTCAATCTGTTAGCGGCCGTAGCCTTTCAGATTGGCTTTCTTCAACACGGACTCATATTGTTGAGACATCAGATGTGTCTGAACTTGAGCCATAAAGTCCATGATTACTACGACTACGATAAGTAGGGAAGTTCCGCCAAAATAGAAGCGTACGTTCCAAGCAATCATCATGAACTCGGGGATCAGACAGATAAAGGTGATATACAACGCGCCTGCTAATGTCAGTCGAGTCATCACTTTATCTATGTACTTCGCAGTCTGCTCGCCCGGGCGAATACCAGGTACGAATGCACCAGACTTCTTCAGATTGTCTGCTGTCTCACGCGGGTTGAAAACCAACGCCGTGTAGAAGAAACAGAAGAAGATAATCGCAGCAGCATAAAGGATTACATACAGTGGTTGACCAGGGCTCAGTGCCAATGACACATCCGCCAACCAGCCCAACTGTTCACTCTGACCAAACCATTGAGCCAGTGTGCCTGGGAACAGGATAATACTTGATGCAAAAATCGCTGGAATTACGCCGGCCATATTTAGTTTCAATGGCAGGTGTGTGCTTTGCGCAGCGAAGACACGACGGCCTTGCTGACGCTTCGCGTAGTTAACAACGATTCGACGTTGACCACGCTCTACAAACACTACGAACGCAATTACTGCGAATGCAATTACCGCAATCAACAGAAGAAGAAGCACGTGCAATTCACCTTGACGCGCTTGCTCGGCTGTTTGTCCGATAGCGGATGGCAATCCTGCAACGATACCCGCGAAAATAATCAGGGATATACCGTTACCGATACCACGCTCAGTGATCTGTTCACCTAACCACATCAGGAACATGGTGCCAGTGACCAAGCTCACAACAGCAGTAAAGTAGAAGCCAAGGCCTGGAGTTACCACCAGACCCGGAATCATACTTGGCAAGCCTGTAGCGATACCAATCGCTTGGAAGGTTGCCAATACCAGCGTGCCATAGCGGGTGTACTGACTGATCTTACGACGGCCAGACTCCCCTTCTTTCTTCAACTCAGCCAAAGCTGGATGAACTACCGTAAGCAGTTGGACAATAATCGATGCCGAAATATACGGCATGATGCCCAGTGCCAGGATAGAAGCACGCTCAAGAGCACCACCAGAGAACATGTTAAACAGTTCAATGATGGTACCTTGTTGCTGTTCGAACAGATCGGCAAGTACAGCAGCGTCAATACCAGGAATTGGCACAAAAGAACCGGCGCGGAATACGAGCAACGCACCTACCACAAAGAGTAGACGGCTTTTCAGCTCCGCAAGTCCACCTTTTGCACTACTAAAATTTTGTCCTGGTTGTTTTGCCATCTGTACCTCGTCCTCGAGCTAATTATTCCTCGATTTTACCGCCAGCAGCTTCGATTGCAGCTTGAGCGCCTTTAGTAACGCGAAGACCTTTCACAGTCACTGAGCGTGCAATCTCACCAGACAGTACGATTTTCGCCGTACGGATGTCTTTAGTGATTACGTTTGCAGCTTTCAGTGTCTCAAGGCTTACTACGTCACCTTCAACTTTAGCCAGTTCGCTCAGACGAACTTCAGCTGCAGTCAGGCTCTTGCGAGAAGTAAAACCAAATTTTGGCAGACGCTGTTTCAAAGGCATTTGACCGCCTTCGAAACCTGGGCGTACAGAACCACCTGAACGTGATTTCTGACCTTTGTGACCACGGCCACCAGTTTTGCCCAGGCCTGAACCGATACCACGGCCAACGCGCTTCTTAGAAGGCTTTGAACCCGCAGCCGGAGATAGAGTATTCAGACGCATTGTGATTACTCCTCCACTTTAACCATGTAGTAAACTTGATTGATCATGCCGCGTACGCAAGCAGTATCTTCAAGTTCAACAGTGTGGTTGATGCGACGTAGGCCCAAGCCACGCAGGGTAGCTTTATGTTTCGGCAAACGACCGATTGAGCTACGAGTCTGAGTTACTTTGATAGTTTTAGCCATGTCGAATTACCCCAGAATTTCGTTAACTGGCAGACCGCGCTTAGCAGCTACCATTTCTGGAGACTTCATACCACCCAGGCCATCGATCGTTGCACGAACGATGTTGATTGGGTTAGTAGAACCGTATGCTTTTGCCAGAACGTTGCGAACACCCGCAACTTCCAGAACCGCACGCATCGCACCACCTGCGATGATACCCGTACCTTCTGATGCAGGCTGCATGTACACTTTAGAACCAGTGTGGCGGCCTTTAACAGCGTGGTGAAGAGTACCTTCGTTCAGCGCAACAGTAACCATGTTACGGCGCGCTTTTTCCATTGATTTTTGGATCGCTGCAGGCACTTCACGGGCTTTGCCGTAACCGAAACCTACACGACCATTGCCATCACCAACTACAGTCAGAGCGGTGAAGCTGAAGATGCGACCACCTTTAACCGTCTTAGAAACACGGTTAACAGCAATCAGCTTCTCATGCAAATCACTTTGTTGTTTATCGTTAGCCATCTTTCCGCCTACCTTAGAATTTCAGACCAGCTTCACGGGCAGCATCTGCCAGTGCAGCCACACGGCCGTGGTATTGGAAACCGGAACGGTCAAAAGCAACAGATTCGATGCCTTTTTCCTTCGCACGCTCAGCGATAGCTTTACCTACTGCTGCTGCGGCTTCTTTATTACCGGTGCTCTTCACTTGCTCACGGATCGCTTTTTCTACGGTAGAAGCAGCTGCGATTACTTCGGAGCCATTTGCCGCGATAACCTGTGCGTACACATGACGTGGAGTACGGTGTACCACTAGGCGAGTCGCACCCAGTTCAGCAATCTTGCGACGCGCTCGGGTCGCACGACGGATACGAGCAATTTTCTTATCCATAGTGTTACCTTACTTCTTCTTAGCTTCTTTAGTACGCACAACTTCGTCAGCGTAACGAACACCTTTACCTTTGTAAGGCTCAGGCTGACGGTATGCGCGGATGTCAGCAGCTACTTGACCAACCAATTGTTTGTCTGTACCAGTCAAAACAATCTCAGTTTGGCTTGGGCATTCTGCTTTGATACCTGCAGGCAGTTCGTGTTCAACAGGGTGAGAGAAACCCAGAGTCAGAGCGACTGAGTTACCTTTCATTGCTGCACGATAACCAACACCTTTCAGGATCAGTTTCTTGGTATAGCCTTCAGTAACACCAACAACCATGTTGTTCACCAGTGCACGTGCGGTACCTGCTTGAGCGTTAGCTTTAGCAATACCTTCGCGTGGCGCGAACTTCACAGCGTTGTCTTCTTGGCTTAGTTCCACTGCGTCGTTGATAACGCGGGTCAGTTCACCCTTGCTACCTTTAACAGTGATTTCCTGACCGTTCAGTTTCACCTCTACGCCGGCAGGAATTACTACGGGTGCTTTTGCAACACGAGACATTTCCTACTCCTTACGCTACGTAGCAGATGATTTCGCCGCCCAGACCCGCTTTGCGAGCTGCACGGTCGGTCATCAAACCTTTAGAAGTTGATACTACAGCAATACCCAGACCACCCATTACAGAAGGCAGCTCATCTTTTTTCTTATAGATGCGCAGACCTGGACGGCTTACACGTTGGATTTGCTCGATAACTGGTTTAGCTTCGAAGTACTTCAGAGTAACTTCCAGCTCAGGCTTAACTTCGCCAGAAACAGCGTAGTCAGCCACATAACCTTCAGCTTTCAGCAGCTCAGCAATTGCCACTTTCAGCTTTGACGAAGGCATCTTAACAGCAACTTTAGTTGCTGCCTGACCGTTGCGGATGCGGGTCAGCATATCCGAAATCGGATCTTGCATGCTCATAAGTCTTTACTCCCGTGATTCAATTACCAGCTCGCCTTACGCAGACCCGGAATCTCGCCTTTCATGCAAGCTTCACGAACCTTGATTCGGCTCAGGCCGAATTTGCGCAGGTAGCCATGTGGACGACCAGTCTGGTTACAGCGGTTACGCTGACGAGACTTAGCAGAATCACGCGGTAGAGTTTGAAGCTTCAGGACTGCATCCCAACGCTCTTCTTCAGACGCGTTAACGTTTTTGATGATAGCTTTCAGTGCAGCACGCTTCTCAGCGAACTTTGCTACCAGCTTCGCGCGTTTTACTTCGCGCGCTTTCATTGATTGCTTAGCCATTACAGTAACCCTTCACCTTACTTACGGAATGGGAAGTTAAAGGCAGCCAGCAGAGCTTGACCTTCCTCATCAGTCGCCGCTGTGGTAGTGATAGTAATATCAAGACCACGGATACGATCTACTTTGTCGTAGTCGATCTCTGGGAAGATGATTTGCTCACGAACGCCCATGCTATAGTTACCGCGACCGTCGAATGATTTCGAGCTAACGCCACGGAAGTCACGCACACGTGGAAGAGCGATTGAAATCAGACGCTCTAGGAATTCCCACATACGCTCGCCACGCAGGGTTACTTTACAGCCAATTGGGTAGCCCTCACGGATCTTGAAGCCAGCAACAGACTTACGTGCTTTAGTGATCAGCGGCTTTTGACCTGTGATTGATGCCAGGTCAGATGCTGCGTTCTCAAGCAGTTTTTTGTCGTTGATTGCTTCGCCCACACCCATGTTCAGGGTGATCTTTTCGATCCTTGGGACTTGCATGATACTCTTGTATTCGAACTTTTCAGCCAGTTCTTTTACAACAGTCTCTTTGTAGTAATCATGCAGTTTCGCCATAGTGTACTACTCCAGAATTACTTAAATAATTTCGCCATTCGATTTGAAGAAACGAACTTTTTTGCCGTCTTCGAATCGGAAGCCTACACGGTCTGCTTTACCAGTTGCCGCGTTGTAGATAGCAACGTTAGAAACGTCCACTGCAGCTTCTTTTTCTACGATGCCGCCTTGGATGCCCAGAGCCGGAACAGGCTTCTGGTGTTTCTTAACCAGGTTGATACCTTCAACGATAACTTTACCAGTGGTCAGAACCTTACTTACTTTACCTTTCTTGCCTTTATCTTTACCGGCAAGAACGATAACTTCGTCGTTACGACGGATTTTAGCTGCCATTTTAACCGCTCCTTACAGAACTTCTGGCGCCAGAGACACAATCTTCATGAACTTATCGCCACGAAGTTCGCGTGTCACAGGACCAAAGATACGGGTACCGACTGGTTGCTCAGTAGTGTTGTTCAACAATACACAAGCATTACGGTCGAAGCGAATGACAGAGCCATCTGGACGACGAACGCCTTTACGGGTGCGAACTACAACCGCCTTCAGGACATCACCTTTTTTAACTTTACCGCGTGGGATTGCATCTTTAACGGTAACTTTGATGACGTCGCCGATATGGGCGTAGCGACGGTGTGAACCACCCAGCACCTTAATACACATTACGCTGCGAGCGCCGGAGTTATCGGCTGCATCCAGCATACTTTGCATTTGGATCATTGTTAGTGCTCCGCTGTTATTACATCTAGACCCATCTCGGGTCGGGCTGCCTCATTACAAGGGCGGCGAATAATAACACTATTTTTTGAAGATGGGTAGATAAAAAATAAACGGCTCCGAAATGGGAGCCGCTTTGTTTTTTATCGCTGGAAAGCTTGCCTTACAGGCGTGCTTTCTCAACTACGCGTACCAGAGTCCAAGACTTAGTCTTAGACAGTGGACGGCACTCACGGATCTCAACGGTATCGCCTTGTGCGCACTCGTTGTTTTCGTCATGAGCGTGCAGTTTAGTCGTACGCTTGATGAATTTACCGTAGATTGGGTGTTTCACCTGGCGTTCGATAGCAACAACGATAGATTTATCCATCTTGTCGCTAATTACACGACCTTGTTGAGTACGGATTTTGTCGCTCATTATGCGTTGCCCTTCTGGTTCAGAACGGTTTTAACACGTGCGATATCGCGACGAACGTTCTTCAGAGTGTGAGTTTGCTGAAGTTGACCAGTAGCCGCTTGCATGCGCAGGTTGAATTGCTCACGCAGCAGACCCAGCAATTCTTCATTCAGCTGCTCTACGCTCTTTTCGCGAAGTTCTTGTGCTTTCATCACATCACCGCCTTAGTTACGAAAGTGGTTTTGATAGGTAGTTTACGAGAAGCCAGCTCGAATGCTTCGCGAGCAAGGCTTTCAGAAACACCATCCATCTCGTACAGGACTTTACCTGGTTGGATTTGTGCAACCCAGTAGCTCACAGAACCCTTACCTTTACCCTGACGAACTTCCAGAGGTTTGGTAGTGATTGGCTTGTCTGGGAACACACGGATCCAGATTTGACCCTGACGCTTGATGTGACGAGTCATAGCACGACGTGCAGCTTCGATCTGACGCGCAGTGATACGACCACGACCAACAGCTTTCAGGCCGAAGGTACCGAAGCTTACGTCAGTACCTGCAGCAAGACCGCGGTTACGACCCTTATGAGTCTTGCGGAACTTAGTACGTTTTGGTTGAAGCATCGATAGACTCCTTACTTACGGCCTTTACGCTGCTTCTTAGGCTTGTCAGCCTGTGGCTCTGCTACTGGCATGCCGCCCAGAACTTCACCTTTGAAGATCCAAACTTTAATACCAATTACACCGTAAGTGGTGTGAGCCGAAGAAGTTGCGTAATCAATGTCAGCACGAAGAGTGTGCAGTGGCACACGGCCTTCACGGTACCACTCGGTACGAGCGATTTCAGCACCGCCAAGACGGCCGCTTACTTCCACTTTGATACCCTTGGCACCCAGACGCATTGCGTTCTGTACCGCACGCTTCATAGCGCGACGGAACATAACACGACGCTCTAGCTGAGACGCGATGCTGTCACCAACCAGTTGTGCGTCAAGCTCAGGCTTGCGTACTTCTGCGATGTTGATTTGAGCAGGAACACCTGCCAGCTGTGCAACGCGAGCGCGCAGTTTTTCTACGTCTTCGCCTTTCTTACCGATAACAACGCCTGGGCGAGCAGTGTGGATAGTCACACGGATGCTCTTCGCAGGACGCTCGATAACGATACGAGAAACAGACGCTTTAGACAGTTCTTTAGTCAGGAACTGACGTACCTTGAAGTCGCCGTCTAGGTTGTCAGCGAAATCTTGGCTGTTAGCAAACCAAGTGGAATTCCAAGGCTTACAGATGCCAAGACGAATACCATTAGGATGTACTTTTTGACCCATTGCTTTCTCTCCTCGTCTCTTAGCGGTCTGCTACAACAACAGTGATGTGGCTAGAACGCTTCAAGATGCGATCGGCACGGCCTTTTGCACGAGGCATGATGCGCTTCATGACTGGGCCTTCGTCAACGAAGATTTTTGCTACAGACAGATCATCGATGTCTGCGCCTTCGTTATGCTCAGCGTTTGCAATTGCAGACTCCAGCACCTTCTTGATCAGATCAGCAGCTTTTTTGTCGCTGAAAGTCAGAAGTTCAATTGCTTGTGCAACGTTTTTACCGCGCACTTGGTCTGCTACCAAACGTGCTTTCTGAGGCGAAATACGAGCAAAGCGATGTTTAGCAATAGCTTCCATATCTTAACTCCTTAACGCTTCTTAGCTTTCTTATCTGCAGCGTGGCCGCGATAAGTACGTGTTGGTGCAAATTCGCCCAGCTTGTGACCGATCATCTCATCAGTGATGAAAACAGGTACGTGCTGACGACCATTATGGACAGCGATGGTCAAACCGATCATCTGAGGGATGATCATTGAACGACGGGACCAAGTCTTAACAGGCTTCTTGTCACCGCTTTCCACCGCTTTCTCTACCTTCTTCAGCAAGTGCAGGTCAATAAAAGGACCTTTCTTGAGAGAACGTGGCATGGCTTATCCTCTGATATAAATTACTTGTTACGACGACGTACGATGTACTTGTCGGTACGTTTGTTCTTACGGGTCTTGAAGCCTTTAGTAGGCATACCCCAAGGAGATACTGGGTGACGACCGCCCGAAGTACGACCTTCACCACCACCGTGTGGGTGGTCTACTGGGTTCATTGCAACACCACGAACTGTTGGACGAACGCCCTTCCAGCGAGTAGCACCTGCTTTACCCAGTTCACGCAGCATGTGTTCTGCGTTACCAACTTCACCGATGGTCGCACGACCTTCAGAAAGAACTTTACGCATCTCACCAGAACGCAGACGAATAGTTACGTATGCGCCATCGCGAGCTACGATTTGTGCGTATGCACCAGCTGAACGAGCCAGCTGAGCACCTTTACCAGGCTTCAGTTCAACGTTGTGAACTGTAGAACCTACTGGGATGTTGCGCATTGGCAGGCTGTTGCCTACTTTGATCGCAGCATCTGAACCAGATTGGATCTGGTCGCCAGCTTTCAGGCCTTTAGGTGCAATGATGTAACGACGCTCACCGTCTGCGTACAGAACCAGTGCGATGTTCGCGCTACGGTTTGGATCGTATTCCAGACGCTCAACTTTCGCTGGGATGCCGTCTTTAGTACGTTTGAAGTCAATTACACGGTAGTGTTGCTTATGACCACCACCGATGTGACGTACAGTGATACGACCGTTGTTGTTACGACCACCAGACTTAGAGTTTTTCTCCAGCAGTGGTGCGTAAGGCTTACCTTTGTACAGGTCAGCGTTTACAATCTTAACAACGTGACGACGACCCGGTGAAGTAGGCTTACATTTAACAATTGCCATTTTCTGTTACTCCTCCGTCTTACTCAGCGCCGCCAGCGAAGTCGATGTCTTGACCTTCTTTCAAGATAACGTACGCTTTTTTCACGTCTGAACGACGGCCTTGGCGCATACCTTGACGTTTGGTCTTACCCTTAGTGATAAGAGTATTTACAGACTTCACTTCAACTTCGAACAGTTTCTCAACTGCTGCTTTGATCTCTCTCTTAGTCGCAGTCATCGCTACTTTGAAAACGATAGTGTTACCGTTTTCAGCAGCCATGGTTGCTTTTTCAGAGATGTGCGGAGCACGCAGAACTTTCAGGATACGCTCTTCAGTGATCATCCCAGCATCTCCTCAACTTGCTTAACTGCAGCTGCAGTCATAACTACTTTGTCGAAAGCGATCAGGCTAACTGGGTCGATGCCTGCTGCATCGCGAACATCAACCTTGTACAGGTTGCGCGCTGCCAAGAACAGGTTCTCATCAACTTCTGCAGTTACGATCAGAGCTTCAGACAGCTCAAGCTCTTTCAGCTTAGCGATCAGCTCTTTAGTTTTTGGTGCTTCTACTGAGAAGTTATCAACAACGATCAGACGCTCTTGACGAACCAGCTCAGACAGGATGCTTTTAATAGCACCACGGTACATTTTCTTGTTAACTTTCTGGCTGTGGTCCTGAGGACGCGCAGCGAAAGTTACACCACCCGAGCGCCAGATTGGGCTACGGATTGTACCTGCACGTGCGCGACCAGTACCCTTCTGACGCCATGGCTTAGCACCGCCACCTGATACGTCTGAACGAGTCTTTTGCGCACGAGTACCTTGACGGGCACCAGCTGCGTATGCAACTACTACTTGGTGAACCAGAGCTTCGTTGAACTCACGCCCGAAGGTAGTTTCGGAAACAGTCAGCGCGTCAGCGCCTTTTACTACCAATTCCATTACTATCTCCTCGACGTTACGCTTTAACGGCTGGTTTAACGATCACGTTGCTGCCAGTCGCACCTGGTACTGCACCTTTGATAAGAAGCAGTTTGCGCTCAGCGTCAACACGTACGATCTCAAGGTTTTGAGTAGTTACCTGCTCAGCACCCATGTGACCTGCCATTTTCTTGCCTTTGAATACGCGACCTGGAGTCTGACATTGACCGATAGAACCAGGAGCACGGTGAGACAAGGAGTTACCGTGGGTCATATCTTGAGTACGGAAGTTCCAACGCTTAACAGCGCCTTGGAAGCCCTTACCTTTAGATGTGCCAGTAACGTCTACTTTTTTGATTTCAGCGAACAGATCTACGTTCAGCTCAGCGCCTACTTCGAAATCTTCGCCGTTTTCCAGACGGAATTCCCACAGACCGCGGCCAGCTTCAACACCTGCTTTCGCAAAGTGACCAGCTTCTGGCTTAGTTACGCGGCTTGCTTTCTTAGCGCCTGAAGTTACTTGGATAGCAGAGTAACCATCTACTTCAGGAGTACGTACCTGAGTAACACGGTTAGTTTCTACTTCTACAACGGTTACAGGGATAGAAACGCCTTCTTCAGTGAAGATGCGAGTCATGCCCACTTTACGACCGACTAGACCAATCATTATTAACTCCCCTCTTAACCCAGGCTGATTTGAACATCAACGCCCGCAGCAAGGTCAAGACGCATCAGAGCGTCAACAGTTTTATCTGTTGGCTCAACGATGTCGATCAGACGCTTGTGAGTACGGATTTCGTACTGGTCACGTGCATCTTTGTTTACGTGCGGAGAGATAAGAACGGTGAAGCGCTCTTTGCGAGTTGGCAGAGGGATTGGACCCTTCACCTGCGCACCAGTGCGCTTAGCGGTTTCAACGATTTCCGCAGTAGACTGATCGATCAAACGGTGATCGAAAGCCTTCAGGCGGATACGGATACGTTGGTTCTGCATTAGACAGAGCTCCAAATTAAAAAATTACACAAACAATATCGCCACTCAACCTTATCTAGATAAGGGAATGTCGATTGATTTATGTGAAACCGTAGTACCAATATCTGGTACATTGTCAGCCATTTTATATGACTGCGAACATAAGCGGAGTATACATTACCGACCTCATCAGGCTGAGCCTACAACGATGGGTCTTCCTCCTGTGCTCATTGGTTCACAACTGCACGCTTGAGAGCAAATGTCTCAGGCAGTGCGGGCATTATACAGATCACAATTTGCTTTGCAAGTGGCGTTTAAAAAATAATCAGGCGTTAGGTAAGCGAGTAAAACTGCGGCCTCTGGCTTTGGCGTAGATACAAAAAAGGAGCCTCTTTTGGCTCCCTTTATTCTCATTCCAAATCTTGCTCAAGAGTCATCACATTCAATCATTTGCGCTTGGTTGTAATTCTGGATACCTACTTTATCGATAAGTCCCAGTTGGGTTTCCAGCCAATCAACATGCTCTTCTTCCTCTTCCAGAATATCTTGGAACAGGTCACGCGAAACATAATCACGAACACTCTCAGCATATTCAATGGCATCACGCAGATCAGGAATAGCATCCATTTCCAGCGCTAAATCGCACTCTAGCATTTCTTTGGTATCTTCACCTATGCGCAATTTGCCCAGATCTTGCAGGTTGGGTATGCCTTCGAGGAAAAGGATACGCTCTATCAAATCATCCGCATGTTTCATCTCATCGATAGACTCTTCGTATTCTTTATCAGCAATCGCTTTCAATCCCCAGTCCTTGTACATTCGGGCATGAAGGAAATACTGATTGATGGCAACAAGTTCGTTACCCAGAATTTTGTTGAGATGTTGGATGATTTTTGGATCTGATTTCATATCGCGCACTCCTCTTTTCGGCGTCTATTAAAAGTAGAACCGAATGGAGTGTGGTCAATCTCAGATATTAGACAAGAGGCACTTAGCCAACTTTCTTGTAGAGAGGATTTAACGCTGCTTCTTGAAGGATTTCCTTCGCAGGACGTATACATTTGCCACACTGCGAGCCAAGAGGCGTCAATTTTCTGATTTCACGGATATCATCAACCCCTTGCTCATAAGCAAGTTTTTTCAGTGTTTTATCAGAAATTCCATGGCACAGACAAACGTACATCTTTGTATCTTCCTCTACTAATCTAATAAACAATATAAACGAGAATTGTTAGCATTACCAATTCGTTTCTTCGATTGATTAGCGAAGAATAAAAGAAAACAACGAAGACAAGTTTTGAAGGAATATCACAGGCAGGTGATGCTAAGAAGATGTCTGCGGTTGTCAGAAATGAAAAAGGACGCCGAAGCGTCCTTTTTCTAGCATTGTGCTAATCGAAGCTTAATAAGAATTAAGCCAGGATCTTAGCAACAACACCCGCACCTACAGTACGGCCACCTTCACGGATAGCGAAGCGCAGGCCTTCGTCCATCGCGATTGGTGCAATCAGCTCAACAACCATTTGGATGTTGTCGCCTGGCATTACCATCTCAACGCCTTCTGGCAG
>NZ_ANFM02000044.1 GCF_000333895.2 Grimontia indica | reverse complement strand
TACGGCAGTGGCTGGGTGAAAGCGACCGGCGATTTCTCCGGCGGGAACTGGATTGATGTACCGGCTAACACCAAAACCTTCCAGGTGCGATCTCAAACCACAGAAGACGGCACTTACGAAGGCAATGAAAGCTACACCATCAAAGCCAAAGCCGATGGGCAAGGCAGTCTGGTGTCCGGTACGGTCACCATTGTCGAAGATGAAGCGGCCACCATTGTCCAGTCGGTCACTCACCTCAGAGATGGCGTCGAGGGCGGCACCTCCCCGGGTTGGACCGTCAACTTCAACAACCCGTCTGATGAAGCCACGACGGTCAGGCTCAACTTCAATGACAGTTATCATCAAGCAGACCATGGCACTGACTACTCAGGCAAAGTCTTTATCTACAATCTGTCTGGGCAAAAGATCGGTGAAGGTGTCATCGACGCTTCAAATAATTACCGTTTTGATTTCTCCGTCCCTGCTGGACAGGATGGGATCAGGGTGTATGCCCAAACCCTCAATGACAATGTCTATGAAGGCAACGAGACCATTCAAATCCAGGCGGCTGTTCCTGGCAGACAGGGATTTGTGCAATCTGCTGAGGCTGTCATTACCGACAACGCTGATATTCCAAAAGTGTCCAGCATCTCTCACCTGCAGAATGCGGCGGAAGATGGTTGGGTGGGCTGGACGGTCAATATGACCAACACCTCCACAACCAACAGCACGGTGCAGCTGAACTTTAATGACGGCCTTCATCAGGCCAACTTCGGGGCAGACTATAACGGCAAGGTGCATGT
>NZ_ANFM02000045.1 GCF_000333895.2 Grimontia indica | reverse complement strand
AGTCCCGTCCGCTCCGCCACTTCTTAAAGAAACCTCAGTCGAAATGCTGAGGTTTTTTGCTATGTGTGACCCGGAAAAGTGCTTCGCACTTTAGGGCGAGATACTGGCCTTCTTCAATTTCTGAAAGCGTCGCGCTAACCAACTGAAATTACCCCAAAATAAGCATGATAATTAAGCTTTCAAGCGTAGAATTATCTAAGCGGCGTGTTTGTTTTCTTTTTGCGCCTAGTCACTAAGAGCCTTTTTTCGGTGCTTATCTTCCTTGAGCTTTTCACATCCCCTGTCTGGAACTCAAAACACAAACCTGTCCACAATTAATGAGTGGTTAAATGCTAATAATTTGATTTATAGGGATACAACACCTACATCTAATGTATTAAAAAGCATACACAGAGTGATCATTGTTAACTTCTCTCACTTTTATCTATGCAATGAATAGAATACTTGCCAGTGGTTCTTATCACTGAGACTTTTTTTATATACCATCGCGGTATTATCAGCTTATCTAACAGGGATAAAGGGATCACCAGATGAATGATTTGTCAGCTTTACTTCAAATGACATTGCTATGTAGTGCAATTGCAGCTTTGGTTGCAGGGCCTGCGGTGATTGCCTTGTTGGTATTTAACAAGTACAAGCAAAAGAATCTCGCCGAAGAATCATAACCTTGTATGAATTCTGTCCACTTGTTTTAGCTTTCCCCAATCAACACTGGCTATTTAACTGATAACCATTAGAATAGCTTGCGTATAGGGGTGTAGCTCCAATTGGCAGAGCAGCGGATTCCAAATCCGCGTGTTGGGGGTTCGAATCCCTCCACCCCTGCCAAATTCAGAGCCTCAGCAGAGATGCTGGGGCTTTTTCATATATGGTATTTGGCTCTGCGAGCCAATTGTTGGGGGCTGGGGCGCCAGTCCGATCGAATCCCACCACCCTCGCCAAATTCGAAGCCTCAGCAGAAATGCTGGGGCTTTTTCGTATCTACTGTTCCCTCATTCAGTTCAATATTTGAATTGGCTAAAAGATCGCCTTAGCGAATAGGTTCTTTAAGGCGTATCATGTCAGCTTGGTTTTTCGATAGCATGGGTTTGAACGCCATGAATCAAGCGGCTTTACTCTTCTATATTGCGATTGGAGGTGCATTTGGTGCCTGTTCTCGCTACCTCATCTCCGAGCTATGCGCTGTGATGCTAGGGCGCGGTTTTCCTTATGGCACTTTGATGGTTAATGTCGTGGGCTCATTTATCATGGGGCTACTCGTTGCCGCCTTGGAGCAAGAAGTTTTTTCTCCAGGCCCTTGGCGCCATCTTATTGGACTTGGCTTCCTTGGGGCGCTCACTACCTTTTCCACGTTTTCTATGGATAACGTTTTGCTGCTTCAACAGGGTGAGTGGTTCAAAATGGGCCTGAATGTTGTGCTTAATGTCGTTGTCTGTATTTTTGCAGCTTGGGCAGGCTTTCAGTTGTTAATGCGCGGTTAATCACTTTGAGTGGTTGAGATAACGGAAAGCATTCCCTATACTCGTTCGCTGATACTTGTCGGAGTGCCATTTGGCTGAGACTGCGAAAGCAGGATCCGTTGAACCTGATCAGGCTAATACCTGCGAAGGGAACAAGAGAACAACAATAGTGGTGTTCAGGGATAGCCATATCCATAAGTTTCGCCACACCTCTTGCTCAGCAAATCCGGCAAGCATTTATTCCCAAAAATATATTGGAGTAATGCTATGTCGAACCGTAAACAAGCCAGAAACGAAGCAAAAGCCTTTATCGACAACCTGTCGGTACAACCCTTTCCTAACTCTCTTAAAGTTCATGTAGAAGGCTCCCGTCCAGATATCCGGGTGGGCATGCGTGAAATATCCCTAGCACCAAGCCTCATTGGTGGTACTAAAGAAAATCCTCAGTTTGAAGAAAATGAGCCAGTTCGTGTTTATGACACCTCTGGTGTGTATACCGATCCTGACTACGAAATTGACATCTATGCGGGTCTGCCAAAGCTGCGTGAACGCTGGATAGAAGAGCGCAGTGATACTGAACTTCTTGATGGAGTGACGTCAGACTTTGCCAAGACACGTTTGGATGATGACACACTGGATGAGCTTCGTTTTGGTAATCTACCGTCCGTGCGTCGAGCCAAAAATGGGCAGTGTGTTACCCAGCTACACTATGCACGTCAGGGTATCATCACGCCTGAAATGGAATACATCGCGATTCGTGAAAACATGGGTCGCCAGCAATATGCAGATGAGCAACTGAACCGTCAGCATCCAGGTCAGAACTTTGGTGCTAACCTTCCAAAAGAAATTACGCCGGAATTTGTTCGTAAAGAAGTTGCGGAAGGCCGCGCGATCATTCCTTCCAATATTAACCACCCTGAATCTGAGCCAATGATCATTGGCCGCAATTTTCTGGTGAAGGTGAACGCAAATATCGGTAACTCATCAGTCACCTCATCGATTGAAGAGGAAACCGAGAAGTTGGTGTGGTCGACTCGCTGGGGCGCGGATACGGTCATGGATTTGTCGACCGGTCGAAACATCCATGAAACTCGCGAGTGGATCCTGAGAAACAGCCCCGTACCAATCGGTACTGTTCCTATGTACCAAGCACTAGAGAAAGTAAACGGTATCGCTGAAAACCTAACGTGGGAAGTGATGCGCGACACTCTTATTGAGCAGGCAGAGCAGGGTGTTGATTACTTCACTATCCACGCTGGTGTGCTGCTGCGCTACGTACCAATGACAGCTAAACGTGTTACCGGCATTGTCTCCCGTGGCGGCTCCATTATCGCCAAGTGGTGTCTGGCACATCATCAGGAAAGCTTCCTCTACACCCACTTCCGCGAGATTTGTGAAATCTGTGCGAAGTATGACGTGGCATTGTCGTTGGGTGATGGTCTGCGTCCGGGATCTATTGCCGATGCTAACGACGAAGCTCAGTTCTCAGAACTTCGCACTCTTGGTGAGTTGACCAAGGTGGCTTGGGAGTACGACGTTCAGGTGATGATTGAAGGCCCGGGCCACGTGCCAATGCACATGATCAAAGAAAACATGGAAGAGCAGTTAGAGCATTGCCACGAAGCGCCTTTCTACACGCTTGGACCTTTGACGACAGACGTTGCTCCAGGCTATGACCACATCACTTCCGGTATTGGTGCGGCGATGATTGGCTGGTTTGGCTGTGCCATGCTTTGCTACGTGACACCAAAAGAACATTTAGGGCTTCCGAATAAAGATGACGTGAAAGTCGGCCTGATTACCTACAAGCTTTGTGCTCACGCGGCTGATTTGGCGAAAGGACACCCTGGGGCTCAAGTACGTGACAATGCGTTGTCTAAAGCGCGCTTCGAATTCCGTTGGGAAGATCAGTTCAACCTGGCGCTCGACCCAGATACTGCGCGCGCTTATCACGATGAAACTCTCCCACAGGAGTCGGGCAAAGTGGCGCACTTCTGCTCTATGTGTGGCCCTAAATTCTGCTCAATGAAAATCAGTCATGAAGTTCGTGATTATGCCAAAGGCCTTGATCTAGGCGAAGGCATCGAAGTGAAAATGTTGGAAGATCCGCTTGAAGGCATGAAGCAAAAATCGGCGGAATTTCTTGCTAAAGGCAGCGAACTCTACCACCAGAAAGCGTAGGAGGTGCTATGAACACCTCTCCCGTGTTTCCAAGGATGGACGGGGGCATAGGCCCTCTCTATCCGGTGGTTGATGATATTGCCCTGTTGAAGCGTTTGCTGGCTTTTGGTGTGCGTACAGTGCAGCTTAGGGTTAAAGACGCCAATCATCCTAATCTTGATGCCATGATCAAAGAGGCTGTCGCTTGTGGGCGCATCTGTCAGGCTCAGGTATTTATCAACGATCACTGGGAAAAGGCTCTCGATGCAGGCGCATATGGGGTTCATCTGGGTCAGGACGATTTGAAATTGGCGGATCTGGATGCGATAGCCACTGCTGGCATTTGCCTTGGTGTGTCTACCCGAACATCTGATGAGCTGGAATTAGCCTTATCTCTTAACCCGAGCTATTTGGCTATAGGCCATATTTTCCCAACACCAACCAAACAGATGCCTACTCCACCCCAGGGCGTAGCGCAGTTGTCGAAGCATTTAGCGACAGTAGCAGGGAAAGTACCGACAGTGGCTATTGGTGGTATTGATCTCGCTAAAGCCCGAGAAGTTTGGCAAAGCGGCGTGAATGCGATTGCCGTTGTGCGGGCAGTCACCCAGTCCTGTGACTTGGCGGCAACGCTTCAATCGTTCGCTGAGGTGCTTACAGAGGAGGCGAGAAATGAGCGTATCGTCGTCGAACAAAGCTAGTCTGTCAGACTGTGAGTTTGACCGTTACAGTCGCCAAATCATGTTGGATAACTGGGGCGAAGAGGCGCAACTGAAACTTTCCCAAGCCAAAGTACTGATAGTGGGGTGTGGTGGTCTTGGAACTGCGGCTTCGCAGTATTTGGCTGGGGCAGGAGTCGGACAGTTAGTGCTGGCTGATGGTGATGTGCTGGAGCGTTCAAACTTGCCGAGGCAAATTGCTTATCGTGAAAAGGACTTGAGCAAAGGTAAGGCGAAAGCGCTGGGTGAACAACTAAATGCGTTGAATAGCCTCATCCAATGTCGTCCCGTCACTCGTCAGCTAGATGGAATGGCGCTGGAGCTTGAAGTTTCCCTTGCCGATATCGTGCTTGATTGCAGTGACAACATGGCAACCAGGCAGGCGGTGAATGCCGCCTGTGTGAAACTGGGCAAGCCATTGATTGCCGGTGCTGGTATTGGTTGGCAAGGTCAGCTGATGACTTTCGATTTCAGAGCTTCTTCCTCACCTTGTTATCACTGCCTATTTCCCTCCCATCAGGATGCGCAATCGCGAAACTGTCAGAGTGCAGGTGTTGTAGGGCCAGTAGTGGGCATTATTGGCAACTTTCAGGCTTTAGAAGCGCTGAAGTTGCTGATGGGCGAATCTGTACCTGCAAACTTTTATCAGCTTGACGGACAGTCACTATCGCTCAAAAAGATGCTGGTTGCTCGAGATCCTGAATGTGCCATTTGTCAGCCTCGCGCACTTCTAAATAAGGAGATCTCACATGCAGATCTGGCTTAATGATGAAGCCTACTCGCCAAAAACTGCCAGCGATTTGCTGGCATTGGTGGGTGAATTATCTCTGCCTGAACAGTCGGTAGCGATAGCTCTGAACGGTGAAATTATCCCCCGTAGCCAGTGGCAATCTACACCACTGACTGAGGGTGTTCAGGTCGCTATGTTTCAGGCCATTGCCGGAGGTTAACCATGTTGAAAATTGCAGATAAAACATTTTCCTCTCGCCTGTTTACCGGAACAGGAAAGTTCTCAAGTACCCAGGTGATGGCAGAGAGTATCGCCGAAAGTGGCTCCGAGTTAGTTACCATGGCGCTAAAACGTGTCGATATCCAAAAGCGTGATGATGACATTCTGGCGCCGCTGATTGCGTCGGGCGTGAATCTGTTACCTAACACGTCGGGTGCAAAAATAGCGAAGGAAGCCATTTTTGCGGCAAGACTTGCCCGTGAGGCGCTGGGAACGAACTGGCTGAAGCTCGAAATTCATCCTGATCCCAAATATCTGATGCCTGACCCGATTGAAACCTTGAAAGCGGCTGAAGCACTGGTCAAAGAGGGGTTTGTGGTGCTGCCATATTGCCATGCCGATCCTGTGCTTTGTAAGCATCTGGAAGAAGCTGGTTGTGCGGCCGTAATGCCGCTCGGTGCGCCTATTGGCAGCAATAAGGGGCTGGCATCAAGAGATTTTCTCGACATCATTATCGACCAGGCCAAAGTGCCAGTGGTGGTAGATGCTGGAATAGGCGCCCCTTCCCATGCTGCTGAAGCGATGGAAAAAGGTGCAGATGCGGTGCTGGTGAATACAGCCATTGCTGCGGCAGCCGACCCTGTTGCGATGGCTAAGGCATTCAAGTTAGCTGTAGAAGCAGGACGCATGGCGTATGAGGCTGGCTTAGCAGGTCAGGTAAAACAAGCCGTCGCTTCCAGTCCACTCACCGCTTTTCTTGATGAGCTGGCGTGACGGGAGGAGATATGGCTTTTTCTGATCATTGGCAGACGCTTAATTGGGATGATATCCGTCTCTCGATTTACAGCAAAACGGAAGCGGATGTTCAGCGGGCATTGGCTAAGCCAAAGCGGACCTTGGAAGACTTCAAGGCGCTGATCTCGCCCGCTGCGGAGCCCTTCCTTGAAGCGATGGCGCAGCAAGCTGCAGCGCTGACCCGGCGTCGATTCGGCTATACGGTCAATTTCTACGTGCCGCTTTATCTGTCGAACCTTTGCGCCAACGCTTGTACCTACTGCGGCTTTTCAATGGAAAACCGTATCAAGCGACGTACCCTGTCATTGGATGACATTGAGCGTGAGTGCGAAGCGATTAAAGCAATGAACTTCGATAGCATTCTTTTGGTAACTGGTGAGCATCAAACCAAAGTGGGGATGGACTACTTTCGAACCTCAGTGCCTGCCATTAAGCAGCATTTCAGCTATCTCGCCATGGAGGTACAACCCATGGAAACGAAAGACTATGCTGAGCTTAAAGGTCTGGGTCTGGATGCAGTGATGGTCTATCAGGAAACCTATAATCGCTCGACTTATGCCGAACATCATCTGCGTGGTAACAAGACGGATTTTGCTTTCCGTCTTGATACCCCTGACAGACTTGCCCAAGCAGGGATCGACAAGATTGGCATTGGGGCTCTGATTGGACTGGATGAGTGGCGAACGGATTGCTTCTTTGTCGCCAGTCACCTTGAGTATATGGAGCGCACCTACTGGCGAAGCCGTTACTCGATTTCCTTTCCAAGGCTACGTCCTTGTGAGGGGGCGGTACAGCCAAAGTCGGTGATGACGGACCGACAGCTGGTTCAGCTTATCTGTGCCTATAGGTTACTTAACTCAGAAGTGGAGCTTTCTCTATCGACCCGAGAGTCGCCTGAATTTCGTGATAAAGTGCTGCCACTTGGGATCACTTCGATGTCAGCAGCCTCGAAAACTCAGCCTGGCGGTTACGCCGATGATGAGCCTGAACTGGAGCAGTTTTCGGTTTCGGACGAACGTAGCGCGAGTGCTGTAGCTAATGCAGTAAAAGCAGCGGGCTTTGAAGTGGTTTGGAAGGATTGGGAGCAGGGATACTCTGGATGAGACGATAGTGTCCTTAATAGTCTTGACTCAAATATAAGATGGTTTGTAAAAATCTTGACTTTTATGTGGCTAAGGGGTTTCACCGCGCTAGACTGGTAAAGATTTTCAGTTGGTTATCAAGGAAGATAATAATGAAAAAAGTAGTTCTATCTATGTCCTTTGCCTTTATTGTCGCTTCGTGCACATCGACAATTGAGTCAAGCCCTTACAAGCCTTCAGCGAGCGAGTTTGATATTAAGTCCGCGAAACGCTCCTTGTCCAAGTACGATGCAGTAACTGTGGATGATGATGGATTTATTGTCGTGAGCCATCAAATTCAGAGTGGCTACAAGTGGGATAAAATTGGTATGCGACAATATGGTTACGAAACTGCATGTGAGTGGCTGGAGTGGTATATTGATCGCGGCTTTATAGTGAATGTTTGGGCAAAAGGTCGAGGCGGAAGCTATGAATTTTATAACGCTGATAGATGTGCTGAAGGCCCTCCTACAAACTTGTAAAGAAAGGGCTCGAAAGAGCCCTTTTAAACTTTACTAATTTGAAATTGGAGCAGTTGCCTGCTTAAGCCACGCCAAGTCTTCCCCTTCCATTGATGGGCTAACATCCTGCCACACTTTCTGGTGGTAATCGTTCCACCAGGCAATCTCGCTGTCAGTCAGCAGTGATACATCCACCAAGCGGCGATCGATTGGTGCGCGGGTTAATGACTTAAAACCAAGTACAGTCATGTCGCCCTGGGTTGGCACTTCTACCACCAACTCCAGGTTTTCGATGCGGATACCAAAGGCATCAGCGCGGTAATAGCCTGGCTCATTTGACAACACCATACCTGGCAACAGCGCAACGGTATTCGGCGCTTTGGCAATGCGTTGAGGGCCTTCATGGACGCTTAGGAAGTGACCTACTCCGTGGCCTGTGCCATGGTCGTAGTCGAAGCCGTTAGCCCACAGGTGCTGACGCGCCAGCGCATCCAGTTGGCTACCAGCGGTACCCTTCGGAAAACGTGCAGTTGCCAGAGAGATATGGCCTTTCAGTACCAGAGTGAAGGCTTGCTTCACTTCGTCGGAACACTCACCAATCGCAACAGTGCGGGTGATATCGGTCGTACCATCCGGATATTGACCGCCTGAGTCCACCAGATAGACATTGTTGAGCTCAAGCTCGCCCGGCTCAGGCTGATTCAGGTGGTTGTAATGGCACATAGCTGCATTGCCACCTGCTGCTGAGATAGTATCGAAGCTCAAATCTGCCAGTGTTTCATCGAGTTCACGGAAGCTGTATAGCTTGTCAGAAAGCTCAGCTTCGTTTGGCAGATTGCCCGCGGCGACTTCTTTATCCAGCCAGGCAAGAAAACGGCTGACTGCCACGCCATCGCGGACATGGCTTGCTTTCATACCATCAACTTCGATCGCGTTTTTGGCTGCTTTTGGCAGCATGCATGGGTCTGCAGCGTGAACGATAATGGCACCGTTTTGATTCAGTACCTGACTTGCCCAGGCATTGCTGGTTTGCGGGTCGACCAACACAGACTGGCCGGATAGTGCCGCCAGAGCCGACTCCAGTGCTTCTGGAGCTTGAACCGATACGCCTTCGCCCACATGCGCTGAGAAACCTTCAGGCAGACGTGTAGGGTCGATAAACAGAGTGACTTCGCCTTTGGCATTGACGATAGCGCTGGCCAGCACCACGGGCAGACGTGATACGTCGCCACCACGGATATTCAGAAGCCAACAGATGCTGTCGAGTTGACTTAAAAGCGCTGCATCAGCGCCGGATTTAGCAATCGCAGTACCGATTTCACGGCGTTTATCTTCGCTGTTTTGACCCACAATGTTGGTGCCCATCAGCCTTGCATCGGTTAGCAGGGGAGCAGGACGATCATGCCATGCAGTATCGACCGGGTTGGTATCTACACACACCAAATCCAGTTTACCCTCGACCTGTTTCTCCGCAGAAGCCAGCCAGTTGGCGCTGTGAAGGCGCGGGTCAACGGCCACTTTGCTGCCTTTAGGCAAGTTGTCTTGCAGCCATTGCAGGGCAGGCTCTTCAATCAGATGATGGTATTCGAAAATGTCACCAGGCACTTGCTTGCGTACCTGTACCGTGTAGCGGCCATCAACAAACATCGCGGCGTTGTCTCGCGCGATAACAGCCGCGCCCGCTGAGCCAGTAAAACCGGTCGCCCAGAGGAGGCGTTCATTGTGCTCGGGGATGTATTCGCCGAGAAATTCGTCTTCATGAGGAATGATCAGAGCGTCCAGTGCCTGTTCTTCCAGCCAGCGTCTCAATGCATCGACGCGCTGCGCAATAATGGCGTGCATTCTTCGTCCTTATTTGGGTGATCGTGTAGGGGTCTTTGGTTGTCTAAGCTATCTGTTTTCATCTGCCGCTGCAATTTCTGTCATATGTCGACAACGTGAAATAATCAGCTGCCGTAACCAGCTATGACCAGGATCGGATTGCTGACTTTGATGCCAGAACAGGGTATATGCCATGGGCGGTAAAGGTGTTGGTAATGACAACACGTGTAAATTGAGTTGCTTAGCGACGGCTGCTGCAAAATGCGCCGGCGCAGTAAACACCAGGTCGGTATGGGTGCAAAGGCTCGCCGCGCTGTTGAAATCCGGTACATACATTGCGATGTCGCGCTCAATGCCCCGCTCTGCAAGTTTATAGTCAAGCAGCCAGCGATCGCTACCATCACACCTGACCTGAACGTGTCGCTGTTTCAGGTAGGTATCCAAATCCCATTTTGCTTCATTTAGCACGGGGTGATCTTTTCTCACTATCACCCGTTGTTCATCCTGATAGAGCTCCTCATATATGATGCCTTTCGGCGGCATCATCGTCAGCATGGCGTCAGCAGGGTTAAGGTCTTTTCCCGTAATGCCAAAATCTACCTCACCACGTGCCATGGCGTCGAAAGTTTGCCCGCTCCATGCCTGAGTATCCAGCGTGATTGAGGGAGCTGCGTCGAGGATTTCACCTAAAAATCGGGGAAGAAGCAGGGGATAGGCACTTTCGACCAGTGAGAAGTGAAAACGGCGATCGCTGGTTGCCGGGTTGAATTCATCAGAGACTGTCAGCCCTTCAATGTGCCCTAGCAAGCTTTTCAGTCCCGGTTTTAATGACAAGGCTTTCGGCGTTGGGTAAAGGCCACGGGAAGTGCGGTTAAACAAGGGATCATCAAACTGTTCGCGAAGCTTGGCGAGGTTCTTACTGACTGCGGATTGACTGAGATGAAGACGCTGCGCAGCCCGGGTGACGTTGCTTTCTTCCAGTAACACATGAAGACAGATAAGCAGGCCGAGATCGTAACGAAGCAGTTGGTTGAGGTTCATTCAGTATTATTCCTGATGGGAATGTCTGACCTGAATATAAACCATTTTTGTTCATATCAAAATCCCACTACACTCCGCCTCAAATCATCAGGAGTTCTTTATGTCTACCCCTTCTTCCAAGCCTGATAGCCGACTTGTGGCCCTCATGGTCCTGCTGGTGCTGTTCAGCCCACTGGCAATCGATATTTACTTGCCTGCGATGCCACTGATGGCGGCAGAGTTTGATGTGGCCTCTACCCGAATTCAGGACACTATTTCCTGGTTTATGGTAAGTCTGGGTCTTGGCCAGCTTCTGGCAGGACCTTTGGCAGACCGCTATGGTCGCCGGCCAGTCGCGATAGCTGGTATCGTGATTTACAGCTTGAGCTCGGGCTTTGCCTGGGTTGCAAGCTCGCTGGATGCGCTGCTTTTTGCCCGTCTGATGCAAGGTGCAGGCGCTTGTGCAACTTCTGTGTGTGCATTCGCTGCCGTGCGTGACAGTTTTGGCGGTAAACGAAGCGGGCAGATGATCAGCTACCTTAACGGCGCTATCTGTTTCATTCCTGCGCTGGCACCGCTTTTGGGGGCATGGCTAACTGCTCAGTTTGGCTGGCGTTCAAACTTCAGCTTTATGATGGCGTATGCGCTGGTGGCCTTAGTACTGGTATTGACCCTGTTCCGTGAAACCCGTCCGACAGACACGGACAGCAGCGGTAAACTGCTGAGCCCTTCGCGTTACTGGCAAGTTTTGAAAGAGCCAGTGTTTGTGTATCACGCGGTGCTTTGTATGCTGGCGATGTCGGTTATTTTGGCTTACGTCACCTCAGCACCAGTTCGCCTGATTAATGGTCTTGGTCTTACCATGGAGCAATTCACCCTATGGTTTGGTATCAATGCGGTGCTGAACATCACGGCATCCATGACGGCGCCAAAAGTCATGGATAAATTTGGCAGCCGTAAAACCCTGAATGCGGGCATGCTGCTATTGGTGTTTGCAGGTGGCCTGATGGCAGTACTCAGCACCACACAAGCGGCTTGGGCATTTATGGTGCCTGTATTCCTGTCATCATTTGGCTTTGCCTGGATTCTGGGCTCAGCGGCGGGTAAAGCGCTGGAGCCGTTTGGTCAGCGCGCGGGCACGGCAGCCGCTTTGTTGGGCCTTTTCCAGATGAGTGGCGCAGGTGTGCTGGTCAGCCTGACACAACGTGCAGGTCTTTCTGAGCCACACCTTCTGGTCTTTCACATGTTGCTGCTGGCACCAGGCCTTTTGCTGCTGTGGTCGTCGAAAGGTAAACGCTGGCATACCGCAGAAGCGTAAAACTTAGCGAATTCACTAATAAGACGCGAAAAGCGCGACGGTCTCGACAACCGTTATTCCACCATTTACCCGTTAATTGCTCATTAGCGGGTATTTTTTTGTTGCTTATTTGGCTTGGGAAGTATATTTAGTGTGCGAATTTCTCAGATCTTCCCGATTTCGGGGTGCCAGCCAAATCAAAGGCTGTTCGCACACTCCTTCGTAAATACATACACAGGCAGTTAAATATTATGTCGATGTCGACAATTGAATTAGCTCGTCATCTGGAGATGCTAGAAGAATCTCCGGAAAAAATGATGTTCGGTAAATTGCTCACTGAATTGAGCGGCATGAGTGAAGAGCGCGTAAAAAGCGCCGCGCGTCAGGTGCCAATCAGTGGTCTTCGCGAGCTGGTACACCAGTTCAATAAAGTGATTGATGAGCGCAAAGGTGAGCGTGTGCTGGAATTGGCGCAAGAGCTGGCAAACGACGGTATTTCTGTCGATGAGCTGCGCGACTACCTCGCGCAGCGCAGCGCCTGATTATTTCGCTTTCCCTTTTCGCTGCTGAATCAGCAAACCGACAACAATCATCACCAGACCAATAAGGGTCGTTGGATGAATTTGTTCTCCAATAATTTGCGACAGCAAGATCAGCGAAATAAAAGGTGAAATAAAGATCAGGTTACTGATCTTGGCGGTGTTGGTGGCAAGCTTCATGGCATTAAGCCAAAGCACAAAAGTAATGCCCATCTCGAACAGACCGACATAGGTCACCGCCGCCCAGCCTTGCCATGGAATGCCACTCCAGTCGCTGGTGTACAGGCTAAGTCCAATCGAAAACGGCAAAGAAAGTAAGAAACCAAGCAGCAGCCCAATTACTGGATCGGCTTGGTTTTTTGCGTTCAAAATCCAGTAACCCGCCCACAAAACCGTGGAAAGCAGCGCTAATCCGACACCTAGTGGGCTGTCGAATTGCAGGCCAAAGATATCCCCTTTGGTGGCAATGACCACCACACCGGCATAACCCAGTGCCGCCGCAATCCAGTCCTGTTTACGAATTTTCTGGCCTAAGAATACCGCTGCCATCAGCGTCAGGGTGATCGCCCAGCTGTAGTTTAATGGCTGCGCGAGAGAAGCGGGCAACAAATCATAAGCTTTGAACAGCACCAGATAATAAATCAGCGGATTGATAAGCCCGAGCAGCAGGTAATACAGCGGTCGTTTGGCAAAGGTAGATGTTAACAGATGCAATTTGCCCTGAAAGCCTGCCACCGCAGCCAGAGAAATTGCCGACACCACACTGGCGGCAGCCAGCATCTGAATCGGAGTCATATAGCTCAGGGTAAATTTAAAAGCCGTCGCGACGGTCGACCAAAGGAGCACCGCAGCCAATCCGTAGCTAATCGCAAGGCGGTCGTTCATAGGAGAATCACTTATAAAAAATGAGGGAGAGAATGCGGCAGTCTAGAGCAAGATCTGCTCAATAGAAAAGCTGGACATTTATCCAGTGTCTGATTAGCCTTCAATACAGTTAGCGTATTGGAAATAAAAGGGTATCGGCATGCAGCTTGAAGCGCTGTTTTCAGACAGTCTGGTATGGATGGCAGCAGGGGCTGGCGCAGGTCTCACAGCTTTATTGGCGGCGCTTTACCATCGTATGGCAAAACAAAATCTGCAGGACTTGCATGAGCAATTGCGGGAAGCTGATGAAAAACACAGCCAGTCTGAGATTGGTCGGCTGAAGAGCGAAAACCAGACCTTGCAGGATGAGCTTGATGGCATGGATCTGGAACGTGATCGCTTAAGCTCTGAGCTTCGCACTCAATATGGCAAGCTCGCGGCAGCGGCAGAAAAGCTGCGCCAGATGGAAACCCTGCGCGTCGAAAAAGCTCAATTGGCCGATACTGTTGAGAGCCTTCGTGATACCAAGGCCGCACTGGAGCTGACCCTTCGCGAGCAGCAAACCCGCACTGAAGAGCAACTCGAAGCCGCAGAAGAGAAAATCAAACTGCTGGAAGGCGCGGAAGAGCGTCTTCGTGTTCAGTTCGAGGCGCTCGCCAACAAAG
The DNA here is from genome assembly GCF_000333895.2 of Grimontia indica. Classification (GTDB taxonomy): domain Bacteria; phylum Pseudomonadota; class Gammaproteobacteria; order Enterobacterales; family Vibrionaceae; genus Enterovibrio; species Enterovibrio indicus. The sequence goes on along the minus strand of NZ_ANFM02000045.1, from coordinate 11,558 downwards.
TCTTCGACCACAAAACCCGCACTGTGGATGAACAAAATCGCCAAAGTCTCGAATCTCTCTTGAGTCCTTTAAAAAACGAGCTGGAAGGTTTCCGTAAGCAGGTCAGTGACAGCTTTGGCGAACAGGCCAAAGAGCGCCACACCCTGGTGCATGAAATCAAAAACCTCCAGCAGCTTAATGAAGCCATGACCCGAGAAGCAGTGAACCTGACTCAGGCACTCAAAGGCGACAACAAGCAGCAAGGTAACTGGGGGGAAGTGGTTCTTGCCCGTGTGCTGGAAGAATCCGGCCTTCGTGAAGGGTATGAATACGAGACTCAGGTCAGCCTTGAGAACGAACAGGGTAAACGCTACCAGCCGGACGTCATCGTACGCTTGCCGCAAGGAAAGGATGTGGTGATTGATGCCAAGATGGCCTTGGTGGCGTATGAACGTTACTACCATGCGGAATCGCTGGTGGATAAAGACAGCGCACTGCGAGAACACATTGCCGCCATTCGTGGTCATATCCGTGGTCTTGGCCGCAAGGATTACCATCAGCTCCATGGCATCCAAAGCCTCGATTATGTGCTGATGTTTATCCCTGTCGAGCCCGCGTTCCAGATTGCCATCGAAGCTGAGCCTTCCCTTATCCGAGAAGCGCTGGACCACAACATCATGTTGGTGAGCCCAACCACTTTGCTTGTGGCTCTCCGCACCATCAATAATCTGTGGCGCTTTGAGCATCAGAACCAGAATGCCCGTGTTATTGCAGAAAAAGCTGGCAAGCTTTACGACAAAATTCGTCTGTTTGTATCGGACATGGAAGCCATGGGCTCGGCACTCGATAAAGCGTCAGACAGCTATCAAAACGCGGTGAACAAGCTTTCCAGTGGGCGCGGCAATATTCTGCGTCAGGCGGAGAGCTTTAAAACGCTGGGTGTGGAAGTGAAGCGCGATATCAGCCCGGCTATGCTGAAAAGAGATGCGACAGAAGAGAATGATGATGTTGTGACCTTACCCGTCTCAAAGGATTAAACGGACAGTCACTTGGCGCACTAAGCGTTTCTTGTGGTTGTTTGAGTATGTAAAGTACACTAAGCGCAAAATATCGGGCGTTTTCTTCTTTTCCGGCCCGGTGTTACTCAGGGGTTAATAATGACAGATATGACACAGGGCGTGACGCAAGACGCGGAACAGAATACCACCCACTTTGGCTTCAAGACCGTCGCTAAAGATGAGAAAGCCGGTATGGTTGCCAACGTCTTCCACAATGTGGCGGCAAAGTACGACATCATGAACGATGTGATGTCCATGGGTATTCACCGTATCTGGAAACGCTTTACCATTGATTGCAGCGGTGTGCGCCCGGGCCATCGTGTCCTCGACCTGGCTGGCGGTACTGGCGATCTGACGGCTAAATTCTCCCGCATCGTGGGTGAGAAAGGTCAGGTGGTGTTGGCAGACATCAACAACTCCATGTTGAATGTCGGTCGCGACAAACTGCGCGATCTGGGTATCGTCGGCAACGTGAATTACGTGCAGGCGAACGCAGAAGAGCTGCCATTCCCTGATAACCACTTTGATTGCATCACCATTGGTTTTGGTCTTCGTAACGTCACTGACAAAGACAAAGCACTGCGCTCAATGTACCGCGTACTGAAGCCGGGTGGCCGTCTGCTGGTGCTGGAATTCTCCAAGCCAATCGTTGAGCCGCTGTCAAAAGTCTATGATGCTTACTCTTTCCACCTACTGCCGAAAATGGGCGAAATTATCGCGAATGACGGCGAAAGCTACCGTTATTTGGCTGAATCTATCCGCATGCACCCCGATCAGGACACCCTGAAGGGCATGATGGAAGAGGCAGGTTTCGAGCAAACCAAATACTTCAACCTGACCGGTGGTATTGTTGCCCTGCACCGCGGCTACAAATTCTAAGGGGTCGGGAATGCCATTAGACCCATTAGTCACCGCCGTTGTTGAGACCAGCTTAAACACCCTGCTCAAGCAGGATGTGGAGAGTCAACGTCGCTTAGCGAGGCTCAAAGGCAAAGTCTTGCGTGTGCGCCTGACAGGCATCAACAAGCAGTTGGTGTTTGTGTTCAGTCAGCAAATCGATGTACTGGCGGATTTTGAAGGTGACGCAGATTGCGACTTGGCGTTGGCCATTTCCGTTGCCCCGCAGCTGAAAGACAAAGCCAACCTGACCAAACTCATCAAAGAAGACAAATTGCATCTGGACGGTGATATCGATGTCGCCCAGCAGTTTTCCAATCTTCTGAATGGCCTTAACCCGGATATCGCAGAGTGGCTCTCGCATTACACCGGAGATGTGGTCGCACACACCCTGGTTCGAGGTGCCCAGCAAGGGTTGGCATTTCTCAAGCAGATGACCGAGCGTAACCAACGTTATGTCGGTGAACTGGTGGTCGAAGAATGGCGACTGGCGCCGGGGGCGCTGGAAGTGGCTTACTTTGCCGATCAGGTCGACGATGTACAAAGTCAAGCCTCCCGCCTGTCCGCTCGATTTGAAGCGTTCGAAAAGAAATTGGCTGAGGTGGAGAGCGCATGACACCCAGCGAAATCCGCCGCCTCTACAAAATTACCCAAGTCCAGCTCAGTTATGGGCTGGATGAGCTGTTGCCGGACCAGCCGATAACCCGTGGCCCGCAATTGATGCGTAAAATGCTGTTCTGGATGAAGAATCAGCATCAGGACAAGCAACTCGGTGAGCGCCTGCGTTTGGCACTTCAAGAGCTGGGTCCAGTGTGGATCAAGTTCGGCCAGATGATGTCTACCCGCCGTGACCTTTTTCCACCTGCGATTGCCGACCAGCTTGCTCTGCTGCAAGACCAGGTTGAACCGTTTGACGGCAAGCTTGCCAAAGCACAAATGGAAAAAGCCCTTGGGGGGCCGCTGGAAAACTGGTTTGACGATTTCAGCGAAACCCCGCTGGCGTCCGCCTCGATTGCGCAGGTCCACACTGCGACATTGAAGGAAAACGGCCGCGAAGTCGTGCTCAAGGTAATCCGTCCTGACATCCTTCCTGTCATTCAGGCCGACATCAAACTCATGTACCGCATGGCGCGGATGGTGGCGCGTTTCCTACCAGAAGCAAGACGCTTAAAACCGGTGGAAGTGGTCCGTGAGTATGAAAAGACCTTGCTCGACGAGCTGGACTTGATGCGTGAAGCCGCCAATGCGATTCAGCTTCGCCGCAACTTTGAAAACGATCATATCCTCTATGTACCGGAAGTGTTCAGCGATTACTGCCGCTCGAGCCTGATGGTGTCTGAGCGCATCTATGGCATTCAGGTGTCTGATATCGAAGGGCTGAAAGCCAACGGCACCGATCTCAAGCTTCTGGCTGAGCGCGGCGTGCAGGTCTTCTTCACCCAGGTGTTCCGCGACAGTTTCTTCCACGCAGACATGCACCCGGGCAACGTGTTCGTTTCCTACGAGCACCCGGAAGACCCACAGTGGATTGGTCTGGATTGCGGTATTGTTGGCACGCTGAACCGTGAAGATAAGCGTTATCTGGCGGAAAACTTCCTCGCCTTCTTCAACCGTGACTACCGCAAAGTGGCCGAACTGCACGTCGATTCAGGCTGGGTGCCGCACGATACCAATGTCGATGAGTTCGAATTTGCTATCCGTACCGTGTGTGAGCCAATTTTCGAAAAGCCATTGTGCGATATTTCATTTGGGCATGTGCTGCTGAACCTGTTTAACACTGCGCGCCGCTTCAACATGGAAGTGCAGCCTCAGTTGGTTCTGCTGCAAAAAACACTCCTTTATGTGGAAGGGTTGGGGCGCCAGCTTTATCCGCAACTGGATTTGTGGGATACCGCCAAGCCGTTCCTTGAAGATTGGATGTCACGTCAGGTCGGCCCTCAGGCTGTGATCAATGCCATCAAAGAAAGAGCGCCGTTCTGGGCGGAGAAACTGCCCGAGCTGCCAGAGCTGGTTTACGACAGCCTCAAGCAAGGCCGTCAGGTTAACCAACGAATGGATGCCATGTACCGCGAATTTATGCTGGCGCGTAAGCAGCAAAACCGAGCCCGTTTCCTGATGGGCGTTGGCGCTACGCTGCTGGTGACTTCTGCCATACTGTATAGCAATCAGGTAGAACTTTTACCTCAGTTGACCGGTGGCACCGCGCTGTTTAGCTGGTTATTTGCATGGCGCGCATTTAATAAGTGAAATTAAAGAAATAAGTTGTAACATTGAGGGGATAAACTCCGGTTACTTTTTTATTCACCACATAACGCAGAGGTAACACTAGCATGGGTGGTATTAGTATTTGGCAACTGCTGATCGTAGCAGTCATCGTTATTCTTCTGTTCGGAACCAAAAAGCTGCGTAACATCGGTGGCGACTTGGGTTCGGCGGTAAAAGGCTTCAAGAAAGCCATGTCTGATGAAGACAAAAAAGATGCTGATTTCGGCCAGGAAAAACTGGAAGAGAAAGGCAGCAACACAGCTCAAAAAAGCGAAGCGAAAGACAAAGAGCAGGCATAATCCGTGTTTGATATCGGTTTTTGGGAGCTGATCCTGATCGCTGTTGTCGGTCTGGTAGTGCTCGGCCCCGAACGTTTACCTGTGGCCATCCGCAATGTGTCCCGATGGGTGGGTGCAGCGCGTAGAATGGCAGGCTCCGTGAGAGATGAGCTCGAACAAGAGCTGAAAATCCAGGAGCTTCAGGAGAACCTGAAAAAAGCCGAGCAGATGGGTATGCAAAACCTGTCACCAGATCTGCAACAGTCTGTAGATGAGCTAAAAAAAGCAGCGGAAGATGTTCAGCGCCCTTACGCCCCGAAAAGCGAAAGTGAGCCTGCTGCAGACGCTGCCAATGCTTCCAGCCCAACCAAGGATAAAACCGAGTAAGGTTTTATCCGGGCTTCAGTTTTTGTCGAGAAACTATGTCATCTGTTGAAGATACCCAACCGCTCATCAGCCATCTTACCGAGCTGAGAGATCGTCTGCTGCGTGCATTGCTGGCTGTGCTGGTGGTGTTCTTGGCACTGGTTTACTTTGCCAACGACATTTACACCTTCATTTCCGAGCCACTGGTTTCCCAGTTGCCGGAAGGAACCAGCATGATTGCGACGGATGTGGCCTCGCCCTTCTTCACGCCCATCAAGCTGACCTTAGTGGTGTCGGTGTTTGTTGCAGTGCCGATGATCCTCTATCAGGTTTGGGCATTTATTGCCCCGGGTCTGTACAAACATGAAAAGCGGCTGATATTCCCGCTGTTAGCCTCCAGCTCACTGTTGTTCTATTGCGGTGTGGCGTTTGCCTACTTCGTGGTTTTCCCGCTGGTATTTGGCTTTTTTACCTCGATTGCGCCGGTAGATGTGCAGATAGCCACAGACATTGCCAGCTATCTGGATTTTATTCTGGCACTGTTTATGGCCTTCGGTCTGGCGTTTGAGATCCCGGTAGCGATTTTGCTGCTGACCTGGACGGGTGCAGTTGAGCCTGATGATCTGCGTAAGAAGCGCCCATACATCGTCGTCGCGGCGTTTGTGGTCGGTATGTTGCTGACACCACCAGACATCATTTCACAGACACTTCTGGCGATCCCTATGTGTCTGCTGTTTGAAGTCGGCCTGTTCTTCTCCCGCTTCTACAAACCGCGCGGCGAAGAAAACGAAGAGAATGAAGAGCAAAGCCAGGGTTAATCTGAGCGTGTGCTGAACCAGAAAGCCAGTGATACACTGGCTTTTTTCTTATTCAGATCAAATGAAAAGGATTGAGCGTGATTGATATTGGGGTGAACCTCACCAGCAGTCAGTTCGACAAAGACAGAGAAGACGTCCTGTCGCGTGCCAAAGAAGCCGGTATCAGTGCTATGGTGCTGACAGGGACGGATCTGGAATCCAGTCCAGAGGCTGCCGCTATGGCCGCATCACTGCCGGGTTTTGCGTTTTCCACCGCCGGCGTTCATCCCCACGATGCCAAAACCGTGGACGATTTGACGCTGCCATCTATCCGCGCTTTAGCCCATCAGCCTCAAGTGGTAGCCATTGGTGAGTGCGGGCTCGACTTTAACCGCGACTTTTCACCAAGACCGCAGCAGGAGGCAGTGTTTGAAGCGCATCTTAAACTCGCCGTTGAGCTCAACATGCCCGTGTTCCTTCATTGCCGTGACGCCCATGAACGCTTTATGGCCATTCTGACGCCTTATCTTGATAAGTTGCCGGGTGCCGTGTTGCACTGCTTTACGGGCTCTGAGGAGGAGCTGAAAGCATGCTTGGAAGCTGGACTTTATATCGGCATTACTGGCTGGGTGTGCGATGAAAGGCGCGGTGAAGCCTTGCGTGCCATTGTGCCACTCATCCCTGATGACAAGCTGATGATTGAAACCGATGCACCGTATCTTTTGCCGCGGGATCTCAAGCCAAAACCCAAATCCCGTCGCAATGAACCCTGCTATTTGCCTCATATTGCATCAGAAATTGCTGCATTACGTCAGCAGGACACTGAGCAGTTGATCACACAAACCACCCTCAACACCCGTCGATTCTTTGGACTGTAACCGCTATGATGCTGTCAAAGCTCAAGCACTTGGATTAAGGAGGATACCGTGACCGTATCCATTCAGGGCGCGTTTCCGGCCCGTCGTATGCGCCGTCTGCGCAAACATGATTTCAGCCGCCGCCTAATGGCGGAAAACCAGCTTTCCGCCAGCGATCTGATTTACCCGATGTTCATTCTGATGGGGAAAAACCGTCGTGAAGCGATAGAGTCAATGCCGGGCATTGAGCGTTTGTCCATCGATCTTATGCTGTACGAAGCAGAATATCTGGCAAAACTGGGCGTGCCTGCGATTGCCTTGTTCCCTGTAGTGCCGAAAGAATTTAAATCAGCCACTGCTGACGAGGCGCATAACCCGGAAGGTTTGGTGCAGCGCGCCGTGCGTTTGCTGAAAGAGCACGTACCACAAATGGGCGTGATCACTGATGTCGCACTCGACCCATACACTTTGTCGGGTCAGGACGGTCTGACCGACGAAGATGGTTATGTGCTCAATGACGAAACCACCCAGGTGCTTATCCAGCAGGCCTTGTCCCATGCGGAAGCGGGCGCAGATATCGTGGCACCGTCAGATATGATGGACGGCCGCATCGGTGCTATCCGTGAAGCGCTGGAAGAGGCGGGCTACATTCATACCCAAATCATGGCGTACTCGGCGAAGTATGCGTCGGCATACTATGGCCCGTTCCGTGATGCGGTCGGCTCAGCTGCTAACCTCAAAGGCGGCGACAAGAAAACCTATCAGATGGATCCTGCCAACAGCGACGAAGCCATCCATGAAGTGGCGATGGACGTGAATGAAGGCGCGGACATGGTGATGGTCAAACCTGGCATGCCATACCTTGATGTGGTTCGCCGCGTGAAGACGGAGCTAAAGGTGCCGACGTTTGCGTACCAGGTTTCCGGTGAGTACGCGATGCACAAAGCGGCGTCCATGAATGGTTGGCTTGATGAGCGTAAAACCGTGATGGAATCCTTGATGTGTTTCAAGCGCGCTGGTGCAGACGGCATCCTGACGTACTTTGCCAAAGACGTAGCGCGTTGGCTGGCCGAAGAGCAGCAGATGGAAATCCCTGATCTGCCGAATCAGGAAGAGGCTGAATAAGCTGACCTACGATGAAAAAATGCCAGCGATTTGCTGGCATTTTTGTCTCTGGACGCCGGAGTATTTTAATTAAGGCGCGACATTTCGCTTAATGGGGTTTTGCAGGGAAATCAGAGTTTCTGTCGACTGCACCTCATCAATCGCCTGAAGCTTATCGATCAGCACGTATTGTAGCTCTTCAATCGAGCGGCACATCAGTTTGACGAAGATGTTATAGGCGCCCGTGGTGTAATAGGCTTCCACCACTTCATCAAGCTGTTGAAGCTTTTCCAGCGCCGAGTGGTAGTCCCGTGCGGCATAGAGGTTGATGCCGATAAAGCAGCACACATCGTAGCCGAGCGCTTTGGTGTTCACCAAAACTTCGGTGCCGGTGATGATGCCCGCCGATTTCATCTTTTCAACCCGCACGTGCACTGTGGCCGGGCTGACAGAAAAACGTTTCCCCATTTCCGCATAAGGCACTTTGGCATCCGCCATCAGGGTTCGTAGAATTTGGCGATCTAAATCATCTAATTTTGCAATTTCATTCATAGCGATTCACTAAACTCCATGTTACCCGCAGTTTCCGTGCATGAAACTTGACCAATTGATAGCCTTCCCAATACCGTGTGGTACAACTGATACAGAATTAAGACAGCTCAACTTCATTCTATGCGCCAAATATTTAAGTGGCTTTTTGTTACTGTTCTCTTTCTTCAAAGCGGCGCAGCACTAGCAGCCTATCAGGTTCTCGCCATTCATTCCTACCATCCGGACTTTTTCTGGACGGAATCCATTGTACGCGGAATCGAAAAAGGTGTTGAAGGGCAGGACATTGTTGTTGAGCATACCTATCTCGATACCAAGCGAATCCAATCCCCTGACTATCATGAAGAATTGAAGCGTCTCTATCTTACCCGCCTTGAAGAGCATCAATACGATGCCGTGCTGACCACAGATAATGCCGCGCTCTGGCTGGTCAACGAACTTGCTGAAGAAATTGGCAATGTGCCCGTGGTGTTTTCCGGTTTGAACAGTGCCAGTCTAGAGCCGTATCAGAACATTAATATGCTCGGTGGCGTTGAAGAATTGATTAACGTGCCGGCCAACGTTTCGTTGATCAAAAACCTTCACCCTGACACTGAACGTGTTTGGCTAGCACTGGATGATGCTTATTCCAGCCGCCAGTACTGGCAGGCTATCTCACGTCAGTTGGATAGCGCTCAGGATATGGGAGTGGAGATTCGCCGCATGCACAAAGTGAGCTTTGAGCAGCTGGTTGAGCAGAGCGCCGCGCTGGAAGAGGGCGATGTGATTCTGTTTGTCTCCTTCTTCAAAGATGCCAATGGCGACTTTATGGAGCATGGCGATTTGCTCACCAAAGTCACGCAAGCGACCACGGTGCCGGTTTACGGCGCGAACAGTTTTATGCTGCCTTACGGCATTGTTGGCGGCATCATGGTGGATGGCGAACACCATGGAAAGGTACAGGCAGGCTTGCTGATTGAAGCGCTAAACAGTGGTGAAATGCCAAAGATTATTTCTGACGCCAATCAGCTTATCTTTGAATACGATGTCGCCAAAAAGCGTCATATCGACATAAGACAGTTTCCTCAAGCCACCATCAACAACCAGCCGCCTTCTTTTTGGCAAGCCAACCGAGATGCAGTGCTAAGTAGCCTCGCCATCATGTTTATTGCCATGGTGATCATTGGCATTCTCACCAAGCATATGAACCGCCAGAAACAGGGTGAGCGGGCGCTGGCGCAAAGCCGGGCACTGTTCAAAGGTGTGTTTGATCAAAGTCACCAATACATTGCGTTGTTGGATTATCAGGGACGCGTTATTTCCGCCAATGGTGCATTCCAGCGTTTGTTTCCCGAGTTTGGCAATCGCGGCTTCTTGCCACTGTGGCGTTGGTCAGAATGGCTCAGTGCTGACAGGCTAAAACTTCACCTTGAATCCTTGATTGAAGGACAGGCGAGCCGCTTTGAAGTTTGTCTTTTGTCGGAGCAGCAAAACGAAGTGATTCTGGACGTGGCGCTCAAAGCCTTACCGGATCATAGCCATGCCGACGCGCAAATTCTGTTTGAAGCCCGCGATATCAGCCAGCGAAAACTGGCAGAGCAGAAGCTTCAACGTAGCGAGGTGGAATACCGCATGCTCTATGAACAGCAGCCTGTAATGCTGCTGACCATCGATCAGCAATCGCGAATCCAGTCCGTCAACCAGTGCACCACCGAATGGTTAGGCTTTTCAAAGCGCCATATGCTCGGACATAAAGTGACAGACTTTTATGCCGACGGCAGCTTACCGCCGAGAAGCCTTTTGAATGGGAAAGATCGGGAGCGCTTCGGGATCCGTCGCCGTGAGATCCGCTACCGCACCAGTGACGGCAAAGAGCGTTGGATTCGTGAAAGCATCCGCTCGACTCAGGTGCAATCCCAGCTTTTATTAGTAGGAGAGGACATCACGGAAAACCGCCGAATGGAGCAACAGCTTCGTTATCAGGCGCAACATGATTTCCTGACTGGTTTGCTGAACCGGAACTACTTTGAAGCCAGATTGGTTGATGTACTGGGCACTTTGACTGAAAACGGTGCCACGCACGCCATGTTCTACATCGATCTCGACCAGTTCCGCGTTATTAACGATACCGTGGGTCATGAAGCAGGTGATGAAGCGCTCAAACAAACGGCGCAAGTGCTCAGAGAGCTGCTTCCAATTGGTGCGACGTTGGCACGTCTTGGTGGTGATGAGTTCGCGGTGATTTGTTATGACTGCAATGAGCAGGATGCCTTGGATCAGGGAAGGAAAATTCTCGATACGCTGAGCGAGCTTGATTTCTACTGGAAGAATACCCGTCTTGCGTTGGGATGTTCTGTTGGCATCCGTATGCTGGATAAAACCGCGGGCACACCTCAGCAGGTGCATGCTCAGGCTGATACAGCCTGTTATGCCGCCAAGCATGATGGCCGCAGCCGGGTTCACCTTTATCGCCCGGACGATCAGGAACTGCGCCGTCATGAGCGGGAAATGTCCTTTGTCAGCAAAATTCATGCGGCACTGGCGGAAGACCGATTTGAAGTTTATGCCCAGCCGATTGTCAGCGTGACGTCCCGTCTGAAAGAAAAACTGTATTTCGAAGTCTTGGTGCGGATGCGCGACACCAAAGGGGAGAACGTGGCACCGGGGCAGTTCATCCCGGCTGCTGAGCGCTACAACATGGCGCATTTGATTGATAAGCGGGTGATTGAGAAAACCTTGGGGTGGTTTGAGCGTTACCCTGAATATGTCGATTCTGTCGGTATGGTGTCGATCAACCTTTCCGGCCGCTCCATGAGCGATGAAGGTTTTATCCAGTTCCTGATTGAAGCGCTCAAAACCAGCACCATTCCAAGTACATCGATCAGTCTGGAAATCACCGAAACGGCGGCGATCGGTAACCTCAGTGACGCGATAGAGCTATTTAAAAAGCTCAAGCAATTAGGCTGTACCATTGCGCTGGATGATTTCGGCTCTGGGCTTTCATCATTTGGTTATCTCAAGCGCCTACCTGTCGATATCATCAAGATTGATGGCCAGTTTGTGCGGGATATCGCCGAGGATGAAACCGACTATGTCATGGTGAGGGCGATTCACCAATTGGCGACTCAGATGGGCAAGAAAACCGTGGCAGAGTTTGTCGAAAATGATGCCATTCTGATGCGTCTACGTTCCCTCGGTGTGGATTATGCCCAAGGTTATTATTTCAGTGTGCCGAAGCCGATGGAGCAGCTTATCCTCGAAGCGGCGGCCGATGAAAAAGAAGCGGCGCTCTAGGGGCTGTTGACCTTTGGTGGTTAAATTTTGTTCTCGCTATAAGCGTTTTAGGCGCGGCGAGGTGTGTGCCGCCTAGTTATTCTAAGCAAACACACCTCAACAAAGCATAAAACGCTTAGAGCAGAACCCTTCGGG
>NZ_ANFM02000046.1 GCF_000333895.2 Grimontia indica | reverse complement strand
TGGCGGAGAGATAGGGATTTGAACCCTAGATACGCTATTAACGTATGCCGGTTTTCAAGACCGGTGCTTTCAACCACTCAGCCATCTCTCCGTAAGTGCGGCGAATATTAGCGAGGTCTCGGAAGGCTGTAAACCCCCTTTTTGCATGTTTTAACTCAAATGCTCAAAAAGCCACCAGGAACTATGCTTTTTCTTGCTGCACATCAGAAAACCCAACATCTTAAAAATGGGAAATTAACCTTCAAAACGAATTTTAAACTTTCTCGCACCCTGGTTGTCAGTGACTGCTAGAATGCCCATTAACTAAAACAATTCGAATATGACGATGACAAGAAAACTGCTCACCTTCTTTCTTTGCTTTTTTGCCCTTTCACCCGCATTTGCTACCGAACAACCGGAAACCATCAGAGGCGCAGCCTGTTTAGTCTCAGATGGCCAAGGCCGTGTGCTAGTCACCCGGGATATTCTGAATAACCGAATTTCAATACCTGGCGGCTTTGTGGATAGCGACAACCCCGCTGATGCCGCGATCCGCGAGACACTCGAAGAGACGGGTATTGCGGTTGAAGTGGTCAAAGAGTTTGCACGGTTAGATAGAGCTGTTTTGTTTGATTGTCGCGCCCTATCCCCTATTGCTATCCATAATCAGGAAGATGGCAATGCTATGGTGGCCAGTTGGCAAGCAGAACATTTTGGCCGTGAGGTGAGAAATGTTGCCATGATGACGCCAAGCTCTGTAGACATTAAAGAAGTCCGATTCCCCAATCAGGTAATGATGATCCCAACCTGGCTGGAGACAGCCACCCCCAGTGAAACCGCGCATTTTGATGATTTCAGCCACATGAGTGCTGAATTCAATGTGTGGAATGCGTCGATTAACCAAGCGTTCCAAGACGCCATCAAAGCGATGCCTTCTATTTTTGGTGGACTGCTTACAGCGTCTTCGGCAATGGGAAGCGGCGTGTTGTTCTTCTTGCTTATCCCAATTGCAATGGCATCTGGCGGCGTAAAACGGTTTTCTCAATTGATGTTGACAACCGTCGCTATCACCTTGATTGTCAGCTTCGCAAAGCTGCATTTTGCTGTTCCCAGACCCTTTTATCTGTTCCCAGATCTTCAGCTTACAGGCGCTTCAGGCTTTGCTTTCCCGAGTGGCCATACAGCGACAGCCTTCGCAGTGTGGGGACTGGTTTATCTTTGGTTGAAACAAGCAGGTAAGGGATATCTCGCTATTTGGTTAATACCGTCGGTATTGGTGGCATTAAGCCGTGTTTATCTTGGTGTCCATTATGTCACCGACGTGCTGGCCGGAGCCGTGATTGGCACTTTGGTAGTGTCAATTGCACACGCTTTGACTCAACGCCAGAGCAAAGTTGTTTCGCCAGTATTGTGGGCACTGATTGGCGTTGTCACTCTTCCGCTTGCCGCCACCCAGATCCAGCCAACTTTCCTCTACTGTGCAGCTTTTTCGCTGACTTTCGCTGTGATGCTATTCCTGACCAAAAAGCGAACCCCGGCTATTGAAACACCTTTGGGTAAGAAGGGATTTATCTGGTCATTGGTCAGTGTCGCGGGAGTCGCCGGGCTGATTGGCGGCGTTGGGCAAGTGTCCAACTCAAGTATCGAAATTCTTGCTGCAACCACACTGGGGTTTGCCTTGTTGGCTGTGCTGTTATCTTGGTTGGTTCCGAAACTCAGCAGATAACTCGCCAACAGCCCGCCACAAAAAAGAGCGCCCTGAGGCGCTCTTTTCATTTAGAAGACCAAATTAGCCTTTCGCGATATCTGCCAGTTCTTTTTCCGCATCGTGGTCAATTTCCACATGCGTAATCACACCAGCGTTTGGATCGTTGAAGACTGACTCATCCAGCTTGCCTTCGCTCTTCGCAACGATACAGCTAACTGCCGCATCACCAGTAACGTTAACCGCGGTACGAACCATATCCAGCAGACGGTCAACACCCAGGATAAGGCCGATACCTTCCAGTGGCAGACCAACCTGTGCGAATACCATCGACAGCATGATCAGGCCAACACCCGGTACACCAGCAGTACCGATAGAAGCTAGTACAGCCATCAGAATCACAGTCAGGAAGCCACCTACACCCAGATCAATACCGTAGATGTTAGCGATAAATACCGTCGCGACACCCTGCATAATCGCCGTACCATCCATGTTGATGGTTGCACCAAACGGAACGGTGAAAGAACCGACAGAGTTCTTAACGCCCATACGCTCAGTCACGGTACGCAGCGTAACAGGAATGGTTGCGTTCGAGCTTGCAGTACTGAAAGCGAATACCTGCATGTTGCGGGCTTTCTTCATGAAAGTGACGATGTTCAGGCCTGAGAACACTTTCAGGATGGTTGGGATAACCACAAAGAGGTGAACCAGCAGGATACCAATCAGAACAACCACATAGCCAATCAACTCAACAAAGAGCCCCAAGCCGAGGTTGGCCATGGCTTTGGCGATCAAACAGAACACAGCGTAAGGTGCGATTTCCATGATGAGGGTAACCATCTTCATCATGATTTCGTTCAGCACTTCCACCAGCTCAACGACTTTCTTCGCTTCTTTACCCACCATCAAAATACACACACCCATCAGGATGGCGAAGAAGATGATTTGCAGCATCTCGCCTTCGGAAAGCGCATTCACTGGGTTGTTAGGGATGATGTCGATAAGCACTTGAGAAAGTGGCGGCGCTTCACGGCCCGAGAACGCAGTATCCGCCGCCATTTGCATGCCGGTACCGATACCGCTGATTGATGCGATGGTGATTGCTACAGCAATCGCAACAGCGGTCGTCAGAATATAAAGCGCGAAAGATTTCGAACCCACTCTGCCGAGCGTTTTAATGTCACCAATCCCGCATACCCCGCAAATCAGCGAGAAGAGTACCAGCGGGACAACCATCATTTTCAACGCGTTAACAAACATTTTGCCCACAACGTGGAACAAGCCGTTTGTGATGTAGGTGTCAACAAATCCACCTGCTGGGTTTAAACCCAGAATGTTAATAGCAAGTCCAAGAATAATACCGGCTACCAAACCGACAATAACCTTGGCGGTTAGGCTCATCTTGCCATCACCGTTTGATGCTGCGTCTACCATATTGCCTCCATGACTTTAGTTATGCAGTCGTGAAAACCCTTTCTTTTGTCTTGCTTACTGGCAATTGGCAAAATTTGCACGAGCTAATTATGCATAATTAGTCACAAAGAGAGATATTCCATTCACTCAATGAGAAAGTGGTTGAATTAGCTTAAAAATTAACCAGTAGCGAGCGACTTATTTCGGGTATCCTCACAACTGGCAATAGATATATCGTGAATTGAAATTCCGCTTTGTCTCGAATTTGAGTGATTTTGAAGTTTTTGTTAACGAGCCATTAACGAAATATACTGCATGGGAATAAAGACAGATAATTGGCGAGTCTTGCAGCAGGTTCTATCCTGCTGCGACTTCCTGGGAAAGGTTTAAGTGATTCTGTGCGGTCATGAAACTCACGTGGGCTTCAATTAAGGTTTTGGCTTCGCTTTGCCAGTACTCGCCGTCCTGACACTGGCAGTACTCAAGCAGTACCACGACTAAGGCATCCATCCGTTGCAGGCACCATTTCTTCACTTTCAAATCGTGCCCAATGTTGCTGCCCATTTCCTGCATCTTGCTGTAGGCGAATTGGAGGAAAGCGTAAGCGCCTTCGAAACTGTCCTGAGCATTAAGGTGATGATGGATGCGCATACACGCATCCAACCAGTAACCAATCGCCTGACTCTTAGACTCATCAATGTATGGAAGAAACAGTGACGGCGGCGCCTGCTTCACCATTTCTTCAAGACAGCAGATTTCATTGATGTTTTGATTACAGTACCAGTTTTGAACCTCACCCAACCAGACATCCACGGTCAGTTCATTGGACCGATTCATGCCGCCGACTCCCAATTGCGCACAAAGTGATTGTCCGAAACTTTCTGGATTTCAGGCTGCAGTTTCGCACTGAGAATACGAACCTCATCGGCGTTCTGGGAGTAGTTTTCGGTTTGATGGATAAGATCCGCAAATGGCAGATCCGGATCTGGCACGGCAGAAATCAGAAGCTTGGTGTAAGGGTGTTGTGGATTGGAGAGAATCTCCTGTGTATCGCCCCACTCTACGATTTGTCCGCGATACATCACCGCCGTTTCTTCCGCAATGTAGTGCGCTGTGGCTAGGTCATGAGTGATGTAGAGAAAACCAATTCCCATCTCTTTCTTCATGCGCTGCATGAGGTTCAACACGCCCAAACGGATTGAAACATCCAGCATTGAGGTTGGTTCATCCGCCAGAATCACTTCTGCACCCACACCCAACGCTCTTGCCAGATTGATGCGCTGACGCTGACCACCACTAAGCTGGTGAGGAAACTTGGAGAGACAATCCGGATCCAGTTCGACCAGTTCCATCAGTTCGCGTTGGCGTTGTTTCACTTCCTCTTCGGTCGTGGCCTGGTTGTGGATTTTCAGCGGTCGAGCGATATGGTGATCGATAGTGTGAGCCGGATTGAGCGAACCAAACGGGTCTTGAAAGACCATCTGCACATTACTCCGGTATTCGCGCAGTGCTTTGCCCGAATTGATGCTATTGATGTTCTGCCCTTTAAACAGAATGTCTCCCGACGTAATACCATGCACCTTGGTGATAAGACGTGCCACGGTACTTTTTCCGCAACCGGATTCTCCGACCAACGCTAATGCGCGCCCTTTGTGAAGATCAAAGCTGATGCCGCGCAGTGCTTCAAAGGGTTCTTTTTTGGAGAAACCGCCGCCTGCAAGGAAGGTTTTTGAAACGTTCTTAACTTCAATGATTGGCTGGCTCATGCGGTTGCCCCCTCTTCAAACTTGGCTTTGCTGCCTTCACGGTCGTGAATATTCGGGAAAGAAGCCCAGAGCTTCTTGGTATATTCGTGCTGCGGGTTCTGTCGGATTTCTTTTGAGCTATTCACTTCCACTATTTCACCGTGGCGCATGATGGCAATGCGGTCGCTCAGTTGAGTCATCAAAGCCAGATCATGGGTAATGAAAAGCACAGAGAAGCCAAACTCTTCTTTGAGGGTGAAAATCTGCTGAAGGATTTCGCGTTGCACCACCACATCCAACGCCGTTGTGGGTTCATCCATGATGATAAGTTTCGGACTCAAGCTCAGTGCAATCGCAATCACCAAACGCTGACGCATGCCGCCACTGAACTGGTGCGGGTAGTCTCCCAACCTATCACGGGGAATATTCACCAAGTCCAACATCTTGTAAGCGCGATCAATTGCCTCAGCGCGCGTCCAACCTTTGTGGTGGCAAATCACATCCACGAATTGCTCTTCGACCGTGAGCACTGGGTTCAGGGAATTCATGGCACTTTGGAATACCATGGCGATCTCGCTCCAACGAACCGCTGCCAGCTCTTTTTTGGACAGCGTGCGTAGGTTTCTCGCTTCCAGCCAGATTTCGCCGCCGGAAATGTACGCAGGTGGCTTGTGCAGATTGTTCACCGAAAATGCGATGGTACTTTTTCCGCAGCCGGATTCCCCTGCCAAGCCGAAGACTTCACCTCGGCCAATATCAAAACTGACCGATTTCACCGCACGGAAATGACCATCATCCGTGATGTAGTCAACGCAAAGATCTCGAACCCTTAACAAAGGGTCACTATGAAAGGCGTGTTCACTTGCCATGTAGATTCACTCCCAAAACAATATTGAATGCAAATTATTATCATTTCTTTTTGCAGTAAAATAAGTTCTCAAAAAGAGTGAATTAGATCGCAGAGTATTGGGGAAGGATCGCAAGCGTCCTTTCAGGTACAATTCCCGCTCATTTCTCTAACCCGTGGTAAGCATGAGTCAATGTCCTGAGTGCGGAAACGCGCTTGAATGCACTGCTGAGTCTGGTCAATGCTGGTGCATGCAGTATCCCAATATTCTTCCTCCCGCAGCAGAGGACAACCTCTCGTGTCTGTGTAAAACCTGTCTGGCTAAACGCATTAACGAGAAGCTGAAAACCCTCTATCAGGAATACAGCACCAATGACTTGATTCGTCTGGCAAAGCCCTATCGCGAGCATAAAGAGTTAGTAGAAGGACTGGATTACACCATCGAACGTGGACTTTATGTATTCTCAGCTTGGTACCATTTACGCCGTGGCACCTGTTGTGGCAATGGCTGTCGCCACTGCCCATACGGCAAAGCAGAACCATCAGGCTACAACAACGTGGGCTAAATCACGGACTGATTGAAGTTCTTAGCTGAAAATACACCGCTTTTTTTCACTCAAACAAGACAATCCAGAAAAATGAAAATCGTTGCTGTCACAGCCTGCCCTACAGGTATCGCCCACACTTATATGGCTGCTGCTGAACTCAAAAAAGCTGCGCAACAAATCGGTATTCAAATCGCAGTAGAAACCCAGGGCGCGATGGGTATTGAGAACCCACTCAGCATTCAGGATATCGCCCGCGCGAATGTGGTATTGATTGCCTCAGACATTGAAGTAGAAGACCGCGCCCGTTTCACTGGCAGTAAAATCCACTGTGTGACCATTGAAGAAGTCTTGACGGATCCCGTGAAAGTATTGGAGCGCTGCAAAACATTATGATCACCCGGAGGATCACCTTCTTTGTTGATGAAGAAGGCTTGGCAGCATGGAGGCTGAACCGTCTGAAAACGCTGGCGGGCTATTTCCGATCCGTCACGATGTTCTGCAATATCTCCCAGCGCAAACAAGCCAGTGTCGAACACCCTATAAGGATGATGAGCCTGAGTATCAAGCCGGGCGATCTCTGCCAGTTATTGATTGAAGGGTCTGATGCCGAGCTTGCTTCCATGGTGCTCACCGATTTTCTGGATGAACATGCTCACGTACTTTCCGGTGGCAAAAATAGTGCGCCATTTGAGCCTTCAGATCATGTCACCCTACCCTTCACGGGCTGCATCCACCGCATTGATAGATCTCCACTAGATAAACACGCGTTATTGGCAGAGTTCGCCCTGAAAGTTTCAATGACTGAACCTGCCAGTCAGGAAGACTTGTTCAACGCGCTGTATAAACGGGAGAGTGTTTCAGCGACCTTTATGGGCAATGGCATTGCACTGCCCCATATCATTTCGCCGAATGTCACCAAGGCGCATCTGATGATAGCGACCACATCCTTACCATTGGATTGGGGCTCTCAGCGAGGTGAAGTGACGCGGGTGATAGGAATGATGCTCCCTGCGCCACCGGTTCGCGCGCACGTGGTCGCCTTTTCTGGCTTTTCTCAATTGCTATTGGAAGAACATTTCTGCCGATATCTCACCGATAACCAGGATACGGATATTCTGGAAACCATCATCATCCATTCCCTTTCCAATGCGTCAGTCTGAGCCCCGATATTCAGACGGTGTCATGCCAGTTTTGGACTTAAACACGCGGTAGAAGTAATTGACATCCTGAAAGCCACAACGGGTTGCCACTTCCCCCAACCGAAAATCATAACGTTTCAACATGAACTTGGCTCGGTCTATCCGCACCCAGGTAATGTAATCCGCCATCCGCATATGGCCTTGCTGTCGGAAAAGCCGCGACAGGTGATTCGGCGTGATATTGAAGCGGTGCGCTATCGACTCACGAGTGATGTGGCGGTGAAAGTTCTCCTGAATGTAGATACAAATCCCCTGATACAAATCTTCCACCCGGTTACGTGTACCAGCAGCGGGCGCGGTAAGCGTCTGCTGGCAATAGCTCAACAGCGCATGGAGCAGGTATCCATCCATCGGCGTTTGCACGGGCTCTTTGGCAAGTGTATTCAGCGCAGCGAGAATATGGTCAATCGCATGGCCGGTTCGGGTTTGGAGACTGTACTTTTGCACGTCATAAAAACCCGGTTGATTTTTAGCCTTACTCACCAAACTGAAGCCCAGTTGGCGCTTGCCGAACAAAAGGCTCAGGACGGAGCAGTCTGTGTCCCAGTTGGGTTTGTTCCAGCTGTTTGGCGGCACATACAAAGCATCCCCTGCCAATAGTTTCGATTCAGTGATCGACTTGTCGGGGTTTTCCAAAAGGTTGGGATATTCACCGCTGATCACCAGTTCAACGCGGGGAAAGTTGACCTGATAACTGAATTGAGGTGGCGTCACTTGATCGCTCGCAAACCAGATGCGATTGAAGTGTTCGCGCTCTGCCAGAAGATTCTCCAGCAGCAGTTGAAAGACCTGACTCATGGTTATTTTTTCTAGTACTCAATAACGCGCCGATTATGCGCTCGCGTAATTTAACCAACCACATATTCTCCACGGCACGTACTCATTGCGTGACAAGGCTCACCAAAAATGCGGTCTCTGCTACCACTTATAGGTTACTAATCTCTAGCACCATTGAAAATACTCCAAATCTCGCGCACTAACAGATGACAAATGAACAAATATAAGTATATGAATGTTATATATTTAAAGTTACCTCCTTACTAAATCATAACTCTTCTCTTAATGAGAACAAGATCACACCTCACTTTTAATGTTACAAATATCCAGTAAAAGCCTTATCTCTCCTCTTCAAACAGTACGCGCGAAAACGGGAAAATATATCTATTGGTGAGAACCGTTAAAAACAAAAACTTTTGAGGGATAGACATCATGATTACATCGCTAATCAATGAAGATCTGATTTGCCTGAACCTGAAAGCAACGTCCAAAGAAGACGTTTTTGCCGAGATGATTGAACTTCTGCATGCTCAGGGCAGAGTCAACGACAAAGCACAGTTCCTGGCTGATATTTACGCCCGTGAAGAACTGGGTAACACCGGCTTCGAAGATGGCGTTGCCCTGCCGCACGCAAAAAGTGCTGCAGTGATTGAGCCTGCTGTTGCTATCGGTATCAGCCGCGAAGGCATCGAATACGGTGCTGAAGATGGCCTGCCTTCAAAACTCTTTTTCATGATTGCTTCGCCAGACGGCGGCGCAAACCACCATATTGAAGTGCTGGCTGAACTGTCTTCAAAACTGATTGAAGATGGCTTTATCGAAAGCTTCATGAAAGCCGAAAGCGCTAGAGAGGCGCTCGCTCTGCTACTCGAGAAAAAACAAGAACTGGAAACACCAGAAGCCAATAAAGGTTTGCTGATTGGTGTGACTGGTTGCCCTGCAGGTGTTGCACACACTTATCTGGCGGCAGAAGCACTGGAGAAAGGTGCAGCAGAACTGGGCTATGAAATGAAGGTAGAAACCAACGGTTCTATCGGCGTGAAAAACAGCCCGACTGCAGAAGAAATTGCCCGCGCAGAAGCGATTATCGTTTCCTGTGACAAGCAAGTGGACATGACCCGTTTTGCTGGCAAACGTCTGATCAAAACCGGAGTTAAAGCGCCAATCAAAGATGCAAAAGGCTTGATCAATCAAGCGCTGGAAGCTCCAGCATACGTTGCTTCTGCTGATGACAAAGCATCTGAGTCGTCTGAAAGCAAAGCTTCTCAGGCACGCTCTGATTTGTATCGTTACCTGATGAATGGCGTATCTCACATGATCCCATTCGTAGTAACCGGTGGCCTTTTGATCGCACTGGCACTGGCAATTGGTGGTCAGCCTACCGAAGCAGGCATGGCGATCCCTCCTGGCAGCATGTGGAACAAAGTGTTGGATGTGGGCGTGGTTGCCTTCACCCTGATGATCCCAATCCTTGCCGGTTACATTGCTTACGCGATTGCTGACCGTCCAGGTCTGGCTCCTGGCCTGATTGGTGGCTGGATTGCCAACAACGGTTCGTTCTATGGCGCAGAAGCAGGTACAGGCTTCATCGGTGCTATCGTTGCAGGTCTGCTGGTGGGTTACTTCGTGAAATGGGTAGCTACCCGTAACTATCACAAGTTTATCCAGCCATTGGTGCCAATCATGATTGCACCAATCACAGGTTCTCTGTTCATTGCTGGTCTGTTCATCTTCGTTATCGGCGCGCCAATCGCGGGACTGATGGAAGGCCTGAATACTATGCTGACCAACATGAGCACAGGTAACGTTATCCTGCTGGGTATTGTGCTGGGTGGTATGGCTGGCTTCGACATGGGCGGTCCATTCAACAAAGTGGCATTCCTGTTCTCTGTCGGCATGATTGCAAGCGGTCAAACACAGTTCATGGGTGCGATGGCATGTGCGATTCCTGTTGCTCCTCTAGGTATGGCGCTGGCTACGGTTATTGGCCGCAAGTTCAACATCTTCGAACAGTCTGAAATAGAAGCGGGTAAAGCTTCCGGTGCCATGGGTCTGGTGGGTATCTCTGAAGGTGCGATTCCTTTCGCAGCACAAGACCCAATGTCAGTGATTCCTGCGAACGTTATCGGCTCAATGGTTGCTGCGGTAATGGCCTTCTCCTTCGGTATCACTAACAGCGTGGCTCACGGTGGTCCAGTAGTTGCCCTTCTGGGTGCAATGAACAAACCTGTACTTGCTCTGGCATGTATGGCAGCGGGTGCAGTGGTGACCGCGCTGGTTGCAGTATCCCTGAAGAAAATGCGTCAGGCGAAAGCGCAAAACGAAGTAGCAACAGCTTAATCTTGCGAAGAACGCTCCCTAAGGGGAGCGTTTTATTTGCGTGAAATCAGCTACGCACAGTCATAATTTGATAGACTCCTTGCCAGATTTCGAAGGCTTAAAGAAGAACAATGACAACTCAATTTTTTCCTCTGAAAAACGTTATCCAGGACTATGCCTGGGGCAGTCACACTTCGCTGACTGAACTGTTTGATATGCCAAACCCAGAGAACAAACCGCAAGCGGAAATCTGGATGGGTGCTCACCCAAATGGCTGTTCAAAAATTGCTGTCGATAAAAAAGAAACCCTGCTGTCAGATTTCATCAGCTCAGACATGGAAAACATTCTGGGCGCATCCACTACCCAACAATTTGGTGAACTGCCTTACCTGTTCAAAGTGCTGTGTGCTGAAAAAGCGCTGTCGGTACAGGTTCACCCTAGCAAAGCGCAGGCGGAAGCCGGTTTTGCAAAAGAAGAAGCGGCAGGTATTCCCCTGTCAGCGAGCTTTAGAAACTACAAAGACCCTAACCACAAACCGGAGTTGGTTTTCGCGCTGACTGATTACACGGCGATGAACGGCTTCCGCGACTACAGCGATATTCTGGGCTTTTTCCACCAACTCAACATTGAAGAGTTGGCATCACTGGTAAGTGCATTGCAAGACAACCAAAGCGAACAAGGTCTGAGTGATTTCTTCGGTGCGCTGCTTTCTCTGGAAGGCGAAGCCAAAGACGCAGCGGTATCTAAACTACTGACCTATGCAGATGCAAACCAAACTGATGAATTGTTTGCATTGCTGTTGACGCTGTCTGAGCAATACCCTGGCGATATTGGCCTGTTCTCGCCACTGATCCTGAATACGCTGACTCTTCAGCCGGGCGAAGCGATGTTCCTTGATGCCTGCACGCCGCATGCATATATCAAAGGGACGGGCTTGGAAATCATGGCGAACTCAGACAACGTGCTTCGCGCAGGTCTGACACCAAAACACATGGATGTACCGGAACTGATTTCCTGCACCCGATGCTTGCCAATGCCAGAAGATACTATCCTGCTGGTGCCACGCGTTGAGGGCAATGCGCAGCACTACCCAATTCCAGTTCCGGATTTCAAATTCAGTGTTTACCGCAACACCTTGAATGAAGTGCTGAGCACTCATAGCGCTGAAATCCTGATTGCTGTAGATGCACCACTGACTCTTACCCACTCGAATGGTGACAGTGTCACTTTGAGTAAGGGCGAATCCGTATTTATCCCGGCGTACGTTGGCGACTATCAGGCGAGCTGCGAAGGCTTATTTGCCCGCGCCTATAACTAGGGGCTGTTGACCCTAATCACACCTAAGAAAATCCCCCTAAGTAAGATCGCCCGGCATTTGCTGGGCTTCTTTTTTGCTTCTACCCGATTCCAACTTTTTCATATGCGTCAACGAGATGCGTAACAGTCAATTTAACAACGTTTTTCCACCATCTGAGAAAGTGTTGCTAAAGCCAAATGCGTTAAGATATTTGTTTATTTGCTATGTTTAACATTAGAAAAAGCCCCTACCATGCCTAGCTTCCTGAACACTCAATGTCTCAGGAGTTAGTGTGCTCGAGGGAGTTATCTTGCATTCAAAGAAAGCGCTTTCATATGCCAGCAAGATAGTGAGCACGCAGTCTAAATAGAACTGACTACCCTCGGAGGGGCTCTATGCTCAAAGGAAAAATCATAGTGTCAGGAGTAACGTCACTGGCCATTCTGTCGGGGTGCTTTCTTGAATCGAAAGTCCCTTACTACCCGGATTGGCCTCAGATCAACAGCGCAATCAAAAAAGACCCGGAAATAGAAAGCCGAGTCGCGGAAATTCTCGCGCAAATGACGCTGGAAGAAAAAGTCGGACAGATGATCCAACCCGACCTTCGCAGTGTTACCCCTGAAGAAGCGAAAGAATACAAACTGGGTTCTCTTCTCAATGGCGGTGGCGGCTGGCCTGACGGCAACAAATACGCCACAGCCCAAGATTGGGCAAACGAATCAGATAAGTACTACCTCGCGCTTGAAGAAGCTTACGCAGACCGTGGTTTCCGTATTCCTTTCATGTGGGCAACCGATGCTGTCCACGGCCATAACAATGTTTTCAAAGCCACCGTCTTCCCACACAACATCGGTTTAGGTGCGGCCAACAACCCAAAACTGATCAAACAAATCGGTAAAGCCACGGCTCGTGAAGTCGCCGCAACCGGCCTTGACTGGACATTCGCTCCCACCGTCGCCACGCCTCGCGATTATCGCTGGGGGCGTGTTTATGAAGGCTATTCAGAAGACCCTGAAATCGTCTACCAATACGCAGGAAAAATGGTTGAAGGTCTTCAAGGTGGAGAGAAAGGATTGAAAAGCCAGCGCCACGTGATTTCTAACGTGAAACACTGGCTGGGCGATGGCGGCACCACGGACGGAGTTGACCGTGGCAAGAATGAATATAGCGAAGAGTACCTTCGTAATATTCATGCAACGGGCTACTTCTCGGGCCTGGATGCTGGTGCGCAAGTGGTCATGACGTCGTTTAACTCTTGGCACAACGAAGCCAACTACGACGTGATGGGCACCGACAACTACAATAAAAAGCTCCACGGCAGTAAGTACATCGTTAACGACGTGCTGAAAGACAAAATGGGCTTTGACGGCCTGGTTGTCACCGACTGGAATGGTCACAGTGAAATCAACGGCTGTACCGCAGGCAACTGTCCTCAGGCAGTGCTCGCCGGTAACGACATCTTTATGGTGACAGCCCGTAAGGATTGGCAGGCCTTCTACCGCAATGTGATCGATCAGGTGAATGACGGCACCATTCCAATGAGCCGCATTGATGATGCAGTCACCCGTATTCTTCGCGTGAAAATGCGCGCAGGCCTTTGGGAGAAGCCTCAGCCAACCAAACGTCGTCTTGCAGGTAAACAGGACATTCTGGGCTCGGACTCGCACCGTGAACTGGCGCGAAAAGCCGTTAGCCAATCTTTGGTTCTGCTAAAGAACAAAGACAATGCCCTGCCTCTGTCTACCCAAAAACAATATCTGGTGGTCGGCAGTGCAGCCAGCGATATACAGAAACAAACCGGCGGTTGGTCTCTCACCTGGCAAGGCACAGAGAATACGCTTGAGCGTGACTTCCCTGGCGCAACCACCATGCTAATGGCGATGCAGGCGCAGGTCGGTGAAGAGAACATTTTCACCGATGTTGATGCTGCACCTCAGGATGCCACCGCTGTCGTAGTGATCGGGGAAGATGCCTACGCAGAGATGTTTGGTGACATCAACAAAACCAAAACGCTGGAATACGCGACCTTGAAATCGTCCTATGGGGCAGATCTCCGTCTGATCAAATCCCTTAAAGAGAAAGGTTTCAACGTCGTCACTGTGTTCTTCTCAGGTCGTCCGCTTTATGTGAATGAAGAGATCAATCACTCCGATGCCTTTGTTGCAGCATGGCTGCCTGGCACAGAAGCAGGTGGTATTACTGACGTTCTCTTTGGTGTTGATGACAAAGACTTCCGCGGTCGTCTTTCTTTCTCATGGCCAAACACCAAATGCTCCACCACCATCAATCGCAAAGCACCCAATCTGGTGAATTATGAAACACCGGAGATGGAACAAAATATCGATGGCGACCACGCACCGCTGTTCGCGTACGGCTATGGCCTTTCTTACAACAAGAAGAAAAGCAGCAAGCTGAATATCGACTTGGATAATCTGCCACTTGATCCGCGGGAATACGGTTGTGGTCTGGATGCACCAGATGACGGTATTGCGACCACCAATCTGGAAATCTTTGGTCGTTCAGCCGATGACGAGTTTACTCCTCGCATTGCAGGCTCATCGAATGGCTGGGTCGGCGTGACAGTGTCTAACGGTACACCAACCACGATTGGCTCAATCACCACCACGCCGATTGATCACCTCCACCAGCAGGATGCGATCAATGTGAAGTTCACGGGTGAAGCACCAGCGCAGGTTTACATGCAGACTGCGGATGAGCAGGTTGTCGATAAGCAAAGCTATCTGAATGCGGATGCGACGCTTCAATTTGATATCGACATGAAATCCACCGCGCCGCAAAGCATGATTCTCGCAACTCACTGTGAGTGGCCGTGTCTGGGTCAAGTACCTATCCACAAAGTATTGCCAGCGCCAAGTGGCCAGGACGAAACCAAGTGGACGACCATAAAGATCCCGCTGCAATGTTTTGCTGACGAAGGCATGGCCTTCCAGATCCTCAATACCCCATTCCTGATTTATGCAGACGAGGAAGTTGAGTTCAATCTGGGTGAGGTTCGCTATGTGCCACGTAGTCTGGATGCAGCAGAAGACGCCATTACCTGTGAAGAGCTGAAAGTGCCGGTAGAACCGCCGCTTGAAGGCGATAGCGTCGATGTATGGGAAACGTGGGAACCAAATATCACAACCTGGCAAGCACGCACAGACACATGGGAAAACCTCACTGACCACCTTGTGGTGACAGGCAATGATCCGTCTGATGAGTTCACAGTCACTTACGATGCAAGCAGTCCAGAGTTCTACAAAGGTTTGGTATTGGTGAAAGGTAAAACACTGAACCTTTCCAACTTCCTGTCGGGCAACCTGACGTTCGATATTTACATCGAAACCTATGGTGAGCCTGCGAATTCAGGTGAAACGCAAACCGAAGAGGTTGTTGTGAAAATGGAGTCAACGGCAGGGTCTGGTAACGATTACCCACTGGGCAGTCTGGCTACTGGTCAATGGCACTCAGTGATGGTTCCGGTTGCTGAACTAAACACGGGCGCGCTAGACATCACCAAGGTCAACACGCCGTTTGCAACGCTGTCTGACTGGAATGCATCGCAAGCTGGTGTGGTTTACCGCATCAGGAACATCAAACTGGAACAATAAGCTGACTCAGAAATTGCTCTCAAAGCCCGCTTCTGCGGGCTTTTCATTTCCTGCAGATTGGAGAAAGCATTCGAATTGTGGCGATATCCTAACCCAGCTCCCCTTTCCCGGTTGGTCTGGCTACTACAATCTCAAACGACGATTCGATACCTTTGTCAGCCTTTCCGAACTGATTTAAACGAGATCCCTAGAAGGCAGGCAAGCCTTGCTGAAGGCAAAGATGAGTGCTTTTTCGTAAAACTTCGAAAACGAGGTCAAACGTTAGGATCGCTGGAACTGAGAATCTTTAATAGTCATTTTAAATTTAATTTAACAATGAATAACAGAATTACATTATTAAATAAGAGCATTAAGTTAGAATGAAAATTACTTTCTCACATCCAAAGCATTCATTTCAATTTATCAAAAACTCGTCAAACAAATACCACACCACCTTGCCATAACTCTTTTTTACCTTATTAATTATTATAGTTATCCATCCCATTATATAGTGGTGAATTTAGCCTCTATGATAGAAACTCATAAGCAAGATAGGAGTGCAGTATGTCTTGGTATATTTATGCTATAAGAAACTTTGCTGATTTTTCAGGGAGAGCGCGTAGAAAAGAGTATTGGATGTTCCTTCTAATCAACATCATCATTTTTATCTTAATTTCTATTCTACAGAAGGCGGTCCACATACCACATGTCGATATACATATGATTTACTCACTGTTTATTGCAATACCTGCATTTGCAGTTTCAGTTAGAAGACTTCACGACATAGGAAAGAATGGATGGTGGGCATTGCTTGCATTGATACCAATCGTTGGCTCGCTCGTCTTGCTGTATTTTCACACCAGAGACAGCGAGGAGGGCGACAACCTTTATGGGCCGAATCCCAAACAAAAAAACAGCATATTATCCAATTGATAGAGTTTAAGGACTTGCCAATCCAGCAAGTCCTTTAAACAATACTATTTACAAAAAACTCTGGCATCACGAGGGGTATAAATACCAAAAGTGACAAAGCCCAAAGCACCATCTAAGAAGGTTTGTTGAACTTCCACTTTAGCTACATTTTCTGCACCACCGCATACGGAAGCTGCATCAACTGTTTTCTTTTGGCCAATACCAGATACAAAAAAGCTTTGCATCTGTTCATCTTCCAAAGTTCCATCATTCCCATTGACAACAAACGTTTGTTGAGCACAACCTGACATAGCAACTACTAGAGATACTGCTAGAAGTTCCTTTTTCATATTTATTCTCCTAATAATAAACCTAACTGACGAAATGCGGCAGTAGCCGAATAACCCTCTACAATGTGTATGATTTTCAATGGGTTGATATGTAATATAAATAAGACTCACCATCCAAAAACATCACCCTTTATATATAAGCACTTTTCAATCAAAAAAAATTCTGAACCAAATCACACTTCACAGAGAGCATAGGCATTGCCAATGCATAATCGAAGCATATGAATCATCATTGAGATACCTAAGGTTCTCAACGAAATCGCAGATGAAATCTATGATGCAGAAAATAAAGAAAAGCTAAAGATGATTGGGGAGTATCGTGACTTTGTAGATAAATTAGATTTGGTTTTTGAGGAAGAGCTACAAAACTTAATTTAGCTCAAAGAAGTCGGCATTGATATATCATCAGAGCTTAACAGATTTAAAGATATTATAGAAAAAAGACTCATTCAAATTGAAGAAACAATCCACTATCTCATAAAGAATCAAACTTTAAATCGTTATTTTGAATCTGCATCGTCGGGTTCGGACCGAACCGCTGCAGAAATAGATAGGCTTACCATCGAAAAGCGAATCGAATTTAATGCCAATAGCCTACTCAACATGATCAAGTTAGCCAACCAACTTAATATTGACACTTCAGAGTTCCAAGTACTTCATTTCGAGACCACAGGTATTCTTGATAGTGGATTGTTCTCGAAAGCCGCCATCTACAAACTTTCAGTGTTATGGAAAGACAAGTTGGTCGTTCTCATATCGAAAAGCCTCCCCCGCTATTTTATTCAGTTCATGATGCTGATTGTTATTGGCCTAGTAACGATTCAGCTATATCGCTCTGCAAGATACTTCTCCAGAAAATTAGTGACTTCCGAAGCGTTTGACATGCCAAAACTCATGCAGGATTTCATTACCCTTCTTGCTGGAAGATCGGTTATTACTTTAGGCATCATTTTTGCGATATCTCAGTTGGGATTCGATGTAATGCCCATACTTACCGGTTTTGGTATAGCCAGTATTATCATCGGCTTTGCTCTGCAGGACGTTCTAGCCAATTTTGCTGCTGGGATTATGCTGCTTATTTATAGGCCTTTTGACGTCAGTGATTATGTGATGGCCGGCGGTGTGGAGGGAAAAGTCAGCCACATGAGTTTGGTCAACGCTACAATTCGAACATTCGACAACCAAATCATTATCATTCCTAATCAAAAGATTTGGAGTAACGTCATTAAAAATATGACTCATGAAAAAATACGGCGTATTGATATGGTTTTTAGCGCTAGTTATGGTGATTCAATCTCTCTTATTGAGAGAACATTAAGAGAAATCGTCGACGGCCATCCTGCTGTCCTCCGTTCGCCAGAAACAATTATTAAATTGGAAAAATTGAGCGATTCTTCAGTAGATTTCATCGTGCGCCCTTGGGTAAGAACCGAAAACTATTGGGATGTCATGTGGGATGTCACCAGAGAAGTGAAGGTAAAATTTGATGAGAAAGGCATTACAATTCCTTTCCCTCAACGCGTTGTTCATGTCCCCAAAGAGTCATGATTAGCAGATTGAGAAGAGGATGCATGACATGCATCGTTAGAATGGACAACAAGTTGAGTCTTGAGAAGCTCACTTTTACACCTCTGTTTAGCAGAATAGGAGATAGTTGGGTTAACATCTCGATGACTTTGAGGCTTTTCAGGAAAGGAATCCATGCCGTTCAAATCTATGTCGTTTTGCTACCCCTGGCGTCCCTATCAATCCCGCGTGCTCGATACCATTCATGAGCATCTCAACGATCAACGACTGCACATCGTCGCTGCGCCTGGCGCTGGCAAAACCACCTTGGGGTTGGAGGTGTTCCGCCTATTGGGGAAACCGACTTTGGTGCTCTCCCCAACCCGCGTGATACGCGACCAATGGATTGACCGTCTTAAAGATTTTTGCGACACCGATTCGGTACAGGCATTACCTTGGGTCAGCAATTCTATTACAGAGCCAAAGACGCTCACTTCCATCACCTATCAGGCTTTGCATACCAAGCTCTCTGACGTGTTGGACAGTGAAGATGACGAAGCCGCGACGCTTGAAGATGACGATGGACTTGAAGGCGAAGAAGTTGACTGCTTTATTCAGCTTCTGCAAACCCACAAGATTAAAGTCCTGATCCTCGACGAAGCCCATCACCTTCGCAATGAGTGGTGGCGAGCACTCGAAAAAGTGTGTCAGGAAATCCCCGACATTACGCTGGTCTCCCTGACTGCAACGCCTCCTTATGATGCACAAGGTCATGAATGGACGCGATACGAACAGCTATGCGGCCCGATTGATGAGGAAATCTCAGTCCCCGAATTGGTGAAAGCCGGCACACTCTGCGCCCATCAGGATTATGTCTGGGCCTGCAATGCGACCCAAAAAGAAAGCAAACAGATCGAAGAATATGATCAGCAGGTGTCTACTCTTTGCCAATCACTTTTCGGCAACCCAACCTTCGAAGCCGTCGTGCTTGCCCACCCCTGGTTGGGTGAAGGCGAGTTTGAGCTGGCAGTGATCAAGCAACCCGAAATCGCCATCGCATTGCTGAGTTTTCTGAAAGCCAAAAATCTGCCCCTCGACGCGCAGTTGAAAACACTGTTGGACCTTACAGCCACTGATATTCCAGAGCTTGGCCGACATTGGTGGCAGGTATTAATTGAAACGGTGCTCTTCTCCAATACCTTCCAGCATGGCGAAGAGCATCTGTCATTTATCGATGATTTAAAGAAACAGCTCAGAGCCAACGAGCTCCTCTACAAACGCGAATTATCACTTGAGCGTTCACGTCGCAATGAGCGATCGCTTGCGTTAAGCAGCGCCAAGGTAGAGGCCTGCAGCAAGATTCATCACCTTGAACTTAAAAAACGTGGAGAATCCTTGCGGCAGGTCTTTTTGACTGACTATATCCGCGACGAAAACCTGACATCAGAAATCGATGCTGGAGAGACCAATCTCGGCGCTTGGCCCGTGTTTAAAACCATCACCTCAGACTCACCCATTCGTGAGGAGGTGGGCTTGCTGACAGGTCGCCTGAGTATTGTCCCCACTCCACTATTGCCCGACCTCATCGCGCATATTGGTCATGACAAAGTCAAAACCCAAGCCATGGGTAATGAGGGGCAATATCTGAAGGTGACTGCACCACTAAACCAACTGACCATCGCTTTTACCGCGCTGCTGATGGAAGGCAAGCTCAAGGTGCTTGTCGGCACACGTTCGCTGTTGGGCGAAGGTTGGGATGCACCTGCAATCAATTCGTTGATCCTCGCCAGTTCAGTCGGTTCGTTTATGCTCACCAATCAAATGCGCGGGCGGGCTATCCGTATCGACAAGAGCGCGCCGGATAAAATCAGTTCGATTTGGCATCTTGCCGCCATCAACGTAAAGGCTTTTTCCGGTTGGTCAGACTATGACAGTCTCAAACGACGTTTCGATACCTTTGTCGGGTTATCTGAGAAAGACGATTCCATTGAAAGTGGCTTTGATCGTATGGCAGCCAGATGGCTGGAGCATGATTATGTCCAAAAAGGGACCTCGCCGATTTTTGCCAACAACTCGCAAATGACCCAGCGCTTTAAAGATATTGAACGCGCGGGTGAGCGCTGGAAGAAGGCGCTAACTGTTGAAGGCTCTGCGCGGGTATTACCATCAGTCAAAACACCACAAATTCAGGCGCTCCGTGGATACATGCTAAAAAACAGCTGGCGCTATTTATTTTCACAGCTGTTGATCGCCTTGTCCGGCACCTTTTTTTGGACGGTGCACTTATTCCAAAGCTCTAGCAACGTATTGTTACTGCTGGCTATGGCACTCACTGCCACCCTTATATACAAATTTCCGCAAACCGTCGCGACCACCAAAACCTTGCTACGTTTCTTGCCCGTAGATGGAGCACTCAAACAAATGGGTGTGGCACTGGCAGAAGCGCTTTTTCAGGCAGGATTTGTAGAAACCTCTATCCGCAGAATGAAAGTCAATGTCTATGAAACAGCAGATGGGCAATTTTATCTCTCCCTGTCTGGCTGCAGTTTCTATGAGTCTTCGATATTCGCCGATTGCATGCATGAGATTCTTTCGCCGATCGATAACCCAAGGTATTTGGTGATTCGGGAAGGCAAATTTCTAGGCACCAAGCGCGACGATTACCATGCTGTTCCTCTTCGGTTTGGTGCAAAGAAAGAGACTGCAATGATCTTCTATAAGGCGTGGTGTCAGCACGTCAGCCTTTCCGAACTGATTTACACAAGAACCCTAGATGGAAGGCAAGCCTTGCTTCAGGCAAAGATGAAGGCTTTTTCATCCAATTTCGAAAATGAAGTGAAACGTCAGGATCGATGGAACTGATAAGCGCGGGATCGAATATGCATCTTGCGGCTATCAACTGTCTTCATATCAATACAAACAGGTATACAAAATTCAACACCAATTAACCAAAAAAGAACCAAATCCTGACACAAAATCATTAGCTTTTGTTCTCTGGATGCGCCAATTTTGTCTGACTTTAGTAACAATTCATTGTATTCAGTCAGTTAGCCGCTCACTATCATAGACGTACAGCTTGCTGTGCACTCTGCTTAGATATCTATCCACGCAGAGTTCGCAACAGGCCACCTATCCCTTGCCATGCAGGTGGCTTGTTGCACCCACACAAAAAAACGCCCGCGATAGTCGCGGGCGTTTCTCATTCTGATCAATCACATTAAATCAGCGATTCAATACCGTAGTCTTTACCGTAGTTTTCCACCACAAAGTCGATGTCTTTGTCGCCCCGGCCAGAAAGGTTAATCAGGATTGAGCCTTTCTCTCCCTGTTTCGCCAGCTTCAACGCATAGGCCACGGCATGGGAGGATTCGATGGCAGGGATGATCCCTTCCAAACGCGACAATTCAAAGAAAGCGTCAATTGCTTCATCGTCGCTCACCGTGCCGTAATTTACACGCCCCAAGTCTTTCAGGTAGCTGTGCTGCGGACCTACCGATGGGTAATCCAATCCGCTCGCTACGGAATACACTTCCTGCGGTTCGCCATCTTTGTCTTTCAACATATATGACTTGAACCCGTGCATGATGCCAGGTTCACCAAGGGTCAAGGTTGCCGCATGCTCTCCTTCCACATTCAGCGAACGACCTGCCGGCTCTGCGCCATGAATGGCCACTTCTTCATCTTCCAGAAAAGCGGTAAACAGGCCCATCGCATTGGAACCCCCGCCTACACAGGCGACGAGATTATCGGGTAAGCCACCTGTCATCTCTTTGAACTGCACTTTGGCTTCATTGCCGATGATGGATTGAAAGTCGCGCACCATCATCGGGAATGGAT
The DNA here is from genome assembly GCF_000333895.2 of Grimontia indica. Classification (GTDB taxonomy): domain Bacteria; phylum Pseudomonadota; class Gammaproteobacteria; order Enterobacterales; family Vibrionaceae; genus Enterovibrio; species Enterovibrio indicus. Next base: position 49,680 of record NZ_ANFM02000046.1, on the reverse strand, counting down.
GAGGCCCCACTACAGAGCCAATGGCGTAAATCTGGCTGATTGGATCTTTCATGTACGCTTCAAACGCAGCATCTACCGCCTCTTTCAGAGTCTTGCGGCCATGGGTAGCGGGAATCACGTTCGCGCCAAGGATGCGCATACGGACGACATTCGGATGCTCTTTGCGAATATCGACTTCACCCATGTAGATGTCACATTCCAACCCTACCAATGCGGCAGCCGTTGCCAGCGCTACGCCGTGTTGACCCGCGCCTGTTTCGGCAATCAACTTCTTCTTACCCAATTTTTTGGCCAGTAAAGCTTCACCCAAACAGTGGTTAATTTTGTGTGCGCCAGTATGGTTGAGATCTTCACGCTTCAAATAGATGTTGGTGCCGTATTTGGCGGAAAGGTTCTCAGCGTGAAAAATAGGGCTTGGACGACCGACAAAATGCTTATAAAGCCGAGCCAGTTCGGTTTTAAAGGCAGGATCCTTGCGACATTCTTCATAGGCAGCTGCAATTTCAATCATGATGGATTCCAACTTAGGCGGAATAAAACTGCCGCCATACTCCCCAAAATATCCCTGCGCATCTGGCTGCGCGTGTTCAAAGGTATTTTGCATGGGTTACTCCTGATCTCTGTCCTTGGATGATCCCTCTATGCCTTCTTAAAAGTTGGCGTAAAGGCTGATGAATAGTCCACACAAAATATATTGATTAAAGAAGAAGCAATACGGTAAATCGACAGTTTTGTGACAACCAATAGCGGTGTGCATCACATTTCACAGCTGTTTGTGGTACTTTGAACTAGAAATGCATGAATTTGTTAATAAAAACATTGCGTTAGTAAGACTGCTGTGTCACCCCACACTTTATATGTGTCTACTCCCCACAAATGACTGTAAAGCTAGACAACTCTAAGCCTGCCGACAAGTGACAACCCAGCCCTGAGAATCTCATATTGCCTTTTTATTCAGCAGGATAATTCTTATCTCCGACACACACCAATGCCCATTAAGCCAGTCATATTGGTATGGCCTTTCATGCATTTGGGCACAAACAACGTCAATAATGTAAATAGAAGGATATAGATAATGACAGCCATATATGGATCTACCTGTGCTGACACCATCATCAGCAACTGCAACGTAGACTGGATTTACGGCAAGGGCGGCAATGACTACATCGTTGCTTATGGTAATGAATGTCTTATCGACGGTGGCGACGGTCATGACAAAATCATTGGCAGCGGCAGTAGTGATCACATCAAAGGTGGTAACGGAAACGACTGGATTGAGGGTGGTTGTGGTGATGACAAACTAGAGGGCGGCAATGGTTGCGACACCATTCAGGGTGGCGATGGACACGACCTGATTTACGGAGGTTGTGATGATGATGCGCTTTATGGCGGAAATGGTAACGATACCTTAAAGGGCGAATGGGGTAACGATTTCCTCCAGGGCGGTTGTGGCGACGATAAACTTTGGGGGGGCGATGGACACGATACTCTCTTCGGTGGCGACGGTCATGACTATCTTGATGGTGGTTGCGGCAATGATGTCATGAAAGGCGGCAACGGTAATGACAAGTTGGTCGGTTACTATGGCGATGATCAGTTATTCGGTGGCGCTGGATGTGACGAACTGTTCGGTGGTTGCGATAACGACTATCTACACGGTGGCGACCACAACGACTACCTGAATGGCGGCTGGGGACACGATAAGCTGGTTGGCGGAAATGGTGACGATAAGTTGGACGGAGACTGTGGCAATGACATCCTTGACGGTGGCTGCGGTAACGACAAACTCGATGGCGGTTGGGGTAATGACCTGATCGCCGGTGGTCAGGGCAATGATATTCTCACAGGTAATTGCGGTAAAGATACCTTCTACTTTGATGCCCATGACGGCTGCGACAAAATCACCGACTTCAATTGCTGGGATGACAAAATCCAGGTTGATGATTCACTCGCTACCTCTATTCACCAAATCAACATCACTAAATCCGGCGGTTGCATCACCCTGGATTTCTGCGACGGTACGTCTGTTCAGGTGAACAATGTTTGGGGCTGTTTCGACGCAAACTGCATCGACTTCGTGACAGGTTGCGAGCTGGTTTAAGCGCTCCGTTTAACTCACGTTTAAGGCGGCTCTGGCCGCCTTATTTGTATTGCGTCCACCTTTTGGATTTCAAATGGATGGTTTGCGGCGCATTGGTTTTTGTCTTACTGTCGGTGTCATCGCAACGCATTTTCCCGCTCAAGGATGACACGGAAATCATGGAGAACAGCCTCAGCATTCGCGCCTATACCCGCCAGCGACAAGGTCACGCACATGACTATCATCAACTGGTATTGCCTCTTCAAGGCACCATCCAAATTGAGCTTGATAACTATTCCGGTGGGGTCAGCGTTGGTGAGTGCGTGGTGATTCAAGCTGGTACTTTTCATCACTTCCGCGCCAATGAAGCTGCTCGGTTTATCGTGGCGGACATGGCTGAGCTGCCGAAAAACATCACAACACCCGACTTCGCGGTGTTTTCCATCAGCGCTCCCTTATTGAGCTACCTCTATTTCGTGGAAAAACAGTTGGAACATGAGGTAGATGATTTGCTGGAAGGCGCGGTATTTGATGTTTTCTCTCGATTACTCGCACAGCAGGAGAACAACGAAGTGCCCGATCCCCGAATCCGCGATGTCCAGTCACACATTGTCGAGCACCTGGATTCAGAGCTTTCAATAGAATCTCTGGCTGCGATTGCCTGCTTGAGCCCTACCCAATTTAAAAAGCGATTCAAGGAGATGTTAGGCATGAGCGCTTTTCAATACATCACCTTACAACGCATGGAAAAAGCCAAAGCCTTGCTGACACATACAGACTTGCCCGTACAATTAGTCGCTGAGCGGGTCGGCTATGGGGATCTTTCTGCATTCAGCCGCCGCTTTTCCGCGCACTTCAGCATGTCACCCAGAGTCTTCGCCGGCAACAGGGAATAAAGCGCCCTTTTAGCGGCAAGAAACGTCCTTTCAGCAAAGTTAATTAGCCAAACCAACACTATCCTTGTTTTCATTCGAACAATTTGCAGTGGATGATTGAACAATGAAAGGCATCTTCCTGAATATGGACCGCTCACTTCAAGGCAGTCTGGCCATTCTGTTTTCCTCGATTCTCTGGGGTACGACCGGGACCGCAGCAGCGTTTGCGCCAGACATTAGCCCTTTGGGTATTGGGGCTTTTTCTATGGGGGTAAGTGGTTTATTGCTGGCGTTCTTGGCAAGAAAACCTCTTAAGGCAGACTTGCCTCAGATTCTCCAGTCTCGCTCTCCATTGATCATTGGCGTTGTCGCACTGGCGATCTATCCCCTCGCCTTTTACTCTTCTATGCGCATGGCTGGTGTCGCTGTGGGTACTGTGGTGTCGATTGCCAGCGCCCCTTTTATGACGGTCGTCATCAACCGTCTTTTCGGCAAAGCCAATATAGTAAGTCTCCGTTGGGTGATGAGCTTTTTACTTGGTACTGTCGGTATCGTCATGCTGACGTTTGCGGAATCAGGTCACGCTGCCGTTTCTTCTGACGACAGCCAGAAATTGCTCGGTGTGTTACTGGGTCTAGTGGCGGGTCTTTCCTACGCAACCTATGCGTGGGTAGCAAAACAACTGATCGATACTGGCGTAAAATCTGATTCAGCCATGGCGGCGATTTTTGGCTTGGGTGCATTACTACTACTGCCGACCTTGCTCTTCACTGGTGACAACCTTTTCTCTAGTTGGAACAATGCCAACGTCTCACTCTATATGGCGTTGGTCCCCATGTTTATTGGCTACCTCGCTTTCGGGTTTGGACTTCGTCACGTTGACGCCAGCAAAGCCACCTTGTTGACGCTGTTTGAACCTGTCGTCGCAGCCTGTTTCGCGGTGTTGATCGTCGGTGAGGTCATCGCGCCTATTGGCTGGGTGGGCATGGCACTTATCATGATTTGCTTGGTGTTGCAGGCAACGGAAAGGAAACCCACAGAATTACCATTTCCTGAGGCAATCTAATCGAGCATAAAGCTATGTTCGAGACAACCCGATAACTTGCGCTGTGCAGCCGCCCATTTCATTGTCATCCAACGAAATTTGCCAGTGATGTTTGCGGGCAATTTCGTTGGCAATCACAAGCCCAAGACCATAGCCTTGTGGCACCTGACCAGAACTTTGCAGGCCAATCCCACTATCTGCCACCTGAACACTGTCTTCCGTCAGCGTAATGGTGACTTTCCCTTCAGTGGTATATGTGAAGGCATTTTTTATCAGGTTGCCGATGAGGATGCCGACAAGCTTACGTGACACCATCAGCGTCGGCGCTTTTTCTTCTACAACCTCAACAGTCACTTTGTTTCCTTCCAGCAAGGTCGTGAAGTGTTCAGCCAACTTTTCAATTTCGGCTTTGGTGAGTTCCCATGGCTCCACCTCATCGTGACTGTCCCGCGTCAACGAAAGCAGCGTCTCCACATATTCCTGCATGGCTTCTACAGCGTTCGACATGCGAACCCGCTGTTTGGCAACAAAATCGGGATCGTTGGAATGCTCAAGTAATGTCAGACTGCCTTGCATCACCATCAAAGGGGTTCTCAATTCGTGGCTCGCGAATCGGTTAAAAGCTCGCTCGCGTTCCAGCATTTCAGAAATCTGTGCCTGATAGGTGTTAATGCTGTCCGTCAAGGTCACCAGCTCCACGGTTTTTCCCGTTTCCGGCAGCGATAACGGCGAAACATCGCCTTTGGTTTTATCGCGAAGCTGTTGCACCAGTGAAGATAATGGCGAAGTCAGGCGTTCAGAGATCCTGAGGACCACCAGCAAGCTCAGGATGAGCAACCCAAAAGAAAGCAGCAACTGATTCGTTTGCGACTTCATCGCCTTATCTTCACTGAGCTCAAAGATAGGGTCTGAATTGACGATGTACACATCTTTCCAAATACCTTGATGCTCAACGTTGACCTTCATGATGAAAAAGTCCGTTGCTTGCGCTAAGCCACGTTTGTAGATTTCGGTTGCTACATTCAGCGGCAAGTCGCGCGTAACCGTTAAACTCTCCGGAACGTTATCGAATCCAACATAAGCTGTGGTAAACGCATTGAGTGGCACAGTGTCGGAGTCGAGCATTTCAGGGGATAAGCCCTGCGCTATCTGCTCCATTCGGTATTGAGCGGTAAAATGCTCGAGGTTCTCGACCGTGGTTTCAAAAACAGTGAAGTGGATAGTGATAATGGCAAAAGCGACAACGGAGAAATAGGTGAAAGTAAGTTGCTTGGCTGATTTAATCTTGCTCACGCTGCATCCTCTTCACTTTTCACCATCTGGTATCCCACTTTCGGCACGGTACGGATGTAGCCATACTCGAACGGTTTGTCGATAAGGTTTCGCAGCTGGTAAACATGGCTACGAAGCACATTTCCTTCCGGTTCGTCATCGCCCCAAAGCGCAGTAATGAGTTCTTCTTTAGTCACCACTTTGGGGGCACGGCTCATCAAAAGACGCAATAAGGTGAACATCGAGGGGTTAAGAACGAATTGGCAGCCACGACGACTTGCCGTGAAGGAAGACAAATCCAGTGACAGTTCATCAAAGGTTAAGCGTTTGGCGGAAACGTCCCCAGAATGCCGACGATGCAGAGCATTCACACGGGCTTCGAGAACTTTCAAGTCAAAGGGCTTCACTAAATAGTCGTCCGCCCCATGATCAAAGCCAGACACAATATCGTCGTTCTCACCCATGGCGGTAAGCATCAAGACCGGTGTATCAACGCCCGCCTTCCTCAGCTTCTTGCACACCGTCATTCCATCCATTTTTGGCAGCATCACATCGAGGATAATGATGTCGTAATGCTGCTCACAACTCAGCGACAATCCCTGAGAGCCTGTCAACGCATGATCCATGGTATGCCCCAGAATCTCAAAGTAATCAAAAATCACACCCGCAATATCTGCATGATCTTCAACGAGTAAAATTTTCATTCTTCACCATCATGTCGCTGATTTACACCGCCATTCTCACATAAAAAATGTAGAAAAAAAGTCGATAACGCTTTTTTCACTGCTCGCCGTTTACCTTGCTTTCAACATAGCAAGGAGTGACGACGATGACAGTAATTCACTACATTTCACCGGCTTCAGACAAACGGATAGCACCACTCATTTCAGTCGTGATCCCGTTTTACAACGAAGAATCGGTGATTCAGGCATGCCATGACCGCGTGGTAGCCGCCCTCGACAATCTGAGAGCTCACTGCGAAATCATTTATATCGATGACGGAAGCAGTGATGACAGCGCGAAAATGGTGTCGGAACTGTCATCTGAATTGCACGACATAAGCCTGATCCGCCTTAGCCGCAATTTTGGTAAAGAAGCTGCTATGTCTGCTGGCATCAAAGCCACACGGGGTGAAGCCGTTGTGCTGCTGGATGCTGATTTACAAGACCCACCGGAACTCATCTCTGACATGGTCGAACAATGGCAACAAGGCTATGACGTTGTCGATATGCAGCGCCGTGAAAGGTTGGGAGAAAGCGCATTTAAGCGTTACACCGCGGCCATATTCTATAAGGTGCTGAACCGCCTTTGTGACGTGCCAATCCCCGAAAACGTCGGTGATTTCAGACTACTGGATCGCCGTGTCGTCGACACCATCAACGATCTGCCAGAGCGTACCCGCTTTATGAAAGGACTTTTTGCCTGGCCAGGTTTCCGTCGCACTGTGTTGCAGTTTGACCGCGACCCTCGTCTTGCAGGCCAAACCAAATGGAATACTTCCAAGCTGGTTAATCTCGCCGTGGAAGGCATTACCTCTTTCAGCACCAAACCTCTGCGCCTTGCGACTTTTGCAGGCGTTGCCACTGCTTTGGGCGCTGCTGCCATGGCGGGAGTGGTTCTCTTGAAAACCCTTATCTGGGGCGACCCTGTGGCAGGGTATCCAAGCATGATCTTAGTCGTGCTCATTCTTGGCAGCATTCAACTGCTCTCCATTGGCCTGATGGGTGAATACATCGGCCGGTTGTTTATCGAATCCAAACAGCGCCCCCTGTATTTGGTTGATACCCATTTCACCGCACCCGCGACACATTCATCAAAAGCTGTTACTGAGAAAACACAATGAAAACCCTCTTCAACAAACTTTCGTCTTTAAGCCTTTGGCAATTGGCGATCGCCATGATCGCTGTATCTTTGATTGTCCGTTTCGCTTCCCTTGCTATGTACCCTCTGATGGACACCACAGAAGCAAGATATGGTGAAATGGCGCGCATCATGTTCGAAACCCAAAACTGGGTGACCCCGATGTTCGACTATGACGTGCCTTTTTGGGGTAAGCCGCCACTATTCACATGGCTTAGTGCAGGCGGCATTGCCCTTTTTGGCAACAACGAATTTGCAGTGAGACTCCCTCATCTCATAGTCGGTATGGGGATCATTGGGTTGGTTTACCTTTTCGCCATAAAAGCAGGAAAATCACGCTCTGAAGCTGCGCTGGCGGCCGCTGTTTTGGCGAGCTGTGCAATATTCATCGTCATTTCTGGCGCTGTAATGACAGACACGGCCTTAACATTAGGTATTACCACCTCCATGGCCAGTTATTGGCTAGCGCTGGAACGTCAATCCAAAACTGCCGGTTACCTGTTCTTCGTTGGTTTGGCCATTGGCTTACTGGCAAAAGGTCCACTGACGCTGGTATTGGTTGGTATCAGTCTGGGGCTTTGGATATGTATTGGCGGTCGATGGCTGCAACCATTTCGAATGCTACCTTGGAGAAGCGGACTCCCGCTGATGTTAGCCATTGCGCTGCCTTGGTACCTGATTGCCGAATGGCAAACGCCGGGCTTTTTGAATTACTTCCTGATTGGCGAGCATTTTATGCGGTTCGTGGTTTCCGGTTGGGAAGGCGATCTCTACGGCACTGCCCACAACGAAGCTCGTGGCACTATCTGGCTGTTCGCCATTCTTGCAGCGCTTCCCTGGACACCCGTTTTCTTCTACCAGCTTTTCCGTCGCTTTCGCGCCGGCTCAGAAAGTATCTCTAACAACTATATCCAGTTCCTGTGGTGCTGGATGCTCGCCCCATTGCTACTGTTCACTTTCGCGGGGAACATACTTTCAAGTTATGTCATGCCAGGCATTCCTGCCTTTGCGCTTCTGATTGCTGCCTATCAGAGCGAAAAACCGCTGACGTCAAAGGTCTATCTAACAGGCTTTATCACGCCAGCACTTATCATGGGAGCAGCCACGGCACTATCACTCGGCGTAACCGGAAAAACTGGCGAGAATTCGCTGATGTCGCTTTGGCAAAAGCAGCCAGAAGCGCAATTTTCAGACCTATATTACGTCGGGCACAGACCTTTTTCTGCTCAGTATTATTCGGATGGAAAAGCGCGCAAGGCACAGGGAGAGCTCGCCGTTACCATTGAAGGGTTAAACCAACCGGCCTTTATTGTTCACTCCACCAAAGAAGTGAATGTCTTCGATAACTGCGAAAAGCGAGGAAACAGTGAAAAGCGGGTGTTGATTTACTGCACGCCGGATAATGGTTAAGGAAAAGGCGACATTAAGTCGCCTTTGTTTACTTATATTGGTTACAAGCTGCCGCTTTTTGTGTTCCTACGGATAAGGTTACGAAGCGGCTGCGCCCCACGATAAATCAGCAAGGATGCCAAAATCAGCGAACAGCCCGCAATCTTGTGGGCAGGCATGGCTTCGTGATACCACACCACACTCAGAATCACGGTCCAAACGGGTTCCAGAATCATAATGATTGCCGCATTTGCTGCACTCGCGCCTTTCTGCCCCAAGGTTTGCATTAGATAACGTAGGCTGGTCGCGACAAGCACGCTGAGCCCAAACCACACCCAGATATTTGATGGCACATGTTCTGGCCAGGTTTCCGTGAGCAGTGACGCAATCGTTGCCACCACACCTGTCACAAACAGTTGCACGCAGGTCAGTACTAACGCAGGAATACGCTGGGCGTAACGGCTGTTGGCATTGAAATGAATCGCCAGACAGATAGCTGCCAGCAGGAACCAGATTTGGCTTGCAGATAACTGCCAACCCACACCACCAAGTGACAGCAGTGCCAGACCACACACTGCGATAGGCATCGACACCCAGAAGATGCGCGGCGGTGCTTGCTTAAACAGCAACCAAGCAATCGGTGGTACAAACAGCATGGAAAGGCTCATGATGAATGCACCCTCACCGATTGAGGTGCTAACGGACATGGCATAAATCCATGAGAGCAGAGCACAAGAGAGGATGCTTCCAACCCCACCCGCACGGATAAGATCAGCCTTTTCTGAGCGTTTGAATGCCTTTAGGCAGAAAGGAACTAAAAACAGGGATGCAGCAATAAAGCGAAGGCCAACAAAACCAAATGGGGGCAGTCCTTGAATCGCCTCTTTAGAGAAAATCCAGCCCCAGGCCGCCAACACGGTAGCAAACAACAAAATCAAAGAAGCGCGTCTTTCAGACAACATTCCACACCAAAAATGAAAAGAACAAAGCGGCGAGCATTATCCCACTCCGTTTCGGTGGTGAACATTGAAATTGCGAGAAATAACAAAAAAAGCGGTGCCGAAGCACCGCAAGAGTCAGAAGGAGCTCGCCAGCCCCTATATGAGCGACACTCTACCCTCCTGGGGGAATTAGGAAGAACCGAGCACCGCAGTCATATCCGTTTTTATGTTGTCAGATTGAGTTCCAAAGATAGCCTGCAAATTGTCACCAACCACCACCACATCGACAGCACCCAGCGCTTTAATCGAGTCGATATTGGCTTGCTTGATGTCCTTCAGGTTCACACGCAGTCGGGTGATACAGGCATCCACATTTTGGATATTGCTCTTGCCGCCCATAGCAAACACCAAGTTGTGAGCCAGTTCTTCTCCAACAACATTGGATGTCGCAGCTTCTGCTTCGGTTTCCCCTTCGCGACCCGGCGTTTTCAAATCGAACGCTGTAATCGCGAAACGGAACAGGAAGTAGTAAAGCGCCGCCCAAAGAGGACCAATGATGGCGTAAAGCGCAGCATTCTCTGACAGCCCCCAGTAGAGGAAGAACTGCAGCGCGCCGTGGGCAAAATCGGTGCTGTGGAGGATTTCAAAGTAGTTCGTGATAGCAAAGCCAATGCCTGTCAGTACACAGTGCACAAAGTACAGAACCGGTGCGACAAACAGGAAGGTGAATTCGACAGGTTCAGTAATACCGGTTAACCAAGAGGTGAACGCAGCGGATGCCATCAAACCACCCACCATGACTTTTTTCTCTGGCGCCGCGCAGTGATACATCGCCAATGCAGCCGCTGGCAAAGCCCACATGGTGTACATAAAGCCGCCACCAAGACCAGTTGCTGTTTTGTCACCTGCGAAGAAGCGTTGCAGCTCACCGCGTACCACGTCGCCATTTTCGTTGACGAAGCTACCTACTTCAAAGAACCACACCGCATTCCACACATGGTGCAAGCCCAGTGGGATCAGCGCACGCTCAACAAAGCCATAAATACCGAATGCGGCTGGCTGGCCAAGCCCACTGACTGCATCAATACCACCGTAAATACCAGCACTCACCAGCGGCCAGACAAAGGCACAGGCGATACCGAGGAACAGTGACACAAAGGCAGTAATGATCGGCACAAAACGCTTACCGGCAAAGAAGGCTAGATAGTCTGGCAGCTTGATAGTGTGGAATCGGTTAAAGAAGTAAGCCGCAAACGAACCAATCAGGAGCGAACCGAATATCCCAGTGTTAAGGCTGTTTATTCCTATCATCTGGGTCAAATACCCCTGATGCTCCTCTATCCCGCGAAGTACAACGGTTTGGCCCATGGCGGCGTTAAACACAATCCAGCCTGCCACAGCAGCCAGTGCGGCGGTACCATCGTTGTTTTTCGCCAAACCAATCGCCACACCAATGACAAATAGCAACGTGATGTTGCCGAAAATCATATCCGCGGATTGCATCATGATTGACCAGAATGCATCTGGGAAGAACAGTTGTTGCGTTAAACCAAAGTTACCGACACCGAGCATCAAACCCGCCGCTGGCAATACAGCGACAGGTAGCATCAGCGAACGCCCGATTTTTTGTGCTTGTCCAAAGAATGAGCTGAACATAACAGATCCCTCTTAAATGAAGTGTGTGTTTCCCGGCCTCAATGTGTCGGGATGCTTTCATCTTATTTCGCTGAGATCCGCCGTAGGTATCATTTGGAAATCGGTTTGTATCAACACGGTTACATAGTCGAATTGCCCCAGAAAAAGCTGTGAAATTGTTCGCATAATCGCCGCCCATCCCCCGTTCAAATTTTCCCCAATGCCATGATTGTGCAGAGGAAAATAAGGAGATGATTCATGGCATTTCAGAAAAGGATTTTGATTGTCGATGACAGCGAGGAGCTGAGAGATGCGCTCAGTGCTTACCTGACCAAATCGGGCTTTGATGTCGTGACCGCCGTCGATGGTGAGCAGATGCACAAGGTGCTGGCTCAGGGAGAGCCGAGCCTGATTATCCTCGATGTGATGTTACCCGGTGATGACGGTTTCACGCTCTGTAGCCAAATCCGAAAAACCTCCAACGTTCCTATCATCATGCTCACCGCCGTGACCGATGAAATCGACCGTGTCACCGGATTAGAGCTGGGCGCGGATGATTACATCACCAAAACCTTCAGCCCACGTGAATTGTTGGCGCGTATTAAAGCGCTGCTGCGTCGTTCTCAGTTCAATCAGGGTTTAGAAGGCGCGCGTTATATTTGTTTTCTCGATTGGAAGCTCGATACTCTTGCAAGGGTTCTAGTGACGCCGAGCGGTGATGAAACCACCCTGTCAGGCGCTGATTTCTCTTTGCTTAGTCTTTTCCTTCGCCACCCTAACAAACCCCTTAGCCGCAACATTATTTCTGAAACCATTCGCGGCCGTGAAGCCATGCCACTCGAACGCGGTATAGATATTCAGGTCAGTCGTCTTCGCGCCAAACTGGAAGATCAGGACCATTCGCTGATCCGCACCCTTCGTAATGAGGGTTATATGTTGAGTGCGGATGTGATTCATGAAGCCTGAGCCTCAGCTAAAAGAAGACGATAAGTACGAAACGAAAGGTAAGCTGCTCAATCGAATCTGGCCTTTGGGTCTCGCCAGCCGTTTTATTCTGATGCTTTCTCTGGTCATTCTGACATCGCAGGCACTGACCAGCGCGGTCTGGTATCGATACAGCTATATGCAGGAAAAAGAAGGCTTGGAAACGGCGCTGGAAAGCATTGCCTCCAATGCGGCATTCACTGTCTCTTATTATCGCAAACTGCCTAAATCGAGCCGCCATTTGGTGCTAGAGCAAAATCGCAGTATGGGCGGAACCCGTTTTTTTATCTCGCTCAACAGCAAGAGAATTGACGCTAGGGGATTAGCGGCATCGGAGAGAAAGCAGGAGCTGGAACAAACCGTCAGCGAAGTGCTGAAAAGAACGCTTGGCCAGAAAATGTCCATCGACATTAACTTCAGCAAACGCGACGATTTGCGGGTTTACGATGCCGAAGTGCCACTTGACGATATTCCACGCGCCTTTGCCCGCTATACCATTGAAAAAGTGAAAGACGACCCACCCGCGCTGGTGATGCAGTTCAAACTCCCCAATGAGCAAAACGCGCCCGATGCACCGGAGCAATGGTTGTATCTGGCCACCAACCTTCCTGCACCCTATGTCTCGCTGGAATCGCGCTTTCTCGATGCTCGCCAGCTTAATTTCATCCTGCTTACCTCGGTGTTTGTTTTACTTTGTACCTGGCTGATCGTGCGCCGGGAGATCAAGCCAATTAAGAATCTAGCCCGCGCCGCCAAATTGATGGGAAGCAAGATGGATGCGCCCATTATTAAAGAAGAAGGAAGCGGCGAACTCATAGCCGCTGTTCATGCATTCAACACCATGAACCGTCGGATCCGCGCTTATATACGTGACCGGGATTTGCTGTTCGGCGCGATATCCCACGATCTCAAAACCCCTATCGCTTGCCTGAAACTTCGCACGGAAATGCTGGAAGATGATGAAGCAAAAATCCGTTTTGAACGTTCACTCAACGAGCTCGAGTTTATGGTGCAAGGTGCCCTGCACTACATCAAAGACACAGATATCCGCGAGCAGGTCGAATGGGTGGATATCAACGCTGTCCTCGAGGAAATCAGCGCCTTCTATGGCTCTGGAGAAAGTCAGGTCGCCGTTTTGGGCTCTGCTTCCCAATCGTTTCTGTGTAAACCCGTTGCCATAAAACGAATGCTGCACAACCTGATAGAGAACGGCGTGAAATATGGAGGACACGTGGATGTCAGCGTGCTGGATACTCCACGTAATCTGGTGATTAAAATCCGCGACCAAGGCCCCGGTATTCCGGATGAGCTTCGCGAGCGCGTGTTCGAGCCCTACTTCCGCATCCATCAGGAAAAGGAAGAAGGCACAGGGCTTGGGTTGAGTATCGTGCGCAATATTGTTCGTGGTCATGCTGGCAAGCTGGTTTTGCAAAATCATGCAGACGGTGGCCTCGTTGTCACTCTGTCGCTACCAAGAGAGGAATAACAATGAAAAGAACCCTTCTCGCCACCGCTTTGCTGGCAGCCAGTTTCCCCTCAATGGGTAATGCCGTCGAGTTGCTTCACTGGTGGACATCGAACGGCGAACGTGAGGCATTAGCAGAACTGGAATCTGCACTCAAACAACAAGGTTTCGCGTTAAAAAGTTCGCCCGTTCATGGCGGTGGCGGAGATACTGCGATGACCGTTTTACAAGCCAGAGCCATTGCCGGAAACCCGCCGGAAATGGCGCTGATTGAAGGGCCGGGTATTCAGTCGTGGGCAACATTAGGGTTTGTTTCTGACTTACACTCTGTCGCCACCAAGCAAAAGTGGGACGAAAGACTCCCTGATATTGCTACCAGTATCAACACCTACAAAAATCACTTTGTTGCCGCCCCTATCAACATTCACCGCGTTAACTGGCTATGGGTAAATAAGGCTGTTTTTGATGAAAATAAGCTCATTCCACCAACGGATTGGGATGAGTTTTTCACCATCGCTGAAATGCTGAAAGCACAGGGAATCCCCGCCCTTTCCATTGGCAATGAGCCTTGGCAACTGGCGATTCTGTTTGAAGTGCTCGCACTGGGTCTTTATGGCAGTGATTACTATCGTGAACTCCTCATTGAGTTTGATGATGCCTTGGTAACGAATCAAAAAACCGTTGAGCTATTTAAGACATTCCGTCGCCTCAAGCCTTATATGACCGATCCATCGATACCTGTTTCATGGGACACTGCGACGTTGAATATGGCAGAGGGAAAAGCCGCCATGCAGCTTCAGGGAGACTGGGTGAAGGGCGAGCTCAGTTATATGAATCTCACACCCAGTCGAGATTATGACTGCCTGCCCGCACCGGGAACCGCCAATACCTTTATCTACAATGTCGATAGTTTTGTGTTATTCCGGCTAAGAACAGAAGCGTCTAAAAACATGGCGAATCAACTGGCAAACACCTTGGTTTCCTCTGATTTTCAGTCCCGCTTTAACCAGAAGAAAGGCTCAATTCCTATTCTCAAAGATGTCGACATGACGCCATTTGATCTCTGCGCCAAAGCGTCCAAACTGGCATTTGTTCAAGCCGAAGCAAACAACACCCTCCTCCCCAGCATGTCCGATTCCATGGCTGTCTCCCCCCAACTTCAGGAAGCCATGCTTGAGCTGATTAACCACTATTTCAACGACGATACCTTTACCGAAGAAGAAGCTATCAGCCAGTTAATGAAAATTGCTGCCAGCGTGCACTTCAATGGCTAACGTTAATCGCTAACCATAAGAAATTTCGATAAAGCTCTACAGCCTTTACTGCGTTTGTTATAAATAGAATATACCCAAGAGATCTCATGCAGTAAGGACAAAGAATGAGTGCAGGACAAAGGGAAATGACATTACGTTTTCTGGCAGAGCCCGGAGACGTTAACTTTGGCGGAAAGGTACACGGTGGTGCCGTGATGAAATGGATTGACCTTGCAGCCTACGCAAATGCAGCAGCATGGAGTGGCAAATATTGCATAACGGCATACGCTGGCGGTATTCGCTTCGTGCAACCAATTCACGTTGGTAACCTTGTCGAAGTCAGTGCCAAAGTCATCTACACGGGCACATCTTCCATGCATATTGCAATTGATGTGCAGGCCAGTGACCCGAAAGAGATGAAAAATCGTCTGACTACCCACTGTATCGTCATCATGGTGGCCGTGGACGAAAACGGTAAGCCAACACCTATTCCGAAATGGGTGCCGGAAACTGACGAAGACAAAGAGCTTGAACAATCTGCCATTCGCCTGATGAATATGCGTAAACAAATCGGCGAAGAGATGGAAGCGCATGTGAAACTTCTTAAGTAGCGAGAGAGTAATGCCCAAAATTGTTCAATTATATTGTTGAAGTCAAGAGCATTGAAATATTCTGAAGTAAGAGGCTTGCCAGCCTCTTATTTTATATATATCAAATAGATAAACTCCAATCTGAAAGAATAATCAATAAAATTACATATATATTCAAACGCTCCATATCAACAACTAATTCGAATGAGTCACACGAAATACCCAGAAAAATGGTAAAAATTCCCATTTTTTTTCTCTTCCAACAGCATTTCATTCTAATTCCATACTTTCTTATTTTCTCATGTCGAATATTTTTAGAATCTTCTTAGTGACAGCATCAAAATTGTAAACAACCAAGCAATTCATCCCTATGATTTTTATAGAGTTACTTGTTTTATTTAGCGAAAACTAAAAAATATCGCGTTTTTCCCACCACATTCCCCCTTTAAGCATTCCGGCAATTAATTCGACAGAAATTGTCTCACTCATGAAACTTTTCACTATAGAAACTCATCCGCTGATACGTCAGATTCCGCTGGCAAGAAAGCGCTTACATCGCGATCGATTTTTCTCAATCAGACAAACGGAGCATCAAATGGCCAACATCATTAATGGAACAGAAAATGATGACCACATCATCGGCACAAATGGCGTCGATTTTATCTATGGCAACGGCGGAAATGACTACATCGAAGGGTGGGACGGCACAGACTTTATCTATGGCGGTGATGGTGATGACACTGTTATCGGCGGTAAAGGCACAGATGAAGTGCATGGTGACGCGGGGAACGACTGGGTACGTGGTGGTCTGTCGAATGACAACCTTTACGGTGATTCGGGCGATGACCGGGTTGAGGGCTTTGATGGTGACGATAACCTGTATGGCGGAACCGGCGCTGACGATCTTTATGGCGGTGAAGGCCAAGATAACCTTTATGGTGGTGATGGCGACGACAAAGCACGAGGCAACGAAGGAGATGACTTTGTTAGCGGCGGCTTGGGTAACGATGTCCTCTTCGGTAATGAAGGCAACGACGAGATAAATGGCGATGAAGGCAACGACGTACTGTGGGGCAATGAAGGCGAAGACTTTATCCGCGGTGGCGAAGGCCAGGATTCACTCTGGGGTGGTAGCGAAAACGACCAGCTTTATGGTGGCGCCGACAACGATCAGCTGAGAGGCGAAGACGGCGCTGACAAATTGGGTGGTGGCTTAGGCGATGACAAGCTTTACGGCGGCAGCGGTGGTGATGAACTTTACGGTGATGTCGGTAACGATGAACTTTATGGCGGCGGTGGCAACGACTACCTGGTCGGTGGCGACGGCGACGACATCATGCACGGCGAAGGCAATGATGACCGCATGCTAGGTGGTGCAGGAAACGACACCATGTACGGCGGCAATATGTTGGATTACATGCATGGCGGCACGGGTAATGACACCCTGTATGGCGGCAACAACAATGATGAACTCCGCGGTTCCGATGGCCATGACACTCTGTATGGTGAAGCCGGTGAAGACTACCTGAATGGTGGTAAAGGCAATGACTACCTAGACGGTGGTTATCATGCTGACATTCTCGAAGGTCACATGGGTAACGACATCCTTAAAGGCGGTGCCAACAGTGACAAACTGTATGGTGGCGGCGAAGATGACTGTCTGTACGGCGAGAATGGTGATGACCTGCTCGTTGGTGGCAACGGCGATGACTATTTGGTGGGTGGTTTCGGCGCAGATACCTTCTTTTTCGAATATCGTGATCATAACGACACCATCGCTGATTTCAGCAAAGGCCAAGGCGACAAAATACAAATCGACAGCTCTCTGCTGACGAAATTCAACCAAATTAGTATTACCCAAGTTGGTGCCGATACCGTGCTTGATCTGGGCAACCACACAACAGTGACGTTGGAAGACTTCAACGCCAACAAAGTGACCAGCGATATGTTTGATTTCGTTTAATTCACTATTTGAATGCTGGGGTTCAACACTTCCCCAGCATTCTTAATGGTTCATGGAGGAACCAATGAAAAGCCTTATAAAGTCTGTCTTAGCACTGTTACTGATTTTGAATGCAAACCCTGCCCTTGCAGAGCCTAAAGAACGTATTACAGGCTTCGTACTGCGTGGCGATGTAGATGGCTCAGTCAACAACTTTACCTCTGATCGAAATGGCTACGACGACCCTTATCAACTCGTTTCTGTTGAAACAAGTGATGGGCAAATAGAGCAAAAGCCTATCGGCGAATATATTGATGGACTCGTTGTTCAGGTTGAATGGCGTCACCTTCAGAAAGAAGAAGCGGGGCCAATCACCGAGAATAATGTCATTGATCAGGCGATTGCACGCGTCAATGAGTGGAACAATGACCCTGAAACAACTAACACCCTAGGCATTAAATTACGCGTCTTTTCAGGTGTTTTTTCTCCTAAATGGCTCACTTACCATTGGCACAAAGGGAAATACAAGCTGAAGAATTGCGAGAAAGGACAGAACGCTACAGCAGAAGAAATGTGCGGCGTAAGAGCCTATTTCAAAAATAACAAACAAGGCATCATCCCTTCCCATTGGAAGCTATCTTTCAGAACACACTGGAGAGACCTGCAAGAGAAACTTGCCGATAAATACGACAATGTTCCTGTGATCAGAGAACTCGCTGTTTCTGGCTGCATGACACACCATGCGGAAACAATGTGGCGCAACAAAGGCGATTACAACCGACCAGACGGAAAACACAACGTGCAGGCCTTGCTAAATGGAGGTATGACCCTGGAAAGCGACAAATCATGCCTTCGCTGGCAAATAAAAGTTGCTGCGAAGAAATGGGACAACACCCCAATCGCCATGGCGTACAACATGTGGAATGACTACGAGGTTGTTAATGACGAATTGATTTGGACAACAAAGCCGCAGTTCACAAAAGAGTTAATGGATAAATGTATTGAAGAGGCAGATACAAACTGCATCCTCGGCAACAACTCGTTGGGATTGAATGATATTGGAGATGAGAACAACACTGATGATGTCACCTATTACCTGAAAGAATTTGGTGACGCCGGGCATCATATTTATGTGCAAACCGAAACGACAATAGACCATCAATGGGTTGCACTCAATCATGCTGCCGACGTACTCAATGCACAGATGGGAGAACTTCCCAAAATTAAAGCGATGAACAAAGAGAGTCCAACTTTTCTAACGGGCAGTAACATGCAAAATGCCCGAAATAATTTAAAGTTCTAACCAAAACTTTTTGCCGGGCTATCCGGCAATTTTTTTGGATATAGGGTCTTTTCGCGGGGGTCTATTACCCCCTTTTCTTTTCCCGGTTCCAAACCCATTCAATGCTCACTATTCCTGTTGAACATCCATTCTCTATGCTCCTTTTTGCACTAATTTGTGAACAGGCACCATTCAATGCTCATCTGTCCAAATACTAATACAGACTTGTTAACGCGCTTTGTTTTGTAATCAGTTTTGATGGCCAAAAACAATTATCAGCCCCGATTCAAAAATTTCTCATTCCGTCTTGAACTTTAAATATTATCGCCGACGGAAAGCATTCCATGGAGATAGGTATGTCTATTCAAGAACTCAGTCTTTCTAACGAAGGAACGTATTCACTCACGCTCAGTTCAGCCCCCCTTGAACTTACAGATTTCGTTTATACAACCACTACCTATAACGAGATTACCGGTACAGAAAACGACGACGTCCTCTACGGTGTCGAAGGTAACAACCGTATTTACGGGCTCGGTGGAAAAGACACCCTTTATGGTCACGAGAGCACCGACGAGCTATATGGTGGCAGTCTTGACGATAAGCTCTATGGCTATGGCGGAAATGACTTCCTCTATGGCGATGGTGGCAAAGATACCTTATATGGTGGCCTGGGAGAGGATGAGTTATATGGCGGCATAGGTGACGACAAGCTTTATGGTGAGGAAGGCAACGACAAATTATACGGTGGCACCCTAAACGATACTCTCCATGGGGGCGAAGGTAATGATGAGCTTTTCGGCGAGCAAGACAACGACAAATTATACGGTGGTGCCGACCAGGATAAGCTCTATGGTGGCGATGGCAGAGACACTCTCTATGGTGATGAAGGTGATGACTCTCTGAGTGGAGATGCCGGTAACGATAGGCTTTATGGCGGTGACGGAAACGACATCCTGAATGGAGGTGCAGATCATGACACACTCTATGGGGGGCAAGGTAACGATTTACTTCATGGTAATCAGGGCTGGGATTCCCTCTACGGAGAGGCTGGAGACGACATTCTGATTGACGAGGATGGAGGCTCTCTCTCGGGTGGTGATGGGAGCGATACTCTGACTGTCTATGGGAATGATAGGTCTACGCTGGATGGAGATAACGATAATGACACCCTTAATGGCGGTGGTGGTAACGATACACTCAGTGGCGGCGGTGATCATGATGTCCTGAATGGCGGTGACGGCGACGATACCTTGTATGGCGGCGAATCGTTTAGGGCCGATTGGCGCCCCGCCAACGACGATGGTGATGACACTCTGAACGGCGGAACAGGTAACGATACCCTATACGGTGACTATCGAACCGTCTCACATAGTAGTGTCACCGGCAATGATACGCTTAATGGTGGAGATGGCGACGATATTCTTTATGGTGACTACGAGATTAATAGTATCAACAGCATTGGGGGCAACGATACACTTTCTGGTGGTGTAGGGAACGACTACCTAAATGGTGGTGACGGACAGGACCTTGCCATGGGTGGTACTGGTAACGATGTTATTTTTGAGTCTGAACTGGCGATTGGTGGCAGCGGAAATGACAGAGTTCATGGAGATTCAAGCTCATCCGATACTCTTATAGGGGGTGCGGGTGATGACTGGGTGGAAGGCTATGGAAATGATGTTGCAAGGGGTGGCAGTGGCAATGACGTATTAACGAGCCTTGGCAACAAAGACACGCTATTGGGGGGCGAGGGAAATGATGTCCTCCACGTTGTCGGCAGTCTAGGAAATGGAGCTGCCCTGTTCGCTGGGTCAGGGGATGATATCCTGTCCGGCAATGCCAATAATCAATGGTTTCATGGCGGTGCAGGCTCGGACACTTTCCATTTTGGCACTTCCTTGTATTTTGACCTCGCCAAAAGTGCAAATTCGATACCCTCCTATTTCACTGGGCATGACAAAATAGCCGACTTCGAAATTGGCATTGATACCATCACCATCGATACAGCGATTGCCTCTGACTTTGATGATCTGGTTATCGAGCAAGTGGGCTCAAAAGCTGTGATTACTCTGTCTAATGGCTCCACCATTACCCTGAACAATACCAACGCTTCCTTGTTATCCGCCGACGATTTTTCGTTTACAAGCACATCGACCTTCAATGATTCCCTGAGTACTTGGGGAGCGCACATTGGAGAGTCTTGGCACTATGGCGGTAGCTTTCAATCAAACCAATGGGTTTTCGGTGATAAACGGCACGACGTCATCACCGCGACTCACTATGCGGATGGTGGAGCAGGAAATGACACGCTAATCAGTTACGGTAAAAAAGAGATTTTGGCGGGTGGTGAAGGTGCCGATACGTTCGATCTCCAGTTTGGGTCCAGTGGTATCACGACGATTAAGGACTTTGACGTTAACGAAGACCAATTGATATTTAAAGCGACTATCAGTTACTACGGTTTTGATTATTCAGATAGACCGAGTCTGACTTTCTCACCATCAAGCTTGGCACCTACCGCCTACGAAAATGGCACGGTCCTCAAAGCTGACCTAGGCTTTGAAATCTATCTAGAAGGCGTTGACCCAGACTCAATAGCATTAGATGACATCACACTTCTCGTACGCGCTGCATCAGACGGTATTGGGAATACACTTATCGGTGGCAACCGCGATGACTCTCTTGATGGCAACTCCGGCAGCGACACTCTCGAAGGCCGCGGCGGGAACGATACCCTAATTGGGGGCGGAGGTCATGACACTCTCCTCGGCGGTGAAGGCGATGATGAGCTGTCTGGTGATGGTGGTAACGATAGCCTTGACGGTGGTCAAGGGAACGACAGACTCCATGCTGGAGAGGGAGAGAACCAACTCTCCGGAGGCGAAGGCGCTGACACCTTTGTGATTGGTCATTTCAGCACCGAGTTGGCTGGCTTTAACAGCTATGATTGGAACTCGTTCAATAACTACAGATATGAAGATACCATCACGGACTTTGAAGTGGCCGTTGATTCGCTGAATATTACCCACTTGCTGGATGACAACACAATCCGGTTCCTCGCTAACGAAGACAATATATTCAGAGCAAGTGATTTGATTAAGCAAGTAGGCAATGATGTCGTAATTCAAGGCTCATCAACAGCCATCTCCACTCTTCAAAATGTTCAGCTTGATGACTTTTCAGATGAGCAGATTTCCTTCACTTTGATTGGCAGAAACTCCGCCAACCACATCGTCGGTGGCGCCAGTGATGACTCACTGTTGGGGCGTAAGGGCAACGATATATTGGAAGGAGGCGACGGAGATGACTGGCTGCAAGGCGACGAAGGTTACGATACCCTCACTGGCGGACAAGGTGCAGACACTTTTGTCTTAAGCGACGCTCGACAGACTTACAGCAGCAGCGTTGAAACAGATACCATCACTGATTTTGAAATTGGTATCGATAAGATCGCATTCAACAACATCCACTACGCCGAGATTAACTTTGATGATTTCATCATCACACAGCAAGGCGATGACACCTTGATTCAGATGATCCGTAAATTCGACTTCGGCGGAGAGACGGAATATGTTGATGACAACGTCAATGTGCTGCTGAAAAACATCAACGCGGAAGACATCAGCGCTGATGATTTTGATTTCTTCTATCTATCTTGATGTTCCACATCATCGTTCTGAAAACAGCGCCGATTGGCGCTGTTTTTCCACCTTAGACTTCAAAAGATCTTACACCGCGTATCAAAACTAAGTCATTCAAGCTGATGGGCATTTAGTAGCATCCAATTAGACAAGGGAATTCTAATAAAAGCTCATTGGTTAGCAAGAAAGTCTCACCAGAATCATGGAAGTTGGCAGTCATGAAAAATCTAGTTTTAACTCTATTCTCTGTTTTGCTGGTTGTTAGTTGCGGTGGAGGTTCTGGTTCAGGAGGGGGAGCAGATAATAACGGTTCAAGTTCAGGTATTTTACCTCTTCAATCAGAAATTGATCTATATGTAACAGCTGAGAACCGATATGCCTCCTTCAATCTACCAATAGAAGTATCAATACCTGAATCTACAAGTGAAGTTTATTTGTACGTGGGAAGTAACTTTGGTTCTTCATCAGGAATTAGCAACTTATCACTATCAATTGTCCTTGGAGGAGAGTCTAACGTTAGCTTTGACTACTACTTGCCTGAGTCAAATCCTGGAGGTGACTACAAGGAAGTGCTCACACTGTACTTTTGTTATGATGAGAACTGTAACAGCACGATAGAAGGTTCTCCTTTCGACATTACTCTCAATGTGAACACGACGCTCCCTACCATCTCAAGTAGTACAATACGCTCGTATACCGTGAAACGGAGAATCGATGACCCAACTGAGATGGTATTTGATATAAAAATACCGATAGAAAATTCTCACAGAAGCTCAAACTCCTATGTGGAATTTTCTGGAGATGCTTCATTTTCAGTGATCCAGTGTCCTTTCAACTCTGACAGGACTGAAGCAACATGTCCTGTTACTATCGAAAGCCTAAATACAATGTCTTACTATACGATGGATCAGGGGTATACTTTATCAGTTAACCTATGTTATGCCGATTACTGCTTTGGCTCAAATTCGGACAATATATTAATTTCGGTGATGTTCGAGAGTGAACAGCTTTCAACAATTAGCTCAGAACTCCCAAAAGCGTTGGTTGGCCGATATGATGAAGACAACCATTTAACATACAGTCGATTTTACAACGCCTTTATATATTATGGCTCTAGTTCTGAAACCAATAGAAACCTAATGATAAAGCCAGTTAATGGTGGTGAGACAGTAATAATACCGTTACGAACCTCTATTTTCGAAAAACTCGGAAAGATTCATGTCGATGATGGCTCAGGTCAAATATTTTACCTGAGATCATCTGACGACCGAAGCGCACTTTATAAGCTGACTCCTAATCTAAATTCACCACAAGAATCTATTACAATAGAGTATATCAACAGTGTTCCTTCACCAAGTGATGCGTTATTTAAAAATGACAGCTTGTTTTTATCTTACACCAATCAATCGTATAGCGATTCACATCTGACAGAAATAAAAATATCAACTGGTAATGAGATAAAAAGGAACTCTGAGATATCGACATCGGAAGTTAGAAGGATTAGTTTGACGAGCCTTGATGGAGATATATTTTCAGGTATAACCGAGTCACGTAAGAACACCATAGTCAGGTTCCGAGAGGGAAATATAGAGGAACAAGACATCAACAGTATAGAATATCCTTACTCCTATGAATGCAATGAGATTTTGTCTACTGAAGATATCATACTAAATAGATGCGGAAGAAGATTTGAAAAAGACTCTAGTAACAATGATATCATGGTCGAAATAGAACCAATCCCACGCCCAAGTTGGTTTGATCACGAAAATGAAGAAGAAAATCGATTCTTGGTGTCAGCCTTAAAAATGGATTCAGGTAACTATATCTATGTCGAGCGGAGCAAGAAAGACTGTGTAGATAACTGCGTAAATTATCTAACTATAGCGAATAAGGACAATTCTGAAGTTCAAGAGTTTTTTCTTCCTAGCAGTCTATCAATTGCTTCAGGGCTTCATGTTGACAATGATGGGAACCTATGGATATCAGGAAAGTCAAACTTAGGATTTCTCGTTGCTCAAAAGTTAATGCTATCTCAGTAAATCGAAACCTTAAGGCTAATAACCAATTACGCCACTATTAGCTTTTTCTTTGAGGCTCGAGATGAGCCTCAATCTTCGATATTTTTTTACATAACCCTTGTCAATTAACAAAACCAAACGAGCTTCCATCCATAATACTGCAGTAGTTAATAGTTTTTTGGAGTACTAATTATCGCAATGGAATAAAGGCTTATTCCCAAGCTAGATTCACGTATATTTTCCAAATCAGCCCAATTAAAAGTTTCGTTTCTTCCGCCGACTACCAGTATTACAGAGCACCTATTTGGCAAAAATTTTTTTGTATTAGCACTGATCCGAAGGGTATTTCTCCTTCAGAAATTTCTACTCTAGAAGCAAGAAGCCCTGTGTATGCAGTAGGGTTAGGAAGAAGGCTCAGTGAAAAAGCCAAGATGTAGAGTAGAACAAAGCGGTGCTTCAGCACCGCTTTGTCTAGGTAACCCCGAGAAAAGCTACGGCTCAATCTGCCCTCGAATCTCACCACTTCCAACCGCAGGTGTATGCACATTTACATAGTGCCCGCCTGACTGAAACATCACTTTTTGTTCGTCAGTCAAGGTGGTATCTACTGGCGTTTGCCATACGCTAACGTCATCAACGCTTTGCTCCAAACCAACCACAACGCCACCGTTGGTGCCAGTGATACCTTGGTGGATATGTGCCGCCACTGCATCTTCGACACCTCGGGTAACCAATCTTAAATCCAGGTGACCGTTTACATCATTCAGCAAGGCATAACCATCACCGCTCGCGTCTGTCGTAACAGGCGGAACTTCCTGATCACCCGACAGTGGGAAAGTGTAAATGGAATAGTCAGGCGAGAAAATCTGCCCACGGATTTCGCCGGGTGGGTTCGCTGGCGTGTGGAAATTGGTGTAAAAGGCGCCTGAAAGCATGTCTTCAAACGTTTCTGCGCTTAGTGACGTGTCTTCAGGCGCCGTCCACACATTGGGATCCTCCGCGTTTTGATCCAACACCACCAGCACGCCGCCATTGCTGCCAACGCGACCAGTATGGATATGGGCTGCGACTGCATCTTCAATGCCCTGCGAATTCACCCTTAGATTCAGCGTTTCTTCGACGCTGTTATAAGCCAGATACCCTTGTCCACTGGCATCAGTCGCTACAGACGGCACCTGTTGGCTGCCATCCGCTTTGAAGGAGAGAATAGTGATAGTCTTCGGCACAATTTGCGCGCGCACTTCGCCGGAAGGCACCGCTTCGGTGTGAACATTGATGTACCAATCGCCGTTCTTCAGCGCTTCCATTTCGGCATAGCTTAAGCCGTTCTCACGAACCACTAAATAGCGCTTTTCACCGTGTTTCCATTTGTGCTTTTTAGGCGCTTCAAAGGTGTATTCCACACCGCCAGTTTCCCCTATTCCGCCGTTGTGAATATGGGCAAACTTAAAACCTTCGATACCATCGATATACAGCCTGGCCCGAAGCTTTTTACGTTTTTCATCAAGCTGAACACGCGCCTTTGTCGACAGCTCTGAATCATTGAGTGGCACTGCCTGGCTGCCACTCAAGGTTAAGTGATACGTTTGCGTTGCCTCAAATCCACACGCTGACAACAGAAACACTGCCATCAACACCACTAGCTTTTTCATCCTAAAATCCTCTTTTGTCCTAAATGATCAGGTTTCTTCTTTCACCTGTTTTCTGAAGACGAAGATAGGATTCGGGTAGATGCAGCGATTTGCACCATGCCCCTCAAAGCATTAGTGAATAGTCAGGAGTGAAATGTAAAACGCGTTATCGAGACAATAGTCTGTAAAGGTTTATTGCAGAGGAGAGCGCTAAAATCATGTCTGGTCAGTCTCCCCCGCCACCACAGCCACCACCATCTCCTGAGCAACCCATTCCACCCCCGCAGCCAGAAGAACAGCCAATGTGACTGGCACAGTAGGTATTTGAGTTGCTCTTCTGGCAGTCGAGCGAGTACTTAAAGCCATCGTCAATATTTAGCCTTGAGTCTATGTCGAAAAGGAGCGGAAGCTTTGATGGATTCGCGGAATTGATACCTTCACGAGCGCAAGATAATCGCCATGCCCGTTTAATACCGTCCAAAGCCATCGTTGGTGTCACCATCGCTTCGGTGGGCGTATGGTGCAGAAACCGGTCAAATGCTTTGTCACAAAATCCTTTGTATTCTCTAGTGAACAAAATGAACTCATGCCAAGCGACATCCACAACCTGTGAAGGCATCGCGACCATGCGTTTATTACCCTCATGACAAAGAAAGAAATATTCTTTCAAACCATCGATAACTAGGGATAGATTTTCATCAGTCAGGTGGGGATAACGCTGGTGAACCTTTGTTTTGATCGCTTTGTTGAAACGGTATGTGCCAATGAATACCCGCTGTGCCTTTCGCTTTTGGTACTGTGAAACGTAGAAAAATACCACAACTAAAAAAACGCACCCTATGTACCAGATTTCCATATCACACTCCAATCCCTTTTGTTGGCTACGCTAACGGAATACAAAGGCAGTTAAAATGGGCGAATTCTCAAAACTAAGTGAAAATCATCACTATCAGCGAGAATAATGAACGTGGAAGTAGAGAGGTTTCAGCCTAAAGTTCAAGCCGACGACTTGGGAACCAAGCTCACAAGATATGAACGCAAACTCATACACATTCCCCCAAGTTCGTACACAAATGAAGCGTTAAAGGCACTGCCTATTAAAAAGATAGGAAGAAACAATCATATTTTGGGGAAAATGCTGGTATTTTATTGGCCTCACGACCTTGGGCACGTTTCTCCATTCGAGACTGATTAATCGCCCATCGCAGGGAAATCCAAATGGCGAAAGAAAACAACAATATTGTGATTTTTGGTGCGTCAGGTGATCTTGCTAAGCGCAAGCTGATCCCAGCACTCTATCACCTTTATGCAAATGGCATGATGCCAGAGAACTTTACGATTCTTGGCGTTAGCCGCACCGACTACTCCGACGACGCTTTCCGCGACAAACTCGCCGCGTTTTTAAGAGAAAATGAGAAGGTGGATGAAGCCGTTCTCGCGCGTTTTAGCCAACACCTATACTACCTTCCTATCAATCCTGCTGAGTCCAGCGAATACAGCAAACTGGTTACCCGCCTGGACGAACTGAGCGATAAGCACCACACCGGCAACAACAATCTCTACTATCTGGCGACGCCGCCAAGCCTTTATGGCGTCATTCCAGAGTGTCTGGCAGACCACAATTTGCACGACCAATCCAACGGCTGGAAACGCCTGATTGTTGAAAAGCCTTTCGGCTATGACACTGCATCTGCAGAAGAGCTGGACAAGAAACTCCACCGTAATTTCAACGAAAAGCAGCTTTACCACATCGACCACTATCTGGGTAAAGAGACGGTCCAGAATCTGCTGGTATTCCGCTTCTCAAACGGCATGTTTGAGCCGCTGTGGAACCGTAACTTCATTGACTACGTTGAAATCACGGGCGCTGAGTTCTTGGGTGTAGAAGGTCGTGGCGGTTACTACGACGGTTCAGGTGCGGTGCGCGACATGCTGCAAAACCACCTGCTACAGGTGCTGGGCATGGTTGCGATGGAACCACCCGCGGCTATCCGCTCTGACTCCATTCGTGATGAAGTCACCAAGGTTATGCAGAGCTTCCGTCCACTGAGTGACGACGACCTGAAGAACAATCTGGTACTGGGTCAGTACACGGGCTCCAACGTTCGCGGCGAAAAGCTGTTAGGCTACCGCGAAGAGCCGGGCGTGGCGGAAGACTCACGTACCGAGACTTACATCGGCTTGAAGATGTTTGTCGACACCTGGCGCTGGAACGGCGTGCCTTTCTATGTACGTACAGGAAAGCGCTTGCCAACACGTGTGACCGAAGTGGTTATTCACTTCAAGAAAACCCCTCACCCAGTGTTTGGTGCCAATGCCCCTGAGAACAAACTCATCATCCGCATTCAGCCAGATGAAGGCATTCTGATGAGCTTCGGCCTGAAAAAACCAGGCGCTGGCTTTGAAGCCAAAGAAGTCTCAATGGAGTTCCACTACCAGAACCTGCAAGAAGCACAGCTTCTGACCGCCTACGAGCGCTTACTGTTGGATGCCGTAAAAGGTGACTCGACGCTGTTTGCCCGCTCTGACGCAGTGAAAGCATGTTGGGAGTTTGTTGAGCCGATTCTGCGCTATAAGGAAGATCCAGATGTGCTGTTCGGTTATGCCGCAGGCACCTGGGGCCCAGAAAAAGCGGATGCGCTGCTAAAACGCGATGGACGCGAGTGGCGCTATCCATGTAAGAACCTAACCAATACAGAATATTGCGAGCTGTGAAATGAAGGAATTCCGCATTTTAGATAATGCAGACGCCGTGGTGCTAGAACTTGCGTCGTCGATGAAAAGCCTGAGTGAACAAGGACGTCCCGTTCATATCTCACTCTCTGGTGGCAGCACACCGAAGCTGCTGTTCAAACTGCTGGCACAGCCAGAATGGGCGAACAGCATTCAATGGCAAAACCTCCACTTCTGGTGGGGTGATGAGCGCTGCGTGGCACCGGATGATGCTGAAAGCAACTACGGCGAAGCCAACACCCTGCTGTTCAGCCACATCGAGATCCCTGCTGAGAACATTCATCGCATTCGTGGTGAAGACGATGCAGAGCAAGAAGCTAAGCGATTGGCTGACGAAATCAAAGCAGAAGTGCCAGAGAAAAACGGCTTGCCTGCATTTGACTGGATCTTGCTTGGTATGGGCGACGACGGTCACACTGCGTCCCTCTTCCCAGGTCAAACTGACTACGATGAACCTGCACTGACTGTGGTTGCGGCGCACCCGCAATCAGGACAGCTGCGTGTTTCGAAAAGTGCGTGTCTGCTTAACAATGCTGACCGCATCAGCTACTTGGTACTGGGTGCAGGCAAAGCAGAAATGATTGAAGCAATTCACGGTGAAAACGCCGACGCAAACCTGCCTTATCCGGCAGCGCATATTCAATCAACACATGGCACAACAGAATGGTATTTAGATGCTACTGCCGCGAAGGCATTGGCGTAAGGAGTTTATAGAAATGAAAGGCGATATCGGCGTAATTGGTCTGGCGGTAATGGGCCAGAACCTTATCCTGAACATGAACGACAACGGTTTCAAAGTGGTTGCTTACAACCGCACGACGTCAAAAGTTGACGAGTTCCTTGAAGGCGCAGCAAAAGGTACCAACATCATTGGCGCATACTCACTGGAAGATCTGGTTGAGAAGCTGGAAAAACCACGCAAGGTGATGCTGATGGTACGTGCGGGTGATGTTGTTGATCAGTTTATCGACGCCCTGACTCCTTTGCTGGACGAAGGCGACATCATTATCGATGGCGGTAACTCTAACTACCCAGACAGCACACGCCGCATGAAAGATCTGGAAGAAAAAGGTCTGGTATTCATCGGCGCTGGCGTTTCAGGCGGCGAAGAAGGTGCACGTTTCGGACCTTCAATCATGCCAGGTGGTAACCCAGCGGGTTGGCCAGCAGTGAAGCCTATCTTCCAAGCGATTTCTGCAAAAACCGACAGCGGCGAAGCGTGCTGTGACTGGGTTGGCCGTGAAGGTGCAGGTCACTTCGTGAAGATGGTTCACAATGGTATCGAATACGGCGACATGCAGCTGATCAGTGAAGCTTACCACTTCATGAAAGAAGGTCTGGGCATGAACCACGATGAAATGCAGGCGACCATGACTGCTTGGAACAAGACCGAGCTGGACAGCTACCTGATGGAAATCAGCGCTGAAATCGTGGGCTACCGCGACGAAGACGGCGACATCGTGCTGGAGAAAATCCTTGATACCGCAGGCCAGAAAGGCACCGGTAAATGGACAGGCATCAATGCGCTGGACTTCGGTATTCCACTGACGCTGATCACTGAATCTGTCTTTGCACGCGCTCTGTCTGCACGTAAAGAAGAGCGTGAAGAAGCCGCTGCTCTGTTCCAACACAAGATTGGCCCAGTAGAAGGCGACCGCGAAGTTTGGCTGGAAGCACTGCGTAAAGCTCTGCTGGCGGCGAAAATCATCTCTTACGCGCAAGGCTTCATGCTGATCCGCGAAGCGTCAGAGCAATACAACTGGGATCTGAACTACGGTAACGTTGCCCTGTTGTGGCGCGGCGGCTGTATCATCCGCAGTGCGTTCCTGGGTAACATCCGTGATGCATACGAAGCGAACCCTGAGCTGAAATTCCTGGGCTCTGACGAGTACTTCAAGAACATCCTGGAAGATTGCATGGGCTCATGGCGTAAAGTCGTGGCGAAGACCTTCGAAATTGGTCTGCCATCACCAGGCCTGTCTTCAGCACTGACCTTCCTCGATGGTTACACAACTGCACGCCTGCCAGCGAACATGCTGCAAGCACAGCGCGACTACTTCGGTGCGCACACTTATGAGCGTACTGACCGTCCACGTGGTGAATTCTTCCACACCAACTGGACCGGTAAAGGCGGCGACACTGTATCGACCACCTACAACAGCTAATCCCTGTTGCTGGAACAAAAAAAGGAGCCGAATGGCTCCTTTTTCTTTTCTGGCGGTTACTCCGCCAATACGCTGGTTAACATCGCTAGTTGCTGAAAACCCAATTGTTCATAAAGTGGCAGCCCTGCTTTGGATGCCTGAAGGGTGACATATTCGCAGCCAAGTTCTTTCGCCAGTGCCAGATTGTGTTGCATCAGCGCAGAGGCCACACCAATCTTCCTGAACTCTCTCAGTGTACCCAGTTGATGAATGCCCAAGGTGTTTCCCGTTTTGTAGAGAATCACAGTGCCCGCGATTTCACCTTCTTTGTAGAGTGCAAAAATATGGCTGTTGTTGTCGGCTTTAAGGTGCTGAATCACCGCTTCATCAATCACATAGTTGAAAGCCTTTGAGCAGGCGGCTGTCCAGTCAGTGACTTGCTTTGTTGTTGATACCCGCTCAATCTCTTTTCCGAACTCAAACTCTGCGTCTGGCGGTAATTCGTAGGTCATCACCACCAATTGCATCGCCACTGACAACGTAAGGCCGTGCTGATCGCTAAGCAGTTGAAGACATTTTGCATCCAACTCATCTACCGTTGATGCCCTTTGCCCAGAAGAGAAATTCACACCATGAAGGCTCAAGCCGGGACTCCAGCGCTTATTGGGCCAGCTGGGATGAACAAACAGTTCTCCCTCCTGCTTAGCACCCAGCGCCTGCCAGTAGAGATTCAAATTATCGAGGTTGGCTTGCAACGCAGCGTTCATGAAAAGTCCTTATTGATTAGTACAATACCCAGCACCAGCAACGCAGCACCGAGTAATTTGACCGCTGAGATCGACTTGATTGGGCTGTCGAATGCGCCAAAGTGACTCAGCAACATGGCAATAATGATTTGCCCTGCCAGCGAGTAACTCATCAGGTTCCCTACCCCCATTTTAGGGATAAGAAAATACAAGCTACCTACACCTATCACACTGAATACACAGGACAACCAGAGATACCAAGGGATCTGGGTCAGCTTTTCCCAATCCAGACCTGTGTTTGAGGCCGAAATCCCACCCGCATTGTAAAGCACCGCAACAGCGAGGCTCACGAGGACAAAACTGGTCAGGAAGGCATAGCTGGTTGCGAGCCAACTGTTACCAAGCATTTGACCCAGTTGCGCATTCATCGCCGCCTGAATGGCAATGCAGCCACCCGCGGCAAGTGCCATTAGCGTTAAGCTGCTCATAACGTTTCTACCAGTTGGTCACGGGACAAACGAAACTTGGGACGATTCGCTGTGCGGTCAGTGTCCGAACGCACGCCAACAGGACAAATAATCACAGCGTTGAGCCCTTGCTTATCCAGACCTAACACTTCATTGAGCCCAGCTGAATCAAACCCTGTCATCGGGCAAGCATCAATCTGTTCAACGGCAGCGTGGCTGACCAATGTTCCCAATGCGATAAAGCATTGCTGCGCCGCCCACGTTGCCTGTTGCGGTTGGCTAAGTCCCAGCAAGCTGCTGGCAATTTGATCTTGATAAGCGCGTAAGTCTGACGCTGGACGGTTCTGATTGGCGGCCAGCTGCTCAATGAAGTCTTCAATGTCTGCCTCACTGAGCGAGGTCTTGTGTGCCAGAACCAGAAGGTGAGAATTGTCAGCGACTTTCTGCTGGCCATAACTGTGCGCTAAACAAGCTTGTTTCAGCGCCGGGTTTTCAACCACCAGCAATTTAAACGGTTGAACGCCGTATGAAGAAGGGGCTAAACGAACACTTTCGATAAGGCCATCGATAGCTTCCTGGCTGAGTGTTTGTTCTGAAAACTGGTTGACGGCGTAGCGCCAATTCAATGCATCTAATACGTTCATCTCTGTCTCTCCTTGCGTTGATGTAGAGAGATTACGCAATGCCGAAAGCTGACGCCTTTACATATGTTGATTTAGTAAACTTGTTTTCTAATCCGGCTCAGCTGAGTGGGAGTAATGCCGAGATAACTTGCGATATGGTATTGCGGCAATCTGGGGGCGATTACAGGAAAGTCGGTCAGAAACGCCTGATATCTGTCTTTGGCTTCATGCTCAAGATAACTGATTTCCTTCGGCTCCTTTTCCAAAAGCCAATGTTTCTCCAAATAGTGAATATGAAAACGCATTAAATCCGGATGCATAAACAGCGCGACACGAAACTGTTTGAAGTCGATTTCGACCAGTTCGCAAGGCTCTAAAGCCTGAATGGCAATCCGGCTTGGCGCTTGTCGAAGAAGCGCACTCATGCAACCGGGAAACCTGCATTGATGCTTCGTCAATCGCATAATAGCGGCGCACCGTCTCTTGTAAGTGTTCGAGCGAAGGGGGCATAAGAATATCCTTATTCATTTTCTTTTCGGCAACGTACGCGCAGTTAAGAACGCTTGAAATGAGCCAGCTTATCCAAAGACAAATATAGAAAAGACCCGGTGAGTGAAGCCGGGATTGACAAAAAGTCAGACTAGATTTGCGGCTCGCCGATGATCCAAATCGCAACAGAGCGTCGGGTACATCTTCGCTAAGTCTTTCTTGAGGTATTCTACAAATGCGCGGGCTGTGGGAGATAGGCTAACTGTTCTGCGGTGCACCAACATAACGAAACGATAAACGGTGACATCTTCGATAGAAAAAGAAAGCAGTCTCCCAGAAGACACTTCATCCTGAACCAGAAAGTGAGAGGCAATAGCAATACCGGCATTCAGTTCTACTGATTTTTTCACGGCCTCCATGCTACCCAGCGCCACCACTTGCTTAAAGTCCATGCTTTTGCCGCTGGTTGTCTCCAGATTTTTGACCGTAGAGCTCTTTCGATTAGAAGTCAGCAGTGTCTGACCTTGAAGATCATCTAAAGAAATGGAATGTTTACCTACCCATTTGTCTCTCACCATAGGGTGCTGAGGTGACACAATGACCGCAAGACTATCTCTTAGAATGGGCTCAAACATCAATTTCTTGTCATCAACGCCCACATCAGCAGGCTGAGAGACAAACCCCAGCTCACACTCTGATCCAAAGGAGATCTCACTGATCACATCCTTTGCGTACTTTATCTGGGACTCCAGTTCAATGCCTGGGAACCTGAGATGAAAGCTGGATAAGACCTGAGGAAGAATATAGGTACCGGGAGTATTGGAACTGCAGATTTTTAACTCACCAATAGAGAGTTGATCAATGTTTAACAACTCGTTCTTTGAGTCACGAAGAGCAACTATTATGGCTTCACAATAAGGCAGAATTTGCTGTCCCGCCAAAGTCAGTTCAACGCCTCTACCATCCCGGTGAAGCAATTGGACTTTATAGTAATCTTCTAACTTCTTAATCCTTTGGGACATCGTCGCTTGAGTACAAAAACACTCTTCAGCCGCCTGAGTAAAACTTCCCAAACGAGCAATGTTAACAAACGCCTCAAAATTCTCGATTCTCACCGTAGATCCCTCTCGAAGATGAGAAACAGCATGACAGCCACATTGTCACCGTCATGCTGCTTTTATTATGCGCCGAGTTTTCTAACAGCCTCCAAGTGATCCATCTGAATATGGAAAAAATCTATCGCTGTGAGGTTGTTCAACGCGCCATGAACAAGAAATTTCTCGCCAAAGTCTTCAACGGGCAAACTTCTCACATTCCCGCCTGCGAAGAATGTGGGTACCGGATCTCCAGAGTGGTCACGCCTATCGCAAGGCGTTGAATGATCACTGGTATATCCAATGTAGCACTGTTCCAAATCTATCTGCTGAAGAATATGGCCAACCATCATATCGAGCTTAATTGCTGTGGAGACCTTTGTCATAGGCTGACAGTCGTGACCAGCCAAATCAGGAGCCTTCACATGCAGTACAACCCAGTCGTATCCCTCTTTCAGTTTACTGACAGCCAGTTCGGCTTTGCCAATGTAATCAGTATCATAACCTGCTGTAAAACCTTCCTGATGGAATACATCTAGCCCTGCCATTCTCGCAATACCCAGCACCGTTCTGTCACCCGCCACACAAGCACCACGAATGCCAAAAGACTCTGCCATTTTGGGGGCCTGAATTTCACGGCCAATACCTCTCAACAAAATCATATTGGCAGGTGGCAGTCCATCTAGAATACGCTGCTGATTCACAGGATGAAGACTCAAGACTGAGTACATTTTCTCTGTCAGCTCATTGATAATCTTGGCTGTTTCGAGCGCATTTTTATCTTCAACTAACGCAGCGCTTTGCTGAACCCGCTCACCTTCTTTCGCAGTACCAGGATCCGTGGTACTGATATGCTCTGAAAGATTTTGACCACGGATAACAACCGCTACTCTATGTGCGCTTAAAGCTCGGGCAATCACTCTGGCACCATTGGAAAGTACAATGCCGTCGATCGCATTGGCCAGTTCATCCGTGTTTTGATTAATGCGGCCAGCACGCCTATCAATCACGGTCAGTTCATCATCAACCGTCGCGAAATTGCCACGAAACGCAATATCACTCGGAAGTAAGTCAATACCCGCACCATAAGCTTCTATCGGTCCTCTACCCGTATACACCTCGTAAGGGTCATAGCCAAAAATAGCTAGGTGACCAACATCCGTACCAACTGGAACGCCGGGCTTTACTGGATAGACGTTGCCAAAAAGACCTTTGGATGCGAGCTCCTTTAAATTAGGTGTCCTCGCATATTCGAGCGGTGTCAGCCCATTTAGTAATGAGATAGGATTATCTCCCATACCATCGGCGATGATTAGTAGTGCTTGCTTGCTCATTTTTGCCCCTCTGGCAGTGAAGATTCTGACTCATTGTTTTCTGAAAGTACGTCTCTACGTTTCCATAACAAAGCAGCCGAAAGCAGGATAACGATGCTCCAAAGTACCCATTTAATCACTGGAGATGGTCGATAAAGTCTCACTTTGAGTTCAACTTCATCCCCTGCGGATAAATCAGAACGCTCAACGGTCACCTCTTTCCAGCCGTCATTTTCACCAATCTCAAAAGTCTTCTTTTTCTTTGACCATTTAGGTGTCACCACGCCATAGAGCTCTGTGCCTTTGGGTACTGAAAACTGGGTAGAAAACTTCTCAATGGTTGACGGTGATGTATTTACAAAGGTGTAGGAGACACGGGTAACGCCCCCCGGATGACTGTACTTAAGCTTCGCCTTCTTCTCTTTGTAAACCTTCTCGACGTTAAAAGTTTGTGTGAGCGCGACAGGGCGACCATCTGCTTCGAAACGGTACAAAATAGCCTCTCTGCCGTGAATTGCCTGCTTGATCGGCTTTTCAAGCAAGGTCCCGCCTAACACTTCGTAATTCGTCAAAGACCCCTTCTTATATGCAGGCAGATAAACCCATCCTTCATTGTTAGGCATCGCGATGACATCAGTGATTATCTTTCCATCAGTACCGGAGGGATAAATAACTTCATGATACTGCTCAATGTTTCCGAAGCTTTCGGCAAGTGCCATTGTCGAGAAAGCCAACGTAGCGCCTACCAGACTTAAACGGGATAGATTCTTTAAACTCAGTTTCAATAAATGCTTTAACATGACCAACCCTCCTATGGTGTGATGCCGAGATATGCGAACCAGGTAAACGAAGCTCCAAACATCAAGCACCATTTGGCCAACAAGGTTAAAACACCATAAGTAAGCTGGTTATTGACTGAGAAATAGCCCGTACTGTAGTAAATCAGGTTGGCTTTGCTGTGTGGCGGAAGTGTAATGGTGTCCGCGATGGTAAACGCCGCAGGCAACGCCAGCATGAGAGGTGGGACACCCGCACTTTCTGCTAACCCAATCAGCGTTGGGATCAGAATAATGGTCCGGACGGTTTTACTGGTAAAGACAAAGTGACTGAAGCTCGATATCGCTATTACAACCGCGTACAGCATGGTGAAGCTCATATCTTTCACACCAAAGTGGCTGAAAATACTGCCCAATGCCCATGAAGCCACACCCGTTTCACTAAGAGAGACGCCCACAGCATAAGCACCAGCAGCAAACACCATCAAGTTCCATGGAATCTTCGCTTCTTTCCATGTCAGTATGCCAACATAAGGCATGAAAAAAATTGATGCCGAGATAACAGCAACCATGACGAGACTGATCTGAAAACCGAATAAGTCCATGTGCCATTTATCTGTCGCCCATAAGAAAATGGTAACGAAAAAAATAGAAGCGGCTTTCTTTTCATCCAGTGATACTGGGCCCAATTCAAGATACTGTCTGTTAATTTCTTTTATTTCTTCCCCCCCTGCCTTAGCAACGCCATTTGGTTTAAAGAGGAAAATACCGATAAAGAAAGAAGCGATAAGCGTTAGGACCGCGATAGGCGCAGAGGCAATAAACCATTCACCCCATGACACAGAAGAACCCGTAAGTTCCTTCATCAAACCGATCGCAAGAATTTGAGGAGCTGTTGCTGTGACAATCGCAGAAGTCGAAATATTATTAGCTTGTAAACCTTGAATGGAGAGGAGTTTACCTAAGTTCTTATTTCCACTTTCTACATTGAAGGCTTTTGCAATTAACAGCACAATCGGTAAAAGCATTGCTGCACGTGCAGTTGTAGAAGGAACGATAAACGCGATAGTGAAGTTTGCTGCCATTAATGAGAGCAGCATAGATTTCCAGGTTTTACCAAAACGCGTGATGATAGCTAGCGCTATGCGCTTAGCAAGCCCACTCTTCTCCATACCAGATGTAATGATGAACGCTGATATCATCAACCAAATGACACCGTACCCCATCGTACCTAGCGCATTTTTTTCTGCCCACCCGCCCAATATCGACAACAGTGCGATAGATATCATAGAAACTGCGTAATTGGGCAGGGATTCAGTAACCCATAAGATGAGTGCGAATAAGAAAATACCCAGAGACATCTTACCTTCAAAACTAATGCCTTCCGGGGTTGGAATAGAATAAAAGATCGCCAGGACTACCATCGCTAAAGGTAGCCCAACGTAATACATTATTTTCTCCGTTTTACTTTTTGATTTTAGATCTCTCACAATGCTTACCACTAGCATTCTCCTTTGCTTAGAGTTTGTGAAACAGTCTTATAGATATTATAAATCTTGATATTCACCAAGATGAAAAAAGAGACTACATTCCGCTAATTATCTAATCCAATTAAAATAGCAAATAACATGAATAACCTTCTTAAATACCTGTAGCCTAACTCAAAAAAATAGAGCATAAAGCATTGATATTAATAAAATTAAACATGGTTAATCATGAGAGTCATTGAAACATCATAGCCGGAGACCAAAGAGCCATAAACGCATATAAAAAATACAAAGACTAGCTATCTATACATCGTGGCAAATAATTCATATAAATTAATTGTAAATATTATAATGGACATTTAATACTGGAGAATTAAAATAGGAGACAAGAAATAAGAAAATACATCCCATCCAATAATAAGAAAAGTATTCACCAATGGGGATTGGGCATTTTAAATTAGAAAAAGTTAGGAAAAGCAAATCTTGGTTTGCAGGTAATATTGACTATACAAAATTTGCCGGCGGGCGCTTAAACACTGGAGTTTGATTGAACACACAGTCTCACCTTAAAACTGTAACCTTCCGCATCCAACGTCCGATGATCTCTCGTCTCTTAACTGGCTATCTATACCCAAACGACCTGACATCGCCAAATGACAAATGACAAATGACAAATCAGTGATTATTAGGAGGCTATAATGAGAAATATCTTGCTCATACTCAGTGTCAGCTTTTTCTTAGTAACCCTCTCTTCTTTCAGCGAGATTGACTGGCGTTGTGATCGCGGCGTTCCTTTGCGGGTGTAGTCATCTCCATCAAAAAGGGACAACAAACAGCACGGCGTCAGTCAACTCGCCTGAAGGGAGGCCCTCAATGCGAGCATCTTCAGGTCGCTTGGGTATAGTAAATTTGTTTTCTAATTCGGCTCAGCTGAGTGGGGGTAATGCCGAGGTAACTAGCGATGTGGTATTGCGGCAATCTGGGGGCGATTACAGGAAAGTCAGTCAGAAACGCCTGATATCTGTCTTTGGCTTCATGCTCAAGATAACTGATTTCCTTCGGCTCCTTTTCCAAAAGCCAATGTTTCTCCAAATAGTGAATATGAAAACGCATTAAATCCGGATGCATAAACAGCGCGACACGAAACTGTTTGAAGTCGATTTCGACCAGTTCGCAAGGCTCTAAAGCCTGAATGGCAATCCGGCTTGGCGCTTGCTGAAGCAGCGCACTCATGCAACCGGGAAACCTGCCTTCATCAAAGAAGTTCTTGTTGTATTCGTTGCCCTCTTCATCCAGCAAAAACGCGCGCATCAGACCTTTGTGAAGAAAAGCAAAATGCGTGGGAATTTGCGTGATATCGTAAAGCGTTTCTCCTTTGCCAATGCTTGTCACCTTGCAGCAGGCCATGAAAGCCTGCATGGATGCTTCATCAATCGCATAATAGCGGCGCACCGTCTCTTGTAAGTGTTCGAGTGAGAGAGACATAGGAGCTTCCTTATCCATTTTTTCCTGCAACACACGCTAACTAATGAGCGCGGAGAGTGAAACCAACGCTGATGGATAGGCCGTCGTTCTGCGGATGGGTTAACAGAAAAACAAAGGCTCTGAGATCCACTCTCAGAGCCTTTAACGATAGATTAACTGAGTGGTTGTTCAGTCAACAGAGCCTAAAAAGTGCATTAAACGTCATACAGGCCAGTGACGAACTCCACATTGACGTAGTTCAAGCCGTAACACCAGCCTTTAAGAACCACTTCGGTACCGTCTGCAAAGCCAAGGTGCGTGCCATCCCAGCCGACAGAAACGCTAATGTCAGAGGTCGACGTCGCCAGACTGTTGTCAATTTGGATGGTATCTTGCCAGTAGCAGAAGTCCCAAACGTTGTTGGTATCATCATTGGCATCGAAGAAGAACAGATCGCAGCCTGAACCGCCCCACAGCTCATCATTACCTGCAGAAGCCGCGAGGATGTCATTACCACAACCGCCGATCAGCCAATCGTCACCATTGCCTGCCCAGATGTCATCGTTGCCCCACTCACCCCAGAGTTTGTCGCAACCATCACCACCTTCGAGTTTGTCGTTACCGCAACCACCGATAAGTTGGTCGTTACCATCTTGACCAAACAACATATCATGGCCGTAACCACCCCAGATCTTATCGTCACCACCCTGGCCGAACGCGATGTCATCGCCACAACCACCTAGGATGATATCGTTATCTTCCAGCCCCCAGATGTAATCATTACCTGCGCCGCCATCAATGTAATCAGTGCCGCCGCCGCCCTGGATATGGTCATCACCATTACCACCCAGTAATGTGTCGCAACCTTCACCGCCGTACATGTTGTCATTGCCATCGCCGCCAACCATGTAGTCATTGCCGTTATCCCCAAACAGGATATCGTCACCTGAGCCACCATCTATACAGTCGTTACCATCACCGCCTTTGATTTGGTCGTTACCACATTCACCATATAGGTAGTCATTACCACCAAAGCCATAGATGTTGTCGTTACCCCAGCCGCCGTATACCACATCACAATCCGCGCCACCGAAAACAGAATCATTGCCGTTTCCTGCGTAGATGTAATCGACGCCATTGCCGCTGTAGATGATGTCATCGCCATCGTATGCATAGATACAGTCATGCGAGTCAGTGCCGTTCAACGTTTCATCGTTGTTCGTACCTACTATTGTTGCCATTGTCCTAACCTCTGTCCTGTTTATTGGGATCTCTTCGTTCGACATGAATGCTCATGTCGACAGTTCCACTCTAATCAAATGACATCATCCATTAGTTCTCACTAATGAAGCAGTCCATATGAAACTCACAGCGACTTAATGAGTATTTGAGGAAAGTACCAATCCGGCTTGTCGATTTTTCTTAACGCTTTTTTGGTCACGTCCTCTATTGCCAAACTGGAAAACATAACCTCATCCAGCTATTTTCCAATACCTTGTGGCATCAGCAACAAATAAGACATGCCAAACCAAATAGGCACGCAAAATTCAATCATAAATAAGCATTATTTTTTTAGGGAAATTCGGGGGTTAGCCCCTCATACTGCTTACAAAAGAAGGACTAGTGTTCAACGGTTTCTTACAATCCTATGTCTAAGGCATAAGAAGACAGGCAGACTTTTTGGAAGAGAAATCAACAAAACAGGTAACCCCAGCATCCTAAAGACCTTTTCAAGGTTAGGGATGATGGGGCTATTGGGGTATTCCGATATAGACTGTAAAAAAGGCAAAGCCTGTTAGAAAGCTAAGAGTTGGTTTTTCGTTACAAGGACATGCTCAGCATTCTTTAATTCCCTCACTAAAAACGCCTGCATCCGATCCCAACACATTTCCCGTCACTATGCTTGCTATCCACGATTTTAAACAAAGATGGGGTTCATTCAGGCGTCAGTTTTCACATTCACTATCAACGACGCTCACCTCTATATCATCAAAATTAAGGAAACCAATATGCGAAACTTCCTCATCCTATTTACCATCTGCTTCAGTATTCTCGCCACGCAACCCGCATTCGCAAAGCGTCACAAAGGCATTGAATTTCTAAACTCTGGCACCGTGCTTCCCACAAATCTGCCCTTTTCTGAGGCGGTGCGAGTTGATAACACCATTTATTTGTCTGGGCAGATCGGCATTTTGCCCGGCACGTTAACCTTGGCTCCCGGTGGCATAGAAGCTGAGTCACGACAAACGATGGAGAACATCAAAACGTCGCTTAACGCTAACGGCTATAACATGAGCAATCTTGTCAAATGTACCGTATTGCTCGCCGACATGTCTGAGTGGAATACTTTCAACGATATCTACAGAACCTACTTTTCAGACAAATATCCAGCAAGAAGCGCAATTGGTGCAAACGGATTGGCACTGGGTGCGAAAGTAGAGGTGGAATGCATCGCAGCGATTGAGTGATGAATTCCGGGCCATATACAACAAGAAAGGCTGCCAAATTGGCAGCCTTTCTTTTGGGCTCATTTCTAATATATACAAATCTACTCGCCCGAGCGGCTGATGGCCTCCTTGCCGTTGTAAACCAAGCGCGTCGACCAAGGGATGGGGTTTCTCATGGCAAAGTGCGCCATGCAGCCGTTTTCTGCTTCATCCAGCAGATCTTTAATTCTCTCTTCCGGCTCAGGGCTTTCGATAATCACGTGCGTTTCGACAATATCGCAACCACCGTCCGTCATATAACCGTGCTCACGCATATGACCAAGATTGGTTCTGAACACAATGCGTTGCTCAAGCTTTAAGGAATCCACCTGAATTTTGCGGGCAGTGAGAATATCCGTCAGGTGAGTCATCAAACAAAAGCCGATACCCGCTGAAAAGAATGCCAGCGGTGGCGGCGCCGTGTCATTACCAACTGGCGGCTGTTCATCGCAATAAAGCTTTACCGGACTAAAACCCGGAATATTGACGGAAACCACCCCCGTCTTTTTCTGCATGTCTCCTGCCTCAGCGCTTAGGTTCACTTCAAAGCGATACGGTTCAGGATGACGGGCTTTCGAGAAAGTAGATTGTTGATATTGCGTAGTCGCGGGCTGCTCACTGCTCAGTTCGCCAACATGAAAGAACTTTTCGTTCGACATTGTATTCTCCTTATACGCGCTAGAGGCTGATTAAATCTTACCCAAGAACAGGTGG
The DNA here is from genome assembly GCF_000333895.2 of Grimontia indica. Taxonomy (GTDB): domain Bacteria; phylum Pseudomonadota; class Gammaproteobacteria; order Enterobacterales; family Vibrionaceae; genus Enterovibrio; species Enterovibrio indicus. Next base: position 7,241 of record NZ_ANFM02000046.1, on the reverse strand, counting down.
AGAATGCCGTCAAAGTCATCCTTGAGACGAAGTTTTATGGTGTTATCATTCAATTAAGAACGTTATAGTGAAGGAAATCGTCATGCTAACCAATCAGGACAAAAAGATACTCTCACAGCTTCAAGAAAACGGACGCATGACGATTGTGGAACTCGCCAAAGCCACTGACATGTCAGAATCAACCTGTCTACGACGTACAAAGAGCCTTGAAGATTCCGGTGTGATTAAAGGTTATGGCGCAATGCTTGATGCCGAAGAGGCAGGATTTGGTGTAACGGCTTTTGTTCAGGTCAGTATTGATCAGAAAAGCGAAGCGGCGTTTGATTTGTTTAAATCAGCAGTGAAAGATCACCCGCTGATCCTGGAATGCTATTCCCTTTCCGGCCCCTACGACCATCTGATGAAGGTTGTCGCTAGAACCAACAAAGAACTCTCGCATTTTGTATTAAAAACACTGAGAAGCTTTCCTGAAGTGAGAGAAGCGCAAACCCTGTTTGTGCTGGATGAAGTGAAACACACTACGGCCCTGCCGATTAATCTGGCGGAGCCGGTTAAAAAACGGTAACCCCAACGCAGCGCACGCTCTATCTTGGAGCTTTTTAGGAATTATCTTTCGCCAGTTGAGCCCAAATATTTAAAGCAGGGCTCAAGCCAATTCTAATCTAATCCCAACAAGCGGTGATTCTTCTAGCAATGTTTCAAATTAATAAAGTTCCATCAATTTAGAAGCAATCCTTTAAATTCTCATATTTGGAGTCATTTTATTTAAAAAAAGACAAATTTATCTGACAACCTAAACACAAACGTTAGAAAAGCGATTTCAACAACATGCTGTTACGGAAAGTCGTTAAACGTCTTGTTGGCAGAAACTATATATTCAAGGATTGATAATGAGAGATTTTTTCGCTGGAATAAAAACACCCTTCTTAGTGCTTGGCTTACTCTTGCTAACGGGTTGTGCGGCGACACCACAACCCACTGTGACACTTGACGCTAATAGTCCAATAACAAGCAACAGTTCAGTATCTTTCTTTTATGCCGGTCCAAACCCTGACAAAGCAACCACGCATATTTTTGGTGCTGGCTGTTTATTATGTTATGGCGTTGCCGCTGGTCTAACACAAACATTAGACTCTCACTTAGAAGCAACCATATCCACCGATGAACTTAGCGATATTAAAGAAACCGTATTGGCTAATCTTAATGGTCTTGCTGGAGACGTCGTTGAAGTGAGTCAAATTGACTTCGATAGCCTCAAATCATTCGATGGTGGTCTTGGCTTCGCCAAGAAAGACTTCACAAGCCTGAAAGAACAATTAGGTACTGATTTCCTCTCTGTACTCTCAATTTACCGACACGGCGCATACCGAGGCTTTAATAGTTACTTCCCAACAACAGATCCTCAGGGTCACGTAGCTGGCATTCTCTATACTGTCGATCTGACTAACAATCGCTTGGTACAGTTCCTAGAGTTTGACGAGAGAGTTCAGCCACAAGGTGAATGGGATGAGCCACCAGCATTCCCCAGCGTTACTACTTCCTACTACCAAGCCACGCAGAATGTCAAAACGACATTAAACAATCATCTAGTTAAGTAGGTAAAGAGATGCTATTGAGGATAGTCGCCCTCATTTTCTTGTCGTTGGTGTTGCTTGGATGTCAGTCTTCATCCAAGCAGGTCACAGACACACAGCACCTTAACGAGATTGAAGGGAATTACTTACCAGAAAACCGCATAATTTTTGCAGTTCCTGGCGAAGATAAAGTTACTTTCCTGGGGCTACATGATGGTAATGATGCAATTGAGGCAGGTTCAATGCTGTATATGGCGGATGCAGGGCTGGTTGGCTTGATTGCTCAAGTAGCGACTCATGCTGCAGTGATAGATTCGGCACGAGATAGTAAACTCGCCGAGGCTCAATCGTCTGCGAATAAAAGCATCCAAAGCCTGATATCTGCTACTGAAAAATGGAAACTGAGCACACTTGTTGGCGATAGTGACATTTTTGCAGCCGAGATTGACAATTCGATTCAATTTAAACCCACTTTTTTCAGTGACCCACAGAAAAAAGTACTCTCCATGAAGTCAGTCATCGCAGTGCCAAGCAGTTTGAGTGAAGCAAAAACAAGCAAAGACGTCATTGTCTATCAAAACTTGATTAGTGTTTTTGATCATCAATTACTGCCAGATGACTTTCATCTCGATACCGACATCGAAAGGCTCGAACTGCAAATGAAGCGCCTCCTCTCACTTTCTTTGCACATCGCTAAGCAGGAGTTAACGGGGGAGTATCGACAAGAAACGCAACCCAAACACTACACCTATATCGTCAATAATGGCTTGCAGCAGTCCGTCTATCGGGGATATCCCGTTGATGAAAAGTGCGGCTACACAGTGATACGAGATCTTCGTTCTTGGTTGATTGCAGTGCCAATTGATAAGGAGAAATCCACATCGGAGTGTTTTGGTTCGACCGCAGCCTTTGCGCAATAAAACCACTCTTAGGGCCCTCTTCCTAATAGAGGGCCGCTTATTGCTCCTCATAATTCTTGGACCTCTTTTCGTTTCAGCAAAGAACTCTCACACTTTGTGTTAAAAACACTTAGAAGCTTCCCTGAGGTGAGAGAAGCACAAACCCTGTTTGTGTTGGATGAAGTGAAGCACACCACCGCGTTGCCGATCAATTTGGCTGAGCCTGTTAAGAAAGACTGATCGAGCATAGGAATAGCAAATTAGTGACGCGAATCATCGGGCCCAGAGAAGGCATCAGAGCCCTTCATCTTGTCACGTTTCTTCCACTCATCTTCAACATGCAATTCAGCTCTTTCAGTTAGAACTTCAATATGTACTGAGGTATCGCAGTCTTCGACCTCTGTAGATCTGTTGTAGAAAAAATAGAAAATCAGACCGATCAAAAACAAAAAAATAGAGATACCCATCAGCACAGAATCCGCCAAAAAGGCACTGATAAAGAATGCTCCCATCGCAACCAACATCATAACTAAACCAATGGTACTTTTCATTTATGAAGTCCTTTTCCTAATACTCAAACTCAAGGTATCAAATAAAACAACTCACAAGCGTTTCATCTTTAGACCAAGTCGTTAACAATAAAAATCGAAAAATAGCTCTCAATGAGTATTAAACCTCCAGCCTTTTCCCGGCCCTGAGCGCCGGCGGACGATGTTCTACCTCGTGTTCTATCGCAGCACACTCTGCTTCCAGTGCGGCTTGTTCCCGCTGGCAGTGCTTGAGCATTTTTTCTGCAATTGGCTGACACGGGAGAGAATCGGGTTGGCTGTGCTTTTGAATTGTTGACGCTTTGTTGATGGATGAGAGGCTAGTGATTTCAAAAAGCAAAAAGCGTTGCATACTCATTAGTTAGACCCTATCGTTTTGAAGGGATTGCTAGATTAGAACGTCCAATAACCAAAAAAAGACGTATCACTATGAAAGCATTTCACCTTATCGCGTCAGTGGCTCTAACCCTTTCCAGCTTTGCAGTTGCAGATCAACTGGACGATATTCTCGAAGCTGGCGTTATTCGCGTCGGCACCACCGGCGATTACAAGCCTTTCTCTTTCTATGATGGCCAAAACTACTCAGGCTATGACATCGATGTTGCACAATATCTGGGCGAACAACTCGGCGTAAAAGTGGAGTTTGTGCCCACCACCTGGAAAGCCCTACTTGATGGCTTGAAAGAAGATAAGTACGACATTGCCATGGGCGGCATTACCCGCCGAATGCAGCGCCAACTCAACGCCGAACAAACTCAGGGTTATATGGTTTTTGGTAAGTGTTTCCTCGTCGCGAAAGGCAATGCTGGCAAGTACAACTCTCTTGAGACAGTAAATCTGCCTTCGGTTCGAGTGGGCGTAAACATCGGCGGGACCAACGAAAAATTTGCGGATGCAAACCTCCCGAACGCCAGCTTCACCAAGTTTGAAAACAATCTGGATGTGCCAAAAGCTGTCGCGGCAGGTGAAGTGGATGTGATGGTAACGGAAACGCCAGAAGGCCTTTTCTACGAAGTCACCAACGACAAACTGGAAGCTGCTCGGTGTGAAGAGCCTTTCACCCGCAGTCAGTTTGGCTACCTGATTCCCAAAGGCGAACAAGGCCTGCTGAATACCGTCAACTTCGCTATTGATGAAATGAAGCTCAAGGGCATCGACAAACAACTGATGCAGAAAAACCAGCTAATTGCAGAGCAGAAGTTCAACGTGGTGCTAACCGCTGCAGATGGAAAGAAAGTTGATATCATTCAGGCAGTCAAAGACGCGACAGGCCTGAGCCTGATTGAATCCAAATCCGTGGTAGAAAGCCTTCCGGCTGTGCTCAGAGAGAAGCTGTCGAAAAGCGAGGCCGAGAAATTAGAAAAAGCGCTGGAAGCGGCAGGCGCCACTATCGACATAAAACCGGTTCAATAAAACGCAAACCAATCAGCAAGGCTGGCAGCTCCGCCAGCCTTAAAGTTACCTCAGTATCACCCGATTCAAACTGTCTTCCTACTGTGACGTATACGCCAATACCCACGCCCAACCTTGAATGTCAGCACCATCTGAACACAGAATTAAAACACAGCCCTGCACTTTTTTCTTATTTGCCGCATTGCTAAGGGGTCATTATGCTACGTTTGTTTACGATTGAATCTGGCGCGATAACGGAAATTCCTGTTGGGGAAAACGCTGACCTCAAACAGTTGGTGGAACAAGCCAAATGGATAGATGCACACGATCCTACTGATACGGAACGCGAACTTGTCAGCTCTTTACTTCGCATCGACTTACCTGAATCTGATGATGTTGAGGAAATTGAAACCTCTGCCAGATACTTCGCTGACAAGAGTGGCCTTCATGTTCACTCTCTATTCCTATCAAAAAGTGAAGGACGGCACACCACAGTCACCGTCGCCTGTATTTTGCAGAGCGAACGTCTGATAACCATTCGTGATGGCGACGTTGCCGATTTTCGCTTACTCAGGCTTCGCGCAAGACGTCGACAAGTTCGATGCAAAGATGTAGAAACCCTTTTAGTGACTTTACTGGAGCAGAAAGTCGAAAACCATGCGGATACGCTGGAAGACTTGCACCGCGAGTTGGAAAAAGTCAGCCATGCTGTGCTTGAAGATGACGATTCCGATTTGGAAGAAAGCATTGAGCAATTGGCAAAGCTTGAGGACAGTAACGGAAAAGTGCGCCTTTGTTTGATGGATAACCAACGTGCGATTTCCTTCCTGCTTCGCCATTTGCAAAGCAGAAACGAGCACAGAGAAACGTTACACGAAATCGGCCGGGATATTGATGCTTTGATGTCCCACACCACCTTCCTATTCGACAAAATCAACTTCCTGATGGACTCGACTCAGGGCTTTATCAACATCGAACAAAACCAGATCATCAAGATCTTCTCAATTGCAGCGGTTGTTTTCCTGCCACCGACGGTGGTCGCCAGTATCTATGGAATGAATTTTCACTTTATGCCGGAATTAGAATGGAAATACGGCTTCCCCTTTGCGATCGGATTGATGATCGCCTCGGGCGTTGCGCCTTTGGTCTATTTCAAGAAGAAGGGATGGCTGTGAGCATTCTAAAAGCACCCAGAAGTCACCAATAAGCTCAATATGCCTATCTTAGTTTCAAATATTGAGCTTTAATGTAAATAAAATCCTATCTAGAATCCGCATCATGGTTCCACTTATTGACAAGGAGAATCATGATGAAACTGACACTTATCGCCCCACTTTTGGCCGCCGTGGCGTTTAATAGCCACGCATTTACCCTGAGCAGTAGCGACATTCAAGAAGGCTCAAGAATGGCAGATACTTTTGTGTTCCAAGGTTTCGGCTGTTCAGGCGATAACCTCTCTCCACAATTAAGTTGGAAAGATGCACCGGAAGGAACCAAAAGCTTTGCGATTACGGCATACGACCCAGATGCACCTACTGGTAGTGGATGGTGGCACTGGCTGGCACTCGATATTCCCGCTTCAACCACCCAGCTAAATCAAGGTGCATCAGGCAAGTTGAAACAAGCGCACGAGATGGAAAATGACTACGGGGCTGTCGGCTTTGGTGGTGCCTGCCCACCAAAAGGTCATGGTATGCATCGCTATCAATTTACGGTTTGGGCGTTACCTTCTGAAGAGCTGGCGTTGCCAAAGAATCCATCTAACGCGCTGATTGGATACATGTTGAATGCTTCCGCATTGGGTAAAGCAACGCTAACCGCTACCTATGTGAACGAATAAGGAATCGAGATGACGAGAGCACTGGTGAAGACTGGACAATTTCGTGGCTTAACAAAACAGCCTCTTCGAAACGTACTTGTCTATGCCCCTACCGTTATCTGGGTAAACCGAGGATTGAAACAGCTTTGGTGGCAAGATAGCTCTCGTCAGTATTCCTCACATGACTGGTTGGTTGTTCCAGCCAGTCATTCCCTTACGTTCGTCAACGAACCTTCACAAACCGATTTCTTTTCCAGAACGCTGACCTTTCTTGAGCCTCCGCCTAACGAGTGGCTTGAGGACAATGCTTCGGTAGCACCAATAGCTGAAGAACCGCGTCTTTCTGTCACACCGCAGTTGGCGTACTGTTTTGATGTCTTGTATGAAATGGCGGGAAAATCACTGTCTGAAGAAACCCAAAAACAGTTTCTGTTGGCATTTTACGCTGAGCTTCGGGAAGCCAATGCTTTGCATCTTCTCTTCCCCGGAAGTGATAAATCTTTGAGCGAAAGACTTGCGAGCTACCTAAGCCTAAACCCAGGTAATGCGCATAGTGTTGAATCCGTGGCTGCCGACTTTTCAATGAGCTCGGCAACATTGAAGAGAAAGCTGGCTGCAGAAAACACGTCGTTTCGCCATATCCTGACCAACGTCCGGATGGTTTATGCCCTCTCACTCATGCAGAATTCCCGCTCACAGCTTAATATTGCACTTGCCTGTGGCTATCAATCTGAAGCGCGATTTTCGCAGAGGTTTAAGGAAGTCTTCGGGCTGACACCCAAAGAGTATGTTCAGACGTTGTAGGAAAACCCACATGCGCAGCACTTCCCGGGGCGCGTATAAGAAAAAAAGCCTGACGCTTTCGCATCAGGCTTTAATCAGTGGCGGAACGGCCGGGCTGGCGCTCCAGCGGGACTCAAGCCGCAAGGCTCATGAGAATCCCCTTCTTGGAATCTGATAAATACAAAAGCCCCGACATTTCTGTCGAGGCTTCATTGTGTTGGCGGAG
>NZ_ANFM02000047.1 GCF_000333895.2 Grimontia indica | reverse complement strand
GAGAAGCCGATAACGCAGCAGAAATTCCCCACAAACGCTGCCCGGAGGGTTCTGCCCTAAGCGTTTTATGCTTTGTTGAGTTGTATTTGCTTAGAATGACTAGGCGGCACACACCTCGCCGCGCCTAAAACGCTTAGGACTAGAACAAAGTTTAACCACCAAAGGTCAACAGCCCCTAGCGATGGAGATAGGAGTTCAAGATGAGCGATAACTTACAGCAGATCGTCTACATCAGCAGCGCAGAACACCCTTTCACTGATGAAGAGTTCGCAGAAATGCTCGCCGTGATTCGCGAAAACAATGAAAAACTAGGCGTCACCGGAATGTTGCTTTACAAGGATGGCGACTTCATACAGGTGATTGAAGGCAAGGAAGACATTCTCGCGCCCCTGTTTAAAAAGATTTGCAGTGATTATCGCCACTATTCCATCGTTGAAATGATGCGGAAAGATATTGTCGAACGACAATTCAAAAAATGGAGCATGGGCTTCCATCACATCAACAATGATGACCCAAGATTAGAGGGCTTCAACGCCTTCTTTGATGACGATGCCGATCATGAAGTCGACCCGGGCGACGCGCTTAACCTGTTGCTGGTATTCCGAGAATAGCAGCCATTTCCAAAGACATTAAAAAAGGGTGCCGATGCACCCTTCTTGCTATTTGTTTACTTCACCGCCACGCCCACATCAAGCCGTTCAAACCAATCCAAGAACTTGCCAACATTTTCGCCGGTAAACATTCGGCCATGTTGGGGACACATCATTTCGATATCCAGCTCGCGCACCCGACGAATCCAGTCATTTTTGGCGGTGTTCGATGGCATCCAACGCTGGTGAAACCCTTTCATCTTCGGAATGTGTTCCTCAAAGTCTTCCACTTCCATTGGTGCATCGTCCGCCTCCAGAGCCGCGCCAATATCGCCACTCATTAGAATCTTCGCCACTGGGTCATAAACATGAAAGTTGCCTGAAGAATGGAGGTAATGCGCCGGAATGAAGCGGATCTCAACGCCGTTCAACACCAGAGTACCGCCCTCGTCAGCGATTGGAGCGTATTCAATATGCTCCATCCCAAAGTGACGAACAAATCCTTCCCAAAGCCAGGGAGCATGAAGCTTAGATTCGGTTAAAGCGGTATCCCATAAGCCGAGGGAAGAAATAATGTCTGGATCCTGATGCGAAGCAAAAAGATGCCCAATCTGATTAATCGGTACCTGTTTAACGACGGACGCCAGCATCGCGGAGAAAATCTCTATGCCACCTGGGTCCATCAACAGCGCGTTGTTATGCGTGCGGATCATATATTGGTTGGTGTCGATAATTTTTTCAGGCTTAGACGGGTCACGCCCGAACATAAACCACTGGTGCGTTTCCCCTGAATAGATTTCCTTTGTGATCATTCGATCTGTCTCCGAAGCGTTTGCGGTTCGAGCAATTAGTATTCGTTTGCCAATTCACGACACAGTGACTGAGACAGCATGACGTGTGTCTGTATTCGGTCTGCAGCGGTAGAAACGTTGTCTGCAACAACGTTCAGTCCCTCTTCAAATTTCTTACCGGACTGTGAAGCCTCAACACGCGACATCGCTGACAGCACTGAGGCGGTTTTGATCTCGCGAGCCAAATTTTCCAGTAGCTCTGATAGCGAAGTAACTTCGCGGTAAAACTGGCGGAGCAATTGCGCATGCTCTGCCTTCATGGTTTCAATCGGCTTTTCTATCGTGCCAACGTAGGCGGCGTCTTTACTTATCTTTGCAGCTTTCTTGAAGCATTCCATGGTGCGTTCGTTACGCACCGCAATTGTCGCCAATCTGCTGATGGTGACCGCTTTGAGGTTAATGATGTCTGAGGTTTTTACCGTGGTATCGGCCAACTGATCGATGAAATCAGTAATTGCCCTAAACCCCGCAGCGCCTTGCCCAGCGCGTAATGCCAGCGCACGCGCATTGCTTGCGGTAAGTGAAATATCGTTCGCGATTTCCCGGGCTTTATACAACTCCGCCGCGACGACCGCTGCCGTCACAAAGTGATTGTCTGCGTTTGCATCTGTCATGGAGGTATCTGATTTATTAAGACCTTTTATCAGTCTAGACAAGTATTTCTGTCTGTTCAGAAATGAGACAGCATTTCTCTACATTTTGTAGGGTCTGTTGAACTTTGGTAGTTAAATTTTGTTCTAGCCCTAAGCGTTTTTGGCGCGGCGAGGTTTGTGCCGCCTAGTTACTCTAAGCAACTACGCCTCAACAAAGCATAAAACGCATAGGGCTGAACCCTTCGGGCAGCGTTTGTGGGGAGTTTCTTCGATTTCAGGCATTAAAAAACACCGCAGTTGCGGTGTTTTTACTAACCCTCGCCCAGCTAAACACCCGGCGTCTGATCTTTTTTCGGACTCTTGAACACGTATTTTGTCCCGTCGTAAATCAGGTTAGACAGCAACCGACGGCAGTTCGCCTTTCCGGGTTCATCAAAAACCATACCGTAATTCTGCTTACCCCGCTTTTTACGGCAGTTTTTCACGGCACCACTCAAGGCGTAAGTGTCGCCATTGGAGCCGTTAATAACTTCCAACACAATTTTGGTGTCCACATCAAATTCTGGTGAAATGGCGTCAAAGCTGAAGCCACACCCACCGGATGAAACGTCAGTCAGCACCACACGCAATTTGCGGTTTGAGAGCTGAATGTCACCAGGAAGTTTAAGTTCATAGCGCACTTCATTACGCAGCAACACCAGTTTTGCTTGCTGAGGCACGGGGAAAACCAGAAGCTGAATAGGCCTGTACACCACATGCTCTATTCGCGTTCTGAAACGAACCAACGCCCCTTCACCTTGCTCAGAAATGCCTTCAATATCGACGTTGAAACCTTGCATGAAGAACTCTTCATATTCGGTCTTTTGAAGACGAGGCATCGTGAAGAAAATATGTTGCTGGTCATCAAACCCAATAAAGTTGGATTTGAAGTTAAGACGTTGCCCCAATGGCGTCACAATCTCCAACGACGCTTCGGTGCCATGTTGGATAAAATCCATGGCCTGAAGCCCCATAATGACGCGTTCTTTTTGTTTTGCCGGCGGCTTTTTCACTTGAGCCGAATTTGTGTTCATCTAACATCCTCGCCGGAAATGCTGCTCTGAATGGGATACCTTTTGCCGTTAACAGAAAGTGGCTTTGATGTTTTCTTGGAGGCACTTTCGGCAAACCCTGAGTGTTACGTGCTTGCTCTGCTATCGACTGAGCTTATTAAAACTGTTGGATATTTTTACAAAAAAATCACAACAAACGTTGGCTAAACAACTCATTGCATTAATAACTTATAGGCAAAAGAACACATTATTTCAAAGTGATAGTTACTGTTTCATAATTAATAAAACTATCATTTCACCTTGTTTATCCAAGGGTTTTCTGAACACTCACTCTCAAGAATAAAATTCACAATTGAAACTTTTTGTTTTCTTTTGTGACAGTGTCATCAAATAATTTCTCAAGAATCTCAGCATGTGACCGCTATCGGCATTAAGGGGCATTGTTCAAAATGTGTGCAATCCCAGCATCACATATCGACGATCGTTCACCTTGTTACGGCGACCATTGAGAGGTTTGTTATGGCTAATCGCTTAGTAAAAACAGTCTGCTTTTTCATGGGGATTCTCTTATCACCAGGTGCGTTAAGTGACCGCATGGACAACACCTTCCCGGATTCGATTCAAATGAAGAATGCGCTCTTTGCTCTGGGGTTTGACGAACCATGGAACGCAACAGAAGACGGAGAGAAGCAAACCCTGACCAATGGGGAGTTGTGGATTCGTGAAGGCAATTACTTTGCCGTGATGGCGGTACATGATGACAACGAGCAAGTCATGCAACTCTCGCTGATCAATAATCTTTCTGTCTGTGCGCAACTGGGTATTGCTGCAACGGGTGATTCTTCAAAATCGGTTTTCAGTGCTTTTAGCCATCTCACCGGACAAGCCTTAACCCAGCCAGAAACCACCGCTTTCAATCAGCACCGCGCTTTCCATTACCATGTGTTGATCACCGAAGCGATCGCGGAGAGAACGCTGATGCAATGTGGTATTAAAAATCAATGAAATAAGTTCTCCTCCTTACAGGTCTCATTATTAAGACTAGAATTTTAGAGATACCGACCTGAATACAAAGGGACTTATGACAGATACCACACACTATCAGTCGCCGACCCGCGCGGTGCTTCACTACGTCACCGCCGTGTTTATTTTCACGCTCTATGGCGCCAGAGTCTGCCCTTTTATCGATGCCTTGCCCACTGCCGTCCTCTTCATCCAAACCGCAACCGTGTTCATCCTGCTGTATTTTGCCCGCTTACTTATCCGCGCTGTAAAACATGACGAAGCGAGTCTGGCCACCAATGTGGGTTTATTTACGATTGTCGGGATTGGCTTTGCCGCCTGGTACTCGGCACTTTACGATTTCCCACTCGATAGCAATCTCAAAGTCATTTTCGGTATGGCCCTGCTGGGTATTGTGATTAATCTGGATTTGGCTATTTCCAATGCCCGCCACCTCTCCAAGCACAAGATTGATAAGAACCAAATGCCCGACAATATCAAACCTCTGGCGGGTCAAATCGGCTTGGGTGCCATGTTCCTGACCGTGATGGTCACCGTGCTACTGGGGCTGGTCGTGACGAAAGATTTGTTGTGGCTGGTTGAACACACTGAACATCAGGTTGCCATTGCAGACATCGACAGCATTCTGAAAGAGTTTGTTTATGTTGCAGGGGTTGTATTGGCATACATCGCACTGATTTCCTTTAACGGGTCAGCACTGGTGAGCGAGCAGCTCACCCGCCAAACCAATGCGATGACAGCAGCAGCATCCGGCAACTTCGAAGAAAAAGTGCCACTGAGCCAAGCTGGCGAGCTGAGCGTGATTGCCTACTACACCAATAAGATGTTCAGCGATCTCAAAGATAGCTATGACGAAATAAACCGCACGCGGGACGCAACCATCATAGGGCTTTCCACCTTGGCAGAAGTGCGCGACAACGAAACCGGTGCGCATATTCTCCGCACTCAGCATTACGTAAAAGCCTTGGCCGACGTACTGAAGCGCCAACCCAAGTATTCCAACTACCTGACCGAAGAAACCATCGACCTGCTTTACAAATCAGCACCGCTGCACGATGTCGGTAAGGTGGGTATTCCGGATTCGATTCTGCTCAAACCCGGCAAGCTGACAGACGAAGAATTTTCCATCATGAAAACCCACGCCCAGCTTGGCGCAGATGCCCTCAGCATCACCGAGAAAAGTGGCGATGGCATTGCCTTCCTTCGCTTTGCCCGCGAAATTGCCGCCACCCACCATGAAAAATGGGACGGCTCAGGTTATCCAAAAGGTTTGTCCGGCGAAGAGATCCCGCTCTCAGGCAGATTGATGGCGCTGGCAGATGTTTACGATGCCCTGATTTCCAAGCGTGTCTACAAACCCGCTTTCAGCCATGATGAAGCGAAAGCCATCATTTTGGAGGGACGATGCACTCACTTCGACCCTGCTGTGGTGGATGCTTTTCTGGCCTGTGAGCATACCTTTATCGATATCGCCCAACAGTACAAAGACGAAGATATGAAGGCGGCTTAAACCGCCTGCAGCACCTTCTTCGAAAGCTTAGACGTGACAGGATAACTTCCTTGCCAAAGCTCTTTGGCAAATACCGATGGTTTTTCCGGGTGGGAGAACACCCAGCACTCATGTCGTGCACGGGTCAACGCCACATAGAACAGGCGTCTTTCCTCCGCATGTTCCATTTCATCTGCCACTGACAGCAATGCAGCTTCCAATCCTTCACCTGATGATTTAGCCGGAAACGTGCCGTCATCCACATCCAGAATAAAGCTGTAATCCGCTTCAAGACCTTTACTGCCGTGTGCCGTGACATAGCTGATGGAAAGGCTCGGATACTGATTCTGCCACTCGCCAAGAGATTCTGGTTTGTTGGCGTTATTACGCCCCATTAACAACAGGCTGGTTGGTTTGTCGCCAGCGGATTTTGCCAGTTTCTCCAATACCGATTCCATCGCATCCGAGGGCATCAAATGCACGGCTTTTTTCTTTTGCTCTCGTGCACTGTCGAGCGGTTTGCTCAGTTGCTGTGGGTCAACCTGAATAAAGGTATTGGCAACAGCGCCAATCTGGGAATTAAAGCGATAAGTGGTATCAAGATAACGAATCACACCAGAAGGAAAACGGCTCATAAAACCCGTGGTCAGACTGACATCAGATCCTGCAAAGCGGTAAATCGCCTGCCAGTCATCCCCCACGGCAAACAGCGACGGCGCACGGTTTCGTTTACCGCCGCAAAGCGCTTCGAGCAAAGCAAGACGCGCTGGGGAAATGTCCTGATATTCGTCGACCATAATGTGATCGTATCGCGCGCCAAAGGCTTCGCTTTTCTTGGAAAGCAGCTTAGTGGCTTCTTTGATCAGGCTGTTAAAGTCATAAGCCTTCTGTTCTTTCAGCGCCGCGAGGTAGCCTTTCAGCACTGGCTGAACCAATGCCAGTTCACTTTCAGCTTTTTCATCACCTTTAATCGATGCCTTGATCGCCGTTGCCGATTGGCTTTGTTGCGCCAGCAAATCCACCAGTCGCCACAGCCACCTTTGCAGCTTAGCTTCATGAGCCTGTTCCAGCAGCGGACGCTCTGCCGATAAACCCGGAATAGACCACTGCGCCAAATGCTTAAGCCAGCGCTTTTCAACCGCAGGCTGAGCGAAGTTTTCCGCAAGCCACAAGGTCATCCAACTGTGTTTGGTTTCTTCATCTGTCGCCATCGGCGCGATATTGGCATCCTGCCCTGAAATCTCTTTGATTGCCTTGAGTGCAAAGGCATGGAAGGTCGAGGTTTCCACACCCTTTAAACCCGCTTTCGTCAAACGCTCTGCCATCTCCTCACTGGCTTTCTTACCAAATGCCAACATCAAAATGCGTGAAGGTTCCGTTTGCTGGCTGGCAACCAAATACTGCGCCCGTGCCATCAGCACACTGGTTTTACCCGAACCCGCACCCGCCAACAGCAAGTTGTGGTTATCGTCCATCAACACTGCCTGACGCTGTGAATCATTCAGCGGTGACGATTCCACCCCATCAAACCAGGTTGACCAACGTTCCAACTCTTCATCACGCAATGCAGTATTTCGGGCGTTGCGCTGTGCTTCACCGTTTTGCAGCCAGCCATAGAGTGATTGATAAAGCGCTGGATTGGCTGCTGCCATCACTTGCGGTAAAACACCGCAACGCTCAAAGACTTCCTGCGCTTTCACCTGCCACGTTTTCAAATCTTCAAATCTCAGAAAACCCGAGAAGTCGCGTAACTCATCACGCAGCGCAAACAATTCCGACTCCACCAGCATGAACTTGTTCTGTTGCTTACCCAGCCACGCTTGATAGTGCTCAGAAAGTGTCTCAGCGAACTCATGCACCTGATTCCAGGGCAAACCATAAACCGTGATTTTCTGTGCGGGCCGATCTGCAGGAGAAACAATGAAAGTCAGTCGCCCCCAAACCAGACCGCGAGACACGCGGCACTGCCCATCCCAAATAGAAAATGGGACGGTTTGCGTCATTTGTTTGGATTCAAAAACCAGTTGGTTGTCGTCCAGCGCGATACTGTAGTGATCGCCCTGTACAAACCACTGAGCCAGATTGGAGGCGGTGAGTTTCATGGTTGGATTCTATTTTCCTGTCTATATGTACAGCATATCAATTTCAGGTGTTATTTATAGCCCAACAACGCAAAGAGTTTAGATAGATGAATGAAAATCAAGCAAAAGGACGCTTTCCCTGTCTTGTCCAAGCGAAATAGTCTTCGTTTTTGATCTCGTCCCTTGGATGACACCTTTAATCTGCTATCTTAGCCACACTTGCCTTAACGCTGCATTGAAATGATTTCAAAGAAAACTTCTCTTACATTCAGGGAATACTGGGCCAACAGCCGCATTAACTACAGTGTCCGCGTGTTTATCGCTCTCGTTGGTGTTGCCCTTCCTTGTTGGTGGTATGGCGCCTCAGAAGCGATCACACCACTGGTTCTTGGCATTATTGCCTCTGCACTGGCAGAAACAGACGACAACTTCTCCGGCAGACTCTCTGCGCTGCTCACCACCCTTTTCTGTTTCGCCGTCGCCACCTTCTCCATTGAGCTCCTTTTTGATTACCCATGGTGGTTTGTTACCGGTCTCACGACCTCAACCTTCGGTTTTATCATGTTGGGCGCGATAGGTGCGCGGTATGCCAGCATTGCATTTGCATCCTTGCTTATTGCTGTTTACACCATGCTCGGCGCGCACGAGTCACAAAACCTTTGGTATCAACCTTCACTTCTGCTGGCAGGTGCCGCGCTTTACGGGGCTATTTCACTGATTTGGCTGCTGCTATGGCCGCACCAGCCAGTGCAACAGAGCCTTGCAGCGCTGTTTAAATCCCTTTCCGGTTATCTTGACCAGAAATCAGAGATGTTCCACCCAAGTAGAGATTTAAAGCCACAGCCTTTGCGCCTGCGTGATGCAAAAGAAAATGCGCTGGTTGTCACCGCGCTAAACACAGCCAAGGCCGCGCTGCTGAACCGTGTACGTGGCGGCAGACTGAGCGACAGTAACCGCCAATACCTCAAGATTTACTTTCTGGCGCAAGACATTCATGAGCGAGCCAACTCCTCGCATTACCGCTATCAGGAACTGGCAGAAGTCTTCTTCCACAGTGATGTCATGTTCCGCCTGCAGCGACTTTTGCACCTGCAATCCAAAGCGTGTTTGGAAGTTTCTCAATGTCTGACTCTTGGACAGCCTTACCGACACGGAGAAGAGAGCGTAAAAGCGCTGGATGAGCTGAACGAATCCCTGCTGTATGTGAAAGCGCAGAACAATCCAGAATGGACACCATTACTGCCGCAGCTCGATTTTCTGTTCCGAAACTTAGCGACCGTCGAGCGCCAGCTTTCCAACGTCAGCAACCCGGATGCCACGCAAAGCGATGAAGACAAAGAGATCGCCGATTCAGATGCGCACGGCTTCCGCGACAAGCTTTCGCGCATTCGCGCCCAGTTAACACCGAAATCCCTGCTGTTCCGTCATGGCGTGCGTTTGAGCCTCGCTTTGGCGGTCGGTTACGGCATTATTCAGAGCTTTGACCTCACCCGCGGTTACTGGATTTTGCTGACAATCCTGTTTGTCTGTCAGGCCAATTACTCCGCCACGCGCAGCAAGCTGACCGAACGAATTTCAGGCACTTTGATTGGTTTGTTAGTGGGCTTACCGCTGCTGACCCTGTTCCCGGATTTAACCGGACAACTGGTATTAATGGTGCTGTTCGGCGTGCTGTTCTTTGCGTTCCGAACCACCCACTACGCCGCAGCAACCGCGTTTATTACCCTGCTGGTATTGATGTGCTTTAACCAGTTGGGTGAAGGTTACGCCGTGATACTGCCGCGCCTTGGCGATACCTTAGTTGGCTGCGCCCTTTCCGTGTTGGCAGTGCGTTTTGTGTTGCCTGATTGGCAGGCTCACCGACTGCGCGGGATCATGAAAGATTCCGTTGCGGCTAACCGCGATTATCTGGCACAGATCATTGGCCAATACCGCATTGGTAAGCGTGACAACATGGCTTACCGTGTCGCCCGTCGTGAAGCGCATAATGGTGATGCCCAGCTTACGACCGCTATCAGTAACATGCTGGCGGAACCTGGCCGGTATCGCACAGCCACTGATGAAAGTTTCCGATTCCTTTGCCTGAACCACGCCATGCTGAGTTATATCTCTGCACTGGGTGCACACCGCATGCAAATGGACGACGACAGCATTCACGAGTTGGTTTCCAAAGCGCACCGTGGCATTCACGAAGAACTGGATTGTCTGGTGTCGAAGCTTTCAGGCGAATCGTTCGAGAAAACGCCATGTCTGGATGAAGCGCTCGGCAAGCACCTTGAACGCTGGCGAGAAGAAGAAAGCAGCTCCGCCCGTATGGTGCTACAACAGCTGCATTTGATTCACCGCATCATGCCGGAAATGCACAAACTGACCGATGATCTGGCTAAGAAAGCGTTAAAGAGTTCGAAGTCTTAGCTGCGATATAACGATTACTTGCCCCCGGAGCCAAGTGCTCCGGTGCCTTTTGAAACATTGTCAAAAAAACCTGAGGTTTCATTCATCACAATACTTGATACTTGCTTATCAAAATCCAGCGTCGCCTTCTTCAAACTCTCAAGTGCTTCTGGACTATTCTCATCCAAATTTACCACGCTCAATTGCCATTGCCTTAAAGCGCTTTCCAGTTCTAGTTGAGCCACAATCTGACCACGCCAAGACTGCTCAAAGTGAAATGTTTGCAGAACTCCCTGAGAAAGCACAATGGCAGCGCCAATACCAACCGTCCATACTCTTTGGTCTTTGAAAAACGTTGGAAAAACTGCAACAACGGGCAACATCGCACCCAATAGAATGATGAGAATTGAGAGGACTCGGGTGGCATAAAACTTCCAAGGGGATTTATCTAGGTAGTACGCGTGGAGGTTACAATAACTTCCGTTGACATTTTCGTTGGAAAACAGCGTGGTTTGTTTCAAGCTTTCCAAATACGGTTTTATTACCTGACCGTCGCTAACGTCAGGTATCAATTGAGCAGAACAACTTGCTTCTTTCGCAGTGGTGTTGAAAGACAGCATCAAGAGAAAGAAAACCAATACAAAACGAACCATCTGACGCACCTGACTGAGTGAAGGTTTCTTTAAGCATCAGCCAAGGAAGCCTCTAAATAAGTACGTATTCTGAGACGCCTCTATAACTTCCCTTTCCCTCCAAGCCCTTCATACATCTCTTTTCCCCACTCTCGAATCTGCATCACATTTCGGGCATTCCAATTACTCTCTCTTTGGAACTGTCTTTACTTTCCACCCAAATCGATAATAATTATCACTTGCGAATAGTTATCATTATGATTGAGGCGCAGTGATATGGATGATTGGAGAAACTTGATATTGGCGGGGAACCAATACTTTGCCATTGATGAGATGGAGCATGCTGAAGACAACTACTTCGATGCCCTCACCTTGCTGGATGAGAACAGCGAGTCTCTGTTCACAGACCGCGAAAAGCTCTCAGCCTGGCTGGCCTGTCATCACAACCTCGCCACCGTTTACAAGCAATCAGATCAATCTGAACTCGCCCGATTCCACCTTGAATCGCCGCTGGAAATCATCGAAGTCCAGCTGAAAAAGGCCTCACCGGACCACCATCATTTTGTTGAGCTTCTAAAAGCTTATTCCGCCGGGCTCAGTGAATTGGTCGTGTTTAAACAAACTGCCCAACGCGCTGCCTGAGCGGCCGGAGGAAACCATGTTCAAGAACTTCACACTGCTTGCCCTTCTGTTTCTGTTCAGCACAGAAGTGCTCGCCCACAAAGGCCACGATCACGCGCATTGGACCGCCGATTTCATTCACTTCCTGTGGCTAATGCCGATCCTGTTTGGCTGTGCGCTCATCATCTTTGCGATTACTTATCTGGATAAGAAATCCAAGTCACGGAGATAACCACCATGCTTCATTCTTTGATGGAACACCTCGACCACACATTCTCTTTCGGCAGAGTCTCTGCCCACTGCGATATTCCCTGCAAAATCTACGATCCTGTCCACGCGCAAATCGCCGTACTGACGATGATCCGCATGATTGACCTGCTCAACGAGCTGCCGGAACAAGGTCTGACTAAGCAACAAAAAGCGACGTTTGCCCGCCTGATTGAACAGAAAGAAGAGCACGGTAAAAAGCTGAAAGAAGAAGTTCGCATTATCTGGGGAGATTATTTCAAGCAGCCACAGCTTGACCAGTTTCCGGAAATTCACTCCCTGACCCATGAAATCATGATGCTGGCATCAGTGGTTAAACAGGAATCAGACAAGGACGCAGCACTGAAACTGTTGGATAAAGTGAACCGCTTTGCAGAGATATTCTGGGCGACCAAAGGCGTGAAAACTTACACGGCAGACTGTCCCTATCTCCCCGAGTTGCCAACTGTGTATCCTGACCTCAAGCCCTAAGTGCCCAAAGCGAAACCTTTGAGATGCTGAAAATAATGCGTATTGCGGGCTCCTCAATGAGCCCGACACTCAACACTAATGACTACGTGGTCGGTCTTCTCCAACCTAGGTGGTGGCCGAAGTCGCGAAACCAAGTGTTTTTCTTTAACCACCCCAGTATGGGCTGGATAGTAAAGCGCTATCGCAAAACAGTCTTGGACAGCTTCTTCACATTCGGGGGAGACCATCCTGAGAGCATAAGCAGTGAAAGGATCGGACTCGTCGATGAACACCAAACTCTCTACCGAGTCCTGGCAGTCGTCAAGTCCGACCGCTGAGCTTCAACATGATGAGTTGTCGTGAGGTAACAAACACAGCCCGTCGTTCAAGTCGTTTAAATAGTTACTTCCTAACCAATAATGGCAGTCATAAGATACTGCATTATTCTTCGTCAAATCCTCTAGAGTGGGCGTTTTTCACGCATTCTTCGTAACTGCTTTTCGCTACCATTGAACTGATTAATCCGAACCCGCTAGCGTGGCAATCAGTGGTATGCCCTTTTTCGTTTGCTAGCGTCGTACTGTAGCTTGTGCAGCCTGAAACAATGCCCAGCATACATACAATAATTAACGATCTCATTATTTCATATCCTTCTAAATATAATAAGAAAAATTCCGGGCTTGAGTTGGACATATATCATAATACGCAGCCTGATAAACATTATTCCAACTGAAACCAAGCCCAGAATTTATGTTATAGCCTTACTAATTTAAAAGTTAAGCTTCATATTTAAGAAAAAACAACTTCACGCTTTCATATCTTCAAAAACCAAGAGGAATATATCAATCACAACAATCGATTTAAACAAATAAAACAACAAGTTAATGAAAAATAAAAATCACAAAGGGTGCAATAAAATCTATAAAGCCAAACCCTATATCAAAAATTAGATTAAAAAACCCATAAAATCAGAGCAATGAGATAAAATGAAGTAAAAATTGCATTAAACAACCCTAATAAAACGAAACACAATATATTAAGATAAGAAGCCACTTTAGGTGAGAATCCATAGACACGCCACCAAACGTCGAAGGAGTAAGTAAAAGAGTAAGAACAGATGACTGCTTGTGATATATTTAATCACTCTTAATTGTCTACTTAGTCATACAATAAAAGAAAAATAGAAAGAAAGAGAAATTCGTTACACCAAATAACACTAAAATAAAAACCGACCAAAATTGAGAAAGAAAATAAGTTAATTTCACACAAGGAAATCAAAACCAATCATTCTAGGAGTATTTCCGCTTTCAACCGTCTTAAAGTAGGTTTTCTTGTCAAAGTAATGATAATAACCCATTGACGACACCTTAGTTAGGAGCCGTCTTAGAGTAATAATTTCCCATACACAGTGCTTCTAATCTCAGAACTCCAGCACGCGGTTGAAAACATAGCGAACATATCCATCGCGCAACACTGTACCGCGGGAAACAAATTCCACTGTCCAAAGCGGATAACTTCTCGATTTCAGCCCCAGCGAGTCAACAAACTCCATCGCTTCTGATTGGGTGAACTCAACCTCTTTAGGGAACAGTTCTCCAACGTCCTCTGTCGACTGATCCTCGGGCGCTTCGACACGACAGTGGAAGACAGTATTGATGGGTTCAGGCTTGTATCGAAGAAATTTAGCGTAGAGCTTGGGATGACTTTTGATGTAAAGATCCAAGTCGTGTTCAGCCTCCCCTTTTACAGGGAATAACGAGTTGGGAGAAAAGAATTCCTGAGTAAATGCTGCCTTGCCCGTATCGTCGATAAACCGCTTCGCGAATACCAGCGTTTTATCTTCAAGTGCTTTGCGTGAAGGGCTGAATGCCTTAAAAAGCTCAATACGGTAGATCTGCCAAACACCAGATTGCGTGGTGAACACCCAATCGCCAGTTTTAAATTCAAACATCCATACCTCTTTGGCTGTTTTTCCAGCGCAAACTCCATTGTTCGTCATGCTCTCACTGCCGCTTCTATCAATACGACACGCTCAGCATTACCTTCGACAATCTGTCGTTAATCTTCCCGAGGTTCTTCAGGTGAAGGCATTGAAGGGTCTTCACCTGTAATATCCTGATAGGCGAACGAGAGCGCGATAACCGCCAAAACCGTCACATAGGAAATCATGAGGTTGGTTGCTAGAATGGCATACAGGGGATAATTTTCAGGCGCGGTATAGGCAATCAGCGCTGTGATGGGAACAAACACGATGCCAAAGATAAAAGGAGCAATCACCACCACGCCGATCATCAGCCAGGTTTTTTGCGCCGTTTGCGCCCAGGCATAAGGAAAAGAGACACCTTTTCCCATCGCAATCGCGGGGAACACCAAGCTAAGGCGGCACCCAAACACCAAGCTGATAATCAACAGGAAAATGAACAGCGAGCCTATCCAGTTCATCGCAAAGGCCATGAGCAAATACGCGACACCAAGCCCCATATAATGCAGCCAAAACCAAATCTCGATTTTGCCGAAGGTAAAGCGCCCAAAAGTCGGCACAGAATCCGGTCCCATTAACACAACGCGATGCACGTTTACCGCGAGAATGGTACTGAGCACACTCCACAAGAAGTAATCGACCCACTCCATCCACTCACTTTTAGAAGAAAACGCAGCCACTTCCAGTGCGGCCGTCAGAAGAATGGGGATGAGAGTGACGCGAAACAGCAACCCCTTGTAGCTATATGCAAAGTTAAACGCTGAGGAAAGAATGCTTCCAAACATCGCCAAATCCTTTTCAATCCATTGAACCCACTCGCCATAGCCGCGAGCCACTGCATCCTTTCACCAAACTATCGCAATTCTCCTTACAACTATCGTTCAAAACTAAGACACGATGGAGAATTTTGATTAGCAGGATGCCGCCGTTGAAAAAGGTTTTAGGAGATACGCCTTCCCTAGGTGATTCCCTAGAGAAGGCAGCAATAATGAAGGGGGGAATGACCTAGTAAATAATCACATCAGAGTCGCTGGCTCGGGGAGAACTCACCTGCCCGCCAGCACTGGGGTCAAGGTCAACTTGTAGCGTCACTTCCTCACGCTGCGGGCGCACAAACGTCGCATTCACGCCGACAAAGGAATAAGTGCCAGCAGGGAAAACACCGCCATTGCCGATGTAGGTAAAAGTGTGGAGACCACCGACCGAGCTGTATGCCCAATCTGCATTACTCACGTTGCGACCGTTTAAACTCATCAATGTTGGATCATATTCCACCCCAAAGTAATCGCCTGACGGAAGGGTAAATTTCACCGGATGGACGCCATTGCTATCGACGCCATTAATTTCGCCGACGAACACCACAAAGCTCATGTCGCCGACATCCTGACCTGCAAAGTTAGTCGATCCGGTTATGATGCTCGTGACATAGCTCGGCGGGTTAAACGTCAAGAAAGGGAGTTTTTCTTCAGCGCTGGCCGCATGGCTAAACAGGATAGACAGAGAGAAAACTGCCGCCAAGACACCGGAACTTTTCATGGTTTTTAACGATTGGGTAAAGCTCGAAAACGGACGCATACTCATACCTCTTTGCAATGCAGAGAATGCAAACAGGTAAAAGTGAAATATTGGCCTGCATTCCCGCATGAATCAGATACACAACCGGCGAATCCGGCTGCGCTCGATACATTGAAGCGTTGGCAGACTGACTGTCATTCCTACTTCTAGGGCGCCGCATTCACACGAAAACGGTTCCCTACTCTGACCTCACCAAGTGTTCAATCAGTAAATAAGCTAATGAAGGAAAACAGGAATGGAAAGGTAATCAGGCAGGCATTGATAGGCGGATACATCAATTCAAACACTGACTACATATCTAAGATATTTATACGTGGAGGTACAAAAATCTGAGCGGTTTTGCCAGAAATCACACGTCAGACAATCCACACCCCGAACAAACACCCATTCCAATCAACATTCCCAAACCTAGAACGCTATTCGGTTTGACAGGTCCCTACACACCACCCTTTACTTGATGATTACCTTTTTTGACTAAGGAATCAGGCATGGGTCAGGAAACCTTTTTGCTTCACTCAAAGAACGCACCGGCCGGTGATCAGCCGGAAGCCATTGCCAAGCTCATCGCCGGCATTGAGGAAGGGAAAACCCACCAAACACTCCAAGGTGTCACAGGGTCTGGCAAGACATTCACCATGGCAAACATTATTCACCGTTTGCAGCGCCCTACCCTTATCCTTGCCCATAACAAGACACTGGCTGCGCAGCTCTACCATGAAATGTTGGCCTTCTTTCCAAAAAACGCGGTGGAGTATTTCGTCTCCTATTACGATTACTATCAGCCAGAAGTCTACATTCCGGGCAGTAACCGATTTATCAGAAAAGACTCCGCCATCAACGCGCAGCTTGAGCGGCTTCGGCTTTCCACTACCAAAGCGCTGATTGAGCGAAAAGACGTGATTGTGGTGGCGTCAGTTTCTTCCGTTTATGGCTTAGGTTCACCAGATGACTACCGCGCGCTCCAGATTCCGCTTCAACCCGGAGACCGGTTGAACCTCACAACACTGGAGAACCAGTTAGCCAAACTTCACTACGAGCCAGGCGGTGAGCCTCTTTCTCGTGGGAGTTATCGCATCAGTCCGCATAAAGTAGATATCTTCCCGGCAGATTCTGAAAAAGATGCGATAGTGGTGATGCTCGACAACGCCCAAACCATCACTCAACTGCTGAGAGTGGACAACGCCACGGGCGAAATTCTGGGTGACCTGGAACATTACCGTGTCTCGCCAAAGACCCTCTATTCCACTTCACCGGAACAAATTGCCCGCGCGTGCAAAGCGATAGAAGCTGAGCTTGAACAACGCACTGCCGAACTCAGTCGCAACCATCAAGTCGCAGAAGCAGCAAGACTTTATGAGCGCACCACACGGGATTTGGAGATGCTGCGGTTACAAGGTTACTGCGGAGGCATTGAGAACTACGCGTCGTATTTGACTGGCCGTGACCCCAGCCTTCCTCCCACCACCCTGATGGACTATCTCCCCAAGGGGGGGCTGCTGTTTATTGATGAATCCCATGTCATGGTGCCGCAGATCCACGCCATGTATAAAGGTGACCAAAGCCGCAAAGACACACTGATTGATTACGGCTTCCGCCTGCCTTCTGCCAAATTCAACCGCCCTCTCGCCTTTGAAGAGTTTGAGAAGATAAAACCACAGACCATTTTTGTGTCAGCAACACCCGGCGACTATGAAGTAAAACGCTCCGGTGGTGTCGTCGTCGATCAGGTGATCCGCCCAACCGGATTGCTGGATCCTGAGATCGAGATAGTGCCATTGGCACAGACTCAGGAAGACCTGCTGCGCCGCATTCGAAGCTGTATTGAACGCAAAGAGCGAGTATTAGTGACTACCCTCAGTAAGCGGAGTGCAGAAGCCCTTTATCAGCAATACACCGATGAGGGGATTCGCTGCCAGTACATACACAGTGACGTTAAAACCGAAGACCGCATTGAGATTATTCGCCAGCTGCGACGCGGCGAATTGGATGTGCTGATTGGTATCAACCTGCTGAGAGAGGGGCTGGATATTCCGGAAGCGTCTTTGGTTGCAATACTCGAAGCGGATCATGCGGGCTTTCTACGTTCCACCGAGGCACTCATCCAAATCATTGGCCGCGCGGCCCGCAATGCCAATGGTAAAGCCGTGCTCTATGCCGACAAAATCACCCCAGCCATGAAAAGCGCGATGGATGAATCCAACCGCCGCCGGGCAAAACAGATCGCCTACAACGAAGCGCATCAACTGCAGCCTAAGAGCTCAAACCGGACGATTGACCCGACAATCAACGCCCCCACAGAAAACAAAGACCCGTCCATGTGCACCACGCTTGAAGAGCTTTGCCATCGCATCACACACACTGAGCGAGAACTGTTCAGGCTTTGCTCGGAAAAAAATGCAGAAAAACGTGCTGACACCGATGCGCTGCGACAAGAGCTTGATGCCCTGTATCGACAATATATTTTTATGTAGCGGCACAGCTCGTTTTAAGCATGGATAAACAAACAAGGAACAGACCCGCTGAGCCTTTCTACCGACGTAACATCTATGATCACAACAGTATCGACAACGATATCGATGGCGTGCGCTCGCTGTTTTATGTTGGCTGGACGGATGATACGGCTGACGTGATTTTTTTCTTGATCAACTTTAAACGCAGATCTCTTTAAAAAGTCATCACCTCAACGCCAACCACCCTAGAACGAAAGCGTTTGTAAGGGAAGCGCTGGCGTTAATCATCCACCTTTTGATTGACCGGGATTGAACTGGTCAAGCTGACATCTCATCTCCACCACGTTTCCCTCTGGGTCTTCTAGATAGATGGAATTACCATAACCTTGCGCGCCATATCGGCTGGCAAATAACCATGGTTCTGCCAGAAAATATAAAATCTTACTAATACTCTCTTTAATTCCTTCAAACCCAATTAAAAATAAAGATACCGTATGACAGCATACATTCACTCAATCAAGCCGTAGCACGCCATTATTGGCGCCGTCAATGAATTGTTTAAAAACTAGACAGACGTCACTATTAGCCCCTGATATATATGACAGTATAAAATTAAACCTTTGGAATATTCAGTGGAAGTCAGCATTGCTTATATTTATCAATATAAACGTATGAAGAGATTATTATTTTTTGCTGTTCTTCTCATTACAACACAGGCTTGTACGGTAACTTACGTGCAAGAGGATGGTAGTAAACGAATAATTGGTTTCGCTGACATAGTTATAGAAGAGCCTAAAGACAAGGCTATACACAAAACATCAGTGAAAAACATAGGCATTACCATTTTTAACTCGGCTTTGATGGATGGTATTGGAGTAGGGTATACCGAGGAGTCGATCGTTGCTGTTGGTGATAATACCTGCGTTCTTATAGAAGAATAATGAACATAATCATTAATTTATTTAAGGCGGCAACATGAAAAAGAACATATTGATCTTTTTAGTCACCCTCAATTTAGCAGCATGTGCCACATCAAATAGCGTAATGTTCTACACAAAAACATCTATCAGCATACTGGATGCCGATACTGCTCCGGTTGGTGTGAGCATTGGTTATGAGCGTGATGAAGGCTTTATCGGACCAAGATACGAGAATGGCGCAGTCCCACCTGTCATTGCTTCAGTTGAATCAAACGCTGAAATCATAAACCCTACCGTTAGCGAGCTTTATGCCACAGGAGGGGCAGCCATAGCAGCAACAGACAAGAATTATCAACCTTCCTCCTCACCACCTTTAAGTGGCAATAAAGAACTAATGTTTTTTGGTACCTCCACCTCATTGGGGCTTTCTGTTAACGCACTTAATAACATGCCTAACAGTATTTCAATCGGATACAAAAGAAAAACACTCAGCTATATTCCACTTGGAACTGACCCCCAAAACAAAGTTGATACCTATCCATCAGTTTTCGCATCAATAGAAACCAATATCCAAACAATCGAAAAAGATGGCTCCTACAGCCAATTAACACCTTCTGTAAAGAACAAGCAGTATATCGCCACTGGGGTGTCTGCCGAAAACATTGCCAATGAGCTAAAAGGTAAGTTCATCGAACGTGCCAAAAATCCTTTCAATCAATCCGCTTTGTCCGCCTCTCTACTAGCTTGTTACTTTGGGGTTAAAGACGAACAAAAACTAAGCGTATGGAGAGATGCCGATCACTTCGATCTTTATCACGAGGCGGAGGACAAGAAAGGAACCACGTTAAAAGACCTTGAGAAATTACATGGTGAAAACGAGATCGATAAGGCGGATAGAATTTATTCCAGCCTAGTTATTATAAACATCGAACAAGGTTTAAATCAGAGAAACAAAGACGGTGAGAAGCCAGACATAGAGCGAGCCAAAAATCTTGCTCGCCACAAAGATGCCGTTTGTATGCTTTCTAGAGGAAATACATGAGGATAGCCCATGACTAAAACAGTGAGATGCGTTGACTGTGATACCGCTAAGGCGGAGATTGAAGAGTCAGGTGTTTTGGAAGTAGTTAGCTGCAATCCCATTCGGACTTTTGATGAAAGCGGTAACGAAGTGATTCAAGTTGACGAAAATGGATATGAGCTATGCGAATTGGAATTCAAAGTTAAAATCTGACCTTTCGCCTGCCATCTGAAAAAATGTCCAAATAACATTGGGTGTACCGATAAGAACGAATAACTGCACTTAAAAGAGTGTTGGAAGCCGCTCAATAAACGTTGCAAATAATCACAATCCTAAGTGCAGTGGTTCGTTACTGAGCTAGTTAAGGCGTCAGCTTCAACACTAAACTTGAGGGAAGCCGAGAGGTGCAGGATTGAACTGGTCAAGCTGACATCTCAGCTCCACCACGTTTCCTTCTGGGTCTTCAAGGTAGATAGAATTGCCATAACCTTGCGCGCCATATCGGCTGGCAAAATCTTCATGGGCAATCCCGTGAGCGTCGAGGTGGTCGAGAATGCTTTGTTCAGACACCGCTTTAATCTGCAGACAGAAATGATCCACGTTGCGTTCTGATTGGGTGGGAGCGCCGCCGCCCATCTTACCCAGCCTGCTGTCCACCACCACGATATCGATCAATGCATTGCCCGCTCGCAATTGCGTTAAGCCGGTTTCCGGTGGGGTTTCACGTTCAATCGCACAACCCAACACCTCGGTATAAAACCGCAACATCTCTTCCAGTTTGGTGGTTCGCAAAACAATGTGGTCGATGGCCAACACTTGGATCATCGTACAGCTCCTTTCGATATTGAGTGACAGCTCATTAATCATAGGAAATCGCCCTGCCCTCACAACTTAGCCAGACCATGATGCGATGTGGACTTCACAATCACTGTGCCTGTTGCAGAGTCTGTAGCACGCCTTTTTGTCATCCTGCCAGATCGTAACTTTTGGTAACGATATTTGGCTTAGCTTGGCCTGGCTTGACTTAGCTTGGATTAATCACGGATTAACCCTCATCGCCATCCTTCTCGAATATTTGCTAGAATGCTGCCCTTTCAGACTTTACCAGCAATACAAACTTGCACAGAGAGATGCATTCCATGACAGAACCGCGCGTAATCATTGGCCTATTTAACCCAAAAAGCCCAACCAATGTGGGAGGCGTGATGCGTGCCGCCGGATGCTATCAGGCAGACAGTGTCGTCTATACCGGTACGCGATATGACCGCGCAGCCAAGTTCTACACAGACACCCAAGATGCGATGGAAACCATTCCCCTGACCAACGTCGAATGTCTAGTAGATGACCTGCCGTCTGACATGAAAGTCGTGTGTGTGGAATTGGCCGTCGGCGCGACGCCGCTTCCGCATTTTGAACACCCAGAGAAGGCAATTTACATCTTTGGCCCAGAAGACCACTCTCTGCCTCAAGCGGTGGCAGACAAAGCGGAT
The DNA here is from genome assembly GCF_000333895.2 of Grimontia indica. GTDB lineage: Bacteria > Pseudomonadota > Gammaproteobacteria > Enterobacterales > Vibrionaceae > Enterovibrio > Enterovibrio indicus. The sequence goes on along the minus strand of NZ_ANFM02000047.1, from coordinate 52,616 downwards.
CACGTTGTGTATGTGCCGACGATTGGATGCATGAACCTCGCCGCGACAGTCAACGTGGTGCTGTATGACCGTCTTGCAAAGGCTGAAACCTCACTCGCTGGCGATGACTTAATTCGCCAAAGCCGCGATAGCCGCAATCGCCTTACGGTAAAAGCCTCCACCGAAACGGCGTAAACCAACCGCTCAGAAACCAATAAGGCCGTCATAAGACGGCCTTTCTTTTGCTCTTCATTCCTTCCCTTTCCAAGGGGAAGGCTAGGATGAGGTTTGGCGCTTATGCCCTCACCTGCTCATGCCTTTCCTGCACCAATCTCTCATTATGCAACTTGTTGGTTTTATTGATAGAAGTCGCAATATTAGTACGGGCTTATGGATAGAATGTCATCCATTTTTATAGACATAATATTTATATATGTTTGCATTTATAGGCTAGTGGGTGTTTGGGTGAAGTTTCCAATTATTTAGAGTAATCCTATTTAGCCAGGCTGGGTAAAGTATGTATTTGATTAACTTAAAAGCTGAAGGTTTTCGTTTATTTTGGAAGCGAACTTAGCGTCTAACTCACAAGCGGACTAAATGTGATAGTTGGTGAAGATAAAAGTATGACTTCAGTTCAATTGAAGATTATAGGAAATATATGTGATTAAAATGAAAATAAAAAACAATCCTTTCAAACTATCTAAAATTTCTCCTTTTTTTCAGGTTAAAATAAAAGGAAACAAGCGCTATAGTAGGAAGAAATTTGGGAAGCTCTTGTATAAATATTGTAACGCGGATAACAAAAGAAGAGTGATTAGGATAATAGGAAATTATGAAAGACCCACATCGAATATTTATATTTTATCTGTATATACACTTCCTACTTGGTATAAAGAAAAAATTGACACGTCGAACATCACTAAAAATAGCATTCTCAACATTACTAATGAGATAGTAATAATCAATGATTATAGTGAATATCTATATATTTACTCGAGCGACAATAAGATACAAGAAATTGTAGAAAAAATTATTAGAAATCACTTTTCAAAGCCTGAAGTTGATATAAAAAAGATATATAACATTATTAATAATGAAAGCTTTAAAATTAGAACAATGGGTTTGGTTAACACGTTTGGTGCGGGAGGGATCGCTGTTGAATCAAAATCTTATTCTGGTAAAAACACTAAGTATTCTTTGACACCTTCCTTTGATGCTGGATACAGTTTTAATTTCTGCATTGCATCCACAGAAGATTCAGATTTAGGTGCCAGTGTTGGTTGCTCCGCAAAGAAAAGAAAAGTTTGGAGTGGTTGGTGTTCAGGCATAACTGAATTCAATGACAAGTGTAATTTTCTAACAAATATCCTCAATGAAGAACTATCTTTTAAATTACCGATTCTCGTTTTACCTGTCTCTTCACCAAGTAAATCATTAAGTGTGATAGCTTTCTATGTCGACTATACAGTCAAAGATAGAGGAAATCTTTATTTCAACATAAATGGAAAAGTTGTAACTGACTGGCACATTGAAAGAAAAGATGAAAAAAATCAAGAATTCATAATAGGGGACTCAATGCATAAATTTACCATTGAGATATCAAACCCCAAAAATATACCAAAGTTCAGATACTTAGATAAAAATAAAAATATTAAAGTATTTTTCAGTGATGATCCATCTGAGACCAAGAGGAAAAGAAAAATAGATTTCATCGAGTATCTTAATGAGCATGGTAACTACACTATTTTATTTGATAATGCCTATGCATACCGAGATGAGAGTCACTGGTTTGACAATAGACTTAAACATCCATTCGTATCTAAAACCTATAAAGAAATATCATGGAATGGTGTTGATATAACTGCAGAAGCAAAAGCCCCCAAAGCCCCATTCCTAAAGAATATTTCTGACGCCACATTGGATTATATATACGAGAGGATAGACTCAGATGAAATATTAGCAGTCATAGAGGACAATGGGGCTAACGAGGTTGCTGATCACATTATAGTCTGTAAGGATCATTTAGTATTAAGTCATGAAAAGTTCTCAGAAGAAGACTACTCTGGTCTCAGAGTAGGCGACCTTCAGGTTGTTATAGCTCAGGCCATAAAAAATATGAAATATTTCTTCCCAATATCATATAACGAGAGAATAATCAGGCTTTTTGATAATGCAAAGTATCTTGACCTATCTATTCGAAGCCCACAAGATCTATATTCTTGTATAGAAAATGCTATAACGAGTCAAAAATCAAAGAATAAAATATGGATCGTTCAACCAGGAATTTCATATTCTAAGCTAGAAAGTTCGGAAAATAACAAAATCCATATATTGCTAAGCTTTATCGATAGTGTCGCAAAAACGAATAACTCCGAGTTTAAATTCTTCTGTAACAGTTAACAACTGACGGAATATTAAACTTGATAAACACAAAGACCGCCTCACGGCGGCTTTTTGTCTTACAGAACGTCGCTTGCTTTAATCTTTTCAGTTTGAAAAGAGGAAGACAAGTAGTAAAAGCAGTGTTTCCCTCATTCGGTTAACCGCTTAATTGGACGAATATTTGCAAAGTTCTGCCTTATCTTCGAAGCCTAAATGACGTTTGGCTTGAGTTATCTCGGTCATAGGCAACAAAAACATCAGGCAAAGACCTGATTGTTAAAGGATGGAATTGAGATCAACATAGGTCATCGCAGCAGCCAACGCATTTTCATCCAACAATGCCTGGCTCTTATGCCCTCGCCTGCTTATGCCTTTCCTGAATCAATCTCTCGATATGCAACTTGTTGGTTTTATTGATAGAAGTCGCAATATTAGTACGGGCTTATAGATAGAATATCGCCCATGTTTATGTACATGCTGTTGTGAAGTGTTTGGGTGTTGAGGCAGATAGTACTTGGGTGATGTATTCTGTGATTAAGCAAAACGCTTTTTAGTGTTTGGCGTTAAACATCGCAAATTGATATTGCCCCTTCCTTGTTGGCGAAAGATAACGTCATCAGTCTCATTTCGAGAGTTTCCGTTGGCTTTTTTAATGCCAAACGGTATTGGTGTGATACACCCTGTCTTGTCGCGTCTTCTTGTTCGCGGATATTCTTTATAGAGCGAGAGTATCATTGTCTCCACAGCAACCCTACCCTTCCTATATTTCTGTTTTATATATTAATTTTCTGCGAGTGTCGTACGCGCAAATCGAGGAGTATGTAATGCGTCTTGTCCATGCTATATCGGGTGAAAAAGTTGATGTCAGTGACGATAGTGCTACTCATTGGGTTAAATCAAGTACCCCATGGATGCCTTACATGGAAGCTTCTGAAAGTACTGTTCTGGAACAAGGTGAGCACGCTTCTAACGGTCAGTGTCATGATGGCCAAAAGCCTCACTCGGCTTTGCTTGAAGATATATTGGAGTGGACACAATCCCTACCCTGTTGGTTAAGGGATGCAGCCAGACGCTTATTTGAAAAAGAGAGCAATTTATCCAGACAAGACTATGAGGAGCTCTATGCTCTTATGAAAATGGAGGCAGGGGTATCCGAGAAAGAAGAGTTAACTCCATTGCCGTTAACCAAACATCATTTGCCATCTACATTAAACTCAGAAGATGTAGTTGTCATTAAGTCAATGAAAGAACTAGATAATGTAAATAGAATTAGCCCTCAAGCAAAACTAGATTTTATTCCTAATGGAATGACAATTGTCTTCGGAGGTAACGGTTCTGGTAAGTCTGGATACTCACGTGTTTTAAAAAAGGCTTGTAGGGCAAGGGATCAGTCTGAGCCTATACATCCAGATGCCTCCGATGCATCTTCTGCATCTAAAGTACCTTCTGCTCACTTTGATATTGAGGTCAAAGGGGCTACTAAGACGCTTCAGTGGTCTCGAGATAATGTTTCTCCAGATGAGCTATCCACCATAACAGTGTTCGATACAAGGTGTGCTCGTTCAATACTAACAGCTGAACAAGAGGTTGCTTATTTACCCTATGGTTTAGACGTTGTTGAAAATCTGGCTAACAAAGTCATCCCAGAACTCAAAGAAAGACTTATCGACGAAATCAAATGTTTAGATGTGGATTTGTCTCCGTTTAATTATTTGAGGGGAGCAACGCAAGTTGGGACTATGTTTAGTCAGAGTGGGGGCGAAACTGACCCTGAATTCGTAAAAAAACTAGGTACTCTTTCTGAGGGTGAAAACAACAGATTACAAGAGCTTGACAAGGTTTTATCCAGTGATGACCCTCTGGTGAAAGCAGAAGAATTAAGACTGGCAAAAGAGCGTCTTAAAAATCTAGCTGATGAAATTGGTAAAGGTGCAAGCTGGGTTTCGGATGCGGCACTTAAAAAGCTTGAAAAACTAACAACAGAAAAACGAGAAGCTGAAAAAGCTGAAGCTGCAGCAGCTGAGGCATTGTCTGCAGGAGAAAGCCTGCTTCCTGGTACAGGTGCACAATTATGGAAAACTCTGTTTGAGGCAGCGAAGCGATTTGCCGTAGAAGGGGGCTCTAAAGATAGCTTCCCTGAGCAGGATGGAGAGCAATCATGCCCTCTATGCCAGCAAACACTTACTGAGGATGCCAAGGGCCGCCTTATTCGTTTTGATAATTACGTTAAGGCAGAAGTGTCTTTATTAGCGAAGCAAAAGACACAAGATCTCGCCAGTGCAGTGACTAAAATACAAGGCGCTACTCTGAAGGTAAAAATGCTTAAAAGCCAATCTGATGAGATTCGTATGCTTGACGAAGGTTTATTAAACCGCATTTCAGATTTCGAAGCTAGCGTAGAACAAAGAAGAGCATCAATGCTCACAGCTGTTCAAAGCTATGATTGGTCGAATATTCCGGATTTGAAAAGCAACCCAAGGTCAGATATACGTCTATTAGCGTCTAGGCAGCTAAAAGCTGCACGAAGCTATATTAAGTCATCAGATCCAGAAGCCAGAGGTAAACTTGAGCAGGAGAGAGCGGAACTTGCTGCAAGACTTGAGCTATCAAAAGTACTTTCGACCTTTTTGGTAAAGCTTGAAAATATTAAAATGAAGTCAACTCTAGAACAGTGCAAGAACTCCTTAAACACTAGGCCGATATCTGCTAAATCTGGAGAGCTTGCGAGCAAAGCCGTCAGTGAGGAGCTCAAGGAAGCTTTGAACCGAGAATTGAAGGCGTTTGGCATTGAACACATCGGTGCGTCCTTAAAGAATCGCACCGTTCAAGGTCAGATACTTCAAAAGATGGTCCTGGATATCCCAAATACAAGAACAAAGATCGAGGAAGTACTTAGTGAAGGAGAGCAGAGAGCAATAGCACTTGCATCTTTCTTTGCAGAGTTGTCTACAGCGAACCATTTGGGAGGAATCGTTTTTGATGATCCGGTGTCATCGCTTGATCATTGGCGTAGAATTAACGTGGCCAAACGGTTGGTTGAAGAGGCTAGTAAAAGGCAAGTAATTGTATTTACACATGACACCTCTTTTCTAGGCCAGCTTCGCACTGAGCTAGATGATACAAACACCGTACATCGATTTATGTATCTAGAAAGAGACCAACGTGCGGTAGGTTATGTCCGAGAAGGACTTCCGTGGGGGCATCAGAGCTACAAAGAACGTCTGACATCATTGGAGACTGAACAGCGGGAGTTAGCGGCTCAATGGTCACCGTACCCGAACGAATCTCAGATTAGGCAACTAAGACAGCTATATAGCGAGTTGAGATCTACTGTTGAAAGAATTATTCAAGACGTTGTTTTCAATGGTGTAGTAGCGAGATATCGTGATTGGGTCAAAGTTAACATGTTGAAAGGTGTTGTGGGTTTTGAAATGGGCGAACACGATGACATCGAGCGAATATACAAGCGTTGTTGTGAAGTAGTTGAAAGTCATGACCCTTCAGGAGACAGAGGGATAGCATTGCCAACAGCTTCGGACCTAAAAAATGATATTAATGACCTTAGAAATGTAATTAAGAGAATCACGGCGCGAAGAAGTTAATACTTTTTAAAAAAAGATAGAACTTGTATGTCTTATCCAGTTCGTGCGTAGGAGCATTAAGTCAGAAAAGACTTGATCTCTCTGTAACAAAAAACACAAAGACCGCCTCCCGGCGGTCTTTTGTCTTACGGAACATTGCTTGCTTTTAATCTTTTCGGTTTAGCCGTTTTCACGCATGGCGCGGAGCATCCAGGCCGTTTTCTCGTGCTCTCTCATACGGTCTGAGACCAGTGATGCGGAAGATTCATCGTCGGCAGCCTGCGCAACTTTCAGCACTTCCCGTGCTGTACGCACCACTTGCTCGTGACCTTTGGTGAGAATATCCACCATGTCATCAGCGCTTGGTACACCTTCCACTTCTTCAATCGCGCTCAGTTCAGCAAAGGCTTTGTACGTGCCTGGTGCGGCAACGCCAAGTGTACGGATGCGCTCTGCGATTTCATCGACAGCCAGCGCCAGTGCGTTGTAGTGCTCTTCAAACAGCAGGTGCAGTTCGCGGAATTGTTTACCGGTAACATTCCAGTGAAAGTTGTGCGTTTGCAGGTACAGGGTGTATGAATCCGCCAATAGGCGTTTCAGCCCTTCTGCGATCGCGATTCTGTCTTTTTCTTGAATGCCGATATTGATGCTTGTCATAACCCTATCCCCTTTTGTGTCGGCTTCCGCAAATGGTGCGTCGCCTTAATGTCTATGGAGATATCTTATGATGGGAGAAGTGATAGGTATAATCGTTGGTGTTTATAGATTCAATCTGTCATACCTATCACTGAGTGTGGGGTTTTAGCCGTTGCGGTAACGCGACGGGAATTGGTGGCCGATGTCGGTGAATACACCGTCTACGCCCCAGTTAAAGAGCTGGTTGGCGCGCATCAGGCTGTTTACCGTGTACACGTTCACTTCTAAGCCAAGCCCTTTGAACTCTTCCACTTTGGCTTTGGTCAGGCCTTCATCGGCGACATGGATGGTGTCTGACTGACAGGCCTGCATAATGGCAAGCCAATCTGTTGGCATCTCTGCTTCGAACAGGCATGCGACGGGAATGTCCGGGCAACGGCGTTTGAATTCGGCCAATACCAGTGGGTTGAAGCAGGAAATCAGCACGCTGGCGTCTTTGTTGAGGTTTTTCATGCCTTCAATCACGCCGCTGATGAGCTTCTCGGTGTTTTCCCAACTGCTGGTGCAGGCTTTGATTTCTATGTTCGCATTGAGCTTGAGAATGTTCATCAGGGTGATGAACTGATCAAAGGTTGGTAGCTTTTCACCGATAAACTCGTCTCCGAACCAGCTTCCGGCGTCAATGTCTTCCAAATCTTCGCGGGTGAAGTCGTAGAGACTTCCTGAATGGTCAGTGCAGCGGTCGAGGGTATCGTCATGGCATAGTACGATAGTGCCATCGGCGAGGATATCCACGTCGCATTCGACCCATTTCAATCCGTGCTCCGCACAAAGTGAAAAAGCAGCCAGTGTATTTTCAGGGGCCAGGGCTGACATCCCCCTGTGGGCGTAAAGGGTTTTCATGGTTTTTTTCTGTTTTGTTTGAGTGACTAAAACTTACATCAAGTTTTGTGTTTACGACATAAAAAAGCACTGCTTATTGCAGTGCTTTTGTTATTTGCTTCAAGAATTAAACGTCGTTATCTGTGATAGTGCGCTTAATCCAGCTTGAGCGTTTGCAGTTGAACCAACTCGGTCAGGATTTGCGTGGTGCTTGCACCGTCTGCAAGGCCAATATCGGATAATGCGACACCTTCAAGCACGATATCCTGAACTTCCATACTTCCCGGCGTTTGCGAAATATGCAAGGTGATCGGATTACCATCCGTGCCGCCTTCTGGCGTAATGTAACTCAGCAAATCTTCAACGCTTGAGCCGCTACCCACAGCCTCAGGCAACAAGCCGGAGATGTCCAGCTTGTCACCGGTGGTTTCTGTGCCGACATCGAAGTCGGTAATGGTGTCTACCGTGAGCGTTGCCACGTCCACATCCGACTCCGCCCAGGTGTAGGTGTCATCACCCGCGCCGCCTGTCAGGGTGTCGTTCCCTGCCCCGCCCATCAGGAGGTCGTCTCCATCGCCACCGCTGAGGATGTCTTCGCCATCTCCACCGACGAGAATGTCTTCGCCGAGCCCACCTGTGACGGTGTCATCACCATCACCGGCGTAGATGCGCTCGCCGTCGTCATCTGCGGTAAGGGTTTCATCCGCTTCGGAGCCGAACTGTGTGGTGGCTGGATCAAACACCACCAACTGACCCGTCATCATCATGGATTCGAGGATTTCATCTTGCGTGAGTCCTGTTGCGTCCATGCCTAAAAGGTCATTGAGCGTAACGCCTTCGACAATGATGTTCTGGATTGGCGCGCTGGTGTCATCCAACACCTGAATGCGGGTGTTACCGTCTACAGTCTGGATATCCAAGCGGTTCGCCAAATCGGTGAAGGTGACAATGCCCGTCGAATCGAATGCGTCAGAGATGTCGATAACATCAATACCTGATTCGAAGTCTTTGATGGTGTCGGTAGCTGCTGCTGCGGCGTTGCCGAAATCACCGGACTGCCATTTGAAGGTGTCTTTGGTGCTGTCGCCTGTGCCGCCGAGTTCGCCACCCCACATTTCGTCGTCGCCTGCGCCGCCAACGAGAATGTCTTCGCCGAGGCCGCCGACCACAATGTCATCTCCGTCGCCGCCATGGATTTCGGTATCAGCATCGCCATCAATCACCAGATTGTCTGCGCTGCTGTCAGCCGGTGTGGTGTTCAGCTCGCCTGTGGTTTCGGTATCCACCACGTTCGCGTTGATGGTGAGTGTGGCTTGTTGTGGATCGCCATCGCCGACATCAGAGAGCGCCGTGACGGTAATGTCGCTCGGTGGCTGTCCGCTGAAGCGAAGGTTGAGGTCGCTCAGCGTCAGGGTTTGCAGTTCTGTCTGGCTGAATGTCCAGGTGCCGTCGCCATTGTTGGTGCCGACTGGCGTGCCTGCTGCATCCACGATTTCAGCTGCTGTGCCCATGCCACTGAAAGTGAGGCTGAACTCGTTGTCGATAGGGTCAACCAGCGACGTCATCAAGCCCAGCAGCGGTACCAGCACGCCTGTGGCTGCGCGCACTGACGCCAGTTGCGTCGCGGCAGTGAGTTCTGGTAAATCCGATTTCGGTGCAACAATGATGGAAACGGTATCGAGGTCAAATTTCTTGCCTCCAGAACCTTGCTCTCCTGCTGTTGCCTCGTCAAGAGTTTTCATGGTGAGGCTATCTTCACCAGAAGTATTCTCGCCAGCAAACCTGTATTCCACACCGCCTGCCAGCAGTGTGTTAATCAAGTCAATATTACCCCTTAAGATCAGAGAACCTGTGCCATCACCCGTGACTGTAATATCAGTGGTGTCAGACATATCCGGTAGTGTCAAACTGCTACCAGCCCCAACAGACAGCTCAACTTTAACAATACCGTTGCCGTCACGAACATCAACATCCTCTACCTGAAGATCCGTGATGGTCAGCACCACATCTTCTTCTGCTTCATAGCTGTCAGACAGGATGTTGACAGGGGCATCGTTCACTGCGCTGACGTTGACGTTGACTTGCTTGTTCACCACATCATCAGAGACTGCGCCGTTATCCACGGTCTGTATCGCCAGATCCAGCGTGTAAGTACCGTTGCCATCCTGTGGTGGCACGAAGGTCAGGCCATTGAGTTCGGTCGCTGCCACTGTGATAACCACTTTGCTGCTATCCAGAGGGTCTATGGTAACTGTACCTGTTACACCGTCTGGCAACACCAGCTGCGCACCTTCTGGTACGTTGGTTACAGTGACCAGCAAGGTTTCCGGCTCGTTCTCAATGAAGCCTGGGCCTGCGGGTAAGCTTTCGCGGTCATCTTTGGCGCTGATTTCGATATCTAAATCGACGGCAATATCTTCGGTGGTCGAGGCAGAGCCCGCCGCAAACACGTTTGCGCCGTCGCCCTCTGGCTCAACCGTCAGTGAAAGCTCCTGGCTTTGACCAACGACGAAGTTTGCGCCCGCTTCTTTGGTGTAAACCGTCATCATCAGGTCGACTTCACCACTGAAGTTGGCCGGAGGGATAATCTGCAACTGTGACAGTGAAGAAAGATCGGTCACGTTACTTCCGGCAATGACCCAAATACCGCTGCCTGCATTCACCGCAGGTGCCGCAAAGGTGAATCCTTCCGGCACGTTGGAAATAGAAACCGATGACAGTGATTCAGAGCCGTCAATATCGGAGAAAGACGCACCGAGCGCGGCCAACGAGAGCCCGCCAGTGGCATCTTCTGTCATGGTCAGTTCTACGGTGGCGTCGTCTTCAATTTCTACACCGTCTTTGGTGAAGGTCACTTCATCATGAACCGGCAACACGTCAAACGAGAAGCTGGTTGATGTGGTGCGACTGTCGACACCTGTTGTCGCCGTGTCGGTGATGGTGAGCTCCGCAGATATCTCAACCGTGCCACTGAAATCTGCCGCGGGTTTGAAGGAGAAGTCAGACAGATCTGCGCCAGTGAGCGTAATCGTTGACGACTCGGTGCCATCAGCCGCGACAAACACACCCACGGATGCCGGTACGGTCAGTACTGCGGAAGAGATAGCTTCCAGACCGTTGGCACTGTCTACATCTGCCAGAGAACCGGCAATGCTCAATGAGATAATGCCGTCTTCCAGCGCTTCATCTGGGTAGAACTGCTCTGTATCTCCTGGCTCTACCGGCTGCGGTGGCGTTTGGTCGTTCAACCCATTGGTGCCGTTCACAGTCAAGCTGAACGAGAAGTCGGTTGAGTTGTCGCCCGGTTGCTCCGCCCCATCCGGTGGCGGTAAATCAACCAGCGGTTTCACGTTGAACTGCACCGTGACATCTGTAGTTTCTGTGTCGCCGCTTCGGGTATCGACACTCACGAAGGTCAGTGGAATGTTGAGCTCACCGGCGAAGTCATCCGGCGCTGTGATAGAAAGACCGGAAAGGTCGATGCCCCCTGGATAAGGTGCACCCCCATCTTGTCTTCCCGGCACTTCAAACACGTAGGTATCATTATCTATGTGGTAAAGCGCACCGGAAATCACTGTACCCGCGGGCACGTCTGCACCATTGATGACAACGGTGATTTGGTCAAACTCGACGTCATCAGCAGTGCCCGTTGGGTAAGAAATTGCATCACCCAGGGCTTCCAGCGAAATTGGATTATCTTCATCGCCTTCAATCACAACCGGACTGGTAGGCGCAACGATTTGGTGCGCCTGCTCAACGTCTGTGCTGTTGTTTGTGTAGTTCAGGGTGATCACTGAACTTGAAACCGGCGTCAGTGCACTTGCATCTCCCTCGCCTGCATCACCTTCATCCTGCACCATGGCGCTGATTGTAAAGGTGGTTTGGCCTGAGGAGTTTGGTGGCGCAATGATGCTGAAGTTGTTTGGATCGCTGATTACCCAACCACCTTCGCCATCGGCGACGCCATTTTCCACGTAGAAACCTTCTGCCAGATCCGTGATAACAATGCGGATGACGGTTTCGTCGCTCGAATCGTCTGGGTGAACAAACACAACACCATCGGTTAGATCAATTCGGCCTTCGCTGTCAGTGGTAATTTCTGTGACTGATGAGGTGCCTTGCAGCAGTTGCAGTTCGCCGTCTTCTTCTTCGACGGTAGCAACCACGTTGACATTCACAACGCCAGTGATGGTTTTCTCTGCCTGACTTTCACCTTCGAAGTCTTCCTGTCGAACAGTCACTTCGGTGTTCAATGTCAGGTCCACATCACTGTGTGGGCCACGTTTCACCTGCAGTTGGTAACCGTCTGCAATTTGCGCTTCGGTCAGGGTGACTTCACCGCCGACTGGCGTCAGGGTGATAACATCGCTGCCTTTTACAAGCTGCACGCTATCATCGTCCGCAAAGCCGGAAATAGTCGCACCAACCACGGTTTCTGCCACGCCTTGCGCAGTTGAATCCGGTGCGCCTGCAATGGTGAGATCCGGCTGCCAATCAATGTTGATCCACTGGTCTTCGAAGCCAGAAGATTCGCTATTGGTGTAGGTGTCCGCCGCGTCGATAACTGGTGGATCGATTTTCACTTCAATGATGTTTTCAACCGCTTTCGAATCGCCATCATTCTCGGTGGCAATCAGACGCGTGTTGATTTGAATATCTTCTGTCGAGTGTGGTGGCAGTTTCAGATAAACGTCCTGCCCTTCCAGCGCCGCCAAATCGACGGAGTAAGTGGCAACGGACATGCCTGCATCGTTGGTTGCCCAACCTGCGAATGCCAGTTCCACTTCAGTGAGCGAGCCATCACCGTTTTTGATCACGAAGCTCACGCCTTCTGGCAGGTCAATGATGATCAGCGAGAGGCTTTCTGAGTTATCAGTCGGCGCTTCGGCTTTCTCGCCCGAAACCACATTGAAGTCAATCGCCACCAGACCGTCACCATCAACGCCATCTTCCGGCACTGTGGTCGAGACATTGCCCGTGGTTTCATCCACCTGCCACTGGCCTGCATCTGTACCCGGATTTTCAACGCTGAATTCCGGTGTATCAGCCACACCCGTGACAATCACATTCAGCGACGTGGCTGGGATAATGCGCTCGTCATCTGGCGACGTTGGTGAACTATCTACCACGATACCTTCAACCTGAATGCTGAAGTTTTCATTGCTGTGCACAGGCGGGATAATTTCGATCTTGTCGATATCGTCCACCGAAATGCGGTCTGTGTCTGTCAGCGTGGTAATGGTGCCGCCATCGTTGAGTTGCAGCACTGCACCGTCTGGCAAATCGAAGATGCGCACGAACAGGGATTCTGAACCATCATCATCAGTGCCTAACGTGGTGAGGGAAATCTTGCCTGCCAGAGAAATAGCGCCGCCTTCAGCGATTTCTGGATCTGGGTTACCCGCATCCTCGTTATCGAACACACGTTGAACCGTCAAACGGGCATCATCTGCCTGTGGTTCAACGCGCAGGATGAGTGACGTTTCCGTCGATGCCTCTTCCACGCTTGATGGTGAAGATTCCGTCGAAATCGCTTTGATGGTCAGCGTAATGTCACCACTGAAGTCGGCATCTGGCACGAAACGCACCTGATTAAGACGGGATGGATCTGTCAGTACATATGAACCGTCGCTGCCAGTAATAGAACCGCCCAGCAGTTCGCCCATATCTGGCGTAAGGGTAAATTCATATCTGAGCGTTTCTGAGCCATCGGTATCTTGCAGCGCACCTTCAGACAAGTCTGCCAGCGTGAAGTCGTCGGCACCAAAGCGCTCGTGGTCTTCATCGACTTCATATACGCCGTCTGCCGCGTCACCAATCAAGCTGAGGCTTGGCACATCTGCCACGCCTTCTACGGTGATTTCAAGCGGCGATGTTGAGGTTACTGGCGTATGGCCATTCACTTCCAACTCAACATCGAATTGGATCAGATCTGTGCCGTCGTAAGAGGAGTAATCCGGATCCGGTACGAAGGTCACGCCCGTAAGGTCGAAGATGATGGGTTCGTCGGTGCTGGACGCTTCAAACATGTCCGAGTTGAGGACAATGTTGCCGTCTGCATCTGGCATGATTTCGACGCCGTTGAAGTAGAAAGTACCGCCAATATCACCCGCATCATCGCGGGTGGTAAGGGTCACTTCGCCGTTCAATACCAGTCGGCCACCCTCTTCCAATGCTTCGCCAAGGTCGTTGTCACCGACGTTCAGCTGCATGTTGATTGGAATGCCTGTGGTACCATCAACGCCGGCTGATTCTGTATTGGTGTCGGCCTGACCTTTGTCCTCTGTACCCGTTACATTGGTAAAGGACAGGGTTGGCGCTTGGTCATTGATGGTGAGGGTGATTTCACCTTCGGTAGTATCGCCATCAAAGTCAGTCACCTTGTATTGCAAACCTTGTTGCAGCACTTCTTGAGGGTTTGCGAGGTTTGGCTGCATCACGAAGGTGATTTCACCCACTGGCTCGTTACGTGGGTTAATTTCCACGGTACCCAACATGAGGGTTGGATCATCGACAGAATAGATATCCACGCTTGAGGGAGCCGTTGTGGATACGGGCTCCCATTCTTTACCGTTGAAGATTTCAGTAATGAGGGTAGTGCCATCTGCCCCACTCAAATCTTCAATACCCGGTACAGAGCTAGGGTCTGTAAGGGCAAATACATCAACCGTTGCTGTGATTTCACCAGACGGCGCATCATCTAGCTCCATATTGATGGTGCCTTGCGCTGTTGGTACGTCATCAATCACGGTAATGGGTACATTGATGCGTGGCGACTCATCCCCATCAGCATCAACCGTGTAAGCCTTAAGGCCAAACACAGCTTCGTTATTGCCATCACCTGGTGCATGGTCGATCGCAGACAGCAATTCGAACTCAAAAGTACCATCCTGATTGAGGGTGACTTTGAATACGTCGCGCTCATCGCCCGTTCCGTCATCTGCGGTACCGAAATAGGTTTTCGGATACGCATCGCTAACCGGGCGTTGTTCCAGAAGAATCGGGTGACCACTTGCTTGCACAGGCGTGCCGTCTGGGTAAACGACGTAATCCGTTTCCAGTCTGAAGTCTTCAACCACATCACCGTTGTCTTTATCGACTTCCAGTGAAAGCGGATTACCGTCTTCATCTGTAGTGTCGATATTGAGCGTACCGCTTGCTTTTGAGCCTTGGTTGGAACCGGTGCCATCATCAATACTGCTTTCTTCGACAGTCACACCATCACTGGTGCCGAAGCCGAAGGTGGTTGAGTTGTCATCTGTGACTACGAAGCTGATAACACGCGGCGCTTCGGTGTTTGGATCCGTTGGGTCGACAAGTAGATCGCCATCCGTGTCTGCCACCTGCACAGGCACTTTGATCATGATTTGGTCACCATCCGCCGTCACGAGGCCAGACGTATTCTCTGTGCCTGGGTCCTGCGGGTGAATCAGTGGCTGATACTGGGTAATTTGCGTATCAAGATCGACATCCAATCCATCAGCGCCTTGCTTGGCTGAAACTTCAATTTCCAGCGCTGGTGCGCCGTTAATGCTGGCAGTAATTACAAAGGTTGGGTTTCCGTTCGCATCTGTGGTTTCAGTCACCGCCACATTGTCGATCGGATCACCATCATTGTTAGTGAGCTCTTCCAGCTCGGATTTCAATGCGTCGAGCTGTTCCAGCCTAACGGTCGTTGGATCGAGTCGGTCAGTCGCTGCATCAATGGTGATGGTGCCAGATTGCGAGTGCGACGTTGCCGAATCCATCGGGGTATTCTGTTCTTGCAGCTCAATGAGGTCGAGCGGATTACCGTCGTCATCTGTGCGCTCTCCACCTTGCGCAACTTCACCATCGATGAGCTTGAACGACACTTCTGATTCGTTACTGACATCTCCGTCAGCATCAGTGACGGTAAATGGGAAGGTGAAGGTGGTGCTGTCGTCATCCCCATCACCGTCGCTGTCGCCGTGTTGGTCAAACGGATGATACTGGGTGACTGAATATTCCGCTGGCTCTCCCGGGGTATCAGAAGGTTTGAGCGAAATCTCGAGGACTTTTTCTGGCGTGCCACCGTTATCGGTGTAGAGCGTAATCACACCAGACACTGAGGTATCAACCACGGTTGGCTGACCATGACTGGTAATGCCGGCAAACTGCGCTTCTGCTGCCGCAGCATCAAAGTTCACGCTGGCAATGTTGTCACTGCCAAGATCAACACCGTCTGTGGTGGTGGCTGTATTATCGGTCGCTGATGCAGCTACTTCCGTCAGCTCGACGGTGGCTTCGCCGATGACTGGTGCTGCACCATCATTGCTTTCCAGCGTCAGTTGCGCTGGGTTTTGCATCAAATCGCCGCCTGTATCCGCGACTTGAAGCGGCAGATTGATAGAAATTCTGTCGCCATCAATATTGACGTAAGTCCCTGAACCAGTGGTGTGATCAAGCGGGCCGTTTTGAGTGAGCGTGGCATTGATATTGAGATCGTTACCGCTTTGCGTTGCTGTGACCACCAGTTCGACAACGGTTTCACCATCTACGGTGCCTGTCAGGGTAAAGGTTGCAACACCACTGCCGTCCACACTGGTCTGGCGGGTGAAAACAACCGCTTCACCGTTCGCGGTAATTTGTGCAAGTTCGGCTTCTACAGCCGCCAGATCGCTTGGGGCAATTTGCAGTGAGCTGGCAACGAGCGCTTCTGTACCGGCTTCAATCACGAAACTGGTGGTATCTGGCGCGCCGTATGGGCTGTCGCCTAAATTACCTTCTGTAACTGACAAAGACGCGCGCTGCCCACCGGTCGCATTAATATCCGGAGGCGTAGGACCGCTTCCATCTCCACCACCAGTAATATTACCCGTCCCGTCATCATCGGCACCGAGGAAGTCTTCTGTATTATCTAGTCCGCCAAGTAGGCCGGCGGTATCAAAACCTGCTTCAGCCAGCGTGGCAGCATAGCCGTAGTCAACCACAATAAAGCCGGCATTAGCAGAACCGCCGCCGCCCTCGCCTGCTGCAGTTTCTTCAAAGACTTCTGTTGGGTCGACACCATCAACAATCAGCTGTTGTAGTTGGGCAACATCGATATCAAGAGGAACATCGGCGTTTAAAGCATCGCCGTTAAATGTGAGGCTATGAGTCGCGGAGTATTGTGCAAATTCACTATCGCTTAAAGGCACCAAGCAGGACGCACATTTTCCATCAAATACAAAGCGTTGGTCAGCTTGGCTAACCAGTACAGAACTGTTTTCATTTGTTAGTACGACTTGGTTGGGCGCAATTTGCATGCCCGCGCGAAGAGTGATGATGCGTGCATCACCGGCAACCAAATACGCTTGTCCATCCACCTTGTCGACGTTTAAGCCGACATCGAACTCATGACCAATCATAATTCTTTCCCAACTTTCGTTCGCATTTTTTCACGCGAATCCATGTCTTTAACTGTTGTGCTGAGAGTTTAACCAGCTAGATGCGCAGTGTCTTTCCGTTACCCAGCTAGTTTCATTTCTTGCTCAACATTGAGAATTGGTGAGACAGAATTTCATGCAATTCCATCTCCTTACTGACACAAATGACACTTTTAAGATTAGGAAATGAGGGCTATTCGTGGGAACTTTTCTTAGTGAAGTCCCATGTATGCACAAAACAGCCGTACTTTTCATAAGAATCTGAGCAGTAACTACTTGAATATTCCGCTCATAGCCCAGATATTGTCTTAAAGAACAATGAAGGATGGGTATGAAATAAAGTCAAAACGTCATCCTAATGGAGAATATATGGCCACACATGTCGGTATTATTGACCAGGATCCGGTCCGATTGGTCACTGCCTTGCTGCACCGAAAGTTCAAGGCCGAAAAAGTGATTTTCATTGGCGTTGAATGTCAGCTTCCGCAGTATGAGCAGCTGAGTCAGGTTCTCACGCCGAAAGGCTTCGAAACCGAATTTTTCCAGATCCCTTCAGACATAAACATTCCTCTTATCAAGGGCAAAATTGAAGAGCTTGCCCGTCGTTTGAAAGATGAAGGGACAGAAGTCTTCTTCAACGCCAGTTGCGGGTTGCGTCATCGCCTTTTGACTGCTTACGAAATTTTCCGCACCTACCACTGGCCGATTTACGTGATTGAGCCTTTCAGTGACGAGCTTTGCTGGTTGTACCCTTACGGCAAAGAGCAGGAGCAAGTTGAAGACCACATCAACATCAGCGATTACCTGACCATCTTTGGTGCGCGCTGCGAGCTGCCAGAAGATGATATTCGCAGTGTGTTGGACACCACGATTGAAAGTGTCGGCCACAAATGGGCAAGCAACGCCTATGAGTTGGGCCCAGGCTTGGCAACCTTGAACTATTTGGCGACCACCTGTCGCAAAGAGCAAAAGCTGGATGTTGAGCTGAGCGACAAGCAACAGGGCTATCGCGAGCTGGGCATGTTGATTGATGATTTGAACGACGCGGGTCTTTCAACCTATCAAAACGGTGTGCTGACTTTCTCAAGCGAAGCGGCCCGTCGATTCGCGAACGGTGAATGGCTGGAATGGTACGTTCACCATATTGTTGAAGAAATTAAGCGCGAGCTGCTGACCATTCAGGATCTCTCTTTGGGCGTTCAGGTTTACCGCCAGATTGGCGATAAGGAAGTGCGCAATGAGCTGGATGTCGCGACAGTGGTGAATAATAAGCTTCACATCATCGAGTGTAAGACCAAAGGTATGTCTAGCGACGGTGATGACACGCTTTACAAGCTGGAATCGATTCGCGATCTGTTGGGTGGCCTGCAAGCACGCGCTATGCTGGTGAGCTTCCGCCCTCTTCGTCATCACGACATTACCCGTGCGACAGATTTAGGGCTGGCATTGATTGGTCCCGATCAGTTGGGTGATTTGAAAACGCACCTATACCAATGGTTCCTCCGCGCGGGCGGCCATGACAAAGGTCTGTTTGACTGATTCCTTCAGCGACAAAACAAACAAAAAAGCCGACGCGGATGCGCCGGCTTTCTTTTGGGTTTCGCTGTATCTGTGGTTATGCGTTAAGCATCTTACGAGCAGACTCTACAACCACTTTGATAGAACGCGCTTCGGTCGCTGCCATGGTTTCTGCATTCGGGATTTCTTTCTGTGTGCGGTTAACGATAACACCCGCTACACAACCCGCTTTCAGGCCTGAACTTGCACACATGGTCAACAGCGTTGCTGATTCCATTTCGAAGTTCAGAACACCCATCGCCTGCCACTCTTCCATTGAACCCTGGAAGCGACGTGTAACACGACCGCTGAAGGTGTCATAGCGCTCTTGACCTGGGTAGAAGGTATCGCTTGAAGCTGTCACACCGGTGTGAACTGCTGCACCAGACTCATCTGCCGCTTGTTTCATCGCCGTGGTCACGTCGAAGTCAGAAACGGCTGGGAACTCCATTGGTGCAAAGTGCAGGCTCGCACCGTCAAGACGGACAGAGCCAGTCGTCACGATGATATCACCCACATTAATGTGCGGCTGGATAGCGCCGGTGGTGCCAACACGCAGGAAAGAGCGAACACCCAATTGCGCCAGTTCTTCTACCGCAATAGACGTTGAAGGGCCACCAATGCCGGTTGAACAAACCACCACTGAGTGACCGTCCAGCTTACCGAGGAACAGGGTATATTCGCGGTGGCTGGCCAGAAACTTTGGCGAGTCCATCAGCGCTGCAATTTTTTCCACGCGCGCCGGATCACCCGGAATAATCGCCATGGTTGCGCCTTCAAGATCAGATTGGTTCACGCCTAAGTGGAATACGGTTTGTTCGGTCATTATTTAGCTCCTCAGTCATCGACACAAAGGGTCGACACATCTAAACGTAGGGTATGAGCTCCTCTCAGTGGGAGCTGCTATTTCATGCTCCCACCATACCAATCACGGAGGAAAATAAAGTGACAAACCTCACTTTTGATAAAGTTTCATTTCATTACATTTCAGTTTTTAGTGACATTGATCACTTTAAACAATGAAACAAAGTGCACTCTATCCAGAGACGGTTTTTTAGCGCTTAGAACGCCACTCAAGCTTTAAAGCGAAGTAACCTCAGAGCATTCAGAGTAACGATAGCAGTGGCACCACTGTCTGCTAAGACTGCAACCCAGAGCCCTGTAAAGCCAAGCACACTGGTCACCAGGAACACGGCTTTTAAACCGACCGCCAAAGCAACGTTTTGTCTGACATTGCGCATGGTGGCGCGGGACAAGGCTATCACTGATGGAATCTGCTCTATGCGATTTTGGCTGAGTGCAATGTCTGCCGTCTCCAGCGCGACATCTGTGCCTCCGCCCATGGCAATACCAATAGTGGCGGATTTCATTGCCGGCGCATCGTTAATACCATCCCCGACCATCGCCACGCGGTGTTTCAGTGCGATGTCATGAATAGCTTCCACTTTGCCTTCAGGCATCAGACCTGCCCTGAAGTCCATATTCAGACTTCCTGCTAATCCTCCAGCGGCATGGGGGTTGTCCCCTGTCAGCATCACTGAACGCACACCAGCTTTGTTCAAAGCATCAACGGTGGCTTTGGCGGTTGCTCTCAGCTCGTCACGCCAGGCAAGCGCGCCAGAGGCAATACCATCAATGAACACAATGGCCACGGTTTTGCCTTGGTCGGCAATAGTCTGCGCAGCATTCTGCCGCTCGGCACTGACAGTGTATTTCTCATCCAGCTTGTCGAGTGCCAACACTTCGAGGTGTTTGCCTTCTACTTCACCGGAGACGCCTTTACCTGCTGTGGCGATAACATTCTCGGCCGTCAGGCTGGCTAGTCCTCTCGCGTTGGCTGCTTCCACCACGGCTTTTGCCAAGGGGTGATGAGAACCCTGCTCGACCGCTGCTGCCTGTGCAAGAAGTGCGTTGTCATCGCCTTCCCAAACCAGTACGTCAGTCACGACAGGCTTACCTTCCGTGAGCGTGCCGGTTTTATCAAAGGCGACCCACTCTACTTTGCTCAAGGCTTCGAGCGCGGCACCGCCTTTAATGAGTGCACCTTGTCTTGCCGCTGTGGCGAGACCGGAAGTCATTGCGGCAGGTGTCGAAATCACCAATGCACACGGACAGGCAATCAGCAACAATGCCAGACCGCGATAAATCCACGTATCCCAGCTCTCACCGAACATCAGCGGTGGAATAGTGACCACCAGCGCGGCGAGCACAATCATCACTGGTGTGTACCAGCGGCTGAATCTGTCAATGAACCTTTCTACCGGTGCTCGACGCGACTCTGCATCTTCAATCAAATTCAAGATACGGTCGATGGCGCTCTCACCTTGCTTTGACACAACTTCCAATGAGACAAGTCGATCGACGGCCAAGGCACCAGCCAACACTTTATCGCCCTGCTGTTTTTCAACAGGTATGGACTCGCCGGTGAGTGCGCTCATATCAAAAGCAGCAATCTCATTTTTCAAAACCGCATCCGCTGGCAACCTGCCACCCGGTGCGATTTCGATGGCGTGTCCCGGTTGCAAAGAGGACACGGAGACAGACTCTTTTCTGCCGTCTTCAAAAATACGGGTGACGGTTTCTGGCACCAACGCCATCAATGCTTGGATCCCGGCACGCGCTTTTGCTGAAGCGTAACCTTCCAACCGCTCACCAATCAGAAACAGGACTAACACCATGGCGGCTTCAACCGTTTCTCCAAGGTAAAGAGCACCAAACGCCGCAATGGACATCAGGGTTTCGATGGAAAACGGTGAGCCGGAGCGCCCAAGGATGATGGCTTTCTTCACGATGGGGATAAGGCCGAGCACAGTCGCCAAGGTAAACAAGGCGGAGCCTGCTTCTGGCATCCACTGCGACAACACGGCGGCGAACGTCATCACGGCAACCAATGAGATCAGTAAGCCGTCTTTTTTGAAGGTAGTAAGCCAGCCGGATTCTGACTCCAGGGGTTTGGTTTCTGTCAGGCTAAGCAGCGGAAAACCGGTTTTGGCGGCCTTGGCTTCAATCGTTGCTTTCAGCTTATCGCTGTCGGCTTGGTTAAGGTTCACGATGAGCTTTTCGGTCGCAAAACGCACCTGTGCGGATTCAACGCCGGTGATGCCTTTGAGTGCGGTTTCGAGCTTATTGGCGCAGCTTGGGCAGTCCATATTGGTCACGCGCCATTGCAGACTGTCACTGAAAAGGACGGGTTCAGAAGGTGTATCGTTATTCTGTGTTTGGCTGCTGCATGTTTGACTGCTGCAACAGCCTTGGGACGATGGATCGTCAGTGCCTCCATCAGATATTTCTGGGGTAGAACAACTGCTCTCGCTCACGGTATGTGATGAACAGCAAGCCTTCGGTTGGGTTTCCGGCTTGCTGGTGTGTTGAATCGGATTTTGGCATTTCACTGAATGACATGAATGGCACATAGGTTTATCTCCTTAACCAAGTTTCATTATCAGTGTAAACCTTGGAGCCTACTCCAAGGTCAACCCGAATCTGTGAAATTACTTCAATCTGTCTAACACTACCTGTGTATCGAGCACATCAGGGAAGTCTCTATAATCCAGTCCTGCATCAAATACATACTGAGTCACCAGCTTTTTGGCTGCGCCAAGCAATGCTTCGGCATCCCATGGTTTTTCAAAGTAGCGTTCAATGCTCGCATTGTTGATCGCTTCAATGGTATCAGCATGGGTGGCCTGCCCTGTCAGTAGGACTTTACGGGTAAAGCGAAAACGTGGGTCCAGCGAAACTTCGGTTAACAGTTCTACACCGGTTTTCTCTGGCATCACGTGGTCAGAGATGATCAGCGCGACATGCTCGCCTTCTGCATCTAACTCATCAATCAGATCCAGTGCTTCATCGGCAGACTCACAGTCTTCGATATGAAAAGCCACCGCCAGAGAAGAGAGATCTTTCAGTACTGCACTCAGCACCTCGCGTTGGTCATCAACGCAAATGATGTTTACTTTTTCCATCTGTTTCCCTCATTACAGGAATTCCACCATGCGTAGAATCCATACCATTACAAAACTGAGCGCGACACCCACCACGCCCAAAATAACGCCTACTTTCGCCATCTGGTTGCTACTGACATGACCCGTCGCATGCGCCAACGCATTCGGTGGCGTACTGATTGGCAGAGACATACCCAGTGAAGCAGCAAAAGTCACGACAAGAATCAGTGTGGTTTCACCACCAAGTGGTGACAGCGAAACCATAGACACACCCAGCGCCGCCATGATCGGCATGAGCAAGTTGGCCGTTGCTGTGTGAGACATAAAGTTCGCCATCAACAAACAAAGTGCCGCAGCGCCAAGAAGCACGATTTCCGGTGCGTAGTTTTCAAATGGGATGCTGTTTACCAGCAACGCCGCCAGTCCGGTTTTATCCAGTGCCAGACCCAATGCGAAACCACCTGACACCAGCCAAAGCACATCCCAAGAGACTTTTTTCAGATCTTCTTTGTTGATGATGCCTGTCATCGAAAAGACAGCAACAGGGATTAATGCCACCGTGTAGGAGTTCATGCCATGGCTTGAACCCATCAGCCAGAGAAGCACGGTGACCGCAAAGGTGACATACACGGTGATGGCTTTCGGGGTTTTAAGGAAGCGCCCTTTGATAGCCAGATTGATTTGTTTTTCGTCTGCCGGAAACAGGAAGCTGAGTAATACCCAAGCAAGAAGGAGCATGACGATAACAAACGGCACACCAAATGCCATCCATTCGCCGAAAGTGATCAGGTTTTCGCCTGTCAGGTATTTCAAGGCAATC
Organism: Grimontia indica; assembly: GCF_000333895.2. Taxonomy (GTDB): domain Bacteria; phylum Pseudomonadota; class Gammaproteobacteria; order Enterobacterales; family Vibrionaceae; genus Enterovibrio; species Enterovibrio indicus. Next base: position 29,449 of record NZ_ANFM02000047.1, on the reverse strand, counting down.
GCATTGGGAGGCGTGCCGATAGGCGTACCAATACCACCAATGTTCGCCGCGACCGGAATTGACAGTGCGAAGGCAATTTTGCCAGGGTCATTGGGTTTAAACAGTGCGAGGATTGGTGTGAGGATCGCTAGCATCATCGCCGTGGTAGCGGTGTTGGACATAAACATGGAGAAGATGGCAGTGATCATCATCAGGCCAGCCATTACCATTTGTGGTTTGTTACCAAAAGGCTTCAATAACACCCGCGCAAGGTTGATGTCCAAACGGTATTTTGTCGCAGCCATGGCAAGGAAAAAACCTCCCAGGAACAGCATGATAATTGGGCTCGCGAACGTCGCCATGATGGTGTTGTATTGCAGCAAGTCACCAAATTCGGCGCTTCCCGCGTTGCTGCGAAACCAGATTAACCCTTTGTCTGACAGGAACAGGAGTTCGAGCACAATCACCACCACAGACGTTGCGTAGATGGGAATAGGCTCTAACACCCAACACAGCGCTGCCAGCAAGAACAAGGCAATGGCTCGCTGCTGCATCACGGTGAGGGTTTCAAATGGAAAAGCAGATGCCGGAAGTATCAGCACGAGCAAGGGGATAAGAATTGGAAGTATGTATTTAGCGTGAATGCGCATAATCGCTTGTAGTCCCTTAAAAGCTAAAACGCCCACTTCGTAACCTGCCGAATCCGTGGGCAACTGGATTATTTTGCGCGCAATGTCATGATCAGTTACTGAATTAGATCAATAAAATGCGGTGTATTTTCAATAGTCTGCATTCCGAATTTTCAAATAAAAAAGGACGCTCAATGGCGTCCTTTGGTAAAGTCATCGTTTTGGCTAAGAGCGTGATGTGTTCTTGGAGATATCCTCGTCTGATAGCAACTCATCAGCATCTTCCGCCATCATCTCTCGACAGCTTGTCAGCCCTGCCGCCGGAACATTAGGCTCCACAGGAACAAGATCTTCTTCTTTTTCCTCGTGGTCTTCGGCCAACTGGTTGATAAGACGTTTAACCAGGAAGTAACCCGCGATGCCAAACAGCACAGAGCCGACAGCCTGACCAATCAGCACCCCTTCTGCACCTGCGTAATGACCACCCACATACACAAATGGAATGGTTCCAAGTGTCGCCTTGCCCACATTGAGCATGGTCGACCATGTTGGTCGGTTAAGGTTATTAAACGCGGCATTGGAAACAAACAAGGTACCGTTGAAGATGAAGGTAATGGCGATATAGGTACAGAACAGAGCCACCATGGAAGCGGCATCCCCATTCAGGCTAAAGGCATCAATGATTAACCCTTGGGAGAAATAAAGGATAATCGCGACGCCCACACAATACGCTGTCACGAACTTCACCGAGTCGCTCAAGGTCAATCGCACCCGATCAAACCGAAGTGCACCATAGTTCTGTCCGAGGATCGGGCCTACCGCGCCAGAGAGGGAGAAAATCAGTGCAAAGGAGACAGGTAATAAGCGCCCCATCACCGCATAGCCTGCAACATAATCTGCGCCAAATTTCGCAATCTGAGCGGTCACGATCGCATTGCCGATAGGCGTCGCCGTGTTAGTGATGATGGCAGGGCCCGCGATATTGGTGATGGCTTTGAAGTGAGTTTTCAAATCTTCCAACGTCGGCATGGTGACCAAATCGTGCTTTCGGTGTACGGCTTGGAACGCCACACCGAACATGACGAAGCGAGAAATTAAGGAAGCGGTTGCTGCACCTTCCACGCCCATGGACAAGGCAAAGATAAAGATAGGATCCAATACGGCATTTGCAGCACCTGCTGCCAAAGTTGCTGACATGGAACGTTTGGCATCTCCCACGCCTCTTAACGCCGCACCACCAGCCATACCCATCGCCATTAACGGTGCGCCAGGGAGCAAAATCCAGAGGAAGTCAGCCGCTTTCTGTGCTGCTTCCCCTTCAGCGCCAATAGATGCAAGGATAGGGTCAAGGAAAACCAGAATAATCCCTGCGGTGATGATGCTGACCAAGGCTGAAAACACCATGACGCTGCCAGTGATTTTACGGGCTTCTTCGCGTTGACCTGCACCTAGCGCACGACTCACCAAGGCGCCCATGGCAATAGAGGTACCAATTGAAACTGACGTGGAGAAAAAGATGATGGTACCGGCAAAGCCGACAGCGGCAGCCAGCTCGACTTGCCCGAGCAGACTGATGAAGAACATGTCAGCCAAGTCGACTAAAAACAGCGCCATCAAACCCACAGCACCGGATGTCGACATCACGGTGATATGGCGCATGATAGAACCATTAACAAACTTGGCCTGAGATTGGTTTGGCATGAAAAGTCCTGTTTTCTATACGGTTAAATACGCCATGTAATGGCGAACAGACTATGATGCCACGAAAAAAAGGTGCCTCAAGCACCTTCTTTGATACAGCACGTTCTATTTCTTTTAACAGTTAAACTGGATGGTGGAACGAATCGTCAATTTGCGCTGCTATCGCACGCAGGATATCGCGTCGTGAAATACAACCGACCAGCCTTTCATCTTCGTCAATCACCGGATAGACCTTTGGCTTGGCTGGCAGCATTTCTTCTGCAAGGCGGATGATGCTGTCATCAGGAAGAACAGCCTTCACATCACTGTGCATACAATCTGCAACGTTGTTACTGTCCTGACAGTAATAACCCGCTTTCAGCAGTTTGTGAATCAAGTCTTGTTCGGATAAGAATCCAACCACTTTGTTTCTGTCATCAACGACGGGGCCACCCGTCTGGTTGGCACTGAGCATTTTCTCCAACGCCCTGGAAAGCGGCATGGAAGCGGTGAAGGTAACCGGTCTTTTGTTCATGTAATCTTTCACTTTGATCGATTCCATGCATCCCCCTAGTTTTGTTTGATACGTTGTTAGAAACAGGGACAAATCTCTGTAGCTTGTACTAACAGTGTTGACCAACCTGAAAAAATTACTAGCTGCCACAAGGGTATTTTTACGCTTTGTCACAAATGGAAGGCGGTTTTCGTTCATTTTTTCACGTAACTGAAACAGAAAAGCCGGTCACAATGGACCGGCTTTATTTACTTGCAAATGCAAGACGTTACATAAACATCATCATGAGTAGACCAATTGGAATGCGCTCACCCGTTGGGGAAACTGCTTGGTCGCCTTCAATCTTTGCTTCAAGCGTCACGCCATTTTCGCTTTCGCTGATAAAACCATAAGGTTCAAGGTTGTTCAGTGAAGCAGAAACTGGCGGTACACCATGAACATAAGCCGCTGGAACATTCACCAACAGGTTACCTTTCAGCTTGGACATCAGCGCACCAAAGTTTTGGGTCACACTGCCAAGGCCAGGCTCAACCGTTAAATCAAACTTGGCATCTACGCGGCCTTCAGGTGTATCCACTTCTAATGGCAATAATTCGAAAGTCATACCACTTTCTACCAACTCATCCAGAGACGTCGCCAGCTGCATCATATCTTCGTCGGTTGGCTCTGCATTTAAGCTATCTGCTTTTTCTGCCAGCGTCAGCATGGCGGTGTAATCCAGATCTTTGAAGTTTACTCCCAGCTTAAAGTTATTCAGCTCGATGGTTTCTGGCACATCAAGATTCTGGAATGAAACGGTATTTTTGCTTGTAATACGCAGTTCTTCAGGCGTTGCCGTCGCGACATCACCATTAGTGGCATCCATTTCATTTCGGACATCAAGTCCAAGGTTGGTCACGGTCGCAGCCATACCAGTGACGTCAGTCAGGCTCACTGTCTTGGCATTCATGAGTTGTTGACCAACCCACATTTCATCGACCATTTTACCTTGGCCAGAGCCAGTAATTTCAGTAAAGGTAAACTTCTCGCCCTCAACACCGGAAAGCTCAACAGAAGGCATTTCCATCTGATAAACAATGTTGCCATCTTTGTCCGCTGAACCTGAGACATTGGCTGGTGAGGTGACAATCTTGATCTCTTCGTCGCCGCCATCCATCGCACGAACGGTCAGGTCAAACTGCGTGTCCCCCAAAATCGACGTTTCACTGACCAGAGTGATTGGTGACTCACCTGACGGCCAAAGCACTTCAGACAATGCTTTAAGTTCTGGGGTCATATCAATGATGGAAATTGAACTGATGCTAAGGAAGCCATGGTCGATTTCACTCAGGACAGTGAAAGACGTTGGTAGGCCTTCTTCTTCATAAACGGTTTTGGTAGAGCCTGTCAGCGAAAACTTGGTCACTACATTTGAAGATAAGTAACCACGATCGTAAGAAACGTTTTCAACCGCCATGTAAGGGGATTTGGCTTTCTCAACCTCAGCTTCATATTGAGACTGACCAATTTGTCCCGTCGCAAACGGCCATAAGACAGCAATCGCTACCGCACCTGCTACAGCCGCATATTTTCCAAAAATCATTTTCACTCCAACTGACTCGACTTTCTAGTGCTTACGAGTGTAACCCATTGGTTCTCATAACCCTATTAGGCGGCTGCGTTTTCTTAAATTATGTGTCAGTTTGCAGCGCTCTTCTCAGCTTAAAGACGGGCAAAGCGATACACTCACAAAAAATAGAGATTTAACGGTAAACGCATGAATTCCAATGTCATCCTATGTCTGGACGACGACCCTTCTGTATTGGCGCAAATTGAACGCGAATTGGCTGGTTTTACCGAAACCTTCGACCTTATCTGTGCCGACAATGCTGCGGCCGCCAGTGAAATATTAGAGCAACTCCATCGGGAAGATCGCCGGGTCTCCCTTTTCATTTGCGACCACACACTGGGAGAAGATGAAGGTATCAACCTTCTGATTAATATCGATAATCATCCTGCCTCTCATGGTGCCCGAACCGTGCTGCTTAACGACCAGCCGGATTTGGAAAAAATCATGCAGGCCGTCAACGAAGGGCGATTGAACTATTGTCTCACCAAGCCTTGGGCGGACAATGAAATCAGTGAGTTGGCAAAAAAAGAACTCACGCAATTCGTGTTGGAATTTAATACAGACGATCTTCTGCAGTACTGCAACACACTGGATCAACGCCGGTTGTTGGATGCTCACATCGAGAAGAAACTGGCTTCCTATCGCAGCGGCTTTATCGAATCTTCACTGGGCGTCTCGGACGAAGAACTGTCGAAGCAGCTGATTGATGGCATATCGGATTACTTCGAGCAAAGCAGTGAGCACAACGTTAGTCGTCTTTACAGCGAAGACCATATTCTTACCCATGAAGACAAACCCAACTCATTCCTTTGGTTTGTGGTGGAAGGTGAAGTCGCGCTGCTCAAACGCGATGAAACTGGCGCATCACATGAAGTGGCAAGGCTTGGCCAAGGCAGCTTGATCGGCGGTATGTCTTTCGTTACTGGCGATGTCTCTTTCTCTACGGGCATTACGCTTCAGCCAACCAAAGTGTTGAAGCTCAACAGAAATCTGTTTTCCCAAGTGATGCAGGCCCGCAATGACTTATTGCCTCTGTTTTCTAATTATCTGCTTCGCCACTTTAACCGTCGCCTGAAACGCAGTATTACAACTGAAGTGAAACTGCAGCAAACACTGCAATCGCTGGAATTGGCGCACAAGCAACTTATCGAGAAAGAAAAGATGGCGATGCTTGGGCAACTGGTCGCCGGTGTCGCCCATGAGCTCAATAACCCGGTTTCTGCGATTTTACGCAATAGCGAAACCCTTCGCGATAACATTGGCACCCTCATTAATGTTGAGCTCAATACCCAAGCGCGCGAGAAAGCGAATCAAATCATGGCGGAAGCTCTGCTCTCTCGTCCGATGTCGACAGCCGATGCCCGCAAACTCACCAAAGACGTTGAGCCGCTTGTGGGTAACCGCAACCTCGCCAGAAAAGCCGTCAATATGGGATTGGATAATCCTGATGATGTGGCGTTCTGGACGAAGGCATTGGGCAATGAGTTCCAGCACACCCTCAATCAATGGGACATGTTCTATCAAGCAGGCAGCTTGCTTCGCTCGACCAATGTCTGCGCAAGACGCATCGCCGATATGGTGAAAAGCCTGAAAACCTATGCCCGTCAGGACGACGAAACCATGCATGAAGTTGACATTCACGAAGGCATTGAAGACACCTTGGTGATGTTCGAGAACCAGCTAAAACGCATTACACTGGTGAAAGATTATGGCGAGTTACGCCCTATTCGCTGCATGCCCATTGCATTGCAACAGGTCTGGACCAACCTGATTTCCAATGCGCTGGATGCTGTGGGGCAAAATGGCGAGGTCGAAGTCAGAACCCGTGAAACCGTTTATCGCAGCCGCAAAGCCGTCAAAGTCACTGTGATGGATAACGGTGTCGGTATTCCTGAAGGAATCAAAGATAAAGTCTTCGAACTCAATTACACCACCAAGCGTGAAGGCCATTTCGGGCTTGGTATTGGGCTTTCTGTCTGTCGCCAGATTGTTGAGCATCATGGCGGTGCCATTAACGTCAGTTCGTCACCGGGCGAATTTACAGCGATGACAGTGACCCTTCCCTATTCTCCCCTTATCGCGCCATACATGGAGGACAAATGAGTAAGTACCTTATTTTATGTGTAGACGATGAACGCGATGTTCTGGATAGCGTGGTAAACGACATTTCATCGCTGGAAAGCCATTTTGTCATTGAAGCGGCAGAGTCTGTCGCAGAGGCCAAAGAGATTTTGGCCGAAGCCAGCGCCGATGAGTTGCGGTTAGCTCTCATTCTCTGTGACCACATTATGCCGGAAGATCTTGGCGTGGATTTCCTGATTGAGCTGAATAGCTCGGCGGAAACCCAAAAGGCCAGAAAGCTGTTACTAACCGGACAAGCTGGGTTGGAAGAAACCGTTCAGGCGGTCAATCACGCCAGTCTGGATTACTTTATCGCCAAACCTTGGAGCGGCGATACGTTGCAACAAGTGGTGATTGACCAGCTCACCACCTTTGTTATTGAGAACGATAGTAATCTGCTCCCTTGGGTAAGTGTGTTGGATGCGGAACGTATTATGGAAGCTATCAGCAATAACCGTCTGAGCTACTCTGACAACTGAATCGACACTTAGGGTGACCAGACCCGAATTCCTGACATTCAATGTCGTGAGTGGTCAAAAAACCAGCCTTTTAAGTACAAAATAACGGTCATAGCGCCAGATTAAGGTGCTATGCTGTTGTTTCGCAAAAGCGACTTCTATTAGAATACGCACACAATATTTTCTTCACGAGACCCTTTTGATGCGCAAAACCAAGATTGCCGGTATTTTGCTGGCTGCCGCGACTTCTGCTGGCTTCTCTGCTGCAAGTGCTGCTAACGACACAACCATGAGCAACTTCAGCTACGACTACTTTGAAGCTCGCGTTGGTATCAGCCCAGTCACTTACGGTGTTGGTTTCAGCACTTCGATTCACCCGAATGCGCACATCCGCGCCGAAGTCGACACTGAGTTCGAATCTGATTTCGATACCACTGCAGCAATCGGTTTCCATGCGCCAGTAAACAACTGGGCAGACGTCTATGGTGAGCTGGGTCTTCGCACCATGAAGCAGCGCGGAAAATACAACCACGACACAGAGTTTGGTGTGGAAGTAAACCTGGGTCTTCGTCAGTGGCTGACTCCACAACTGGAAGTAGGTGCTGAAATTGGTCACCTTTCTATCTCAGACGATGATGACATTTTCGGTTCTGTGAATGCTCGTTTCCACGCGACTGAGCTTTTCTCTATCGGTTCTCAGCTGCGCTTCAATGAAGCTTACGGTGACCAGTTCATGTTCACCACCCGCTTCAAGTTCTAAGCGACGGAACATTTAAAAAGGCCTCTCAAATGAGAGGCCTTTTTTCTAGGTTCTGTTGACCTTAGGTGATAACTCTATTGGCAATCCACCACATTGAAACCCTGAGGTGTGTCTTCAGTGATCAGCGTTGCGACAGGCTCATAACCCATGGAAGCGGCCAAGTCTTCATAACGTGCATTGATGGTGTGAACCAAAATATCACCGGTTTTTCCACCACACATCTGGGCAAATCCCATCCCTTCCAACACTCCACATTGTGAAGAGATAAGATCAACGCCGCTATTTCTCAGCAAGCTCTCACTTTCAAAGATACTCATGCCTGACGATTCACACTGAACCGCACCCTTGGTTTTATACACTGTGATTTCTTCTGCGGGCTTGATGGCACAACCTGTCAAGATAACTGCGAGAGCAGCTCCTGACGCCAATCCTCTCAGACCGGTTTTTCTCATTACCTAGCTCCTGAAATGATTATTCAATGTCGATTTCTAATAAGTAAATTGCTGATAAGCCGATAAGCTCAATGACCATGGGCTGGCCAAATTGCTCAATCAGTTTGGAAACACCAAAGGCAACTTTTTGTTTGCCTTGGTCACCACCATTCACCGCACCCAATAGATAACGGATGCAGTTAGAGAATTGGGTTTCAGAGAGCGCTTCAATCCAGGTTCGTTTAATAGAATCACTGTCAGTCGTGTCGATTTGGCTGGTGACGTAAGCCAGTACCTGCCCTTGAAATGCACTCACCATATCCTCTTTTGTCGGCACGACACGTTGGATACCGCTTCGGCTCAGTCCGGTTCTTTTGGCGATAGAGCCGTAAGTGACAGCATCCCAACCTTGTTCCATAAAGATTTCAACGATGGTGCGATAGATAAGCGCCTCTGTTTCTAAAGCGCCTTGCTTGGTGTTCTTCGCCATTATTCCCTTAAACCCACCCAAATCAGCGCTCAGCGCTGGGTTACATAGCCATCGCGCTGTTGCTCGCGCGTTTATCTTCAGATAGCTCACATCCCTAATCGCAAATGTTACCTGATTTCGCAGCGGTTTTTTATATTTAGCCGTCACTTTATGTGGCGAATCCAAGTTTACGCCGACGTGACTTAACCTGATGACAGGATAACCATGCAGCACTGCCCAATTGATAAGTGAAGTTAGGCGTCATTCAGCACGCTTAACTGGCTGTCCAACCATTGTTTGAATGCCAGTATCTTTGCGTTTCCCTGATGTTCTTCCCGATAGACCAGATAGAAGCTGTAGGGTGACTTAACAGGTCGATCTACCGGTGCAACCAATCTTCCGGACATCAGATAATCCTGTATGTAAGCCATGCGGCCTATCGCAACGCCCATACCGCATGTTGCTGCATCCAAAGCAAGATCTGCCCGATCAAAACTATGGTTGGTGCCATTGAGTTCAAGCCCGTTAGCATTGGCCCAATAAAGCCACTCGTCGCTGAGACTGGCGCTTGCCCAAGGGGCCGCATCATGCAAAAGCTGGCACTGAGCCAGTTTCTCTGGGTTGTCGAAAAGCGAATGGCGCTCTGCATATTCAGGGCTGCAAACCGGCACGATGGCATCATCCATCAGGTGATGGCTGATTAGACCGTTATAGCGTCCATGGCCAAAGTAAATTGCACAATCAAAAGCTTCGGCTTTGAAATCGATAAGATCGTTTCGGGTTCTGAGATGTAAGGTGACATCTGGGAAAGCCTCCGAAAATTGGGCAAGTTTTGGCACTAACCACTTTTGTGAAAACGTCGGCGGGGCTGAAATAATGAAATCGCCAAAAGGCTTGGCCCGATTGAGTTCAAGGAGTTTAAAGCTGATGGCAGAAAACTGTTCGGTTACCACCAACTTTAGCTGCTCACCTTCGTTGGTAAGGGATAAATGGCGGGGTCTTCGAACAAACAATGACACTTCCAGTCGCTGTTCTAGTTTCTTAATCCGGTGACTAACCGCACTCTGTGTCAGGTGGAGCTCTTCAGCTGCGCGTGTGAAGCTCATGGTTTCAGCCACGACAGAGAAACAGTGCAACCCGGCAAGTAAGGAAGAAGAAAGCTGAGGCAATTTCATTGTTTTATTTTGTTTTTTGGGTGATACCGAGACTTTAGCAATAATCACCATTTGGGTACACCTAGCCAATCAACAGGCGAGATTCATCACTTGAAATAACAGATCTGGTTTTAACCCTAAAACTCTAAGATACAGGCATAAAAAAAGCCGCTTTAAGCGGCTTTTTGGGCATTGAGATATAAGTTAGATTGCGCGAAGTAGTTGTTGTTTGGTTTCTTCGCTCAGCAATGTCCAGTGAGTACCGTTTTGGGCACCAGCGAACATCCAAAGTAATTTCACGTCGACATCGTAACCGTGTGCTTCCTGCACTTTACGGAACAATTCTTCCGGGCTCATTGAGAAGAAGGTATCTACATCTTCTACGCCCGCTTTTTTAAGCATACGCTCAATGGTCAAACGCAAGTTGGGTAAATCGCGCAGACGCTTGTTGAGCTTGGAGTCGCGGTATTCTTTCTCTGCTACCGAATTCTCTACGGACTTTTTTACCATCACATCTAACCCCTGATCCTCCGTTTCGTAAAGATCAGTGATGTCATAGTAGTTCACGATAGCGGTAGAGCTTTTCTTAACGTGAACGAATTTCTTGCACTCTTTGTCGATGAGATTTTGCGTTAGGTCGTTACCACCACGCAGGTAAATACGGTCTTCCTTAACCAGTGCGAACATAGCTCCGCTCACGAAGAAGCCAGTTCCACCGAACATTGAACGTTTTTCAGTCTCGCCAAACTGCGACAAGTACTCTACAAAGCCACTTTTAACTTCCAACACGTGTGCCTCCTTTCTCCCCAAAAAATAAACCAAAAAGTTTCGGTTTAAATATCGTAATTTCTCAACGCGAATTAATGATGACGCATTAGGGCATAGAAAACCATGCACCAGATCACCCAACACCGAAAACTGTAGCCATTTTGCAACATCCGTCACGGTTATTGGATGTAATTTTTATGTTTATATCATGTTAATTGAGCGGTTACACTCGCAAATTGTTACGTTTTTTTGCAGGGATATTTCTTCACAAACGTTAGATTACTTCAAAAACTGGCACTTACAGCTGATCAATCTTGCGTTTTATCTACTAATAAGATTGTCAGCCAGCACACTGCATGGATAGCTATACAAGAAAGGGGATAAAGTGCCTTTCGTTCAAATTTATCAACAGATGTATTTCAATTAAAACACGAGACAATTACTATTAACTCAGCGTTCTTTCGAGTCTAAAAAGATGGATCATCTATCGTTATTCTGGGTCTCCCCTGACCGTGAAAAATACCTCAGAGCCATAGAAACTGATTTTTTCCAGCGTGTTTATCGCAAGCTGAAAGATGGCACTCTTGAGCTTCCTCCCATTCCTGACGTCGTCGTTAATCTCCAGCGCGCCTGTAATCAGCCCAATACAACCGTGCGTGATGTTGCAACGCTCCTCCTGGATGATGCCACATTAACCGCGGCTGTGATTCGCTCTGCAAACTCAGCGGTATTTAGCCCACGCACCAATCGTCCTTGCCATGACATCAACATGGCTGTATCCCGTTTAGGCATTCAACGCGTACTCGGCATTGCAACCGCTCATGCGATTCAAACCTTGAAAACCAACTCCCCTTTCAGCAAGGAATGTAATGCCCTTCTGAAAAAAAGCGCGACGTCGTCTCGGGAGTTTGGCTCCACCATGGCACTGCTATGCCAAAAGGTGCGTGGTTATGATGAAGAAAACCTCCATCTCGAAGTCGAAAAGTCCCTGTTAATTGGCCTATTGGCTGACATTGGTATTTACAGCGCGGTGAAGGCGTTTCACGACTACACAGAAGAAGGTAACTATCTGGATTTTGAAATCGCCAGCCACGTCTTTTTCACTGTCAGTCGTGAAGCCAGTCGTTTCATCCTTAAAAGCTGGGGCTTCGATTTAGACTTTGTGGAAGTGTCGCTCAACCGCCGGATCAGAAAAGCCAGCGAAGACGTTTCTTATCTGGATGTCGCTAAGATGGCGAATCATTTGTTGATGTTCAGAGCCAAAGATGAAGACATTGATGAGCATGAAGTAGAAATCACGTTGGCAGGCGCTGAAGCGCTCTATGAGCTGTCGAATTTGAATGAAAGAGACTTCCGAAGTCAACTGAATAACATCATCGATAACTGTGGTTTTTAATGCCGGCATTCCAGCCCCCACTGAAATTTTGACCTAGTTTTCGCACACAGATTGACCTGATTGGATCGCGACTGATACTCTCATCGCGATTTCTTTTTTATCAATAAGGTCTTACGCGAATGCTTCCCGGCATGCTTTATATCTTCCTGCCTCTGGTCGTTGGCTATTTCATTACGATCAAAAAGGCATCCTTGCTCGAAAAAATCAATCGTTCCACGTCCCATCTTGTCTTTGTCATTCTTGGCTTAATGGGACTCAGCCTTGCTGCGCTGGATAACCTTTCCAGCAACCTCAATCAGATCCTACTTCTTGCAATCACCTTCTTCTTTTGTATCGGAATTTTTAACCTTTTAGCCCTGCCGCTTTTAGATAAGGTACTCAAAACTAAAACCGAACAGCACAAACGTGAAGTACCGATTACTGCTATGGCAAAGGAGTCCATCAAACTGGTGTTTGTCGTGGGTGGTGGCCTCATTCTCGGATTAGTTCTTCCAATTCCTTTGGATTGGGTAGATCCTGCCAGCGAAGGTATTCTGCTTATTCTTCTTTTCCTGATTGGCATTCAGCTTCGTAACAGTGGCATGACGCTAAAACAAATTATTCTGAACAAGAAAGGACTGAGTGTTGCGCTGATTGTCATCGTTACTTCCTGGCTGGGTGGGCTTCTCGCTGCTTGGATTCTCGACCTTCCCTACAACTATGGTTTGGCGATGGCTTCCGGCTTTGGTTGGTATTCTCTGGCGGGGATTTTGATGGGTGATGCGCTTGGTCCTGTTTATGGTGGCGCCTCATTTATGCTGGAACTTTCTCGCGAGCTTGTCGCGATTATTCTTATTCCTCTGCTTATTGCCCGTTACCCTCTCACCGCTATCGGTTACGGCGGAGCGACCTCAATGGACTTTACCCTTCCAATCATTCAAACCACGGGCGGCGTGAAGTGTGTACCTATTGCTATCGTCAGTGGGTTTATCCTGAGCTTACTGGTTCCGATACTCATGTTGTTCTTTGTCGCTCTATGATGAATAACGCGACGAGATGACAAAGAAAAAGGAGAGCCGAAGCTCTCCTTTTTTAATAGCGAGGGGGAACGCTATTATCAATTAGTTGTTACGGATCCACTCGTCCATGTCTGATTTCAGGTTGTCAGACTTGGTACCGAAGATAGCCTGAACACCGCCACCAGCCATTACTACGCCAGCCGCACCCAGTTTCTTCAGTTGGTCTTGGTCAACTTTATCAACGCTTGCTACAGCGACACGCAGACGTGTGATACAAGCATCCAAACCAGTGATGTTATCTTTACCACCGAAAGCCATTACCAGGTTCTTCGCCATTTCAGATTCAGAACCCGCAGCCGCTGCTGTAGTTTCATCTTCGTCTTCACGACCTGGAGTTTTCAGGTCCAGCTTAACGATGGCAACGCGGAATACGATGTAGTAGAACACTGCGTAGCACAGACCCAGGATTGGGAACAGCCACATTTTCTGAGAGTTCGCAGACAGCACCACAAAGTCAATCAGACCGTGTGAGAATGACGTACCATGAACCATACCCAGCATGTTGGTCAGTACGAATGCAGTACCTGCCAGAATTGCGTGGATAACGTACAGAACTGGTGCAACGAACAGGAATGCAAACTCGATTGGTTCGGTGATACCTGTCAGGAATGAAGTCAGCGCTGCTGAAACCATGATACCACCCACTTTCGCGCGGTTTTCTGGTTTCGCGGTGTGCCACATTGCAATCGCTGCTGCAGGCAGGCCATACATCTTGAACATGAAGCCACCAGCCAGCTGACCGAAGCCATTACCTGCTGCGCGAGAGGCCGCGTCTGCTTCCAGGTAACAAGTCAGTACACCAGTACGCGCTTCGCCTGCAGCGTTCACACATGAGCCTGCTTCGAAGAAGAAAGGTACGTTCCAAACGTGGTGCAGACCAAATGGGATAAGAGAACGTTCAACGATACCGTAGATACCGAATGCTGCTACTGGGTTCTGGTTAGCTGCCCAGTGTGAGAATGCACCGATTGCAGCGCCGATTGGTGGCCAGATAACAGAAAGCAGCAGTGCCAGACCGATAGCACAGAAGCCGGTCATGATTGGAACAAAGCGCTTACCCGCAAAGAAGCCAAGGTAGTCAGGCAGTTGGATACGGAAGAAGCGGTTGAATGCCCAAGCGGCCACACCACCAACCAGAATGCCACCAAGCACACCAGTATCGATCTTCTCTACACCCATCACTTGTGCCATCACGCCCAGCGTGGCAGCCATGATGCCGTAACCAACGATTGCAGCTAGACCTGCAACACCGTCGTTATTGGTAAAGCCAAGTGCAACACCTACTGCAAACAGCAGTGGCATTTGGCCAAATACCGAACCACCGGCACTTTCCATGATTTGTGAAACAACAGAAGGCAGCCAGCTAAAGTCGGCAGCACCAACACCCAGCAAGATACCCGCAACCGGCAAAACCGATACAGGCAGCATCAGCGCCTTACCGACTTTTTGCATGTTCGCAAACAGGTTTTTAAACATAAAAACGCTCCTGATTAATATTGAGTTGCTTTTAAACTCAAACCGATGCGAGTTCTCGACAACCCAGTAACTTATGTAATTCGCTGAGTAATATAAGACTGCTCAGTTACAGTGACTACGTAACACGATTTTGTTGTTCAGAAAGTAAATATAGATCACACACAAAACAGTCTAGTTAGCACTTTTGATACTCTGTAAGCTTATGATTTAAATGGATTTAAATAAATATCGAGCTGAGATTGATTGATCTTCGTTCAACAAAATTTTGTTTCACTTTAAGTTATTTAATGTAACGAAATTAGTACTAAGTAACCTCTCTCCGTTACAGTGGGACTTATCACTTAACCCTATGTATTTGTTAATCTTTCATTGCTATACATTTACACCATGTATAGCTCGCAAACCCAGTCAGTTACTTTCAGTCCGATCTCTGCTTTGCCGTATATTTTCAGTTCAGTTCTGGCTAGACAGGAATAAAGATGAAAATAATAAAACGCTTTGCTTGCTTGATGTTGGTGGCTCTTGTCACCGGCTGTCAAAGCACTTTGATTGATCAGCCATTCAGTGCCGATAGCAGTTGGCAGACCCAGACATTAGAGAATGGATTGATTGTTCACATTAAGGAGTTGCCCAACCAAGCCGTATCCACACGCTTCATGGTTCGCACAGGTTCAAGAGACGAGGCTGAAGATCAGAAAGGTTACGCCCACTTCCTGGAACATATGGCGTTCAATGGCAGCGAAGCCTTCCCTAAGAATGAAATTGTCTCGCTGTTTGGCGACGAAGGTGTGGCTTTTGGTCAACATCTCAACGCGTTTACTTCATACACTCATACCGTCTACGAGGTAGACCTTCCTTCAAATGAGAAGCTC
This sequence comes from Grimontia indica, assembly GCF_000333895.2. Taxonomy (GTDB): domain Bacteria; phylum Pseudomonadota; class Gammaproteobacteria; order Enterobacterales; family Vibrionaceae; genus Enterovibrio; species Enterovibrio indicus. The sequence continues at coordinate 14,075 of NZ_ANFM02000047.1, read as the reverse complement.
TCTGATACTTTGGCTTGGTATCGGGAAATCGCGACTTCACTGACGTTGGACCCCGAAGAGATCACCAAGGAACAAGGTGTAGTGTTAGGGGAGTTTCGCTTTTCTTTTCAGGGTCACAGCGACGCAAGCAGCGCCGATTTTGAAATCTATCGACTGATTGCCGAACAGCTATATAACGTCGACGAGGATGTCCTTGGTACCGAAGATAGCATCCGAAATGTCTCTGAAAATCGATTAAGAGATTTCTATCAAACCCACTACACACCAAGCCGCAGCGAAATTTTCATTGCAGGTGATGTCGATGCAGCTTCAACCCTCAAAGAGATCAGCGCACTCTTCGCGACCTGGACGGCGACAGATCAACAGGCTCCAATCCATAAAGTCTCTCCGCTAAGCCGTGGAGAAAACAGTTTCGTTCAGGTGAATGATGTTTCATTCCCCTCCACGACCTTGCTGTTTGATTTGGGCGAAAACCCAATGGAGACCGCAGCTGACTTTGAAAACTTTGCTGCCGCTAGTATTTTGTCGAATGCTATCAGCACACGCTTGAATGACCGTGCCAGAGATCTTGATGCTCCTGTACAAAGCACTCATGCACAATTGATTCAGTGGGTTGAGCGAACGATTCTTAGCATTCAGGTTTCTTACGAAACGTCGAATCAACTGGAAGCAATGCTGTTTCTTGGCCAAGAACTGGCCACCTTGCGTGATCAGGGACTGAGTACGCCAGAAATTGAGGCTCAAACCAGTGATTTCCTGAAGCTTGAGTCAACATTCGCTGACAACTATACCGCACGTAATTATGCCGAAGACCATGTCTTTTTCCGCATGATAGGCAGGCAGACTTTGTCACCGGAGACCTACAAGTCATTGTCGACCGTCTTCGTCAACCGTGCAGATAAAGCCTGGTTCAATAAAGAACTCAAATCATTGCTCTCGACTAAGGATGTACAATCGCTCGTTGCATTAGAACATCACATCGACCCTACTGAGCAAGTAAAGCAGGAACAACTGGCTTTAATTGCTGATATGCAAAAGGCGTTCAAGCAGACCGGTAATGTGTTAGTTCTGCCAGACGTGGTTTCGGACTTCCCTCAGCCTGACAAAACCGGTGAGATTGTGGCGATACAAGATCTCGATGCCAACACCACCGAATGGCAACTCAGTAATGGCGTTACTGTGTACCTGAGACACATGCCAAACTCAGGCGATGATGTTCATGTATATGCCGGTTCTAAAGGTGGCCTGGCAGCACTTCCGCCCTCCTTGCGCCCTGCGGGTCTGTTGATGCCGGGCGCTTATTCTGAAAGTGGTCTTGGCGGGCTCTCGTTCAATGACTACAACCGACTGATGGTCAAAGAGAATGCCTATATAGAGCCTATGGTATGGGAACACCTACATGGATTTTATGGTAGCTCCACCAAAGCCTCTTTACCCTTAGTGCTTGCTTCCATGTTCCAAGGCTTCCAGCACGCCATGCTGGACGAAGAGATGTTCGAACGCCATAAAGCGCAATTCATCAAGAATAACCGTCAATATCTTGAGTCCGTTGATGGTAAAGCACTGATGGCCGTCTCAAATGAAATCTATGATGAGAATTCAGTTCGCCACACTTTAACGCCTGAGGATTACGAAAAAGTCGGTGCTAATGATGTGGTAAAGGCTTACGACAACCTGATGAAAACCAATCGAGGGATTGTATATGTCATCGCTGGAGATATCGCTGTCGATGAATTCAAACCCCTTGCCCGAACTTATCTCGCTGGCATGACGTTCAAAGACTTGCCGTCTGAAGGCCTCTATGACGTGAAGTTAGAGCCGAAAAAAGACGAACTCACCATTGCTTTTGGTCCCAAAGGTAACAATGTGGAGCTGTTTACCATGTTCGCCCGGGATGCGGAGAAAAAAACCACCAAAGACTATTTCCTGGCTGATATTGCGGGACGCATTCTTACCACTCGCCTGACAGAACAAGTCCGAGAGACAGGGAGTTTAGATTATTCTCCCTACTCGTTTGTGGTGTGGCCTGAAGGTGCAGATACTCAGCAATTACTTATTGTCATGAGCTCTTCAATCATAAAACGAAAAGAGGCACGAGATGCGCTGAATAAGATAGCCGACTCTATTGGACATGGAGCGACACCAGAGGAATTCAGCAGTACCTCCAAGCAGTTATCTCATGCTCTACAAGATGGATTATCACAACCACAAGAGCAGGCGCGGATGATGTTTAATTATGTGCTCGCAGATGCGGACCCTCTGGCAGTGGTTAACCCTGACAGCGTCATTGACGCATTAACACAAGAAGATATAAACCAATATCTGAAAGCATTTACGTCAAAATCCGCCATCCGGATAGACGTGACAAATTTGCCGTCAGCACCATAAATGCGAAAAGCCGGGGATATATAATCCCCGGCTTTTCGTTATATTTACCTATTATCACTTTTTCGCCTGAGAAAACAGCTTAAAGAAGTTCTCTGTGGTGACCTTGGCCACTTCATCGCCAGATACGCCTTTCAGCAGTCCCACATATTCTGCGACTTCACGCACATACGCAGGCTGGTTTTCCTTGCCACGGAATGGAACTGGTGCCAGATAAGGCGAGTCCGTTTCTACCAGCAGTCTTTCCAATGGCAGGCGACGCACTACGTCTTTCAGTTCAGAGGCTTTGTTAAAGGTAACAATGCCTGAAATAGAAATGTAGAAGCCCAGCTCAATCGCTGCTTCTGCCATTTCGTAGCTTTCGGTAAAGCAATGGAGAACACCACCGACTTTCTGCGCATTTTCTTCACGTAGAATTTGCAGCGTGTCTTCACGTGCCATACGGGTATGGATAATCAGAGGTTTGTTCAACTCCACTGCCAAACGAACGTGCTGACGGAAAGCGTCTTTCTGCTTTTCAGCCAGTTCAGGCTGGTAGTGATAATCCAGACCTGTTTCACCAATCGCGACCACACGATCATCTGAAGCCAGCGCTTTCAGTGTGTCGTAATCAAAGCCTTCTTCGATATCCAGTGGATGAACACCACATGACGCGAACACATTATCGAACGGGCGAATCAACTCCATCATTTTTGGGAAACTTTTCAGCGTCACACCCACAGACAGCAGATAATCTACGCCGCGCTGTTTGGCGTTATCCACCACTGCGCCTACATCAGCGTGTAAATCTTCGTAGTTGAGTTTGTCGAGGTGACAATGCGAGTCGACTAGCACGTCTTTTTCTCCGATAGGTTTCTGACTAAAGCGGACGATTATACGATATTTGAAGCGGGATAGCTCACCATCCCGCGCTATTTAGGAAGCAGTAAATTCTGTCAGCCAGCGGCTGATAAGGAGCTCACTGTTGAGGCCGGTATGCTTTGAAAGCTCGGCTTTCAAGCGGTTCAGGGCCATCAGTTGTGACATGACTTTTGCCTGTGGTAAGGCCGACGCTAAGTTCTGGACAGTTTTCATATCATCACAGTGGACAATCGCTTCATCTGAGCCTTGCTGCACCTTGATGATATCCAGCATAAAGAAGCTCAACCATTGCAGTCCTTCCTGTTGCGCCTTGACGATAAGGTCAGTGACAGAAAAAAGGCCCTGCTTCTTAGTTACAAACTCAGCAAACGCATCGATTAATGCCTTGTGCTTACCGACGCTACCATCTTCAATAAATGCTTTTGCCGCTAAAGGTGCCCCGCGGTTAATACGCAGCACTTGCAGAGGAACAGACTCAAACAACTCGCCTTCAACCCAACGCTTCACCACTGATTCTTCCGGCAGTTTGGGTTTCCACTTATTACAGCGGCTGACAACCGTCGGTAACATGGTGTCCATCGATTGTGATAGGAGAATGAAGTGACAGTGCGATGGTGGCTCTTCCAGTGTTTTCAGCAGTGCGTTGGCGGCCGCTTCACCCATTCGGTCCGCATTTTGAATCAAAATAACACGTTGGCCTCCAAGCTGAGAGGTTTCCCACGCGTATTGATTGCCTGCACGAACCGCATCGACACCCAGTTGTTTGCCTTCAGATTCTGGTTTCAACCAGTGGAAGTCTGGGTGCGTATCAGCATCAAACAATTGGCAGCTATGGCACATGCCGCAAGGCTCAGTGACCCCATTCTTACAAAGAATGGTTTTCGCCAGGATGGCAGCAAGTTCTATCTTGCCGCTTCCTTTTGGTGCGCTCAGAAGCACAGCGTGATGCAAGCGATCCTGACCGAGCAATTGCTGCCAGTTTTGCCAGATTTCCTGATGCCAAGGATACAGCTTAGCCTGCATGATTCAGCCAGTTCTCCAGTGCCTTGCGAATATCTGCCGATACTGCGTCAATGTCCTGCGAAGCATCGATAATCACAACGCTGTCATCAGACTCTGCCAGCTCAAGGTAACGAGCACGGGTACGATGGAAGAAGTCCAGCTTCATCTTTTCAATCCGATCCAATTCGCCACGTGCTTTTGCACGTTGAAGGCCAATTTCAGGGTCAAGGTCAAGATACAGCGTAAAGTCAGGACGGAAGTCGCCCAATACAGTGTCGCGAAGGTTCTGCATCAGAACCTGATCGAAGCCGCGACCACCGCCTTGATATGCTTGTGATGACATATCATGACGATCGCCCACCACGCAAGCACCTCTAGCAAGTGCTGGCTTGATGACGTTATCAACCAATTGAATGCGTGCCGCGTAAAGCAGCAGCAGCTCCGCCATATCTGTTAAAGGCTCATCGGGGTGCCCCTCTTTCACCAATGCACGCATCTGCTCTGCGAGTGGCGTTCCACCTGGCTCGCGGGTGGTTTCAATGTCTGAAATACCTTGGGTTTTCAGTGTCTCGATAACGTTGCGGATTGCTGTGGTTTTACCCGCGCCTTCCAGACCTTCAACGACGATAAATTTTCCGTTACTCATTGGCTTCTTAATACTTTTAAATACTCTCTCACTGCGCGGTTATGCTGTGCGAGTGTTTTGGAAAACGTATGGCCACCATAACCGTCGGCCACAAAATAGAAATATGGGGTATCTGCAGGGTTTGCTGCAGCAATAATAGACGCTTTACCCGGCATTGCGATTGGCGTTGGTGGCAAGCCGAAAATTACGTAGGTGTTGTATGGCGTTGGGGTGCGTAAATCTTTCTTACGTATGTTGCCGTCATAGCTGTCACCCATGCCGTAAATGACCGTTGGGTCAGTTTGCAGACGCATTCTCTTATTTAGGCGGTTAACAAAAACAGAAGCGACTTTTCCACGCTCTTTATCAACTGCTGTTTCTTTCTCGATAATAGACGCGAGCGTCAACAAATCGTAAGCCGACTTGATGGGTAACCCTTCCTGACGCGAACCCCAAGCTTCATCCAGTGCAGCTTGTAACTGGGTTGCGGCACGTTTCAGGATGGAAAGCTCACTTTGGCCAGCTACATAGTGATAGGTCTCAGGTAAAAGCAGACCTTCTACTTTTTCACCTTCCAACCCGAGTTTTTCTGCAATTTGTGCTTCAGTCAGTTCGGCAGTGTCATGGGTCAGGTAATCTGTTTCCGCCAGTTGCTCACGCCACTCTTTAAAGGTGCTGCCCTCTACAAAGGTAATGGTGAACTGGTGTTCTTTTCCAGAACGCACTAAAGCAAAAAGCTCAGCAAGACTGATACCAGGCTGAACCTGAAAAGTGCCCGCTTTCAGTTTGGTCAATTCCGGATGGGTTTTCGCTGCCCAACGCGACCATTGAGAGGCATCAATAACGCCATCTGAAACCAGTTTGCGAGTGAATGAGTGATAGTTTGACCCTTCAGGTACATTCACCAACAAGGTTTCTGTCGGTTTAATATCACTGTTAACGTAATTTTCGATTTGGGTGTAAGCCCAATATGCGCTGCCGGCAGCCGCCAGCGCTAAAAACAATACAATCAGCGCAAGTTTCTTAATCACACATCCAACCTTAAGGCGATCGCGCTAGAAGCATCGAAGTCGCGGTAGTTTTTCCCTTCAAGACAGTGAACAGGCACGACACCCATTACTGCGTTTGTTATGAATATCTCGTCTGCTTTCAGCAAACTGTCAGGCGTTTCCAATACTTCCTTGGTGGCGTAACCCAGCGCTTGGGCCACTGAGATAACCTGAGCCCGCATAGTACCAGCAACACCGGAAGTAGTAAGTAAAGGTGTGTACAAGGTTTGGTCAATCCGCCAAAAAATATTTGAGGCTGAGGTTTCAATGACATGTCCGTTCATGTCACAGGCTATACCATCCTCTGTGCCACAGTTTTCGACCTCTCGCTTGAGCATGACTTGCTCTAGGCGGTTAAGGTGTTTGAGGCCTGCTAATGGAGATTGGCCAATACGTTGTTCCAATAGAGACAGTGAAATGCCCGTTTTCCGCCAGGACAGATACTGTGTTGGAAATGGATGAGATGAAACCGTCACTGTTGGCTTGTTGCAACCCGCCGCACTATAGCCACGACCGCCAGAGCCTCTGGACACAATGACTTTCAGTATTGCCCTTTCAGTACCTTTAAGTGAATCAGCAACAGTGTCGACCCACTGATATAACGATGACCAATCTACGCCTTCAATGTGCAGCGCAGAAACGTTTTGCTCGAGGCGCGCTTTATGTCGACCCCAGTCACAAGCCTGACCATTTTTCACCAAGACAGTGGTGAACACACCATCACCATACTGAAATGCCCGGTCACTGAAAGCTACGGTATCTACTTGCTGTCCATTTATGAGGATCATCCGTATTCCCTGTACAATAAAAAACGGCTCGGTCACAAGTCCCGAGCCGTTGCATTCTATCAAAAAAACCTTCTTCGCCAAAAAGTCAGGCGAACAAAAAGACTTAGACTTTCTTGAAGATAAGTGAACCGTTGGTGCCACCGAAGCCAAATGAGTTACACAGCGCGTAATCCATCTTCACTTGACGTGCTTCATGCGGAACGTAGTCAAGGTCACAGCCTTCGTCTACGTTGTCCAGGTTGATTGTTGGCGGTACTGCTTGGTCAACCAGTGACATCGCAGTGATGATTGCTTCAACAGAACCCGCTGCACCCAGAAGGTGACCCGTCATAGACTTGGTAGAAGATACCAGCGCCTTGTCCGCAGCAGCGCCAAGCGCCAAACGAATACCTTTGGTTTCAGCAACGTCACCAGCAGGCGTTGATGTACCGTGTGCGTTGACGTAACCAATTTCTTCTGGAGAAATGCCCGCGTCGCGGATAGCGGCGGTCATCGCCAGTGCACCACCTGAACCGTCTGCGCTTGGCGAGGTCATGTGGTAAGCATCGCCACTCATACCGAAGCCAACCAGCTCACAGTAGATTTTCGCGCCACGCGCTTTAGCATGCTCGTACTCTTCGAGAATCATCATGCCTGCACCGTCACCCAGAACAAAACCGTCACGGTCTTTGTCCCAAGGGCGTGATGCTGCTTGTGGGTCATCATTACGGGTAGACAGCGCTTTCGCTGCTGCGAAGCCGCCAATACCCAGTTCAGTCGATGCTTTTTCTGCACCACCTGCAACCATTGCGTCAGCATCGCCGTATGCAATCATACGAGCTGCGTGGCCAATGTTGTGCAGACCAGTGGTACATGCGGTCGAGATCGCGATGTTTGGACCGCGAAGACCGTAATTAATAGAAACGTGACCGGCGATCATATTTACGATGGTCGACGGTACAAAAAATGGGCTGATTTTGCGTGGGCCTTTTTCGACATACGCACGGTGGTTAGTCTCAATCAGACCAAGACCACCAATACCAGAGCCGATGGCTACACCAATTCGGTCTGCATTTTGTTCTGTGATCTCCAGACCAGAATCTTTAAGTGCTTGCACACTTGCTGCGATGCCGTACTGGATGAACAGGTCCATTTTTTTGGCATCTTTCTTAGAGATGTAATCTTCACTGTTGAAATCATTAACCAGACCAGCAAACTTGGTTGCAAAATCGGTGGTATCGAAGTGAGTGATACTCTGGATACCGCTCTGGCCAGCCAGCAGCGCTTTCCAAGATGATTCAACGGTGTTACCTACAGGCGATAACATCCCCATGCCAGTGACAACAACACGACGCTTAGACACGATGATATTCTCCGGAGAAAGGTGTTATTACGAAATTTCGGGGGTGGTATAAAAAACTCAGGCGGTCAAGGTGACCGCCTGGGAGGATCTTGTTCCGATTACTCAGAAGCGCTAACAACGTAGTCGATAGCCGCTTGTACAGTAGTAATCTTCTCTGCTTCTTCGTCTGGAATCTCGGTATCGAATTCTTCTTCCAGAGCCATTACCAGCTCAACGGTATCCAGTGAGTCTGCGCCCAGATCGTCAACGAAAGATGCTTCGTTTTTAACTTCTGCTTCGTCTACGCCCAGTTGCTCAACGATGATTTTTTTTACGCGTTCTTCGATGTTGCTCATATTAATACTATTCCTTACAAGATTCGCAGATGCGATATGTGCAGTAGTTTATTCAATAACGTGGAAGTTGCAACACCCGAAATGCTGGTCAAACCACGATTTGGCTGATAAACCATCGGATTTTGACCTGAATCATTTAGAGGTGCAACTTTATTGTTTAAATCATGTACATGCCGCCGTTGACATGCAGTGTTTCACCCGTGATATACGCTGCATCATCTGATGCAAGGAATGCGACAGTCGCCGCAATTTCACGTGGATCACCCAGACGACCTGCCGGTACCTGAGCCAATGTCGCTGCACGCTGATCATCGTTCAGCGCTTTAGTCATATCGGTTTCGATGAAACCTGGGGCCACAGTATTTACAGTAATCCCACGTGATGCAACTTCACGTGCCATAGATTTGGTGAAGCCCACAACTCCAGCTTTAGCTGCAGCATAGTTTGCCTGACCAGCGTTACCCATGGTGCCCACCACTGAGCCTACGTTGATGATGCGGCCTTTACGCTTTTTCATCATCGCGCGAAGCACGGCTTTCGACATGCGGAAGATAGACGTCAAGTTGGTGTCCATAATGTCCTGCCACTCATCGTCTTTCATTCGCATCAGAAGGTTGTCACGAGTAATACCTGCGTTATTTACCAGAATATCAATGTCACCAAACTCTTCTTTAATTGCTTTCAGCACTTCCTCAATGGATTCAGCGGAGGTTACGTTAAGTGCATAACCTTTGCCATTTTCACCCAGATACTCACTAATTGCTGAGGCACCGCTCTCAGAAGTTGCAGTACCTACAACAGTTGCGCCTCGCTCAACCAGAAGTTCAGCAATTGCACGGCCGATACCGCGGCTCGCACCTGTTACAAGAGCAATTTTACCGTTCAGGTTCATCAGTTATCGTTCCTTTATTAAACAGCCAGCTTTCGCTGGCTGTGAATCCCAGAATTTATTACTTAGCTGCTTCCAGAGAAGCTGAATCATTTACCGCTGCCGCGCTCAGACGTTTGTCGATACGCTTAGCCAGACCGGTCAGTACCTTGCCTGGGCCCATTTCCAGCAGTAATTCAACACCTTCATTCGCCATTTTTTCACAACCTTCAGTCCAACGAACTGGACCATAAAGCTGTCGAACCAACGCGTCTTTGATCGCTGCAGGATCCGTTTCGGTTGCCACATCGGCATTGTTGATCACTGGAATGGAAGGCGCTGAGAACGTAAGCTCTTCCAAAGCTACCGCCAGTTTATCTGCAGCGGGCTTCATCAATGCACAATGCGAAGGTACAGACACTGGCAGCGGTAGTGCACGTTTTGCACCCGCGGCTTTACACAGCGCATTTGCTCGCTCAACCGCTTCTTTATTACCTGCGATAACAACCTGGCCAGGTGAGTTGAAGTTAACCGGAGAAACTACCTGCCCTTCTGCCGCTTCTTCACAGGCTTTCGCGATCGCGTCGTTATCAAGGCCAATAATCGCAGACATGGCACCAACACCTGCAGGAACCGCTTCTTGCATCAGTTGTCCGCGTAGTTCAACCAGCTTCACGGCTTCCTTGAAGTCAATCACGCCTGCACAAACCAGTGCAGAGTATTCACCCAGGCTGTGACCTGCCATCACTGATGGTTGTGCACCACCCTCTTGTTGCCACACTCGCCAAATAGCGACAGAAGCCGTCAGCAATGCTGGCTGAGTACGGTGAGTTTGGTTTAAGTCTTCCGCAGGACCGTTTTGAACCAAAGCCCAAAGGTCATAGCCGAGCACTTCAGATGCTTCTGCAAATGTTTCTTTAACAACGGCAAACTGTTCGCCAAGTTCTGCCAGCATGCCCACAGCTTGTGAACCCTGGCCCGGAAAAACCACAGCAAAGTTAGACATAGCGTATTCCTTATTAAAATTTGATCAAAGCTGAACCCCAGGCGAAACCACCGCCAAAGGCCTCAAGCAAAATCGTTTGGCCGCGCTGAATGCGTCCGTCTCGTACTGCTTCATCAAGCGCAGTAGGGACGGAAGCGGCCGACGTATTGCCATGCTTATCAAGCGTGATCACTACCTGATCCATCGACATCGCGAGTTTCTTCGCCGTTGCCTTGATAATGCGGTAGTTGGCTTGGTGAGGAACAAGCCAGTCGATTTCTGACTTGTCCATTTGATTTTCATCCAGCGTCTCTGCAACGATGTTTGCCAGTTGGGTCACTGCCACTTTAAACACATCGTTACCCGCCATGTGAAGCCAAGAGTCAGCTTCTACAGGGCTACCCGCTTTCGCACGCTGAGGAAATTTGACTTTCAACAGGTCACCAAATTTACCATCTGCACGAAGGTGCGTTGAAATGATGCCTGGCTCTTCGCTGGCCCCAATCACAGCCGCACCGGCACCATCACCAAACAGGATGATGGTTGAACGGTCTTCTGGATCGCAAAGGTGTGATAGACGATCTGCGCCGATCACCAAAGCGTTGCGCGCCATTCCTGATTTCACATATTGATCAGCCACGCTCAGCGCATAGACAAAACCAGAACAGGCCGCAGCAATATCAAATGCAGGGCAGCCACTGATCTCCAACATGGCCTGCACATCACAAGCTGCTGCAGGGAATGCACTCTCACCACTGGTAGTGGCAACAATAATCAGGTCGATGTCCTGCTTATCAATGCCCGCCATGTCGATAGCCTGACACGCAGCGTGATAACCCATGGTCGCAACAGTTTCTTGCTCGTTGGCAATACGACGCTCTTTAATACCAGTACGCGCAGTGATCCACTCGTCGCTGGTATCTACCATTTTTTCGAGATCCGCATTGGTGCGGATTTGCGCAGGCAGATAGCTGCCTGTGCCTAAAATCTTACTGAACATGAAGACTAATAATGCCTCTCGAGTAGTACGGCTTCCAAACGGTCACATATTTTATTAGGTAGTTGCCGTTCGACTTCGTGTACCGCTTCTCCGATAGCATGTTGGAAAGCGGAAATATCAGCACGTCCGTGGCTTTTAACTACAATGCCGCGCAATCCTAACAGACTTGCGCCATTGTACTGGTCGGGGTTCAGGTGTTTGAGCCGATTAAACAGCCCACCAAATAACCATTTAGCCACCAGTTTCTTAAACGGATTCGCCAAAACATGCATTTTTAGGCTTTCTAAAAACAGTCTGGCGACACCTTCACTGGTTTTCAGGCTTACATTGCCGACAAATCCATCGCAGACAATCACATCGGCTTTTCCGGTATAAAGCTGATCGCCTTCTACATAACCGATATAATTCACTGCAGAGCACTGCTGCAGCATCTCTGCACAGCGCTTAACTAAATCATTTCCTTTGATCTCTTCTTCGCCGATATTCAGCAAACCCACTGATGGCTGATAGCCCAGCTGCTCTTCAGCCAGTACTGAACCCATCACGGCGAACTGAAATAAGGTATCAGCATCAACCGAGACATTCGCGCCCAAATCCAATAGCCAACTTTGCTGGTTGCCCATGGTTGGCAACTCGGATATCAGAGCAGGACGATCAATGCCCGGAAGCAACTTAAGAAGAGAACGGGAAAGTGCCATTAACGCGCCAGTGTTTCCTGCGCTCACACAGGCATCTGCCTTTCCTTCTGCAACCAGTTCGAGAGCGATACGCATCGAGCTGCCTTTGCTTGAACGCAAGGCTTGCGAAGGACGTGTGTCATTGGCGATAGAAGATTCCGCATGAACAATCGAAATGCGGGGATTATTTTTTTGATCCAGCGATACGAGCTGGCGGGTGATCTCGGATTGATCACCGACGAGTACCACTTTTAACGAGGGGAAATGCAACAATGCCTGCACGGAGGCAGGCACTGTTACTTGAGGACCGAAATCCCCGCCCATCGCATCAAGTGCAATGGTTAGACCTGTCAAGGCTCAACCTTACTTGTTGATTACCTTGCGGCCACGGTAGAAACCGTCAGCAGTCACGTTGTGACGCAGGTGAGTTTCACCAGAAGTTGCATCTACAGACAGAGCTGAAGTGCCCAGCGCATCGTGTGAACGACGCATACCACGCTTAGAACGGGTTTTACGGTTCTGTTGTACGGCCATTGACCCTACTCCTCGTTACTTTGCTTTAAGTTTTTCAAAACGGCAAATGGATTCGGACGCTCATCAGCAAGCGGGATTTCCCCGAATACCATACCATCGGAATCGACTTCGCAGTCTACTTCGTCGTGCATGGCAACCTGTGGCAGAGCCACAATCAACTCATCTTCGATAAGTTGAAGCAGGTTAATCTCACCATTTTCGTCGACTAATGCCGGCTCATAAGCATCCGGTAAATTGCCAACCTGATCTTCATTGAAAACCGGGCTGTAAATAAATTCGACTTCACAATGATGCGGGAAGGCTTTCCAACAACGCTGACACTCTAAATTGACGTCGACCTTGGCGTTTCCGCGTACAATCTTCAGCCCTTGAGCATCAATGTCAAACGAAAGCTTCACTTCAGCATCACTGATTACACCTTCAGTTGCCTCAGCAATACGCTCCAGTTGCTTCACAGCGATGATGCCATCGTAGTCAAGTCGCTTTTGCGCACTTCTAAACGGGTCAACCGTTAGTGGTAGCTTTACCTTTTGCATAGGGCGCGAATTCTAGCCTCCAATGTAGCCTGAGTCAAAGAAATTTATGCCTTTACTTCTATTCAAGCGCTTCAAAAGCCCGAGAAAAAGAAAAAAGGTTATTTTCTGTTCAACAGGTACTTAGCAATTGAGAACATCGAATGGACATTGGTATGAAACGACACCCAAGCCCACTCGCCTCCGCAAGTTTAAAACATTACACTTGCCCACGTATACGAATATTCTGGTAAAGGATCATCGTTAGATGAATAAACAAACAATTGTGCTGGCTTCTGGATCCAAGTACCGCCAGGCATTACTTCAAAAACTTGGCTTACCTTTCGTTGCCCACTCACCGGATATTGATGAATCTGCTAAAGAAAATGAGCCTCCGGCTGATTTAGTGAAGCGACTCTCATTGGAAAAAGCACAGGCATGTCGAGATGCACATCCAGGATCGATCATCATAGGATCTGATCAAGTTTGTGTGATCGATGGAAAGATTTTGGGCAAACCCCATACAGAAGCAAAGGCCATTGAGCAGCTAATGGCGGCATCGGGAAAGCATGTCACCTTCTATACGGGATTAACTTTGTTGAATGCTGACTCCGGAAAAGCACAAACAGATCTAGAGCCTTTTCATGTTCACTTCAGAGAATTGAGTAAAGAGGAAATCACGCGCTATGTGCAAAGAGAACAACCGCTTGATTGTGCAGGTAGCTTTAAATGCGAAAGCCTTGGCATAGCTTTATTCGATAAGCTAGAAGGACGAGACCCAAACACCCTGGTTGGCTTGCCTTTGATTCGCCTATGCGAAATGCTCCGACAGGAAGGAATCGAAGTCCTTTAGCCTTTTATACCCAAACGACCTGAAGATGCTCGCATTCAGAGGGCATCAATGCGTTCAATTCGAGGAAAATTTTATGAGTAATAGTCATTCTATTTCCGTGGAATTTAACGAAGAAGTGGGCGCATTGAGGGCCTCCCTTCGGGCGAGTTGACTGACGCCTTGCTCGTTGTTGTTCCTTTTTGATGGAGGTGACTACACCTACAAAGGAACGCCGCGATCACAACGCCAGTCAATCTCGCTGAATCCTGCATCTTCAGGT
>NZ_ANFM02000048.1 GCF_000333895.2 Grimontia indica | reverse complement strand
CTGACAACCTCTTTTGAAGAGTATTGGAATAACGATTTAAGCGTGAGTGTTGAAAAGCTTTTCCCTGAAGATACCTTCCCAGAAAATCCTGACTTCTCTCGCTTGCACGCCTATGCATGTAATCCAGAAAACTTTAACCCTGAAATTCGCGCTGAAATCGAGAAAGTGCCTGAGACATTTCGTTATCTGGAAGAGCAAGGTAAGTTCAGGTTCATTGAAGATGTTGAGTACATTTACGATAAGCCCGGTAAGAACGACAAGAGTGAATTCCTGGGTGGAGGCAGTATCACGCAAGATAAGCTGGTCGAACTTGCCGACAGTGCAAAAGAAAGCATTTTGATTCAAACCCCGTATCTGGTGACAACAGCACGCGACAGGGTGTTTTTAAAAGAGCTTGTTGATCGCGGTGTATCGATAAAAATCCTCACCAATAGCCTTGCTTCAAATGACAACCTTGAAGCGTTCAGTGGTTATCAAAGAGACCGCAAAGCACTGCTTGATACCGGCGTTGAGATTTACGAATTTAAACCTGATGCCAAAGTCAGACAAAGGGTGATGACAGAGCATATGGTAAAGCGTTTGCCTACCCAGCCTATCTTTGGACTTCATGCAAAGACCATGACTATCGATAATCATACGACTGTCATTGGCACCTACAACCTTGACCCAAGAAGCGCAAATCTGAATACCGAGAGCATTACCATCATAAGTTCTGCGCCAATCACAGAGAATGTTCGCCGAGCGATGGAAGTAGAGTTAGAACCTGAGAATGCTTGGAGGATTACCGAAGAATTCAACCCGGACGATACGGTGTCGACATCTAAACAATTAAAGGTAAAGCTGCGCAGAATTGTGCCTAAAGACATCCTTTAATGTTGTTTCTACATGGGATCAAATTCAACACCTAAAGCACCTCAGTTCATGAGGTGCTTTTTATTGGGCTAGCCAATAAGATGAACGAAAATTTCAGCTCGCAACTGGCTTCGCTTCTGCTTTTTAAGAACAGCTCATAGCGATAAACTGCCATATCTACTTATCAGTGTTTATGGTAGAGCTGATTTATTTTCTCCATTAGCCAGAAGTTCTCTCCGCGCATCTTTAGGTAAAATGCTGAACTGTTTCTTGAAGGCGGCACTGAAATGACTGACGTTACTGTAGCCAAGGGTAACGGCCGTTTCGGTGACGTTTGATTGCCTTAATAGTTCGAGCGCTTTCTTCATCCGCTCTTGTTGGAAGTATGCATAAATACTTGTATTAAATAAGATTTTAAAGCCACGTTTTAACTTGCATTGGTTCAGGCCAACTAAGCTGGCTATTTCTGCAATCGTAGGGGGCTCGCTTAAATCTCTCAACAAATAACGCTTGGCTGCTTCTAACTGATGCTTTTCCCTATTATTGAAACTGCAATGGCAAACTGGGTCATTACAGGCTTCGAGACTCCAATGAATGTAGCTAAGTACCGCCGCGTGAAGTAGTAACTTTCTTTGGGGGGACTCATTCATTAGTGTGGCAATATTCAGGGCGGCCGAAACTATTTTGGGATTTTTTCCAACAGCTTTAACGAAGAAAGAAGTATCACTCCACCAGCTATCCTGGAGTAGCTGTTCACCCGCAATTTCCTGAAGGAGTTTAGGAGTAATCATAACAGCTAGATTACAAAACTCGGTTGGCCGTGGCATATGAAACTCTTCGCCATCAGAAAAACCTATGGTGACCTCACCTTCCCGCAGATGAATGTTGATGTTACGGACTCGGGCCTTAAACTCTCCCTGTAGTAGGCAATTTAAGTGAACGTATTCGCTGTCCCCAGGGAAAGTGCAAGGTGTTGAAGGTGCGTCTGAGCGCGAAATACATACAGCGAGGCCTGACATTACCTCGACGAAATTAACTGATTCTTCTTCCTCTTGATGATGTTTTTCTGTCACATCCCTCTCTTTCAAGAGATGACTAACCGAACTCATTTGCCTTTTCCTTTGTGTAGTTGACCTAGCTTGTTTCTATTCGCATATTCGCTTTTATTCTCAGTACATATTACATTAAAAAAAATGATAATCATTATCACTTGTGTGAAAAGTTGGCTTCTTAGCCCCTAGACGCCAATAGTCTTCGTGTTACAACGGACTAACGTGAGTATGACTTTATCTGTGAACATTTGATAACCGATTGGAAAAGTGCATCCATGCTGCAGTGTGGCGTTGAAAGAACGGCTCAATGAAAGATAGAGAACTCGAGAACTAGGGTCTACACCTATCAATTTCGCGGTGTCAAAAGAAGCTATCACATTGATATATGGAAATATTGCTTTGTAAAGAGATTCCTTTGCCGAGAAAATAGTGGTGAGAAACAACTCTTCGTTTAAAAAGTGGTAACGGTATTTGAATTCGTCTTCGCAAAGGATGCTATCCCATATCTGGGAACAAGTTTGGGGCTTTATGAGAGGTTCAATATCTACTCCGAGATATTTGCAGTCGGACTGATAAGCAGCCACGGCAACAGCTTTACCTTGGCAGTGTGAAATAGAACCGACAATGCCGGAAGGCCAAACGGGCTCTCTATTAGAGCCTATACCGACTTTGCTGGGTATTTCTATGCCCAGATTTTTCTGGGCATAGAATGCACAATAACGACCAGCAGAAAACTCACATTTTCTTTTTAAAACTGCTTCGTGATGCATTTTTTCAGGTAATTGTATTCCTCTTGACGACAAACGTTGCAAATAGCGGGCGTCATAACAAATGTCTGTCGACACCATCGCTATCTTTGATGTCGGAACCGCTTCACAAGTGAGGCGCTGCAAATTCTTGTCCTTCGGGGTCAGCATGTTTAACAATGTTCTCACTAGATGAAGGGCATATGAGAGCGGAAACGTTACCTTGCTCAAACACATCCCATTCAACTCTGCCACCATTTGAAAGCAGTATGTATTCGAATGCTTCCCGTTCCATCTCACGGACTAAATGAGAAAGTTCGGGGCAACCAAGGAAGCTAAACAGGTTTGCATAAAGGCAATCTTTGATGACAAAAAACGTATTTCCAATTTCGTCCACTTCAGATGATAGGGTAATGATATTGAGGTCCGCATAACTTTTCAGGTATGCAAGCCAATATTGAACTGCTCCGTGATGAGGGGACTCCAAAAGCGTAAACTGTTGCGCATCTGGCCAGAGCCACCGCATCTCCATTTTTCCAGTTTCAAGAAACATTTTACGATACATCTGATAGGCTTTGTCCTGCCCTAATGCGTCTCTGGCGCATGAATAACCAGATGTAAACATACTGATGTCTTTTACCGCTTTTGCCCAAATATCAGGTGGAGGCAATGCGACGCTTGACGAGTATTCGCTCAGCATCTTTTGATGTTGGCGCCACCTAGAAAGTGTTTTAACGATGAAACCAGCAAAAGATAATGGGTTAAACTCTTTTCGAAGAGCTCCCCAAATATCCGACTCCAAGAGAAACATCTTTTGCAGAGGAATCATGCGAGGATGTTGTTTGGGTGCGGTATACCAGTTGCGTGAATAGTGTTTCATTCGCTGGGCGTATTTTTGCGGACACTCCACCCAGCCAAAATAAAGCCCAGCTTCTTTTAACTGCTCTAAGTCCGCTTCTTTAAAGTGGACGCCTTGTACACTGAGTCCTTCTATCAAAGCATACCTATGGGCCTTCGACAGGCTTTCAACACTCAAAACGCCACGGGTGTTAGAAAACTGATTGTTAAGATACAGTTCCGCGCAGCACGCAGCGACAAGTGCTGTTAGATCATAGGAAGAGATCATCCCATGAAGTAAGAGTCCTTTTTCTGGAGAATCATCAGGGTAGCACCAAAGTATGGTATCAGGGTCAGCGTCCCGCTTTTCTTTCATGGATTGCCCGCTTTTGTAAAACATGTCAGCGAGCTGGTTTTTACGCTTTTCGCTTGGTGCGATAGCGGCCAAAAATCTTGCAAAACCTTGGTGCAGATATTGAATGTTGTAACGACTATCGAGACTTTCTATCTTGTCCGAGATATTACTCTGCTCAGAGACGATAGCGGTATTCTCTACAGCCGAGTATGGGATGAGGCTGATTGCTTTGGTGTGGCCAGAAAAGGTAAATAGTTGTTTGCCATCTTTCCATGGTGTTTTCAACTTTTGCCTTTTACCATTTTTTATCCAAGATACATAGGGTTCGAAACTAGAGAGGATGGCATGTGGACTTGCCTTTCCACCACCATATGCGGCTCCCATGTAAGCGCGGATCGAATAATATTTCTGTGAAGAGCGCTCTTCTTCTGCAAGTCTAGCCAGCATCAAGCTTGAAAGCCCTGGCATAAACCCCATTCCTGTCAGGATAAGGCGATTTTGGTCTTTAGCGTTCTGATCCAATGAAAATATACTGTCTGCTGCCGTTATGCTGTCGTTGATGTCAATACAGTCAATTCCGGCATCAAGGCAGAGCAGATGGGCCTTTTCTCTAACCTTTTCCATGGGGCCAATCGCTATAATTGCCAAATCAAATGTTGATAGCGTTTTGATGGCTTCTTTTGGGGAGGCCAAATCGAAAGGGAGTAAAGGGGTATTGTCAGACGACAAATTAGCAGCGTGACGGGATGTTCCAACAACCTCCCAAGAAGTATTCATTGAACGAAGAAAATGCATGATGCGGTAACCCGTTTCCCCTTTACCACCCAGCACAATCACTCTTTTTTTATCTGCTGATGACGTCATGCGATTTTTTCCTTAACGCGCTGATCATAGTTCGCTATGTTGAATCCCCATTCGGCAATATTTTCTTCTTCCAGGTAGGGCATAAATATTGATGGTGCAATCGCCTGATGTAGCATTAGCACCCCTGTTTTTGAGCAGTGGCCTTCTAATACACATCTTGCGGCAATACCTATCATTTTGCCTGTCGCTTGATAGGTGTTTGTTAGCGTTAGTTGTGCTTGAGATTGCAACTGTTTTTTATTGAGTAAACTCACTTGAATACCATAGAAGGGCGAGAGTGACTCCAGGTCTTTTCTGGCACTTTTTTCAAGGAGTTTTGCGGCCAAATTAGTTGTTGAACGGAACTTATACAGCCCCAAGATCTTGGCGAAAATACAGGCTTTCATTGCCCTTGGGCCGATATTCGTTCCAAACGCGCGAAGGTGCGAGATATTGAATTCTTTTGCAAGTTCCAACGCTTCTTCCGAGTAAACAAGCATGGTTCCGATTTCTTCGTCGATGTTTGGGAATGTGACGGCACTTCGGGCCTGACGGAATGGTGCCCTTAAAATTTCATCATTTTGGAGGTATGCAAAACCTCGGTCATGGCCAAAGCCACCAAGACTATGGATGATGTCCCATGCTGAATTAAACGACCATGCATCACGACCAACATACTGAAGTTCAATCTCATCAATATCGGCTACTGAGCGAATCTGCTCTAGGATGTATTTAGGAAAAAGACCGGATAGTCCGGGTAATAGCCCTACGTTGATGACGAGCGGGACGTTTGAAGGAGTGAGAAATTCGTCCTCTCTTAGGCTTTTGAATACCGGGTCATAGCCACCTGCATCAATAAATGCCGTGTTTGATGCTTTACAAGCTTTTGCAACACGATCTCCGACAATGCCAGAAGGGCCGACACAAGAGATAACCAGTGCATAATCCTGACAGTGCGACTTCAGTGACTGCTCATCAAACACATCGATACGCTTTGTCGAGACTCTTTGCGCCAAGTGACTGGTTTGGGTGTTTGATAGAGAGGCCGAGCGGGATGCAACAACAATTTTTTGGGATGTGTTGTCGAGCAGGTATTGCATGACCTGCTGACCGACCTGTCCCATACCTCCCAAAATTAAAACATCGCGTTTTTGCTGATTGAAGTCCATGTCTATTGAGCTCCTTGCGAAAGTATTGTTGTCAGGTATTTAGAATTAACGAGCGCCCGCCACTCAGTGGTGACGGGCTCATTTAAATGAATCAGTAATAAGCGGTGAGGGTCAGGCCAAAGCTTCTTGGGTCAGCCGCTTCTGCTGTTGGGCCAGTGCCAAAATCGTACTCCACGGTGGAGTAATTTTCGTCCAAGGCATTTTTTACCCAGAAATAGGCATCCCACGAAGAGGCTTCAATACCCAATTTGGCATTGATTAACTGGTAAGGATCTTGTTTTAGGGTGTTTAAGCTGTTGAAGTAGTATTTGCCAATGTGCATAGCGTCGACGCGAGTAAACAAATCTAGGCTATGTGTTAACGGCTTCTTGTATTGAACTGCAAGGTTTGCCGTAACATTTGGGGTATTCACCATCTTTTTACCGTCACAATTGCCTGCCGACCCCAGAAGGTCACAATTTTCATATTTTTTGTACTCGGCATTAGTGAAGCTTCCACCCAATTCGATAAACCAATTGTTCGCGGGAATGTATCGAGCTTCTATTTCGATACCTTGACTTCTGCCTCGGCCTGCATTGTCTGTGAGTACCTGATTAGTACTTTGAATAAGCTGCTGGACCTGCTGATCCTTTATATCGATAAGGAAGATGGCTGCAGAGAGATCGAGCTTGTTGTCTAGCTGGGTAGTTTTGAAGCCAATCTCATAGTTAGTGCTCGTTTCTTCGTCATAAACAGGGTCTTCCTGGCTTGGATAAAGATGGTCAAAACCGCCAGCTCGGTACCCACGGCTCACTGATGTATAAAGCAACGAACCGTCAGTAAAGCTGTAAGACGCTCCAGCTTTTGGTAACCAAACATCGAAGTCTTTTGTGCCATTCACTGCCACACTGGTGGTGCTTTGATTATTGGAGTTGATGTTTGCTTTACGCTTTTCTCTATCGAGACGCAATCCGGCTGTCAGAGTAATATTTGGCGTGATGTTGTAGTCAAGTTGACCAAAAGCAGCGTAACCAGAGTTATCTTTTTTAACGTTAGACATGTCAACGTATGGGCCGCCATAGCCAAAGGCCGTGTAGTCGACATTGTTTTTTCCGATCACTCGATATTCACTGGTGTAGGCGTAGAGCCCACCAAGCCACTTGAGCTCAGTACTGGTCGTGGAATTCCAACGAAGCTCCTGAGATAGCTGCTTTTGCTTTTCATCTGATTTTGAGTGAAAGACATAAAGCGGGTTGGAATTCGCGTCCTGATCTGCAGAACTTTTATTCTCCCAATCTCTCCACCCCGTGATAGACGTGAAATCGAAAGCATCAAAGTTCTTTGTCACCGCCAGTGAAATACCGACAGAATCTCGATTATCTATACCTTTAAAATCATTATTGATTTTCTCTGGGTTGTTCTTGATGAACTCGGCCAGACCAAGTGCGTAGGAGTCATCTCTAAGGCGCTGATAGTCAATAACGAAATTAGCTTCTAATGAATCTGATGGAATCCATCGAAGTGATGTTCTGGCGAATAGATCATCTTTTTTTCCGTAATCTGAGCCATCAAAAACATTTTCAATATGTCCGTCACTCTGGATGCCGGCTAAGCTGAGTCCTGCAAAAAGTTCGTCTTCGATAATGGGTGTGTAAACCGTAGCGTTCAGTTTTCTCTCATTCAGGCTGTCGGCAGAAAATGAAACTCTCCCTTCGGTGAAATTGTCAGGTTTATTGGTGACGACATTGATGATACCTGCGAGGGAATTACCACCATACAAGGTACCTTGAGGTCCCCGCAAAACCTCAATTCGTTCGATATCAATGAGGTCGAGATCGAACATCCCGTTGTTCGTATAGTTCACGCCGTCGACGTAAAAACCAACAGTTGGGTCAGTGAATAGCCCTGGACCAATCCCGCGAATGAAGATATTGCTTTCTCGGCTTCCTCCCCAGGTGAAAATATGTAGGTTTGGAATATGCTGACCGAGTTCTTGAATCGAAGTGATTTGTGCGTCCTTGAGGTCTTGGTCAGTTTGAACAGATAAGCTAGAGGGAACATCCATTTTGTTTGCGCTGCGTTTGTCAGCAGTGACGGTAATGACTTCCAGTGCATCTTGCTCAACAGCAATACTACTATGACTTATTGGTAACATAACTAGGCAGGCAATAGGTAAGCTCTTCTTCAAAATTGATGATTTTTGAATAGCCCTTTTTTTTGAAAGCAAGCTCGTGTTTTTCTGGTGTTTGTTATCTAAATGCGGGCTGAAGGGGGTGAGCGGCATGACTTGATACTCCTTGTCAAAGACTAGATGGTTATGGGAATCATTCTCATTATTCATCTAGTCTGCAGTGAGCGGAGGTTTGCTGCTACCCGATAAGGATTGCTGTTACCCGAATCCGAGCGTCTTTACCATCAGCGCGCTTGTGAGAACGTTTGTGTCTATTGACCAGCGCAAAGTGGTATGGCCACAGGATAGATTTTTTCTCCATCCCGATGCATTTGCATTTCCACCTTGACGCCAAATACTCTGTTCATCATCTCTTCATTGATGGTGTTAATTGGCGAGTCGTCAGCGATCACTTTTCCATCTTGCATAGTGACAATACGATCCGAGAACTGACTTGCCTGATTGATATCATGAAGCACCATGATGATAGTGGTCTTGTGTTGGCGGTTTATCTTTTTTAACAGTGAAAGTACTTCGTACTGATGACCTATATCGAGGTAAGTTGTGGGCTCATCCAAGATCAGTATCTTTGCCTGTTGAGCAATACATAGCGCAATCCAACCGCGCTGTCTTTCTCCACCTGAAAGGCTATTAAATGGCCTATCTCTGTAAGCAGTCATGCCTGTTTGCTTCAAAGCCATCTCTACCGCTTCTATGTCCTTTTCTGACACTTTGCCCAGCAACCCTTGGTGTGCGAATCGGCCATGTGAAACGAGTTGAAAAACTGAAATGCCTTCGGGTGCTATAGGGTCTTGCGGTAGAAAAGCGAGTTCTTTAGCCAGTGCTTTTCTGGACCATCTTGATAAGGAGGTTTCATTAAGCCTTACCTCGCCACGAGAAGGCTTGAGTATGCCTGCTAGCGCTTTGAGTAATGTCGATTTTCCGCACCCATTTGCACCCACGATGCAGGTTATTTCGCCATGGTTAATCGCTAAAGATACATCGGGTACGATAGTGTTCGACTGATAGCTAAGAGTAAGGTGATCAGCGAATAGTGTCATGATTGGTGCCTAACTTGCTTTTGTAGGAGAAAAAGTAATACAGGTATGCCCAGTAAGGTCGTAATGGCGCCTGCTGGCAGTTCAATTGGGCTAACAATAGTACGGGCAACTAAGTCGGCTGCTAATGTCAGACTGGCACCAACAAGGGCACAGACCCAAAACTGCCTCTTGATGTCGCCACCAACCAGCAATCTGGAAATATGCGGCACAATTAATCCTAGAAAGCCAATAGGACCGCTGACTGAAATTGCGCTAGCAGCAAAAATGACGGCGACAGCGATACAAACGATCCTCCAAGCCATAACGTTCATGCCTAATGCCTTTGCTTGCTGTTCATTAAAACGAAGCAAGGACATTGGTGACTTCAAAAGAGGGAGTAGTAACAAGCCCAGAAGTGTCCAGGGCAACACCAGCATGATGTGTGAAAAGTCCCTGGCATAGAGGCTTCCTGCCAGCCAAAGCACAGTCGTTTCTGTTCTACCACCTCCCCATACAATCACCAGCCACATGACAATAGCATTAGTCATTGCACCAACCGCGAAGCCGTTTAATGTCAGGGTGACAGGGCGAAGGTTTGATTTGATAGACAGCAATACAACAAAGAGTGTCGATATGGCTCCTCCGATAAATGCTGCGAATGGCAGCCATTCAAGGGATATCTTCACTGGGGTGTTGAAGAGAAACATAGCGTTGACATAATCAACCAAGAGTAAGACGGTAACGATAGCCAAGCTAGAGCCGCTTGAAATACCTATGATGCTGGGATCTGCCAGCGGATTTCTCGTCACGCATTGAAGGATAAG
This sequence comes from Grimontia indica, assembly GCF_000333895.2. Classification (GTDB taxonomy): domain Bacteria; phylum Pseudomonadota; class Gammaproteobacteria; order Enterobacterales; family Vibrionaceae; genus Enterovibrio; species Enterovibrio indicus. The sequence continues at coordinate 8,508 of NZ_ANFM02000048.1, read as the reverse complement.
ACCAGCAATGGCGAACTGAAGCCCAACCAAGAGTGCAAGTAATGTTCGGGGGAGGCGAAGGTTCCATATCACTTCATAAGCGGTGGTATGCGTTGTATTAGGAAAAAAGGCCTGCAGGACCTCAGTCGGTGAAAGATGAATAGAGCCCGACATAAGAGACAGTACCGCCAAAGCAAGGGCAACGAACCATAGCATAAGGAGAGTTAGTCGGTAATTATCTGACTTTTTATGCCTCCCTCCAGGCAAAGAGTCGGTTCCTTCTGAAGCAACTGTTGTCATGCTTTATTCCGCTTTTTTCTTAATGAGGTAAACAAACAAAGGGCCGCCAACTAAGACACACAAGATGCCGACTGGCACGTTTTGTAGTTTGGCAATGGTGTCAGCCACTCCAACCAATGTCGCTCCTAACATTGCAGAAACGGGCAGACTTTGTCTGTGGTCAAGACACTGAGCCTGACTTTTGTTCTGAAGCATTAATCGTGTGAGATGTGGCGCGATAAGACCCACGAAAGAAATAGGTCCAGCAACAGAGACTGTGGCTGCGGTCAGTACGACGGCAATGAGGCCAAGCAGCAATCTCCACAGATGGGCAGGAAAGCCTAAAGAATGACAAGTCACGTCATCGAGCATAAGTAGGTTAAGTGGCCGAGAGAAAGTGACTCCCATAACCAAACCTGCTATCGAAAAGGGGACAAGTAGACCCGCATGTTGCCAGGTTCGATCCATCAAGCTGCCAGTTAGCCAGAAGTAAATCCCGTTAGCATCAGCCTTAGCGGTAATCAAAACGACGACAATAGCGGCATTAAAAAATAGCGCTACACACATACCTGATAGCGTTAGATGAAGTGGACTTAGCTTCGTTCTCCAAGCGATAAGAAATGTGGTCAGTCCGGCAACAAAGCCACCTAAGGTACCAGTCAATAGCAGTAGCAGAGGGGTTAGTGCCGACCAAGCCATACAAACAACAATCGCAAATGATGCACCCGCACTCACGCCCATCAAGTCCGGGGAACCCAGAGGGTTACGGGTTATGGACTGAACAATAGTCCCCGCCATCCCAAGTGTTGCGCCAACCAATACAGCAATGATGAACCGGGGCAATCTGAGTTCCAATACTAAAAATGATGCCAATGAATCAGAGGGCTGAATCAAAGCCTTGATCACTTGAGTGGCTGAAAAGGATGTTTCTCCGGTCATTAAGGATAACGAACCAGAAACGAGCAACAGCAAGGCGCAGGAAATAAGAATGATCACAAAACGCCATGCCCTTTCATGTGCCTTTAAAGCCACCGGTGGAGCCGAAGATGTAGGGGAAATCATTCAGTCGCTTATCCTTCAGATATAACCAACGGTTTTGCTCTTGCTTCTGCTGGGATATCAATGGGTTCGCGGAACGTTTCTGGGTAAAAAAGATGAGCAAGCTCTCTGAGGACCATATCTCGAGCTATTGGGCCATGAGTCATTACATATTGGTCACTAACGCGGTACGCTCTGGAGGTTTTCACTGCTTTAAGTCTCTTCCAAACGGGGTGAAAACTGACGGGCTTATCGTCACCTGTGAATGAGATGATCACATCTGGGTTGAGAGTAAGTAGCTGCTCCATTGAGAGAACGGTAGCGTCAGGTTTTTTAAGCTCAGGCGTCGGAGAGGGCCCCATCGAATACTCGGCCTTGAGGGATGTCATAATATGAGTGGCGATATGGTGGTCGTAAAACACATAAATGGTATCTGCCCAATGCCAGAGAAAAACAACACTGACCCCACCTGGAGCTTGGGCGCGATATTCATTGAGCTTTCTATCGAACTCAGCATTAATATCAATACCTTGCTTGTGTTTTCCTACCGCATCGGCCAAGGCACTAATCGATCGATTTGAGTCTTCCAATGTCACCAGATCAAAGGTTAGCAAAGGGGCTATTTTCTCAAACTGCCCTGAAAAGGGTTCCGCGTACTGTTGTAAGCCCACAATAAGGTCGGGCTTCAGTTGGGTTAACCTCTCCATATCCGGCTCATGGACTTCTCCGAGATCAACGGCGGTGTGAACCTGCTCGCCAAGGAAAACAGATTTACGATGTTGAAGTGTCGAAATCCCCGTTGCATTCTGGCCCAGTGCTTTAAGCGTGTCTGCACCAAAGGCTGAAACAGACGCGACGGAAGAAGGTGACGTTGATACTGTTACAGGCTTTCCCCGATCATCAGTCACCGTAACTGGGAAAGCATCATTTGCACTTATGCTAGGACTTAATATCAGCGTTGCTAAAACTAACATTGAAGTGACAGATTTGGCGTCAAATGGCGCTTCAATAATTGGTTTCAACAGGATCTTCTTGACTAACTGACTGTTCATTTTTGGCTTCCATTCACGTTCAGGTTTCATATCAAACAGATTTAAAATGGTGCTAACTTGGGCGAAGTTGTCCTTTCAATAGTGGTTGGTGACCCACTGAAATTTGGTATCTGATGTGATTTGGTTAGATAGGAAAACGATGTTAGATGTTAGGTATTGCTCTTACTACCCGAATCGGGATTGGATGCCCCGCAAAAGTGCGGGGCGTTTTCACTGAATGGGTCAAGGCAGCTGGAAGGAAAGGGAGGGACTTAACGTCGAACTATCTTTATAACTTTCCATGAAGACACGAATAACCGCTTCATAGTGATCAGCAAGATAAAAATGCCCCCCTGGAAAAGACTGCAAGGAGAAATTGGCAGAGGTTTGGTTCTTCCAGAGCAATGCATCATCTCTACTTAGCTCAGAGTCGTTATCCCCAATGAGTTTTTTGATAGGGATCGGCAAGGGAGGGCGTGGCTCGTTTCTCTTGCCGTAGGTCTCGATCAATTGATAGTCAGCTCTTAAAGCTGGGAGCACCATTTCCAATAGCTCCTCATGTTCTTTTAAGAATGAAAGTGAGGGGCTTAACCTGACGATCTCTTCTACGAGTTCGTTATCTGAACTGATATGAAATTGGGTCGGGTTTGCGTAGCCGGGGGCGTCTGTTGCTGAAGCAACAAGAGCAACAGGAAGACTTAGACCTGCCTTTTGCAGCTCAAGGATCAGTTCATACCCAATCGAAGCGCCCATGCTATGGCCAAATATCACAAAGGGAATTTGCAATAAGTGTGGGTTTCCGGTCAGTTGGTCGAAAAGCGCCCGTACCATATCTTCCATGTTGTTTATACATGGGTGATTCAGCCTTTCTTCCCTGCCGGGGTATTGAACAACAACGAACTCGGTATCTTCGGGAACAGCCTCGGGCCATTGTTTAAAATAGCTGGCAGCACCTCCGGCATGGGGGAAGCAAAAGATACGCCTCCTGATGTTTGGGTGTGTTTTCAATACCCTGAACCATGAGGATGGCTTATTGCTTTTTACACTTTGCATTCTTTGAGGTTGAGCTGTGTATTCCAAAATTACGCCTCCTCTTCTGATGCGGAGTGCACGGTATTATAAGGCTGTGCGAATACGCGCTTGATCGTCTCTTGGTAATGAGCAACGAGCGGTTTAAAGTATTCCTGACTGATGATGTGAGGTGCCTTATCTACGAGGGCTAATGCGGATTCAGTATTATCGATACGATATTGGTGGTGTCCGCCTTGCTCCATACCATGTTTGAAATAGCGATTGATGAAACCACGGCCGAAACTATCCGCAAGTTGCTTATCCCATGTTGCAAAATCAACCGACTTGAAATTACATCCAAGTTCATTAAGCCAGCGATATATTTGCTCACCTGTATGGCTTTGACGTGAAACGACATGGAAGTTCTTTCCATTTTCCTCAACATCCATCTTGCTTATTTCTGCAATCGAGTCAGCGACAATGTTAACGGGTGTCGTACTAATCAAAATGCGTGACTCTGGATAAGCGCCGACGCTTAAACATGTGCGGAAGAATTTGACGAACGCATCATCATTGATGAAAGGTTTTTCTAATGTGTTATCCCAGGTAATAGCACCGGATCGGTAAATGTTAACAGGAACACCTTTTTCCCTGGCACGGTAGAAGATTTGCTCCGCCATGTACTTAGTGTGTTCGTAAGTAAGTTCTGGCTTATGCCAAGGGCCATCAGGGGCCACTGACTCTAGCACTGGCGGTTCATTTTCTTCATACGGAAGTCGATAATGGACGCCAATTGTAGACATATAGTGGATAGGCTTTATCTTCCCGGTAGTTGCTAATTCAATAGCATTGGCAGACCCTTTAACGTTGATTGGGTAAAGGTCAGACAGTGGTGCGATAAGGCTGATTAGCGCGGCAATATGCACGACCTTGTCTATGGTTTGTGCCAGGAAGTCGTAGTCAGAATCACTGATGCCATAGTGATCTAAGGTGAGATCTCCTGGAATGATTTTAATTCTTTGGGTATCGAGCTCCCAGTCTAATCCTTGGTCAGCAATAACTTTTCGGATGCGCTCATAACCGGTTGCTTCGTCTTGGCAGCGTACAAGGCAATAGAGTGTATCCTCGGTCTTGTCGAGTAGTGCTTTGAGTATGTAGACACCCAAATAACCTGTGGCACCCGTCATAAATAGGTTTTGCGGCTTTCCTGTTGGAGTGCTTAAAGACAACGCCTGCGGTAGATTTCTGAAGGCCTCTGCACACAACTGGTCTAGATCGATAGATTGACGGAAGGCTTCTTCTGCATCTTCTGATGCTTCTAATACGCCTACCATTTTGTCAAAAACAGCGTTGTTAAAAATCATATCAATGTTAACGATAAAGCCTGCCTCGGAAAGTCGATTTAGCAACTCTACAGCGGAGAGACTAGAACCTCCTTTAAGGAAAAAGTCATCAGTTCTTTGTACTTGCTCTACCTTGAGCAGTGCTTTCCAAATGTCGGCGAGTTTGAGCTCCAAAGGTGTTTCTAATGGCAATTCCTCGATGTTGGAATTCGTTGGCAACGCAGAGAAGTGCTCTTTGAGTGTATTTCTATCTACCTTTCCATTACTACTAAGTGGGATGGAATCCAATACCAAGACCTGTGATGGGATCATGTAGCCCGGCAGTAAAGAAGAAAGTTCTTCTTGAACGCGTTGAAGCAGGTTGGAACTTTCTCCATTCGTTTCTTCTGATTCAGAGTCATCTAGCACAATGGCGCAGACCAACTCCAATGGTTCTGGTTTTACTAGAGCGACGCCTTGTTTGATATAACTAAGTTCACTGAGTGCTGCTTCAACCTCACCTAGTTCGATACGATGACCTCGTATTTTGATTTGATTGTCCTTACGCCCCAGGATCTCGATGACCCCATCTGGTCGATAGCGACATATATCGCCCGTTCGATACATTCGTTCGCCAGTCTCCGGATGAATAATGAAGCGCTCTTCAGTTCTTGTAGGGTCGTTAATGAATCCTTTTGCAACGCCTGGACCACCAACTAACATTTCTCCCGGTACCCAGTCAGGGCAGTCCTCAAAGCGAGTGTTCTGGACATAAAGTCTGTGATTACTGAGAGGAAGACCATAGGGAATGCTGGTTGCTCCGTCAGGAACATCCATAATACGGTTTGAAATACAGGTGACGGAAATTTCAGTAGGCCCGCCCAAACTGTTCAGGTTCAGGTTTGGTAGCGCAGCGAGAATTTTCGGCGGCAACGTGACAGGAATCCAATCACCAGAGATAAATGCCAGCCTCAGGGTCGATAGACTGACTGAGCTATTGTTTTCGTGCCATGCCATGAGCATCTGCATATGTGCCGGCACAGAGTTCCAGATCGTCACTTTCTGGTTCTGCACTGTTCTTGCCCAAACTTCAGGATTATTGCGCCAGCCATTACCCGGAATGACGAGGGTAGCACCTGCACTGAACGTGCAGAATATATCCAATACAGAGAGGTCAAAACTGAAATTAACCAAGGCCAGTGTTCTATCGCTAGCGGTGATACCGAACTCTCTGTTAAAACCGGCAATCGTATTGCTCACCCCTTCGTGTGTCAGCATTACGCCTTTGGGACGACCAGTCGTGCCTGATGTGTACAGTATGTAGGCGAGTTGTTCGTGAGTATTGGCCTGTTGGCCTTGTTTAATGATCTCTGAAAGACGGTCTTCCAATCGTTCACTCTGACTCTCAAGCAATGGCGATTCGGAAACAAAGAGGGTATTAACATCACTTGGCCATTCTACCTCCGATGTATCTGAAGAGGTGAGTACGAGGCGTATACGGGCATCTTCGAGAATGGTATTGCGCCTTTTCTCTGGCTGAATTACGTCTATCGGAACATAAGCGCCACCCGCCAGCAGTACACCAAGCACCGCAGCAATTTGTTTGGGTCCTTTGTCCATAAATATGGCGACGGGTTCTCCGGAAAGCAGACCTCTGTCGATTAATGTATCTGCAATGGACAAAGACCACTCTGCAAGCTCACGGTAGGTATAGTTCGCGGGCGTTTGTGTATCATGCACAAGTGCGATTTCATTAGGAGCTGCGATAACATGCTGACAGAATGACTCATGCAAATAGCCTGAAGGCAAAGAAGCGTCTTTTTCAGTATTAAGTTGGTCGCGCAGCTTTTTACTCTCAGGGTGCAGACTGACGGGCTTGTGGCTGCCCCAGTGAGACTCTGACGTTGCTAATGTCGCGAGCAGTGTTTTGAATGCATCAAAGGCTTGTTCGATGGCTCCCGGAAGGAATACGCCGCTTCGTATGTCCCAATCAACAAACAATAAGCCACGTCGCTCTGTCACTTGGCAGTCCAGCCAGACTTGTGGCGTCTGTGTAATACCGAAGTTCAATTTAGCGTTATGCATAAAGTCGTTTTGTGGGAGTGATTCACTCCCGACACCAACTGTGCTCGTGTAAACCACTGGGATCAGTGTATTACTTTTTCTTTCTTTGGTGATGTCCCTAAGGACCTCTACACCTGTGTATGCATCATGCTCCAAGTCTTGCCAAAGCTGATGCTGGAGCGCCGCGGATCTGTCCTTAAAGTTTTCACCTCTTAATCCATTAACCTCCAATACATTGACTGCAATAAAGTCGCCGACAATTCGGTTTATATCGGGGTGGGGGGCTTTTCGGTTCAGTAGTGTCAGGTTGATACAAAAGTCATCATTTCTCGACCAGCGCTGAAGCACTTCAGCGAACGCATTCATCACTGCGCTGGAAGGGGTAATTTGATGAGTTTTAGCAATTTGACTAAACATCTTCCACTGAACTTCAGGCAATTCGAAAGACAGCCTTTTGAAACTGGGTGCTGCACCCGTTGCCAAATGATCTGGTTGCAAGTTTGGATTAACGGGTAATTCCGGGGCGCCGGGGAGGGAGCGAATGCGTTTCTGCCAATAGTTTTTGTCTAGCTGGTATTTTGAATCATCTTCTTGATGAAGCTTACTGTGTTGTTGATAGAGAACGACATCACGGAATGAGGCTTGGAGTGGTTCATGTTCCTTTTCAGGATGCAGATACATATCCCCAAGTTCAGCCAAAAGCAGCTGAATGCTGGCAAAGTCCGCGATCAGTAGATCAGTAGAGTGATGAAGAATTGCGCTGCTGTCATGTTGGGTCAGGCGCAACTCATAAAGTGGCCAGCACGTCGAATCATAACGACGATAAGCCATTTCTTCCCGTGACTTGGTGACCGAATCTCTGAACACTTTTTCAGGCTGACCTTTGGTGTCATCACATGATATAGAAGGCAGTGTATAGTTCTTCAACACCTGCTGTTGGCCGTTGGTGTCAATGACAGCTCTTAGCATGTCATGTCGCATGATGAGCTTGTGCCAAGCTTTCTCGAGCCTGGCGTGATCCAGCCTCGGCATTTCCAGCTCGATGTAAGAGTGGCACCCAACACCTCCCAATTCGTAGTTGTCTCTTCGACCTACTATGTAAGCCAACTGCAAGTCGGTGAGTGGGAAAGGTTCAAACCTATCTTCTGGATGGGTTGTTAACACAGTCTCCTCAGAGGCTTGGTTAAGTAAATCAATAACATCATGTTTTTTAGCCGAAAGCAGAGACTTGAGTTCTGAGGTAAGGACGCCTTTTGGCGCCTTAAATCTTAAATTGTTGTCTTCTACCCAAAGCTGGACGCCGCGGTTCTGCAAACTTTCAACGAGCTCAAAAGCGGTCATATCAGTCATTGGTTTGTTCATAGCGAACCCTCCTCAAAAATTTCAGTATCTTCCTTGTCTCCCTCGGAGAGAGCCTGCCACTGTGCTTTTATCGGCATTGCAAATTCCGCAACGCTTGGTGCTGTAAAGAGCATTGATAACGTTACTCCCGCCGGGCTTATCCGTTGTTGCTGCATCGCCTGAACGATCCTGGTTGCGGCTAAACTATCGCCGCCAATCATGAAGAAGTTATCGTTTCGTGATATCCGATCGATACCCAACTCTGAGGCCCAGATTTCTGCAATTTGTTCTTCTATCGAATCACGTGGCGCTTCATAACTGTTTTCTGTTTGGCTGTTTAGCAGACTGGAGAGCGTTTTCCGGTCAACTTTACCGTTGGCACTGAGTGGAATTTCATCGACCAGCGCGAGGGTAGAAGGAACCATATAGTCGGGCAGCAGGGC
>NZ_ANFM02000049.1 GCF_000333895.2 Grimontia indica | reverse complement strand
CGTTTTATGCTTTGTTGAGGTGTATTTGCTTAGAATGACTAGGCGGCACACACCTCGCCGCGCCTAAAACGCTTATGGCTAGAACAAAATTAAACCACCAAAGGTCAACAGCCCCTAATATAAAAGATAGGAGTCCGGCAATCGGGAGTCAGCGCGCCGATGGAAAAAGACGAAGAACAAGAAGAACAGCACCGCAATTTCTTTAGGCTGAGATATAACGAGCCTGAAATGCCTACTTTCCTGTGGGATGGTGAATCATTCCGTGTGAGTGAGATTTCAGAGCAGGGGATCCGCATTGAAGTCAAAGCGGATACCCAGATTTTTGATGGGGAAGTGATTGCGGGCGTTATTCAATTTGACGATGGTGGCGAGATAGAAATCCAGGGTAAACCACTGAGAAGGGAGGAGGATGAACTGGTCATCAAACTCCATCATGGGGTCGAACTCAAAATCATGAACAAAGAACAGATTCGAATAAGAAAAAAATATAGCCGCGACTGAACCTGATCTGGGTTCAGCTCTCGAATTTCCTCCGCTTTATCATTTGAGACCATATGCCTTTCCTTCTTAAAAAAGGGAGAAAGGCAATGGAATGCTTGCCTTAAACTACGACATTAAAGCGTTGTATAAATCAACTCGACATAAGTTTGTTCTTAAAGGGTTTGGTATGGCTGATATGGCAAGAAATGCAAAATGCGCCTTGGTGTCTTGTACTCTGTTTTTGACCTGCGTTGCGCCTTCATCACTCGCGCTGGAATTGACTCAGGCACAAAAAGAAGAATTCGTGAACAGCACAGTGATGATGCTCGAAGCAGGCGGAATTCTGGGTTCTATTGCTAAATGCTCGGGTAAATCTGAGGGTGAACTAAAACAAGGGTACGAAGAAGTACTGTTCAAGTGCTACGACGAGATTAAGAGCTTTGACGACATCTCCGTCTGCCTGACGGAAAAAGTACCCAAGATGACGGGGCTCACCGCGGAGCAACTGGATAAGTGCGTGCCGGACGATATGTGATTTGATCAAAAAGGGGGCATGACGCCCCCTTAACTTTCGCAACGCTTTGCTAGAAAGCCCATCGGCCCAAGGCCAACAGCCCCTAGTGCTGCGGCAAATCAGGCTTGGGTTTTACCTTCACTAGACTTTCGACAATGCTGATCGCCAAGCCCAGCCAAATCAGACCAAAGCTCACGGTTTTCACGCTATCAAACGTCTCCCCAAATACTGCTACTGCCAGAACAAACTGCAATGACGGCTCAATGTACTGCATAAAGCCAATCATCGACATTTGCGCATACTTCACCGCTTCCGAGAAGAAGAACAGCGGCAACAAAGTTACTGGCGCAGCGCCAAGGTAAAGCAGCAGAGTAGACATATCGCCGGATACCGCCACACTGGTGCCTGAGCCCATCTTGTACGCCATGTAGATTGCCGCAATCGGCAGAAGCACAATGGTTTCCACCAACAGGCTTGAAATCGCATCGTACTTCACATGACGCTTACACCAGCCATACAGCGCAAAACCCACCGCCATCAGCAAAGCAGCAACAGGCAGCTCACCGTATTGCCAGATTTGATAGCTCAAGCCCAAGGTGCCGAAAACCACAGCGGCTTTCTGCCCCAGAGAGAGCCTTTCATTAAACGCCAACACACCCAGAGCAATCACCAGAAGTGGGTTAATGAAATAGCCTAGGCTCGCATCCAACACACGATCGTTAGTCATCGCCCACGTAAAGGCACTCCACGACACACACATCATCACAGACGCGATAGCTGCAAAGAGAAACGAGCGCTTGTCTGCAATCAGCGCTGCCCAGTTTGGCGACTTGGCTTTGCGCAGTTGAAGCACCAAAAGCAAAAACGGCAACGAGGCGAGAATACGAAGTGCCAACAGCTCATCCATGGCTGCGTTGGGTAAAAATTGGTAATAGAGCGGCATTGCGCCCCACAACAGGAAGGCAACAGCCGCCATCACGTTACCAAAACGTGTTGGACTCATAGATAAATACCTGGATGAAAAGTGGTCAGAGGATGCGCGATTGTATAGCGAGAACGGGATTTGTAAAGTGACTAAGGTGAAAGAATAGCGCGTTAGGGTGTGGATTTATCTAGATGTATAGAAATGATGAATTTCTGGATGTTTCAATGGTTGAAAGAGCAGCTATCTGAAGGGATTGTGCGAAATAATTTAACATCAAAAGTTGAGTGTTTTACTTGGATATTTTGGCTATTTAAAGCGCGTAGCCTGTCACTTTTAATTGCTTGATAGCCGTTGAGAGAGAATCCTTTGCTAATCCTGCTCTTAGTCCCTTCGCCTGACTAAGGGGAAGGTTAGGATGAAGGGTGGTTTGACAAGGTTTTGCCCCAAAGTGTATATGGAATCCACGTACCTACAAAACGAATCTGCAATCAAAGTTAAGATGCGTACGTATATTCGGCTTCTTGATGAGGTAGCTATCCTCTAGCCTTTGATGTTTGCGCACCTACTGTCCTTATCGAGTTAGCAGCTTCTAAAGCGTGACAGAATGGCCAGGTTCTCAGCAGGTTGGTCTTACCTTTTCCGCTTCATCATTTTGTAAGATTCATATTAATCAGTCAGTAATACTGGCTCATAGTTGGTTTCATATCGAAGCATTGCCCACGCGGTCCGTACGATTTTATTTGCTAAAGCGATACAGGCTTTTTTAAACCCAATTCGAGCAATGAGCTTGGTAAGCCAAGCGTCTTTTTGTGTTTTCGGATTATCAGGAAGCCTGCCCACATAAGACATCGCACCAAGATATAAAAGGGAACGAAGTTCCTTTACACCACCACATTTATCAATACCAATCATGAAAACTTTTCCGCCTGAGCTATGTTGTTTTGGGGTGAGACCCACAAAAGCAGAGGCCTGCCTTCCGTTCTTAAACTGTTTGCCATCTCCAAGGGTCGTATAAAGCATTGCCGCCGTTGTTTCACCAACGCCCTCAATCGCCATGAGTCTTTGGCAGGGTTCAATTTGTCGAGTTAGTGCATTTTTTTCTTTTTCAAACTGGATAAGTTTTAACTTAAGTTGCTTATATTGCTCCCACAACATGGCCAGCACCGAAACGACATTAGCTGGAATTTCTGTTTCACCGTCGAGAGCAGACTGGACAGAGGCTTTCAATCCTTTTTCGCCTCTTGGGTTAGCGATGCCGTACCCAAGAATCGTACCGCGGATGTGTTGACCTAAAGAAACAACGGACCGAGATAGGAAACGACGACTACTTTCTAGTGATTGAAGAGACTGTGTCTCAATGGATTTTGGACGGCTGAACTTGATGCCAATTTGAATAGCTGCATTTGCTATAGCGAGAGCATCATTGTGGTCAGTTTTATGCCCTTCCAAACATCCTTTTACTTTTTTAGGATTGAGTAGCCTAACATCATGGCCATACTTCTCAGCAAATTGCCCCCAGTAATGGCAACCACAGCAACCTTCCATTGCGACGATAGCGGGTTTGGCTCTGGCAAGAAACTCTTTAGTTTTCTGTCGGCTTAGTGGTCTATTGAAAAGCAATTCGCCATCTGCGCTGATATGACAAACTTGCAAAACATTTTTGGCTAAGTCGATTGCAATAATGTTAGTGGTCAACATGATGGAACCCTCGTGTTTAATCAAACCTTGGAATTGTAGATCGCCAAGGAAAGAGTGGATTCCATACATCAAGTTAGCATTTCGAACAATCCAGCACTTGAATCGACGTACAATGGCCAAATTTTTCTAATGCACTCCCTATGTATAAAAATACAGGGATATGTATATAGTAAAAATGTGAACGCTTTAAATTCGGGACGCCCGATTTCTCATTTTTGGACCACAAGCCAATAAGTTAATCCACTGATTCTACTAAGCTATATGGTAAACTGACTTAAGTGTACGCGGACTAATCGGGCATCTCGGTTTTGGACTAAACGGGCTTTATGCCTGCTAATAAGTTGTTATGTGACTGGTAGGTTATGAAGTACAAAAACATTAAGTCGGCGATACATAACTTTGGACATAGTTACATAAGCTATGAAAACTATGTCGACGGTGACTTTGTTTTATATGAGTTAACTAATATTCATAGGAAAGGGTACGATATATCAATTGATTGGCTCAGAGGGCATTTCGAGCCACACCAGCTTTGTAGCGAAAGAATTGAGAAATCTATCGATTATTGGTCCGCCGGCCTAAGTAAGCATCTTCTAAATCAAAACGTTAAGCTCGAATCATTAACAGCACTGCATTTTGAATGGCCTGCAAAACAAGGACCTTTTATTTTGGCAGTTGATGATCGTGGCGTAGAGCACAAAAAGGAAATTGAGTATCCGAGATGATTTACATAACAAGGGCTTAAAGGGGACTAAAAACACTCGATCAATTATAGTCTTTTCAAATTTTGGCGCTTAAGGTAGCTGTTTCGCGTGAATCGTGTGTTTTCAGCCCCTTAAGCCGACGTTAGTGTTCCTTAATAATGGGTTTTCAAATTTAGGATGAATGAAGAAAACGAAAATTACTTTATTGCAAAATATGTAGCAGGCGCTTGCGAAACTGATGATTTGATCAATTATGCTCATTCTAATTTAAACAACGGTGTTTATTCTGACGGCTTGTTGGAAATTATTGATGCAGAACCTAAATGTTGGGAAGTTGTTTCGCCTCTTTTTGAAAAGCTTATTGCTCAATTTCCTTTATTTGAGGATTCAATTAATTTCATAATTAAATATCACCTAAAGTTAATTGCTAGTGAAAAAATAGATCCATTCATTCAATTTCGGCAGTTGCTCAATGATATTGATAATTTTGACCTACATGAAAACGTAACTAAGTATGTTGGGGATAATGTAGGAATCGAACATCTTTATGGGTTGTATTACGCTAGAGATGATTTGGAAGTAAATGATAATTATGGCGTTACTGAAATAGCTGTTCAAATGCAAGATGAATCCAAAAAGTGGTTGTCAGAACACTAACAAGTTACTTAAAAGGACGCAAAACGCTTGGCTTGTGCTCCTTCGTCGCTAATTTTAGCCAAGCAATTTTGCGCCCATTAGTAAGGCGTTAGGGCACCGGAGGCAAAATGGGCAGAAATTTACTGAGTTTATTGTTTCTTTTAGCTATCGTTTCTGGATGTAGCGACGAGTCTTGTCAATCTGATCCAACTACAGAATTTAATATGGCTATCGAAACCTTAGTTAAGGAGAAAGACGATTCTCGTTATCTTCGACTTATTGAAAATGGTTTAGATGTAAATTATCAAAATAGCTGTGGGGCTAGTATGTTACACATATCCACTATTGTGGGTGATGAGTCATTGGTTACATTGCTATTATCAAAGTCTGCGAATCCCAATGTTTTTAACTGGCAAGGTGAATCACCAGTTTTTATGGCTGCTCAATGGGCTGAAGACGATATATTGGTCAAGTTATTACAAGTAGGAGCTGATCCCAATGCTGTTGCTGGGGAGTTAGCATATAGCCCTTTAATGATTGCTGTACTCAATGAGCACCTTAGTACGGTTGAGATATTAGTTAAACATGGTGCTGACCCTGACTATACGAATGATGCAGGTGTATCAGCTATCTCTATAGCAAGAGAGAATGGTTATAGAAAACTGTTAGCAGTTCTGGAAACAAAAGTGCCCTAACAAAGCGTTTAAGACAGATTCGCAACGCTCGGCATTTTCGGTTTGATTCAGCTTTGGTGATTACGGCACAATAGTTTAGGTATGGTGGTGGCGTTGCTCACTACTTAACGCGGCGTTAAAATAGCAAGGATGTTCACATGGGAGCTATCTATTTTGTATTTCCAATTGAGGAAGAAATGGCAGCATGGTTAACCGAAGAAGCGATTGAATTTCCTAAAGGAATGGCAAGCCGAAATCCATTTCTATCCGAGATTAAAAGCGCACTATCGAGTCTAGATTCCTTTAGTGTAGAATTTTCAGATGAGACCCTAGGAGAGCCGTGGCAAGCCAATATTGAGCACGAGAAAGATCTGGAGAATAAGGGTTGGGCACTTATGAATATCGGAGCTCTTCATAAGAGTCAGAACAAAATTTATTTCTCTAGTAGTTGGCCTGAGGTAATACTGAAAATTCTGATAAAACTAACAGAAACTACTGGGCCATTGGTTGTCATTTGCGATTCTGATTGGGTGCCGCTGGTTGTCGAGCAAGCAGCAGATGCTAACAAGCTAATGGAAAAGTGGATATAAATTTTAACAAGCGCATGAATGAACGCTCCACTTCGTTGCGCTGGACCGCCGCTTCGCGTCGGCCCATTATGCGGGCGTTGGTATAAATCTTTAATTAAGAATAAGTCGTTTTAAAAAATTGAGTAAATCTAGAGGAAATAATTTTAGATGCGTTTAATTACAATAATATTAATTACAATTGTACTATGTGGTTGTGAAGGAAATCATATTAAAGACTCCTTAAAGGGACAGGCCACTTTGCAAAACTCAAGCAAAGAGATAAAACATGGGCCTCGTTTAATCGAGTGGTATGGTTTATCTTTTGAAAGTATCGGTAACAAAAAACTCAGACATAGTTTTAATGAGAGAAAAGTTGATGCTGGCCATCAAGTTTTTTCAGGTAGAAAAGATGTTGTTGGAAAAGTTATTTATAGCTCAAATATTAGTTGGCTAGCCCCAATAGAACCTTCTTGGGAATCCTATTTTACCTTTTCCTTAAATATTCAACCTGGAGAAACATATACACTGCAAAGCGAAGTTAACAATGGCATTGCTATACTATGGGTTGTTAATTCTAAAGGTGATACGGTCATTGAACCTCTCAAAAAGACCATGAAATTAACACCTTGGAGCTCTCGTCAGAATAATAAATGAATAGTAATACCTAAATATACATAACAAGCCAATTAACTTTGCCCCTTCGGGGCCGGACGGCGCAAAGCGCCGCCGGTTATTGGGGCGTTGGTCTCTATGAAATTAGATCGAACTAAAGAGTTACTTCACGGATCAATTAATGAGTTAGAGCCTTACGAGGCTTTGGTTCATATATTGGAGTCGGTGATAGAGCTTGTAAAAATTCCAGGTAACGACTTTTGTTGGTCTTACTGGGAAAACTCAGATGAGGCGGCCAGAGAAATTACAAAATTATTGACCATGGTAAAGTCATATACATTACCGGAGCGAGTTGAGGTTAGTGTTCTGTTTGCGCCCACAGGTCCCCTACAAGAGGTCAGTTTAAGTAGTGGTTGGGCTAAGCCATTTCTTAAAGTCGCAGAGAAATATGATCAAGTAGAGAAGCTATTATGGCCAAACAGTTAACAAGGCCAATCAGCATCGCCCCTTCGGGGCTGGACCTCGCTTCGCTCGGCCGCTGTTGGCGGCGTTAGCCCATCTTCTCAATGAATGTTCTTTGCTTCGAGGATTGGCGAGCTAAACTTGCTTTACATAGCTGGTGATTTGTATCTGGTTTGGTCGCGATTGAAGTTCCATCGGTTTGTGTCCAGTGTCGAAACGGTCACTGTCGCAGTTGAAGTCAAATCCAACGGGTTGCTTCTTGGTTGTTTAAATGAACAACTGTGTCGAGGTCTTGAGCGTCGGTTTGTTTCTAGAGCGGGTTGGCGGCAAGCCGCGAAAGTGCGGAGCAAGGGCTAACAAGCAAATCAACGTGGACGTTTACTCGAGGCGCATTGTTACATAGAAACGCTGTGATTTAGTATTTCAAACAATTTGGGTTAGTAAACGCCCGTTATTAGAACGTTAGCCCTATCAGAGGAAAATAATGAAATCTGCGGTATTAGTTATTGATGTTCAGTCGATTCTGTTCGACCCGGAACCTCAACCATTTGAATCACAAATCGTACTCACCAAAATTAATGAGGTTACGAAATTCGCGCGAGCTAAGTCTGTTCCAGTTATCTTTATCCAGCACGAGCAACCTAAATCTGTTATTGAATACGAAAGTGAAGGTTGGGCATTGCAGTCGAGCTTAATTACACAAACTGGTGACTATATTGTTCGCAAAACAACACCAGACTCGTTCTTAAATACTAATCTTCAAAGTGTTTTGAATGAACTCGATGTAGATAGCTTAATTGTGTGCGGCTACGCCTCAGAGTTTTGCGTTGATACCACCATTCGCAGAGCAGCAGGTTTAGGCTATCCCGTAACTTTGGTTTCGGATGCTCATACAACTCATGATAAGGAACACGCCAGTGGGGCTCAAATTCGAGAGCACCATAATGCTACGTTGCCTAATATTTCGAGTTTCGGTGTCAAAATCGAAGCGGTAGAGGCACACAACCTTTGGACATAGGGCTAATAAGTTGTTATAAGCTACAAGGAAATTTCAGTTTTGAATTATGAAGTACTGGAGCAAACTCCAAGTTCGGAAGAATATTGTCAACTAAGATTGGATGCTGGCCTGTCTGCTAAATCACTTGAAGCGGCACATGTAGGTTTAAGTAACTCGCTTTATACAGTATGTGTTAGAGATTCTAATGGTTTGGTAGGCATGGGGAGAGTTATCGGTGATGGGGCATGCTTTTTCCAGATAGTAGATATAGCAGTCAATCCAAACCATCAGGGTTTGGGTTTAGGTAAGACGATTATGGAGAAAATAGAGTCTTATCTTGAAAAAGCGGCAAATGACGGCTCTTACGTATCACTAATAGCCGACAAACCAGAGTTCTACGAAAAGTTAGGCTTTAATTACACAGCGCCAGAAGCTTATGGAATGTATAAGAGGCTTAGAAAAAGTCGCTTATAACACATATGAGCCCTTCTCCGGTTAATAGCCAATGCTATCGAACAACAAAGCAGTCTACTTTGTTTTTCCTAATCTGAAGTTATCCGAAGTAGACACTATAGAGCTTTAGTTCCAACCCGTTTCTGTCCAAAAACGTTTTAGCTCTAAAACCCACACTCCACCTCAAACGTCATTCGCTCATGCGTATACGGATGATCAAACGACAACTGCTCGGCATGCAGGTGAAGACGAGTATCAGGTTCGCCATAAAGCACATCTCCGACCATGGGCATGTTTAATCCCTTCGAATGTGCGCAGTGAACGCGGAGTTGGTGGGTGCGGCCGGTTTTGGGGTGCATGTAGAGCTTGCTGCGGCCGTTTTTCACTTCAATCAACTGCCAATAAGTGGTGGCTGGTTTGCCGTGTTCAAAGCAAACCAACTGGCGTGGCCTGTCGTCTGGATCGCCACGCATCGGTAAGTTGATTTCACCTTGTTCTTGCTCAATCACACCTTCCACCATTGCGATATAGCGCTTTTCCACACCTCGCGTGATGAACTGTTTTTGCAGGCTTTTGTTTGCGCGACGGGTGAGTGCGAATACCAACAAACCTGACGTCGCCTGATCCAATCTATGAAGCACAAAAGGGCCTTCTACATCCGGGAACATTTCAATCACGCGGGTGTAGGCGGAATCTTTAATCGTCTTGCCCGGCACGGAAAGCATGCCCGAGGGTTTGTTGACCACAACAATCGCTTCGTCCTGATAAACCACTTCCAGTGTTTTATCTTCTGCCCAGTTTTGTTCAAGTGGGTTTGGGTCAACCGTTAAGCCTTCGAGCATGTGCCCAAGGATGGGATGACACTTTCCGTGGCAAGAAGGGTAGAACTTTTTGTGCTGACGCACTTCGGATTTTGGTGACATACCCCACCAAAATTCGGCCATCGCCAAAGGTGTGTAACCGTGTTTGTAAGCGAAGTGAAGAAGCTTAGGTGCAGCACATTCGCCGGCACCAGCTGGTGGTGTTGGGTTGGTGGTAGGCGCAAAGATCGCTTTGAGGGACTTCTCTTCGCCAAGCGCATTGAGGAAACGGTATTGCTCAAACAGCTTATTCTGAAGGGCATTCGAGAGAGTTTTACGTTGCTGTTTCGCGTGCTCGATATCTGTGGTTAATGCACTGAGCTGTGATTCGATAGCATGGATCTTTTCGTCCCACGCCATTTTCAGGTATTTAAGCGTGTTCTTCTCTGCCACGCTTTGCTTTGCCAGATCGTCCAAGGCAGCTTTCAGCGCTTCGCCCGTTAATGTTTCTTCTGCGATTTTACGTTCTTGTTTTCGCGTGGCGCGGCCTTCAATCATTCGCTGGCGTTGCTGCTGTTCTTCTGCCTCGTATTCGATCTGCATTTGAGTAAGTTGAGTACCCAACTGCTCTAACAAAGGATTGGCAGAAAGTGTCGAGACTTGGGTATTTAGCTCAGTGATCGCTTCCAGCTCTGTTCTGAAGAAACACTCTTCCGCCAGCATATCGAATACGGGTGGAACAAAGCGAGGCAGTAAGTTTTGGTCAGCAATTTTTCCGGAGAAGGCACTGAAATAGCCGAGTTCACCTTGTGGTGATCGCACCAGCAGCACACCAAACATTTTGCCAGTGCCTTCGGCAGACTCATCAAGCCTTGGAGCCAGAGCTCCGTCTAAACCGAAATCATGTTGCCAATCTGTCTGCCTTGCGAGGTATTGTTGCAGTTGATCTGCCGCCAGTACACAAAGCGGATGTGGCTGATAGTAAAAAGGAAAGGTAAATGCACCTGGCAGTTCGAACTGCTCTGTCTCGCCTTGAAAGCGGGTGAACAATTCTTCAGGGGTAAACAGCATTTCTTGGTGCATGGTCTTCATCTATCAGCGCCTCGGTTGGGGGCGTGATTTTACCTGTTTAGGTGAGAAAAACCACTTTGCTGTATATCAGTCTCCTGCGGGATGAGGAAAGTTGTCATGTAGGGTATCGCATCGAGTTTATATTAGATATGCAAACGGTTTATCTACGCAGTGTTCGGTCTATTAAGACGAATAAATTATTTTTTGTTCTCGATGTTTTAAATTTATTTTTGTTCGTTTTTTAATTCATCAATTTAGCTTTTACGTTTCTCTCCTGTTATAGCCTCTATTCCAAATCCGATTTGTCTTCTTTTCCGCTAAAGCCAACACTGATTTCATCAAAATAAAACGCGAAGGGAACAAGTCATGATTAATTTAGATGCGTTGGTTTCAGCCGTTCATTTGAGCGTGACCAAAGCGAATCAGGCGCTGCAAAACGAAAACCAGGAACTCATCAGCCGGTTTTTCGACGAAGTCCCGAGCAACAACTCAGGTCTACTTGGCAGCGCTGAATCTCCCGCTGAGCCAGACCGCACTGCGTATCGTCCCAAGTACGTGACCATCGAATATCCGACTGATACCCCAGACGGACTTCAGAACCTAGCGGTTGATGTTCCGTTGCTCACTTTGGTTCCTGTAGCAAGCCCAAGGGTTAGCGAAGTGAAGTTTAAAACCCATTTAGAAGTGAATGTGAATGAAACGAATGCATTGGAAGTGTCGTTCGTTGGAAATAAATCAGGCGGCTTATTTAAAGCTGATAAAAACCCAAATCATATGGCGGAACTGGAAATTACCATTAATGCCGATGAGCCACCTGAAGGATTAAGGAAATTAATTGAAGGTTATGACAGAGCACTAAGAGCACAGATACCCGGTTAATTGGGTCTGGCTTAATTTTGCAATTATTCATCAAGTAGGAGAAATACCATGCCAGACGTCAGCACAGGACCAGCACTGGTCTCGATGGCCCAACAATTCGCGGGATTGCCTATGCGCGCTTTGATTGGTGGCCCACTCAACGCCGCAGCACAAGCCAACAGCATGATGGCAGTGACGCAAACCAAATTTATGTTGGATACCTGCTTCACCAAGAAGTCAGATACCGAAGACAAAGGTAAAGACACGCTCGAACCGATTATGGTGACCATGCAAATCACCCGTGGCGTGATTTCTGAGGGCGAAGCCAAAGAAGGTGAAACGCCTGAAGTGAGTGTTACCAACGTTACGACAGAGTTTGATGTTCCCCTTTTGACGATTGTTCCGCTCAACTCTCTCGGTGTTGATAACGTGCAAGTGGATTTTGAAATGGAAGTGAAATCCAGCTATGCCGATGAATCCTCACAATCCACATCGAGCAAAACCAGCGAGGAAGGGAGCTTCTCCGCCAAACTGGGCGAAGGCTGGTGGTCGGTGGAAGTGAAAGGCAGTATCAGCCATGACAGCCAATCGGCGTCTTCACAAAAATCGTCCTACCAGAAAAGTAACAACGCCAAGTACACGGTGAGCGTGCATGCCGGGCAACTTTCATTGCCACAGGGTGTGACGACCATTATTCAGGCGTTTACCAACAGCATCAGCCCAATCACCTTGGGATCGGCGAAATCGTCAGATAAATCGTAGCGAATGAGAGTTCGCAGCCATGTTTCTACCCGGCTGTTTGTGCGCCGGAGCCGTTGGCTCTATGAGCAGCCGGGCTTTTTACCAAAGGGAGAGAATAGATGAAAAGCCATTTACCGTGTCCTGACTGCCAGAGCAGCATCTCTTTTGATCTTCACATGTTGCTGTCGGGCACGTCTTTCTCATGTCCTCGTTGTAATCTGACGTTCAGCTTGGACCCTTGCAGCAAGCCGCAACTAACCAAAGCGGTCGAAGGGTTTGCCGAGCTTCAAAGACTCAACAACGAAGCGAATAACACATCAACCCAAGTCATGGGAGGTTGATATGAACCGTTACAGCAGCTCCACCAAATTGCTCTTTGCCGTGCCACTCTGCGCCATGCTGATTTCTGGGTGTACTAAACAGGAAGGTGATACGGATGAAATGATCTTGGGTGCGAATCCGCCATTGAAAACCGGTTTGGTTGTGCGGGCAGGGCAATGCTCAGCCACTGCCTTTAAAAATGGCAGTGGGGTTCACGTTGCCAGTGATGGTGACACCATTTCCGGCCTAAGCGTGAATTGCACCACCAATACCAGCAACAAAGCGGCCTATTCCAATTACCTAACCGGGATTGGCGGTTACAGCCAATATTGTGTTTCGACGGTCGCCGGGCTGAACAAAGTGGGTGCGACGGTGGTTAAAGACCCTATTCCCGGTAACCCAGAGCATTGCCTGTTATCGGGTAAGGCGAGCAAAATTGCCACTAAGCTGACTAAATATCCCTAGAATCAACAGGAAGATAAAACAAACGAGGTTTAATCCAATTGATTAAACCTCGTTTGTTTTATTCCAAAAAGAGGAACCTATTTATTCCCGGTTTTCCCCCTCACCAGCAATGGCCGCCCAACACATCATCACGCTATTGAAGCTGCTGTAGAACCCACATCGCTTGTAAATAATGCCAGACCAATTGCCACGAACGGAGTCTGGGATTAACTCTCCGTTGGCAGTGTGTGTGACCACAATGGGGTCGGAGACATTGCGAACAAACGCATAATCGACACCTGCTAATTCGGCTTGATGGGCAATTACAGCGTCATCCATTTCCAGAAAGCAGTAGGGATCGCTGGGTTCTTTCCCTTCGATGAAGTAATAGTCAGTGGTGAGTAAGGGCTGACCTTTGCTGACTTTAATTTGTGCCTGCTTTAGGTTGGCAGGGTCAAGCGGTGCATTGATCAAATCTTGATAGATATAAGTAGGCTGGTTATCACTCTGGTCGCCTTGCGGGTCTTGGTTGAGCTCGGTAATGGCGTCGTCGATCGTGCTGTTATTCCAAACCTGATCCATGGCGAACATCAATGCATGCTGGGTTGATGCGTATAGTGACGTTGAAGGAAACCAGGATTCGCAGGTAAAGGTGTGGTGGTTGTATGGGCAGCCTTCATTTTCAGGTTTCGCCAGCAGTATGTGAGCTTTGTTGGTGACGATGGCCCCACCCAACATATCCGTGATTGATCCACCTCCCGCTGTGCCTGTCGAAATGATGCGTTTGGCTTCTGATTTGCGGAGCAGAATGTCGGTCATGGCTTCAAGGCCAGAAAGCCAAGGTGGATGAGCAAGGTGGACTTGGGATTTGACCAACAACACCCGTTGTTGCTGGTTATCCGCGCCGTTCACGCTGACCAATTGGAAATAGAAGATAGGGGGATTTTCAGGGGATTCGCAGTAAGGTGAGACTTCGTGATTGTCAGCGTAACCGAGCCAGTTTTTCCGCCAATCTCTATCTTGTGGAAAGCGTTCCTGATGGCTGTTCAGCATGACATGATCGAGCGCGGACCACTCAGCAGAAGTCCAGGTTACCAACACAATATCGGCTTTTGGTAACTCGCTAGGCTCAATGTGGAGGGGAGTAGGGGACGCTTGGTTAATCAATCTCCAATCCACCACAGGCAAAGGAATCGTGTTTGAAGCGGCGGTCAAAATCTGGGGAGTGCTTATATTGATATCAGTATAACGAGACATGGTTTTATCTCCTTTTATAGCATCAGAATGAGTGTGCACTCTTTGAGTTGGACGGTATGGATTAGTGAAGCATCTGCACTTTGTTGGCTGGAAAGCGCCAACTGCCAGCCTTCACAATCGCCGTCAAACCGATTGAAGGTCATCGCTCCGTTTGGGTTGTAAGTGAAGAAATACGGATACTGGCTGATGTCGTAGAAAGTCTGAACATTGGACAGGCTTAACATCTCCTCAGAGGCTGGTTCATTCAGCACAGGGTGGGAGCCGAGTTCAATGCTGTCCATGAAGTGGTCAATATTGACTTTGTGGTACTTCTCATTGGTTTTGATAAAGAAGTTCTCCGCGCCAAGGCGGAAGAAAGCAAACCGCGTCCAACCTTGCGCCCAGGTAGCTGACCACACTTTCTGTGCATAAAGCGCTGAATGTGCGGGAGCGACTATTTGCATCTTCATGACATCGCCCGTGTTTTTGTTGTATGCCACGAAGAAAACATCATTGCGATAATACAAAGGCTGAACTGTGGTGAAGCTCTTGCCAACGCGAATGCCTGTGACCGGGGTAATGGTGAGCTGTTTATCGTCGAATCGGTAAAACTGTACGCATTCAGAATCTGGGTGGTAACTCAGCAGCCAAGGCTGGCCACCAAAATAGAAACTATGAAGTTGAGCGATGGGAGAGTCGACGGCAATAGTGGCCTCTTGCTTGAAGTAGGTCTCTGTTTCAACGTCATAGGTTTTGCAGACGATGAAAGTAGCCGGTTCCGGTTGAACGAATATCGAAAACGAGGTGCCATTGGCCTCGAGGCTGGTGCTGGCTGTAATGGATTGGCAATGGGTTCCTATCGGGACTTTGGGTAGGTTCACCAATTGCAGTGAGTTGTCCGGTTGAACCGTGATTTCAATGAGCGCTTGGGTATTCATGGCTCGTTCCTTATTGCTAGCTGTAGTAGATACGGAATATTTTTATTGGATCAGTCTCTTCTGACGTTGTGCTAAGTGGAAAGGCGCACGTCCAGCGCCTCTCCCAAAGAAACTGCAATGCCGTTGTCGTCTTCACTGAAAAGCGGCGAGATATTGGTAATGTCGTGGAATGCCTTCATCACTGTGCGACATTCATTAGCTTCAAGGTATTGGAGAATGTTGGCAGGCCAGCGCAAGGCATCAGAAGCGAACCATATGATGCCGTAGTCTTGCTGCATTACTACGATGACTTCGAACAGGTTCTTATTGCTTCCCATCTGCTCGTTGCATAAATCCAAAAGGTCGATAGCGAGCTTTTTTTTGTCTGCCAGTAAGCTTTCAGGCCAAGTCCAAATCAATACGCCCACATACAACTCATGCCAGTCGACAGCTTCGCCGGACAAGTAGTACGGAGTCTTCCAATTGAACTGAGAGGCGCCGGGATAGGCGATGGGGAAATCAGAAAAACTTGCCGGCATGTCGCCAGTATCGAAGTTGAAAACGGTTTGGTGAAGCGAGGAATAGGCGCGGCCCGCGACGGTTCGGTGCGAGGCATCAAAGTACGTTTGCTGGGAAGGATAACCCACCAGTGCGATTTCGTTGGGAAGTCTATTTTTAGGGCAATCGGTGGGCTGAGGCACAACGGCGGGGTAATACATCCTGAGTCCCATCGGCGACATTAACTGCACCGTGACCGGAATGAAAATCTGTCCCAGCTTACTTAGGAAACCCTCGATATCATCCTGATACTGCAAACTGCGATAGCCTTGCCAAACGCGAATGCCATTGGGTGTCATCAGCTTTGTCTTCATATCTATATCCATACAGCCTGAATGCGAGAATCTTCAGGTCGTTTGGGTATGCACCCTTGCCTGGCTTCGATAAACGCACAGAAAACAACAGTATTGATAGCCCTCAATTAAGAAGACAAATCCAATTTGTTATACCCCTTATAACGTGTTCATACCGCTTTGGGAGTCTGCAAACTTATTTGGAATATGTATCCAGAACGTGACATTGGGTGTATGACTCTAATACTACACTCTGTTCGATGGGTGGTTTGGGTTGAAGGTGATAGAGCCACAGAAATGATTTCAGACAAAAACAAGAAATAAACAGCGTCAGACAATTTGAGCACGAGGAATAGACAATGATGCATTTGGATCCAAAGCTATTTCGGGCATTCAAAGCTGTCGCTGAATCCCGAAGTTTCAATGACGCTGCTGAGATAGCTGCCATGACACAGGCGAACATCAGCAAACATATCCGCAGTTTGGAAGAGCAGGTGGGGTATGAATTATTTATTCGAACGCCCAAATGCCCAGTGATGACAGATGCGGGTAAAAAGCTCCTTCAGCACATCAAAAACCTAGAAGATCTCAATAGCGATTTCTCGTTGGAAGTCGAAACCGACTTCAATCAAATTGAAGGTGTTGTGGCCTATGCCATGCCGCCGTCATGTTTGCTCTCTCCTCACTTTCCCATGTTGTTGGAACGGCGATTGGATTACCCAAGACTGGAAATCGATTTAACCCTGATCCACAACAGCCAGGTGTTCGACAAAGTGCTGTCCAGTCAGGTTGATTTTGGCTTTGTGACTGAGAAAGTTGACCATCCTAGGCTGGAGTATTTCAGCTTCTGTCAGGAAGAATATGTGATGGTCTGTGCGCCAACCTGCGACGTTTCAGAAATCAACGAAGAAAACGTACTCGAATACAACTACATCGAATATCCGGGAATGGATGTGTATTTCAATTTCTGGCGCAGGCATTTCTTCCCTCATTTGCACTCGGTGAGCGATCTCTCGGTGCATTTTGCCGGCCGGATTAACAGCATTGAAGGCGCGATATTAATGGTGCTGGGTGGCTTGGGAGTGTCAGTGTTTCCCCGCCATTGTGTGCAGCAATATATCGATAACGGGCAAATGCTTGAATGTCAGTTGGGTTCGACGGTTTCGGATCCGCTGTTTAACGATATCTACATCATCAAGCTCAACACCTTTAATCAACCTAAACGGGTAGATAAGGTGATTTCCTGGTTTATGGATATTTCGAAAGGCAGCCATCATTGATGAAACAAATAAAAAAGGTGTGCTTAAATTGCACACCTTTTTCACTGAAAGCTCCAAGCCTAGCTAGGCAAACTCCCTATCTGCTCGCCCATCTCCATTAGCTTATTGAGGAGCCTCTCACCGTCAGCACGCAGGCCATTGTGCTCATATTCATTGGTGATCCAAGCGCGGCTGTTTGGAACGCCTTTCAGGGTTTCGCGTGAGTAATCCATTTCGACATACATGTCATCCGCATAAACAGCGCAGGTGACAGGAACGGTATTGGTAGCCAGTTTTTCAACATCATAGAGTGCAGGCCAGTCTGATTTTGTCGCCAGTGCTTCTGCCGCCTGTTTGAGCGGTAGCAAGTTTTGCATTTGGTCGAACATCCACGGATAAACCATCTCGCCGGTAAACAGGAAAGGTTTGCCCGGTTCGTAATTAAACTCGGCGTATTCCGCATTGCGAATGCGGTGTGCAGACCAAACTGATGCTTCGCCCTGATTGTAAATCGGCTCATGCAAGAAAGCGTAAATCGGATTGGTCTGGTAGCTTTGTTCCGTCAACATGGCCTGCAGGAAACTGACACTCAGCACTTTGCCTTGGGCGGTTTCAGTGAAGGCTTCTTCCAACAGGTAGTACATTGGCAGATTGGCACCGCTTCGGCCCAAATTGATGCCAATTTGTTGGAACTGTTCAACGGTAAAGGTTTGGCCGTTTGGCAGTTTCACATCGCGGGTTCGTAAGAACTCAGCAATTTCTGCGCAACGTCTTTGTGCGGATGGAAACTGGTCAAAGAAGGCTTTGTTTTTGTCTAACACACGTTGATAGGTGGCACGGTACACATCATCAGCATGACGGGTAAGAGAAGGCACACCGCCTGTGATGTATACGCGATGCAGGCTTTGAGGATAAAAAGAAAGGTAAGTCAGTGAGCAAAAACCACCAAAGCTCTGACCCAGAATTGACCATTGCTCCGCCCCTAATGCTTCACGAATGGCTTCAGCATCACGAACGATGTTGTCTGCTCGGAACTGGCTGATGTATTCCACTTGCTTCGCGTCGTCCATATGACTCAACGTCTGGTGAGTCAACGGCGAACTCATGCCTGTACCGCGCTGGTCCAGCAGTAATACACGGTGATCCTGTAGGGCGCGTTTCAGCCAGCCACTTTTTGAATCAGGACGCGGAGACGGAAATCCTGGACCACCCTGAAAGTAAACCAGCCAAGGCAGATTGGCGTCTGCTTTGGATAATTCCACCACTTCACGGGCAAACACGGTGATGCGAGTGCCATCTTTCTCGCTGTAGTTGAGCGGCAGGTCGAATTGGTGTTGACGAAAAAGCACGCCACTGTCGATAAAAGATTCTTGCATAACCTGTGTTCCTTGTCGTGAAGGGGAGAAGAGGCTGTCAGGAGACAGTTGAGACAGCGCTGGTGGAGTTATCAGCACTCAATTCGGACGCCAGAATGAGTTTAGCTAAGGTATCGCGAGATTTGCTTTTACTTGCGTCACTAAATTTAATGCCGAGTTGAACACCCTCGCCATTGCTGGTCACGTTCATGACCGTTCCTTCAAATTCCACGGGGTGATCAAACAGCGCATTGATGACAAAGCCAATGGTTTCACCTTCATCAATGAACTGGCTGTTGGACACGCGAATGGCACAACCGCTCAGCGAAAAGTCAGACAGCTTAGCCAAGGCTTTACGTCCATCAATAATGAGATGAACAATACGCGAAACAGCATATCTGGCATCAGAACGCATGCGGTGGATGCTCACTTGAGGTGGCAACGCTATCGCAATCATTTTCTCCGGGCGGTGTAATACGCTGAGAATATGAGATTTGAACGCAAAGATTTCACCGTAGCGTGATGAGGTTAACCCCCGCACAACCGCTTGCATGCCAGATGTGTCAGTCAGCAGCTTCGAGAGCTCAGGATCAGTGGGCGTTTCCAGCAGGATGTACTTTTTCTCGCGATATCCGATAAGGCGCGAGGCTCCACCAAACGCTTTGATCTTGTCTTTGTACCTAAGCTCGAAAGTCAAAGGCGTTCCAACAGGCAGCGTTGGTAGGAATGCTGAAGGTGTAAGAATATCAGTGGTTTTCATGTTTCAAATAGAGCAGTTGATGCGCATCGCTTATTTGGATGTACCTAAGCCATCTTCTTCTTAATGTTGCGACGCATAGTGTAGTGCACTGATGGTGAGGGTTAATGAAGATTTAGTCAATAGATTGAGGTGCTGCACAGAAATACATATTTGTAGTGAATAATCAGCAGGTTACTTAATTATTTGGTTGCTGAATGAGAGCGTTTGTTTTGTTAGTTTTTATGATTGTCGGGTTTTTCTTCGGCAATCGAACAAACGCCATTCTGGCAAGGCTCACATTTAGAACGGCCAGTGAAGAGGTATGAGATTTTGTAGCGGTTTCTGGCGAAGAAAAGATAGGCTTTGTCTGCAAACCAGCGGATCACAGGTAAACGCAATAGGCCTATCCATCGTTTCTTGCCGACAAGCGACCAAGCTTTGTGGGTGACATCTAGCCCTAATAGCAAAGTACCATCGCTCAATTTTCCATGCAAAATTCTGCTGGCTTCCATGGGGTCGATATCTGGAAACCGGGATTTGAAATCCGGCGCAAGGATATCTTCAAACTTCAGGCTTTCCTCTTGGTTAAGCGCGCGCAACTGATCCATTTCAGCCACGCAGAGTGGACAACTGCCATCGTAGAAAAGGGTGAAGGTCATCGGAGTACTCATGTTTGACTAATTTACTTTACAGTACGGCCTTGATTTCAAATCGGATCGCCATAATATCATCGTAAGAAGAGTAGAAAAAAAGAGCAAAAGAGCAAAGGAGAAAAGGAATGGAGTTCTATCAGGCGTTTTTAACATTAACCTTAGTGCACTTGTTAGGTGCCGCCTCACCGGGTCCAGACTTTGTGATGGTATCGCAGCAGTCTCTCGTTCACGGCCGTCGTGCCGGTCTCCTTGTCAGCCTCGGAATTGCTCTCGGACTTTCTGTTCACATTATTTACTCCTCTATTGGCCTCGCGACCGTGATCAGTGAATCCTCGATGGTACTGACGGTGATGAAGTATCTGGCCGCGGCCTATCTGATTTATCTCGGCTGGAAGGGGATCCGCAGCAAAGCCGCGGTAGGTGATGACGAGCAAAACGTGAATGTGAAGCCACGCTCCGCATCCAAGCTGATTTCAATGGGCTTTGTGTGTAACGCGTTGAATCCGAAAGCGCCGCTTTACTTCCTCTCTGTTTTCACTCTGGTGCTGTCGCCAGAAATGCCAGTGATTGAATTATTCCTGTTGGGTGTATGGATGATGTTCATCCAGCTGGTTTGGTTTGGCTCGGTGGCGTTGGTACTTTCCAAACCTACCGTGCAGGCCAAGTTTAAGCGCATCGGCCACTGGGTTGATCGTGTACTTGGCTCAGTGATGTTGGCATTTGGTGTGAAGTTGCTGTTTACCAGTACTAAATAACCACTTTGTATCTCAAAGAAAAACGCCTTGCATTGAGCAGGGCGTTTTACTTTTCTAACTGAGGAACTTCAATCAGTAAGGCGCTGTACCACGGATTGGGTAGTTGTTATCTGGATTACGAATCCATGCAAGACCATTGACCAGCGTTTCCACATCAGGGCGAACGAATGGGTTATTGGAAATATCGACGACTTGCACTGTACCTTGCTCGTTAATCACGAACAGCCCAGGCTCGGCAAAGTTGTGGTCAGTTTCCTGCTCTGAACGTGGAAGAGAAACCCAAAGACCCAGCTCTTTCATTTGCGCTTCAGATAAGCCGTATGCAAGCGGGAAGGACACTTCCAAGCGTGTCATGTGCTCTTCAAGTTGAGCGCTGCTGTCGCCAGATGCGGCAACAATATCGATGCCAATATCCGCCAGTTTCTCTTTGTAATCTTCAAGATGGTTCAGGTAGCGCGTACACATTGGACAGTGACGACCACGGTAAATCACCACCATTTGCCAGGTTGCTCCCTCGCGCGGTTTGCCAAGTGTATGTTCACCGCCTTCAAGATCTTTCAGCGTTATTGATGGGAATTCGCTTCCCGCAGCCAGTTTGTTTGTATATGCCATTTTCTAGCCTCCCAGTTGTGATTCCAAGTGCGCTTTAAAGCGGATCTTGTCGTTTTCTGTGTCCGGATTTTTCATCACATCAAAACACGCGAATGTGTCCAAAGCTTCCATGTCGAAGAAGCGGAAATTAAGGTGCATTGGAAGGAACATGTCATCAACCCCTTTGCCTTGCAGCAGCCATTGGCTTTCATCATCAAACGCATCTTTCGGCGCGTTGTAAGTCAGAGAAAGCATGTACTTCTTGCCGCCGAGGGTTCCGCCAGTACCGTATTGATCGTCGGTATCGCGATGGCGGCCGTCGCCAGCGCAAAGTTCACCACCCATACCCGCAGTGTAGACTTCGTCCATGTACTTTTTCATTTTCCATGACACGCCCATCCAATTGACCGGGGATTGGAGGATAACAACGTCAGCCCATTGGTGTTTTTCGATTTCTTCTGCCACCTCATAGTCTTCGCATGAAGACAATATTACGCTGTTACCTTGTGCTGTAAGTGTCTCAGAAGCCACATCTACCATGGCTTTGTTCAAGTTACCTTCAGAGAACGGATAGTAGTGGTGACCGTTGATAACCAGAATGTTCATTACTGCCTCTTTCCATGCATTGTTGTGTTCGTTTCGCATACTTTGCTAATCTAGGTTACTACTGTCAACCAGTATACTTTTAGTAACCATTTGGTGAGAAATTGCTAAATTGAGAAAATATCAGTGAGATTCAGAAGGTAAGATAGGGCTGTAATTTATGAGGTGCGGCTGATCTTTGGTGATGATTATTGCAATAACAACACTTAGCCAAAGGTCAACAGACCGTAACAACTAGACTAGACGCAGTGGGCCACACATTGATTCGCCTTTGCGACTTTTGATGTGTTAACTCAGTCAGTCACTAAGGAAAGCTATGGCAGACAATAAAAACAAGGTTCTGGTGCTGTTTGCGCATCCTTCGCAACGGCGATCAGAAGTGAACGCTCCGCTTTATAAAGTGGCGCAATCGGTAGAAGGGGTAACGACGGTTGACCTTTATGGTGAATATCCCGACTACCACATCAATATCGATCTGGAACAAAAACGTCTGCTTGAGCACGATGTGGTGATTTTCCAGTTTCCTCTCTATTGGTATTCCACCCCGTCCATTTTGAAAGAATGGCAAGATTTGGTGTTGGAATATGGCTTTGCCTATGGATCGAAAGGTACGGCACTACGTGGAAAACAGTTCTTGTGTGCCATCACTGCTGGTGGCATGGAAGAAGCCTATAAAGCGGATGGTTTTAACCACTTCAAAATCCGTCAATTACTTGCTCCCATGGAGCAAATGGCTTGTCTGACGGGTATGAATTATCTTGCCCCTTACGCACTGTTTGGTTCCCGAACCGCAGTGGAAGACGACAAGGTTGGGCGGCACACTTCAAGTTACGAGTTGCTTTTAAAAGCATTCGTGAGTGGAAGAGTAGACCTTGAAAAAGCAGCGGCGAGTGAAAAAATCACCGCTACTAATATTGAACATGTGCTCAAGGAAGGTGAGTCATGACAGGCATTTTTCTACAGGCATTTATTTACCTGATAGCTGCCGTTGTTGCAGTGCCTATCGCCAAAAAGCTGGGTTTGGGTTCTGTGCTTGGTTATCTGATTGCCGGTGTGGTGATTGGCCCCGTGATTGGTCTGGTGGGTGATGAAACCACCACCATTCAGCACTTTGCAGAGTTCGGCGTGGTGATGATGCTGTTTTTGGTGGGCTTAGAGCTTGAACCCAAAATGTTGTGGTCAATGCGTAACAAGCTACTTGGCTTGGGTGGTTTGCAGGTTGGTCTCACAGCAGCCATTGTGATGGGTATTGCGCTGGCGCTGAATCAGGTATGGAGCGTCGCGCTGGCGATTGGTCTTATCTTCGCGCTGTCTTCCACCGCCATCGTGCTGCAAACCTTTAATGAAAAACGCCTGACCAAAACGGAAGGTGGGCGAAGCGCATTCTCAGTATTGCTGTTCCAGGATATCGCTGTTATCCCAATGTTGGCGTTTATCCCGCTTCTGGCGTTGCCGGAGTTGGTTGAGCAGGCACAATCTGCAGCCGCGGCTGCGGCTGATCATCATGAAGAAATGAGCCTGGTGGCTGGGCTTCCCGGCTGGGCATTGGGCTTGGTTATCTTGGGTGCCATTGCCGGTGTAGTGGTTGGCGGACACTTCCTGAGTCGACCATTGTTCCGCTTTGTCGCAAGCTCAGGGCTACGCGAAATATTTACCGCGACTGCTTTGATGCTGGTGATTGGTATCGCCGCGTTGATGAGCTTGATTGGACTTTCTCCTGCACTAGGAACATTCCTTGCGGGTGTGGTGCTGGCGAACAGTGAATTCCGCCATGAATTGGAATCCAACATCGAGCCGTTTAAAGGCTTGTTGCTTGGCTTGTTCTTTATCACGGTCGGTGCGGGCATTAACTTCGGCATTCTGTTTGATGATTTCTTTGTCATCATTGGTTTGACTGTAGGCTTGATGGTACTGAAGGCAGCAATCTTGTTTATTCTGTCGCTGATTTTCCGCATCAAAGGAACGGCACGTTGGCTGTTTACGTTGAGCCTTGCGCAAGCGGGTGAGTTTGGTTTTGTTCTGTTGAGCTTTTCTATGCAGAACCATGTGTTGCCGATGGACGTTGCTCAATTGCTGTCTTTGGTGGTCGCAATTTCGATGTTCCTGACTCCGGGTCTATTCATTCTTTATGACAAAGTGATTCTGCCGCGCTTCGAGAAAAGCGCGAACGATCGTGAAGCCGATGAAATTGAGGAACAGGGCAGCGTGATCATCGCGGGTGTTGGTCGCTTTGGTCAGATTGTGAACCGACTCCTCACAGCAAATGGCGTGAAGACAGTCGTCCTTGATTACGAAGCGGCGCAAATTGAAAATCTTCGTCAAATCAATATTAAGAGCTACTTCGGTGATGCCACTCGTCCTGAACATCTTCACACGGCAGGTATTGAAGAAGCAGCGATACTCGTGGTGTCGATGGATAATCAGGAAACCACGACGGAACTGGTGGAATACGTTAAACAGACCTATCCACATGTGAAGATTCTGGCTCGTGCTTTTGACCGTGGTCATGCTTATATGCTGCGCCATGCAGGAGCCGATTACGTGATCAAAGAAACGTTTCTTTCCGCGTTGGAGCTTGGTGCGGAAGCACTCCGTTCATTGGGTGAGCACCCGTTCGTGGTTGAACAGCACAAGGCCACGTTCAGACGCGTCGAGAATGAAAGTTCGCAGAAGCTGTTTGAAACGTGGAAAGGTGGTGATGACAGTAAGAGCTACGATACCCATTACCAGCATCTGTTTATCCAACTTGAAGAAGCCATTCGTGACGCGATGAACGAAGACAGAATGGATCGTCACAGCATGACAGAGCGTGAGTGGACACCACCGCCAAAAGATTACCTCGACGACTTCAACGATGACGCTGAAGACAAATCCGAGGAAAAGCCAGCCTGATGCTACTGGTCCCGTTTCGTGATGAGAACGCGCCACAGCTTTGCGATTGGATAAGAAGTGCCCGGGATAACTTCCTATGGGGAGGCCCGGCCTTCGAATTCCCTTTGCAGGTTGAGAAAGTACGCGAACACATTGCGAAAAAGGAGCTGACTCCTTATCTGGTGATGCATGACGGCATTGCTGTTGGCTATATCGATATTTACCGGGTTTCGAAGTCGGAAGTGCGTTTATGTCGGGTGTTGATTGCCGACACATCTGCGCGTGGTAAGGGGCTGGGGAAACAATTGGTTTCACTGGCGCTTGATGTGGTGAGCGAAGATCCAAAAATTCGCACTGTGTCGCTGGCCGTATTCGCGCATAACGAGGTGGCGGTTCGCTGTTACACATCTTTAGGTTTTGAGCTACTTTCGGATGAAACAAAAATACGTGAGTTTCAGGGAGAGGACTGGACTCTCTACCGGATGACAAAACAGATCGCTTAACGGCGCAGCGTGGTTAGAAAAGCCAGACATTCTGTATAGGATGTCTGGCTTTTTGCTTTCTATTACAGCGGGTTATCTCGATATGCTGTCAGGGTAAATAATCACCTAAATAGCGATAAATTTGTGATCTTGGTTCATTAAATGGATCGATTGGCAAACTTTGATGAAGAAAAAGATTGTGCGATATCAATTTCTGAATACGATGCGCGCCATTCCACAGTCAACGGCAAACTGCCTGAAAAGGTAGGACGCAAAGCTTCCGGTCTAAGAGTGATTTGATTATCACTTACGATAGCGGGGCCGCCATTTTCGACAGCCTGTATTCAGGACTGAAAATGTTCCGATGCGAAAGTTTGTCCGTGCTTGGTTAACAAAACAAAAATAGCCATTAGGAAGCACACAAATGCTCAAACTCAAAACCACTCTCCTGCCTGTCGCGGCAGCGCTTTTCAGCGCAAGTGTTATGTCCCACGGTTACATCAGTGCCAAAGACGGTGGCATTGCTGCTGGCCGTGCGGCGCTTTGCAAATACGGTACGCCAACCGGCGAGCAGAACGCTGCGTGTGGTCAGGTTCAATGGGAACCTCAAAGTGTTGAAGGCCCAGAAGGCTTTCCTGAGTTCGGTCCTGAAGATGGCAAAATCGCCAGTGCTGGCTTAATTCAGTTTTCTCCGCTTGACGAACAAACCGCATCGCGCTGGGTAAAGCAGCCAATCAAAGCGGGTATGAACGACTTCGAGTGGACCTTTACGGCGAACCACGTTACTCGTAACTGGGAATACTACATCACGAAAGCAGATTGGAACCCGAACCTGCCACTGGCGCGCAGCACCTTCGATCTGAGCCCTTTCTGTGTGGTGGAAGGCAACATGCAAAAGCCGCCGAAAACCATGCTGCACAGCTGTGATGTGCCAGAGCGTGAAGGCTACCACGTGATTCTGGCGGTATGGGATGTGGGCGACACTGCTGCTGCGTTCTATAACGTCATTGACGTCCAATTTGAAGGTGACCTACCAGTATTGCCAGAGTGGACGCAAGGCGGCCAAATCAACCCAGGTATGAACCTAACGAAGGGCGATGTGGTATTTACCCGTGTGTTTGATTCAGAAGGCGAGCGCCCAGAGCTATCGACCCGTCTGGAAATCGACAGTGAGAAAGCAGGTGAAGCGAATTCCTGGTCTTACAATCTGGCGACCAAAATCAACCAAACAAATGAGAACATCCAAGCGGGTCAGCGTGATGCCAATGGTGCGTTTAACCCGGTGTTTGGTGCAAACCCAATCTACCTGAAATCAGCCAGCGGTTTGACCCGTGTAGAAGTGGGCTACGAGATTGAATCCCCTGAGCCGGAATACACGGTGACCATTGATGGTGTGGCGCAGGAATATGTGATTCGTGATGGCAAAGTAGCGCTGGATCTGGCTGTGACGGCTTCTGGCGATCTGACCGTTGAAATGACAGTTTATAACCATTCGCAGGAAGCACTGGCTTACGAAAAACTGTCCCTGGCTGATGGCACATCGACCGCTGTTGATATGGTGCTGGAAAACGCAAAAGCCGGTCACCATATGCTGGTATCCCGCGCAAAAGATGCTGAAGGCAATCTGGTCGACCAACAAATGTTTGACTTCTTCCTGCTGGAGCAAGGCGAGCAATGTGGCACAGACCCTGAAGCTGGTAACCACCCAGCTTGGTCAAATGCGACGACGTATACTGGCGGTGAGAAAGTCAGCTTCAATGGCTTGGTATGGGAAGCGAAGTACTGGGTTCAGGGCGCTACACCGGACTCAAGTGATGCGTGGAAACTGATCAGTCAAATGCCAGTGTCGTGGACATCAGGTAAAGCGTATCTGGCGGGTGAGCAAGTGATCTTCGAAGGTCGTCTATATCAGGCAAACTGGTGGGTAAACAACAGCCCAGCCTCTGCACCAGAAGCGTGGAGTGACAAAGGCGCTTTCGACTGCGAATAAGCGGCATAACGAAAAGAACATAGAAGCAAAAAAGAAGCCCGGTGCGGGGGACTGCATCGGGCTTTTTCTTATGTGAGTGCTGTAGTTAACGGTTTAACGCTAACACTCAATCATGAAGCTTTTTATGCAGCTTCTCGATCAAGGCTTTCAGCTCGCTTGCCGCAAGTTTACTGAACTCTTTTAAATTCGCACCGTTGTGTTCGGTGTCTTCAATGATGGCTTCAAGGTTGTCGATCATCAAGTGCTTTTGACGTTCTTCCTCCTCTTGTGCGGCGAGCTCCAACTGAGACAAGAGTCTGCGTGCGCGGTTGATCTCTTCAACTAGCTCGTCGTAAGACATTTTTGTATCTGGCATGGTTTCCTCCTAGCTCAGCAAAATCAGGAACAACGGAATAACAAAGAAGACGAAGAGTATGTAGCCAACGGCATAGAGTTTGTTTTCGGCAGCAAGGTTGCCTAGCCATGCTGCAGCCCTGAGTGGGATTTCCCGTAAGAACGGCAACCCGAATATCACTAACACCCCGAGGACGTTGTAGACAAGGTGTACCAAGGATATTTGCAAGGCAGCATTGGCGAGATCACCACTGACCGCCGTAGCGGCAAGTAAGGCTGTCACACAGGTACCAATGTTGGCACCGAGTGTGAAGGGATAGATATCGCGGACTTTAAACACACCAGAGCCGACTAAAGGCACCGCAAGGCTGGTAGTGGTTGAGCTCGACTGAACCAGAATGGTGATGATGGTGCCGGAGAAAATGCCGGTAACAGGACCACGGCCAATCGCGTTATGCAGGATTTGCTTGGCTTTACCTACCATGGCAACTTTCAGGAGTTTGCCGATAAAGGTGATAGAAACGAAAATCAAACCAATGCCCAGCAAAATCATGGCCACGCCACCCCAAGGGTCGCCCAGGACTTCCATGGCACCTTGAACTGATTTGATAATCGGCTTGGTGATGGCCTTCATAAAGTTAAGGTCACCCATACTCATACCATCGGTGCTGGAAAGAGGGGCTACCATCCATGCGCTTATCTTCTGAAGGAACCCAGTTGCTATCTCTAAAGGCAGGAAGATAACCACGGAAATAAGGTTGAAGAAATCGTGGACCGTGGCGGCAGCAAATGCGCGCTTAAATTCTTCCTTGTCACGCACATGACCGAGACTTACCAAGGTATTGGTGATAGTAGTACCAATATTCGCCCCCATCACCATGGGGATTGCAGTAGCGACGGGAAGACCGCCTGCCACCATCCCTACGATGATAGATGTCACTGTGCTGGAGCTTTGAATGAGTGCGGTACAAACCGTACCAATGATGAGTGCTGTAAAGGGGTTTGAAGCAAACTCGAACAGTTCTTTCGCCTGTCCGCCTGTCGCCCATTTGAAGCCTGTTCCTATCATGCCTACTGCTAGCAGGAGCAAGTAGACGAGTGCAACGATTTTTAGCCATACGATGAAACTGACAGGCTTCTCCGCCTGCTGATGCACAGCTTCTATTTGTGCCATAGTTCTATCCCTAGTCAACTGAGTTGTTATGTTTTCCAGAGCCAAAACTAGGAGAGGTGTATGAAGCTATTCTTACACTTCGGAGGCGGAACGGTGAAAGGCGTTTTAATGTCTTTAACTCGAGACGATGAGGGTTGCTGCAACAGGCTTTTTTCTTGTCACCACTCAATATCAATAGGTGTTCCCACTTTCACCAGACTTAAAAACTCATCCATTTCCTCGTTATCGATGGCAATGCAACCATCCGTCCAGTCTTTGCCCCGTTTAATACTGGGATGAGGGCCGTTACCATTTTTCTGTCCGTGGATCATAATCTGTCCGCCAGGACTAAAACCCAGCTTTTCGGCGCGTTTGCTATCGGTTTCGTTGGGGTAGTTAATGCGGATTGAACGGTAGAAGCTGGATTGTTCGTTAATCAGGTCGAGGAAATAGCGGCCTTCCGGCGTGCGTTTGTCACCTTCGCGGAGTTTGTGGCCTTTTGGGTTTGCTCCGAGGGAAATGCTGTACCAACGGACGATTTTATTACCCTGAATCAGATACATCTTGCGGGCAGACTTATCGACTTTCACCAAGTCGATCTTATGCTCGGTTTCCATTCCATTGGCTGAGAAAACCAGACTGCACAGCAAAGCTAAGCCCAGTGCTCTGAACAACGATTTCATAGCATCCCTAAAATTTAAGTGTTCCATTTCATTATTGGTGACAACACCGGAAAAGTCGCAACAACAAGCCCGTAAGCCAATTATTTAAACGGCATGGCGTGTCGAAAAACAGTAAAACAAGGGATACCGGAAAGGTGGTGTGTCAGAAGTGATATTCAGCCCCATCAGCGGGATGGGGCTCTCAAACTGGTAATGACGCGAGCGTTTTATTCCGCGAGGATATCGATGCAGCTATCCCAGGTCTTCTTGGTAACCGCGTCATGAGAAGAGGATTTCTTGTATACCGCGTCAATCACTTCATAAGGCTTGGTGGCTTTGTAGCTTGCAAATACCATGTAGGCATCAAGCTTGGGCGCGCCAGCTTGTTTGAGATCATAAGCACCACCAGCCACTAAAGACTTCTGCGCGCAGAAGCTTGCGACGTTTAGGCGCTCTGCAGGTATATTGGCGACCTTTACGGCACATTGATCGAAGAGGTCGACGGAATAATCCCACGCACTGGTGAAATCTGCAGCGTACACATCTTCCACCAAATTGAGTTTGATTTGCGCAGCAGTACCTGAAGCAAATCGGTCAATCTGGGATTGTTTAGGTTGGTCCTGTAACTTCTGAGAGGCGACAAGGTAAGCCATATCCGCCAGCTCAGCGCAGTAAGACATCTGAACCGTTTCTTTATTGGAATAAAGCTGAATGGGCTTACTGGGTTCTGGCTGGTTGGTACAGGCCGACAGCGTGGAGATAGATAAAATCAGAGTGAGCAGAGAACGAGTCGGTGCCATCATACATCCTTATTGACTGCGTCGATTCGGGACAACAAAACAAGCGGCCAGTATATCCAGATTTTATTGGTCCTTTTTGTTTTCAAATTGAGAACTAAACACCGTAATCTCTGGATAAAGCGATATACCCAAACAACCTGAAGATGCTCGCATTCAGAGGTCATCA
>NZ_ANFM02000050.1 GCF_000333895.2 Grimontia indica | reverse complement strand
CTGCGTTATCGGCTTCTCATGTAGGCTAGCTACACATCGAAGCCTCTGCCTTGCATAAAATCCCCACAAGCTGCTGCAAAAATCATCACCAAAGGTCAACAGCCCCTAAACTGTTAAGGATATCTGTATGAAACCCGCACCAATTAAAGACGAAATCACATTTGATGACTTTGCGAAAGTGGACATCCGCGTTGGAAAAATCACCGAAGTCAGTGAAGTCGCTAAATCCGACAAACTGATGAAGCTGACCGTTGATTTCGGCGACCACACACGTTCAATTTTGGCGGGGATTAAGCAAGAGCGTGAAAATCCTAAGGAGATTGAAGGTAAACAGGCCTTGTTTGTCGTAAACCTGCCGGAGAGAAAAATGGCTGGTGAGGTGTCTCAGGGCATGCTTTTCGATATTGGTTATGAAGATAAGCTGCAGCCTTGCTTGGCCTGCCCAGAAACCGAAACGCCGAATGGTGCAAGAGCGGGTTAAACCAATAACACGAACGCCATCAAGAATGAAAAAGCCATCATTGAGATGGCTTTTTTTGTTTAGGTCGTCTGATTCAACGCTTCATCACTCTCTGCTGAAACAGCCTCTCCATGGTAATCACAAGTCTATAGATAACTTGGTTGCCTCATTGTTGATATGTTATAACATAACAATTATGTTTATATTTCGAGCGGAGAAATCGCTAAAGGCTCACCATGACTGACTTAGACGCACTGATAGAAAAAGTCGCGCAGAAATGCAAAGCAAAGGGAAAGCAACTCACCGCCAAGCGTAAGTTGGTTCTAAAAGCGCTTGTTCATTCGGAAAAATCTCTCTCTGCTTATGAGCTGGTAGATTACTGCAAAACGGAATTCGGGCAGAGCGTTCAGCCTATGTCGGTATATCGCAGCCTAGACTTTCTGGAAGGTGAACATCTCGCGCACAAGCTAAAAGTATCGAACAAGTTTATTGCCTGCTCTCACGTCTCCTGCGATCACGAGCATGGTGTTCCCCAATTCCTCATCTGCGCAAAGTGCGACAAGATCATAGAGCAGGCCATCGACCCCAAACTCGCTTCCAGCCTGCAATTAGGTGCCCGAAAAGAAGGGTTCACAGTGGTTAGCCCCCAACTCGAAATCACCTGTGTATGTGATGACTGCACCAAGTGAGTTTAAGCCACTGAATATCTATTGACGAGAAATCGCATCCTCCGCCCGTTTCCAAAATATCACCATCTATTCCATGCGTTAGTTTTAAGGAGAATTCTAAACGCTATGTCTACAACACTGATTAAAAACGCCCGTGTCGTTAACGAAGGGCGGGTGCAAGAGAGAGATTTGCGAATTGACGGCCCGCGGATTGAGAGGATCGACTCCGATATTATCGCCGCTCCGACCGACCAGATTGTCGAGGCCAATGGCCGTTTCATTTTGCCTGGAATGATTGATGATCAGGTGCACTTCAGGGAGCCAGGTTTAACGCACAAAGGTTCTATTGCTTCTGAGTCCCGCGCAGCAGTCGCTGGTGGCATTACCAGCTATATGGAAATGCCTAATGTCAGCCCGGCCACGACCACGATTGAAGCGCTGGAGCGCAAGTTTGATATTGCGGCCAACAACTCCTTGTCGAATTACTCGTTTTACCTTGGTGCAACGGAAGACAATCTGGAGCAAATTAAGCGACTGAATCCAGAAACGCACTGCGGTGTTAAGGTGTTTATGGGCGCGTCCACTGGCGATTTGTTGGTGGAAAACCCGACGGCATTGGAAGGCATCTTCCGTGAGTCGCCCGTGCTTATTGTTACGCATTGTGAAAGCGGGCCAGTTATCGCAAAAAACCGAGAAGCGCTTCTTCGTAAAAAGTCCTCGCTCACGATCCATGATCATCCTTTGCTGAGGGATGATGAAGCCTGCTATGCCTCTTCTTCCTATGCCGTGGACTTGGCGAAGCGTCATGGTAGCCATCTTCATGTTCTACACATCACAACCGAAAAAGAACTTTCTCTTTTCCAAACAGGGCCAATTGAGCTGAAACGCATTACCGCTGAAGCTTGTGTGCATCACCTTTGGTTCAGCGATGAAGACTATGCGGTGCTGGGAAACCTGATTAAGTGTAACCCTGCTATCAAGAAAGCCAGCGATCGTGAAGCGCTGATCCGGGCACTTCATACCAACCAAATTGACATCATCGCCACTGACCATGCACCTCATACTTTTGAAGAAAAGCAGGTGGGCTTTGATCAGGCTCCGGCAGGTTTACCTTTGGTACAACATGCGTTGCTGACGCTGCTTGACCATGTCAGTCACGGTCGACTCGATATTACTCAAGTGGTTGAGAAAACTGCGCACAATCCCGCTATTCGTTACGGAATTAAAGAGCGTGGTTTTGTCCGTGAAGGCTACTTTGCCGATTTAGTGCTGGTGGATGATAAACAGACCACTGAGGTTAGCCATGATAATGCGCTGTGTCACTGCGGATGGACGCCTTTTGTAGGTCATCGCTTTTCGTCGCAGATAGTCAGTACCTGGGTGAATGGCGGATTGGTTTATCACAATAACAAGGTGCTGGATGACGGGTCACCCGCGATGAGACTGGTGTTCGCTCGTTAATGCTCTTTGCATTCAAAAAAATACTGAAGCAAGTTGAGACCCTCTATGTTAAGAAAAAATCCAAATGGCGACATGCCAATCGTATCGGAAAATGCTTTTGTTGATCCTACGGCGATCATCTGCGGCAAAGTGACTATTGAAGACAACGTATTTATTGGCCCGTATGCCGTGATTCGTGCGGATGAGGTGAATGATGCGGGTGAAATGGAACCCATCATCATCAAATGTGACACCAATATTCAGGATGGTGTGGTGATTCACTCTAAAGCAGGCGCTGCGGTAACCATTGGAGAGCGCACATCGATTGCGCATCGCTCAATCATCCACGGCCCATGCGAAGTGTGTGATGACGTTTTCATTGGTTTTAACTCTGTGGTGTTTAATGCTGTTGTGGGTAAGCACTGTGTCATCCGCCATAACTGTGTTGTAGACGGAATGGATCTCCCTGAGAGCTTCCATGTACCGCCAATGACCAATATCGGTGTGGGCTTCGATCTAAACAGTATCTCTAAAGTACCACCGGAATATTCAGCGTTTTCTGAGTCTGTGGTTTCTGCCAATCACACCTTGGTACAGGGTTACAGGAGGATCGCCAATGAGCTCTGATAATAAGGCAATTCTGAGTGTGCCAACCAACATCATTACCGGCTTCCTTGGTGTTGGTAAAACCTCCGCCATCTTGCATCTGATGAAGAACAAGCCGGAGAACGAGCGTTGGGCTGTTTTGGTCAACGAGTTTGGAGAGATCGGTGTCGATGGCAGCCTTTTTCAAGGGCAGCATAGCGAAGGAGAGAAAGTGTTCATTCAGGAAGTGCCAGGTGGCTGCATGTGCTGCGCAGCGGGACTTCCTATGCAAATCGCGCTTAATCAATTACTGATCGAAGCCAAACCTGATCGACTGCTGATTGAACCGACGGGCCTTGGACATCCCAAAGAAGTCTTGGAAGTCTTGTCCTCTGAACACTATCGCGATGTTCTATCACTTCAAAAAACACTGACTTTGGTTGATGCGAGAAAACTGTCAGAGACACGGTACACCCATCACGATACTTTTAATCAGCAGATTGCGATCGCCGATACTGTGGTGGGTAACAAGCTTGATCTCTATGCAGAAGGGGACAAAGCCTTACTGGAAGCGTATGTGAAAAAGCATGCTCATCCAGATGTGAAAGTACTGTTTGCACGTCACGGACAAATCGACTTCAAGGAATTTGAAGGTGAGACTTTCATGACGCAGCCACATGCGCATGATCACCACCATCATCATCATCACCACGGCAGTAAACCTCTTGCGTCAGAAGTGC
Source organism: Grimontia indica (assembly GCF_000333895.2). GTDB lineage: Bacteria > Pseudomonadota > Gammaproteobacteria > Enterobacterales > Vibrionaceae > Enterovibrio > Enterovibrio indicus. The sequence continues at coordinate 28,513 of NZ_ANFM02000050.1, read as the reverse complement.
CTATGCCAGAAAGCGGAGTGTTGATGGCAAAGAACGAGGGTGAAGGTTTTGAAAGCGTTGGCTGGCGATTTTCACCAGACAAGGTCTTTGATAGAAAGAAACTTTCTTTGCTTCTGCATGACCTTGATGTCGAGCGAATGAAAGCTGTTTTCATCACTGATGATGGAGTGTTTGGTTACAACCTTTCCGAATCGAATATGTTGGAAATGGAGTTGGATGATTGTGTCGAAAGCCGGATTGAGCTGATTGCACAAGTCGTCGATGTTAGTTTTGAAGATAAACTCATGGGGTGTTTGAGCTCTTGAGATTAAGCTAAGCCGTCGAGAGACGGCTTTTTGCACTACCTACTAGCGACCTAGCTTTTTGCAAAGCGAGATCATGGTGTTCGCTTCTTCAGCGCTGAGCCCGGTCATGCAGAATATTTTGTCGGTAATGTCTGCGCTGTTTCGGGACAGCTCAATGCCTTCTTGGGTTAATACGACTGACTTCTGCCTGTCATTGTCCGGAAGGGCAGCACGTTGGATAAGTCCTTTTTGTTCCAAACGTTTTAGCAGCGGCGTCATCGTTGCTTTGCTGAGTTCTGCTCTTGAAGCCAACTCAGTGATAGATAGCTTGTCTTCTTTCCAAAGCACCATCATCACCACAAACTGTGTATAGGTCAGTCCCAATGGATCCAGCAATTGTCTATACAAAGACGTCACGCGGTTAGACGCTGAATAAAGGGCGAAACAAAGCTGTTTATCGATATCTGCAACGGCCAAGGTGATCTCCAATAACTTCCAACTTGTCTCATTATCTACGACTTGCCTTGATTGTCACATCATTTCGTTGACATATAGTTCGTATGCGAACAGTATGTGTGCGATCAATTAAGAATAAGGAGAGTAATATGAGTGATGCATGGTTGCCGACGTTAATCACAGAGAGCCCAGAAGCTGGCTATCAACTTGCGATTAAAATGTCCCGAATGGGCGTGAAATATACACAGCCTTCAGCGGAAGCGAGAGAGAAGCTACGTCCCAAATATGCGGAAAGTGCAGACAGTTTGATCGCGGTTTCCCACGTTGTTGCCGTGAATTTTCAGACGGTTGCGGCGGCGAATAATTATTGGAAGGTTTGACTGTATGTTAAGGACTCAAAGCCATCTTGGTGATGGCTTTGAGTGGTTAGGTTAGCTGCTCAGTTCCCTTGCCTGCATGGTCAACCTCATCTGACTGTTTGCAGCGCCAAATCCCTGATACCCATTTCTCTGAACGATTTCGAAACAGAATCTGCCCGCGAACATCGAAGTGTAGAGTTGGTAGAAACTTCCATGTTCATCTTCGTCATAGAGGATGTTGAAGCGTTTGAGCTTTTCAATCACTTCATCAGAAAGGGTAAACCGGGCGGCCAAATCATCATAATAATTGGCGGTGACGGGCATCGTCTCTGTCTGCTGCTTTGCCATGAATTCGGCGGTGGCAAAAATATCCTTGGTTGAAAGAGCGATATGGTTGACGCCGGTACCCGCATATTGGTCAAGAATTCGGCTGGATACAGTACGTGACGCTTGGGTACTGTTGAGTGTGAAACTCACCCCTTTATCAGGCGTTTGTAGGGCCTGACTTTTCACCAAGCCACCAGGGTCTGAAACGCTGACGGTCGGCATGGTTTTCATACTGAACATTGCACGATAGAGCAGCACCGAGTGAAGCATTTCTTCATAACTCATGGTGGTGGCTACGTGGTCAACTTTGTTAAGGAAAGCGTGCTGAGTGGCGTCTTCATGCCATTTGAATTCGCGCTCCCAATGAGGAGGCTGGTCAGCGTCATCCACCATGTAAAGGAGACTTTGACCTGGGCCATAGATGGCAGGAATGCCATGCGTGTCATTTTCTGGGTTTCCGTAAACCGGCGAGAACTCGAGCTTCTTGGCTCTCTCCACCATATCGTCGACATGGGTACAGGTTAAACCGACAGCACAGACGGAGACGCCATGTTGTTGGTGGAAGTTTTGGGCGAAGCTATCTGGCTCCATATTCATCACCAGATGAATATTCCCCTGTTTCCACAATTCCACATCTTTACGTTTGTGGGTAGCAGCGTGGCAAAAACCAAGTTGAGACAGCAGCTTGGTCAAGGCGAGCTTTTCATTGTCGCTGACGGCGAATTCAATAAACTGTACTTCGCTGGGTGGGTTGACACTTGGAATTTCAAGCGCTTCTGTATCAGCAGATTTTTCTGCCGCACGGTTGGCATAAACCAGTGAACGGTAGCCGTCTCGGGCCGTTTTTTCCGTTGAGCCTGCACGGAATTGATCGTTGAAAATCTCGAGAGAGAAAGGCCCGTCGTAACCCGTCGCGTGAAGGTTAGACACAAACTGACCAATAGGAAGATCGCCCTGCCCAGGGAAGCAGCGGTAGTGTCGGCTCCAACTGAGATGATCCATCGAAAGGCTAGGGGCATCCGCAACCTGTACGAGGAAAATTCTGTCGCCGGGAATGTTGAGCATGGTATCCAGCTCGGTCTGGCGTGAAAAGATGTGGAAAGTGTCGAGACATAGCCCGACATTTTTGTGGTTGGCGCGACGCACAATTTCCCATGAGTCGCGGTAGTCATGAACGTATTTACCCCATCCCAAGGCTTCGTAGGCAACCCGCATATTGCGTTTGGCTGCGCGCTCGCCAAGCTCATGGAAATCATCTGCTGCGCGTTGAATACCGCCCAAAGCTTGGGGCGACACACTGCTGCAGACCATCAACAAATCGGTGCCCAGTTCTTCCATCAGGTCAAACTTTCTTTCCGCGCGATCAAACGCTTTTTCCCGGTAAGGAGAAGGGAGGCCTTCGAAGTCGCGGAAGGGTTGATAGGTAACAACCTCAAGACCGTGATCGTCTAACATGCTTCGGATTTCGTGAACCGAACCGTTGTGAGTAATCAGATCATTCTCGAAGATTTCAATACCACGGAAACCCGCTTTGGCGATGGCTTCGATTTTTTGTCTTAGGGTGCCTGAAAGGCAAACCGTTGCGATGGAGTAAATCATGCGTTATTGGCTCCCCAGCTTTGCGACCAGCCCGTCGATAGCTAGGGCGTAGCCTTCAATTCCAAACCCAACAATCACACCGACTGCGACAGGTGAAAGGTAGGAGTGATGGCGAAACGATTCACGAGCATGCACATTGGAAATATGAAGCTCAATCACAGGGACTTCAGCCGCTTTAATGGCGTCATAAAGGGCGATAGAGGTATGTGTGTAAGCACCGGCATTGAACACAACGCCGATCATGTTTCCTGTTTTCACTGCGCGGCCTGCATTGTGCAGTGCTTCAATCAGTTCACCTTCATGGTTACTTTGGAAGCACTCAACGACAATACCGTGTTTTGCACCGGTATCTCTGCATAGCTGTTCGACATCTGCCAAGGTACTGTGTCCGTAGAGTCCAGGCTCGCGTTGACCCAGCATGTTAAGGTTAGGGCCGTTCATCACTAGAATAGATTTCATGTCACGCCCTCCTATGCGATGTCGTCAATGTATACTGTGCGACCGGTTTTCACCGCCTCAACCACGGCTTCAGTCACGCGGAGGTTTTGCAGGCCGTCTCGCACCGTTACCAAGGGTTTTTCTTCTTTACGTATCACGCGGCAGAAGTGATTAAGCTGCTCAACCAATGGGTCTTTGCGGTGAAGCGACACGTCTTCACATTCGAATGGTTTCCACCATGAGCGATCTTCTTCGTTTTTGTAGTATTTGAGACGCATGGTTGGCACTGAAATCGAACCGCTGGTGCCGGCGATGTGATAACAATCTTCATCGGGATAGCTCGCGTAGGCTTTATTTTCCTGCGAGGTTTGTTCCCAGCTTTGACCAGAGCCTGCGGTGTCTGAGAGCAGGAAAGTACCGAGTGCACCATTGGCGAAGCTGAGATTGATCGAAACCGTATCTTCGACTTCGAACTGACGACGGCGGTTGGACGCCATGGACTGTACAGCAACGATTTCGCCACAGAGGTAACGTAAGTTGCCGATGTCATGAATAAGGTTAATCAGAATGGGACCGCCACCTTCCTTGGTTCGCCATGGCGCGGCCACAAAGTAATCATCAGGTTTGTAGAACATGGCGCTGCCATGAGCGGCCACCACTTGGCCAATAGCGCCCGTTTCAATGATTTCACGGGTACGTTTGATGATCGGGCTGTGCATGCGGTGATGACCAACCAGCAAAGTGTCCCAGATGCCGGGTTCTTTGGTGGCGATGTCGAGTAATGAGTTGGCTTCTTCAACAGTGTGAGACACTGGCTTCTCAATCAGTGCCGGCATGCGATATTCAATACAGAGCTTTGCTTGCGGGACATGCAGATTATTTGGGGTGGCGAGGATAACGCCATCCGCCAAACCTGAATCAAGCAATTCCACAAGGGTTTCAAAGTGGGGCACGCCATAGTCTTTGGCGAGTTCAATGCTCGCTTCAAACGGATCGACAATGGCGGCTAAGTCACACGCATTGCTCTCCGAGACGAGTCGAATATGATTTTTGCCGATCAATCCTGCTCCGACGACGGCGATTCTTGGCTTCTCCATTTACTGTTTACTTCCTTGTTATGATTATGATGCGACAGGCTTTACTGTCGATTTTGGGTACTTGTTTCTTTCATTCGGGTAAGGAAACCGCCTAGGTGGGTTTCCAATGCTTTCACACAGGCATCGAGGTCGCGTTTCAACGCCGCTTCCAACACGCTTTGGTGTTCATCAACCACGTATTTGCCACGAAATCCTTCTGTACGAAGTTCCATGACGACAAACTGCCTGAATTGATCGTAGACCTGTCTGTGGTAGTGCATGTGCAATTCTGACTGGCATGCGCCAATCAATGCCGCATGAAATTCGTAATCACATCGGTGCCACATCATGAAATACTCATCGATGTTTTCTCGCATTTTGCTCTCGACGTGTTCGAGTTTGTGGTGGGCAGCAACCAGATTGCTTTCCCATTCCATATCGCCGTTAGCAAAAGACGCGCGGGCACCGTCCGTTTCAAGAAGAATGCGCAGTCGGGTGAGTTCTTCCATCTTTTGGATTGAAAAGCTCGCGACATGAAAGCCTTTCTGGCCTTCTGCAATCACCAATCCTTCAGAGGAAAGTCTTGTCAGGCTTTCGCGCAACAGATTCACACCACTGCCGTAGCGTTCTTTCAGCGATTCCATTCTGAGTCGGCTTCCCGGCTCAAATTCACCTTTCAGTAAATCCGTGCGGAGTGTTTCGTACAGCGTCATTTGTCCATGCCTCAATGAAACTGAGTCTTAAGAAATCTGCATCGACTTCATCAAGATGCCTTTTCAGTTTTACTCCCTAAATTTCTTCGCATCTGTCTCATTTTTGTGAATGGGCTATAAATCTAAAAATATCCCCCAATTTGAAAAATAGGTGATGTTTTAACAAATGAGACACAATCGGGTAACAAATCCACAATCACATCGTCTAGGCTAGTAACAGGTCAATAAGGGCGAATGCTCTCAGGCTTCGTCTTATACTCAAACAACATGAAGATGCTCGCATTCAGAGGTCATCAATGCGTTCAATTCGAGGCAAATTTTGCGAGGAATAGTCGTTCTATTTCCGTGAAATTTAACGAAGAAGTGGGCGCATTGAGGGCCTCCCTTCGGGCGAGTTGACTGGCGTCGTGCTCTTTGTTGTCCCTTTTTGATGGAGGTGACTACACCTACAAAGGGACGCCGCGATCACAACACCAGTCAATCTCGCTGAATCCTGCATCCTCAGGTTGCTTGGGTATATAACAAAGAGGCAGTAAGTCTCTGACAACAAGGAGTGAAGTATGGAAGGACTCTGGGACAGGGAAGGCTGTCGCCACGGATTAGGGCGGGGAAATACCAAGGTCGACTTGGTGTTTCCTGAACTAAGCATCCAACGCTTTAGTTTGATTGCCGACATGCACAACAACTAGGGAGCCATGTTGTGAAAACGATTCTGCACTGGTTACAGCGAATAGCAGATGGCGTTGCAGTCACCATGTTGGCGGTAATGTTCCTTCTCTTTTGCGCGCAAATATTTTCCCGCTATGTCTTGAATGATCCGATTGGCTGGTCGTCAGAAGTGCTTCTGACTTTATGGCTTTGGGTTATTTTCTGGGCTGGCGCGTTTTGTCTGCGTCATAAAGATCACATTCGCTTTGATCTTCTCTTTTTAAATGTGCCTGGGAAGGTACAACGTACTTTTCTGATCCTGTCTGCATTGGGCATCATCATCGGTTTCGGGATGAGCTTTTTGCCGACGTGGGACTACATCACGTTCTACAAAATCAAGAAAAGCGCGATTCTGAAATGGCGCCTTGATTATGTATTCAGCATTTACGGGATATTCCTTGGCGCGATTATCCTCCGCTACGGTCTTGCACTGATTCAATTTTTGAATCCGAACTACAAAGTGCAAGAAGACAAGGATGAGCAGGTGGAAGAATGAGTTTAGCTTTAACACTATGTCTGGTGACAGTGCTGTTGCTGGCGGCTTTCGGTACGCCGGTATCTTTCTCCATGATTATTGGCGCCATTGTTTACTTGGCAGTCAGTGGTCAGGACTTGGCGCTGGCAGGCGAACAAATTATTCAGGGGTTCTACAACAGCTTTATTCTGCTGGCTGTGCCTCTTTTCATTGCTGCAGCGAACATTATGAACGCAGGCAGTATTACGGACAGACTACTCCAGTTTTGTGTCGCAATGGTTGGCCATTTCCGTGGCGGCTTAGGGCACGTTAACATCGTTTCTAGTCTGATCTTCTCGGGTATGTCGGGTTCTGCAGTGGCAGACGCCGCAGGTGTGGGCCGCGTTATCATTAACATGATGACCAAAGATGGCCGTTATCCGCCATCTTACGCAGCTGCAATTACTGCCGCATCTGCGACAATTGGGCCTATCATCCCGCCTTCGATTCCGATGGTTATTTATGCGTTGGTGTCTGATACCTCGGTCGGTTATCTCTTTATCGCAGGCTTGGTACCGGGTCTTCTGATGGGTGTGGTTCTGATGGGCTTGAACGCTTACATGGCTACCAAGATGGATATCCCGAAAGAGCCACGCACGCCGATGAAGGATATCCCACGCATCACATTCCGCGCGTTGCCAACCTTGATGATGCCAGCGATCCTGCTGTTCGGTATTTACGGTGGTATCACTACGCCGACAGAAGCGGCGGCAGTGGCAGCGGCGTATGCCTTGATTCTGGCAGTAGCGTACCGTTCAATCAGCTTCAAGCAACTGTACATGGCGCTGAAAGAAAGTGCGTACTCGTCGGCATCTGTCGGTCTGGTTATCGGTTCTGCACTGATCTTCAACTACATCGTAGCGACAGAGAATGTTCCTACTGCGATTGCTGAAATGATCACAGCAGCTGATCTGTCACCGTTGCAGTTCCTGTTGATTGTTAACTTGATTTATCTCGGTCTTGGCTTCCTGCTGGATGCTACCACCGTGATTCTGGTTATCGTGCCACTCTTTGTGCCAGCCTGTCGTGAATTGGGTATCGACCTTGTTCACTTCGGTGTGGTGACCATCGTGAACTTGATGATTGGCCTGATTACGCCACCTTATGGGGTCTTGCTGTTCGTGATAAACGGCACCACCAAGATTCCGTTGGCGGGCATTATCAAGCAAGTGATTCCGTTCATCTTCGTTCTGTTGGCAGCACTTTTTGTCATGATCCTGTTCCCGGATTTGATTCTGAGTATGCCAAGACTGATGGGTTATCAAGGATAGCGCTTTAAGAATCAAGCAAAACAAGAAAAGGCCTTTAAGGCCTTTTTTTGCTTTTGGAGAGCGCTGTTCTGCGCGCCTAGCACTTAATGCTTAGTGTCCGGCACATTGCTGATGGTTTCATGGCTGGCAAACCCGCGTACCAGCCACTTTGTCAGCGTTCTTAATAGCTGCTGTTTGGTAATGGGTTTCACCAAGTGATCTTGCATCACCTCTCGGATGGCGAGCGTCACTTCTTCGCTGTATTCACCAGACAGGGCAACCACTGGGATTGGCCCAATCAAACGGCGAATTTCATGGGTGGCTTCAATACCATTTCTACCCGGCATGTGAATGTCCATCAGGATCAAATCGAAATGTTCTGTTTTCACCTTCTGAATGGATTCATCGCCTGAGGTGGCTTCTTCGACTTCAATGCCTTCGCTGGTGAGGTAGGCTTTCACCAGCATGCGGTTGACCTGCATATCGTCCACAACCAGAACCCGTTTCCCAATCAAACTGCCGAGTTTCGCCAGCTTGCCTTCGTCAATCAGGTTGTTGAAGGAGCGAAGAAATAGGAGTTTGTTGAACACACCTTCAAGCTCTCCTTGCACCAGGTGTTCAGAGAATGCAGAAGGCGTGGTTTGGGCGTTGGTATCGAATACCAGCACGGGGGTCACCTGAGCGTGGTGACCCAAATCACCAGCGCGCAGCGCTTTCACCAATGCCATGTCCTGTTCGAGCATGGCGCGCTCCAGCACAATGAAATCGACAGGCTGGTTAAGCTCGTGGGTGAATCCTGTCTCGACATCATGGGTAAAACAGGCCTGGATGTCTAACGCGCCGAATTGCTTAGAAAGCCATCTGCCTGCTTCAGGTTGGGCAACAACCAGACAGGACTTACCTGCGGCAAACTGTTTGATGCGGCTTTGGGTTTCTTCGTCCTGCTCTTGTTGGTCAACAGAAGGGAAAGTTAAGACAAATTCGGTGTATTCTCCTTCAACAGAGTCGCAGCGTATTGTGCCGCCAAAGGATTCCATCACGCGTTTGCAGTAAGAAAGGCCAAGTCCATTACCTTGCTGCTTGCCACTGGTGTAGAACTCATCAAAGATTTGAGAAAGCTGTGCTACCGGGATCCCGGGTCCAGTATCGACAACATGCACTGAATTCCCTTCTTTCGAATGAGCAAAGTGAATTCTGATGCGGCTTTCCGGATGTGAGTCAAAGTAGTACACCGCATTCTTTAGCAGGTTTAAAAGCACAAAGCTATAAAGGGTATCGCTGCCGTGGAAGAAGAAGTCATCCTGCACGTTCAGATCAATCCGGCTTCTGTGGTCTTCACTGTAGAAGCTGAAATCCTTGATCGCTTGTGTCGTCAATTCTGCTGCAGAGTAATAGGCGAATAAGCTGGTGCTGATGCCGTCTCCGCGAAGCTCATCCAGAATGGCATCGATAAAACGGGTACCGAGTTGAACGGCTTTTTTACCTTCTGACAATTCTTGATAGAGCTTTTGCATGTCCTGAGAAGCAAAAGGCGCAAGCGAGCCATTTTCGACACCAAACATGTCCGCATCGATCCGCTCGAAATGGTATTTAATTTTCGTGAGTGGATTGCGGATTTCATGGGCGATAGAGCCTGCTAAGACCTGCGACTTTCGCACTTTGTCTTCGGTAACGATAAAGCGGTTGGCTTCATCAAAAAGCCGTTGCAAGCCCATGATTTCTTCACTGGAGAAAAGGTCGTTGTCTTTCGACACCATATACAAATGGGTAACTTCTTTCTTCTCGTTCGTAATGGGAAGCACCAGAGAAGTCCCTGCATTGACCATTGCCCGGGTGACATCAAGCAACTCTTCTTGAACTTCAGGCTCTTCATGCTTGATTTCATACTCCAGTTCTTCTTTCACCAGCACCGAGCGGTCGCCATGGAAACAGGAGAGGAAAACATTGTTGTCTGCGTTGTTGTCGACCTTTTGAATTCGACCAAATTTGGCATTCAACACTTTGTTAAGCTGAACCACGGCATCATCGGTGGAATAGCGGAACTCTCCAATCAGGTTACAGATGTTTTCAACCGGATTGCCTTTCTCTTTATAGAAGAGGCGGTTCACTTTTCCTCGAATGTACTTGTGTGAGCGGTTCCAGAACATACCGGCCAGTACTGTCCAAGCCACAAAGATGACGCTTTCCATCGGGAAGTGACGGGCCGTCAATAGCGATATAGGCACGATATACAGCGATGCGTTAATCAGGAAGCTGACGACGATCATCGCGATATAACGGCTGCTGTAAAAGCGGTTGTGCAACAAGGCATAACCGACCAGCAGAGCTTCAATGATGGACAGGGCAGGCGGCACCCAGACGATCGAGAAATCGTTGAATACCACAGGAATAAGGAAATGCGCCATAAACGTCGAGACGATAAAGGCGACCATCCCCAACACCATGTACTTTGCTTTGATCTGCTGCAGTTTGACTTTGCTTCGGCTGGAGTACACGAAGTTGGTTAGGGTCATGATGATCAGCAGGATCAGAATCCCGAAGAATACACCGCTTGTCGGTCCGAAGCGTATGACGAAGTTGCCGATGTCATACACATCTACGGAAACGACATTCAGCCCAGGCACCAAATTGGTGACCAAGGTGATTGCGCAGGTGGTGAGGAAAAACCACCAGTGCCAGCGTTTTATCTTAAACCCTTGATGCTCTGAGACTAACCGGCAGGAGAAAAGGTAAGCAAAAGCAAAAGCTAATCCCGAAAACAGGTTTGCCGCCAATGCCATGAGGGTTGCACCGGGCTCGCCCAAATACACCAAAAGGCCAGACTGGAAGTAGGCGTTCGACAGAATCCACGCCGAAATGAAGGCGGTATAAAGGGTGTATGGGCGATATAAAGGCCGGGTGATCCCCGACCTGTTTTTTGCCAACGCCCGCGCGAAATTGGTGGCCCAAATCGCGACAATACTGGCGATAGCGACAAGGAATATCGCTATATAGTTACTGGAGATAGCCCCGATAAAATCATGCATTGGCAGAGGCTCTCGCGAGTTTTCGCATTGAAATAATTCTCTTGTTGTAATCTCTGAAGCTGTTTTCTTCGAATGCCTGACTCATCGGGCCGGTGAAAACGACACCTTGATAGGTGGTCAACGCTGTACCCGCGACTTGCTGTTGGCACAGGGCGACATAAGGCAGAATGTTTTTACTGTCGTTATTCACTGATTGGTAGAACCCGAGGATAGAAGGTTGTTCCACTATGGTGTAAGCCACCTCAAGGCCAATATCAGCCAGTTTCAACGTCAAGTATTTGAGTGTCAGGTAAAGGACATGGTTCAACTTCTCGCGTGGTCCGCTGATGGCCATTCTGATTATTTCACAGACAGCTTGCTTTTGTGTAACAGCTCGCAAAAGGGAATAATCAAATTTTTCAACAGATTGCATATTTAATTTACTTTTCAGTCTGTTAGAGAAAATTCCGGACTGTTCTAATGTGCTGATTTTCTCATTTGATAAGGTGAGAGTCCAACTGTCTGTTTGGAAGAATGGGTCAAATGTCAACCAGTTGTCATGTTGCTCGTAACGTTGAATAAGCGCAGAAGAGAGAAGCAACGGAGCCTCACCACCAATATCCTGATACAGGATGAAGTGCTCACCGGACGCAGAGATATCCAGGTAGTAAAGCATCTCGTACCAATGCTGTTGTTTCACAAAGGTTTCGAGGTTGATGAGGACGTTGGCAAGAGAAAGCGTCATCGGATACAGAGAGTGGCTGGTTAAGAACAATCTCTCATCGTTACGGATGTCTTCCACTACCTCGTAGCGGTACATTTCGCTGACATTTTCCTCAGAACTGGTTGGCGGGCATTGCTCATCATAGTGTGCTTGCAGATGGCGTTTGGCTTGCTGGTTGATTTGAAACGCTTTGAACTCTGCCCAACACATCAGAATATCACCATAGAAAGCAATAGCTGTGCGCTCGATATACAAGAATAAGGATGGAAGATCGTTAATGGGCTTCACGCCGGTAATCGTTTGGGCGAGAGGCGATGTCAGCGTGGTGTAAAGGTTGCCACGGGGCGCATCTGGATCCTGCATTTGATGGATTTCATTTACACGATACGAAACGATTTTTTCGAACAGGTCAAAGTAATGATTTTCATACATATATTCTTCAACGGACTGCATGAAAGCCTGTTTATTACTCTCAGTTGCTTGTGCATGGCTCAATGCAATGATGGTTTGCTGAAGGTTGGTATGAAGGGAAGATGGCTTGATATTGATGTCGTACATACTTAATTCCTCGACGTGGTTCAAAAAAGTCCAGTTAAGTGTACGATCTCTTTAATGCAGTCATGCTATGACAATCACAAATGTCCACTTATTGAAACAATTTCGACCATTTACATAAAAGAGAGCGATTGCTTAACGCTATCTAGCTGAGAACGCAGGGAAGTTGCCGGAGGTGAAATTGATTGGATTTTGTGGTGACGATGTTGCCAAGTTTTACAGGCAGATGAATTGCGTGAGTCAGTCAGGATTTTGATACAACTTTGCTGAGGATCTCTCACTAGGGTAATGAGGTGTTTCCTTTGCCTGAGAGGAGCTGCCATGAGTGAGAAGGACACCTTTGCCGAAGTGGTCGACATGCACCACGGAGGAAAGAACAAATTGGAAATTGCGAATGAATTATCGCAACAGGGTTGGGCTTTTTATGACGCTTTGGAGTTTACAGAAAGTGTCTATGAGCATGAGTCTCTTTCTGATCCAATAAGGATGGGAAGCTCGTTGGAAGAGATGCGAAAACAGCCTCCGATAGATTTTTAAATGCTTATACCTAAACGACCTGAATGCGAGCATCTTCAGGTCGTTTGGGTATATCTATACGAAGCCAGCACTCGCTGGCTTCATTCTTTCCAATAATAGCTAGATTTCATAACACGTTCGTTTTGGTCGAATAAGTCAACATTAAGAATCACGTTTCATTAATTGGATGAACACCTGTTTAAACCATTAAATCCATCAAAATTTGAATATGGTCATTTATATCTCTGCCACTCACACTATCGTTACTTAATGCAACATGGTTGCAACATTGATGGGGTGTATACCTAGCTGCAGATTCAGTGCTTGCAGCAGGGTATTTCAAGGAAGTGACTAGTATGAACGCATATTATTCAACATTGAGTGGATGGCTGATCCCTATTACCCGGGCGATGAAAAGCCATGACATTGATCCGATCAAAACCTTAGAAAAGTTTGATATTTCTCCTTCTGAAGTCAACGATCCTGAAGGAAGAGTCTGCGTGCAAAGCCTTGGCAATTTGTTCGCTTACTGCAACAACAAAGTAGGTGGTCGCGCTTTTAATATCGAAGTGGCGCGAAGCTTTCATCCCTCCGTGCTTCATGCACTTGGTTATGCCGTGCAATCTGCATACAGCCTTCAAGAAGCGTTAGAACGCGTCGCCCAATATAAACGTGTGGTTTCCAACTGCTGCAACATGTACGCCTATGAGGAAAGGGGTGTCGACTTCGTGTCAGATTTGGAAGTCTATCGCTACGCAGACAGCGGCCGTCAGGTGCTTACGCCTCATATGATCGAAGCGTTTCAGGCGACGCTGGTGCAATTATCCCGTGACATTGTTGGTCGTGACTTCAATCCAATCAAAATCCAATTTAACTTCGAGCGTCCAAGCACGGATTGCGAAGTGGCCGCAGCGTTTTTCGATTGTCCCATTGAGTATGGCTGCGATCGCAATGCGGTTGTGATGGATGCGGAAATTGCCCAGGCCCAGTCGATTGGCAGTAATCCTGCTATCAACGAAATGCACCTCGAAATGCTGAACAAATTCATGTGTCGGGTAGATAAAACCAATCTGACCTTCCAGATTGAAACCCGAATCGTGGATGAACTGCCGCTTGGTGCACCGTCTCAGGCGGATGTTGCCAAACAGCTGGGACTGAGCCTCAGAAACCTTCAGCGTAAACTGAATGATCAGGGAACCTGTTATAAAGACATCCTCGACAATACGCGTAAGAGGCTGACGATGAACTACATCAAGCAACCTCACATGAGTATCAGTGAAATAGGTTATTTGGTGGGCTTTTCCAATGTGGCTAACTTCAATCGCGCATTCAGGCGTTGGGAGGGGTGTGCACCTGGTGAATATCGTCACCGTTATCTTTCGGCCAATATCTTGGCAGAAAGCTGTCGCCATTAATCAATCAACAAAGAGATTTTTAATCAGGGGCGCCATTGTGGCGCTCCTTTTTTATACATATACCCAAACAACCTGAATCCTGTATCTTCAGGTTGTTTGGGTATATAGGAGAAATACAGATAAGCCTTTGGCATAAATTAACAAAGCGTTCTCCCGTCGTTGGCGCATATTGAGTACTCAGTATCGAAGAAGTTATGCATCCTTCTGATATCCAAACCTATCGGAAATCTCAGATAAAGGAGGCCTGCAGTCGGGAGATCAATATGAATAACGCAGAGAAACTTTCTGAGCCGGTCATGATGGAACAAGAAACGGTCCAGTGCTCTGAAAATAAGAGCGCAGAAACCATCAACACCTTGTTCTACGTGCAAAAACGCGCCTTTAACGAAGACAGATACCCCAGTTACGAAAGCCGGATTGCGGATTTGAAATTACTTAAATCTGCCATTCATCGTGAAAAGGAAAATTTGCTGAGAGCGTTGGAGCAAGACTTCGGCTATCGGAGTCACGATGAGAGTATGCTGGGCGACATCTTTTCTTCTCTGTCCTCGATTGACTACACGATCAAGCATCTTCGTCGCTGGATGAAACCTCAAAAACGCAAAGTCGGCATTGTCTTTCAGCCTGCCAAGGCAGAAATTCATTATCAGCCTTTGGGCGTGGTAGGGATTATTTCGCCTTGGAACTACCCGGTCTTTCTCACCATCGGACCGTTGGTGGCAGCTATTGCGGCAGGAAACCGCGCGATGATCAAAGTGTCGGAATACACCCCCGCGACCAATGCAGTGCTGGTGGACTTGCTCGCCAGCGTTTTTCCGCGTGACAAAGTGCATGTGGTCGAAGGGGATGCCAATGTGGCCAAATCTTTCTCTGAATTGCCTTTTGATCACCTGCTGTTTACTGGATCTACGCAGGTTGGCAGGCATGTGATGCTTGCCGCTGCCGATAAGCTTGTGCCTGTGACCCTTGAATTGGGCGGGAAGTCGCCCGTGATCATTGATGACAAGATTCCCCTTAATGAAGCCGTTAAACGCTTTATCTATGGCAAAACCATGAATGCAGGGCAAACCTGCGTTTCTCCAGATTACATTTATTGCCCGAATGAAAGATTGGATGAACTGGTCGCGGAGATAAGCCGTCGCTACGAATCCATGTACCCCTCAACACTGGGGAATGACAAACGTACCCGGGTGATCAATCCCAAGCAGTTCGAGCGTTTGATGGGGTATTTGGAGGAAGCACAGGCTCAGGGTGCTAAAGTCGTGCATCTTGGCGAGCTTGATGTCCAACCGGAAGGTTGCTTTATGCCTCTGACATTGGTGTTGGGTGCCAGTGCATCTATGAAAGTCATGCAGGAAGAAATCTTTGGCCCAATCTTACCGATTCTTGGTTATCAGGATACCCAGGATGTGATTGATGCCATTAACAGCAACGCACGTCCACTTGGGTTGTATGTTCTGAGTTTTGACAAAGACTTCCAGCGTCGGTTTTTGAGAGAAACGCACGCGGGTGGTGTTTGTATCAATGACGCGGCATTCCATGTGGTTGTCGATGACTTGCCATTTGGTGGCGTTGGAGATTCAGGTATGGGCAGCTACCACGGTGTGGAAGGCTTCAGAACGTTCTCCCACTGCAAATCGGTTTTGGTACGCGGGAAATTGTTTTTCAGCGATATGCTCTTCCCACCGTACGGCAAAAAAATGCATCACTTGTTCTACAAGTTCTTTGTTGGAGAGTAGATACGTGACGCTGTCACGATAAAACGTACACAACAAGGAACCCAAACAGAAGGATGATGAACGTGACCAATGGTATTCAGCAAAACAACATCACATTGGCGACTTTTATTGAAAGCGCCTGCGACAAATACGCTGACAAAACGGCTTTCTATTGCGGACCGCAAAGCCTGAGCTATCGTGATGTTGAGGAAAAATCCCGCCAGTTTGCAGGCTGGCTTCAAAACAATACGAACTTAAAGCCGGGCGATAGGATAGCAATTCAGCTTCCTAATATTCTCGACTTTCCTATTGCTGCGTTTGCAGCCTTGCGCGCCGGATTGGTGCTTGTAAACACCAATCCACTTTATACGCCGAGAGAGATGCAGCATCAGTTTTCAGACTCTGGTGCGAAAGCGCTGGTGATCTTTGCACCTCTTTCTGCACCTTTAGCCTCTGTGATTGATCACACCGACATTGATGTCGTGATTTATGCCAAGGGAGGAGGAAAGGCCTCGACATCAAGCGGGCGGGATATTCTTCAGGCAGATTTGGATGAGATCCTGGCGGGAGAAGCCGTTTCCTTTCTACCGCCTGCGATAGATGCTGGAGCACTCAGTATGTTGCAGTACACAGGCGGGACAACCGGCAGAGCAAAAGGGGCATGCCTGACACACGCTTCTGTGCTGGCGAACATGGCACAAATGGAAGAGCGTTTGAAAGATGTGGTGGTGCCGGGAGAAGAGTTGTTTGTCTGTCCGTTGCCGCTTTATCACATCTATGCATTTGCCGTGAACCTCATTCTGTTTTTCTCCCAAGGTAACACCAACATTCTGATCCCCAATCCAAGAGATCTCGATACTTTTGTTGCCCAACTTCAACCGCATAAATTCACGGGTTTTGCTGGTATTAACACCTTGTTTGTCGGCTTATGTCAGCACCCTGAATTTCGCGCTCTGGACTTCTCGCACCTCAAAATCACGCTTTCTGGCGGAACAGCACTGATCGATGCTGCCCGCGTAGCATGGGAGGAGGTGACAGCTTGTACCATCACCGAAGGGTACGGCATGTCAGAAACCTCACCGGTGATCAGTCTGAATCAACCGGGGGCAGAGCATTACGGCACTGTCGGTCGACCGTTGATCAATACCGCCGTGGAAATCTGGGACTTGAACGACAGGGCTCTACCGCAAGGCGAGGTTGGCCAGATTGTGTTGAAAGGCGAACAAGTCATGAAAGGGTACTGGAATAACCCAGAAGAAACGGGACAAGTCTTAACAGCGGATGGCTTTTTTAAGACCGGGGACATGGGGGTGATCCTCGAGGACGGCAGTATTCAAATTGTTGACCGGCTCAAAGATATGGTGCTGGTTTCAGGTTTCAACGTTTACCCAAGTGAAGTGGAACAAGTGCTTTGCTCGTATCCCGATGTATTAGAAGCCGCCGTGATTGGGGTAGCCGATGAAGCTACTGGCGAGGCGGTTAAAGCTTTTATCACGGCAAAAGAGACGTTGGAACTGTCAGCGCTGGAGGCTTTTTGTCGCCAAAATCTCACGGCTTACAAAGTCCCGAAGCAAGTTGTTGTGGTGTCCGAACTTCCGAAAACTGCCGTTGGCAAAATCCTCCGTAAAGATCTTCGAACTGAATCCTAAATCTGTCCTTTACTTTTTCTCGTCTTTTCCGGTGCTAGATGCACCGGCTTTTTTTCCTTGTTGCCTGTCGTTTTGAAGGCATAAAAAAGCCCGCGAGGCGGGCTGTTTTAAGGACGGTTACGTTCTTTGTTCAGAAACGGTAGTTTGCTTGTGCACCAACAATCAGCAAATAGCCTTTTGCCGTATAGTCATGGTCTGCCGCGAATAAGCTGGTTTCAGTAAAAGACTCATCTGAACGGTCCATGTAAGCCAAACCGAGATCAAACGACCAGTTGGTATCAAGTTGGTAATTCATACCTGTCGAATACCAATAGGCATCTTGGTCGGGAATGCTCAGTGTTGTCTCACCGGCTTTCTCGTCGAGTGCAAAGCCTGCACGCAGCTTAATGGCTGGGTTGAGCTGATAGGTTGCACCAATCGCCCAGCGCCAGCTGTCGTCATATTTTTCCGGCTTCAAGAAACAGATGCCACCATTGACACTGCAGTCACTACTGGAAGCACTGAATTCCTTGTATTCACTCCATTGCGTCCAAAGCGCGCTATAGTGAATTGCCCATTTGTCATCTAGCTGGTGGAACCCCGAAAATTCCGCGATCGCCGGTAGCGGTACATTAGAAACGGCGGTGGTTGAACCGCCACCGGGAATGGCAACACCTGGGCTGAAATCGTTGAAAGTGCCTTCGAGCTTGAGATCAACGCCTGCACGGTAAGAAAGGCCAAAACGGTTTTTCTCATCCAGTGCCAACAACGCGCCCACGTTCCAGCCAAATGCCCAGTCATCACCATCCCAACTTAAAATCTTGTCTGAGGCCTGCACACCGAAACTGCCAGCACCCCCGCCATAATGTCGGTTTACCTCGCCACTGGCGTAAACCAGGCTAATACCTGCGCCAAGACTCAGCATCGGAGAGACCTGATAGGCGATAGCAGGGTTGATGTTAACGGTGAATAGCTCTGTGTCTCCACCGATATCTCCAGCAATGAAATCGTCTTTTAAATCAGTTCCCAATCCGTAATTGGCGTACAGCCCTAATCCCACGGCCATTTGTTCATTAAGAGGCTGAACATAGTAACTGGCAGGGACAAACTGGGAAGGAATAATGTCTGACGAAGACTGTGCCGCAGAATTACCTGTCACGTCGATTTCTGCGTCAAAGTAAATCATTGAACCGGAGAACTCAGGACGTTCAAAGAGCGTCATGATGGCCGGGTTTCGTCCCATTGACGCTGCGCTGTCACCGATGGCGGCTTCACCGGCATAGGCGCGGCCAAGACCGCCGGATGAGTCAAACGCGATTTGATAGCCCGCTGCGTTGGCGTTGCCAATACTCATTGCTGATAGCACGAACATTGCTGTTGTAGAGAGAGTCAGATGTGTAATTTTCTTTGCTGCCATAACAACCTCCATGGCTGAAGTAATCCGTGATTTTTATAAGAATCCTTCAGATAGTAGGCAGTTACGCATTTCGGGCTGTAGTCTCGATGTGCCATTAACCTATCTTAATGGGTCGGTGAGACAAGGCGGGGATGAATGAGAGTTATTTGTATGAAGAATTTAGGTATCGAGCAGGCATAAGCCACGTGATGTTAAGCAGAAACGCACAAGAGGTTTTAGATGCCTCTTGTGCGTAGGAAGGTTATGCGATTTTGACGAGGCTCTTTCTTTCAGACCCGATAGGGACTGGTGGGGAAATATACCCAAAATAGGCGCAGATACTGATTTCATTGAATCGCGCCAGTTGCTGCTTATATTCAATGGCCGAAGCAATGACTTCAACACCAAGACTGGATGCCATTTTTATCATTGGTTTGAGTAACAAGAGGTTACCGTCATCTTCTGCGTTTTGAATGAACGAGTGGTCGAGTTTTACAAAAGCCGGTTTTAATGTCCTGAGATAAGAGACTGAGGAAAGATGTTGACCAAACCTGTCTATACCATATCGTAAACCTGCGTCTGACAGGTTTCGACACGCGCGCTCACAATCTTTAGGGTGATTACACGCAATGGCCTCAGCAAACTCAACAAACAAACGATCTTTGAGTTTGTTGATGGTCAAAGTGCTTGTCAACCATTTTAAGAACTCCGGGTCTCTAGTGCTGTCAGCCGTTAAATTGATGGAGTAGGGGCCATTGTTTTTATCTTTTTCTAACAAAGAGATGACCTGTGTTATCACGCAGCGGTCAAAGTGTTGCGCCAGCGACAGTCGGGAAAGATCGGAAATGAGCTTATTGGCGGGGATAAACTCATCATTGAGCTGCAGTTTGGCAAACACTTCATAGTGTTGGACTTCATGGGAAGCTCTTGAAAATACAGGCTGTACGGTTAATTCAACCAATTTTTCTTCAATGGATGTCCTTAAAGTCTGGTCAAGCTGTTCTTGTGTATATTCTTGCTCAGTACTAGAGAAAACAAACACGCTGTCGGTTGCTTCTGCTTGAGTAAGTGCGGTGTTAGCACGTGCCATTATTGATGACATGGTGTCATCGGCATGGTTTTCAGTGATACCTATCGTAAACCCCTTGGCAGTAGGTATGCCGTTACTAATTATCTCACCATTGACTGCGCGGATTATTTCGCTCAAGTAAGCTCTTGCCTGTTTTTCATGGACACTTGGGATAAGAATCGCAATCTCAGATTTCCCGAGCCTTGCAACCATTGCATCGTTCGATTGCGGAAGAATCTTGCCAAACGCTTTACTCATAGAGCGGAGACAATCGTTAAGGCTTTTTGTGCCCCGGGACGGGTCAATCTTCTCCAGCCAATTTAGGTTGATGAGCATTAACACACCGCAATCTCCGTCTGACAACCAACTTTCAGTCTGGCGGGTCAGGAAACTGCGGTTGGGTAATCCTGAGCCTTCGTCAAACAGGTACTTGGTGCGCAAAGCACTGATTTCCTCGTTCAAGGTTTCAAAAAGGCTCTGGAGTTGCGATGACATATCGTTGAAAGTGTGTGTCAATTCAGAGAGGTCGCTGGCCTTTGGTGAAGGTAAATGCCCCGAGAAATCAAGCTTTGCAATACGTTTGGCTTCTTTGGTGATGGTTTTGATGGGGGAGAGCATGCGCCCAAGGGTAAAACGTACAATCAGTGTGGCAGCCGCCACGAGAGTGACAGCGGAAACAATAAATGAACGGAGTAATTCCCAAAGCGCAAGATTGGCGCTGTCAGATGGTATTTGAATGGAAAGAGTCGCTAATTCCGTCCAACTGTTTCGAACCGTTGTAGTCATCCATATCGGCTCAATGAATCCTAAAGAAGAAAACCAAACGGGTGCTTTTTGCTGGAGCGCGTCTTCATTGACCCAATTTTGTAATTCACCGTCAAATATCCACTGCAAAGTGACCTGACTAACCAATGCGTCTTTTGACATTACCGCAGAGAAGAAGCGATCACTTTTTTCCAGATCCCCAGTCTCTAGAATAGGGACCAACGCCGCGCTCAGGTTTTGCAAAGCGCTATTGGCATGTGACTGCATTTCTTGCTGTATAAAAGCAAGGTTGATAGTGAACTCAGCATAAGCCATAGCCGTACAAAGCAAAATGAGTGTTGCAGCCACCACAAGCGTGATTTTATTGGTAATTGTCATGCTTCTTTCCGTTTTCTGGTGTCTCTAAAAACAAATAGATGGTTTCGTTATCTTCCTATTGCTGCACTACCTACCTCAGCGTTCCATATTGTTTCACACGTACTTTATTACATGCGGCTTAAAAGGGTCTTCTAGCCGCTTATTCCCTATTCAAGTGGTTTGCTCGTCTCCGGTGGTTGTACTTTCAGGGATGAAAGCAAGCGTCCGGTAGAATTAAGAATGCGATACTCCGCGACGAGGTAGTCATATTCAGCAGCGAGATAGTCCTTTCTTGATTCAAACAATTCATTTTCAGAATCCAGAAGGTCAATAAGCGAG
This sequence comes from Grimontia indica, assembly GCF_000333895.2. Classification (GTDB taxonomy): domain Bacteria; phylum Pseudomonadota; class Gammaproteobacteria; order Enterobacterales; family Vibrionaceae; genus Enterovibrio; species Enterovibrio indicus. Next base: position 7,302 of record NZ_ANFM02000050.1, on the reverse strand, counting down.
CGTTGCCCCAAGCCAAATTGGAGGGTGTACGCACTTTGTGTTTCTACGGCAGCAGCAACATGTTCATTCAAATAAACCATCTGCTCACGCAGGCTGACGCGGGCGTTCCAGGCTAACCTAGTACCTTCTATCACATCTCTGACCGCCTTCTGGTTCACCTCTTTTGACTCACCAATGCGATAGGCCATTTCACGCTCAAACGCGCTATCTCTTCCACCGTTGTATAGGTTGTAACGAACGCGCACCATAGCTTGTAGGTCATCGTCATGGCCCAAGGAACCACCAATATCGTTGTTCCAGTTGCCGTTCAGTTCAAGACTGACCTCGGGATAATAAGAAGATTTGGCTGCCTCATGTTGGAAATTGGCTGCGTTGATGTCTGAATAGGAAAGCTTGACAGTTGGGTGTTCTTTCTCAGCAATCTCGATGGCCTGGCTTAAGCTGGCAGGAATCAGTCCAGTGTCTGGAGACGGCGTGCTCAGGTTTTCTGGAGGAAGATTCACTACCCTGATGTAGTTACTTCTGGCATCCATTAGATTGTTTTTTGCTGCAGTCAGATTCGATTTAGCGCGAGCCAGCCGACCTGTAATCTGGGATAAATCAGCCGACGAGCCTAGTCCAGAGTCTGTCTTTTCTTTGATCTGTCCATAGATAGACTCATGGCTTTTCAGATTTTCCTCGGAAAGCTCAACAACCTGTTTCGCTTGTAGGTATCTGATATAGACTCTGACCGTTTCTAACGCCTGATCTTCAGAGGTCGAAACGAGATTCCAGTATCCGGATTTGGCCTCCGCCTTAGAGCGGTCAACCTCGCTTTTAGTTTGGAAACCGCTGAATAAAGCCTGTCTGATACTGATTCCTGTTTCACCGGGATTCAGTTCATCATCTTTCCTGTCTGCAGCCCGGGTAGAAGGGCTGTCGGTTTGCTCCCAACCATAACCTGCGGTGAGGTCAATGACGGGTAGATAACCCGCAAACGCCTGATCAACTTGTTCTTCTTGTGCCTTGTAAGCATGGAAGGCTCTTCTCACATCAGGGCTGGAGGAGAGGGTTTTTGCTACGGCTTGCTCCAGCGTGTCTGAATACCCGACAGTAGGGATCAACAAAGCGCACGAGAGGGAGTACTTGATTAGGTTGTTGAATCGTTTTTGACTGTTGCGGGTACACGTCATGTGCAAACTCCTGGGTCATGTTCTTTTTTTAACGCTCACGGAGCGCTGATTCTCTGGCACGAAGAATAGGGTTGAGAATATAGTCGAGCACGGTGCGTTTCCCGGTAATGATATCTACGCTGGTTAGCATGCCGGGAATGATTGGCATTGCGGTACCTTCTTTATCTTCGAGGTTGGAAACGTCCGTCCTGACCCTCACCAAATAAAAACTGTTACCTTTCTCGTCCTGTGTAGTGTCCGCGCTGATATGCTCCAGCTTTCCTTTAAGGCCACCATAACGAGTGAAGTCGTAAGCAGTGACTTTGACGACAGCAGGCAAACCTGAATGCAGGAATGCGATGTCTTTGGGTTGGATTTTGGCTTCTATCAGTAATTGGTCTTCGTTTGGAACAATCTCAAGGATGTCCTCACCTGGACGCACGACTCCACCCAAGGTATTGATGTGAATAGTTTTGATTGTGCCATTGACAGGGGAGGTAATAATGGCTTTATCTACTTTGTCCTGAGAACCCACTTTCGCTTGTTGGAGACGGGATAACTTAGCTTCCAGTTCGCTGACTTGCGTTAGGTTTTCGTTTTTGAAGGCAAGAACGGATTCACGGCGCTTCAGAATGGCCTCGTCCTGTTCTGCTTTAAGTTTGGGGTGTGTCTGGTGCAGGGCGGCGATTTCACCACGCATATCGTTGATCTGGCGTTGAAGCTTCAGCAGCTCAACTTCAGGGACGATTTTCTTCTTGGCGAGCGGTTTTGTCAGCTCATATTCGCGGGCGACCAGCTTTGCACTGTTCTCAAGTGTCTTTATCTTGGTTTTTAGTTCTTTAATTTCCTGTTGTTTCTGAAGTACCTGACGGGACTGGATTTCGACTTTGTTCTTTAAATCGTCTAAATGCCCTTGATACTCGAGAGTCTGTCGTTGAACCAATTCGGGCTCCTGAGATTGGAGTTCTTCAGGGAAATCTAATGCCACTGGCTCAATAAGTATTTGTGACTCCCAGTTAACATCCAGCCCTTGAAGCTCGACACTGGCGAGCTCTTTTTGTAGTCGAATGATGTTGGCATTCAGGCTTGCATCTTCTTCTTCCTGTTGAGCGACATCTGAGCGAAAGCGGGTATCGTCGATGCGTACAATAGGCATACCTTTTTCTACGATCATCCCTTCTTTGACGTACATTTCCTGCAAAATGCCGCCGTCAAGGCTTTGAATCAACTGTATCTGTGATGAAGGAATAACCTTTCCTTCACCACGTGTGACCTGATCGAGTGAAGACAAAGAAGCCCAAACAATAAATGAGGCAACAATGAAAATAAGAAGCCAGACAACAACACGATATTTGCCGGGAACATCCATCATCATGGCGCCATATATATCGTCAGCCATGTCGACGTGTTCACGGTCCTGATTTTTACTCATTATTGGCTGTTCTCCTGCTCTGGCTTTCGCTAGCTGAGTTTTGAGATAGCTTTTGAAGGACAGTTGTTCTTGGTCCGTCTAAAAATACGCGACCTTTATCCAAAACAATGACGCGATCGACAATATCAAGAAGAGACATTTTATGGGTGACTAAAATAAGCGTTCTGTCTTTGCTTACTTGTTGCATCGCCCGAATAAATTGCTTTTCTGCAAATGCATCCATTGATGCAGTTGGCTCGTCCATTAATAAGATTGATGGCTCATTGAGTATAGAACGCGCAAGTGCTACAGCTTGACGTTGTCCACGAGAAAGAGATTGACCACCTTCACCCACCTGTTTATCGAGGCCTTGTGAATCCAAAGAGGTGAAATGAGAAACGCCAGAGAGCTGTACGGCTCGAATAAGCTGATGTTCAGTGACCTGTCTTGTACCGAATAAAATGTTGTCACGGATCGTGCCATGAAACAGTGTGATATCCTGTGGCATGTACCCAACGTTTCGGCGCAGATCGGCAGGGTGTATTTGTTTGGAATCAATACCGTCGAATCTCAGGCTTCCTTGTGTTGGCTGGTAGAGCCCAGCAAACATTTTGAGCAAGGATGTTTTACCTGACCCATTCTTCCCAATGATGGCAATGCTTTCACCTTCATTGATTTTCAGGGAACTTGGATAAATGACTGGCTCTTCTTCTTCATTGAAAGCAAAAGAAACGCCCGCGCATTCAATTTGACCTTTCAACTGCCTGCGACTTATCAAATGGCCTTTATCCTGATATTCGTCTTCTTGATCCATGAGTGCATCAAGTTGGCGAAGTGAGCTCATTGTTTGATTTGAGCGCGTCAGTAAGTTGGCTAATGAGGCCATAGGGGAGACTACTCGGCTAGACAACATGACTGCAGCGATAATGCCACCCATAGATATGTCACCCTGAGACACCCTAAATACGCCGAGAATTACGACGGCAATAGCGGTCATTTGCGTCACAAAGGTTGCTAGATAAGAAACCGATTGCGAGGTTTTCTTTACCTTAAGTCCCCAAGTAGCAGAGTGGGCAATCATTTGTTGCCATGTTTTCTGCACAATACCTTCTGCTAAATTCGCTTTAATGGACTCCATTGCACTCAGGCTTTCAATTAAGTGCCCATTCTTCAGTCCAGCGAACTTGTTACTTTCCTCGATAGCGGCTCTAAGTTTTGGCTGTATAGCACATGCATATCCAATAATGATGAGGCCAGACACTAGGGGAACAAAGGCCAAATCACCAGCAAATATATAGATAATGAAAAGGAAGAAAATCGCAAAAGGTAGGTCAACTAACGTTGTTATCGTTGTCGAAGTCAGCATCTCCCGCACGCTGTCAAATTCACTGATTTGTTTTGCCATTCCACCTACACTTGGCCCCCGTTTTTCGAGCGGGATCCCGATGGATTTAGCAAAAATGCGGGAAGAAACAACGATATCAATTTTCTTGCCGGCATTGTCGATAAGCATACTCCGCACGTAGCGGAGTATGTAATCAAATGTGAAGGCCAGTGCTGCACCACTGGCAAGAACCCATAGCGACTCAAAAGCCTGGTTAGGGAGAATTTTGTCGTACACGTTCATCATGAACAGTGGCGAAACCAATGCGAATAGGTTAACAACCACTGACGCTAATAGAGCCTCACGATAGATAGGTGCTGCTTCTTTCAGCATGGAAAACAGCCAATGGCCTTTCTTGGTATGCAAATGCACGTCAACGCTTTGATCGCCTCGATATTGCTTTTTCACCAAGATGGCATAGCCAATATAGATCGCTTCTAGCTCTTCCTGGGTAAGTTCGGTCTCTCCTCCAGTATCAGGAAGTTGAATAACTGCAGTGCCTGTTTCTTTGTCAAAAGAACGAAGTAAACAGGCTTTTTGGTCCACTAAAAGTAGAACGCAGGGCGTCAGCATTTCGCCAATGGTATTGAGTGGCTTTCTCACCACTCGGGATACCAAGCCAGCTCGGGAGGAGGCTTGGGGGAAAAGCTCGGGTGTTAACCGAGCTTCCCTCATTGGCAAACTAGCGACTAATGCTTCACCGGAGCAGGGCGAGCCATAGTGCTCGGTCAAAATGACCAAGCACTCTAGAAGAGGGTCTTCTGTGGTTTGTCCCGCACCAGGAATCGTCCACTGGGGTTTTACATTGTCTGCTAATTGCAAAATTTGACACCTTTCTCTTAGTGGTCGTCGATGTTTGGATCATCCAGGTGTGTTGTTGAGTTATCTAACGCATCAACACTCGCTGCTTTTTGGAACAATTCTTTGACGTTGTCATCGCTAAACACACCGTTTTTAATCATTCCATCGTTATCAACAATGTCATCCAAAGTGATGTCCTGCAGAATGATTTCCTGATTCCATACATGGTCTCCAGTGGTATCAACACGGAGTATGAGTGAGCCATCTTGCTCAAACATGTCTATGTCGTCTTCGCTTAGCAAGTTGTCATTGTCGTCCGTGACCAAGTCAGACAAGTTCAATGGAGGTTCACCCACAGAGAAATCAGTGACAGTGTCAGACCATGGCTGATTTGCAACATCTTCGCTGTGCCATACCAGTTCCACTTGATCCAATCCGCTGATGTTATGTTCTTCAATGACGTTAGATGGGTCTTCTTCTTGCGCGTCACCTTGTTGAGTTGCAAACCAAACATCTGCTACGGTTCGCTCTTCACCATCCGTTGTGGTGTAAGTAGATGATTTACCGATAGTGTTATTGTTTGACTCATCACTAGTAAAGTTAGCAGCCAAATCGATAGATGCTACTTTTGCATCTTCCATGCTGAGAAGTTCGTCAGCATCGGTCACACCATCTTGGTCTTTATCGACCCAAACGTTTAGCTCGGAGTAGATAGCATCGTTTTTATCGATAACACCATCAGCGTTGGAGTCATGTTGAGCCAGTGCTTCATATCCGTCAGCAGCAGTGGAACCGTCTGCAAGTCGGGTATTTGAACCGAACAGTTCTGAGCCATCATTGATTTGGCCATCCTTGTTGATATCACGCACCAATAGACCATCGCCGCCAGTGATCCAGCCTGTCTTAACATCCTTACCATCACCGTCGTAATCAAAGTTAACAGGTTTCTCTGTTACATCTGACGTTTCGATACCGTCACCATCCAAGTCAAGGACAAGCGGTGTAATGCTCGGGTTCACATACTTACTTTTTACCGCCCAACCACTTTGTGCGCCTTTGGCATTCAGCGTGCCAGCCACGGTATATAAGTTTTCGGCTTGAATGTTAAAGAAGCCGTGTTTATCTGCATAAATGACGGTCGTGGAACCATTAGGGTTATAGACGGTGACTTTCTCATGAGGTCTCCAGCCATTACCGTTGACGTGTTGAGTGCCACCACCATCAAGGTGCCAGTGAACGTGACCAGACGTATCATTGCTAGTATCGCGATAGCCTTTATCGATAACGGTTATCGCACTTTGCACTTCGCCACCGCCAATATGGGTTTCACCGACGATTGGTTTGGCTTTAACAATGAGCCTTTCGTTACCTTCAACCTTGTTGTCGTTGATTGGTTTCGCACGGACTAATATTTCAGTCTGGTAAGCCGCAAACGTTAATTGGCTGCCACTTTTGAAGTTTGCCCAGCTTGAACCTGTCCAGTACTCATAGCCACCCATGTCTTTGTTGTTGACGTCTGGTGAAGAGCCTGTAAATACGTTGACCTTGACCTTGGTTGCCTGATCAACGGCTTTGCTGAGCTTGATAGTAAATGTTGCCCAGTTGGATTCCGTTACACTGTTGTTTCCGTTCGTATTGACGACGGAGAGTGTTGGTTTGTCAGCTTCATCAGTAATCACGGCTGCTTGAGACTGTACCCATCCCTGACGGCCAATGACTGCACCTTGGATCTTGATGGTCTCGTTACCTTCATAGACATTGTCATTGAGGGTTTGAGCATAGATCCTGACCCCACTGTGACCGGCAGGCACTTCAATATCTGCTCTCCAACCGTTTGAGCCATTAAGGTTCACTTCCTTAAGGAAAGTGCCAGACGTTGTATACACATGAACCTTGCCGTTGTAGTCCGCGCCAAAGTCAGCCTCATGGAGACCATCGTTGAAGTTCAGCTGCACCTTGGTTGACGTCGTCGACGTGTTAGTCAGGTTAACTGTCCATCCTGGCCATGTGCTGTTTTCCACACCGTTCTGAAGGTGAGTAATGCTGGCGACTTTTGGCGCATCAGCTTCATCAGTAATCACGGCTGCTTGAGACTGCACCCATCCCTGACGGCCAATGACTGCACCCTGGATCTTGATGGTCTCATTCCCTTCATAGACATTGTCATTGAGAGTTTGAGCATAGACCCTGACCCCACTGTGACCGGCAGGCACTTCAATATCTGCTCTCCAACCGTTTGAACTATTAAGGTTCACTTCCTTAAGGAAAGCGCCAGACGTTGTGTAAACATGTACCTTGCCGTTGTAGTCCGCTCCAAAGTCAGCCTGATGGAGGCCATCGTTGAAGTTCAGCTGCACCTTGGTTGACGTCGTCGACGTGTTAGTCAGGTTAACTGTCCATCCTGGCCATGTGCTGTTTTCCACACCGTTCTGAAGGTGAGTAATGCTGGCGACTTTTGGAGCATCAGCATCATCGGTGATGGTGGCTGTGCTAGTGGTTGTGCCGAAGACGACACCCGGATCACGTCCGCCGCCACTTTCTGTCACTTTAATGGT
>NZ_ANFM02000051.1 GCF_000333895.2 Grimontia indica | reverse complement strand
TTGCAACGGGGCCGCCTAGGTCAGCGACATATCGCGAAGCGACAATCCTGACGGTTAACTCATTCTTGAACAAGCTAACGAAAAGTGGCTCCCCCTGCTGGACTTGAACCAGCGACATACGGATTAACAGTCCGCCGTTCTACCGACTGAACTAAGGGGGAATCGCTCAAAGCGGGGCGAATCTTAGCTATCGCCCTGTGGGCTGTCAACCACCGAAAACGCACATTTTGAGGAATTTAAATCATCTGCTTAATGTGCGATCAAGATTGGCTGATTTTTTGTTCTGTGGGCTTTGTATGGTGCAAATAAAGGCTTGGATCTCTGTCTATTTAAAAATTTTCAGCCGTCTTCACTACACCTCTAACAGGTGATGTGTTTGCCTATGTCATTACGCTTCGGATAAAGGCTTTACTTAGATTGAACAAAACTTAAGCAATGCTGGGGTTGGGTGTGTCTGCCTGTTGGCTTAAGTGCGCAAGATGGTAACGAGATCCGGTAAATTGATAGTGTGATATAGCTCTCATAAGTGCTTTTCGTGTGCGATCAGTCGATTTACTGTCGAATATGGGAAAAAGGGTTTGACATTTTGGAACACTTTTCTGGTTTGCCTTCGCGAGGGTTACCCACAAAATCTGTGGATAAGTGTGTTAATCAACACTTTTATCCCCATCAGATCTCATTGTTGAGTATGCTGAGTAGAAGAAGAATTGAACGCTTTAGTACGAAAAGCTTTAAATACAAAGTGATTGAATGATTTTTGTCCAGTTGATCGTCGGTAAATGATAATTTCGAGTTGTGCACATTGCCTGTGTTAATTATTTTCTTCCCAAGGCCGCACAAATTCGCCAGTTATTTGCCTGCCGAGCACAAATAAGACAAGCTGAAAGGGCAGGGAACGAGCAAAAAAGGAATAAACTGTGGAAGCGCTACCCAAACTGAACCTCAAAGGAAAAATCAGCGAGATTGAATGGCAACGTCGAGTCGACCTAGCGGCTTGCTATCGTCTCGTCGCCCATATGGGCTGGGATGACCTTATCTATACGCATCTCTCTTTACGTATACCTGATACCGATACTTATCTGGTGAATGCCTTTGGTGTGGCATTTGACGAAGTCACCGCTTCGAATCTAGTAAAAGTCGATTTGGATGGAAATATCCTCGACGACACCCCTTTCAATATTAACCCTGCCGGTTTCACCATTCACAGTGCAATCCATGAAGTGCGTTCTGATGCACACTGTGTGATCCATCTGCATACCAATGAGACCATTGCGGTCGCGAGCCAAAAAGAAGGTTTATTACCGCTTAGCCAGTATTCGATGTTTTCACTGCCTTCGCTTTCTTATCACGGATACGAAGGTCTTGCGGTGAATGCAGATGAGCGAAAGCGATTGCAGGAAGATCTTGGTAACACCAATCATATGTTGCTGGTTAACCATGGTGGTTTAACCTTAGGCCCAACCGTGGGCGACGCCTTCATGCGTTTTTACGATATGCAGCGCGCATGCGAAGTTCAGTTAATGTTGCAGGCAGCAGGCAAAGAAGCCGTTTCTGTTCCTCAGCCTATTCAGGACAATATTTTTGCTCAGGCAAATGTTGTTCATTCCGGTGCGACAGGCGGGCAGCTTGCCTGGCCATCACTTCTTCGAAAAGCTTGGCGCATTGACCCAAGCTTTATGGAATAAAGACAAAATAAAAAGACGATTTGGAGTACATGGATGAAAGTCACGTCAGTCGAAGTTTTCGATATTCATTGCCCGGAAAGACCGCCTTGGAACCCGGTATTTGTGCGTATTCACACTGATGAAGGGATCAGTGGTGTGGGCGAGGCAGGCCTTGCTTACGATTTGGGGCATAGCGCAGCCGCAAACATGATTAAAGAAATGGCCGAGGCATTCTTAATTGGTCATGACCCATTTCAGACAGAAATGTTGTGGTCGCGTATGTTGCGAGAGAGTTTCTGGGGATTAGGTGGTGGTCCTGTTGTCTATGCCGCGATGAGTGCGATTGATACTGCGCTTTGGGACATCAAAGGAAAGGCACTTGGCCTTCCTGTCTACCAACTTCTGGGTGGTAAGGTAAATGACAAGCTGCGTACTTATGCTTCTCAGCTTCAGTTTGATTGGGACAAAGAGTTCAAAGCACTGTCACAGCCGGAAGAGTATGCAGAAGCGGCGCTTAAAGCGATTGCTGAAGGTTATGATGCGGTCAAGGTTGACCCCATCATGTACGACAAAGATGGCAACACCTACTACGAGCGCACCAAAATCATTTCCCGTGCAGAAATGAAATTGTACCGCGCGCGTATGAAAGCCATTCGTGAAGCGGTAGGTGACGAAGTGGACATCATTTTTGAATGCCACAGCTTGCCGGGTGCAACAACGGCGATTCAGCTGGGTGAGATCGCTGAAGAGTTCGACTGCATGTATTACGAAGAGCCGGTGAACTACCTCAACCATTCCCTGCATAAGAAGGTGGCTGACCGCGTTAACGTGCCAATTGCCGGTGGCGAGCGTTTGTATAACCGTTGGGGTGTGCGCCCGTATCTGGAAGACCAAAGCGTTGACGTGCTGCAGCCGGATATCGGCCTGTGTGGCGGCTTTACTGAAACGAAGAAAGTCTGTGATTACGCAGATATCTTCGATGTTCGCATTCAGGCGCACGTTTGTGGTGGCCCTGTGGCGACTGCGGCTTCATTGCATCTGGAAACGGCAATTCCTAACTTCCTGATCCACGAGCATCATACATATGCGATTAAGTCCTGGAACCGCGAGCTATGTATTCAGGATCCTCAGCCGGTGAATGGCTTCTTTGAGGTGTCAGAAGAGCCGGGTATCGGCATTGAGTTGAACGATGAAGTGGTCATGCGCTCACCACGTATTGAGATTAAGTAATCGCTCGATGGGATAATGACGAAACAACCCGCCTTTGAGCGGGTTGTTTTTTCTCTGCCGTTCAGCCAAAGGATCAATAGATCCTAGAGACGATAAAACGTGGAAGCGTTTTGATACATGATCTTGTGGAGAGCTTCCTTAGGAAAGTCGAGTGCGAGATAGTCTTGCCAAATCCCGGTGTAAGACGTTCTAAACAGTGTCAGAGGGAAATTGCTCGCCAGCATGACTCGGTCATGTCCAAATGCTGCAACTAAAGTTTCGACGGTTTGTGCAATGGCTTTAACCGGGAAGTGTCTGTCCGTCATTTCCCAACCTGATGCCTTCACCCAAAGGTTATTCAAACCAGAAAGCTTCCCAATATTTTCCTTCCAACCCGATGAATCTGCTGGTGGTGGAAAGCCAGCGTGATTAAGGACAACATTGAGAGAAGGTAATTGACCAATGACATCGAGAAATGCAGCAACAGCTCTATCGTCGTTGGCATCAAACTGTGCTTCGAAGATTAAACCTTCTTTCTCTAGATGTGTGAGATTCCGCTTTACCTGCTGATTGCTTAACAAGGCTACTGCGTCATTGTCCAGTATATGTCGGACCCCTACCACAGAGCTCAGCGTTTTTAAGCGTGTCACTTGTTCACTGAAGGCTTCGGAAGAGAGAGTCAGATCAGCGCAGGCAATACTTCTGAATGGCAATTGGCAGGTACTTTCCAGCCATTCAATTTCTCGCCAGGGGGCTTGATTATCGAACCCTGCTTCAACGTGCACAAAGCCAGCGAGTTCTGCGGGTGCAGAAACCTGCAAGTCTGCTTCAGAAAAGTCCCTTTGTATAACGGCTTTATCCTGCCAGAAAGGGGGATTGCCAGTTTGCAGCCAACCGTATTTACCTTTCTGGCGATCGAATAAATGCAGGTGAGGATCGATAAATTTCATGGTTACTGAGCCGTGTAGCCGCCATCAACAGCATGAAGGCTGCCAGTGATAAAACTGGCTTTGTCGCTGGCTAGGAAAACGACCATATTGGCCACTTCTTCCGGCTGAGCGATACGTCCCAGTGGTTGTAGATTGCCTTCTTCTTTATGGACTGCTTCTTTATCTGCTCCCGAACGTTCGCAGTAGGCATCAATTGCTTTGTGATAAAGCGGCGTCTCTGTGGTGCCTGCACACACGGCGTTGGCGCGAATGTTGAACAGGGCATAATCCAGCGCAGTGGTTTTTGCCATCGACGCAATCGCGTGCTTACTCAGGTTATAAGCAAAGGAATTGCCTTTAGCGATTGTGCATTGGTCTGAACCAAGCAGCACGATACTGCCAGATTTCGCTGCTTTCATGGCTGGCAGGCAAGCACGAATCGCGTAGTAAGCGCCTTTGACATTGATGCTCATGACGCGATCGAAATCTTCTTCGCTGGTATTTTCGATGTTTGAACTGAAATGGATACCGGCGTTACACACCAAGGCATCAATCTGACCTTCCTTTGCAATGACCACATTAAAAGCGGCATCGACAGCAGCCGAGTCCGTCACATTGCAATCCACCCAGTATCCGCGAGGACTTTGCTGAATATCCAGCGAGTAAACGGTGTATCCCTCTGCAATAAATCCATCGACGACCGCGAGGCCGATCCCTGCTGAGCCACCGGTTACTACCGCTACTTTTTTCATCATTTTCCTCAGATATTCATGTTGGTGGGCTGTGCCGACCTCTTTAGTATTGAAGAGATCTTCGGTGTGGAAACCGAGTGTGTCAACAACTCCGAGCCTTGTCAGTATCTTGTCAGTTGACTTAGGGGACTGAGCGCGCAAAATGAGTGGTTTGATGATTGAGTCACGGAAGCAAGATGGGCAAGACTTTTAAACTGCAATCGCCATTTAAACCGGCAGGTGACCAGCCTACCGCCATCAACCAGTTGTTGGACGGACTGGATTCTGGTCTTGCACACCAAACGCTGTTGGGTGTGACGGGGTCGGGGAAGACCTACACCATGGCCAATGTGATTGCCGAAGCGGGACGTCCAACCATGATACTGGCGCCTAACAAAACGCTGGCAGCGCAGTTATACGGTGAGATGCGAGAGTTCTTTCCGGAAAATGCGGTGGAGTATTTCGTTTCTTACTACGACTACTATCAACCTGAAGCCTATGTGCCCGCTTCCGACACCTTTATTGAAAAAGATGCGTCTATCAACGAACACGTTGAGCAGATGCGTCTCTCCGCAACCAAAGCCCTGATGGAACGCCGCGATGTCGTGATTGTTGCTTCCGTCTCTGCGATTTACGGTCTGGGTGATCCTGATTCCTATCTCAAGATGATGCTGCACCTGCGCCGTGGTGACATGATAGAGCAGCGCTCGATTCTACGCCGGCTTGCAGAGCTTCAATACACCCGGAACGATCAGGCTTTTAGTCGTGGTACGTTCCGCGTTCGTGGTGAAGTGATTGATATCTTCCCTGCTGAATCTGATCGCGATGCTATTCGCATTGAGCTATTTGATGATGAAGTGGAATGCATCAGTGTCTTCGACCCGCTGACGGGAGCGATTTCTGAACGTAATCTGCCTCGGGCGACGATTTATCCGAAAACTCACTACGTGACGCCGCGTGAGAAAATTATCGACGCCATTGAGCACATCAAAGTTGAATTAGCTGACCGAAAAAAAGTTCTGTTGGAGAACAATAAGCTGATTGAAGAGCAGCGTATTTCCCAACGCACCCTGTTTGACCTCGAAATGATGCAGGAGCTGGGCTATTGCTCTGGCATTGAGAACTACTCTCGCTACTTGAGTGGCCGAACGGAAGGGGAACCACCACCAACGCTGTTTGACTACCTGCCCGCTGATGGCCTTCTCATCATCGACGAATCGCATGTGACTGTGCCGCAGATAGGCGCGATGTATAAAGGTGACCGCTCGCGCAAAGAAACGCTGGTGGAGTATGGCTTCCGATTACCTTCAGCTCTGGATAACCGCCCGCTCAAGTTTGACGAGTTCGAAGCACTGGCACCGCAAACCGTCTATGTGTCTGCAACGCCGGGTAAATACGAACTCGAGAAATCAGATGGTGAAATCGCAGATCAAGTTGTGCGACCAACGGGTCTTCTTGACCCAGAAATAGAAGTGCGCCCCGTATCGACTCAAGTGGACGATTTGCTTTCTGAAATTCGTCTCCGTACGAAGAAAGATGAGCGCGTGTTGGTGACCACACTGACCAAGCGCATGGCGGAAGATCTTACTGAGTATCTGGAAGAGCACGACGTGCTTGTCCGTTATCTGCACTCAGACATCGATACGGTAGAAAGGGTGGAAATCATCCGGGACTTACGCTTGGGTGAATTTGATGTTCTGGTGGGGATTAACTTGCTGCGAGAAGGTCTCGACATGCCGGAGGTATCGTTGGTGGCGATTTTGGATGCGGATAAAGAAGGATTCCTGCGTTCAGACCGTTCGCTTATCCAGACGATCGGGCGTGCGGCGCGTAACCTTGCAGGTAAGGCAATTCTTTACGGTGACACTATCACAGGCTCGATGCAGCGCGCGATAGAGGAAACTGAGCGTCGCCGAGCCAAACAACAGGCACACAATGAAGAACATGGCATCGTACCGCAGAAGTTGAATAAAAAAATTGCAGATGTGATGGAACTTGGCGGCAAGCGTCGACCTCAAAAACCGAAAGTGTCTGCATCACTTAAGGCAGTGGCAGAAGATGATGCGGCTTATGTGGCTAAATCACCTCAACAGATCGAGGCACAGATTCAGAAGTTGGAAGCGCAAATGTATGAGGCTGCCCAGAACCTGGAGTTTGAAACAGCCGCGGGCTTGCGAGACGAAATCGCTGATTTGCGTGCGTTATTCATTCGAAACAGCTAAAAAAAAGCCAACCGCAAATAGGTCGGTTGGCTATCTTGTTTCAGTGAACGAAGTGCTCACAAACAACGTCAGTTGGCTAGGTGACCCAGAAGGGTCGCTTTTAATAATGCAGTAAGTGTGCCAACATTTTTACCGCTCAATATCGCAATTTCGGTTCATTAGAACAATCTTATTTGCAATTTCTTTTGCAAATTGCAATGCAAAACGCGCCGATAGTGCTGTGTAGACAAAAATCGGCGTTATACTGGTACTGACTTTCTAATAAAAAGATAGATTTATTTGGGGATCGATGGCGGGGGTTCAATGCTAGATTCTGGCGCCAAAAAACGCATTTTAATGGTGGAAGACACCGCTTCAGTGGCTGCTTTGTACAAGTCTTATCTTAACCCACTTGATGTTGAGGTTGAGATTGCAAGTACTGGCCAAGAGGCCATTCACCATTTTTCTTCAGGCAGTTTTTCATTAGTCCTTTTGGATCTGCGCTTGCCTGATATTTCCGGTTTCGACGTGCTGTCCGAAATTCGACAACACCACCCAGACATTCCGGTGGTGATCATGACTGCGCATGGATCAATTGATGCGGCAGTTGAAGCCATGCGTTACGGGGCGAGTGATTTTCTGATCAAGCCGTGCGAGGCGGACTTGTTACGGGTAACTGTCAATAACGCACTGAAACCAAAGAGTAAAATCGGAGGGCAATCACCTGAGGGAGCATACTACGGCTTTATTGGTCACAGTGTTCCGATGCAGGCGGTTTATCGTGTTATCGACTCGGCAGCACCGAGTAAAGCCACGGTATTCATTACGGGTGAAAGTGGCACAGGTAAAGAGGTGTGTGCGGAGGCCGTGCATGCGGCAAGCTCGCGTGCCAAAAAGCCGTTTGTGGCAATCAACTGTGCAGCGATACCCAAAGATCTCATTGAGAGTGAATTGTTTGGCCATGTAAAAGGTGCCTTTACTGGTGCTGCGTCCGAGCGCGAAGGCGCGGCGGAAATGGCCGATGGTGGTACCCTGTTTTTGGATGAAATCTGCGAAATGGATTTGGATCTTCAATCCAAGCTGCTGCGTTTTATTCAAACGGGAACCTTCCAGAAAGTAGGTTCTTCCAAAGTAAAACAAGTCGATGTGCGGTTTGTTTGTGCGACAAACCGTGACCCTTGGGAAGAAGTGCTGAAGGGCAATTTCCGTGAGGACCTCTACTATCGACTACACGTTATTCCGTTGGCATTGCCTCCTCTGCGTGATCGTGGTGAAGACGTGGTTGAGATCGCGCAATCGTTGTTGCTGATGTTTGCGATGGAGGAAGGAAAAGATTTTCGTACCTTCAATGCTGAGGTGACCAGCCGTCTGTTGACCTACGAATGGCCCGGAAACGTTCGCCAGTTGCAGAACGTTATTCGCAATATTGTCGTGTTACACAATGCGCGAGAAGTCACAGAACAAATGCTGCCACCGCCGCTAAATACAGTTTCTGGTGTCAAAATTGCATCTACTCCTGCTAGAGCAACTGCGCAAGCTGCAATTGCTCCTTCGCGCGACGAAAATTTTGCTGTCGCGCCAGCGTTAGTAAACCAGGGGACAGTGACGAAAGCTGACATTGAACCTCTTTGGTTGGTTGAAAAGCGAGCGATACAAATTGCGATTGACGCGTGTGATGGAAACATCCCGCAGGCTGCAGGCCTGTTGGAAGTGAGCCCATCGACTATTTATCGCAAGCTGCAAAGTTGGCAAGAATCACAAGAAAAAAGGAACTGAGTTATGGCGTCGACAGTGAATCATGAGACGTTGCGGCGGCTGGCGGTTGAAGTAGGCGAAGACACGGTATCTTCGCTTCTCGTGGTATTTAGTGACGAACTAACCCGATATTCAGATCAACTTTCAGAAGCACCAAGCGCAATGCAGGTACGTGAAATTAGCCACGCAATCAAAAGTAGTGCGGCCAGTTTCGGCGCAGACGAATTGGCAGAATTGGCACGTGAGTGTGAATCTCGTGTCAAACAAGGCCAAGAATCATGGGTTCATGACCAATTGCCTCGTCTGACAACAATGCTGCAGGGTACTGCAGTTCAATATAAAGCGTTAGCAGGTCAGCAAGATCTGCTCGATCGACTGGGATAATTTGTCCCTGTCATGACGCCACTGGTGGTTGGCAGAGGCCAAGTCTGCCACCACTTGCTGGTGCTCATCGCCGAGCTCTTCATCGATATCCGGTCCCAATACCAAATCTATTCCGCGACCACCCATAGAGCGTTCACACCAATTCAGCATGGTTTTGAGAGACATTTGCCCTGCAGGCCCGTGTTCCTTTCCTAGATTTCGGATAAAGATAACTTTGGCTTGCGTTTGCTTGAGTGCCCGGTTTATTTCCGGCAACAACAGAGGCGGCATGACACTGGTGAGGAAGCTTCCAGGTCCCAATACCACCAGATCTGCTTCTTGAATAGCCATTACCGCTTCTTTGGTTGCTGGAACAACCGGTTCCAACATCAAACGAGCTGGTGGTTCAGGTAATTCATCGACATCTGTTTCGCCTGCAATCACTTCCCCTGTGCTGGTTTGCGCAGCCAGATCGGCAGGGTGCTCAGACATCGGAACAATATGGGTGGATACTTTGAGCATATCCCGAATGAGGTTGATAGCCTCAAGTGGGCGGATAGACAGGTTGTCCAATGCTGTCAGCATTAAATTGCCCAAGTTATGACCATCAAGCTCACCGTTACCTTTAAACCGGTACTCGAATATCATTGAACCGATTGAAGGTTCAGTGATCAGCTGATTAATGCAGTTTCGGGTATCACCCCAGGCAATCCCGCCCTGGCAGGCACGTATCCGGCCGGTAGAGCCGCCATTGTCTGTTGTTGTTACAACACCTGTGACATGCTCTCCGTGCTCGCGCAACGCTGACAAGACACGACCTAGGCCATGCCCACCGCCAACAGCAACGATTTTTTGTTTTGGTTGTTTCATCGCACTTCGTTTTTAATCATTTCTATTGCCAATAATAAGGTATGACTCGAAAAAGAATTCGGTTTCTCTCGCTTTTTTAACCGATTTTTAAGTTTCTGGTCACGCAAAGAACAAAAAAAGACCAGTCTGAACTGGTCTTTTTAAGCGGTGAGGGTGGGAAAGATTAGTGAGGATCTTTCATCAGGCTGAGCAGGTATTCTGCGGTGTCACTGCAGGTATGAGCAGCCATGAGAACTTGTTTTTCACTCGCGGGTATTGGTAGCAATTCCAACCAGCGCTGACAAAGCCAGCTTAAGTCATCAAAGTTTGGTTTTTTGTGCAACGAGCTCAGCTCAGGATAGCGCTCAAACATAATCAGCAGGCGCTCTGCCAAAGGTTGAGCGTCGTTACTGACTGCACGTTCCGGCCATGCTGGTAGAGTTTGGCAGACGGCTTCGACAACGCCAGCTTCGTTTTCCTTAATGCTGTCGATCACAAAGCTTTCGTGACCGCATACTGTTATCGTTAGCGCTCCGCTATCTGCAGCCACGCTGAAATCTTCGATAGTGACCCTTGTTCCAATACCTGCGCCAATAGGGCTGGTTTCGTCCATGCAAACGCCGATGTCCATGCCGTTACGCATCGCATACTTCACGGTGTTCAACTGTTCTCCCGGTGTCACGCGCAACGGCAGACGGCCGGAAGGAAGGATATGACGGTTGTTGAAGAGGATTGGCAAAGTAATTGTCATCATTAGCTCCCGGTTTTTGCTGGTGGCTTAGCACTTCTTCCCTGAGCCACCTTTTCTTATGTGTTTAATCGGAACTACTTAAATACCCGTGTCGTACAATCGATAGTGCAATTTCAATGCCCAGACATTACATGACTGATTTTACGGACATTTCATTTTCCGTGTCGCAAAATGCAATTCGAATTTGCGATTGGCGAACTATCAAAATGCAATGACATCACGTTTTGCCTTGATTGAGTATGGATCGGAAAAGAGGTGTTGGCTTGAAATTTCCGTTTCCAAGTCCAAATAGACATCCCACACATCGGTTGTGACAAAATTGTGCGTTAAGGTTCCGTCTCAGATCTGTTTGTGTTTTGAGACAGTGAGTAAAAAGTTAAGGCGTTGGCATATCTGCACGAAAGTGAGGGACATTTCTTGTTAGCAAAAGATAAATTTTGCTAGATTATGCATAAAGCTCCGGTTCTATTGTCACAAGTGATAATACCGGACGCAGGTAACTCCGAAGCCTATCTCGCTAAGTTCGCCAGAATATGCGGGTTAGGCCGTGACCCTGAGTCACCAGGGCGGCCATAGAAATGTGTCCGTCTCCCGTATTTGGAAAGGTGTTTCGTGGCTGTTCAATTTGAAGATTCCTTCAATCGCAAGTTTTATTACTTGAGGTTGTCTATTACTGATGTCTGTAACTTCCGTTGCACGTATTGTTTGCCGGACGGTTATAAGCCTACGCAAAAAAACTCAAGCTTCCTGACGTTGGATGAGCTTCATCGTGTGGTAGCTGCGTTTGCTGATTGTGGTACCTCTAAAGTGCGTATCACGGGCGGGGAACCCACGCTGCGCAAAGATTTCACTGACATTGTTTCGATGATCTCCGCGCAGAAGGGCATTGAGAAAATTGCCATGACAACCAATGGCTATCGTCTTGAGAAGTATGCACAGGAATGGCATAAGGCGGGTCTGACTAATATCAACGTCAGTGTTGATAGTCTTGATCCTCGTATGTTCCATCAGATCACCGGTGAGAATAAATTCCATCAGGTGATGCGTGGTATTGATGCCGCTTTCGATGCGGGGTTTGAGCAGGTAAAGGTCAACGCTGTGTTGCTGAAAGACCTGAACAGCGGAGAGTTACCCGCCTTTCTGAATTGGATAAAAGATAAGCCAATCCAACTACGATTCATCGAGTTGATGCAAACGGGCGAGATGAATTCCCTGTTTGAGAATCACCACGTGTCTGGTGTGTCTATCCGAAATCACTTGATCGCTAATGGTTGGATTATGAAGGTCCGCAATCAAAGCGATGGTCCAGCAGAGGTATTCTGCCATCCAGACTATACCGGTGAGATTGGTCTTATCATGCCGTACAAGAAAGATTTCTGTGATTCTTGCAATCGTCTCCGCGTCTCTGCCGTGGGCAAGCTCCACATGTGCTTGTTTGGTGATTACGGTGTCGAACTCCGTGACTTGCTTCAGGACGATACGCAGGAAAAGGCGCTGATTGCACGTATTCAGAACGCTTTGGCAAACAAAAAGCAAAGTCATTTTCTAGATCAGGGGCACACAGGCATGACGCCGCACCTGGCTTCTATCGGCGGATAACGCCGTTCAAGACATCATTCATTGAGGTTCAAATTTTATGGGTCACGCTGTTACTGAGTTTTCCCCTGCAAAAATTGCAGTTCTGACTGTTTCCGACACTCGCACTGAAGAAAACGATACGTCAGGCAAGTTCCTGGTTGATGCGCTGCAAGATGCGGGTCATCAACTGGCGGATAAAAAAATCGTTATTGATGACATTTACAAGATCCGCGCGATTGTTTCCCAGTGGATTGCTGACGAAAACGTACAGGCTGTGTTGATCACTGGTGGTACTGGGTTTACCTCCCGCGACAGCACGCCAGAGGCGCTGAAACCACTTTTCGACAAAGAAGTGGAAGGTTTTGGTGAGCTGTTTCGCGCGATTTCTTACCAAGAAATTGGCACGTCAACCATTCAGTCTCGCGCGATTGCCGGTTTTGCTAACCACACTGTCATTTTTGGGATGCCAGGTTCAACAGGGGCATGCCGCACTGGTTGGAATGGCATTATTAAGCAGCAGTTGGATGCGAGCCATCGTCCATGTAACTTCATGCCGCACCTAGGTAAATAGTTCATGAGCGGCTTTACACATATTAATGCCTCTGGAGAGGCAAACATGGTGGATGTTTCCGCGAAAGCGGAAACGGTTCGAGAGGCACGCGCGGAAGCATTTGTGACCATGGCGGCGGATACACTGGCGCTAATTGTTTCAGGCAAGCACCACAAAGGTGATGTGTTCGCAACTGCACGTATAGCCGGCATTCAAGCTGCTAAGCGCACATGGGACTTGATTCCTCTTTGTCATCCTTTGATGTTGTCGAAAGTGGAAGTATCACTGGAGGCTTTGCCAGAAACTTCGCAGGTGCGTATCGAATCGGTTTGTAAGCTTTCCGGTAAAACAGGTGTTGAAATGGAAGCGTTGACGGCTGCTTCAGTGGCAGCACTGACAATCTACGACATGTGTAAGGCTGTGCAAAAAGACATGGTTATCAGTCAGGTTCGTCTGCTGGAAAAAACAGGCGGCAAATCAGGACACTTTAAGGTGGAAGGATGATTCAGGTACTCTTTTTTGCGCAAGTTAAAGAGCTTGTCGGTACGGCATCACTTACACTGGAAGGTGAATTCCAGTCAGCGGAAGAAATCCGCACGCATCTTGCCGCAAAAGGCGACAAATGGGCTCTTGCTCTAGAGCAGGGTAAGCTTCTGGTAGCAATCAACCAGACCATTTCTGAGTTGTCATCGCCAGTGAAAGCAGGTGACGAGGTTGCCTTTTTCCCACCGGTGACCGGAGGCTGATCAATGATCTCAGTACAAGAACAGGATTTCTCCGTCGCAGATGAATACCAGCGATTGAATGATCATGCTGGCGATGGCGCTATCGTGACCTTCATCGGCAAAGTTCGCGACATGAATCTTGGCGACAATGTCACGGGTCTGACCCTGGAGCATTACCCGGGCATGACGGAAAAGTCCTTGGCTGAGATTGTTGAGCAAGCCAAGTCACGATGGCCGCTGACACATGTTCGTGTTATCCACCGTGTAGGTGCTCTAGATATCGGTGACCAAATTGTGTTTGTGGGTGTTTCCAGTGCGCACCGTGGCGCTGCGTTTGAAGCATGTGAGTTTGTGATGGATTACCTGAAAACCAAAGCGCCATTCTGGAAAAAAGAACGCCTGACTGATCAAGAGCGCTGGATTGAAGCGCGAGACAGTGATGAGGATGCAGCAAAGCGCTGGTAGTTATTATACCAATCGTAGTAAATATCTGCTCATCCTAGCTTGTTAAAATGCTCGATAACTGCGTTGAAAAATTTGATTGTAGAATAACTACTTATCGAA
>NZ_ANFM02000052.1 GCF_000333895.2 Grimontia indica | reverse complement strand
CTGCCAGAAGGCGTTGAGATGGTAATGCCAGGCGACAACATCCAGATGGTTGTAACTCTGATTGCACCAATCGCGATGGATGAAGGTCTGCGCTTCGCAATCCGTGAAGGCGGCCGTACTGTTGGCGCGGGTGTTGTTGCTAAAATCATCGAATAAGATTTGACGACACACTAGCAAAAAGGGCATCATTTGATGCCCTTTTTCTGCGCCAAATCTTTGGATTGGACTTTTTTTCACCGATTTGCCGCAGTGAACATTGTTTTAGGGATAAGAAAATAGGCGATCATATGAATCTAAAGCTATTTTCCTTGTTCTTTTACCTCGCTGACGCGAGGTTGTTGTCGTCTATGAAGTAGACTAGTTACAGGTAGAATGTATGAAAGCGAATGCTGAAGCCCAAACCGGGTCAATGGACGCCCTGAAATGGGTTGTGGTCTTTGCCTTATTGGCCGTAGCGGTGGTGGGAAATAGCCTGTACAGTGATATGTCTGTCGTGCTACGTGCTGCTGCAGTTGTTGTGTTAGTTGCCGCCGCTGGTGGTGTTGCTGCACTGACTGCCAAAGGTAAAGCAGCGATCACCTTTGCACGTGAATCGCGTATGGAAGTGCGTAAAGTGGTATGGCCTACTCGCCAAGAAACTTTGCAAACCACTCTCATCGTTCTGGCTGTCACTGTCGTCATGGCGCTCATCCTGTGGGGCATCGACGGAATCATGGTCCGTCTGGTCCGCCTATTCACTGGCGTGTGAGGTTAACTACATGAGCGAAGCTCCAAAAAAACGTTGGTATGTTGTTCAGGCTTTCTCTGGTTTTGAAGGCCGTGTAGCGAAGTCGCTGAAAGAACATATCAAAATGCACGAGATGGAAGACTTCTTTGGTGAGGTATTGGTACCGACCGAGGAAGTGGTTGAAATGCGCGCAGGTCAGCGTCGCAAGAGCGAGCGTAAGTTCTTCCCAGGTTATGTTCTGGTTCAGATGCTGATGAACGATGAGTCATGGCACCTGGTGCGTAGCGTACCACGTGTAATGGGCTTCATCGGCGGTACACCAGATCGCCCAGCGCCGATTTCTGATAAAGAAGCAGACGCTATCTTAAACCGTCTGGAGAAAGCGAGCGAGTCGCCAGTACACAAAACTGTGTATGAAGCGGGTGAAGTTATCCGTGTTACTGAAGGCCCATTTGCGGACTTCAACGGTGTGGTAGAAGAAGTTGATTACGAAAAGAGCCGCCTGAAGGTATCTGTATCTATCTTCGGCCGTGCGACACCGGTAGAACTGGAATTCAGCCAAGTAGAAAAATCCTGAACATTTTTTGCTCGGTAACAGTTGCGAGGGGCGCGAAATTTGAATACAATTTCGCGCCCTTTTGTTAAACGGGGAGTCTGCTTGTCAAAAGTAGACGTTTGAACCCAAATTTAGGTATTTAGTAATGGCTAAAAAAGTAGAAGCTTACATCAAGCTGCAAGTTGCAGCTGGTATGGCTAACCCAAGTCCACCAGTTGGTCCAGCTCTGGGTCAGCACGGCGTGAACATCATGGAATTCTGTAAAGCGTTCAACGCACGTACAGAATCTCTAGAGAAAGGTCTGCCAACTCCAGTAGTTATCTCTGTATACAGCGACCGTTCTTTCACTTTCGAAATGAAGACTCCACCTGCAGCAATTCTGCTGAAGAAAGCAGCGGGTATCAAGTCTGGTTCAGGCCGTCCTAACACTGAGAAAGTTGGTACTGTTACCGACGCTCAGATCCAGGAAATCGCTGAAACTAAAGCGAAAGACATGACTGGTGCAGACATTGAAGCGATGAAACGCTCAATCGCTGGTACCGCTCGTTCAATGGGTCTGGTAGTAGAGGGTTAAGACAATGGCAAAACTGACTAAGCGCATGCGCGTAATCCGCGAGAAAGTTGATGTGACTCGTGAGTACGACATCAACGAAGCTGTTGCTCTTCTGAAAGAACTGGCTACTGCTAAATTCGTTGAAAGTGTAGACGTTGCTGTTAACCTGGGCATCGATGCACGTAAATCAGACCAAAACGTTCGTGGCGCAACTGTACTGCCACACGGTACTGGCCGTGACATCCGCGTAGCGGTATTCACTCAAGGTGCGAACGCTGAAGCTGCTAAAGAAGCGGGTGCTGACATCGTTGGTATGGAAGACCTGGCTGAGCAAGTTAAGAAAGGCGAAATGAACTTCGACGTAGTTATCGCATCTCCAGATGCAATGCGCGTTGTAGGTCAACTGGGTACTATCCTGGGTCCTCGCGGTCTGATGCCAAACCCGAAAGTTGGTACTGTAACTCCTAACGTTGCTGAAGCAGTTAAGAACGCTAAAGCTGGTCAGGTTCGTTACCGTAACGACAAGAACGGTATCATCCACACCACCATCGGTAAGGTTGACTTCGACGCTGACAAGCTGAAAGGTAACCTGGAAGCTCTGCTGGTAGCTCTGAAGAAAGCTAAGCCTTCTTCAGCGAAAGGCGCTTTCATCAAGAAAGTAAGCATCTCTACCACTATGGGTGCAGGTGTTGCGGTTGACCAGAATACTCTGGACGCACAAGCAAACTAATTGCTTGAAGCGATGAGTTGCTGTATAATTCGTCGCTTCAAATTTATGGCTAAGTTCGGCTTGCCGAACTTCGTCCAAGACCGTAGGCGTCTTACATAAGTAAGACTTAATCGTTACCTACGTAGACGGTGCCAGGAACATGATAGATATATTTCTTTCTTGGATCTGCGCCGTAATTACTCTCCTGCTGTGAAGCAGCGAGTGGTGTAAAAACAATCCAGGAGCAAATCCAAATGGCATTAAATCTTCAAGACAAAAAAGCAATTGTTGCTGAAGTCAACGAAGCTGCCAGCGGTGCCCTGTCTGCAGTTGTAGCTGATTCTCGCGGCGTAACAGTTGGCGCGATGACTTCTCTCCGTAAACAAGCGCGTGAAGCGGGTGTTTACATGAAAGTTGTTCGTAACACACTGGCTCGTCGTGCAGTAGACGGTACTGACTACGAATGTCTGAAAGACATTTTTGTCGGTCCTACACTGATTGCGTTCTCTACTGAGCACCCAGGTGCTGCAGCGCGTCTTTTCAAAGACTTCGCGAAAGAGAACAAAGATTTCGAGATCAAAGCTGCTGCATTCGAAGGCGCGCTGACTAACGCTGACGTACTGGCAACGCTGCCAACTTACGACGAAGCTATCGCACGTCTGATGATGTGCATGAAAGAAGCGTCTGCTGGCAAGCTGGTTCGCACTATCGCGGCTGTTCGCGATCAGAAAGAAGCTGCGTAATTCGCATTGCTTTTTACTGGTTGCTATTTAAACTAATTGTTGACTTTAAAGAGAATTGTTATGTCTATCACTAACGAGCAAATCCTAGACGCAGTTGCAGAAATGTCTGTAATGCAAGTTGTTGAACTGATCGAAGCTATGGAAGAGAAGTTCGGTGTTTCTGCTGCTGCAGCAGTTGTTGCTGGCGGCGCTGCTGCTGGTGAAGCTGCAGAAGAGCAAACTGAATTCGACGTAATCCTGACTGCTGCTGGTGCAAACAAAGTTGCAGTAATCAAAGCAGTTCGCGGCGCGACTGGTCTGGGCCTGAAAGAAGCGAAAGCAGTTGTTGACGGCGCTCCAGCACCTCTGAAAGAAGCTGTTTCTAAAGAAGAAGCAGAAGCTCTGAAGAAAGATCTGGAAGAAGCTGGTGCTTCTGTTGAAGTTAAGTAATTATTGCTTAGCTTCTTAGCCTGAAAAGGCTAATGGCTGGTGGCTAAATAGCCACCGGCCTTTTTGCGCTGTAGGGCAGTGGTGAATTTTGCACCCCGTTTAGTCACTGCTGACCATGCAAATACATCGGAATTAACCCTCTGATGTTCCTACAGTAAACGGTGGTTATTAGTTACTGTCCCTCAGTCTGGACAGTTTGGGTCACTTATCAGCGAGCTGAGGAACCCTATGGTTTACTCTTATACCGAGAAAAAGCGTATCCGTAAGGATTTTGGTAAGCGTCCTCAAGTTCTGGACGTGCCATACTTGCTGTCGATCCAGCTTGATTCTTTTGAAAAGTTTATCGAGCAGGATCCAGAAGGGCAATACGGTCTTGAAGCTGCCTTTCGCTCTGTCTTTCCGATTCAGAGCTACAACGGCAATTCCGAGCTGCAATACGTTAGCTATCGTCTCGGTGAGCCAGTTTTCGATGTTAAAGAATGTCAGATCCGTGGCGTAACTTACTCTGCACCACTGCGCGTTAAACTGCGCCTGGTGATGTTTGACAAAGATGCACCTGCTGGCACCGTAAAAGACATCAAAGAGCAAGAAGTCTACATGGGTGAAATTCCACTCATGACGGACAATGGTACCTTTGTTATTAACGGTACTGAGAGGGTTATCGTATCCCAGCTGCATCGTAGCCCGGGCGTCTTCTTCGACAGCGATAAGGGTAAAACCCATTCCTCAGGTAAAGTGCTGTATAACGCGCGTATCATTCCATACCGTGGTTCATGGTTGGACTTTGAATTCGATCCTAAGGATCTGCTGTACGTACGTATTGACCGTCGTCGTAAGCTGCCTGCATCGATCATCCTGCGTGCGTTGGAATACACCACCGACCAGATCTTGGACATGTTCTTCGAGAAAGTTGTTTTCGAAGTTCAAGGCAAGTCACTGGTGATGGAATTGGTACCTGATCGTCTTCGTGGTGAAACTGCGAGCTTCGATATTGAAGCTGACGGTAAGGTATACATCGAGCAAGGTCGCCGCATCACTGCGCGCCACATTCGCCAGCTCGAAAAAGACGGCGTGAAACAAATTGAAGTCCCTGTTGAGTACATCGTGGGCAAAGTTGCTGCACGTGACTACATCAACGAGGAAACCGGTGAGATCATCGCGGGTGCTAACCAAGAGCTGAGCCTGGAAACTCTGGCGCTTCTGTCTCAGGCTGGCCATAAGAAGATCGAAACCCTGTTCACCAACGACCTGGATCACGGTCCGTACATGTCTGATACCCTGCGTATCGACAGCACGACTGACCGTCTGACCGCGTTGGTTGAAATCTACCGCATGATGCGTCCTGGTGAGCCACCAACGCGTGAAGCAGCAGAACAGCTGTTCGAAAGCCTGTTCTTCTCAGAAGATCGTTACGATCTGTCTGCGGTAGGCCGTATGAAGTTCAACAGCTCCCTGACTCGTGAAGAAATGACCGGTCCGGGCGTACTGAGCCACGATGACATCATTGAAGTGATGCGCAAGCTGATCGATATCCGTAACGGTATCGGTGAGGTGGACGATATCGACCACCTGGGCAACCGTCGTATCCGCTCTGTTGGTGAAATGGCTGAGAACCAGTTCCGTGTAGGTCTGGTACGTGTTGAGCGTGCGGTTAAAGAGCGTCTGAGCCTTGGCGATCTCGACAATGTGATGCCACAGGATCTGATCAACGCTAAGCCTATCTCTGCGGCGGTTAAAGAGTTCTTTGGCTCTTCTCAGCTGTCACAGTTTATGGACCAGAACAACCCGCTGTCAGAAGTCACGCACAAGCGTCGTATTTCTGCACTGGGTCCAGGCGGTCTGACGCGTGAACGCGCAGGCTTTGAAGTTCGAGACGTACACGCAACCCACTACGGTCGCCTGTGTCCTATCGAAACACCTGAAGGTCCAAACATCGGTCTGATCAACTCGCTTTCAGCGTTTGCGCGTACTAACCCGTACGGCTTCCTGGAAACGCCTTACCGTAAAGTTGTTGACGGTAAAGTGTCCGATGACATCGACTACCTATCTGCGATTGAAGAAGGTCAGTTCGTTATCGCGCAGGCAAACGCCGCGCTGAACGAAGACGGCTCTTTCACAGATGAATTGATCACTGCTCGTCAGAAAGGTGAATCAGGTCTGCACCCACGTGACCATGTTCAGTACATGGACGTTGCAACCAACCAGGTTGTATCGGTGGCGGCATCTCTGATCCCATTCCTTGAGCACGACGATGCTAACCGTGCACTTATGGGTGCGAACATGCAACGTCAGGCAGTACCAACTCTGCGCGCTGATAAGCCGCTGGTAGGTACTGGTATTGAACGTGCAGTAGCGGTTGACTCGGGCGTAACAGCTGTTGCGAAACGCGGCGGTATGGTTCAGTCCGTAGACGCATCACGTATCGTTATTAAGGTTAATGAAGATGAGCTGGTACCAGGCGAAGCAGGTATCGACATCTACAACCTGACGAAGTACACCCGTTCTAACCAGAACACCTGTATCAACCAGCGTCCATGTGTGATGCCAGGCGAGCCTGTGCAGCGCGGTGACGTACTGGCCGACGGTCCGTCGACTGATCTGGGTGAACTGGCACTTGGCCAGAACATGCGTATCGCGTTCATGCCTTGGAACGGTTACAACTTCGAGGACTCCATCCTTGTATCTGAGCGCGTAGTACAGGAAGACCGCCTGACTACCATCCACATCCAGGAACTCCAGTGTGTGGCGCGTGATACTAAACTGGGTAGCGAAGAAATTACTGCTGACATCCCTAACGTGGGTGAAGCTGCGCTGTCTAAGCTGGACGAATCTGGTGTTGTATACATCGGTGCGGAAGTGAAAGGCGGCGACATTCTGGTAGGTAAAGTGACGCCTAAAGGCGAAACTCAGCTAACTCCAGAAGAAAAACTGCTACGTGCAATCTTCGGTGAGAAAGCGTCTGACGTGAAAGACTCTTCTCTGCGTGTTCCTAACGGCGTATCTGGTACGGTTATCGACGTACAAGTATTTACCCGTGATGGTGTAGAGAAAGACAAGCGTGCGCTTGAAATCGAAGAAATGCAGCTGAAAGAAGCCAAGAAAGACCTGACAGAAGAGTTCTCTATTCTGGAAGGTGGTCTGGTAGCACGTGTTCGTGGCGTACTGGCAAATGCTGGTTACAGCCAAGACAAACTGGCGAACATGGATCGTCAGGCGATGCTTTCTCAGACTCTTGACGACGAAGCACTGCAAACTCAGCTGGAGCAACTGGCTGAGCAGTACGACGAACTGAAAGCTGACTTCGATAAGAAGTTCGACACCAAACGCCGTAAGATCACTCAGGGTGACGATCTGGCACCGGGCGTCCTTAAGATTGTTAAGGTATACCTGGCTGTTAAACGTCGCATCCAGCCTGGTGATAAGATGGCGGGTCGTCACGGTAACAAGGGTGTTATCTCTAAGATCAACCCTGTTGAAGACATGCCGTATGACGAAACCGGTGAGCCAGTAGACATCGTACTGAACCCACTGGGTGTACCGTCTCGTATGAACATCGGTCAGATCCTTGAAACTCACCTTGGCCTGGCGGCGAAAGGTATCGGTAACAAGATCAACAAGATGATCAAAGAGCAGCAAGAACTGGCGAAATTCCGTGAGTTCCTGCAGAAGGTTTACGATCTGGGTGACACGCGTCAGAAAGTGGACATCAGTACGCTGACTGACGAAGAAGTGCATACGCTGATCAAGAACCTGCGAAGCGGTCTGCCAATCGCAACCCCTGTGTTCGATGGTGCACCAGAGCCGGCAATCAAAGAACTGTTGAAACTGGGTGATCTGCCAGAATCTGGCCAGCTGAACCTGTTCGACGGTCGTACTGGTGAGAAGTTTGAGCGTCCTGTAACTGTTGGTTACATGTATATGCTGAAACTGAACCACTTGGTTGACGATAAGATGCACGCCCGTTCTACCGGTTCTTACAGCCTTGTTACTCAGCAGCCGCTGGGTGGTAAAGCTCAGTTCGGTGGTCAGCGTTTCGGTGAGATGGAAGTGTGGGCGCTGGAAGCATACGGCGCAGCATACACCCTGCAGGAAATGCTGACTGTTAAGTCGGATGACGTGAACGGTCGTACGAAGATGTATAAGAACATCGTCGACGGCGATCACCGCATGGAACCGGGTATGCCGGAATCTTTCAACGTACTGCTGAAAGAAATCCGCTCGTTGGGTATCAACATCGAGCTGGAAGACGAATAAGCCCAGGCTTATTTGCACTTCCCAGCGTAAAACGAGATGCAGCAATAAGGCAGCATCTCAAATACAAAGGGAATTTCCGGTATCAATATGAAAGTGCAGAGTGTCTGCACTTTTATGGGTCAACTCCTCACAGGAGCCGAATGTGAAAGACTTACTTAAGTTTCTGAAAGCACAGCACAAGACCGAAGAATTTGATGCAATCAAAATCGGTCTTGCTTCACCAGACATGATCCGTTCATGGTCTTTTGGTGAAGTTAAAAAGCCAGAAACCATTAACTACCGTACCTTTAAGCCTGAGCGTGACGGTCTGTTCTGTGCACGTATCTTTGGCCCGGTAAAAGACTACGAATGTCTTTGTGGTAAATACAAGCGCCTGAAGCACCGTGGCGTGATCTGTGAAAAATGTGGTGTTGAAGTTACTCAGACCAAAGTACGTCGTGAGCGTATGGGTCACATTGAGCTGGCTTCACCTGTTGCCCACATCTGGTTCCTGAAATCACTGCCTAGCCGTATCGGTTTGCTGATGGACATGCCTCTGCGTGACATCGAGCGTGTTCTGTACTTCGAATCATACGTTGTGATCGAACCAGGCATGACCGATCTTGAGCGTAGCCAAATGCTGTCTGAAGAACAGTATCTGGACGCGCTGGAGCAATGGGGTGATGAATTCGACGCTCGTATGGGTGCCGAAGCAGTGAAAGCCCTGCTGGCGAACATGGATCTGGCAGCTGAAGCTGAACTGATGCGCGAAGAGCTGGAAGAAACCAACTCTGAAACCAAGCGCAAGAAAATCACCAAGCGCCTGAAGCTTGTTGAAGCATTCCTGCAGTCTGGAAACAATCCTGAGTGGATGATCCTGACTGTTCTTCCAGTACTGCCGCCGGATCTGCGTCCGCTGGTACCACTGGATGGCGGTCGTTTCGCGACATCAGATCTGAACGATCTGTACCGTCGTGTTATCAACCGTAACAACCGTCTGAAGCGCCTGCTGGATCTGGCTGCACCTGACATCATCGTACGTAACGAAAAACGTATGCTGCAAGAGTCAGTTGACGCCCTGCTGGACAACGGTCGCCGTGGTCGTGCCATTACTGGTTCGAACAAGCGTCCTCTGAAGTCTCTAGCTGACATGATCAAAGGTAAGCAAGGTCGTTTCCGTCAGAACCTGCTTGGTAAGCGTGTAGACTACTCTGGCCGTTCGGTAATCACCGTTGGTCCATACCTGCGTCTGCACCAGTGTGGTCTTCCTAAGAAGATGGCACTTGAGCTGTTCAAACCATTTATCTACGGCAAGCTGGAAGCTCGTGGTCTAGCGACCACCATCAAAGCGGCTAAGAAGATGGTAGAGCGCGAAGAAGCGGTCGTTTGGGATATTCTGGATGAAGTTATCCGTGAACACCCAGTACTGCTGAACCGTGCACCGACACTTCACCGTCTGGGTATCCAGGCGTTTGAGCCAGTGCTCATTGAAGGTAAAGCAATCCAACTGCACCCACTCGTTTGTGCGGCATACAACGCCGACTTCGATGGTGACCAGATGGCTGTTCACGTACCTTTGACACTGGAAGCACAGCTAGAAGCGCGTGCTCTGATGATGTCGACCAACAACATCCTGTCTCCTGCGTCCGGTGATCCAATCATCGTACCTTCTCAGGACGTTGTATTGGGTCTGTACTACATGACCCGTGAGAAAGTTAACGCGAAAGGTGAAGCACTTTACCTGTCTGGCCCTGCGGAAGCTGAAAAAGCATACCGTACTGGCAGCGCAGAACTGCACGCACGCGTTAAGGTTCGTATCAAAGAAGTGCTGTTCGACGAAATGGGTAACCGCTCTGAGAAAATTGAGCTGGTAGACACCACTGT
This sequence comes from Grimontia indica, assembly GCF_000333895.2. Lineage (GTDB taxonomy): Bacteria > Pseudomonadota > Gammaproteobacteria > Enterobacterales > Vibrionaceae > Enterovibrio > Enterovibrio indicus. The sequence continues at coordinate 63,450 of NZ_ANFM02000052.1, read as the reverse complement.
TGGTCGTGCAATGCTGTGGCAAATCGTGCCTGAAGGCCTGCCATACAGCATCGTTAACCAGGCGCTGGGCAAGAAGCAAATCTCTGCTCTGCTGAACACCTGTTACCGTGCACTGGGTCTGAAAGATACCGTTATCTTCGCTGACCAAATCATGTACACCGGTTTCGCTTACGCGGCACTGTCTGGTGTATCTGTTGGTATCGACGACATGGTTATCCCACAGGCGAAATACGACCTGATCGAAGCGGCAGAAGCTGAAGTTGCTGAGATCCAGGAGCAGTTCCAGTCTGGTCTGGTTACTGCTGGCGAACGTTACAACAAAGTTATCGATATCTGGGCTGCAGCGAACGAACAAGTTGCTAAAGCGATGATGGATAACCTGTCTTTCGACACCGTGATTAACCGTGATGGTGAAGAAGAAGAGCAGAAGTCGTTCAACAGCGTATACATGATGGCCGACTCAGGTGCTCGTGGTTCTGCTGCACAGATTCGTCAGTTGGCGGGTATGCGTGGTCTGATGGCGAAACCAGATGGCTCGATCATCGAAACGCCAATCACTGCAAACTTCCGTGAAGGTCTGAACGTACTTCAGTACTTCATCTCAACGCACGGTGCACGTAAAGGTCTTGCGGATACCGCACTGAAGACTGCGAACTCCGGTTACCTGACTCGTCGTCTGGTAGACGTAGCTCAAGACGTTGTGGTCACTGAAACTGATTGTGGTACCTCAGAAGGTATCAACATGATGGCAGTTATCGAAGGTGGTGACGTTAAAGAAGCACTGCGTGAGCGTGTTCTGGGCCGTGTGGTTGCAGAAGACGTACTCAAGCCTGGTACTGACGAAGTACTGGCGCCACGCAACACCCTGCTTGATGAGAAGTGGTGTGACATCCTGGAGCAAAACTCTGTTGACCAGGTGAAAGTGCGTTCTGTCGTAACCTGTGAAACTGACTTCGGTTGTTGTGCAAACTGTTACGGTCGCGACCTGGCTCGTGGTCACTTGGTTAACCACGGCGAGTCTGTTGGTGTTATCGCGGCACAGTCAATCGGTGAACCAGGTACCCAGCTGACGATGCGGACGTTCCACATCGGTGGTGCGGCATCTCGTGCGGCAGCAGAAAGCAGCATCCAGGTGAAGAACAACGGTTCTATGCACCTGCACAATGCGAAGTTCGTTACCAACAACGCTGGCAAGCTGGTGATTACTTCACGTGCATCTGAGCTGACTATCGTTGATGAGTTCGGCCGTACCAAGGAAAGCTACAAGCTGCCATACGGTTGTGTGCTGAGCAAGCTGGATGGCGATGCAGTTAACGCGGGCGAAACCGTGGCTAACTGGGATCCGCACACCATGCCGATCATCACTGAAGTAGAAGGTCGTATCGAGTTCGTTGACATGATTGACGGTGTAACCGTTCAACGTCAAACGGATGAACTGACTGGTCTGTCTTCAATGGTTGTTCTGGACGCTGCAGAGCGTACGTCAGCGGGTAAAGACATGCGTCCTACCGTTCGACTGCTTGATGCATCTGGTAACGCTGTGATGATCCCTGGTACTGACATGCCTGCACAATACTTCCTGCCTGGTAAAGCAATTGTCCAGCTGGAAGACGGTGCAAACGTAGGTGTGGGTGATACTCTGTCTCGTATTCCTCAGGAATCTGGCGGTACGAAAGATATCACCGGTGGTCTGCCACGCGTTGCGGACCTGTTCGAAGCTCGTAAGCCTAAAGAGCCTGCAATTCTGGCAGAGATCACGGGTGCAGTTTCCTTCGGTAAAGAAACCAAAGGTAAACGTCGCCTGATCATCACGCCAACTGACGGTTCTCCATACGAAGAGATGATTCCTAAGTGGCGTCAGCTGAACGTATTCGAAGGTGAGAAGGTTGAGAAAGGTGACGTCATCGCCGATGGTCCAGAATCTCCACACGATATTCTGCGTCTTCGTGGCGTGCGTGCGGTAACTGAGTACATCACCAACGAAGTACAAGACGTTTACCGTCTGCAGGGCGTTAAGATTAACGACAAGCACATCGAGACTATCGTTCGTCAGATGCTGCGCAAGGTAACTATCCTGTCTTCAGGCGACTCTGAGTTCCTTGAAGGCGAGCAGGTAGAATACTCTCGCGTCACTATCGCGAATCGTATGCTGGAAGCGGAAGGCAAACAGCCTGCAAGCTTCGAGCGCGATCTGCTGGGTATCACCAAAGCGTCTCTGGCAACTGAATCGTTCATCTCTGCGGCATCGTTCCAGGAAACGACCCGCGTACTGACCGAAGCAGCTGTATCAGGCAAGCGCGACGAACTGCGCGGCCTGAAAGAGAACGTTATCGTTGGTCGTCTGATCCCTGCGGGTACCGGTTTTGCTTACCACAAGTCACGCCAAGCGCGTCGCAACGTGGTAGAAGAGCCAGTAGCTCCGCAAATCGATGCTGAACAAGCATCTCAGGATCTGGCAGCACTGCTGAACGCAGGTCTGAGCGACGAGAACTAATCTCGCGTCATGACTGATAAAAGGCATCCTTCGGGATGCCTTTTTTATTGCGTGATTTTCAGTAAGTCAGAGACTATTTGCGAAGCGAGAAGCGAGAAGCGAGAAGCGAGAAGCGAGAAGCGAGAAGCGAGAAGCGGGGTCTAAAAGGCCGGCTGATGGATATCATCAACCGGAAGGCCTGAAAACGTTAAATATTAAGCGCCGGGAGGAATTGCTAAGCTGTCCGCAATCAGCTGGATCAGCATATCCTCTTTTTCGAAGCGTATTTCCATGATTTCGCCAACAGTAGAGATGTCGTTGTCAAAACCCGCGAAATTGTCGTCATCTAAGACAAATCCACTGTACTTGTCATTGAAGTTCAGAAGGGGCTCTGTCGTTTCTACTATATGTAAGTAGAGACCATCAATCTCTTCGTTGGTTGAGAAACCAGTGGCTTTCCAACGCTCCATGACCATGTCATAGATTTTGAAGTGACCAGCGGAGATATAGTCCACCAAAACTTCACAGAAGCGATTCAATTCTTCTTCGGTTGGCAGACAGTTTTTATTGTTGCCAGAAAGGCCTGCCACTTTGCAGTATTGAACCAGCAGTTCCTGTCTTAACGTTAACCAGTAGTCGATCACATCACTGTAACCGCCCCACTGCTGTTGTGCTTTTTCGAGTTTATTTAGCATGACCACGTTCCTCATGATCAGCGCACCTGAGCGCTTTTATAGGATTACAGCCATATCAATCAGGCCATCAATTGTCTAACATCAGGTTACTGATTTTAGAGTGCCTCAAATCGCCCGGCCAAGCAAGGATCGAAGTGTTGTTATGTCTGATCAAAAAGATCTTGTATATCTGTGTTGTGTAACTAAAGGACAACTCTGGTTGGCGGATCACAACCTGCCACTTATCTCAAAAAATCAATTGGATAATTGGGTTAAGGCAAGCTACGCCATAGGACACTTTGATGGGCATGAGGTTGTGTATGCGTATGAGCAACATAATGCATCTGAAACTGAGTTGGGTGGATTGCGATCTTTGTTACACCTGCCCGGGGAATTGTTCAATCTCGCAGGGCGAGCTATTCAGATTGATTACATGCGTGATTCTCAGGTGTTTTGTAGCCGTTGTGGCAGTAAAAACCGTTTTGAGCCGTCTCATCCTGCGATGGTATGCGATGCCTGTGAGACAGTTCATTACCCACGGGTTTCTCCCTGTGTGATTGTGGCTGTTAAAAAGGGCGGTCAAATTCTGCTGGCTCATCATCCTCGCCATAAAAACGGTATGTATACAGTGATTGCCGGCTTTGTAGAAGCAGGAGAGACGCTGGAGCAATGCGTTGCCCGTGAGGTGAAGGAAGAAACAGGAATAGACGTCAGCAACATCCGCTACTTTGACAGTCAACCTTGGGCTTTTCCTTCCAATCTGATGATGGGGTTTGTCGCAGACTATGAGAGCGGTGAGATTAATCCAGACTATGAAGAGCTCACGGACGCGCAGTGGTTTGATGTCGATGACCTGCCGCTGGTGGCACCGGAAGGCACCATTGCCAGACGTTTAATTGAAGCCGTCAAAGGATAGACTGAAGGGATGCAGAGCAGCATCCCTTTTTAGTGGTTACCGAAGCGTTATTGGGTGTGGGAAAGGATGAGGGCATTGACTGCTGCCGCTTGCTCCATTTGCACCATATGCCCAGCCCCTGCGAGAACGTGCACTTCTGCATTGCTGGTGTTTGAAGCATGCGAAGCAGGGATTACCGCATCCGACTCGCCCCAAATCACAAGCGGTGACGGAGTCACATCTAAGTTCAGCGCAACGCTTTGGGTGCCATCCACAAAAAGCTGATCGGCGAGCGCGTCCAGTGAAGCTTTTACACCATCGAGCCGTTTGTATTTGAGCACATCATCGACCAGATTACGCGTGACCAAACTGCTGTCTGCAAAAAGCAGCTGCAAGACAGGTTTTAGGGTTTTCCGGCTTTCTGAATCGACAAAGCCACGGATGTAGTTGCTGTTGATGTCTTTCCCAAGGCCAGCGCTGCCAATCAAAGTGAGCGAAACGACCTTATCGGGGTGAAGCCTTGCGAGTTCACCACAGATAAGCCCGCCCATTGAATGTCCGACCAAATGGGCTCCCTCAATATCGAGCTTATCCATCACCGTCACGACAGTATTGATGAGGTTGCTAAACTGCAATTCCGCTGAAATCGCGGACTGTCCATGGTTTGGAAGATCAAGCGCCAACACAGGCGCTTTTTCGGCAAGGGCGTCCAAATTAAACAACCAGTTATCCAAGTCACCGCCAAAGCCATGTATCAGCACATAAGGTGTTCCAGAGGCGTCGGCATTCATATGACTGTAGCGAATGCGTCCTGCATCGGTGTCGATAAATGCATAGGCTGAGGCCGCTTCTTCCTCATCTCCTCCTTCGGAGGAGGGCTGAACAAAGGCCGCGATATAGGCATCGATTTCATCGTCTGTTACCTCTGGTGGCGCAAGTACACCGAGCAGAGCCTGAACCGAATAGACGTCACCTTCCTCAGCGACCTTGCGTCTTAGGAGCCCGGCATCCGGCGCTTCCACCTCGCTGGCAATCTTGTCGGTTTCCACATCCATGATCACCTGACCGACTTCAATGGTATCCCCTTCGTCGACATGCCATTCTGTGAGGGTGCCTTCCTTCATGGAAAGCCCCCATTTGGGCATTACCACAGGTATGATTTTCTCACTCATGTATTCGCTCCCATCGTTCGGTTTACTGCGCTGACAATGTCGTCAACGGTCGGTACATAGATGTCTTCCAGCGATGGAGAGAAAGGCACGGGCGTATGGGGAGGGTTCACCATGGCAATCGGTGCTTTTAGTGACGAGAAGGCTGACTCAGCCACCTGTGCAGAAACATCCGCAGCGATTGAGCAGCGTGGGCTGGCTTCATCGATACACACCAATCGACCTGTTTCTTCGACGCTTTCCATCACAGTATCGATATCAAGTGGGGAGAGGGTGCGTAAGTCAATCACCTCACATTGCACGCCTTGCTTCGCCAGTTGCTCAGCCGCTTCCATTGCACGTGTTACGGTCAGGCCATAAGACACTAGGGTGACGTCTTTACCTTCACGAAGTACATTGGCTTCGCCAAAAGGAATAGCATAAGGGGCTTCCGGCACATCAGATTCGGTGGCATAGAGATTTTTATGCTCGAGGAAGATAACTGGGTCATTGTCTCGGATGGACTGGATAAGCAGTCCCTTGGCATCGTAGGCGTTTGACGGGCAAACCACCTTTAGCCCTGGAATATGGGTGAAAAGAGGCGTGAGCATCTGGCTGTGTTGTGCTGCGGCTCTGAAGCCAGCACCGCACATGGCGCGGATAACAACTGGCGTTTCCGCTTTCCCCCCAAACATATAGCGGAACTTGGCGGCTTGGTTGAAAATCTGATCGAAGCAGACGCCCATAAAATCGATAAACATCAGCTCTGCGATCGGACGGAGCCCGCAGGTAGCAGCGCCAATGGCAGCACCCACATAGGCACTTTCCGACAGAGGCGTATCCATCATCTGGTTAGGATGTTTGGCATAAAGCCCTTTGGTGACACCAAGTACGCCACCCCATGCATCGTCTTCACCCGGTGCGCCGGTACCACCGACAATGTCTTCGCCCATCATAATGACGTTAGGATCACGGGACATTTCCTGATCAATTGCTTCGTTAATTGCATCCTTGATTGATAGTGTTCTGGCCATCATCACTCTCCTTGTTATTCTGAATAGCTGACGTAAACATCCGTCAGTAGGGCACTTGCTGGTGGTTGTGGCGCATCAATCGCAGCGCGAACGGCATCTTCGATAAGTGCGGCCACTTCGCCATCAATGGTGTTGAATTCGTCAGCGTTGATAAGGCCAGTTTCTTCCACGCGCTGGCGGAAGAGTTTCAGGCAACAGCGGTTGGTACGGATATCTTCCACTTCGCCGTCAGCCCGGTAGGTCTGGGCATCCCCCTCAAAATGGCCAAAAAAGCGCACCATTTTGCACTCGAGCATGGAGGGGCCACCGCCGTTTCTGGCGCGTTTGATGACTTCTCCAGCGGCTTCATAAACAGCGAAGAAATCCGTGCCATCGACAGTGACGCCCGGCAGTCCAAAGCCAGTTGCGCGGTCGACATAGGAGTCACAGGCTACCGCCCAATCCACGGAGGTTGATTCCGCATAACCATTGTTTTCAATCACAAAAATGGTTGGGAGTTGCCAGACGGCAGCAAGGTTTAAGCTTTCCAGAAAGGTGCCCTGGTTGGATGCGCCATCACCGGTAAAGCTGATGCCCACACCGCCGTGGCCAAGGTGTTTTGCGGCAAGGGCGGCGCCACATACTAATGGGGAGCCAGCACCTAGAATGCCATTGGCGCCCATCATGCCTTTGGATAAATCCGCAATGTGCATTGAGCCGCCTTTGCCGCGACAGGACCCGGTTTCCTTGCCATAGATTTCGGCCATCATACCGTGCACGTCCACGCCTTTGGCAATGCAGTGACCGTGTCCGCGGTGAGTGGAAGCGATGCGGTCGTTGTCATTCAAATGCATCATGATGCCAACGGCCGTGGCTTCTTCACCAGCATAGAGGTGTACAAAACCCGGAATGTCGCCACGGGAAAAATCGACGTGCAAGCGCTCTTCGAAATCGCGGATGGTTTTCATCATCCGGTATGCGTCCAGCAACTGTTCACGAGAGAGTGGAAATGGATTATCACTCATGAGTTTCTCCTTAATGTTGTCGTTGTGTGTGTCGATGGAAAGCGAAGCAGGCCATGCTCAGCGGCAAAGGTCATACAGCGCGGCACATCGACCGTGTTGAAAGCGTCATGTTTGAGGGTGACTGAGACTTTATCGTCAGGGCCAAATGGCAGTTCCCGCTCGCCGTCGAGGGCGAAAGAGCCCTGCTGGCTGACAGGCGTAATGAGTAAATCGGGTTCAAAAAGCTGGCTGTGCTCAATATGAACTGGCGTCAGCAATCCGGGAGCGAGTGGCGCATTGACGGAATAAAGTGCTTCTTGTGGACGGGTAAACGTAAGGTGCATGCCCATAGGCGCTTTGCGTGCGATGGGCTGGATTAGACCGGCAATGGAAGAAAGCCCAATCAGTGATGGGTCGGCAAAGGTAACAAACAGCTCTCGAAGGCTTTCTGGCCGCCAGACAGCGCGGGCACCGACAAAACGCTCCTGCACGATAGCGGCATCGACAAGGGCAATGTCAGGGGTGTTGTTAACCCTCACTTCCAGTAGTTTATTGGCTTCAAAAGCCTGAGAGGGTGGAATTCTCCCTGATACTGCAAGGCCTGTGGCGATGCCGGTGATGGTGGGCTCTGTCAGTGGTGGAAAGGCATTATTGGTGCCGCTGGAAACGCCTGAAATGGGAATGTTTCCACAGGCTTTGACCACCAGACGGTGAGTACCGTCTCCGCCAAGAACGACAATCGCGGAAACACCGAGTTCGCGCATGGCATGGCTGGCATCAAGGGTATCCTGCGCCGTGGATGAAACAGGCATGGAGAGCCAGCGCACATCTGGCATTCGGAAACTATCCAGCGAAGCCTGATGTAATCCACGTTCTATATGCGTTCTAAGGCCAGCCCGTTCTGGCATCATCACCACATGCTCAACGCCACCCTGAGCAAGTCCTGTCAGAATGCGAAGTACCATGTTGGCTCTGTCTGTCAGTTGCAGGTTTGCGCCTTTGGCAATCACCCGGCGAATATCGCGGGCAGAAATGGGGTTGGCAATGATCCCTACTGTCAATCCTGTCACAGTCATTCCTCATCCTTGGCTGGTGGAAGGGACTGAACAAGATGCGTGCCAACCAGTGACTCTTGAATATATTCATAAATATCATGGTTTTACTGTTTTTATTCTTACGGTGATGTGTGGCACTGATGCCTCGGCGTGCAACAGGTGTGGCGTTATCAGGTAGTGGATGTCACAGGGAAATAAATTCTGTGTTGTGAGTGAGAAATCGGAGCAGGAAAGTCGGCTTTATCGTTGTACAGAGTTGTATGACTGTTTTGTTGTTGGTTAATAATTAACCAAATGACAGGAGCGGTAGCATATGGCAGTCACTATGCGAGTCAGTGAACACATCAAGGAAGTGCAAAGCGTTATTGAAGGGAGTCAAACATCCCGTGACGATGTCATTGCCACGTCTTGGACACGGTGTATCGACGATTATCACCTTGATCCTGTGGTGATGCAGGAGGCATATATTGTTCCCCATACCCAGCTCAAGGAGCATAGGGAACGGCTAGATAAGCTTATTCGCACGGCAAAGTACGGACTCGATGCCTTGTATCACCAGGTGGCTGATCATGGTTATGTGTTGATGCTGACCGATGCTGAGGGAGTCACTGTCGATTATCAGGGTGATGCATCGCTCACTTGGGAGCTCAAAAAAGCCGGGCTTTACCTTGGGGCAGAGTGGTCTGAAGCGCGGGCAGGAACCTGTGGTGTGGGCTCCTGTATCTACACCGGGGAAGCGTTGACGGTGCACCAGAGCGATCACTTTGATGCCACGCATTCGCCACTCTCCTGCACGGCTGCGCCTATTTACGATGTAGACGGTTCACTTGCTGCTGTGCTCGATATCTCTGCGCTCCAAAGCCCTGAGCCCAAAGCCAGCCAGGCATTGACCTTGCAGCTTGTCACTTCCTGCACGCGTCGCATCGAGATGGCGTCGTTGATGAATACCTTCAGGCGGGACTGGATAATCCGGCTCAGTCAATCTCCGGCGTTTTTGGATGTCGACCCTGAATGCGCGATGGCGGTGGATGCGGAAGGCCGGATTATTGGGATGACACATAGTACCCAACGCCTGCTTTCGCGGATTAAAGGCAATGACTGGCGGCAACCACACGCAATACTAGGCTGCTTGCTGTCGGACTTTTTCAATCTCGATATCAATGAGCTTCCCGCGCTCAGCCGTGCACTTCCCACGGAAGAAAGGTTGCTGGCCACCATTCATGGTGATTTGTGGTTTGCCCATGCTATAGCCCCGCAGCCTTCTTCAATACAGCGGCGCAAAAAAGTCGTGAGTGGCAGTTTGGCATCGCTTTATGGTGATGATGCCAAGATGGCGGATTTGGCAATCAAAGCGACCACGCTATCAATGTCGGACTTGCCACTTCTGCTGAACGGGGAAACCGGCACAGGGAAGGAGTTTTTGGCTAAAGCCATTCATGAGAGTTCGTCACGCAAATCCGGCCCTTTCATTGCCATCAATTGTGCAGCGATCCCCGAAAGTCTGATTGAAAGCGAGCTCTTTGGTTATGCAGACGGTGCCTTTACCGGCGCGCGCAGCAAAGGCAAAAGAGGGCTGATTGAACAGGCCAACAACGGCACCCTGTTTTTGGATGAAATTGGGGATATGCCCTTGTCGCTTCAGGCAAGGTTACTCAGGGTTCTCGCCGAAAGAGAGTTGCTTCCAGTGGGAGCGACCAAAGCGATCCCTGTGTCATTCCGGGTGCTTGCAGCTACTCATAAAGCTTTGCCAGATCTGGTAAGTAATGGCAGTTTTAGGGAAGACCTTTTCTATCGCATCAACGGAGCGACCCTTACAATTCCCGCCCTGCGCGAGCGCTCGGATATATTGTGGTTGGCGGGACAGATTCTAACGGGACTGACAGATAAGCCAGTACACGTTTCAACACTGGCGGGCGATCTGCTTGAAAAGTACTCATGGCCGGGCAATATCAGGGAGCTAGAGAATACGCTCCGCTTCGCGTTGGCATTTTGTGTTGAGGGTGAAATCCAGCCAGAGCATTTACCCGAAGAGATTAAAACAGGGTTAGGGCGGCCACAGTGTGTTTCCTCCGTCACGCAAGAGCTGTTGGCAACACTGGAAGCCTACAACTGGAACATTTCAGAAACTGCCCGTGCTTTGGGAGTGGATCGATCCACTATCCATCGCAGGATGAAAAAAGAGAGAATCGGGCGTCACTACCAACCGCAAGGGAAACGCTAATTCAACGTTATTGACCAGTAATGATGTTGTGGCGAGGCGACTTCCCAATAGGTTCCTGATATTGGCGGGGGAGGCTGGCATCGGCGTCTGAAAACCTTGGGCTCAATGTCAGACCATACTGGCTTAAAATCTCGGTTAGCGTGCCACTTTCTTCCAAATTCTCTAGTACTTCACGAACATCTGACTCGTCCAGCGAGTCAGCATGGCGGATACTTATGGTCATGGGATAGGAAATGACCTGCTCAGTGTCAGGAAATGGCGAAGCGCGTAACCGCCCCTTATTATTGGCCAACTGATGGATAAACCATGAAAACGAGAGATTCGAGACGATAGCCATATCCACGTCACCAGCCATAACTGCGCTCAGCATATCTTGGTCATTGCCGAATCCTACCCTGAGTTGATTGTTTGGCAGATGCTCCAGCATTTTCCGGTGGGCGGCTGACCCTGAAGAGACTGCAACTCGCAGGTTGTCTGGGAGTGAGGCAAGTTCATAGGAGTTCGGCACAGCCTGCACCCAAACAAGATTATGCTCAAGTAGCGCTGGGGCAAAGCGGGCATGGGTTTGTGGATTTTGTGCCAGCGCAACACCGAGTATCAATTGGCAGTCGGACTTTCGTATCTGATACCTTGCCCAGATCCATTCAACGGACAGGGATACATGCCATGCTTTGGCCACCGCTTCGGCAATCTCAATGAATGCGCCTTTGGGGCTGTCTTCGCCAGAAAGGGGGAGAGCCTCACGGGAGGCACAGACGGTAAGGAGCCCTGCTTGCTGCACTGACTCCAGAAGGGAAAAAGGACGGGCTATGGGCGATATCGCCCATAGCCCGCCAATCACCAGCCAAAGGAGGTACTTTTTTGAAATGGGTTTCACTGACAGGTCTCTAAGGTGCGAAGTGAAAGAATATACGCGACCAGCTCCAGCCGTTCAGACTCGGAAAACGTATCGCCCCAAGGGGGCATGAACTGACTGCCCCTTCGGAGCCCATTTGAAATGGTGTCAAACAGGTAATCACCCTCAAAGTCACGGCATTGCAGCTTTTTAGACTTCCCGCCAATTCCTTTTGCGCCATGGCAGTAGGCACAATTCTGGTAGAAGCGGATTTCTCCCTGCTTTATTTCGGCAGCAAAGGTGGGGATGTTTAGTGGTGATTCCTGTGTGATTGGCACGGCGACAGCAATTGCTTCATTGGATAGGAGCAGCATCAATACCAGTCCTATCAATGCTAAACATTGCCCTAGAGCGTTGGAAGTAAATGGCCTATTCATCGCAAATTCTCCTTATTTGTCGATGCTGAATGCGATAAGCGCCGCCCCGCCGGGCAGGCCGGAGACTTCAGGAAACGCACTTGCCATAAAGCCTGGGGCGTGGGAGCCAAAGCCACTTGGCACGAGTAGATATTGTTTTCCATTTTTTCCGTAACTGATTATCCCTGAGCGAATACCAGACCCTGTGTTGAAAGACCACAATTCATCACCGTTAGTAGCGTCATAAGCGAACACTTTGCCAAACACATCTCCGTTAAAAACCAACCCGCCTGCAGTGGCTAAAACACTGCCTAAACCAGGAATGGGATAATTAACACTCCAACGGACTTCACCCGTGATGGGGTCGCGGGCATCGAGTCGGGCACTGGCTTTTTGATTCGGTGGGGCTACGGCTTCCAACAGGGAAACACCTAGATAGAGACCTGATATGCCAATTTTCTCGGGATTTTGCTCTGCGGCGATGATCTTGTTACAGACTTCCATTGCATTGGTATACAAGAGCCCAGTTTTCGGACTATAGGCACCGTGGTTCCAACTGCGCGCACCGAGAAGGTAAGGGCAGAGAACTTTTTCTTCACCCAGTTTAGGCTCGTTGCGACCTATCAACTCTCCGGTTTTTGGATTGACTGATTCGACCCAGTTGTAGGTTTGTGAAAGGGGCCAGATATTAACAGGCTTGCCAGTCTTTTTATCCAGAACGTAAACGAATCCTCCTTTGTTGAGATGGAAAATGACATCCCGGTTTTCGTGTTCAATGGTGACAATTTCATACGCCGAGTCATAGTCCCAGACATCGTGAGGAACCTCCTGAAAGAACCATTTCAACTTCCCGGTCTTGGCTTCAATCGCCAGTAAGGACGCAGTGTATTTGTTGTCACCTTTGCGCACTTCACCAAAAAAATCCGGGGCAGCGTTGGAGGTTCCAATATGGATGAGGTCGGTTTTCTCGTCGTACACACCCGGCATCCACGCTCCGCCGCCTCCGACATTCCCTGTGTCGCCCGGCCAGCTTTCAGGATCATCACTGATGGTGTCAAACTCCCAAATCGGTTGGCCGTTAAGGGCATTGACCGCATAAATTTTTCCCCGCTGAGGCTGGTCGCCGCCTGTTGTTCCGCCATACAGCACCTCGCCCGCCAGTTGTGGTGGTGATGAAAACAGGCAACCGTAGCAGGATTTCAGGTCCGTAATTTTGCGCTTCCAGACGGGCTTACCCGTTTTCTGGTTGAGGGCGATAAAACGTCCATCCAGAGTGCCAAGATAAACCATGCCATGCCCTACCGTCACACCGCGGCTGGCGGCTTGATAAAACACTCTGGTCACAATAGGGTCGAGTTCAGGCTGGTAGTGCCACAGTGTTTCGCCTGTTTCGCCATCCACGGCATAGACATTGTTATTGGCTGCCACGTAATAAATGACACCATCAAGGACAATAGGGGTGGCCTGTAAGCCATGTTGAATGTCCCCGGGCTGGTGAATCCATGCCACCTTGAGTTTGTCCACATTGGCTTTATTGATGTCTGACAAAGGACTGTATCGCCAGCCATTATCCAGTCGATGGTATTTTGGCCAGTCGCTGTCTGATGTTGCAGCGTTAGCTGGTGGAATAAAATAAATGGCCAGCAGGAATAGCAGGGGGAGAGCAAGCCAATATGAGTAGGTGGCATTTTTTGTCATCACTTTGCATCCTTTGCAATGGGTTTGCTCGCCTATCGCAAGTAAAGTGCCAACATGAGTGTTGTTTTAAATCAATCGGTTAATTGGTTGCTTGGTCAGGGTGATGAAGCAGAATGCAACAGGTGTCGCGCTTCAGGTGTCGCAACAGGGAGGGGGGTAATAGGCAAAAAAAACCCGCCGTAGGGAGGCGGGGGTAAGATGCGATTATGGGTAGTGTCTGTCAGACATTTTGTTATTTGTGCAAATATTTAACATGTCATTAAAGATCCGGCAAATGTACGGTATCACTAGAGACAATATTTATGATCGCCTCCACAAAGGGTGTCTTTTGTTGTCCTCCGAGGGTGGTACAATACCGCCACCAAATTTGCAGGATGTAGACGATGACAGAACTAAAGAATGACCGCTATTTGCGTGCGCTGTTGAAGGAACCGGTAGATTACACACCGGTATGGATGATGCGTCAGGCTGGCCGCTATCTGCCTGAGTACAAGGCAACCCGCGCGGAAGCTGGCGACTTTATGTCATTGTGTAAAAATGCTGAGCTGGCGTGTGAAGTGACCCTTCAGCCGCTGCGTCGCTACGATCTGGACGCGGCTATTCTGTTCTCCGATATTCTGACCATTCCAGATGCGATGGGTCTGGGCCTTTACTTCGAAACTGGCGAAGGCCCGAAATTCGAGCGCCCAATCACCTGTAAAGCTGACGTAGAAAAAATCGGTCTGCCAGATCCGGAAGGTGAACTGCAATATGTGATGAATGCCGTTCGCACTATCCGCAAAGGTCTGGAAGGTAAAGTGCCGCTGATTGGTTTCTCTGGCAGCCCATGGACATTGGCGACTTATATGGTTGAAGGCGGCAGCTCAAAAGCTTTCACCAAAATCAAAAAGATGATGTACGCCGAGCCACAAACCCTGCACCTGTTGCTGGATAAGCTGGCAGACAGCGTGATTGAGTACCTGAATGCGCAAATCAAAGCGGGTGCACAGTCAGTAATGGTCTTTGATACTTGGGGCGGTGTGCTGACCCCGCGTGATTACAACGACTTCTCGCTGCAATACATGCACAAGATTGTTGATGGCCTGATCCGTGAAAACGATGGTCGTCGCGTACCAGTCACCCTGTTCACCAAAAACGGCGGGATGTGGCTGGAGAAAATCGCGGCAACAGGCTGTGATGGTGTGGGTCTGGACTGGACCATTGATATGGCTGACGCCAAACGCCGCATCGGTGACAAAGTGGCGCTGCAAGGCAACATGGACCCATCCATGCTTTACGCATCACCAGAGCGTATTCGTCAGGAAGTGGCGACGATTCTGGAAGGTTTCGGCAACGGCACTGGCCATGTGTTCAACCTGGGTCACGGCATTCACTTGGATGTGCCGCCTGAAAATGCAGGTGTGTTTGTGGATGCGGTACACGAGCTTTCCAAGCCTTACCACAAGTAACACAGTACACGTTTATTAAGGCCAGCAGATGCTGGCCTTTTTCGTTTCTGCCGTCCTGTACAGGGTTCGTCGGGAATTTTCCTAAGAAAGCTGTACATGATGCTTATTTCATTTAAAAACAAATGATTAGATGGAGTGCTATTTCATTTCAAAAATGGCGTACAGGTTAAAGCTGTTTGACTTGTTAAATGCTGATCAAGTTATTGATGGATGAAAATTTTTGGTTATTTAACCGAAATTGCATCGAACAGGTTCACCGGGAAAATTCCTCGCAAAGCTGTACGCTCCAGTTAATGATTTAAAAATCAATCAATTAAAAGTCATAAGTTGTTTAACATTATTTGGTGTTCAGAAAAAAGCTGATTGTCATAAGAAAAGCTGATCAATACGTTTTCTCAAGATAGGCAGGCTCTCTGCGTCGAACCATGGATTTTTCCTCAGCCACAGATTATTGCGGGGAGAAGGGTGGGGTAGCGCTATAAAGTCCGGTGACCAGTTAGCGTTGGCTTTCACCGTTTCAGTCAGGGTTTTGGGCTTCCCTTCCAGATAATAGCGCTGCGCATAATCGCCAATCAAAAGGGTCAATTCCACATTGGGAAGATGGGACTTAATCGCAGCGTGCCACTTTGGCGCGCACTCGGGTCTTGGCGGCAGGTCGCCGGAACTGCCGCGCCCCGGATAGCAAAACCCCATCGGCATGATGGCGACCTGAGCAGGGTCATAGAATCTTTCTTTACCCATCTGAAGCCATTCGCGCAGCCGATCACCGCTGGGATCATTCCACGGAATCCCGGTTTCATGCACGCGGGTTCCCGGTGCCTGACCGATAATCAGCAACCTAGCGGAAGACTCAGCCTGCACCACAGGACGCGGACCCAATGGTAAATGGGCTTCGCAGTGGCGGCATTCTTGCACCTCTTTCAACAAGATTCCCAAAGGCGTGTTTGTCATCAATACCCCAGCGTGAAATCCATTTGATAGTTTAATGGCTCGCCATTTAGCCAGCGTGTGTAGTTGTCGACGAAAATACCAAACACTTGTTCCGGGAAGCTCTCGGCAGAAACATGGGGCGTGACCGTGATAGATGGATGCGTCCAAAACGGGTGCTCAGGTGCGAGCGGCTCTTTGCTGAATACATCCAACACCGCATGTTGGATATTTCCATCTTTGATAGCGTCGAGGAGACCTTCTTCTTCCAGCACAGGCCCACGGCCAACGTTAAACAGAATGGCTTGTTTGCAAGCAGACAGCGTATCCCGGTTGAGCAGGCCTTTGGTTTCCGGCGTGGAAGGCAATACTGAGACAATCACATCTGCCTTGGCAAAAGCGTCTGTCATGTTGGCGTTGGTGATGACGTTATCGAACCCTTCTACGGCTTTTCCCGAGCGGCTCACACCCATCACCTGCATCCCAAAATGACGTGCGGTCTTGGCAACATGCGCACCAATCGAGCCGGTTCCAAGTATCACCATGCATTTTCCGGTCAGACCCTGATAAGGCACTGGTGACCATTTGCTTTCCAGCTGCGCATCGTGGTAATGGGCAAAATGGCGGGTTAATGTCAGAAGCTGACCGATAACATACTCCGACATCAAGGGGCCGAAAATCCCACGCACATTGGTAAGTTGATAGTCACTTTTTGGTTTGGCCAGCAGGGCATCACAACCTGCAAAGGTCGACTGTAACCACTGAAGGTTGTCTGCCTTTTCAAGCTTCGGGGCGAATTTAGGCGGGTCTGCGAGGATGATATTGGCTTTGCTGATATCTTCGGTGATTTGCAGATTGGGTAGGGCGGCGTCTTCCAATAACGCCAGATAACGTTTTTGTTGGGCTGAGCAAAGATAAAGATGGTTCAAATCTGTTCCTTTTGCTATTGCAGTATATAAAGTACACTTGCGCGGAAATCCTATCCGGCATTACACGTCGGCAATCACTGTAGACGGCAGACCATGTTACAGAATCCGATCCAGCTGCGACTCGAAAAACTCGACTCATGGCAGCATATCACTTTTATGACGGCGCTGGTGGAGCGCATGTATCCCAACTACGCGGCTTTTTGCCAACAAACAGAGTTTGCGGAGCCTCAGGCATTCCGCCAGCTTTTGGATGCAGTATGGGAAGTGCTGACGGTTAAGAACGCCAAAATCAACTTTGAGCGTCAACTGGAGAAGTTGGAAGAGCTGATCCCGACCACGGAAGAATTCGATATTTATCTGGTTTACCCAGCGATTGATGCCTGTGTGTCGATGTCGACGCTGATCCATACGCTGCTGGACCGCGACCTGCTGCTGGAATCTGTGCTGAAAGTCAGCCAGCAATCGGTGGCAAGTGTGGCGCAGCTTGAAGAAGCGCAAACCGGCGTTGAAGTGACGAACGAGAACCAGAAAGAAATGGAATCTGTGTGTGCCGAGTGGGACATGCAGTGGGCTATCTTCCGTGCACTGAAAGAAGCAGAAGAGCGTGATGTTGAGATGATTCGCGGCATTCGCAATGAACTGCGTGAAGAAGGCGTGAGTAACCTCGGTTTATCACTCTAAGCCAGCATGGCACTGATGAAATAAAAAACGGGCCTGATGGCCCGTTTTCTTTTGGTGACGATTACTTTGAGGTTTTCTCTTCATCGTTCAGCGAAGTCGATTTCCCGTCCTCGCTGTTCTTTTCCGAGGCCTCTTCTTTTTCTGAGGATTCTGCTAGTTCTTCCACCGCTTTATCCGCTTCTTCTTCGTCATCATCTTTGCTTTCAATCACGCCGTGGGCTTCTTTCCAGTCTTCCCAGCGTTCATGGGCCAATGCCTGCATGTTTGAAGTCTTGTCTGCCTCATCCATGATTTCTTTGCCCATCAGGTGCTCGAAGATATCTTCCAGCGTGATGATGCCCTGAACGTCGCCGTACTCGTCGACAATCAGCGCCAGTTGAGAGCGCTGTGCCATCAGACGGTCAAACGCTTTCGGCACGATAGTGGAATCATGAACCACTGGGATTGGGCGCATCAGGCTGCCAAGTTGCTTCTGACCTTTACCGTGCTGGCTGGCGGAGAACAGCTCAAGACGGTGAACAAAGCCCAGAATATTGTCACGTGACTCTGCGTAAACCAGCGGACGGGAGAACGGCGTGTCGTGGTGCTCACGCAGGAAGTCCTCAATGGTCATGGTGGCATCAACACGGAACAGCACAGGGCGCGGTGTCATCAGTTTGGTTACCGGTACGTCGCGAAGACTCAGCAAGTTAGTCAGCATGGTTGACTCGTCGTCTTCCAACTCGCCGCTTTCTTTCGCCAGCATCGCCATGGCAGAAATTTCATCACGCAGCTTTGGCTGCTCTTTACCGTGCGCCAGTCGACGGGTCAGTTGCTCCGAAGCCCAAACGAAAGGGGTCAATGCCCATACCATCCAACGAAGCACGGTGGCTGCGCCCGGCGCTAGTTGACGCCAGTAGGTTGCACCAATGGTTTTTGGCACGATTTCAGACAACACCAGAATCGCTAGCGTAAGCACGCCGGAGAACACGCCTAACCAGGCATCACCGAAGACTTTTGCCGCTTGTGCACCGGATGCTGCTGCACCTACGGTGTGAGCGATGGTGTTCAGGGTCAGAATAGAAGCCAAAGGACGGTCGATATCATCTTTCAACGAAGACAGACGTCCGGCAGCCGGGTGACCTTGCTGTCGCATTTGGGCGAGATAACTCGGGGTAATACTCAAAAGCACCGCTTCGAGCACCGAACAGATAAATGAGACACCAATAGAAAGTGCCACAAACATGAATAGCAGGATCATCTTTTTCCAGCGTAAATGTAATAAACAGAACCAATAGTAGCGCCAAAGATCGGGTCTGAGGGCAGTAAATACAAGAGTTGCCGCCAAAATATACCCAATATTTTGTGAGGATGCGCTCAGTTTGTGGTTAAAGACTCTGCATACAGTCACTTGTAGCGCCACAAACCTTTGCCAGCTAGGCTTCTTTTGAATTAGAGTTCACTTGTCTCAAGAAAACCTAAGAAGGGAAGACCTAATGAACAAGACCAACTTGATCGACCTGATTGCTGAAAAAGCAGACCTGTCTAAAGCACAAGCTAAAGCTGCACTGGAAGCAACTCTGGCGGGTATCGAAGGTGCACTGAAAGACGGTGACCAGGTTCAACTGATCGGTTTCGGTACGTTTAAAGTTAACCACCGTGCTGCGCGCACTGGCCGTAACCCACAAACTGGTCAGGAAATCCAAATTGCAGCTGCAAACGTTCCTGCGTTTGTTGCGGGCAAAGCGCTTAAAGACGCAGTTAAGTAAGTTATACTCCGCCAAAGCAATTTTTTGTTTTGGCGGATATTTATGCGCGTTAAAGCGTCTCTCCTCGTTTCATCTCTTATTCTTACTTTGGCGGGCTGTAGCTCGACAGAGAAAATCCAACCTCCTGTTCAAACCGTCACTGCCTCTGTGCAGGGTGACGCCACCAGTATTTTCTGGCTTGATGAACGTCAACGCTTTCCCGAAACCCTCAGTGAAACAGTGATGATGGGTGACTATGGTCAGTATTCATCTGAATACCGCTGGCGCAAAGGTGTCGTGCGTGAGATTCAGCGCGAAGGGAATGCTTTGATTGATGGTGAGCGAAAGCATCAGTCGATTCTGATCCGCTATGACTCTGAAGGGCAAGCGGTGTATCAGCAATATCGCCTCGATGGTGCGTTGCTGCCAATACGGAGCACTGAGCTGATAAGGTATTACCAGCAAGCAGAAAAGGCCTTAGAGACCGCTAAGGCGCTCGGAAAGAACAACAAAAGCTTCTTCCAAGGTTACTGGAATGAAGGGGTGTTTGAAGAGTGTGGCTCTGGTGAAGTAAAGACACTGAAGTTCAGTGCAGAGTTTCCAGATTACATTCTGCACAGGCTGAAGAAAGAAGATAATTTCATCGCAGCTGTCGGCAAAGTCGGCCGTAACACCAATACGGCAGAAACCATTATCGTGCTGGATAACGACAGTGCGGATTGTTTCGAAAGACCGGAATTCTAAAGTTTGCTTCTCCCAGAAAGAAAAAACGCGCCGATTGGCGCGTTTTGACGTTTTAGTACAGCATTTTAGCTTGAGGGATTACTCACCCTGCTCACGTGCAATCGCACGGTAGCCAATGTCATCACGGTGGAACATACCGTCCCAACTGATTTGTGATGCCAGCTCGTAAGCACGTTTTTGCGCTTCTGAAACAGTGTCACCCATCGCAGTCGCACATAGCACGCGACCGCCAGCAGTCACAACATTACCGTCTTTTTCTGCGGTACCGGCATGGAAGACTTTCGCTGCATCCAACTCAGTGGTTGGCAAGCCAGAAATGACATCGCCTTTGTTGTAAGACGCAGGGTAGCCGCCCGCTGCCAGTACAACACCGATTGATGCGCGTGGGTCCCACTTGGACTCCACGGTATCCAGCTTACCGGCTACCGCCGCTTCACATAGTTCAACCAGATCAGATTGCAGACGCAACATGATTGGCTGGGTTTCTGGGTCGCCAAAGCGGCAGTTGTATTCAATCACTTTCGGTGTGCCGTCTGCCATCACCATCAGGCCTGCATAGAGAAAACCTGTGTATGGGTGGCCTTCTGACGCCATGCCGCGAACGGTTGGGTAAATCACTTCGTTCATCACGCGATCGTGAATTTCAGCTGTGACTACAGGTGCTGGGCTGTACGCGCCCATACCGCCAGTGTTCGGGCCCGTGTCGCCATTCCCGACACGCTTGTGATCCTGGCTGGTGGCCATTGGCAGAACGTTTTCACCGTCAACCATAACGATAAAGCTCGCTTCTTCGCCATCAAGGAACTCCTCGATAACCACACGGCTGCCTGCATCGCCAAAAGCATTGCCTGCCAGCATGTCACGAATCGCGTTTTCCGCTTCTTCCAGAGTCATCGCAACGATAACGCCTTTACCTGCTGCCAGACCGTCTGCTTTAACAACAATAGGTGCACCTTTCTCGCGCACGTACGCCAGTGCTGGGTCAATTTCGGTAAAGTTCTGGTATTCCGCTGTCGGGATTTGGTGACGGGCGAGGAAGTCTTTGGTGAACGCTTTTGAGCCTTCCAGTTGCGCGGCAGCTTCGGTTGGACCGAAGATCGGCAAGCCCGCTTCACGGAAAGCATCAACCACACCAATCACAAGTGGGGCTTCCGGGCCGACAATGGTCAGGCCGATATTTTTATCCTGAGCAAAAGCGACCAGCGCTGCGATGTCTTCGACGCCAATGGCGACATTTTCCAGCTTTGGCTCCAGCGCGGTACCTGCGTTGCCCGGTGCGACAAAAACGGTCTCAACTTTTGCAGACTGTGCGACTTTCCACGCCAGAGCGTGTTCACGGCCGCCGCTGCCAATAACCAATACGTCCATTTTGAATCCTTCAATCAAAGCAGCCCAGAGTGACTCTGGGCTGTGAAAAATGCTTAGTGGCGGAAGTGGCGCATGCCAGTGAAGACCATTGACATGCCGTGCTCGTCAGCAGCGGCAATCACTTCGTCATCACGCATTGAACCGCCTGGCTGGATGACACAGGTAATGCCGGCTTCTGCAGCGGCATCGATACCATCGCGGAATGGGAAGAATGCATCAGACGCCATCACGCTGCCTGCCACTTCCAGATTCTCGTCAGCGGCTTTGATGCCCGCAATTTTCGCCGAGTAAACGCGGCTCATCTGGCCTGCGCCTACACCGATGGTCATGTTACCTTTCGCGTAGACAATCGCGTTAGATTTCACGTATTTCGCGACTTTCCAGCAGAACAGCGCATCGCGCAGTTCTTCGTCAGAAGGCTGACGCTTGGAGACTACTTTCAGGTCATCCAGAGAGACCATACCTTGGTCACGATCCTGAACCAGCAGACCGCCGTTAACGCGTTTCACGTCAAAGCCAGTTGTCTGTGTGCTCCACTCTCCGCATACCAGCAGGCGAACATTCTTCTTCGCGCTAACCACTTCTACCGCTGCGTCTGACACGCTTGGTGCAATGATGACTTCTACGAATTGACGGTCAACGATGGCTTGTGCGGTTTCCGCATCCAGTTCACGGTTAAACGCGATGATGCCGCCAAACGCGGAAGTTGGGTCAGTCTTGTAAGCACGGTCGTATGCTTCAAGGATGTTTTCGCCGAGTGCCACACCACATGGGTTGGCGTGCTTAACAATCACACACGCTGGCTCGATGAACTCCTTCACACACTCAAGCGCGGCATCGGTATCTGCGATGTTGTTGTAAGACAGTGCTTTACCCTGAAGCTGGGTAGCCGTAGAGACAGACGCTTCTTCCGGATTCGCTTCGGTGTAGAACGCCGCAGCCTGATGGCTGTTCTCGCCGTAGCGCATGTCCTGTTTTTTGATGAACTGCTGGTTGAAGGTGCGTGGGAATTTCGACTCCTCATCGCCTTCTTTGTTGTCGCCGTAAGACGGCACCATGGTACCGAAGTAGTTGGCGATCATGCCGTCGTAAGCAGCCGTGTGTTCAAATGCAGAGATAGCCAGATCGAAACGGGTTTGCAGTGTCAGTGAACCGTTGTTGGCATCAAGCTCAGCCAGCACGCGGTCGTAATCTGATGCATTCACCACGATGGTCACGTCTTTGTGGTTTTTCGCCGCAGAGCGAACCATGGTTGGGCCACCGATATCGATGTTTTCAACCGCATCTTCCAGCGTACAGCCTTCTTTGGCGACGGTTTCCGCGAATGGGTACAGGTTGACGACAACCATGTCGATAGGTGAAATGCCGTGCTCGTTCATCACAGCATCGTCTGTTTCACGACGGCCAAGGATGCCACCGTGTACTTTCGGGTGCAGGGTTTTCACGCGCCCATCCATCATCTCAGGAAAACCGGTATAGTCAGATACTTCAGTCACTGCCAGGCCTTGCTCTGCCAGCAGGCGAGCGGTACCGCCAGTCGACAGGATATCGACACCTTTTTCTGCGAGAGCTTTGGCAAATTCTACAATGCCGGTTTTATCAGATACGCTAATCAATGCGCGACGAATAGGACGAGCGTTTTCCATTGCTACCATCTCTTTAAATGTGGGGATAGGATATTTGGCAAAACCGCCGCTGTGAGAGCCGCTTTGCCAAATACCCGCTACGGCGAAGCCTTGATTGAATCGGCGCACATTCTAACCTAATTTATTGACGCAATCGATTGCTTTTGTGGTTTTGTCACAAAAATACGCGAGAAGGGATCTATGAAAATGTTACAAATCGGGCAGTTAGCCAAACGCGCAGGCGTGTCGGGTGATACGCTGCGGTTTTACGAAAAAGTCGGCCTGTTGCAGCCAGCATCCCGAAGTGAAAGTGGTTACCGTCTTTATGATGAAGATGCAGTGTCTCGAGTACACTTTATTATCAAAGGCAAACGCATTGGACTGACGTTGGAAGAGATTCAGGAACTGCTTGAAATCCGTTTAGAGGCGACCCAACACAGCTGTGCAGAGGTGAAGGGCATTACCCAGAAAAAACTTGATGAACTGGATGAGAAAATCGCTGAGCTGACTGAGATCCGCGCTGCGTTGAAAAAGCTCAATGATGCTTGCTGTGGGCATGTGGACGACGATGCCAGCCACTGTTCGATTTTGGAGGCTCTTGGCTCAGATAGCTAACTAAGAGAGGGAAAGAAAGAGGTGCCTCTTCCTTTCCCTGTTTACATATAGTTAAGCTAGCGCGGCCAACGCTGAATCATAATCAGGTTCATCCGCCAGCTCATTAACCAGCTCAACATGTTTAACGACACCACCTTCGTTAAGCACGACAACCGCGCGGGCTGATAGCCCTCTAAGTGGCCCCTCTGCAATGGCTAAGCCATAGTCCTCGATGAAAGATGGACTTCTGAAGGTTGATGCGTGCTGCACATTCTCCAACCCTTCTAATTCACAAAATCGACTGGCAGCAAAAGGTAAGTCCGCTGAGATACAAACGACCTTGGTATTACCAAGTGAGGCGGCTTTTTCATTGAATTTACGCACGCTGTTTGCGCACGTTGGAGTGTCGATACTTGGGAAGATATTCAGTACCACTTTATTACCACGAAAGGTGTCTAAAGTGAGGTCTGACAAATCGCCCGCTGTCAGTACAAACGAAGGAGCTTCTGAGCCAGCTTGGGGGAGCGAGCCATTTAGCGGTATTGGTTGACCCTGAAATAGGATTTGAGACATTTTGCTCTCCTTTTAGTTAATTTTCCTTTTAGCCAATCATAGCCAGATTTATCACGGTATGACTGAGAAATAAGCAACTTACCTCAGCCACGTGAAAATAGACCCGGTAACCCGGAAAATTTGTTTGGGAACGTGAAAATTGTATGGTAGCGTCGGAGAAACTCGACAGGAGTACGAAAGTAGGGAAACAGATGTTAAAGGTTAACGAATATTTTGATGGTGGCGTAAAGTCCATCAGCTTTGAAAACAAAGGTCCATTGAGCGTGGGCGTGATGGAAGTCGGTGAATACACCTTCGGTACTGCGGCACCTGAGCGTATGCATGTCGTGAAAGGTGAACTGACAGTGAAGCTGCCAGGCCACATTGAGTGGGAAACCTTCGGTTCAGGTGATAACTTCGAAGTCCCGGGTGAGTCGTCTTTCCAGGTGAAGGTAGAGCAAACGACCGCATACCTTTGTGAATACTTGTAATTCACTGCAAATGATAAGCAAAAAGCGCCTAAACGGCGCTTTTTCTGTTTCTGAGATCTATCAAAGACCGCGAAGGTAAATCTGCTCTAGCTTATCTGCATGACCCTGCATGGAGAAATGTTCCAGCGCGCGTTGATAGGCATTGGCAGCGTTTGATGCACGCAATGACTCGTCATCCAGATAGAGCTTGAGCCCTACAGCGATTGATTCGGCATCCTTTGGTGTGCAGTACACACCAGTCTCTTCAAGAATTTCTGGCAGCGCACCTGTGTTGGATACCACTAAAGCACAGTGTTGCGCCATAGCTTCAATGGCCGTCAGACCAAATGCCTCGTTCCAATACGGCAGACAGACAATTTGAATTTCTTCCAACAGAGTCGGAACGTTTTTACAGTAACCGGCCAGATGGACGCGGTCAGAGAAAGGAGAAGCCTTCGCTTTTTCTTGCAGCAATTGTGAAAAGGCTTCGTCTGCACCCTCATCAGGGTTCAGTCCACCAATCAGCACTAAATGGGCGTCCGGGTAATCGGCAGCGATAAGCTCAAAGCCTGCCAACAAATCTGCCTGGCCTTTACCATCACAAATCCGCCCTACGGAGCCGATAAACGTGGTGTCGTGAGATAGCTCATATTCATCGGCTAACAGGTGAGGGCGATTGTCTTCGCTAAACTGCTTTTGCTCGATGTAGGTACCAAGCCACAGTCTCTCGATTTTACTTTCTGCTACGGGCAGTGCCTTGATATTACGTTGATAAGTTTCATTACTGATAGACAGTACCTGATCAACGTGTCGGTAAACCCAGCGGTGATAGATGTCTTTTTTCGGGCGTTTCACACCCATGTGTTCGGTAAACAGGGTGTAGCGGCGGGTCAGTATGTTTAGAAGTGCAGAAACGAGGATGTCGCCAGATTTGTGGCAATGCACAATTTGCACATTGTTCGCTTTTAGCCACTTATTGAGGCCGAAGAGTGTTGGACCGAAAAGCGCAGCTTTCTTCGGCACGGTAAAAACGTCCATGCCGGCATCTTTCATCGCGTTGGCTACACGGGAGTTTTCCGAGGCAAGACCAAAGACTCGGTAACCTTTATCGATAAACTCTTTGCCCATACGTGATGGGTACATTTCCAGACCGCCCCAGCCCGTTGACAGGCAAATATGCAAAATGCCCGGTTTGCTGTCTGCGGTGTTTGTTGAGGCGTTAGCCTGAGCCATGGTGTTCTCCCGAAAAAGTCTATCGTGCGGCCGGATACAGCAGGGAGTATATAACGAAGGAGCATCAGAGGGGCAGTGTGATTCTGCGTTGGGCTAGAAAACATAAAAGCCAGACTTCGCAGCCTGGCTTTTACTGAAAACTGTTAAGTTAGCGGAACTTAGTTCATGCCGTACTTTTTCAGTTTCTTACGCAGAGTACCACGGTTGATACCCATCATGGTTGCTGCGCGGGTTTGGTTACCGCGAGTGTATTGCATGATGGTGTCCAGCAGTGGTTGCTCAACTTCTGCCAGTACCAGCTCGTACAGGTCATTGACTTCCTGGCCATTCAACTGCGCTAGGTAGTTTTTCAGGGAGGCTTTTACTGAGTCACGCAGTGGCTTCTGGGTGATTTGATCTTGTGAAGTCACAGTAGTCACTGTCAATGCTTCTGAAGTCAGGTTTTGTTCGAACATACTCTGTCAGCTCTTCTCGTATTTATGCAACGTTTTCGAAGTAATCTTGCAGCGCATCGATCTGCTCGTGAGCGTCTTCGATTGCGTTGAAAGTCTGGCGAAAATCGCCAATTTGGTCATGTTCTTTCAGGTACCAGCTCACGTGCTTACGCGCGATACGCAGTCCTTTTAGCTCACCATAAAACTGGTGAAGCCCCTGAACATGGCCCAACAAAATTGCTTTTACCTCTTCCATCGGTGGCGCATCGAGTGCTTCACCCGTGGCAAGGTAATGTTGGATTTCGCGGAAAATCCAAGGACGCCCTTGTGCAGGGCGGCCAATCATTAAGGCATCGGCACCTGTGTAATCGAGCACAAATTTGGCTTTCTGAGGCGAATCGATATCCCCGTTGGCGATAACCGGGATAGAGATAGCTTCTTTGACCGCTCTGATGCTGTCGTACTCAGCTTCCCCTTTATACATGCAAGCGCGTGTGCGGCCGTGAAGGGCCAACGCCTGAATGCCACAGTCTTCGGCCATTTTGGCGATCTGGACACAATTCTTGTTGTCCGGATCCCAGCCTGTCCGGGTTTTCAGCGTGACGGGAACGTCCACTGCAGAAACCACTGCTTTCAGGATTTGCTCAATGATATCCGGTCGGGTCAGCAATGCTGATCCAGCCAGTTTCTTATTGACCTTCTTTACCGGGCAACCCATGTTGATGTCGACGATTTGCGCGCCGTTTTCAACACAGAAGCGTGCGGCATCTGCCATCAGTGCTGGCTCAGCGCCAGCGATCTGAACAGAACGGATCCCCTTTTCATCGAGATGAACCATCCGGTTTCTTGATTTGGCCGTGTGCCACATCGCCGGATTGGAAGACATCATTTCACTTACCGCCATGCCAGCCCCGTAGCGCAAACAGAGTTCGCGGAAAGGTCTGTCAGTTACGCCTGCCATAGGCGCCACGATAAGTTGGTTTTCCAGTTTGTATGGTCCGATTTGCAAGGGGATACCTTCTATGTCAGCAAGGGCGCGCATTTTACGCATTTTTTCCTGCTCTGAAAAGGCCAATATTTGAGCGTTTTGCCTTGATTTTTCAAAAATCCAGATAATTCAATTTTTTAGTACAAAAATTGTTCAATTATCACTGGGTTAGGCTCTGCACGCAGTGATGCGGCACCATTCCTCTTTTTCGACAATCGCGTCAACGCTGAGTTCATCGCGGTAACAGTCGGCAACAGACTCAGCCTGACTATCCAATACACCGGACATCGCCAGTACACCTTGTGGGGCGATCAGGCTTTTGATGATTGGAGAAAGCTCACGAAGTGGACCTGCCAGAATGTTGGCAACCACGACTTCTGCTTGCAGGCTTTCTGGCTGATCTTGAGGCAGGTAAAGCTCAAGGCGATCTGCGACGCCATTGCGCTCTGCATTGGCTTTAGATGCTTGCAGTGCTTGTGGGTCGATATCGATACCGATGACTTTCTCTGCGCCCAGCAGGAGTGCAGCCAGCGACAAAATGCCTGAGCCGCAACCGAAGTCGATCACTGTCTTGCCAGACAAGTCCAGCCCGTCCAGCCACTCGAGGCAGAGTGCTGTCGTTGGGTGAGTACCGGTACCGAATGCCAGACCAGGATCAAGCATGATGTTGACGGCATCTGGCTCTGGTGCATCACACCAGCTTGGGCAAACCCAAAGACGCTGACCAAAACGCATCGGCTTGAAGTTATCCATCCAGGCGCGTTCCCAGTCTTTGTCTTCCAACTGTTCAATTTTGTGCGTGAAGTTTTCATCCAGCAGCGGGCTGTTTTTCAGGATAGCCACTACTGCATTCATGTCGGTTTCTGCGTCATACAGTGCGACGATGTCAGTTTCGCCCCACAGACGGGTTTCTCCCGGCATAGGTTCAAACACTGGGGTGTCTTTGGCATCAAGGAAAGTGACTGACAACGCACCAGCTTCTTCCATCAGCATGTCACCAATGGCTTCAGCCGTTTCTGCGGTTGCGTTCAGTTTGATTTGAATCCAAGGCATGGTTTCTTCACTTCTTCGTTTAACGACGATTTTAAGGCGCGGAGTCTAGCATAAAAAGTAGTCAGACCGCATAGCCTTAGTACTGTCAGGGTTAAGAAAGGAAGAAAAAGGGCAGCGAATGCTGCCCTGAGGAGTTATGCGGTTGCTGGGTGCGCCTTCCTGTATTGCAGGCTGCTAACAAGCAGGAAGGCAAACAGACTGATGGCTAGTGAAGGCACAATGGCGTGTACACCGCTCATGTCCGGTTTAAAGGTCGAAAGCGCGGCATAGCTGCCAAGGCCTGTAATCATGGATGCTAACGCACCTGAAGCGGAGGCTTTCTTCCAGTAAAGGCCAAGCACCAAAGGCCACAGGAACACGGCCTGCATACCGCCAAAGGCGAGCAGGTTCAGCCAGATGATCATGTCAGGCGGGTTGGTGGCCGCGACAAATACCAGCAGCGAGAAAATACCCGTTACCCATAAAGAGAGTTTGGGTAATTTGCTTTCTGCATCCGGTGCTTTGGCGGCATTAGGATTGATGTAGTTGAGATACAAGTCCTTCAGCAGCGTCGCAGATGCCTGAATGAGTTGCGAGTCGATGGTCGACATAATCGCCGCCATTGGGCCTGCCAGGAACACACCGGCAACGACTGGGGGCAAAACCGTCATCATCAGGGTCGGCATGATCTGATCCGGGTTAGCAATTTCCGGAACAATGGCGCGGCCCAGCGCACCGGCCAAATGCATGCCCAGCATCAGAAGGGCTACCATCGCTGTACTGATCACCATGCCTTTATGCAGCGATTTACTGGATTTGTAAGACATGCAACGCACCGCTGCATGGGGAAGGCCAATAACACCAAAACAGACCAATACCCAGAAGCTCAGCATAAACGGCTCTGACAGGAAGTTATTCGGCCCGTAAGGCGTTACAAGTGCAGGGTCGATAGCGTGAAGGTCAGTAATCATCTCACCCAGACTGCCACCGGCGTGGATGATGCCAACCAGCAACGCAATAGTGCCGATGATCATCATGATGCCCTGCACGGTGTCGGTCATGACTACAGCGCGAAATCCGCCGATGGTGGTGTAAACGCCCACCGTCAAGGCAAACAGCATCAGACCGTGGGTATAGGAAAGCCCAGTGACAGTCTGCAGCAAGCGTGCGCCACCAACGAACTGAACCACCATGGTGCCGAAAAAGGCCAGCAACAACGCGAGAGAGGAAAATATCACTACGGCGCGGTTTTTGTAGCGCGCATAGAGCATGTCATTTAGGGTGAGTGCATTGTGACGACGAGATTCAATGGCGAATTTCTTCCCGAGCACACCGAGCGTCAGCCAGGCTGCAGGTAACTGGATCATCGCCAGCAGCACCCATCCGAGCCCCATTTTGTATGCCGCACCGGGGCCGCCGATAAATGAACTTGCACTGGCATAGGTGGCCGCGAGCGTCATGGCGAGTACAAAACCGCCCATGCTTCGGCTGCCGAGCAGGTATTCATTCAGGAACCCGCCGCTGCGATCTCCTTGTTTGCGCGAATAAATGGCCAGCGCAAACACGGCGACCAGATACAACGCCATCGGGATAAGAAGCTGACTATTCATCAGACTCCTCCTCTTCGATGTCGAGTGGCATGTCTTTGTAGAGGATTTTCACCATCAGTGCGCACAGCAGGGTAAATAAAAGGGGGCCGATAACGCATGCCATTAAAAACCAAAGTGGCAAACCGAAATAGAGCGTCGGGGGAGTCTGTTCAATTCCTTCTGGGGCCAGACCATAGGCAAATCCGTACCACCATGCAAAATACGCGAGTGCGAGTGCAATCGCCCATTTGGCTTCCTTGTGAGCCTGGCGGTATCGGCTGCTAAGTGTCTTCATTAGAGCCTTCTTACTTAACGCGATAAGAGAGTGTTGATAAGGGGGCTATTGTGACAAAACCACGGAGAATGTGACAGATTTATACGTGCAGGGTTTGGGCGCGAAAAACAAAAAAGGCCGCGTAAACGCGACCTTTTGGCTTTGGCTCAGAATTACTTCTGAATGCCCAGCTTCTTCTCCAGGTAGTGGATGTTTGCACCACCGTGCTGGAAGTTCTCATCTTTCATGATTTCCAGCTGAAGAGGAATGTTGGTTTTGATGCCATCAATGATGGTTTCCTGCAGGGCGTTACGCATACGCGCAATGGCCACGTCACGGTTTTCACCAAAGCAGATCAGTTTACCAATCATGGAATCATAGTGTGGTGGCACTGAATAGCCTGAGTACACATGAGATTCCCAACGCACACCCATGCCGCCTGGCGCATGGAAGCGATCGATTTTGCCTGGGCTTGGCAGGAAGCGCTCTGGGTCTTCCGCGTTGATACGACACTCAATCGCGTGGCCGCGGATTTGGATGTCATCTTGCGTGAATGACAGAGGCTGGCCAGCGGCAATGCGAAGCTGCTCTTTGATCAGGTCAACGCCGGTTACCATTTCGGTCACAGGGTGTTCAACCTGAATACGGGTGTTCATCTCAATGAAGTAGAACTCACCGTTTTCGTACAGGAACTCAAACGTACCTGCACCGCGGTAGCCGATTTCCAGACACGCGCGGCAACAACGTTCACCGATGTACTTGCGCATTTCAGCAGTGATACCCGGCGCTGGCGCTTCTTCAACAACCTTCTGGTGACGGCGCTGCATCGAACAGTCACGCTCACCTAAGTGAATCGCACCGCCCTGACCATCAGCCAGAACCTGCACTTCAACGTGGCGTGGGTTTTCTAGGAATTTCTCCATGTAAACCATGTCATTGTTGAAGGCAGCTTTTGCTTCTGCGCGGGTCATGGCAATAGCGTCAGTCAGTTCTGCTTCAGAACGAACCACACGCATACCGCGACCACCACCACCACCGGATGCTTTGATGATCACAGGGTAGCCGATGCGTTTTGCGAAAGCCTTGTTCTTAGACTCGTCGTCGTCAAGCGGACCATCAGAACCTGGTACACAAGGTACGCCCGCTTTTTTCATCGCGTTGATGGCAGACACTTTGTCACCCATCAGGCGGATAGTTTCAGCGCGAGGACCAACGAAAATGAAGCCTGATTGCTCTACCTGCTCTGCAAAATCTGCATTCTCTGACAGGAAGCCGTAACCTGGGTGGATAGCCACCGCACCAGTCACTTCTGCAGCACTGATAATGCGTGGGATGTTCAGGTAACTTTCAACGCTTGATGCAGGACCGATACAGATAGATTCGTCTGCCAGCAATACGTGCTTCAGATCGCGATCGGCGGTGGAGTGAACGGCAACCGTTTTGATGCCGAGCTCTTTACACGCACGAAGGATGCGAAGCGCAATTTCACCGCGGTTAGCGATGACAATTTTATCTAACATAGCTGTCCTCGATTACTCGATGATGACCAGAGCTTGGTCAAACTCTACTGCTTGGCCGTCTTCACACAGGATAGCTTTCACTACACCCGCTTTGTCTGCTTGGATTTGGTTCATCATTTTCATCGCTTCAACGATGCAAAGGGTATCGCCAACATTGACTGATTGACCCACTTCAACGAAAGACTTCGCTTCTGGGCTTGGAGAGCGGTAGAAAGTACCCACCATTGGAGACAGAACCTGGTGACCCGCAACTTCTGCTTCAACTGCTGGTGCTTCTGCTGCCGGAGCCGCCGCAGGCGCTGCTGGTGCCGCTACTGGAGCAGGAGCGGCTGCGGGTGCTGCGTATACCTGAGTGGCAACTGGCGCGGTTGCTCGGCTGATGCGTACTGACTCTTCACCTTCAGAGATTTCCAGCTCAGCGATGCCAGATTCTTCAACAAGCTCAATCAGTTTTTTGATTTTACGAATATCCATGATGTCTATCTCTTTGAAATTATTGTTCAGTTGTTCTCTGCTTGCAGACGCTTGGCGACCGCACGTAGAGCAAATTCGTAACCGTCAGCGCCCAGTCCGACTATCACGCCTTCTGCTTTATCAGAGAAGTAAGAGTGATGACGGAATGGCTCACGGGCGTGAACGTTTGAAAGGTGCACCTCAATAAAGGGAATGCCGACAGCGAGAATGGCATCTCGCAACGCCACGCTGGTGTGCGTGAACGCGGCTGGGTTGATAATGATGAAATCAACCTTTCCCATGGCCTGATGGAGGGTATCAATCAGGACGTGCTCCGCATTGGACTGCACGTGTTCAAGTTGGATATTGAAAGATGCTGCTAGTGTCGTCAGATCGGCGACGATCTGATCTAACGATTGCTGTCCGTAATGGCCTGGTTCGCGAACCCCAAGCATGTTCAGGTTCGGACCATTGATAAGTAAAACTTTGCGATTTGTCGTCATATTGATCGCTTTGTTCCTGTTCTTGTTGCGAAAAGGCGTTAACTTCTGCTTTTCAGCACCCAAGGGTGCGAGAACCTGAAAAATGGCACTCCAGCCATCTGCTGATTCGCAATTATAGAGAATTCACCGCAAATGGCAGCAAAATACTGGTCTTATCAGACAAAATCTGACAATCCAGCGTACAGATTACGCAGATATGACAGACATTTCGTGGCAGTAGTTCACGAAATGACCAGTTAGGAGGGTGAATCTGTTAGGCAGATCTCATCCGGCGTTTTAAACGCACTGTTTTTCGCCACTCATCTTACCGACCTCTTTGGTGCTCTTTTTGTCTAATTATTGAGACATTAAATCGAAATACCTTAAGGATGAAATAGTTAGTCAAGGTGAGTAGTTAGGCTCAATTTTCATGCCATATAATCCACTATTTTTTTATTTCTGGCTCAATGTAGCGGGGTTTTAGGTTTTTAAATGGGATGCCGTTCTGTTTACGGAAGCGATACCGCACTATCTAAAAACTAATCAATTAAGTGCTCAAAAAATGATTCACCTGTACGATAATTAAGGCATTGAGGTGCTGCAACACCTCGTTTTAGCAAGCGTCATTGGGTGCGAGCCCCAAGATTATTGGGAGGGGAATATGATTCAGAAGCGCTATGACTCATTGAGTCGATTGTTACATTGGAGTATGGCGGCCATCATCATTTATACGACGGTGGCGGGTTATGTCATGCATTTGGTCGTGGGGACGAAGGCGTTTGATGTGCTATCTGTGCTGAACATGTCATTTGCAACGATAGGTACTGTCTTGTTCATCATGCGATGGGTTTGGAGTTATTTTCGCCCAAAAGTTGAGTCGGTTAACTCAACGACTACGTTTGAAAAAAACATCGCCAAGTTCATCCACAGTGTTATCTACCTTTTAATGTTCTTGGTGTTTGTTTCCGGTTATTTGATGCTTAAAGAGCCTTACTGGTTCTTCTGGCTGGTGAAGATACCTAATCCGGTCACTGATATGGTCATTAATGATTTCTTCTTCTTTGTTCACCGGGCAAGT
Source organism: Grimontia indica (assembly GCF_000333895.2). GTDB lineage: Bacteria > Pseudomonadota > Gammaproteobacteria > Enterobacterales > Vibrionaceae > Enterovibrio > Enterovibrio indicus. The sequence goes on along the minus strand of NZ_ANFM02000052.1, from coordinate 29,870 downwards.
TGTGCGGTGTTGGGGATTATCGTGGTCATGCACATCGGTGCCGCTTTGTATCACCAGTTCTGGCTGCGCGATAACCTGTTAGCGCGATTGATGCCACCCAAGCCTGTGGTCATGCATTTCAACCAAAAAAAGGGCCGCGTATAGCGGCCCTTCGGGATCAAACCTTGGTGGTTATACCACGCTGGATTTCTCTGCGATAAGTTTGTCGACCACGCTTGGGTCCGCCAGGGTAGAAGTGTCACCCAAACTGCCAGTATCGCCGGTTGCAATCTTACGCAGGATACGACGCATGATTTTGCCTGAGCGGGTTTTCGGCAGTGCGTCTGTCCAATGGATGAAGTCCGGTGTCGCGATAGGACCGATTTCCTTACGTACCCAGTCTTTCACTTCTTTGGTCAGCTCTGCACTTGGCACTTCACCTGAATTCAGCGTGATGTAGGCATAGATAGCCTGGCCTTTGATGTCGTGTGGAACACCAACAATTGCCGCTTCTGCAATCTTGTCGAATGCCACCAGTGCAGATTCAATTTCTGCGGTACCCATGCGGTGACCGGAAACGTTCAGTACGTCATCTACACGGCCTGTGATCCAGTAGTAACCGTCCTCATCACGACGTGCACCGTCACCGGTGAAGTACATACCTTTGAAGGTTGAGAAGTAGGTTTGCTCGAAACGCTCGTGGTCACCGTTAACGGTACGCATCTGGCCCGGCCAAGAATCTAGCATGACCAGGTTACCTTCGGTCGCGCCTTCGATGATGTTACCCATGTTATCAACCAGTGCAGGCTGAACACCGAAGAACGGACGAGTTGCCGAACCTGGCTTCAATGCGGTAGCGCCTGGCAATGGAGTGATCAGGATGCCGCCGGTTTCAGTTTGCCACCAGGTATCCACGATAGGACACTTGCTGTCACCGATTGTCTTGTAGTACCACTCCCACGCTTCTGGGTTGATTGGCTCACCCACAGAGCCCATGATGCGCAGTGAGTCACGCTTGGTGCCTTCAACCGCTTCGTTACCTTTCGCCATCAGGGCGCGGATTGCGGTTGGAGCGGTGTACAGAATGTTCACCTGATGCTTATCAACCACTTCGCTCATACGGGCAGTTGATGGGTAGTTAGGCACGCCTTCGAACAGAATGGTTTTCGCACCGTTTGCCAGCGGCCCGTAGATCAGGTAGCTGTGACCAGTGATCCAACCTACATCAGCAGTACACCAGAAGACTTCGCCTTCCTGATAGTCGAACACGTATTTGAAGGTCATGGTCGCGTAAACCAGGTAACCACCGGTGGTGTGAAGAACACCTTTTGGTGTGCCGGTAGAGCCTGACGTGTACAGAATGAACAGCGGGTCTTCTGCGTTCATCTCTTCTGGTTCACAGTTCGCAGACACCACGGCTGTTGCTTCGTGCCACCATACATCGCGGTCTGAGTTCCACTCGATGGTGTTACCAGTGCGTTGGTAAACAACGACTTTTTCAACTGACGTGACTGATGGGTTTGCAAGCGCTGCATCCACGTTTTGTTTTAATGGTACCGCACGGCCGCCGCGCACGCCTTCATCGGCAGTGACAACCACTTTTGCGTTGGAGTCGACGATACGGCCAGCCAGTGCTTCTGGAGAGAAGCCACCGAATACGATGGTGTGAACGGCACCGATGCGGGTACATGCCAGCATCGCAATCGCCGCTTCCATTACCATAGGCATGTAAAGACACACTACATCGCCTTTGCGCACGCCTTGGCCTTTTAGTGCATTGGCGAACTTACACACTTCAGTGTGCAGCTCTTTGTAAGTCAGCGATTTGTCGTCGTTCGGGTCATCGCCTTCCCAGATCAGGGCAACCTGGTCGCCTTTTGTCTCAAGGTGGCGGTCAATACAGTTGGCAGAAACGTTTAGTGTGCCGTCCTCGAACCATCTGATGTCGACGTGTCCGGTATCAAAAGAGGTGTTCTTCACCTTAGTGAAAGGTTTGATCCAATCTACGATCTGGCCATGCTCACGCCAGAATCCTTCTGGGTTAACAACAGACTGCTGATACATCTCGCGGTAGGTGTCGTTGTTTGCGTGCGCTTTGGCTTCGATTTCCGGCATAACCGGATGCAGGTGAACCTCACTCATTATCTTTCTCCTTGTGTTCCTGCGTGATGCTGTCTGGCATCGTCAAATATTCGACCACGACAAATTAGAATATAGGGTACGGTCTAACGGTCTTGTTCCATTAAGGTCGGATAGTTAGGGATTCTCGACAATTAGACTTTAGGATGAAGAGGCCGTTTTCTCTGGGTTTTGTGACCTTTCAACAGTCACAGTGAGGCGTCGCTCTCATTTACATGCAGCGGGTTGCGGGGAAATTATCAATAAGTGGGCATTGGTACATCACCGTACTTTAGTCGAACATAGATCAGAGCCGCACTAATGGCATCATCGAGGGCGTCATGCCGCCCGGAAAGGGGCAGGTCGAGGTGGTGTCCTATCGCCTCCATACTCAGGTCGTAATAGGCATTCGGCAAAATGTGTTCCAGCTTGCGACGGTATATGTCACTCACTTCTATCGTGCGGTTGGGCAGTTTGAAGCCAAGATGCTTTTTGGCATAGCGGTCAAGGATCGCTTTGTCGTACTGGATGTAGTAACCCACAATAGGCCGATTACCAATAAACTCGATCAGCTTGAGCATGGCTTCTTTTTCTGAGACGCCATCGCTCAGATCCTGATGTCGGATGCCGTGAATTTTTACCGACTGGGCGCTCAGTGAATTGGGCGCGCGAAGGGAAATGGTGAAAGGCTCGCTGGTGACAATCTTATTGCCGCGGATTTTAGTCGCAGCGATGGTGACCAGTTCGGCTTTGTGTGGGTCCAGGCTGGTGGTTTCGCAATCCAATGACACCAACTCTTCATCACTGGGCGAAGAAAACAGGGGGGCATACTCGCTGTCGCGCCACTTGTACCTGAGCCATAGCCTTTCCACCAGGTTCATGCTAGTCCCTTACCTGATAGTGCGAAGCCAGCCGTTCTTTGAACTTTTTCACCACGCCGAGGCAATCTCGCAGCAAATCCCGTTCTGTGCGTGAAAGCTGGGTGACGTCTAACTGGTTGCCCGTGCTGGCATCGCTGTCGAGCTGTTGTTTCAGGCGCACCTTCACGAAAAGCTTTAGCGCTTCAGAGAGGTTATTGGCGGTTTCCTGATCCAGTGCCTTGCATTCGACCAGTGCATCCAGTCTCTCAAAGGTATTGGTTTCGGTGAGCCCTTTTTCCAGTGCCAAGGTGCGAACGCCATGCACCAGCGGGAAGATGCCGCCTTTTTTGACATCCAACCCTTCTTTATCCGCCTTTAGGCTACCGAAAAGCGTCAGAGGAACACGGAACGCAAGGCAGGGGCGGACGAAGGTATTGAGCGTCAGCATATTGTTTTTGAGTGTGGCATGAAGCTTTTCCATCACAGGCTCCAGCAACGTTTTATTGCCAGCTACCGCATGACTGTCAGCAATGATGGCTAGGTCCATCAGGGTGCGTTCGTCAGAAATTTTGCTCAGGGCGACCATTTCTTTCATCCACTCAGATTGGGTTTTCACCCAGCGCGGATTGTTAACCATGACATTGCCGGGGCAGGGCGGGTAGCCGAGACGACTCAGCACTTCACTGAATCTTTCCATGTAATGTTGAACGTCGGGCCAATCGGCATCGTCAGCGAGAATAAGTCCGTTGTCCTGATCGGTTTTCAGTACCTGTTCACCGCGCCCTTCCGAGCCCATCACAAACAGGCAGCATAGATTGTGGAAGCTTTCTGGAATGGTGAGACGGAAGGCTTTTTCGATGATCTGTTCGTTGACGGCGGAAATCAGCTCCATGACAAATTGGGTGTGGATGCCGTTATTCGTGAGATTGGCGACGAGCTGATGTTGGTTATTGGCTGCGAGCGCCAGTTCCTCAATCGAGTGTGCGCGGTTGATTTGGAGTGTGAGTACGTGAGAGTGCGTGGAAAAGAGACTCAGCACCTGAGTCATATCCAGCATGCCGACCGTCTCGCCATCTTCGGTGACGCGCACCCGTTTTACCCGGTCGCGGGTCATCAGGATCATCACGTTGAACAGGTACTCGCCCATCTCGACACTGATGACCGGAGAAGTTGCAACTTCTCCGATAGGAGATGCTAAGGTGCAGCCATCCTCAACCAATGCGTGCAGCAAGTTGGTTCGGGTAATGATGCCAATATCGTGCGGCTTGCCTTCGAGGGCGACCAGTGCGCAGTCCTGACGCTCGCGGCGAAGGTTTAACGTGGCATCCTGAATCGAGGTGCCGTGGGGCATGGTCATGATGGGCTGGATGTTGGTTTCATCCACTTGAGTCAGGATGAATTCGGCAAGGTTCTGCTGTTGTTGCGCCTTTTCCAGCATGCGTTTTCGTTTACTGAAACTGGTATTGAAGTAGTCAGCAAACGACTGGTTTTGGTCATAGAGTTCGAGAAACACGGCTTTGGGCAGTACATAGCAAAGCGTGTCTTCTACCACGCGGTATCTGTGGTGTGCATGGCCTTTCAGCAGCGCACGGGCATCAAACAGATCGTCTTTAATATACTGCGCCTGCACTTCCTTGGTATCAGGATTGACCTCCTGAACGCGTCCTTTGATGACGATATAAAGGGCATTATTGCCTTCCCCTTTTTCTATCAGTACATCACCACGGCGGTAATAGGCGATATCCAATGAGGACAGCAGATGCTTTGCTTGCTTGGCATCAAGGCGGTCAAATGGGGGAGAGGAAGTGTCGAACGGTTCAGGCATGGCGGCAAACTCCGTGTTATTAACCACGCGCGCAGCGCGTCTTTGCAACTCTCAGTGTGTCGTACGACCCGTTGCCTTGCCAGCCGACTTTAGTCTATTAATCCATGCTAAGTTGAGACTGTAAGTTTGGATGAATCGCTGTCAAAATAGCCATCCTCGTTGCGGCAGAAAGGATGCGCCAGAATGAGTTACCCCCGTCCCACCCCCTACCATTGGCTATCTATTTATTACGGCGCCTATTTCTTTGCGTTCGGGGTTTATCTGCCTTTTTGGTCAGTATGGCTGGCGTGGCTTGGCCTCTCTGCAGATGACATCGGTATCGTGTTGGGCGCAGGCGTTATGGCGCGCTTTGTGGTGAACCTGACCCTCACGCCTCGTTTTCACTTACCTGAGCATTTGCTTCCCGCTATTCGGTGGCTGTCATTTTTAGCCACAGTGATTGGTTTTCTGCATTTGATGGCAACGCCGGATTTACTCTGGCTAACCGCGCTTTCTATTGCGATTAACAGCGTGATAGGGCCGTCTATTCCCGTTTCAGATGCATTAGCCAATCATTACAACCGCCGGAAGCTGATTGATTACGGGCGGGCGAGGCTCTGGGGCTCGCTGGCGTTTGTGGTGGGTTCCATGATGGCAGGAACCTTGGTGGAGCGATTTGGGCCGCCAATCATTGTACCTCTCGCTGCTGGGGCGTTACTGTTGACCTGGTGTTGGAGCCTGTCTTCGCCTCAGCAACTACCCGCGAAGGAAGAAACCCAAGCGATGGTTAGAACGCCATTGCTTCAGGTACTTCGCGTGAAATCCGTGTTGGTGTTTCTTGCTATCGTCTCCTTCATTCAAGGCAGCCACGCCGCTTATTATGCATTCAGCGCGATTCATTGGACCCAGGCAGGCGTTTCCGACGTGATGGTGGGCTACCTGTGGAGCTTTGGCGTAGTGGTGGAAGTGATGATGTTTGCACTGGCCGCAAAGGTATTCGGAAGTTGGCAGGTACAATCACTGTTTCGACTGGCAGCGCTGGCGGTGATTCTGCGTTGGTGTTTGACTGGGTGGAGCACCGATCTCGGTGTGCTGTTTACGGCACAGTCACTTCATGGCCTGACGTTTGGCGTCGCCCATATCGCTGCGATGCGCTATATCCAGCAGCAGGCAAGCGACAAGATCATGGCGTTGCAGGCATTGTATAGCGCAATCCCCATGGGGGTGGTCATGGCACTGCTGACGGTCGTGAGCGGTGAACTCTACGAACAGTTAGGCGGGGACAGCTTCTATGCCATGGCGCTTCTTGGCTTGCCTGTTCTCCTGCTGACATTGAAAGCCGACACCGCGGAAGAAGTAGTAAGGTCCTGAATTTGCGGTACGCATTTAGAGCTCGCTCACGGAGATAAAGTGGCGCGTTGTTGTACAACTGAGAGCATGGTAAACAGACTCTAGTTAAAAGTTTGTCATGGAAGGGATTATGTCGGCGGGATGGATAGTGGTGCCTGTGGCACTGGCATACCTGGGCGTTTTGTTTCTTATCGCCTGGTATGGAGATAGTCGACCGCGCTGGCTACGTGGCTGGCGTCCATGGATATACAGCCTTTCTATCGCCGTTTATTGTACCTCCTGGACCTTCTTTGGCACCGTGGGGCAGGCGTCGAGTCAGCCTTGGTCATTCCTGCCTATCTACCTTGCGCCAATTCTTGTTTTTACCATTGGCTGGCGGTTTCTCGCCCGGATTATCCTGATCGCCAAGCGCGAGCACATCACCTCGATTGCCGACTTTATTGCCGCCAGGTATGGGAAATCCCAAGGCCTAGCGGTGATGGTCACTGTGATAGCGGTGGTTGGTATTCTGCCATACATCGCGCTGCAGCTTCGCGGGATCACCATGGGACTGGATGTGATTGCGCCTGACATTGGCGAGAGTGCAGGGCTTAACGAAGGACAAATTGCCTGGCTGGTCTGCATGTCACTGGCGATGTTTACCGTGTTGTTTGGTACCCGCCATATCGACTCTACCGAGCACCACCGCGGCATGATGATGGCGGTGGCCTTTGAGTCCATCGTCAAGCTAGTGGCGTTTTTGGTTGTGGGCTTCTTTGCTGTGGGCTTGTTACTCGATGCTCCAGGGCCATTGCCGACATTGAAAGAAGCCAATGTCGTCGGAGCACCGGATTGGGGCGCATTGCTGGTTCATACTCTGCTGACCATGGCGGCGATTATCTGTTTGCCACGCCAGTTCCACACCATGGTAGTAGAAAACGCCCGTGCGCAGGATTTGCACACCGCACGCTGGGTGTTTCCGCTTTACCTTGTGTTGATGGGCATGTTCGTTTTGCCATTGGCGTATGCAGGTCAGGCCTTCCTGCCTAATATGTCTGCTGAAACCCATGTTATTCAGCTGCCGCTTTCCACCGGCAATGAGGGCATTGCACTGCTGGCATTCTTGGGTGGTGCATCGGCGGCAAGCGGCATGGTAATTGTGTCGACCATTGCCCTTGCGATCATGGTGTCGAACGATCTGGTACTGCCACAACTGCTGCGCCGCATGCGGGTGTCGAATCGCAACTTTACGCAATTCTCCGGTTTGTTGCTGAACGTGCGCCGCGCGCTGATTTTCCTCTTACTTATCGGGGCTTGGGGCTTCTATCAACTGATCCTCGAAGTACCGTCGCTCTCGGCGATTGGTTTTCTCTCCTTTGCTGCAATTGCCCAGTTCGCGCCGCCGCTTGTCGCGGGAATTTACTGGCGTCAGGCCAATAAGAAAGGCGTATATGCCGGGCTCTTCGCCGGCTTTATTGTCTGGTTGATGACCCTGATGATGCAGACGGGCATGTTGGCCGGCAACGAAGATACCAACCTGGTGCTCTGGATTCTGGCACCGCCGGATATCCCGTTCTTCCAGTCATTAAGCCCGGTGAACTGGGGCATGATCCTGAGTGTGATGGTCAATACCTTCTGCTTTGTGCTGGTGTCGATGGCGACGAGACCTTCGCTCAGTGAACGTCTGCAAGCAGCGAGTTTTGTTGGTACGCCGCTCCCGGAAGGAGATGATTCCAGCCTGTATCAAAGCCGTGTGACAGTGGCGGAGCTTGAAATGCTGGCCGCCCGTTTTGTTGGACGCACCCGCATGCGCCAGACGTTCCGCACCTTCGGCGAGCAACGCGGTGAAGTCTTGTTGCCACAGCAGCAGGCGAGTGCTGCGCTGATTCGTCATACCGAACGTGTATTGGCTGGTGTATTCGGTGCATCGTCTGCCAAGCTGGTACTGACTTCTGCGCTGCAGGGCAGGAACATGCAGCTGGAGGAAATCGCCACCATCGTGGATGAAGCTTCCGAGCTTTTCGATTTCAGCCGTGGCTTGCTTCAAGGCGCAATCGAACACATCAGTCAGGGTATTTCCGTTGTCGATAAACAACTCAGGCTGGTGGCATGGAACCAGCGTTATGTGGAGCTTTTCAATTTCCCGCCGGATTTGATTCAGGTTGGCAGACCGATTGCGGATGTGGTCCGCTACAACGCCGAGCGCGGTTTGTGTGGCCCTGGTGATATTGAAGAGCACGTAAAAAAACGCGTGGGCTATTTGCGTCAAGGTTCGCCGCATACTTCTTCCCGTGTTCACCCTGATGGCCGGGTGATTGAGGTGCAGGGTAATCCGATGCCGGGCGGTGGATTCGTCATGAGCTTTACTGACATCACCGCCTTCCGAGATGCAGAAGAAGCGCTGAAGCAATCCAATGAAACACTGGAAGCAAGGGTTATAGAGCGGACCAAAGAGCTTGAAACCTTGAACCGTCGCCTTATCAGTGCCACCGCCAAGGCCGAGCAGGCCTCGCAATCGAAAAGCCGGCTATTGGCGGCAGTAAGTCATGACTTGATGCAACCGATGAACGCCGCGCGTCTTTTTGCGTCCTCCCTGAACGAAATGGCTGAAGAAAAAGAAACCCAAAAAATGGCGGGTCACATCGAGAGTGCGTTAGGAGCGGCAGAAGATCTTATTGGTGATTTGCTGGATATTTCCCGCATTGAATCGGGCAAGATGAAGGCCAAAATCACCAACTTCGAGCTAGATGAAGTCTTCTCAACGCTGGCCGCAGAATTTGGCGTTATCGCTAACGAGCAGGGCGTCGATTTCCGTGTTCAGCCAACGGGCCTTCGCATTCGCTCTGACAGACGATTACTACGCCGCGTATTGCAGAACTTCCTCACCAATGCCTTTCGCTACAACCCGAATGGCCGTGTGCTGTTGGGTGTGCGTCGTCATGGTTCGCAGTGCCGCATCGAGGTGTGGGATAACGGTCCGGGCATTCCACAAGAAATGCAGCAGGACATCTTCAATGAATTTACCCGCATTGACCGTAAAGGTGCTGAGCTCGGTTTAGGCCTCGGTCTGGCGATTGCCCGCGGGATCAGCCGTATTCTGAACCAGCCTCTCAACCTGCGTTCCTGGCCGGGAGAAGGCACCGTTTTTTCCATTACAGCCCGCATCGAATCTGCGCCTCAGGTTTGTGACACTGGCGTTGAGCGTGAAGAAAAGGACAAAAATAGTGAGCCACTCGCTGGGGTTCGCGTGCTCTGTGTAGATAATGAAAGGGACATCCTGGCGGGTATGGAAAGTCTGCTGACACGGTGGGGGTGTCAGGTTGATGTGGCAGAAGATCTCGATGGCGTTGTTGCGTTGATTGAACAAGGCCAGAGGCCGAATGCCATCCTCAGTGACTATCACTTGGCGCCGGAACTGACGGGGCTCGATGTTTTGCAACGTTGCCGTGAAATGCTGGGAGATGACTTCGTCGGTGCAGTGATCACCGCCGACAGAACACAAGAAACACGAAATCTGGTGCGGGAGCTAGGCTTTGGTTATATCGCCAAACCCGTGAAACCGCTGAAACTAAGAGCGCTGCTTCAACAAGGGGTAAGCTGATATGGAAGCGTTTACGATTCCCCGATTAGATACCGATGTGGGCTTGGTACGGGTCGAAGGGACCTGGGATCCAGTGACTGGAGAAATCCAACTGGTTGAAATTGATCAGATGGGCACAGATGGCTGGGTGGATGTGACTTTTTGGCTGTCAGAGCAAGAACACGAAGCGAGAGTGGCGGAAATTCTAACCGCCACCAAACTCTACCTCGTCACTCAGTAAAATGACTGCTGGAAACCTAGGAGCGGCTTATTGCTGCTCCTCGTTCAACAGTGTTTTGTACTCGACGAAAACTGCCGTCGTTTCACCGTAATACAGCGTACCGTCTGATTTCACGACCAGATGGATTTCACTGTCTTCTGAGTTCGGTGCTGGCAGATCAACCCACCATTCTTTTGTGTTTGCACCGTTAACATCCATATCGACCGGATTTGAACGGTCGCCTTCTTTCTGGATAAGACTGATTTTTGCCCCTTCCAATGGGTATTCTGACGTCAGCTTTAACACCACTTCACTGTCAGACAGACTTTCTGAACGCAGCTTGAGTTTGAAGTCGCCATTTTCAAGCGAGCAAATACCACTGGTGTATCGACAGTTTGAGTCGGCAGCGAGTTTGTAGGTTTCCCCTTCTTTGGCTGCGTGGGGTTTCTCACTGACTGCTAAGTCCACGCCAAAATAGGCTATCAAGGCCAGAATTGGGGCCACGAGCATGGCGGCAATTACGTGTTTGTTTTTTAACATGATAAAGAGTTCGCTTTCGTCCTTGGGCTAAGGGGTAACATACCATAGTGCGGTAGTCCCTCGAGGATAAAAAAAGCCCCTGAGCGGGGCTTTTTAGCGTTAACGTGACGCTCTTATCTAAGTGCTCAGCGTTATTGATTAGTGGTCTTGCGCTTCACCCGCACCGCCAGGGATACGAACGTGCTCAACCAGATCTTTAACGTGTTGTGGGGTTTCTGCGGTAACGCGGGAAACCGCGATAGCTACTGTGAAGTTCACGAGCGCACCAATAGCACCGAATGCATTTGGCTCAATGCCCAGGAACCAGTTACTGCCCCAGCTTTCCAGGTATTTCCAGTCCGCGATGAACAGGATGCCTTTGTGCTGGAATACGTAGAACAGTGTCACACTGATACCTGCGATCATACCGGCAATCGCACCTTCCTTGTTGATGGACTTGGAGAAGATACCCATCATCAGTGCAGGGAAGATTGACGAGGCGGCCAAGCCAAAGGCGAGGGCGACCGTACCGGCTGCGAAGCCCGGTGGATGGAGACCCAGATAACCCGCGAAGGCAATCGCTACCGCCATCGCAATCCGGCTCGCCATGAGCTCATTTTTCTCTGAAATATCAGGCCTGAAGACCCCTTTCAACAAGTCATGCGATACCGCCGACGAGATAGCCAGAAGCAGACCTGCTGCTGTTGACAGTGCCGCTGCCAGACCACCCGCTGCAACCAGCGCGATAACCCAGTTAGGGAGTTTCGCGATTTCAGGGTTCGCCAGAACCATGATGTCACGGTCAACTTTCAGCTCGTTCGTAGACTTATCAGAGGTGTAGTTGATCTTGCCGTCGTTGTTCTTGTCATCAAAGCCAAGCAGACCCGTTTTTTCCCAGTTCTTGAACCAGTCAGGACGCTCGTCATAAGCAAGGTGCTGGCCTGGTGCAGGGTTAACGGTGTCCATCAAGTTCAGACGCGCCATTGCTGCAACTGCTGGTGCAGTGGTGTACAGAATCGCGATGAAGAACAGTGCCCAACCTGCAGAGATACGCGCATCACGTACTTTTGGTACTGTGAAGAAACGAATGATGACGTGTGGTAGACCTGCAGTACCGATCATCAGTGACATGGTGTAAACGAACATGTTAAGGGTGTCACCGCGGACTGATGTGGTGTATTCACTGAACCCAAGTTCAGAGACCACCTGATCGAGCCGGTCGAGCAAATAGGTATCCGTACCGGACATGGTACTACCCAAACCAATTTGTGGCAGAGGGTGGCCAGTCAGTTGCAGCGAGATAAAGATAGCTGGAATGGTGTATGCCAGGATCAGGACACAGTACTGAGCAATCTGGGTGTAGGTGATACCTTTCATGCCGCCAAGTACGGCGTACATGAATACGATAGCCATACCGATGTAAAGGCCTGTTGCGTAGTCAACTTCCAGGAAGCGACCAAATGCCACGCCCACACCTTTCATCTGACCGATAACGTAAGTCACCGATGCGATGATCAGACAGATTACGGCTACCACACGTGCTGTGTTCGAATAGAAACGCTCACCGATGAACTCTGGAACAGTGAACTTACCGAACTTACGCAGGTAAGGCGCAAGCAGCAGTGCCAGAAGTACGTAGCCGCCTGTCCAGCCCATCAGGAATACAGAACCGCCGTATCCCATAAAGCCAATCAGACCTGCCATTGAAATAAACGAAGCTGCAGACATCCAGTCCGCTGCCGTTGCCATACCGTTTGCAACAGGGTTTACACCACCGCCAGCAACATAGAACTCTTTGGTAGAACCTGCGCGGGCCCAGATTGCGATCCCGATATAGAGAACGAATGTGAAACCTACGACAAGGTAAGTAACGGTTTTCAAATCCATGACTACTGCTCCTTACTCGTCATCATCTACGCCAAACTCTTTATCGAGTTTGCGCATCTGAAAGGCGTAAATAAAAATGATGGCCAAGAAGGTATAAATTGACCCCTGTTGTGCGAACCAGAAGCCCAGCTTATAGCCGCCGATACGAATTTCATTGAGTTGATCAACAAACAGGATGCCGCATCCAAACGACACCACGAACCAAACGGCAAGCAAATAAATCATCAGCCTGACGTTCTTTTGCCAATAGGCTTTGGCGTTATCTTGTTTCTGTTCCTCAGACATCACCATCTCCTTAAGTGACGAGTTAACGGATTGTTACGATTCGACAATAGCAGCCAAGGTACAAGGAGACACTGCAACTTTAGTCGACTGAGAAATGAGGCTAACCCCCTGCTATCAGGGGGTTTCTGTGATTTGAGACAAGGAAATATCGTGTTAATGAAATGTTAAGCTAGACCAAGGTCTAATAGGCTTTAGGCTAAGGTGTAAAAGTCGAGTATGCCTTGTAGCAAATTACTTGTTGCAACGGCTGCAAGGATGAGACCCATAACGCGGCTTATGATCGAAGCGCCCACGCGGCCGATGATTCGATGGATAAATCCAGCGCTGAAAAGCAGTAATAAAGTGACGATTAATACCAGTAGCATAATGCCTGCGGTGACAACTTGTTCCATTACGGCGAAACGATGATTGTCGGTCAACATGACAATCGCCATCATGGCACCTGGTGAGGCGATAGAAGGCACCGCCAAAGGATATACCGCCGCTTCGGCCAGATCAGAATGTGAGAGTGAGTGACTGCATAGTTTGGTTTCCTGATCGGGTTTGCTTTCACCAAAAATCATGCTCAAGGCAAACAGTAGTAATACAAGCCCACCTGCTGCCTGAAAGGCAGGTAAAGGGATTTGCATGGCTTCCAGTAAAAACTGCCCGGCAATCAGAAAGAACAGTAGTATCAGCGTTGCAATACCAACGGCTTTCAAAGCCACGATTCGCCGTTGCTTTTCAGTCATATGGCTGGTTTGTGAGAGATAAACAGGGACTGAGCCAATAGGATCGATAACAGCCCAGAGAACAACAAATTGGGTGATAAGTGCGCTTAACATGTTGGCCTCCTTGGAACCAAGAGAAGGTCAATTAGGGCTCGTCAGGACGACGAGCCATGAGGCGTGATTGTACACGAGTTGACTGAACGGCGCCTGAAGGGGATTGAGAAAATCTTCGATTTAGTGTGCGGGGAGACGTTAAGCGTCTTGGTCCATTTGCTGCAAGAGAATGACCGCTTGAGTGCGGTTTTTCACCCCAAGTTTGCGGAAAATGGCTGTCATATGAGCCTTAATCGTTGCTTCAGACACATCTAGTTCATAGGCAATCTGCTTGTTCAGCAGGCCATCATTGAGCATGTTGAGTACTTTGTATTGCTGCGGCGTGAGAGAAGAGATTTTATCCATCAGTGACTCTTCATCGCTGTCATCACTGAAATCAATCCCGGCAGGGAAACAGGTTTCACCCTCAAGCACGTGGTTGAGGCTGTTAATCAGCTCGCGCATGTCGCTGGATTTCGGAATAAAACCAATCGCGCCATTGGCTTTCACCTGACGGACCACACTGGCCTCTTCACTGGCTGAAATCACTACGATGGGGAGCTCTGGGTATTGGACACGAAGGTGGATAAGACCGGACATGCCATTAGCGCCGGGCATTTTCAGATCCAGCAGCAGCAAATCAATGTCGGGTTCTTTTTCAAGCAGGGCAGTCAGACTGTCTAGCGAGTCTGCTTCCAGCAAATTGGCACCACTGATCGCCATATGCACAGATTGAAACAGTGCATTGCGAAACAAAGGGTGGTCGTCAGCGATGACAATGGTGTATTGAGCGTCCATGGCGATTTCGTTAATACCTCTTTAACAAAAACGCTAACACCGGGGTAGGGATTGATCAATTTGCATAGGTGGGAAGTAAGAGCTTGATCCCCCGTCATTTGTGGGCAATGTCGAGGCGATCAAGTTTGTGTGCAATCAGCCTTGTTTGTTAATCAACTGATTTTGCTCAAGATGGGAAAGGAAGGGTTTAGCTTCCATAAATCCGGTCAAACGCGCATCAGGAAGTGGATTCCCGTTGGCATCCCAAAAATCGATAGTGGGTAAGCCCAGCACGTTAAGGGAAGTCAGCATTTTGATGTCTTGCGGGCGGTTGGCCGTCACATCAGCCTGCAGCAAAACGAAGTTTTTAAGCTCCGGTGCCACGTTCGCATCGTGGAAGGTGTACTTCTCAAACTCCTTACACGCCACGCACCAGTCGGCGTAGAAATCCAGCATCACAGGCTTGCCTGCGGATTTGGCTGCCGCGAGTTCTCGGTTTAGATCGTCGATATTGGCAATCTTAATGAACCCGACCGATGGCACTTCGGCTTTCGCAGCAGGCGTAAATACGGCGTTATAGGTGTAAGCTGCGCCCCCACTCAGGCCGAGGATCGCGATAATTCCGAGTGCACTGGCGAGCTTGCCTGGCTGGAGTGTACGGCTGATGTGATACAACCAGCCGAGTGATATCAACATCCATGCTGCCCACAGCCACACGCTGACGCTTTCTGGCAGCAGACGCTCCAGCAGGAAGATAGGCGCTGCCAAGAGCACCAGACCGAAGAAGACTTTGACTCTGTCCATCCAGCCGCCAGCTTTTGGCAGCAGTTTGTTTCCAAACATCGCCGCGATGATAAGTGGAATGCCCATACCCAATGCCAGTGCGTAGAGTGTAACTGCACCTGTCAGAAGATCACCGCTTTGAGCGACATACAAAAGTGCTCCGGACAGTGGCGCAGTGGTACATGGCGAGCAAATCAACCCGGAGATCGCGCCCATGGTGAACACACCAAGGTTGCTTCCGCCTTTTTGCTGGTTGCTGATTTCGCTTAGCTTGGTTTGAAGACTGGCCGGAAGTTGCAGGTTAAACACGCCAAACATCGACAGTGCCAGCAGCACAAAGAGCGCACTCAAGCCAATCAACACATAAGGGTGTTGGAAAGCCGCCTGAAACTGTAAGCCAGCCGAAGCGACAACCAGTCCTAGCAGGGTGTAAGTCAGCGCCATACCCTGTACATAGAGCATGGAAAGACGGAAGGTCTGCCCATGAGTTTTCTTACCGCCACCCAATACGATACCGGTCAAAATCGGGTACATCGGCAGCACACATGGTGTAAACGCCAAACCAATGCCCAAGCCTAAAAACAGCAAAGGCTGCCACCAGTTATCGGCGAGGCTGCTCACTTCTGTGGAAGACGAACTTGAGCCAGAGGTGGCTGGTTTTGCGGGTTCAACTGGTGCGCTGACAACAGGTGCTGGTGGCGCTTCACTGCCAGCGGCTACTGCGATTAATGGGACGGTGACAGTTTCTGGCGGGTAACAGAATCCCGCTTCTGCACAGCCTTGGTAGGTCACTTTCAGCAGCGAGTTATCCGTCGCTTCAAGCAAAGGTACTGATACTGTCAGCGGCTCTTTGTAAATCGAGACCTCGCCGAAGAACTCGTCTTCGTAAGGCTGTCCCTGACGCATATCCAGCGCGCCAATTCTGGCGTCTTCACTGGGAACGACTTCTATTTTGTCCTGATAGAGGTAGTAACCAGGCAGAACCTGCCAATCGAGATATACCCGATCGCCTTGCTGGGTAAAGTTGAAAGTAAATGCCTGATCTACCGGAACGAACGCAGGCGCATTGCCCGCCGCCGGTGTCGGAGAATTGAAAAGGGTAAATTCCGCCTTGGCGGGAAGGGCACTTATCAGCGCCAGCGCAAAAATCGCAAAAAGTCGTGAGCCTATTTTGGACATAGCCTTCATCAAAACGGTTTCTTAAAAATTGAATGAACTATATCACTGAGACCGGGAAAGCCCGAATTCGTTTCCAACGAAGATCGCATAATGAAAAAGGACGCCAAAGCGTCCTTTTTCATCGCCTTTGTTTTGGGTTACAGCACAATGCCGCCTACCACAAAGCCCAGAACAACAGCAGTGGCGATGGTGACCACGCCTGGAATGAAGAACGGGTGGTTGAAGACCAGATTACCGATACGGGTTGAACCTGTATCGTCCATTTCAACCGCGGCCAACAGTGTTGGGTAAGTTGGCAGAACGAACAGTGCACTCACTGCCGCAAACGAAGCAATCGCTGTCAGAGGGGCAACGCCAATCGCCAATGCTGCAGGCATCAGGGCAACCGTGGTCGCACCTTGTGAGTAGAGCAGCATCGAAGCAAAGAACAGCACCATAGCCAGCATCCATGGGTAGTCAGACAGCAAGGTGCCCGCGACTTCTTTAATGCCTTCAACATGGGCGTTCACAAAGGTTGAACCTAACCAAGCCACACCCAGTACACACACACACGCTGTCATACCTGAGCGGAAAGTCGGTGCAGATGGGATTTTCGATGCGTCGATTTTGGTAGTTGCAACAATCAGCGCCGCCGCCGCCAGCATGAAGGTCATGATGGCTTCGTTACGACCCAGCGTTGGGTTTTCGATCAGGCCGATTGAGCCTGAAATCGCTGCGGCGTAAGCCACCACCAGCACGATGGCACCCAGGAAGATGTACGTTGCTTTTTTCGCAGTAGGTGCGATCTCACGCTTGGTGGTGCCCTGCAGTTTGATCAGACCCTTTTCCAGACGCTCCTGGTAAACCGGATCATCTTTCAGTTCACAACCCAGGAAATTCGCCACAAATGCGCCTGCCATACAAGCGATGAATGTGGTTGGAATACAGATAGCCAGCAGAGTCAGGTAACCGATACCCAGCGGCTCAAGAATGCCAGAGAAGAACACCACAGCCGCAGAGATTGGAGACGCTGTGATCGCGATTTGAGACGCAACAACCGCGATAGAAAGTGGGCGTGATGGACGGATGCCTTGCTCTTTCGCCACTTCTGCAATCACCGGAAGGGTGGAGAACGCAGTGTGGCCAGTACCTGCCATCAGCGTCATCAGATAAGTGACGATCGGTGCGTAGAAGGTAATTTGTTTAGGATTCTTACGAAGAAAATCTTCGGCTTTCTCAACCAACCAGTCCATACCGCCAGCAACCTGCATTGCTGCAATTGCGGTGATCACAGACATGATGATCAAGATAACGTCGATAGGGATATAGCTTTGCGAGGTTGGCATTCCCAAGAATAAGGACAGAGCAACAACACCCGCGCCACCGGCCAAGCCGATACCAATACCGCCAATCCGTGCGCCCAGATAGATGAACGCAAGAACGACGAACAACTCCACTGCTACCATGGGTAACTCCTGTTCAGATTATTAATACAAAAAATAAAAACCAAACGGAGTCACTGTCTTAAGGTGTTCATTGCCTTGTAAAAACTAGGGTTTTTAGGGCGCAGTGAATGTAAAAAAGTACCTACGTTTGGGCTTTAAAGCCCAGATGTTCAAAACAGCTGGGCAGAAAACTAAAAAAGGGTACTCATCGTGAGTACCCATTCTTTCAACGCTTAGTTATAGCGCTTCGCTTTATATTGCGGATGCATCAAGTTTTCGACGGAGAAGATATCATCGAGTTGCTCTTCCGTCAGCAATCCTCTTTCCAAGACCACTTCACGGACGCTCTTACCGGTTTCGGCACAAATCTTACCGACGATGTCACCTTCGTGGTGACCAATGAACGGGTTCAGGTAAGTGACGATACCGATGGAGTTGTAAACGAAGGCTTCACAGATTTCTTTGTTGACTGTGATGCCGTTGATGCACTTCTCGCCCAGATTCACACAGGCGTTAGACAGGATTTCGATAGACTCGAACAGCGCTTGACCAATTACTGGCTCCATCACGTTCAGCTGCAGTTGACCGGCTTCTGCCGCGAAGGTCACCGTGGTGTCGTTACCGATCACCTTAAAGCACACTTGATTAACCACTTCTGGGATCACCGGGTTTACTTTCGCTGGCATGATAGAAGAACCCGCCTGCATTTCCGGCAGGTTGATTTCGTTGAAGCCAGCGCGAGGACCAGAAGACAGCAAACGCAGGTCATTACAGATCTTCGAGAGTTTCACCGCCAGACGCTTCAGTGCGCCGTGAACCATCACATAAGCGCCACAGTCAGAAGTCGCTTCAATCAAGTCTTCCGCAGGGGTGCAGTTCAGACCCGTCACTTCTGCCAGACGCTGAACCGCCAGTTGTTGGTAACCTGCTGCAGCGTTGAGGCCTGTACCGATAGCGGTCGCGCCCAGATTCACCTCAAGAAGTAGTTCTGCGGTGTATTTCAGGTTCTTCACTTCTTCTTTCAGAAGAACGGCAAATGCGTGGAATTCTTGACCTACTGTCATAGGTACTGCGTCCTGAAGCTGGGTACGGCCCATTTTCAGCACGCCTTTGAATTCGGTTGCTTTACCGTCGAATTCGTTTTGCAGATAGTCGATGGATTCGATCAACTTCAGGATGCTGTTGTAAACCGCAATACGGAAACCGGTTGGGTAAGCACAATTGGTCGACTGGCTCTTGTTCACATGGTCGTTAGGGTTAACAACGTCGTAGTCACCCTTTTCTTTACCCATCAGTTCCAGTGCCAGGTTCGCGATCACTTCGTTCGCGTTCATGTTCACAGACGTGCCTGCGCCACCTTGGTAAACGTCAGATGGGAACTGATCCATGCATTTGCCGGTTTCCAGAATCGCATCACACGCTTTGATGATGTAATCGCCCACTTCAGCTGGGATAACACCCAGTTCTTTGTTCGCCATCGCAGCGGCTTTCTTGGTGAAGACCATGCCACGCACAAATTCTGGTACATCAGAAATCGTGGTACGGGAGATATTGAAGTTCTCAACAGCGCGAAGGGTATGAATACCGTAATACGCATCAGACGGCACATGGCGTTCGCCAAGCAAGTCTTCTTCGATACGGGTCGCTAAAAGAGGGTTGGTCAGGTTATTTTCGAAATCAATCGTCTGAGACATGATTTGGCCCTAAATGAAATTTATATTGGTTATTCTGTAGCCAACAATTTCGCTGTAGAGTCCATTCATCAGAGATTTTGGCTGGGTGATCGATGTTTTACACCCGGTTTATGCTGGATGATTCTACTCCTCCGTTGCGGTAAAAACATGAGAAAGATCACCAATCAAAGCAAAGCGGAACGATTTGCATAGAACTGTGATCCAGATCGTTAGACAGCTTGTTTGTCTTTGTTTCCTATTGTTTTATCTGTCAGCCGAAAAGTATTGATACAGTTAAATTCTGTACAATACCCGCGTACATTGTTTAAAACCAAGCTACAAACAGATCTCCTTTAATGAGGGGAAATAACGACGCTGTCGATGCAATCATTGAGTCCAGTGTTACTATGATGGTTCGACACGAATATGAGGTTTTGCTGTGTTTCCAATTTTGCTGTTGATGTTCATTACTGTCCCTGTGATTGAAATTGCTCTGTTTATTCAGGTCGGTGGCGTGTTGGGACTTTGGCCGACGGTTGCGCTGATTTTACTGACCGCTGTGGTGGGCGCCTCATTGGTGCGCAGTCAGGGGCTGCAGACTTTACTGACAGTGCAGCAGCGCATGAATCAGGGCGAGTTACCGGCACAGCAAATCATTGAAGGTGTGATGCTGGCAGTGGCAGGCGTGCTGCTTCTGACTCCCGGCTTTATGACCGATGCTATGGGTATGGCGGTGTTATTGCCTTGGCCGCGAGCTTGGTTGGCAAAACAGTTTATGAGTAAGGTGAAAGTGGCTGGATTTCAAAGTGGATTTGGTGGTCAACCAGGTCAGGGGCCATTTGGCGGACAGGACCCGTTTAACCGCGGCCCTCATCAAGGTTCGAATGATGGTGGCAACACCTTCGAAGGTGAATATCAGCGAAAAGATGAAGATCGCGATCGCTTGAACTGATGCTACGGAATTCATGAAAAACGCCATCCTTCGGGATGGCGTTTTGCGTTGTGGTTTTTTCTTATTCCTGCAGCTCAGGACGCTCTTTGTATTGTTCCAGCGACTCTGGGTTATCCAGCGCGCTGAGCTGAGCGACCGCGCGGCCATGAACCACATCGCGAACTGCCAGTTCGGCGAGTTTTCCTGATTTGGTGCGCGGAATGTCTGTGATAGGAATAATTTTTGCCGGCACATGGCGCGGCGTACAACTGGTGCGGATAGTGCTGCGAATTTTGCGCTCCAGATTGTCGTTGAGGTCGACACCAGGCTTGAGTTTCACAAACAGAACCACACGGACATCCTTCATCCAGTCCTGCCCAATCACGACAGAATCGAGTACTTCATCCAGTTGGTTCACATGACGGTAAATCTCTGCGGTACCGATGCGCACGCCACCTGGATTGAGGATTGCGTCTGAGCGCCCAAAGAACACCATTCCGCCTTCGTGAGTGAGTTCGACATAATCTCCATGGAACCAGATATCTTCAATCTTGTCCCAATAAGCCTTGTGGTAACGGGTGCCGTCGTTGTCATTCCAAAATCCTACCGGCTGATTGGGGAAGCTGTTACAGCACACCAATTCGCCTTTCTCACCCTGAACCGGATTGCCTTCATTGTTGAAGACTTCGACATCCAGGCCCAGCCCCCTAACCTGGCTTTGACCGCGGTGAACAGGGGAAATCGGGCTGCCGAGCACGAAGCAACCGCAGATGTCTGTGCCACCTGCGATGGAGCTTAATTGTAGGTCTTGTTTGATGTGGCTGTAGACCCAGTCGAACTGCTCAGGTGCCAGTACTGAGCCAGTAGAACAAAGTGCGCGGAGCGACGAAAGACTGTGCTCGTCCATTGGGCTGTATTCTTGCTTTTCCAGCGCTTCGAGGTATTTGGCGGACGTGCCGAAAAGCGTCACTTTTTGTGCATCGGTCAAACGCCAGAGTACGCCGGCATCGGGATAAAACGGTGAACCGTCAAACAGCACCAGCGTCGCGCCGCTTAAAAGGCCACTGGCGAGCCAGTTCCACATCATCCAGCCACAGGTCGTGAAGTAGAAAACCTTGTCGCCCGGTTTGACATCAGAATGGAGTTGGTGCTCTTTGAGGTGGTTGAGCAACATGCCGCCCACACTGTGGATGATGCACTTTGGTTTGCCTGTGGTGCCGGAGGAATACAGCACGTACATCGGGTCGTTAAAGCCTACGCGGGTAAACGTCAGTGGCTCAGCCGGTTTGGAAACAATGGCTTTCCAGCAGGTTTCATCGCTGTTGGGAGCAGTGCCGCCTACATACGGGATCACCACCATGTGGGTGATGTTTTCCACGCCTTCACGCACGGCGCGCGCTTTGGTTAGGTTATCGTGGGTTTTGCCGTTGTAGTGGTAAGCATCGGTGGTGAACAGCACTTTGGGTTGAGTCTGGCCGAAACGGTCGAGCACGCTATCGATACCAAAATCCGGCGAGGTCGAGGTCCAAATTGCCCCAAGGGAAGACGTCGCCAGCATGGCGACTACGGTTTCTGCGATGTTCGGCAGATACCCTGCCACGACATCGCCTTTTTCCACACCGCATTCTTTTAGGTAGGCTGCGATGCCGCTGACCTGACGTTCAATATCTGCCCATGACAGACGAATAGCGGATTCGTCTTCACCAGAAAACACGATGGCGTCTTTTCCGGGCATGTCTTTCACCCATTGCATCACGTTTTCGGCAAAGTTGACTTCAGCATCCGGGAACCAGATGCTGTTTTTATTCGGGTCGTTTTCCGGGCGGCTGATAACACGCTCTCCGCGTTCACCGACCACGCTCGCAAAGGTCCACAGTGTTTCCCAAAACGCTTCACTGTGTTTGACCGACCAGTCATAAAGCTGGTCGTAGTTGGTCAGACTTAGCGCGTACTGTCTGTTGACCTCATTGATAAAGTCAGTGAGGTTGGCATTGGCGATACGCGATGCGCTGGGTCGCCAAAGAGGCTGCTCTGACATGCTGTCTCCTAAACATTGTCTGGGTGCGCTTGCTCAAAGGCGGGTAACCCTTGGCAGCGCTGTTCTATTTCTTTCAGTGTCGGGTAAGGAGTCAGATCGAGTGAAAACCGGCGGGCGTTAAACAGTTGAGGAACCAGACAAATATCAGCAAGGGTGGGAATGTCATCACAGCAGAAAGCCGTTTGTGAGCTTTCTACTTTCTTTTCAACCGCCGCCAGCCCGGCTTTCAGCCAGTGCAGATACCAGTCCAGTTTTTCTTCCTCGCTGTGGCCCATGGAACCGGTGAGGTGTTTGAGTACCCGAAGGTTGTTAAGCGGATGGATGTCACAGGCAATGTCGAGCGCAAGGGCACGGCATTTCGCCCGGGCTGCATGGTCGGCAGGCAACAGCGAAGGAGAAGGGTAAACCTCCTCCAGATATTCAATGATAGCCAGCGACTGGGTTAGAACCTGACCGTTATCAACCAGTGTCGGTACCAGCCCGGTAGGGTTCAGGGCCAGATAATTGTCGCCACGTTGATCGCCGTCCAGCAAAGAGACGACCTGTGATTGATAATTCAGCCCCTTGAGATTCAGCGCAATGCGAACACGGTATGACGCCGAGGATTTACTGTAGTCATAAAGCTTCACTGCGTGCGTTCCCTTTATTACCTATACGGGACAACTTCCTGATCAATCTTGCCAAAGATTGAACGACCTTCCTTGTCATGCATCTCGATACTGACCTTATCACCATAGAGTAGAAACGGCGTTTTCGGTGACCCAAGATCCAGAATTTCCAACATTCGTCTCTCTGCAATGCAACAGGAACCCTTTGATCGATCAAGGTTTGATACCGTTCCTGACCCAATAATGGTGCCAGCGCCTAAATGACGACTTTTGGCTGCGTGGGCAACGAGTTCTGCAAAATCAAACGTCATGTCCACGCCTGCATTGGGGGCGCCGAATTGTTCGCCATTGAGGAATACTTCCAGTGGCAGATGCACTTTGTTTTCCTGCCAGCTTTCACCCAGCTCATCAGGTGTCACTGCCACCGGAGAGAATGAAGAGGCCGGTTTGGATTGGAAGAAACCAAAGCCTTTGGCAAGCTCACTTGGGATCAGGTTTCGAAGCGAGACATCATTCACCAGCATCAGCAGTTTGATGTGGCTACCAGCCTTTTCACTGGACGTCGCCATGGCGACATCATCCGTGATCACGGCGACTTCGGCTTCGAAATCACAGCCCCAGGCTTCATCACAAAGCTCAATGTTGTCGCGCGGGCCGATAAATTTGTCAGAAACACCCTGATACATCAAAGGGTCTGTCCAGAAGCTCTCTGGCATGTCTGCGCCGCGGGCTTTACGCACCAGCTCGACATGATTCACGTAAGCGCTGCCGTCCGCCCACTGGAATGCGCGAGGCAGCGGTGACTCGCAGTCAGCGGGATTAAAAGGAAAGCGTTCGCCGACATTATTGTCATTCAAAGCGTCATAACGAGCCTGTAAGAGTGGCGAGAGGGTATCCCACTCATCCAGTGCATCCTGTAGGGTGAGTGCAATATCAGAAGCGTCTACTGCCTGAGTCAGATCGCGTGAGACCAGGATGAGTTTTCCGTCTCGGCGGTGTTTTAGGGAAGCCAGTTTCATCATCTACTCCTTAATCTAATGTCTGCGATCTATTCGCCACGGGGCGGCGTGCGCCAGGACAGGACGTAATCATCGAGTTCGGTTTGTTTCGCTGCTTCGCCCAAATCGAGCGGCATTCGGGTATCAATCATCACCGCGACTTCATCAGTTTCTTTTTTGGTGGCTTTAGCGCCAGCTGCAAAAGCTTTGGGGTGCGGGCCGTGCGGGAAGCCGCAAGGATGCACAGTCACCATGCCGGGGTGAATGTTGTCGCGGCTGAAGAACTCGCCTTTGTGATAGAAGATGACTTCATCATAGTCATCATTGTTGTGATAGAAGGGCACCTTGAGCGCGCCGGGATCGGACTCAATTGGGCGTGGTACAAAGGTACAAATCACAAAGCCATTGGCAACAAAGGTAGTGTGCGCGGAAGGCGGCAGATGATAGCGATGACTCATCAGCGGTCGGATATCACGCCAGTTGAGCCGGAATACGGTGAGGTTCCCTTTCCAGCCCACAGCATCAAGCGGATTGAATGGATAGGTAATGCGGTTCATTGCATTACGGGATTTCAGGTATACCTGCCACGATTTTTCTTCTTGCTGCTGAGCGATGAACGCATCGTCGATCTTGGCATATTCCAGCACTGCTGGATCAAACACAGCATGATCGCCGACGATCCCACGTTCAGCTGTCATATAGGATCCATGAGTGGCTTCAATCATCAGCACAGTAACGGGAGAGTCAGGCTCAATACGCCAATTGGTGGAACGCGGTAAGATCAGGTAATCACCATCGCGAAAACGCAGGTGGCCGTAATCACAAAAGAGTGAACCGGAGCCTTCGTGGATAAACAGGCACTCGTCACCGTCACCATTTCGTACCAGATACTCCATCGCTGTGTCGCAGCGCCAGATCCTGACTTTCACATTGGCATTGGAGAGCAAAAGTGGCGCAGTCAGCGGGTTATCACCCACATCTTCGACTTTGTTGGTATCAAACGCATGAGGGCGGAGATCGCCTTCCCATTCTGTCCAGCCTGTCGGGGCATGTTGATGATACATGTGGGTGGCTGGGCCAAAAAATCCTTCCTTGCCACATTCACGCTCAAAGGTGCCATCGGGCAAATCACAGTGAGCCTGATGTGATGCTTTGCCTTCCACGATAGGAAATGAAAACCACTTTCGCATTTCTCCTCCTGAACTATGCAATGAGTGAGGAATTGAATTATAGTTTCATTTGAAACTAAATTTAGTCTAGCTGCACTGATAACAAAATGGCAACTTATGTGGGTGTTTTGTGCGCTGGCGCATGGGAAGTGAGTTAAGTGTTTGAAGGAGTATGTTGATGGCGTCACCTCTACCGTTTTATCTGGATGACTTTTTGCCCTATAAGCTGGTAAAAGCTGCTGCCCATGTGTCGGATTCTTTGGCTCGGATTTATGAAACTGAGTTTGGGATCAGTCGTCCTGAGTGGCGGATACTCGCCTCAATGGGGGCGAAAGATGGTCTCAATGCCAAATCTTTGGTGACGGAAACCAGTATGGATAAGGTTCGGGTCTCACGCACGTTAAAGGTGTTAGAGGAAAAAGGGCTGGTGGTGAAAGTCAAAGATGAAGCCGATCAGCGCGCGGCCTATTTACATCTAACAGAGGAAGGGGAAGGGCTGTATCTCACCATATTGCCGAAAGCAAAAGCGTGGGAAAGTGCGATGTTAGATGGCATTTCAGAAAAAGAGTACGAAAGTTTTCTTCGTACATTGGATGCTTTGTTGGAGAAAAGCGATGCTGATCCGGCAAGAGCCATTCGCGAACCTTAATCCGGTCAGTGCTTGAGGGGCTCAAGTTTCATCTGTTTGCGAAGCGTTACGGCGTAAAGGTAGGCAAAAATACCCGTGATGCCATTGGCGACTGCAATGCCAATAAACATCCCTTCCGTACCATCAATTAGGCTACCAAGCCAGGCCATAGGAAGCAGTAACACAAACAGTCGAATCAGGTTCATGATGAAGGCATGAACCGGTTTCTTCATTGCGTTTAATGCGCTGACCAGCATCATCATCACGCCTTGCATGCCGTAACTGACGGGTACAACAATCAGGTAATGCCACAGCTTGTTTTGTACGGCTGGTTCCTGACTGAAAATAGCCGCAATCGGCACGCTGAGTGGCACCATGGCCAGAAACACGATGAACTGAAACAGGATAGAAAAACGCATCGCCCGGAATAGCGCTTCGAATGAGCGTGTTGGGTTATTGGCGCCGAAATTCTGTGCCATCAAAGGCGTCAGGGCAGAGGTCAGCGCCATCATAACAATCAACAGCAAAGACTCAACCCGTTGCGCCGCACCATAAGCAGCAACAGCCGCAGTGCCTTGCGCCGCGAGCATGGCCATTAAAATCGCACCGGAAATTGGGTTCAACGCATTAGACAGCGCAGCCGGAGTGCCAATGGCGAGGATATCTTTCCAATCCTGCACAATTTTCGTTGGTGACGGCCAAGCCAGTAGTTTCTCTCTCTTTATTAATACGTACAGCGAGCAAACCAGCGCGCCAGCCCAACTGATCGCACTGGCAATTGCCGCGCCTTTTACACCCAGCGCGGGAATTGGGCCCAGCCCGAAAATCAACAACGGGTCGAGAAGACCATTAATAAAGCCAGCCACGATCATGATCTTGGCAGGGGTTTTGGTGTCACCCGTGGCACGGATGGCGGAGTTGCCTGCCATGGGGATAACTAATAGAGGGATAGTGAGATACCACACCGACATATAGTCATGAATCAGTGGCAACAGGTTTTCATGCGCACCAAGCACCCGGAATAAGGGATTGATCGTTGCCAGACCCAATGCGCTTGCTGCAATCACCAAAATGACCGCGAGCATCAACCCATGCCCTGAAAGACGGGCGGCATCAATTTGGGCGCTTCGACCCAGTAATCGGGCAACGCCAGTAGAGATACCCACACCAATGCCCATGGTGATGCAATTCACCGCAAAGGTGATCGGGAAGGTGAAACTCACCGCAGCCAATGCTTCTGTGCCCAGCAAGGAAATAAAGAAGGTATCGACCAGGTTAAACGCGAGGATTGCGACAAGACCAAACACCATAGGGATGGTCATGTTTTTAAGCGTTTGGTCAATGGGGCCAGAAAGCAGGCCGTGTTTGTCCTTCATTCCAATCTCGATAAGAGGTAGCGCTGGGAAGTCAACAATACGCCAAGGTTGCATATCGTTATGTTTGCTAAGGCACGGCTACCCTAATTCATAGAATGTGATGGAGCAAAAGGTATTGGGTAAAAAAATGGAAAAAATTTGCACTTAGCCCCTTGGGATTGAGATAACCCACCCCCACTTTATACGCAAATTGACTTAATCCTTGATGAGACGCTGTCTATCAAGGATTCAGAAATTTGGAACCTGCATTGTGTGGCAGCTTCCACTTCATTTATCACATGGATCACTACATTTATTCAGGAGACGACCAATGAACATTCGTCCACTACACGATCGAGTAATCGTTGAACGCCAGGAAGTTGAATCAAAATCTGCTGGTGGCATCGTTTTGACTGGTTCTGCTGCAGAAAAATCTACGCGTGGCGTTGTGCTGGCGGTAGGTAAGGGCCGTATTCTTGAAAACGGCAATGTGCAGCCACTGGACGTTAAAGTTGGCGACACTGTGATCTTCTCAGAAGGCTACGGCACGAAGACTGAGAAAATCGACGGTAAAGAAGTCCTGATCCTGTCAGAAAACGACATCATGGCTATCGTTGAGTAATTTCTATTTCATCACTGAAGAACAGATTTAAAAAGGAAGAGAGAAATGGCAGCTAAAGACGTTAAATTTGGCAATGATGCACGCACTAAAATGCTGGAAGGTGTAAACGTTCTGGCAAACGCTGTAAAAGTGACCCTTGGTCCTAAAGGCCGTAACGTTGTTCTGGACAAGTCTTTCGGCGCACCAACCATCACTAAAGATGGTGTGTCTGTCGCGCGCGAAATCGAACTGGAAGACAAATTCCAGAACATGGGCGCTCAAATGGTTAAAGAAGTTGCGTCTAAAGCAAACGACGCAGCGGGTGACGGTACGACTACCGCAACCGTACTGGCGCAGGCAATCGTAGCTGAAGGCTTGAAAGCTGTTGCAGCAGGCATGAACCCAATGGACCTGAAGCGTGGTATCGACAAAGCAGTAGCCGCTGCCGTTGAGCAACTGAAAGAGCTGTCTGTTGAGTGTAACGACACTAAAGCTATCGCACAGGTAGGTACTATCTCTGCTAACTCTGATGAAACCGTAGGTAACATCATTGCAGAAGCGATGGAAAAAGTAGGCCGCGACGGTGTTATCACTGTTGAAGAAGGTCAGTCTCTTCAAGATGAGCTGGATGTGGTTGAAGGTATGCAATTCGACCGTGGCTACCTGTCTCCATACTTCATCAACAACCAAGAGTCTGGTTCTGTTGATCTGGAAAGCCCATTCATCCTGTTGGTTGATAAGAAAGTATCAAACATCCGCGAACTGCTCCCTACGTTGGAAGCGGTAGCGAAATCTTCACGTCCACTGCTGATCATTGCAGAAGACGTAGAAGGTGAAGCGCTGGCAACACTGGTTGTGAACAACATGCGTGGCATCGTGAAAGTTGCAGCGGTTAAAGCACCTGGCTTCGGCGACCGCCGTAAAGCAATGCTGCAAGACATCGCGACACTGACTGCGGGTACCGTTATCTCTGAAGAGATCGGTATGGAGCTGGAAAAAGTGACGCTGGAAGATCTGGGTCAGGCGAAGCGTATTTCTATTACTAAAGAAAACACTACCATCATCGATGGCGCGGGTGACGAAGCTTCTATCCAAGGTCGCGTTGCTCAAATCCGTCAGCAAATCGAAGATGCAACTTCAGACTACGACAAAGAGAAACTGCAAGAGCGCGTTGCGAAACTGGCAGGCGGTGTTGCGGTAATCAAAGTTGGCGCAGCAACTGAAGTTGAAATGAAAGAGAAGAAAGACCGCGTAGAAGATGCACTGCACGCAACCCGCGCAGCTGTTGAAGAAGGCGTGGTTGCTGGTGGTGGTGTTGCACTTATCCGCGCGGCAAGCAAAGTTGTTGACCTGCAAGGTGACAACGAAGAACAAAACGTAGGTATTCGCGTTGCACTGCGTGCAATGGAAGCTCCTATCCGTCAAATCGCACTGAACGCAGGCGACGAAGATTCAGTAGTAGCTAACCAAGTTAAAGGTGGTGAAGGCAACTACGGCTACAACGCAGCGACTGGCGAATACGGCGACATGATTGAAATGGGTATCCTGGATCCAACTAAAGTGACCCGTTCAGCACTTCAGTTCGCAGCTTCTGTAGCAGGTCTGATGATCACTACTGAAGCAATGGTAACTGAACTGCCAAAACAAGATGCCCCAGCAATGCCTGACATGGGCGGCATGGGTGGTATGGGCGGTATGATGTAATCATCCCGTTTCCATGCAAAATAGAAAGAGCCCGCGCAAGCGGGCTTTTTTGTTTTTAAAGAGTGTCTTAACGCATCCCCCGTATTTACTGGGCTAGCGACTTACAGAAATGAGTCAAAAATAACCGTGCGGATTCTTCAACATGTGCTTTACTGAATAGTCTTGCGGTAAACAAAACAGTCATTGAAACGACATATTGTCGAAATCTGGATCGTGGCCTCTGATCCTGATCATCAAAGATCTGCAGAAATCTGTTTATCTTTTATACAAAAATGCTGTTTTTGGGCGTTATTTGAACACTTGAACGCGAAAGTGTGATTTTTTTCAAAAAACCACTTGCGCCAAATTTCGAAGTCCCTATACTGCGCCACATCGACACGGCAAGCGGCTCGCAGAGCAAGCTACCAAGTCAACGTTCTTTAACAATTTGACCTATGCAATCTGTGTGGGCACTCGTGATTGATAGACAAAAGATTTATCGATGTTTACTGAGTGACCAAACGAAATAACTTCGGTTATATCGGCACAGTCAATTCGTTTTGCTTCTGCTTTTATAAAAAGCGGAGACAAAACAACAACAGTATTTCATCGAGCCAAAAACTTTAATTGAAGAGTTTG
>NZ_ANFM02000054.1 GCF_000333895.2 Grimontia indica | reverse complement strand
GCAATTTCACCGGTTTCCGGGTTGTAGGAGAGGACATCGACGGTATCACCCTGAGGGCGTGTAGCGAAAATCAGAGTTTCACCATCATCCGTTTCGAAGGTGACGTTTTCGCGCACAATGCCTGTTTGCGAGTTGCCGAAGGTCAGGCCGCCATTGACGGTGAGCTGGCCGTTACCCGAAATCTCCCATGCAGAAATTGAACCGCTGTTTTGCGACGTCAGGAATAGGGTAGGTTGACCGTCGATATTCGAGACATTTGACTGTGTGAGACCATTACCCAGTCCGCCAACAGAGAAACCTGCATTTTCAACGGCAGAGGTGATATCTCCAGACACCGATGACGTTACTACGCCCGTGGAGCTGTCGTAAGTGATACGGTCGGTCTCAGTGAGCGAACCATCGTTTTCAACCCGAGAGATGATGGTGGTGCCGTCGTAACCAAATGACGTCGAAATAACATAAGGTACACCGTCAATCGAGGTGGTGGTGGTATTCCAACCGCCATTGCTATCGCCCTGAGTGACCTGACCAGCGGTAAGGTTGCCACTCTCTTCCACATTCAGTGTAAAGCCTGCTGCATCAACGCTGCCTGAAGTGGTGCCTGTGACGACGCCGGCATTGTCAGTGCCGGTCACGGTTACCGTGACATCATGGGTCGAACCATCAGAGGCAGTCAGGGTGAAGGTATCCTGTGCAGTTTCGCCGTCAGTCAGCGGCTGGGCTTTGTCCGGGTCAACGGTGTATGTCCAGTTGCCGTCCACCAGTTCGAAGGTGCCGTAATTACCTTCAATCGTGGTGTTGCCGATGGTGGCGGTTTCACCGGAGTCGGGGTCGGTGACGGTGATCGTGCCGGATGTTGATGCATCAGCATCGGTCACATTACCTGTTGTATCACCCGTTACCACCGCGGCATCGTTTGTACCGGTCAAGGTAATGCTGATGACCTGTTGGTTGCCATCGCTTGCAGTGACCGTGATGTTGTCAGTAACAACTTGGTCTTGCGCCAGCGATTGAACAGCGTCGGTGTTAACCGTGTAAGTCCATTCGCCACCAACCAGCTCAAGCGTGCCGTAGGCACCGTCCAGTGTCGCATCTGGAATAGTCGGTGTCTGGCCGCTATCTGGGTCAGTAATAGTAATGGTGCCTGAGACTGACTGCGCACCGACATCCTCGGTGATGCTGCCCGTCACATCACCGGCAATGATGGAACCGTCATCGGTACCGGAGACATTGATGGTGATGTTCTGTGTCGTGCCGTCACTGGCGGTCAACGTGATTACGTCCTGAACATTGTCGTCAGAACCCAGTGATTCCACTTTGTCGCGATCTACGGTGTACGTCCATTCTCCATCTTCCAAAGTCAGTGAACCGTACTGACCTTCCACTGTGGTATTCGCGAAAGATGGACTGTCGTTGCTATCGACATCAGAGATTTCAATGGTGCCGCTTACAGTAACGGGTGCTGCAATATCGTCGTAATCGAGACCGTCGATATTGTTGTACGAGCCCGGTACTAATGTGAGTGTGGTATCTGGGGTGATCTCTGGGCCATCGAGCTGGATCAGCACCTTACCGTTGTCCGGAATCGCGTTGTAGTTGTTGCCATCGGCATTGGTGTCCACATCGACAATTGCCATGGTATACACGTTACCCTGCGCGTCAGTGTACTGAAGCGTGTAGTCGAGGTTTGCAGGGTAAGTAACGCCGTTTAGCTCGATAGTTTGTGAGCTGTCATTGGAGTATTCGTTGTGTGTGTTGTCGCCATCCAGACGCGCGTCGTTATCAGTGAATTCGACGCTAACACCACCGCTGCTGAAATTTATAGAGGGTGGCAAGTTGGAGGTGTGGAACTCGCCCGACTCAATGCTGAAATTCTCATCCATGATGAAGGCGTTGCCCACGATCGCGCTTGAGAGATCAGCAGTCGAAATTGTGCCTGTTGTCGTGCCAGTGACGACTGCTGCCTGATCGGTTCCCACTACATCGACGGTGATTTGGTGAGTCGAACCGTCAGATGCTGTGAGGGTGAAGGTTTCAGTCTCTGTATCACCCAGAGAGATTGCCTCTGCTTTATCCGGATCGACGGTGTAGGTCCACTCACCGTCTACCAGTGAGAAGGTGCCGTATTCACCATCAATATCAGTGTTGCTGATGCTTGCCGTTTCGCCGCTGTCTGGATCCGTCACTGTGATAGAGCCAGATACGGAAGTGTCAGTGTCAGAAAGACTGGTGGTGGTATCACCCGTGACAACAGCTGCTTGATCAGTGCCTTCAACGGTAACAGTGATCTCGTGTTGTGAATTGTCAGATGCGGTAAGGGTAAAGGTTTCAGTGGCTTCCTGGCCCTCTGGTAGTGTTTGCGCTTTGTCTGGGTCTACCGTGTAGGTCCAGTTGCCGTCGACCAATTCGAAGGTACCATAGTTACCCTCTATGGTGGTGTTATCGATAGACGCGGTTTCGCCGGAATCCGGATCGGTAACCGTGATAGAGCCTGTTGCTGAGGTATCGACGTCAGTGATAGAGGCAGTCGTATTACCTGTCACAACCGCAGACTGGTTGGTGCCGGTGACCGTCACCACAATCTCGTGCACCGAGTTATCAGACGCGGTCAGGGTAAAGGTCTCGTTGGCTTCCTCGCCTTCTGGCAGGGCTTGCGCTTTATCCGGGTCTACCGTGTAAGTCCAGTTGCCGTCGACCAGTTCGAAGGTACCGTAATTGCCTTCAATCGTGGTATTGCCGATGGTGGCCGTTTCGCCGGAATCTGGGTCGGTAACCGTGATAGAGCCTGTTGCTGAGGTATCGACGTCAGTGATCGAGGCAGTGGTATCACCGGTGACAACCGCAGACTGGTTGGTGCCTTCAACCGTGACCACAATTTCGTGCGTCGAGTTATCAGACGCGGTCAGGGTAAAGGTCTCGTTGGCTTCCTCGCCTTCTGGCAGAGACTGGGCTTTGTCAGGGTCTACCGTGTAAGTCCAATTGCCGTCCACCAGTTCGAAGGTGCCGTAGTTGCCCTCTATGGTGGTGTTGCCGATGGTAGCCGTTTCGCCGGAATCTGGGTCGGTAACCGTGATTGAGCCCGTCGCGGAAGCATCAACATCACTGATGGTTGCTGTGGTGTCACCGGTGACAACCGCAGACTGGTTGGTGCCTTCAACCGTGACCACAATCTCGTGCGTTGAGTTGTCAGACGCAGTGAGCGTAAAGGTTTCGGTCGCCTCTTCACCTTCAGGCAGAGCTTGGGCTTTGTCTGGGTCAACCGTGTAAGTCCAGTTGCCATCCACTAATTCAAAGGTCCCGTAGTTACCTTCAATCGTGGTATTGCCGATGGTGGCCGTTTCGCCGGAGTCTGGGTCAGTGACGGTGATAGAGCCCGTCGCGGAAGTATCTACATCACTGATTGCAGCAGTGGTATCGCCCGTCACAACCGCAGACTGGTTGGTACCAGTGACCGTCACGACAATCTCATGCGTCGAATTGTCAGACGCGGTCAGAGTAAAGGTTTCGGTCGCCTCTTCCCCGTCCGGCAGGGCTTGCGCTTTATCCGGGTCTACCGTGTAGGTCCAGTTGCCGTCGACCAACTCGAAGGTCCCGTAATTACCTTCAATCGTGGTGTTACCGATAGACGCGGTTTCACCAGAATCCGGATCGGTAACTGTGATAGAGCCTGTTGCTGAGGTATCAACATCATTGATTGCAGCAGTGGTATCGCCCGTGACAACCGCAGACTGGTTGGTACCAGTGACTGTCACCACAATCTCATGGGTCGAATTGTCAGACGCGGTCAGGGTAAAGGTCTCATTGGCTTCCTCGCCTTCTGGCAGAGATTGGGCTTTATCTGGGTCAACCGTATACGTCCAGTTGCCGTCCACCAGTTCGAAGGTCCCGTAATTACCTTCAATCGTGGTGTTGCCGATGGTGGCCGTTTCGCCGGAATCGGGGTCAGTGACGGTGATAGAGCCCGTCGCGGAGGTATCAACATCACTGATTGCAGCAGTGGTATCGCCAGTCACAACCGCAGACTGGTTGGTACCAGTGACCGTCACGACAATCTCATGGGTCGAATTGTCAGACGCGGTCAGGGTAAAGGTCTCGTTGGCTTCCTGCCCTTCAGGCAGAGATTGGGCTTTGTCTGGATCGACGGTGTACGTCCAGTTGCCATCCACCAGTTCAAAAGTGCCGTAATTACCGTCAATCGTGGTATTGCCGATGGTGGCCGTTTCGCCGGAATCGGGGTCAGTGACGGTGATAGAGCCCGTCGCGGAGGTATCAACATCACTGATTGCAGCAGTGGTATCGCCCGTCACAACCGCAGACTGGTTGGTACCAGTGACCGTCACGACAATCTCATGCGTCGAATTGTCAGACGCGGTCAGGGTAAAGGTCTCGTTGGCTTCCTCGCCTTCTGGCAGAGATTGGGCTTTATCTGGGTCAACCGTATACGTCCAGTTGCCGTCCACCAGTTCGAAGGTGCCGTAATTACCCTCAATCGTGGTGTTACCGATGGTGGCGGTTTCACCGGAGTCGGGGTCAGTGACGGTAATTGAACCCGTTGCGGAAGCATCAACATCACTGATGGTTGCAGTGGTGTCACCCGTGACAACCGCAGATTGGTTTGTACCAGTGACTGTCACCACGATCTCATGCGTGGAGTTATCAGACGCGGTCAGGGTAAAGGTCTCGTTAGCTTCCTCGCCTTCTGGCAAAGATTGCGCTTTGTCTGGATCGACGGTGTACGTCCAGTTGCCGTCCACCAGTTCAAAGGTGCCGTAATTACCTTCAATCGTGGTGTTACCGATGGTGGCCGTTTCGCCGGAGTCAGGGTCAGTGACGGTAATTGAACCCGTTGCGGAAGCATCAACATCACTGATGGTTGCAGTGGTGTCACCCGTGACAACCGCAGACTGGTTGGTACCAGTGACCGTCACCACGATTTCATGCATGGAGTTATCAGACGCGGTCAACGTAAAGGTTTCGTTGGCTTCCTGCCCTTCAGCCAGAGATTGCGCTTTGTCCGGATCGACGGTGTATGTCCAGTTGCCGTCCACCAGTTCGAAGGTGCCGTAGTTACCTTCAATCGTGGTATTGCCGATGGTGGCCGTTTCGCCGGAATCTGGGTCAGTGACGGTGATAGAGCCCGTCGCGGAGGTATCAACATCACTGATGGTTGCTGTGGTGTCACCCGTGACAACCGCAGCATCATCCGTCCCTGTTACGGTCACAACAATCTCATGGGTTGAGCCGTCTATCGCTGTGAGGGTGAAAGTGTCTGTGGCTTCTTCGCCTTCAGGAAGCGGTTTGGCCTTGTCTGGATCGACGGTGTAAGTCCACTCGCCGTCCACTAATTCGAAGGTGCCGTATTCGCCTTGAATGGTGACATTGTCGATAGTGGCGGTTTCACCGCTGTCTGGGTCGGTGACAGTAATTGAACCCGAGGTCGATGTGTCCTGATCGGTCACTTGTCCGGTGGTATCGCCAGTGACAACCGCAGCATCATCCGTCCCTGTTACGGTCACAACAATCTCATGGGTTGAGCCGTCCGACGCCGTGAGGGTGAAGGTATCGGTTGCTTCTTCGCCTTCAGGGAGTGGTTTGGCTTTGTCTGGGTCAACGATGTATGTCCAGTTGCCGTCGATCAACTCAAAGGTGCCGTATTCCCCTTCGATAGTCACATTATCAATGGTGGCTGACTGACCACTGTCAGGGTCGGTAATGTTGATCGAGCCGGAAGTTGAGGTGTCCTGATCGGTGACCGAGCCTGTGATATTTCCGGTGACGATTGCAGCATCGTCGGTGCCTGTGACTTCGATTTTGATCTGCTGTTGGGTGTCGTCAGACGCGGTCAAGGTGAAGGTTTCTGTGGCAACCTCGTTAGCACCTAAAACCTCGGATTTGGACGGATCTAGGGTGTAGGTCCAATTGCCGTCGACCAATTCGAGCGTACCGTAATTTCCTTCCAAAGTGGTATTGGCGAATTCCGGGGTGTCGTTGGTGTCAGCATCTGAAATGCTGATTTGGCCAGACGCGGTGATCGCATCACTGACATCAAGATAGTTAATGTTGCTAACTTCTTGGTAAGAACCCTCAACCAGTGCCAGATCGGTGCCAGGGACGATGTCTGGACCGTCGATTTGAACCAACAGGGTGGTTGGTTGGCTTGTACCACCAAAATATTCGCCCGTTTCCGTGGCAGATACTGTGAGTACGGCCATGGTGAAGACATTGCCATAGGCGTCGGAATATTGAACGGTGGCATTTGCAGAAACAGGGTAGCTCTGGCCATTAAGTTCAATGTATTGTGATCCGTCGTTATTCAGTCTGCCATCACTGTCAGTGATGTTGGCGCTGAAGCCGACTGAACTGAAACTCAACGAGTCTGGCTGGCTGTCGAGGCTAAAGTTTGCGGGTTCGCCATCTGCATCATCACCAAAGACAAACAGGTTGGTGATTTCCACAACAGGGCCTGTTTCGGTAGACACAGACCCTGTGAATTCTCCTGAAACCACCGCGGCATCAGCGGTTCCCTCTACGGTGATAACGATTTGGTGTTCGTTGTTTTCGCTATCGACAAGGGTGATGGTATCTGTGGCGGTTTGACCGGCATTCAGCCCTTGTGCAACAGACGGATCGAGGGTGTATGTCCACTCGCCGTCGACAAGCGAGAAGGAGCCGTATTGACCTTCTACATCGGTGTTGGCGATAACTGGGTTGTCCCCGCTGTCTGCATCGATGACAGAAACGGAGCCCGTTGCAGTGAGGTCGGTTCCTTCCACCAAATTTGCGGAGGTGTCGCCTGTCAGTTCTGCGGCGTTGTCCGTGCCCGTGACATTGATAGCCAGCTCATGGGTGCCGCCCATGGAATCGGTGATGATGATGGTGTCTGTGACGGTGACACCTTCATCGAGCACCGCGGCAAGCTCTGGATCCAGCGTGTAGGTCCAGTTGCCATCTACCATGGTGAAGGAGCCGTATTGCCCCTGTTGATTGGTATCGGGCAAAGTCGGGTTATCACTGGTGTCTGGGTCGCTGACAGACAGGGAACCGCTAGCGGTGAGTGAGGCGCTATCATCGCTGACCGAGCCTGAAATATCGCCTTCCAGCATGGCTGAATCTTCACTGCCGGTAATGGTGATAACAATGTCATGCACGGAACCATCAGAGGCGGTGATAGTGATGGTATCGGTGGTCGATTCACCTTCGTCGAGATACTGTGCAAGATCGGGATCCAGTGTGTATGTCCATGCGCCATCGACCAAGGTTAATGAACCATATTGCCCGTCAGTTGTGCCGTTTGGCAGGGTAGGGTTCTCCCCTGTATCTACATCGACGAGTGACACCGAACCAGTCGCAGTGAGTGCTGCACTGCCTTCGGTGATCACGCCTGTGGTGTTACCCGTCAGCACAGGTTCCTGATCTGTCCCGGTAATCGTAATGGTGATTTCGTGTTTTGAACCGTCTGACGCTTCAAGCGTGACGACATCAATGGTGGTTTCCCCATCTGGCAATGCTGCGACTGAATCTGGGTTCAGGGTATAAGTCCATTCCCCATCGATCAGTGTTAGCGAGCCGTATTGACCGTCGACTTCAGCGTCTGGCAGCGTCGGTGAATTATCGGAATCAGGGTCGATAACGCTGATAAAACCAGACGTGGTTGGCGAGCCATTGTCACTGATAGAGCCAACAGTATTCCCTGTCAGTACTGGCTCGTCATCGGTACCGGTCACCGTAATGACGATTTTTTGCTCAGTGCCATCAGAGGCGGTAACCGTGATGATATCGGTGTCGGTTTCTCCGCTGTTCAGACGCGATGCTGCGTCTTTGTCGAGGGTGTATGTCCATTCTCCATCAACCATTTCCAGCACACCGAATTCGCCTTCAATGCGCGTATCTTCGAATGTCGGTGAGTCATCGGCATCCACATCGGAGATGGATAGTGACCCTGTCACAAATTGAGCTTCTCCGGTGGTGGTGTCGGTCAGGGCTCCGCCGGTCTGGCCGCTGACAACGGGAAGATCATCGGTTCCCTGAATGTTGATCTCTATGGTGAGCGGAGTGCCATCTAAAGCGTAAACGGTGATGGATTCGGGCAGCACATCGCCTGCATCCAGCGCATCAAAACTGGCGGTATGCTCGGGAGAAGAGGTGTATGTCCAGTTCCCGGCTTTATCTATGTTGATTTCACCGTATGTGCCGGTAAAAGTGCCTGCCTGGAAGAATGATTCTCCGTAGTCAGCGTCAGATACGGTTGCGCGGCCATTCGTGGTAATCGCGCTGTCGGTTTCGGTGACGGTTACATTGGTCATGCCGCCAAATACGGCGGTATCGTTAGTGCCATCAATGGTGATAGTAATGGTTTGAACCGTACCATCTTCGGCACGAACCGAAATCGTATCGGTTAGCTGGTCACCCTCTCCAAGTCGGTTGATAGCGCCTTTTTCATCGGTGGAGGAGTAAGTCCAGTTACCGTTAGCATCGATGGTGATTTCACCCCAGCGTCCTTCAATGGTCTGTGGCGTGAAGGCATTATCGTTACCATCAACATCGGTCGATGTCAGCTGTCCAGACGTGGACATGGTGCCATCACTTTCTACCAAAGTGCCTACGATGTCGCCGGCGATCTCGGCAGGGTCGTTGGTGCCTACCACGGTGACGAGGATTTGTGTTTCAGTGCCATCTTGTGAGCGAACAGTGATGGTATCGACCAGCTGTTCACCTTCTTCTAGCGCATCAAAAGTGGCGTTGTAAGCTGGGTCTGAGGTGTATGTCCAATTTCCTGCCTCATCAATACTGACTTCACCATAGGTACCGTTGAAGGTGCCGGCTTCGAAGAAAGATTCACCATAGTCAGCATCTGACACTGTCAGGCGGCCACTGGTGGTGAGTTGGCTATCTGTTTCGTCGATACTGACGCTGTTCATGCCGCCAAATACCGCTGCATCATTGGTGCCCGTGATGGTAATGGTGATGGTCTGTTCCGTGCCGTCTTCAGACTGAACGGTAAGGGTATCGGTCAGCTGTTCGCCCAGCCCAAGACGGTTAATGGCGCCTTTGTCGTCGTCTGAGCTGTACGTCCAGTTACCATTGGCATCAATGGTCAGTTCACCCCATCGTCCCTCAAGGGTTTGCGGTGTGAATGTATTGTCGTTGCCATCCACATCGGTCGCGGTCAGCTGGCCTGATGTACTCATGGTGCCGTCGGCTTCCACCACAGTGCCGACGATATCGCCTGCAATCAATGCAGGATCATTGGTACCAATAATGGTGACTTTGATGTCGGTTTCTGTACCATCCTCCGAGCGAACGGTAATGGTCTCAATACGTTGTTCGCCTTCTTTTAGGGAATCAAGCGCAGCGTTTTGACCGGGATCCGTGGTGTAGGTCCAGTTACCTGCCCGGTCAATAGTGACAGCACCCAGATCGCCGACATAAGTTCCGGCTTCCATGAAGGACTCGCCCAAATCTGAATCGACGACATTGATGGTGCCTGACACGCTGATGACATCATTGGCTTCATACACGTCGCGTGAAGAGATGGCGGAAAACTCGGGCGCATTATTTGTCCCTACGAGTGTGAGGACGATTTGTTGTTCCGTACCATCTTCAGACCGGACAATGACCACTTCAGTCAACGTTTCCCCTTCCGGTAGACGCTCAATGGCACCAGTAGGATCTGTGGTGG
This sequence comes from Grimontia indica, assembly GCF_000333895.2. Taxonomy (GTDB): domain Bacteria; phylum Pseudomonadota; class Gammaproteobacteria; order Enterobacterales; family Vibrionaceae; genus Enterovibrio; species Enterovibrio indicus. The sequence continues at coordinate 10,059 of NZ_ANFM02000054.1, read as the reverse complement.
TGTAAGTCCAATTGCCATCTTCATCAATGGTGATTTCACCACGCAGAGTAGAAATGGTTTCTGCCACGAACTTGTTATCTGTGCCGTCGACATCCGCTGAGGTGAGTGTGCCAGTGGCCGTCATCGTGCCGCTGTTATCAACCACAGTCGCGGTAATATCGCCACCGATGACGGCTTCGTCGTTGGTGCCGTTGATCGTGATGGTGATTTGGGTTTCTGTGCCATCGACTGAATACACAGTGATGGTGTCTGTCATTTTTTCACCATCTGCCAGAGACTTAATGGCAGAGTCGCTGCTGTCATGAGTGGTGTAAGTCCAGTTGCCTGCAGCATCAATGGTGACGGAACCCCAGGTGCCATCGAACGTGCCTGCTTGCATGAATGACTCGCCGGCATCCGGATCATTGATGTTGATGGTGCCCTGTGCCGACATGGCGCCGTCACTCTCGGTGATTTCTCCGGTGCTGATAGCGGAAAAGACCGCGTCATCATTCACGCCTTGGAAGGTGATGACGATTTGTTGCTCAGTGCCATCTGCGGCTTTGACAGTGACATATTCAGTCAGCGTATCCCCTTCTCCGAGCGCTTCGATCGCGCCGGTAGGATCTGTCGACACATAGCTCCAGCTACCGTCTTCATTGATGGTGAGCTCACCTCTCAATGTGGTAATGGTTTCAGCGATGAAGGTGTTGTTTTCGCCGTCAACATCGTTTGAGGTCAGGGTGCCGGAAGCTTGAAGGTTTCCGCCCTCGCCGGAGACGGTGGCCGAAATATCGCCTGACACCAGCGCAGGGTCGTTGGTGCCTTCAATGTTCAGAACAATTTGGTGGGTACTGCCGTCAGAGGCGGTGATAGTGACGATATCTGTCGCCTGTTCACCTTCACCCAAAGGTGCAAGGGCCTCTTTGTCAGCGGTATAAACCCAGACGCCGTTGTTGACCTCCAGTGACCCGTACTCGCCTTTGTAGGTGCCATTTTCCAGTGCTGTTTCATTGTTGGAATCTGGGTCAACCACAGTGAGTGTGCCGGTAGCGGAAGGTGGCACTGTGCCGTTGCCATCGGTGACTGTGGCGGTGGTATCGCCTTCGACCTTGGCGTCATCATCGGTACGGGAGATGGGCAAGGTCACGGTTTCTTCCACCGTGGTTTTTCCATCGGAAACACTGACGGTAACGCTGATTTCGTCCAAGTTCAGGGTATCGTCATCAATTGCGGCGGCACCGGCTTCTGTAAGCACAACGTTGCCGTTTTCCACTTTGAAGTAACCATCAGGGTCATTTGTGATTTCAATGGTTAGCGCATCGCCATCGCCGTCTGTGGCATCGATAGACGCAACAACGCTGCCTTCAGCGACGTTTTCATCCTCTGTGAGCTCAACGGGTGTGATAGAAATTTCCGGCGTATCTTCAACCTCTGCCACTGTCACCCCAACCGTGCCTGACGTCTTGTACTGACCGTCCGTGATATCAATGGTGAAATTGATGGTGCCACTGAAATTTGGTGGAGGCGTTAAAGTGAATGACCCATCGCTGTTTTTAGTGATGGTTGCACCTTCGACGCTGGGTCTGATGTCCGTGACCTGAATGTTGGCCGCGTTGCCGCCGCGGATCGCACCGAGAATATCTTCGCGGCTAAGAATAATGTCGCCATCTTCTTGAGAGGAAATCGTAAAGTTACCGAAGGTTGGTGGCGCATTAGTGTTTCCGCCAGCACCTTCGTCATCAGAACCTGGTTTTTGCTGGATGGGTAAATAACGGCTGCTGAAAAGGGTCTCGGTTTGACCCGATGTTAACTTGTTGGAACCAAAAAGCCCCGTGCTATCAAATGCGGTTATGTTGCTGATACCACCGGTGGAGCCAATGTACTCAATGATGGAAGCCGCCGTGAGTGCTGATCCTGCAGCTTCTTCACCCGCAGCTGTTTCAGTGCCTTCCTTTTGGGTGGGGTCATCGCCTTCTTCAATCGCCGCGATAACGTCGAGCACATCGGAAGGGAGGTCGAGGTTATCGAAATCTTCTTCTCCAACAAGTAATGCTTCGTCAAGCACATCAAGCTGCTCACCTTCTTCTGTTACCAGCCAGGCGTTTTTTCCATTGGGTACGGATAATACATCGCCGGTTTGCAGCACGGTGTTGGGTGCTGCCTGCACCAATTCACCGTCTGGTTTTACCACAAATGCTTGTCCTACGACCTGACTAATAACTAAGTTGATAGCCATAGTTTTCTCCCGACAATTAGCGGCTCATCATTGAGCTAAATGTTTATCTTTTGAGCGGTTTGTTAAAAGTAGTACATAACGTTAAGTGGGGATAAGCCGGTCAAGGAAGTTAGATAAATTTTCTTTGCAATCTGTTTCATAAATGAGATTTACGTGCGGGAAGGTGATGGAAGTGAAAAGAAAAGCGACATTGTCACCCCCGAAAAAAGATGGAAATAGGTCTCATATGCAACTGACAAACAAATAATTAAGTCTGTGTCAGATTTGGCAGTCACAATGAAAAGCCACTAGCTTTATAAGACATATAAATGTTTCGCCAGTGAGAAATAAGTGAATGCAGGAAGTCGCTGATGACGGGGTCCGTGCCTAAACAAGGCCTGCAGAGAAAGGCTAACCAAAAGCTGATTGGCGATCTTGGCCCAAGACGGTTGTGTCTGAAAAAGTCTTAAAGGAAGGCCTAATGACAGGTTTGGTGAAAAATGAGCCCTTGATTGTGCTCGCGGACGAAGATCTTTCCCACATTGATTTTTACCAGCAAGTTTTGAGTGAGAGTGGATATTGGCTGCGTTCGGTTGCGACGCCCGCCAAGTTAATGACCATTCTCCAACAACATCCGGTGAACATTCTTGTTATCAGCATGGACTTTCCGTTTGAAGATGGCGGTTCATTTGCCCAGGAAGTTTCCAAGATCAAGCAATTACCGACCTGCCGCAACACGCGAATTGTGATGACGAGTAGCCAGTTTTCTGCTGAACAAAAACAACAGGCGTACCGAAGCGGTGGTGCTGATTATGTGGTTTATCCCATCGCCCCAGAGGAACTGTTCCTGAAAATGTCGACACACCTGACGGCGGGAGCAAGAAACAACGTCGCCAGTGCGTTGAGTAGAAGCTTCAATGTGCTGTCTGAGTCTAATCTGTCGTTGTATCCCATGATGGCGACGGCGCTTAGCTGCGCCCAGATGCTGAATCAAACCTCCCTCAGCAACAAGCAGGCGCTATATTTGGATAGCCTGACCCGCGCCCTCAAACGCACTGGGGTGATCTGCGATAACCTGCGGGATTTCCAAGAGCTTTCTTCGCACTTTCTCTCGCTGGAAAATACACCCTTCGACCTCGACCAATTGCTGGAAAGTTTGCGTGAGTACCTACTCAGCGAGGCGGAGAGCCGCGATGTTGAACTTCTGTTCAATGTGCCACTGGACGTGCCACGTTCCTTGGTGGGTGACCCGGACAGATTGCGCAGAGTGCTGCTGAACCTTATTGATGAGGCCATGATTGTCGGTGAAGGCAGCCCCATTATTCTCAGCATCAAGTCGGGTCAATTGAACGATAACAGTGCTGTGCTGGAATTCGCCATCAACCAGAAAGTGACGGACGACGAGCAGATGTTCGACGATCTGGAAGAGTTAAACGAACGCCTGCTGATGTCCAAGTCGGAAGTGGATGAATCCATCAACCTGCTGATTGCATCTTGCTTGATTGAGCAAATGGGCGGGCAGGTGCATGATGAAATGGATGACAGCGAGCCTGGTGTTTATTTCAATCTGGAGTTGCAACTGGCAAAAGCTACGTCAGATAAGAGCTTCTCTGTGCCTGTCGATTTACGTGAGCTTCGCGTTCTTATCGTGGATGACAACCCTTCTTCCATCGCGGTGCATCAGGCCATCATCGAGTCGTTGGGCTTTGATGTGGATGCTGCCAGTGATGTAGACAGTGCGTTCACCGCTATTATGGAAGGGCATCTGGATTTAGAGCTGGAACCTTATGATCTGGTATTGCTTGATTGGCACATGCCTGGGAAGAAGGGATTCCATCTGCTAGAAAAAATCAAAGATGACCTTGAGCCTGAGAAACACCCGCTGGTGATTGTGATCAGCGCGTATGACAAGAAGAAAATCGACAAGGAGCGCGGTCAGGGCAAGATTGATGGCTACCTCCATAAACCTATTTCTGCGTCAGTGATGTTCGATACCATCATGGAAGTGATGGGGCAAAACTTGCCCAAAACACACCGACGTGTCATCGGGGCCAAACAGTATGGCTCGGCAGTCACTGTCAACGGCGGCGGACGCCGGATTTTGGTGGTGGATGACATGCCCATCAATCAGCAGATTGCCCGAGAGGTCTTAATCAGTAACGACTTCCAGGTGGAATTAGCCTCTTCCGGCCGTGATGCTGTGGTCAAGGTTTGTCCTGCACCAGAGCTATACGACGCCATTTTGATGGACCTAGAAATGCCAGAAATGAACGGACTGGAAGCCACCCGGATCATCCGTGAAACTTCTGACAAAGAAAGCTTACCGATTTTTGCGGTGACCGCACATACCATGGAGCGTGACCGTCAACGTTGTTCAGAAGCGGGAATGAATGACCATATTCCCAAGCCGCTTGATGCAGACAACTTGCTTCAAAAGCTCGCTGGGTATCTTGGACTTGCCGTCACCTCGGTCTCTATTCAGGAAGAGGAAGAGGCCAGTCAATCGACTGAATATGAATATGTCGATGTGGAGGATGGCATCAAACGTGTGATGGGGAACGAGGCACTTTATTTCAAACTGCTGAGTGACTTCGTCCATCAAGCCAGAGCGCAGGAGAATCAGGTCTATCAACAAATTGAAGCGGGGCAGCTGACGGAAGCGTCGGAAAATGCTCACACCATTGCTGGCAGCGCGGGCAACCTTTCAATCGTTGGTTTACGCCGTTCGGCCAAACAACTGCAGAACGCCCTGATGGCTCTGGAAGATTATCAATCGCCGCTCACCCACTTTAAGCGCGACATGGACAACGCGATAAAGGAAATTGGGGAGATTTTGCTGAAGCGTCATCAAACCGCTATCCCACAGAGCCTTTTGAACGCTGAAAGCGCAAAGAACGCGCCATCAAGCTCAGCGACGCCGGATGTGGATCAGGCAAAACTTTCGCGTTTAAAAGTCTTCAAAGACCAAATGATGTCACAAGACCTGATAGCCATCGATACCTACTATCAGTTGCTGGTTGACTACTGCGATTTGGCACCCAAGTTGAAACCCGTGGGCGATAAATTGATTGAGCTTGACTATGCCAAGGCGTTGAGCGCATTCAACGCTTACATCAAAGAAAACAAACTGGATATCCCATTGGCTGATGAAAAGGGAGCAACGCATGCACGCTAATACCACTGCTCCAGACAAAGATACGGTTCTGTTGATCGATGAATCACCAAACAGTATCCGCATCCTAAATGCCATTTTGGGTGAAGAATACCGGGTGATTTTTTCCACTTCGGGCGCAACAGCCAAAGTGTTGGCGAAGGCTGAATCACCCAAGTTAATCCTGATGGATGTCGAGTTGCCTGATATGGATGGGTTTGAACTCTGTCAGTACTTTAAAACTGAACCAGACACCAAAGATATCCCTGTCATTCTGATCACTGAACATTCAGAAGATGAAGGCCGGGAAATGGGGTTGAAAATTGGTTGTGCCGATTACATTTCCAAACCGGTGTCACCCGCAGAAGTCAAATTGCGTATCTACAACCAACTCCGTATTCGTCGCAATGAAGAGTTGATCATGCAGCGAGCGCTCTACGACTCGCTAACCGGATTAGCGAACCGTAATCTCACACTGGATCGGCTGCGCTACGCTATCGCTCACGATCTCCGTCGGGGCTTAATGACGGGCGTGATGCTGGTGGATATCGACAATTTCAAAATCATCAACGATACGCTGAGCCATGACGTGGGCGATCAGGTGTTGGTAGAGTTGTCTCGCCGAATCGTGAAAACCGTGCGCGAAATAGACACGGTTGGTCGTGTGAGTGGCGACGAATTCCTGATTGTCCTTCCCGGTTTGCATCAGACAGAAAATGCCTGCCAGATCGCCAGCAAACTGCGCAAGGCTATTAACAAGCCAATCGAGATCACAGGTGGCGGTGAAGTGCACATCACTGCCAGCATGGGGATCTCGCTAAGTCCATTGGACTCAGATGATTTCAAGCGTCTCTTTGGTAATGCTGATATTGCGAAACATCAGGCGAAAGAGGGCGGAAAAGACAGCTATCGCCTGTTTACCAGCGAGATGAATGACAACGTCCATCGCCGTTTGAGGCTTGAATATCACCTGGTTTGGGCGCTCTCCCGCGGGGAGTTTTCTTTGGTGTACCAGCCATTGTATAACCTGAACACCAACCGTATATCTGGCGCAGAAGCATTGCTCCGATGGAACAACGACGAACTGGGTTCTGTCGCGCCAACCGAGTTTATTCCTATCGCAGAACAGTCAAACCTCATCTATGAAATTGGCAAATTTGTTCTCGATACTGCCATGAACGACTTTGCATCACTGACAAATAAGGAAGGGGATTTACTGCATCTGGCCGTCAACATTTCCCCACAACAAGTCAGGCAGCCGCAATTTGTTGATGACTTCACCCAAATCATGGAAAAGCATGAGTTCGCAGCCGAAAGACTGGAGTTGGAGGTGACGGAAGGGCTACTCCTCAGCAATCAACCGAACGTCAAAGAGATGCTGAACACTCTGCATGATTTGGGCACGGAGCTGTCGATGGATGATTTCGGGACGGGCTATTCCTCTCTCAGCTACCTGCTTCAGTTCCCTTTCGATGCGCTGAAAATTGATCGTGAGTTTGTCGACGGTATTACGGACGTTGAATTAAATGAAGCCCTCGCTACCGCCGTTATTTCTATGGCTCAAGGGCTGAAGATCAAGACGGTTGCCGAAGGTGTAGAGACGGAAGAGCAACTTGAGATGCTCAAGTCGAAAGGCTGTGATTTAGCACAGGGCTACTATTTGAGTCGTCCGTTAGATATTGAAGGGTTGAAGGCGCTCTTAGGCGACAGTCAGGCTTCACCGCTCGGAGATACTGCAATTGAAAGTTCGACGGATGAATCAAAGACTACCTGATCGCGATCAGTGATTAGATTCAAAAAAAGGGGGCAATGGCTCCCTTTTGCTTTTGAAGACGATGAGCATTCGGTAGCGAAAGGAGAGGCTACTTCAACCATCCGGCGACCGTTTGTACTGGATCGCCGCCACCTTGTGGCGTCAGCCAAACGGCGATTGCTGATGGCTTGGCGGCGACCTTGTTATCCAGCGTAAACTGCCAGTTATGCTGCCCTGGTTTAGTGCCGAAATCTACCACCACAAAATCATGCTCCAAAGTTCTGCCGCGGTTTTCACCACGTTGTACCTTGGTTTCAATATCCATGGCGAGCAACGCGAATTGTGCGTTGAGGTGCGCATTGCCTTCGTAATTCACACTGAGAATATTGCCGTTAAGAGATGCTTTTAGTGCGGGTGCTTGAGGGCCGCTGGCATAAGGAACGGGCTGTCTAGCGAAAAAGCCCCGCCATTCCTGATCGTTGATAAACCATCCTGGGGTATACACGCCACTGGCACGGCTTTGAGAGACCTTTTGTCGCTGCCTTTGACTGAACTCAGGCTTGGCGTATTTATCTTCCCAGCCAATGTAATTCCAGTAATCCACATGAAACGCCATAGGAATCACACTCTTCCAAAGCCCATCTTTCCGTTTGAGCTTGTTAAGCGCGGCTTCTGCCGGAGGGCAACTGCTGCATCCTTCTGAAGTATAAAGTTCAACCACAGTGGCAGGCGAACCGTTGTTCTCCCAAGTTTGTGCTGAGAGTGATAGCGGAATAGCAGCGGAAGAAAGCAAAGTGAGGGTTAACATTCGACGCATAGCAGTTCCTTTGGGTATGAGCTCCTTAATAGAGACCCGCGGGCGTGTCAGTCGCTTTCAACTTTTGAGAAACCTTGTGCCTTTCTGTTTGTTTTACGAGTCTTTTGTCTAAGCTGGATGCTAGGGGCCGCTGACCTTTGGTTAACGCCTAAAAACTTTGGGTATTAAGGAGAACACCATGAAACTGCTTGCGATTATTTTCTTCACGCTGTTTCTCGCCAGCGGGTGCAAAATCACCAGTATTGAAGGTGAAACGGACGATGTCGAAATCAAAGTAAATTCCAAAGACGACGACTACGGCGATAAGGATGGTCACCCAGACGGCAAATTCTGCCCGCCAGGACAAGCCAAGAAAGGGCGGTGCTAACAAAGGTTGGATATGAAGGTTTCAACCGATAGTTACGTGGTTGTGATGACGACGTTTGCAGATGACAATATCGGCAAACGTATTATCGAATCTCTGCTGGAAAAGAAACTGGCGGCCTGCGTTCAGGTGCTACCCATTCAGAGTTACTACCATTGGCAGGGGAAGATAGCGTCGGATACAGAAAAGCAGGTGATGATAAAAACGAAAAAGTCACTATATCAGGATGTCGAAGCTGAAATCTGTCGGTTGCATGATTACGATGTGCCCGAAGTGATACAGCTGCCTATTGAAGCGGGTTTACCTGCTTACCTATACTGGATTTCTGAAAGCTGCGAACAATAAAAAACCTCTGTTGTTTGAACAACAGAGGTTTTTTATTCATTTGAATACAGAACTTAGAGCTGGATTCTGTAGCCAAGAATGAGGCTGAGATTTTTCTCGGTGTCGTCGAGTTTTTGGCCACTATTCACGGAGCCTTCCTGCTTACCTTGGGTATAACGGAGGCCTACCATCAGATTAGAAAAATTGCCGTCAACACCAGCACCCCAGCGGAAACCATCCCCTGTCGCATCGTCGCTGCCGTTGTAAATTCTGAGTGACGAATAGCCAACCAAACCATATACATCCAGTGAACTTTCAGTACCCATGTGGAATCGTTTACCTACTGGAATATTGGCAGAATATGAGTAGTCTTCTTTGTAACCACCGTAGGTCTTTTCGAAGTCATCGTTGTTCAACAGTGCGAATTCGAGTTCACCGCCAAGAAAAAAATTGTTATCTGCGATGTTTTTGGCACCAACATGTACGGCAATTTTCTCGCCTGTTTCATCAGCAAACTCGTGCGCTCCAATGCTTCCTGCAATGTAGAAATCTTGTTCATTCGCTTGTACAGCACTTGATGCTAGTACCGCAAATAGCAAGCCGGTTCCCAATTTCATTTATTAATTCCTTTCCCTAACCAGTTATTACGCTATTGAAATAGCGGCCATCAAATGTAATTCCTGTTCAAATTACAGGAATAGGAAAAGGGTAATTTGTATCTTATTTAATAAAGGAAAAGCTTTGTTTGTATCTATATTAATTTAAATGCATTGCACTGATATGCAAAAGGCGGGTTTGTATTAATTAATATTCAAACACTGCCTAGTTAATTACTATTTCTTTAATTCAATTTGATGTGCTTCTGACCAGTTCCTCAAGTCATCAAGAATCTTTAATGCAGACTGGCCGAACTCTGTGAGCTCATAACTAACAGCAATAGGACGATCACTGATCACCTTGCGTAAAACCATGCCCTCACTTTCCAACTCCTTAAGTCGCTGGTCGATCATCTTTTTACTGGCACCGCCCAATTGACGGGCGAGATCATTAAAACGGACAGGGCCATCTTTTAAATGGTAAATGATTGAGCCTTTCCATTTACCGCCAATCAGTCGCATAGCACGCTCAATCGCACAGGGCTCCGTGCATACATTGGTCGCAGATTTCCGGCCGCGACTGTCAGTTTCTATTTTCGCTACCAACTTAGAATGCCTCGCTCTCAATACTAGGTTACAAAAAGTAAACTGGTTGAAAAGAAGGTAAAGGTTACCATAATTAACCACATAATACATTCTATACCCAAACAACCTGAAGATGCCGGATTCAGCGAGTTTGACTGGTGTTGTGATCGCGGCGTCCCTTTGTAGGTGTAGTCACCTCCATCAAAAAGGGACAACAAAGAGCACGACGTCAGTCAACTCGCCCGAAGGGAGGCCCTCAATGCGCCCACTTC
>NZ_ANFM02000055.1 GCF_000333895.2 Grimontia indica | reverse complement strand
GTGGGCGCATTGAGGCCCTCCCTTCGGGCGAGTTGACTGACGTCATGCTCTTTGTTGTTCCTTTTTGATTGAGGTGACACCGGCAAAGGAACGCCGCGATCATAACGCCAGTCAATCTCGCTGAATCCTGCATCTTCAGGTCGTTTGGGTATATTCAACTCGGGTTAAGGTAGAAAGGATATTATCGTTACTAAGCCATCCAGAATGTGCTATCTCAACGCAATGAGCCATTTTTTGGTCGTACCAGAAGCTTGCATGATTTCCATTTTGTCCTTTAAGGAAATCATTCGCTTATCTCCCCTCTTGAGCTTCAAGCTTCCGGGCAGGCTTAATAACCAAAAAAGCGGAGCCATTAGGCTCCGCTTTTTAGTTTCATTCACCCATTAGAACGTATATCGGACACCGGCTTGCAGCTGGTCATCATTTTGCTTGCCATCCAAGCGGTTAAATTCATAACCCGCATAGCCGACAAAATTGTCAGTGACGTTGTAAACACCTTCAATTGCGTTGTAGTCGACATCATGAGAAGCATTATCTGAATCGCGATAGTTGAAGACATACCGGAAGACATAGTCATTGATGTTATACGCCAGAGCAATCTCGTAACCGTCTATATCAACGTTATCAACTTCACCAGCGACATAGAGAGCGCCAATGTAGAAATCGTTGAAAGTATAAGATAGAGCTACGTCATATTGGTCGACCTCGACACTGGCTAAACCAGTCCCAGTTCTCTGATCGCCTGAAACATAACCAGCACCGATATCTAATCCAATGGGGCTCTCGTAATAGATAGAGCCACCTGCAGAATCATTGTCCTTTTCGTCAGCAGCCACATAATTCAATGTCACTGTTACGCCTACTGGCGTTTCTACCATATAAACAAAGTTGTTTTCTAACTTGTCTTGGTTACCAACAACGATATCAGCCGCACTGCCACCAAAGGTTTCCATGATATCGGTGACATTGGTCAGAATGACCTGAGAAGAGTCCTGCTTACCGTATGAGAAGGCACCAAAGTTGGTGTCAAAGCCAGCGAACATGTATCGGTTGTCGATGTTGGAATCATCCGTTGTCATTTCTGCTTCATAGAAGCCAAAAACACTAACACTGTCATTAACACTGGTTTCTCCAGCAAAATGTAGCCTTGCACGGCTCATGTCTTTGAATGAGCTGTTGCCATTCGCAGTGCCATTTGCGTTTACTTCATTTGCATCGGAAACATTGAATCGAGGCTCGATACGACCACCAATATCAAGTGCTGACTCATCACTGGAATAAACCGTGTATGCGTATGCATTAAAGCCCACTGCCGCGCCGATTATCGACGCTGTAATCATCGTTTTTTTCATTTCAATCATCCCTGCGGCTTTACAGCCGCTTGAGTTCCATCAAAACAACTGCACGTAATCGCGCCTACAACGATTAAAAAATAATTACGACAAGCGCCTGAACATCACAGCAAGAATCGCTCAAAGCCAGTAAAAATGGGCTCCCACAAATGAGATTATGAAAATAAACTCAATGAATGAGAGCTCTTATGGAAGCGCCGATGGTGAACAGGAGAATTTAGATGTCTTCATGCAAACAATTTGGCGAATAATTTTGATATACCCAAACAACCTGAAGATGCCGGATTCAGCGAGTTTGACTGGCGTTGTGATCGCAGCGTCCCTTTGTAGGTGTAGTCACCTCCATCAAAAAGGGACAACAACGAGCACGACGTCAGTCAACTCGCCCGAAGGGAGGCCTTCAATGCGCCCACTTCTTCGTTAAATTCCACGGAAATAGAACCCTATTCCTCGCGAAATTTGCCTTGAATTGAACGCATTGATAACCTCTGAATGCGAGCATCTTCAGGTCGTTTGGGTATAGAGACAGTGCTCAAGGGAAAGGAAAGAAATAAAAAACGGAGCACTAAGCTCCGTTTCATTAGATATGGGAATTTGGCTTATTTACGACGCCAAGTGGTGCCTGCTGCACCGTCTTCCAGAACGATGCCCATTGCGGTCAAAGCATCACGTGCCGCATCCGCTGCCGCCCAGTCTTTGCTTGCGCGTGCATCGTTACGCGCTTTGATCAGCGCTTCAATTTCCACCACTTCATCATCGCCACCCGCGTTGCCTTGCAGGAAGGCTTCTGGATCTTGCTCCAGCAAGCCAAGCACTTCAGCCAGTTCACGCATACGCGCTGCCAGTTTAGATGCGCCTTCTACATCTTCGGCTTTCAGGCGATTGATTTCACGCGCCATGTCGAACAGCACTGAATACGCTTCTGGCGTATTGAAATCGTCGTCCATTGCAACTTTGAAACGCTCAATGAACTCTTCACCACCTTCCGCAGTGGCTGAAAGATCAAGACCACGCAGTGACGTGTACAGACGCTCCATTGACGCACGCGCTTGTTTCAGGTTTTCTTCGCTGTAGTTCAGCTGGCTGCGGTAGTGACCAGACATCAGGAAGTAGCGAACGGTTTCCGCATCGTAGTGAGCGAGCACGTCACGGATAGTGAAGAAGTTACCCAGTGACTTGGACATCTTCTCGCGGTCAACCATCACCATACCGCTGTGCATCCAGGTATTCACATACTGAGTGTCATGTGCACAGCAAGATTGCGCGATTTCATTTTCGTGGTGCGGGAAGGTCAGATCTGAACCACCGCCGTGGATATCAAAATGATTACCCAGAATGGCAGAGTTCATTGCAGAACATTCGATATGCCAGCCCGGACGACCTGGGCCCCAAGGAGATTCCCATGTCGGTTCACCCGGCTTGGACATTTTCCACAGTACGAAATCCAGTGGGCTTTTCTTCGCTTCTTCCACGTCAACACGTGCACCCGCCTGAAGCTGGTCCAGATCCTGACGTGACAGCTTGCCGTATTCGTCAAACTTTGCCACTTCGAACAGCACGTCGCCGTTAGAAGCAACATAAGCGAAACCACGCTCAATCAAACGCTCCACCAGCGCAATGATTTCAGCAATAAATTGCGTTGCGCGAGGCTCAACGTCTGGACGCTTCATGTTCAGCGCATCAAAGTCAGCATACATTTCACCGATCAGACGCTCAGTCAGTGAATCACAGCTTTCTCCGTTTTCAGCGGCTCGCTTGATGATCTTGTCATCGATGTCTGTGATGTTACGAACGAACTTCAGGTCATAACCCAAGAAGCGCAGGTAACGCGATACCACGTCGAATGAAACGAAGGTGCGGCCATGGCCGATGTGACACAAATCGTAAATGGTAACCCCACACACATACATGCCAACCTTGCCAGGATGGATAGGTTTGAATTCTTCTTTTTTCTTGGTGAGGGAGTTGTAAATCTTCAACATGGTAGTCGGGTTACCCATTACAAATATTAAATGATAAGAGGAATGGCATATTACACCTTTTCCGCCGAGTTTAGGCAAGGGTGAACAGAGGCGCGCGTACAATTAAAGCATGCAGGCGCTGTGCTGAGTCATAAGGCTGATTTTTCTGGTGTGATCAGTTGAATGTCACGACCACTAGGATAGAATCAAACGTTCAAAGCTAAACGCGAATTTATAGGAACAAATCATGGTTACGCTTCATACCAACTTTGGTGACATCAAAATCCAACTGAACAGCGAAAAAGCGCCAGTGACTGCAGAAAACTTCCTGCAATACTGCCGTGACGGTTTTTACAACGGCACTCTGTTCCACCGTGTCATCGACGGTTTCATGATTCAAGGCGGCGGCATGGCTTCTGGCATGCAAGAAAAAGAAACCAATGCACCGATTAAAAACGAAGCTAACAACGGCCTGAGCAACAAAGTAGGTACCATTGCAATGGCACGTACTATGGAACCGCATTCAGCGAGCTCTCAGTTCTTCATCAACGTTAACAACAACACCTTCCTGGACTTCAAATCTGAAACGCCAGACGGTTGGGGTTACTGTGTATTCGGTGAAGTGGTTGAAGGTATGGACGTGGTTAACAAGATCAAAGACGTTGCTACCGGTAACTGGGGTTACGTTCACCAGGACGTGCCTGTAGAAGAAGTGCTGATCGAAAGCGTGACTATCGAAGAATAAGGCGCTGAGGGGCAGCAATGACTTGCTGCCCTTATATTATCTATGACCGTATTATTTATCTCTGATCTCCATCTCAGCCCTACCCATCCTGAAATTACCCAGTGCTTTTTGCGCTTCCTGAAAGAGGACGCCCCAAAGGCAAGTGCACTTTATGTGTTGGGCGACCTGTTTGAGTCCTGGATTGGTGACGACGACGGAACCCCGCTTCAAATTGAAGTGGCAGATGCTTTTAAAGCACTCAGCGATCTGGGTATCCCCATCTATTTCATTCATGGAAACCGCGATTTTTTGGTCGGCAAACGGTTTGCAAAAGCGTCGGGCATGACTCTGCTGCCTGAACACCATGTGATCGATTTATTCGGTAAGCCCACGCTCATCATGCATGGCGACACATTGTGTATTCAGGATGAAGGGTATCAGCGCTACCGTAAAAAAGTGCACAACCCGCTAATCCAGTGGCTGTTCTTTAGATTGCCGCTTTTCGTCAGGCGCCGTATCGGCGAAAAAATCCGGGCTGGCAGCACCAAAAGCAACATGGAAAAATCGGAAGACATCATGGATGTCGACCAATCTGAGGTGTTGCGTGTAATGAAAGACAATGGCGTGACGCAACTCATTCATGGTCACACTCACAGACCGGATATTCATGACATTCGCATTGGAAATGATCCGGCTCAACGAATCGTACTCGGTGATTGGTACACTCAAGGCTCTGTTTTGGTCTGTACCGAAGAAGGCTGCACGCTGCAAACCCGCGCGTTTTAAATGCTCAATGCAAATCACGACGAGCTGACCGAACGGTCAAGATGAGAAAAGCATGAGTTTTCTCATTAATTTTCTTCGCGAAATATCAGCCATTATTAGCACTCTCAAATATGAGACTTTTTATACAATTGATTTCGTAATCCTCTTTAAGGAAACGTTGGCATTCTATGCGTTCAAACATTGCACGGCAGGCGATCTATAACTCAGAGCAAAAAGTCATTGCTTATGAGTTGTTGTTTCGCGAAGGCTACTGTGATTCTTTTCCTTGTATCGAATCTGACATCGCCACTGACAGTGTGCTGAATGATTTATTCTGCGAGACAACCGGCGGCGTCAGGCGTGTTTCTGATGGCCTCCCCTGCTTCGTTAACTTCTGTTACGACAGCCTTATTCAAGGCAAAGCACTTAACTATCCAGCTCAAGAATTGGTTATTGAGGTGCTTGAAGATTGTGTGGCGGACGCTGAGCTTTACAAAGCACTGGAAGACCTGAAGTCCCACGGCTATCAAATCGCGTTTGATGATTTTGTTCCGTCGTCCGACTGGCTCCCTTTCCTTCGATTGGCGGATTGCGTGAAAATCGACTTCCGGGCACAGACCCTGACTCAGATTTCCCAGTTTGTCAGCAAATACCGAAAGCGTTTTGAATTTAAACTGCTGGCTGAAAAGATAGAGACTGACGAGGAATATCACGCAGCGCTTGAAATGGGCTTCGACCTGTTTCAGGGTTATCAGCTAAGTAAACCCGAGCGCATTTTCTTTTCAAACGTCGCTTAACGTTCAATCATACCAATCACAGTAGGTAGCTGCTCAGAAATAGCGCAGGAAAAATGCTCGAGAACAAGGCGGAAAATTTCGATAAGTAGTTATTCTACAATCAAATTTTTCAACGCAGTTATCGAGCATTTTAACAAGCTAGGATGAGCAAATATTTACTACGATTGGTATCAGCACTCCACATGAAAAAAGGAACCGTTCGGTTCCTTTTTTCTTTCAGGCAAATTGCCATTATTTCATTGTTGGCATAATAAAATCGGCGTTCGCCCTGAGCCCGGTTGGCCATCGCGCGGTGATCGCCTTGCGTCTAGTGTAGAAGCGCACACCATCAGGACCGTGCACATGAAGCGAACCAAACAGTGAACGCTTCCAGCCGCCAAAACTGTGGAATGCCATTGGCACAGGGATGGGCACATTCACGCCAACCATACCTACCTGAATTTCATGACAGAACTGACGCGCTGCATCGCCATTTTGGGTAAAGATGGCCGTACCGTTGCCAAATTCATGATCATTAATCAGTTTCACCGCCGTCGCATAATCCGGCACGCGAACCACAGACAGAACCGGACCAAAAATTTCGTCGCGATAGATAGTCATTTCTGGTGTGACATTATCGAACAAGCAACCACCTAGGAAGTAGCCATCTCCACCTTCAGCCTGAACACCGCGGCCATCAACGAGGAGGTTCGCTCCTTCTTCCACACCTTTCGCCACATAGCCTTCCACTTTGCTCAGGTGTTCTTTCGTCACCAAAGGCCCCATTTCCATGCCTTCAATCACACCATTACCGACACGTAGTTCTTTCACTTTTGGCGTCAGTTTTTCAATCAGGGCATCTGCCACATTGCCTACCGCAACCGCCACAGAAATTGCCATACAACGCTCACCGGCAGAACCATAAGCTGCACCCATCAACGCCGCAACCGCCTGATCCAAGTCCGCATCCGGCATCACCACCATGTGGTTTTTCGCGCCGCCCAATGCCTGAACACGCTTACCATGCGCCGATGCCGTGCTGTAGATGTATTCAGCAATCGGAGTCGAACCCACAAAGCTGACCGCCTGCACATCTGGGTGAGTCAGCAATACATCTACGGCTTCTTTGTCCCCATTGACCACATTGAATACGCCATCTGGCAAACCCGCTTCAGTGAGTAACTCTGCGATACGCAGCGTTGAGCTTGGGTCTTTTTCCGAAGGCTTCATCACGAAGGTGTTACCACAGGCAATCGCGATCGGGAACATCCACATTGGCACCATCACCGGGAAGTTAAACGGCGAAATACCTGCCACCACACCCAAAGGCTGGTTGAGTGACCAGGCATCAATGCCCGAGCCAATTTGCTCTGTCATCTCGCCTTTCAATAAATGAGGAATACCGCAGGCAAACTCGACGACTTCCAGACCACGGGTTAACTCTCCTTTGGCATCATCCAGCACCTTTCCGTGCTCTTTGGTAATGAGCGCCGCGAGCTCGTCGATGTTTTCTTCCACCAACGCCTTGAACTTAAACATCACACGGGCACGGCGAAGTGGCGACATTTCGGACCATGCAGGAAAAGCGGCTTTGGCAGAAGCAATTGCAGCTTCGGTTTCGGCAACTGATGCCAAAGAGACTTCGCCACTTTGCTCGCCGGTCGCAGGGTTAAACAGCGCTTGCTTGCGCTCGCTTTCGGCTGTGTATTTGCCATCAATGTAGTGCGTTACAGACATATCCTTATATCCCCTTAAAGTTAAATCGCTTGCTTGATGGCGCGTTCCAGCGTGCTGACCATCTGATCGATGTGTTTCGATTCCATAATAAGTGGCGGCGACATGGCGATGATGTCGCCCGAAGCGCGCACTAACACACCGTCGTAGAAACAGCGTGTAAAGATGTCATAACCGCGTTTACCGACACCCTCACTGCTCGGCGAAAACTGAATGCCGGCAATCAAGCCTGTGTTTCGAACATCAATCACATTCGGCAAATTATCGAGCGAATGCAGTGCCTCTTCCCATTCAGTTTCCAGTTGCCTTGCGCGCTCGAACAGATTCTCGTCACGGTAAATATCGAGCGTTGCCAGCGCTGCTGCTGCCGCAACCGGGTGACCGGAATAGGTATAACCGTGGAAAAGCTCGATCGTGTCCTCCGGCGCTGCATTCATGCAGGCATCGTAAATACGATCACTCACCATTACTGCACCCATTGGGATCGCGCCATTGGTCAAGGCTTTCGCGGTAGTAATAATGTCTGGCGTAACATCCCAGCGCTGCGATGCAAAGGCATCACCCACACGGCCGAAGCCCGTGATCACTTCATCGAAGATCAACAGAATGTCGTGTTTGGCCGTGATTTCACGAAGACGTTTTAGATAACCTTTTGGCGGAAGAATAACCCCACCCGATCCTGACATTGGCTCAACCATCACCGCTGCGATATTTTCAGCGCCGTGCAGGGCAATCAGCTGTTCCAGCACCTCAGCACGTTCGATACCGTGCTCTGGCAAACCTTTCGAGAAGGCATTGCGTTCTATGTCCAAAGTATGTGGAAGATGAGCAACACTTGGCAGCAACTGACTGTTAAACGCTTTGCGGTTATTCACCATACCGCCCACAGAAATACCGCCAAAACCCGTGCCGTGATAGCCCTGCTCGCGACCAATAAACATGGTGCGATTGGCATGACCACGGGCCCGCTGATAGGCCAGTGCAATTTTCAACGCCGTATCGGCAGATTCAGAACCAGAGTTGGTGAAGAACACGCGGTTCAAATCGGCAGGAGCCAATTCTGCTAAACGCTCAGCGAGTTCAAATGGGAGAGGATGCCCCATCTGGAAAGTTGGCGCATAGTCGAGTTCTTTGATCTGTTTACTTACAGCGTCAGTGATTTGATCACGGCTATGACCCGCGTTGCAGCACCACAATCCGGCCGTCGAATCCAGCACTGAATTCCCCTCAACGTCGGTGTAATACATGCCTTCCGCTTTTGCGAGTAATCTTGGCGTGGTTTTGTACTGACGGTTTGCGGTGAAAGGCATCCAGAAGTTATCCAGACGTGCTCCTTCACTCTGCGGTTTGTTCACTGCCATAGTCAGGGTTCCTTGCTTGCTTCCGTTGTTAACAAGATGTTGCCTAGCGGCCAATATTTGCAATACTATGTCAAATATAACGAACAGTAAACGGCCTATGTTCAATATCTAAAGAATAATTTGCACCAATTGTAAAATATTTTGAAATGGTGCACAGTGGCCATACTCATCGCACATAACAGGGAAAAGGGGCTGCTATGACTTCGCACAAGTCTCGTCAAGACTGGGATGCACTCGCACAATCTATAACAATCAAAGGACAGGCATTCATCGATGGTGAATACCGCGATGCGGTTTCTAGAGAGACCTTTGCCTGCATCAGTCCGGTTGATGGTCGTGTGCTGGCTGATGTTGCCAGTTGCGATCTTGCTGACGCCAACCTCGCTGTCAGCAATGCCCGTGCAACGTTTGAGTCTGGTGTATGGGCTCACCTTCCTCCTGCTGAACGTAAGAAAATCGTGATCCGTTTTGCGGAATTAATTGAAGAAAACGGCGACGAACTGGCGCTTCTGGAAACACTGGATATGGGTAAACCTATCCGCTATTCCAAAGCGGTTGATGTGAACGGCGCCGCCCGTGCTATTCGTTGGTCAGGCGAAGCGGTCGACAAGATTTATGACGAACTCGCCCCCACGCCACACAATGAAATCGGTATGGTTACCCGTGAGCCTGTGGGCGTTGTGGCCGCTATCGTGCCCTGGAACTTCCCTATGCTGATGGCCTGTTGGAAGCTTGGCCCTGCCCTCGCCTCTGGTAACTCTGTTGTCCTAAAGCCCTCCGAGAAATCTCCACTTACTGCCATTCGTCTTGGCGAACTTGCCATTGAAGCTGGCATGCCCAGAGGTGTGCTAAATGTACTCCCTGGCTTTGGACACACAGTGGGCAAAGCGCTGGCGCTGCACATGGATGTCGATACGCTGGTGTTCACTGGCTCAACCAAAATCGCCAAACAACTGATGATTTACGCTGGCGAATCAAACATGAAGCGTGTCTGGCTGGAGGCTGGGGGTAAGAGCCCGAATATCGTCTTTGCTGATGCGCCAGATTTAGATGCCGCAGCCTCTGCTGCTGCGTCTGCCATTGCCTTCAACCAAGGTGAAGTCTGTACAGCAGGCTCACGCCTGTTGGTGGAAGCGTCTATCAAAGATGCCTTTATCGAAAAGGTCGTCGAAAACCTGAAAGGCTGGCAACCAGGGCATCCGCTCGATCCGGAAACTCAGGTCGGTGCCGTGGTTGACCAACAACAGTTGGATACCGTGCTTACCTACATCGACAAGGGCGCACAAGGCGGCGCCAAGATGGTATGTGGCGGTAGCCGTGTCATGGCAGAAACAGGCGGTTTGTTTGTCGAGCCCACAGTGTTCGATAATGTGAACAATGAGATGGCGATTGCCCGCGAAGAGATATTCGGCCCTGTATTGTCGGTGATCACCTTCGACACACCCGAGCAAGCAGTCGCGATTGCCAACGATACCGATTATGGCCTTGCTTCTGCGGTATGGACATCTGACATCGGTAAAGCGCACAAAACCGCGAAAGCGCTGCGCACTGGTATGGTGTGGATTAACCATTATGATGGCGGCGACATGACTGCGCCATTTGGTGGCTACAAGCAATCCGGTAATGGCCGCGATAAATCACTCCACGCGTTCGAGAAATACACGGAAGTGAAAGCTACCTGGATTGCGCTTTGATCTGACTAACACCTTAACTTGCGCAAAAAAGACCGGCTCATCGAGCCGGTCTTTTATATTTACCGATACCGTATTACTTATCTTTCAGTTCGGTAGTGATAACAATCTTGCCTTCCAGTGTTTTGTGTACCGGACACTTATCGGCAATTTCCAGTAAACGCTGACGCTCGTCATCTGTTAGGTCACCAAACAGTTCAATTTCGCGGGACATGACCTCGACCTTCGCGTTGTTTTCATCACAGTGCTCGCAATCTTCACCGTGCTGACGACTGTGCGACAGGGTCACTTTTACATCATCCAATGGCAGCTTCTTGCGGTTGGCATACATACGCAGCGTCATAGATGTACACGCACCCAATCCAGCCAGCACATGTTCGTAAGGGTCAGGACCTAGATTGTCGCCGCTGTAATCGACAGGTTCATCGGCAAACCACTGATGATGATCGGTCTGGATGGTACGGGTAAATTGTTTGTTGTGCTCATGCACCAGAACCTCACCACGTTTCACGCCTTCTTCAGCCTCTTTGACTGGCGCCGCCCTGTCTATGTAACGGTGAGACCAGGCCGCGATAAGCTCAGCAACATACTGAGCATCGTTTTTGTTGGTCAGCAAGTGATCGGCAGAATCCAGCGTCACAAAGCTCTTAGGATGCTTAGCGCGGGTGTAGATTTTCTCGGCTTCTTTAATCAGCACGATGTTATCGATTGGGGAATGCATCACCAGCAGCGGTACACGCAGGTTTTCGATATCGTCATTGTTGGCGCGGATATCATCAAGGAACTGTTTCTTGATCGTGAAAGGACGGCCAGCCAAAGAAAGCTCTGCTTCACCTTCAGCCTCAATTTGCTCCACGTGAGCCGCAAACTGTTTAGACACATGTTCAGCATCTGCTGGCGCGCCAATGGTCGCCACCGCTGAGACTTCTGGAATGCGATGTGCCGCCGACAGCACCGCGCGGCCACCCAGACTGTGACCAATCAGCAGCAGTGGCGCTTCATAGTTATCGCGCAGGAAATCTGCCGCTGCGACCAAATCATCAACGTTGGAAGAAAAGTTGGTATTGGCGAAATCACCGTCACTGCCGCCCAACCCCGTAAAGTCAAAGCGAAAGACCGCAAAGCCGATGTTCACTAAAGCGCGTGAAATACGGGAAGCCGCCGCCACATCTTTTCCACAAGTAAAGCAATGTGCAAACAAGGCATAGCCTCTCGCATTTTGCTCTGGTGTCTCCAACATCCCAGCCAACTCAAGTCCATTGCTTAGGAAGGTAACTTTGTTTCTTTTCCCTGCCATTTCCGTCTCCCGGTTATTTGATTCGCGTCATTTAGCTCACGCTAACATTCACAGACATGACCGGAACAGGGCATAAAAGATAACAAAGCGCCTCAGGCTTAAGCTTGAGACGCTTTAAACGGATGATTTAAGTATGAGGTTTATTGCAGTGCTTCTTTCAAACGGTGATAAGTCATGCCGATCGCCAACAAAGGCGAACGCAACAGAGGCCCACCAGGAAAGGTCATATGTTTCACCTTGGCGAACACATCAAAGCGCTCTGCGGTACCTGAGATCGCTTCTGCGATGACTTTGCCTGCCATGTGAGTAGCATTCACACCGTGACCGGAATACGCCTGTGCGAAGAAGATATTCGGGGCATCCGGCAACCGACCAATTTGAGGTAAACGGTTCGCACCAATGCCAATCATGCCGCCCCATTCGAAATCAATGCCAACACCTTTCAGCTGCGGGAAAACCCGCTCAAGATTTGGCAGCAAGGCTCCCGTAATGTCTTTCGGATCTTTTCCGGAATAAGTACACAGCCCACCGAACAGTAATCGGTTGTCGCCGGAGAGGTGGTAGTAATCAAGCGCGATGCTGAGGTCAGCAAACGCCATGTTCTTTGGTATGGTGCTGGCGACTTGTTCGTCTGACAGTGTTTCAGTGGCGATGATGTAACTACCTGCTGGAAGCACCTTCCCACCTATATAAGGTTCCAGTTTGTGGCCGATATACGCGTTACCTGCCAATAGCAGATAGTTGCAAGTTACTTGCCCTTGCGCCGTTTTCACGATGGGCTTTTGGCCCTTGATGATTTCCGTCGCAGCACTGTCTTCGAAAAGCTGGACGCCCAGACCAGCAGCTGCTGCCGCTTCACCTGTCACCAGGTTCAGAGGATGTAAATGGCCACTGCCCATATCCAACATACCGCCGATGTAACGGTCAGACCCAATAACTTCCGCAAGATCTGCTTTTTCGAGCATGCGGATTTCATGTGGATACTGGTTTGCGCTCAGATCATCAAAATCTTCCTGAAGCTCTTTCATGTGAGAAGGTTTCATCGCCAGATCGCAATATCCCATGGCGAGATCGCAATCGATGCTGAACTCATCTACACGATCTTTGACGATCTGCACTGCTTCCAAACCCATCTGACTGATGGCGGCGACACCTTCTTTACCTATTTGATTAGTGAACTGCTCGATGCCATGGCCAATACCACGGATCAATTCGCCACCATTGCGGCCTGACGCCCCCCATCCAATCTTGTTGGCTTCCAGCACAGCCACGGAATAGCCACGTAGAGCCAACTCAATCGCACTGTTTATGCCGCTGAATCCACCACCGACAATACACACATCCACACTGATTGATTCCGTCAAAGCAGGATAACGCTGCGGGTATTTCGCAGTGGCTGCGTAATAAGAAGAGGTATGGGGAAAATTCGATGGTGTATGCGCCATGCCTTACATCCTTTGTAAAATATAATTAACAAAGACTACCGTATTTTCCTTCGGGGGGTGAAGCAAAAATTGTACGGTGTGGTCAGGTTATCACCATCAGCTCAAGATACTTAACAAAGCAAAAGCCGCCTTCTAAAGGCCGAGCTGTAAGTGACCACCGAGAAAAGATGTTGATCAATAAGGTGCATAATACAATGCAAATTTGTGGTTTATATTTTTTACATAATGACGAAGTCATCACAAAACACTTGATTACTCACCTTATGGAAGTAGGATCGCTTGTTCAAAATCTATTACAGTGACTGAAGCTAGCTAACAAAACCCAGTCAAAGCAGGGAGAATCGAACATTGGACATTGGTGCAAACCTTAAAGCCGTTAGAAAAAGTCGCGGACTCTCGCAACGCGAACTCGCTAAACGCGCAGGCGTAACCAACAGTACCATCTCGATGATTGAGAAAAACAGCGTCAGTCCTTCTGTCAGTTCGCTGAAGAAAGTTTTGTCTGGTATTCCCATGTCTTTGGTTGAGTTCTTCTCTGCCGATATTGGACAAACAGAGTCAGCGCCTGTCATCTATCGCCAACAGGATCTACTCGAAATCGGCGATGACTCCGTATCAATGAAGCTTATAGGCAAAGAGTTCCCCAACCGAGCTATCTCTGTGCTTTCCGAAACCTATCCACCAGGTGCGCATTCCGGTGAGGAGATGCTACAGCATGAAGGCGAAGAAGCGGGTTTGGTTGTGGAAGGCAAGCTCGAACTGACCGTCGGTGACGATATTTTCGTTCTGGAAGTCGGCGACAGCTATTACTTTGACAGTAACCGCCCGCATCGTTTTGCCAACCCATTCGATGCCACTTGCCGTCTGTTTAGCGCAACAACGCCAGCGAATTTCTAAGCCATCAACCAAGTTGAAAAAACGCCCGGAAGACGAACCGGGCGTTTTTGTTTTCCCGTTATACCAATCACAGTAGGTAGCTGATCAGAAATAGCGCAGGAAAAATGCTCGAGAACAAGGCGGAAAATTTCGATAAGTAGTTATTCTACGGTCAAATTTTCCAACGCAGTTATCGAGCATTTTAACAAGCTAGGATGAGCAGATATCTACTACGATTGGTATTAAATGCCGAACTTGTCCCTGACTGAGTAATACCATGCTCCCAGCGCTGAAAACGGCACACTCAGCATGTGTCCACCGGGGAACGGCAAGTGCGGTAGGTTGGCAAAAGCATCAAATCGCTCCGCCTGCCCTTTCAGCACTTCCGACATTAATCTGCCTGCCAGATGGGTATAAGTGACACCGTGACCACTACAGCCTTGTGAGTAATAGATATTGTTACCGATACGTCCCACTTGCGGTAAGCGCGATAGGGTCAGCAGGAAATTGCCCGTCCAGCGGTAATCAATTTTCACACCGCTTAGCTGCGGAAAGGTATTCAGCATCTTTGGGCGGATAATAGCGTCTATATCAGCAGGATCCCGCGCACCGTAAACGACACCACCGCCATAGATCAGCCTTCTATCGCCAGACAAACGGAAATAGTCGAGCAAGTAGTTGCAGTCTTCGACACAGTAATCCTGTGGTAACAAACTCTTTGCCTGTTCTTCAGTAAGTGGCTCAGTGGCGATGACCTGTGTGCCGCAAGGCATAGATTTAGCACGAAGCTCTGGCACTAGGTTTCCCAGATACGCATTGCCCGCCACGATAACGAAAGAGGCAGTGACAGAGCCCTGCTCTGTTATCACTTTTGCTGGCTCACCGCGCTCAATGTTTACCACCGGTGAATGTTCGTAGATTTTCCCGCCCAAGCTTTCAACCGCAGCAGCTTCTCCCAGCGCAAGGTTAAGTGGGTGGATATGTCCGCCGGATTTATCCAGTAATCCACCAACATAGCGCTCCGTATCCACCACACAACGGATGTCGCTGTCATTCAGCATTTCGAGTTGGGTATTACCGTATTTCTCCCACAGCGCTTTTTGATGTTCCAGCTCCTGCATTTGCTTGTCATTCAACGCAGCAAACACACCGCCGTTTTTCATATCACAATGGATGTTGTATCTTTCAACGCGCTCACGGATGATTTTCCCGCCTTCAAAGGCCATTTCACCAAACAGGCCAATTTTTTCCTTACCGACGGTTTTCTCAATCACATCAATATCGCGACTGAAGCTATTCACTATCTGGCCACCGTTGCGGCCTGATGCCCCCCAGCCAACTTTGGCGGCTTCCAGCACCACAACCTTGAAACCGGCTTCAAGTAAATGCAGTGCGGATGAAAGCCCCGTATAACCGGCACCAACAATGCAAATATCGGTAGTGATATCTTCATTCAGCACTTCGCGCAGCGCTGAAGTGTTGGCAGAAGCGGCGTAATACGAAGGAGCATGTGCCTGACTGGCTTCCTGTCTGGTGTGTTGATACTGATTTTGTTGGTTCTGAATCGAACTGACTTGTTCCATGATGACAATCCTATTCCTGAAGCTCTTGGTTAAGGCGCTTCATGTCTTCCAGCGATTTTTGCTCTGCGCGACGTGCCACGTACCAGGACAAAAACGCAAACAGCGACACAACCAAAATGATGATGGTGGCAAGTGCATTGATTTTCGGTGAAACCCCAAGCCTGACAGAAGAAAAGACCACCATAGGCAACGTGGTAGAACCTGGCCCAGAGACGAAGCTCGCGATAACCAGATCATCAAGGGAAAGACTGAAGCTCAGCAGCCATCCTGCCACCAGCGCAGGGGCAATCATGGGTACCGTGATAACGAAGAAGACTTTAAACGGTGTCGCACCTAAATCCATACCTGCCTCTTCAATCGAAAAATCCAGTTCCCTTAGTCTTGAAGAGACTACCACTGCGACATAAGCAGCACAGAAAGTAGAGTGCGCGATCCATACCGTGGTCATGCCGCGCTCTGCAGGCCAACCAAACAGTTCCCCCATCTGCACAAACAGAAGCAGCAAGGATAGACCGATAATCACATCCGGCATGACGAGCGGTGCGGTGATCATATTGGAGAGTGTTAACCGTCCCCATGAACGTCTAAACCGCGTCATCACAAAGGCTGCCAGCGTACCGATAATCACCGCCATGGTAGAACTGTAGAAAGCAATGCGAAGGCTGGTCCAAACCGCCTGCAGGATTTGCTCGTCTTTGAACAGCTCGGCATACCATTTGGGCGAAAAACCACCCCAGACGGTGACCAGCTTGGATGCGTTGAAAGAATAAATCACCAGGATCAGCATGGGCAGATAGAGGAAAACCAAACCTACCCAAAGCATGACCGTCGAAAATTGCCAGCGTTTCATCGGTCAGCCTCCATGTCCTTGGACTGATAGTGATGGAACAGCGTGATAGGGATAATGAGTAGAAGCAGCATCACTATCGCCAACGCTGAAGCAACGGGCCAGTCACGGTTATTGAAGAATTCCTGCCACAGCACTTTGCCTATCATCAGAGTTTCTGGGCCGCCCAGAAGTTCTGGGATCACCACTTCACCCACCACAGGGATAAACACCAGCATTGAGCCCGCAATAATGCCGCCTTTCGACAGCGGCAAGGTCACTTTCCAGAAGGTGTTGAAGTTGCGTGAACCCAAATCTGCAGCCGCTTCTAGCAAGCTGCCATCCAGCTTCACTAGATTGGCGTATAGCGGAAGCACCATAAATGGCAGGTAGGTATAAACAATACCAATGTAGACAGCAGTGTTGGTATTGAGGATCTGGATCGGATCGGAAATCACGCCCAGCCACATCAGGGTGTTGTTGATGATCCCTGTGTTGCTAAGTAGCCCCATCCAGGCATACACACGGATCAGAAATGAGGTCCAAGATGGCAGCATGATCAGCAGCAAAAGCACCGTTTGCATTCTTGCTGGCGCGCGGGCAATCGCATACGCCATGGGGTAACCCAAAAGCAAACAGCCTAGCGTTGATACAAAGGCGATTTTTACCGAGCTCAGATAGGCAAGGTAGTAGAGATCATCATCCAAAATCCGCAAGTAGTTCTCGAGATTCAGGGTGATTTCGATGACTTCATCAACATAAGCGACAATGGCCTCGTAAGGAGGGATTGCCAACGCAGCCATCGAAAAACTGATTTTGAAAACGATAAGGAATGGCACAGCAAAAAAGAGCAGCAGCCACAGGTAAGGAATACCCATGGTGATGTGCCGTCCCTTGGGAAACAACATCTTATTTTTATGCGGCGCTTTGCTTGGTGCTGGCGTTTTCGTCTGCGAGTTCGTCAAGGTCGTCATAAGCGTAATACCACACCACCGGTGGCCTCCCAGCTGATGAACACCTCGTCATCCCAAGTGGGGCGATCCTGATGGCGGGAAACATTGGCCATACTGCACATCACCACTTTGTTGCTCGGTAACTTCACGTAGTACATGGAAGTACCACCAAGGTAGGCGATGTCATGTACTGTGCCCTTCGACCAATTATATTCACCGTCCGGTTGCTCTCGGCTAATAAAAGCTTTTTCAGGGCGAACTGCTAACCACACTTTTCTGTCTTCCACGTTGGTTGCCACACCGTGCCCCACGTAGATTTGTTGCGCTGTGTCGCTGGACGAAATGACACAGTGATCAGTTTCATCCACCACGATTTCGCCTTCAAACAGGTTCACCGAACCAATGAATTCGGCAATCATGCAGCTGTTTGGCGACTCGTAAATATCTGTGGGTGTGCCAGTTTGGGCAATCCAGCCTTCATGCATAATGGCTATGCGCCCTGCCATCGTCATGGCTTCTTCCTGATCGTGGGTCACCATCACACAGGTCACGCCAACACGCTCAAGAATATCTACCACTTCCAGCTGCATCTGGTTACGAAGCTTCTTATCCAATGCGCCCATCGGCTCATCAAGCAGTAAGAGTTTCGGGCGTTTCGCCAAAGATCGAGCCAGTGCTACGCGCTGACGCTGACCACCTGATAATTGGTGTGGCTTACGCTTGGCATATTGCTCCATGTGCACCAACTTCAGCATCTCTTTAACCCGATCCTGAATATCGGCTTTCTTGAGCTTGTCCTGCTTGAGACCAAACGCAATATTCTGTTCAACCGTCATATGCGGAAACAAAGCGTAAGACTGAAACATCATGTTGATGGGTCTGTCATAGGGCGCCATGTCGGTAATGTCTTCCCCATCGAGATAGATACGTCCGCTCGACGGGGTTTCAAAACCCGCCAATATACGAAGCAAGGTAGATTTCCCAGAACCGGAACCACCGAGTAAAGAAAAAATCTCACCTTTCTCAATCGTTAAGGAAACATCATCTACCGCGCGGACATCCCCGAACAGCTTGCTGACACGATCGATTCTCAACAGCTCCGGCTTCTTCGCGCCATTGCCATTAGGGTTGCTGGTCACCATCTCATCCTCCCTGTGACTGCCCCGGAACACACGAAAACAGGGAGCTGACATTTCAGCTCCCTGACGAAGCCATTACTGGCCAGTTTTCATGCGCGTCCAGGTTCGGTTGGACGTGCGGCTGATTTTCAGTGGAAGCACTTCAGAGACAAAGAGTTTGTCCATCACTTCTTGAGGAGGGTAAATAGACGGGTTGTTGAGCACTTCCGGATCCACCAGCTTGTTGGAAGCTGGGTTCGGGTTTGCATACGCCACGTAGTCAGTGATTGGTGCGATCACTTCTGGACGCAGAATGTAATTCATAAATGCATGGGCGTTTTTGGCATTTTTGGCGTCAGCTGGAATTGCCATCATATCGAACCAAATCTGCGCGCCTTTGCTTGGAATGGAATAATCAATCACCTGACCGTTACCCGCCTCTTCTGCACGATAAGCCGCCTGGAAGATGTCACCAGAGAAGCCATAAGCGAGACATATATCGCCATTGGCAAGGTCTGTGATGTAGCGGGATGAATGGAAGTAAGTCACGTAAGGACGGACTTTCGCTAGCACTTCCCCAGCTTCTTTGTAATCGCCTTTCTTGGTGGAGTTAGGATCTTTGCCGATGTATTGAAGCACCTGAGGCATTACCTCATCCGCAGAATCCACAACAGCAATGCCGCAATCCTGGAGTTTGGCGGCGTATTTTGGATCCAGCAGCAAATCGAGTTTGTTTTCTGGAATATCATCGCCCAAACGCTCTTTCACTTTATCGACGTTGTAGCCAATGCCATTCGTGCCCCACATGTAGGGAATCGCGTATTGGTTACCCGGGTCAGCCATTTCCAAGCGCTTCATCAGTTTTGGATCCAGGTTGCCACTGTTGGTCAAAAGACTCTTATCCAACGGCTGGAAAGCACCTGCTTTGATTTGTTTAGCGAGGAAGTTATTCGACGGAACAACGAGATCGTAGCCAGAGTTACCGGAAAGCAGCTTTGCTTCCAGCACGTCATTGCTGTCGTAAACATCATAGGTGACCTTGATGCCAGTCTCTTTCTCGAAGTTTTCTATCGTGTCTTCCGCGATATAGTCACTCCAATTGTAAATTCGAAGGATTTCTTCAGCCTGTAGCCCGGTTGAAACCATCAATCCTGCCAACACGACGGCAGAAACTTTGTTGCGGATTACCATCTTCATGTTTTCTCCTTTTGACCCGAGTCCTATCGAGGTCGTTACTACATTCCAATGTCCAAACCTGAACCAATCTTTGACTCTGGTTTTGATGGTTTGCCAGCATCAGGGTCTGTAGACCTTGAGTGCCGACAGAATTTCAATTCTTTCCGGGCTAAAGCGCGCCCTTGTCCTTAAGTGCCTGCAGCGTTAAATCCAATGCCAGCTTTGCCTTGTGGATCAGTTCATCCACCTCTGCGTGGGTGATAACTAGCGGCGGGCTGATGATCATGGTGTCGCCACACGCACGCATTACAAGACCGTTCTCCACGCTAATATCACGACAAACTTCGCCAATGCTGACTTCTTCATCAAAGCGTTTGCGGGTTGCTTTGTCTTGCACCAATTCAATCGCCGCCACCAGCCCAACACCGCGCGCTTCGCCAACCAGTTCGTGCTCGGCCAGCGTTTGCCATTGGGATTGCAGGTAAGGTCCAATATCTTCCTTCACATACTGAACCAGATTTTTCTCTTTCATCACTTTGAGGTTTTCCAGTGCAACCGCTGCTGCTACCGGATGACCGGAGTAGGTGTATCCGTGATTGAAATCACCACCTTTTTCTTCAAAAGCATTGGCAACGCGGTCACTGACAATCACGCCGCCCATTGGGATATATCCGGAGGTCATGCCTTTCGCAATTGGCATAAAGTCCGGTTTGATATCGAATGTCTGGCTACCGAACCATTCACCGGTGCGGCCAAAACCACAAATCACTTCATCAGCAATCATCAGGATGTCGTACTTCGCCAGAATACGATTGATTTCCGGCCAGTAGGTTGAAGGCGGAATGACTACGCCACCAGCACCTTGGACGGGTTCAGCGATAAAGGCCGCGACCTTGTCTTCACCAATCTCCAGAATGGCTTTTTCCAATTCCTGTGCCGCTTTCACACCAAATTCTTCAGGCGTTAAGTCCCCACCCTCGCCAAACCAATAAGGCTGCGGAATATGGTGAATACCTGGAATTGGAAGGCCGCCTTGCTTGTGCATGGCTTTCATGCCACCCAGACTTGCCCCTGCTACCGTGGAGCCGTGGTAACCGTTATGGCGGCCAATGATAGTGAATTTTTCCGGCTGACCTTTCAGCGTCCAGTAATGGCGAACCATACGCAGAACCGTGTCATTGGATTCTGAACCTGAGCCAGCAAAGAACACTTGATTCATGTGATCCGGTGCGAGTTCAGCAATCTCTTTAGCCAACTCAACCACAGGTGGATGGGCACACTGGAAAAAGCTGTTGTAATAAGGCAATTCCAGCATTTGCTTGTGGGCAGCATCAGCCAGACGTTTCTCGCCATAACCAATGTTGGTGCACCATAGTCCAGCCATACCATCAAGAATACGGTTGCCGTCACTGTCCCAGATATACACGCCCTGAGCGCGAACAATCATACGCGCTCCCTTTTCCCTCAGCGTTTTATGATCGCTGAATGGGTGAAGATAATGCGCATTATCCAATGCCTGTAGCGTTTGGGTGTCTGGGTGTTGTACGACGTGTGTCATTCTGACCTCCACATCCTTGAAGTTTGAAACATTGGCAACCGTCTTGGTTGTCTCCCTTGTAAAACAATGACTAAACGAGTCTGACCGTCTTCACATTACACAGTGAGCAACAGGAACTCCCGTTCCCAGGAACTGATGACACGTTTGAAGTTCTCCTGCTCTTTGCGCTTCACCGCGATGTAGCCACGAGCAAAGGACTCCCCTAAATACTCTGCAACCTCATCACACTGTTCCATGCGCTCCAATGCGCCTTCTAAGGTGTAAGGCAGCGCCGGGCTGCGCAGCTCATAGCCACGTCCCTGTACAGGGGGCGTTGGTTTCAAACCACGCTCCATACCGATGTAACCACACAAAAGACTGGCGGCAATGGCGAGGTAACAGTTAGCATCCGCCCCCGGCAAGCGGTTTTCTACACGACGCGCCTGAGGAGAACAGCTCGGCACACGCAAGCCACAAGTGCGGTTTTCTTCGCCCCACTCCACATTTACCGGCGCTGAGGTATCTGGCAGGAAGCGACGGAATGAGTTTACGTTCGGGGCGAACATAGGAAGCATTTCCGGAATGAACTGCTGAAGGCCAGCAATATGCCCATAAAAGAGTGGTGAGCTGGTACCGTCTTCATTGGTGAAAATGTTTTTACCGGTTTTCACATCAACGATGCTCTGGTGAAGGTGCATCGCACTGCCCGGCTCATCAGTGATGGGCTTAGACATAAAGGTCGCCACCACCTGATGCTTGAGCGCGGCTTCACGCAGCGTGCGCTTGAACAGGAACACCTGATCTGCCAGCACCAAAGGATCGCCATGACGGAAGTTGATTTCCATCTGAGCGACGCCTTCTTCGTGGATCAAGGTATCAATGGCGAGCCCTTGCGTTTCACACCATTCGTACATGTCTTCAAACAGCGGATCGAATTCGTTGGCAGCATCAATAGAAAAAGACTGCCGACCTGTCTCCATCCGTCCAGAACGGCCAATCGGCGGCTCAAGCGGTAAGTCAGGATCTTCGCACCGAGCTGTTAGATAAAACTCCATTTCCGGTGCAACAACCGGTTTCCAACCCTTCTCTTCGTAGAGCTTCAGCACCTTCTTCAACACGTTACGCGGTGTCAGTTCAATGGGGTTCCCCATTTTGTCGAAGGTGTCATGAATGATTTGAGCGGTTTTCTCAATCGTCCATGGAAGCAGGTAGACGGCGTCTTCATCCGGCTTACAGATGAAGTCAATGTCTGCCTCATCCAGCAAGGCGTAATAGATGTCATCATCCACATAGTCGCCCGTCACTGTTTGCAGTAAAACACTCTCTGGCAGACGCATTTCGCCTTCGTTAATGAACTTATCGACAGGTGCGATCTTTCCGCGAGCAATGCCGGATAAGTCACTGACAACGCACTCAACTTCCGTAATCTCGTTTTCTTTCAACCACTTCTTAAGCTTGTCCATATTCTTTCTCACGCTGATTCGCCCTTATTCGGCAGGCTTCCCCAAACATATCGAAGATAGCTGAATAAAAAGGATTTTTTGTGACTTTCCACTCAGGATGCCACTGAACTCCTAAGGCGAAGTTTTTTGCATCGATGACAGAGACTGCCTCTATTAGTCCGTCCGGGGCGTACGCTTCTGGTCGCAGTCCTTTGCCTAATCTGTCTATGCCCTGAGTATGGACAGAGTTCACGTCAGCAGAGGTGCGACCCCAAGCCTCGTAGAGAAGCCCCCCGGGTTCGATGTTTACGGTGTGAGAAATGCCGTATTGAATATCTACCGCAGCGGTTTTGTCTTCGCGGTGTTCGATAAATCCGCCCACCTCATGAAGTTTTTGATGCAGGCTTCCCCCCATGACCACGTTCATTTCCTGAAAGCCGCGGCAAATCGCTAAAACGGGGACGCCCATTTCTATGGCTAATGCAAGGAGGGGTAAGGTGGTGGCGTCCCGGGCTGGGTCATGATCTGTGCCCGCTTCGCTCGGTGAGCCTTTGTAATGATGAGGCTCAATGTTTGATGGGGATCCTGTGAAGAGTATCCCGTCGAGTGAAGCTAAAACGCGTTTCATGGGCAAAGCTTTGCCCAACGCAGGGATCACCATTGGGCAACCCCCAAAAGTGTCAGCCACACTCCTGACGTACTTATCGCCAACAATATGGAAAGGATGCAGACCCAGCTGAGAGGTACACCCTGTCACGCCAATCATTGGGATAGTTGAGTCTTCCATATCTTCCTCTGCATTGACTACCGAATCACAAAGCAAATCGCTATCTACTATCAGTATGCTATGCGTTCGTTTTTTTTCACGCTACACGTTAAAAATAAATTACGCAAGTGACACACACAACAAAATCGCACGAATTGTTTATCATTTCATTAACATTATTAAACCCATGAAGTTTCGAGGCTTATCGTATTGATTTGCAGTAAAAACAGAGGTTTTGTGACGTGAAACGCTGTTGACATAATCAAGGCTTTACTATTCACTCAGAACTACACACAGAGGTGATTGATATAATTTACACTCAGGTAGGTGTTTCATGCGATATCAAACAGACAGGGAAATGTTTACGTCTGAAGATGCACAATTGCCAGATGCAAACGAAGCCATTGAATTTCTTGAACAGAACCCGGATATAGAGTTCGTCGACCTGCTCTTGCTCGACATGAATGGCATCGTGCGTGGTAAACGTGTAGAGAAAGATAAGCTGCAAAAAGCCTATGAAAACGGCATAGCCTTACCCATCTCCATCTACGGTATGAATATCAAAGGGACACCGGTTGAAGAAACGGGGCTTGGGCTAGAAATCGGCGAGTCTGATGCGATTTGTTACCCAGTAGCAGGTTCACTCACCCGCCAGCCTTGGCAAAAGCGTCCTATCGCTCAGTTAATGCTGGAAATGTATGAAGATAGGGAAACACCACTCTTCGCTGACCCGCGGATGATCTTACGCCGCATTGTCCGCCAGTTTAAAGCCCGCGGACTGACACCCGTTTCGGCCTACGAGCTAGAGTTCTACCTGATTGACAGCAAGGTGCCCGGCAACGCTCCTCTTCCTCCTGTTTCACCTATCACTGGCAAGCGACCTGAAAATACCCAGGTTTATTCGCTCGATGAACTGGATGAATACGCAGAGCTTCTTACCCAAATCATCGAAGCCGCCCGCGAACAAGGTTTGCCTGCAGACACCATTGTTGCGGAATCTGCGCCTGGCCAGTTTGAAATTAACCTCAAGCATACTGATGATGCGCTCGCTGCCTGTGATCATTCCATCCTACTCAAGCGTGTTATCAAGCAAGTCGCTCATGATAATGATCTCGACACTACCTTTATGGCAAAGCCTTATGCTGATCAAGCGGGCAATGGCATGCACCTGCACATCAGCCTTCTCGATGACGATGGCAACAATGTGTTCGAACCAGAAGCCGAAGGTGAAATGACAGATATGCTTCGTTACGCGCTGGGAGGAATGTTAGCGCTGATGCCACAGTACTTGGCAATCATGTGTCCAAACATCAACTCTTACCGACGGTTCGCGCCTGATTTTTATGTGCCGAATGCTGCAACTTGGGGGATAGAAAACCGCACCACTGCCCTTCGCATTCCGGGGGATGTACCTGCTGCGACGCGCATCGAACACCGTGTGGCAGGTACAGATGCCAACCCTTACCTGATGATGGCAGCTTTGCTGGCATCCATCATGTATGGCATTGACAACAAAATCGAACCTTCCGAACCTGTGGTCGGTAATGCTTACGACTTGGATAACGAGCCACTGCCTACCAACCTGCGCGACGCATTGAGAGAGCTTTCTTCCTCTGATGCAATGCGACAGTTCCTCGGCACGGACTTTGTAGACGTGTTCGTCACCTGCAAAGAAAAAGAGCTTGAAGAGTTTGAGCAGCACGTCACTGCGCTCGAATACGATTGGTACTTGCACGCCTTCTGATTTCTCGCCTTCCCCAGACCGTTTTTATCGCGGTCTGGGTCGGCACTTCACCTTGACTCACTTCACGCTCACTTGGACAATACTGCCGTTATTTATTCAACGCGGTTTCTAGCTATGACGACAGCGCTTTGCCCTTGTGGCAGCCAAAAACCTTACAGCGAATGCTGTGAGCCAATCCATCAAAATCACGCCAATGCCGACCATCCAGAAAAGCTGATGCGTTCTCGCTATTCTGCACACGTAAAGGGGCTGGTTGATTATGTGGTGAAAACCTATCATCCCTCTTGTGGCGCGGAGCAACATCGTGACGCAATCGCTGATTCGGTTAACAGCGAATGGTTGATGCTGGAAGTGCTTTCAAGCTCAGTTGAACCGGGCGAAAAACAAGGTTTCGTTGAATTCAAAGCCCATTACAAAGACGTTGATAAACAATATTGCCTGCACGAGAAATCTCGCTTCGTCACCGAAGTAAAGGACGGCGAGACACTTTGGTATTACATCGACGGTGAATACCCGAAGGCTGAGAAAGTTGGACGTAATGACCCCTGCCCATGCGGTAGCGGAAAAAAACACAAGAAGTGCTGCGGTTAAAAAAACATCAAGTAACTACGGTAATTGCCGATAAAGAGGGGAAGCAACCATGAGGATAATACGATGGATTGGTTCCCCAAAATCTCAGATTACTCGCCACAAAAAGTGGGTAACGTCGTCAAACAGGATAAGACCAAGCAACAGCAACAAAAGCGCGCTGAGGAAGAAGAACGCCACGACGACAATAAAGAAACCACCACAGAGGAAAACAAGAAGAACAACGATGGTTTACTCGATATCTATGTTTGAACCTGATTGGAAAAGCTGACTTTTACCGGCGCCTAGTTTCTGATTCCCTAACTTTTTCTCTTCCAACTTCCTACTTTTTGGCCCGAAAGACTCACATGCCGCTCAAAGCGAATCAAATACGGTAAATCAGATTTAACTTATAAAAATACCTCCTAGGATGAAGTTTCGGCTGGTTCATCTCTAAATAGGATGTTTTATATGAAACAGAAGTTATCTCTTATCGCGACACTATTTATCTCCACCTATGCAACGCATTCAGCTGCAACCGATATCTATGTCGTTACCAATAAAGCTGACGGTAACACGATCGCCCATTTCAAAGATGACAAAGGAACCTTTGCAATGGTCGCTGAATATTCTTCCGGCGGCACAGGAACAGGCGATTTGGAAATCCCTGCTCTTGAGAAAAATCCAGACCATCCGTTAGCTAATGGCGATGACCCACTCATCTCAGCCAATGCCATTCGCGCTTCTGCAGACGGTAATCTCATTGTCTCGGTCAATCCCGGTGACGCCACCATCGCGCTGTCTGAAAGGCAAAAAGGCGGAAAGCTCACCTTGGTGAACACGGCGAAAGCATCCGATCTGTTCCCTATCTCTGTCGATATTTCCGGTGATTTAGTCGTTGCAGCAAGCGTGGGTGACAACAATGGCTCAGGTTCCATCGCACTTTACCAAATCAAAGATGGCAAACTGACGATAGTGGCAGATAGCCGACGCGACCTAAAAGCCCGCCCTTCTACGATCAGTTTCTCGACCAATGGTGAGTTTGTTTACGTCAATGAGCTGGTCACAGGAAAAGTGAAGGTTTTCGGTATTGAAAACGACAACCTGACTGAGTCCCCAGTTTCCAGCATCGACAGTCCCCGTGCTGAGGCATCCCGTTTTCAGGCCATTCCTGTTGGGTTTGATGTGCGTGGTGACAACAATAAAGATGTCATCCTGATGTCGAAAGCACGCTTCCTGACACCAGATTTCAAGCTCCGAGAGGGTAATGGCGAAGTGGTACAAAGCCCGCTTTATAGCTGGCAAACGGGTTCACTCTCGACATACACCGTAGATAAAAAAGGCCAGATTGCGGCCGTATCACAGGACGTGCTCACCGGAAGCAATGTAGAGGGCGATGAAATTGCCAACTGTTGGGTAGCCCTCTCTCCGGACGGCAAGACGCTGTGGGCTGCGAATGCACTTTCTAGCTCAATCAGTTCGTTTTCGGTCAGCAAAAAAGGCGATGTCACGTTAAAAAATGACGTTGCGTATAAAGACAGTTCAGAGACAGCATTTTACAGTGATATGACAGTGAGCCGCGACGGCAAACACCTCTATCAATTAGTCGGTAACCAAGGCGCGATTCTGGTTTTCGACATCAAGCCCAATGGCGACCTGACACTGAACCAACAAGTTGGCGGAATGCCAGAACTTGGCACCTACGGTATGCTCGCGCTTGATTAGGGGTTTCCTACTAAACGCCCGGCAAATCAGCTGGGCGTTTTCATTTCAATTTCCATCAATTTCAAGCATTCCCTCCAATAAGCACTGCTAAGGTTGTTTTTAAGTCGTTTTTAATCGAAATAATGTGTTGCAATCTTTATCGATTTTGTTAGTGTTGATGCCAAGCAAACGTTAAATCGTTACAGCACTTAGAGAAGAAAAATATGCAAAAATCGCTCATGACCATTCATCACCACCATCATCCTGACTAGTCTTTCGGGAGATGTGGTTTCGACTGGAAGACAAGGAGTAAGGTTCTTCCACCGGTCATCAAAGCGAACACAAGATTCAGACCCCCGGAAGCGAACCTTCCGGGGGTTTTTACTTTTAGGATTCAAAAAATTGCGATGACACTTTAAGGAAACGGGAAGTCGTCATAGCGAAAAAGATACAGGGAATAGATCATGCAAACAGAACGTCTAAGAATTGCCATTCAGAAAAAAGGCCGCCTTGCGAAAGAGTGTCACGAACTGCTCAAGCGCTGCGGTGTGAAAATTAACTTTTCCGGCGACCGTCTGATCGTTCACGCCGAGAATATGCCAATCGATTTGCTGCTGGTACGTGACGACGATATCCCAGGCCTCATCATGGATGGTGTGGTTGATTTGGGTGTTATCGGCGAAAACGAACTCGAAGAAGTGCGTTTAGAGCGCGTTGCACTGGGCGAGCCAAACGAGTACGTGAAGCTTCGTCGTCTCGACTTTGGTGGCTGCCGCCTGTCTGTCGCTATCGATAAAGACAAAACTTACAACGGCCCACAGGATCTGGCTGGCAAGCGTATTGCCACGACTTATCCAAATATCCTCAAAGATTACCTCGACAAACAAGACGTTAAATTCAGCACTTGTATGTTAAACGGCTCTGTTGAAGTCGCGCCGCGCGCCGGTCTTGCAGATGCTATCTGTGATTTGGTGTCTACAGGTGCAACGCTGGAAGCTAACGGCCTGAAAGAAGCAGAAGTTATCTTCCGCTCTAAAGCGGTACTTATTCAGCGCATGGGTGAATTCGACGCAGACAAAACTGCACTGATTGAACGCCTGCTGACCCGTATCAAGGGCGTTATCCAAGCAAAAGAATCGAAATACATCATGCTTCACGCGCCAAGCGAAACCTTGGAGCAAGTGGTTGAATTGCTGCCAGGCGCAGAAGACCCAACTATCCTGCCTCTTGCACACGACAAACAACGTGTCGCTGTTCACCTGGTGAGTACCGAGAACCTGTTCTGGGAAACCATGGAAAAACTGAAGGCCTTGGGTGCGAGCTCCATTCTGGTGCTGCCAATCGAGAAGATGATGGAGTAAGCCATGAAAACAGTGGTTTGGAAATCCCTCAGTGATACACAGCAGGCGAAAGCGCTTGAGCGCCCTGCTATCTCTGAAAGTGCATCAATCACTGAAGCCGTTGAAGGCGTGATCAAACAAGTCCGCACTGGCGGTGATGCTGCGCTGAAAGCGCTGACAGAGAAATTCGACAAAGTGCTGCCTGAGAATATTCAGGTTTCACAGAGCGAAATCGATGCGGCGGAAGCTCGTCTGGGTGAAGAAATCAAAACAGCACTCAAACAGGCTTATGACAACATCGCTTGCTTCCACAAAGCGCAAAAAGCAGAGCCACTGACGGTAGAAACTATGCCGGGTGTAGTATGTGAGCTGGTGACCCGCCCGATTAACCGTGTTGGTCTTTACATTCCAGGTGGCAGCGCGCCGCTGCCATCAACCGTATTGATGTTGGGTGTGCCTTCTCAAATCGCCGGTTGCCGTAAAGTGGTGCTTTGTTCGCCACCGCCAATCGCTGATGAAATTCTTTACGTTGCCAAGCTTTGTGGCATCGATGAAGTCTACAACCTCGGTGGCGCGCAGGCTGTTGCAGCCATGGCTTACGGCACTGAGACCGTAAGCAAGGTTGATAAGATTTTTGGTCCGGGTAACGCCTTCGTGACCGAAGCT
The DNA here is from genome assembly GCF_000333895.2 of Grimontia indica. Lineage (GTDB taxonomy): Bacteria > Pseudomonadota > Gammaproteobacteria > Enterobacterales > Vibrionaceae > Enterovibrio > Enterovibrio indicus. The sequence goes on along the minus strand of NZ_ANFM02000055.1, from coordinate 32,672 downwards.
AAGCGTCAGGTCAGCAATGATCACCAAGGTGCAGCGATTGATATGCCGGCTGGCCCTTCTGAAGTGTTGGTGATTGCAGATGAAGATGCTGATGCGGATTTCGTTGCTGCAGATTTGCTGAGTCAGGCTGAACATGGCCCAGATTCTCAGGTTGTGCTTGTCACACCGTCGCCAGTGCTGGCAGAGAAAGTGGCCGATGCCGTCAAAGCCCAGCTCAGGGTATTGAGCCGCGCTGACATCGCAAGCCAGGCACTGGGTTCTAGCATCATCATCATTGCAGACAGCCTGACCCAGTGTGTTGCGATTTCAAACAACTACGGTCCTGAGCACTTGATTGTCCAGACCAAGAACCCACGTGAATTGCTGCCACTGCTGGATAACGCAGGCTCGATTTTCCTGGGGGCATGGTCACCGGAATCTGTTGGCGATTACGCATCTGGCACCAACCACGTGCTGCCAACTTACGGCTATACGCGCACCTACTCGAGCCTTGGCCTTGCCGATTTCAGCAAGCGCATGACAGTACAAGAGTTGTCATCTGATGGCCTGCAAGCATTGGCCCCGACAGTCGTTGCGATGGCCAACGCTGAAGGTCTGGATGCGCACCGAAACGCCGTGACCCTTCGTGTTGAAAAACTCAATAACAAAAAATAATAAAGGGGAAGCAATGGACATTGAAAAATTAGCCCGTAAGGACGTTCAGGCACTGACCCCTTACATGTCCGCCCGCCGACTGGGTGGTTCTGGTGATGTTTGGCTGAATGCTAACGAATCACCATTTAACAACGAATACACCATCAATGGCGCTGGCCTTAACCGCTACAGCACCTGTCAGCCTGAAGAACTGATCCGTGCTTACGCAGACTACGCAGGTGTTCGCCCTGAGCAGGTCCTCACCTCTCGTGGCGCAGATGAAAGCATCGAACTGCTGATCCGTACATTCTGTGAAACCGGTGAAGACAGCATTCTGTTCTGCCCACCAACGTATGGCATGTATGCCATCAGCGCAGAAACAACCGGTGTTGTGCGCAAAACAGTGCCACTGACCGATGAGTGGCAATTGAATCTGCCGGAAATCGAAAAGAATCTTGATAGCGTCAAACTGGTGTTTGTGTGTAGCCCAAACAACCCGACCGGTAACCTGATTAACCGCGACGATATTGAAACGCTACTGGAAATGACGGCTGGCCGCGCGCTGGTAGTCATGGACGAAGCCTACATCGACTTCTGTCCAGAGGCCTCAACTGTGGACCTGCTGGTACGTTACCCGAATCTTGCGATTCTTCGTACTCTGTCAAAAGCTTTCGCATTAGCGGGCTTGCGCTGTGGCTTCACGCTGGCGAATCAGCAGATCATTCAGTTGATGACCAAAGTGATTGCGCCATACCCAGTGCCAGTGCCTGTTACTGAAATCGCTGTACAGGCGCTAAGCGAAGCAGGCCTTGCCCGCATGAAGTATCAGGTGCTGGATTTGAATGCCAACCGTGCTTATCTGCAGGCGGGTCTTGCGATGCTGCCGGGCGTGGAAGTGTTTGATGGCTACGGCAACTACCTGCTGGTGAAATTCCCAGACGCTGATCTTCTGTTCTCAGCCCTTTGGGACAACGGCATTATCTTGCGCCGTTCGCCAATTGAAGGATGCATCCGAATCAGCGTGGGCAACCGCGAAGAGTGTGAAAAGACCCTGACCTTTATCCGCCAGCAACTGGCATAAAGAGCGCAACAAAAGGAATTTGTAGTGAAAGAAAAAATCCTCTTTATCGACCGCGATGGCACGCTGATTGTTGAGCCACCTGTAGATTTTCAGGTCGACCGCCTCGACAAGCTCAAGCTTGAGCCATTCGTGATCCCTGCCCTGCTGGCACTGCAAGACGCTGGCTACAAGCTGGTGATGGTGACCAACCAAGATGGTCTGGGCACTGACAGCTACCCACAAGAAGATTTCGACGCTCCACACAACATGATGATGGAGATTTTCGAATCTCAAGGCGTGAAATTTGCTGACGTTTTGATTTGCCCACACTTCGACCACGAAGATTGCAGCTGCCGCAAGCCAAAACTTGGTTTGGTTAAAGACTACCTCCAGCAAGGCCGTGTGGATTTCAAAACCTCTGCCGTGATTGGCGACCGTCAGACCGACCTGCAGCTTGCTGAAAACATGGCGATCCGCGGTATTCAATACAACCCGGAAACCATGGGCTGGCAGCAAATTCTGAAGGATTTGACCACCAACCCTCGCGTGGCAACCGTTGTTCGTACCACCAAAGAAACGGACATCCGAATCACGGTGAACTTGGACGAAACTGGCGGCAATAAGATCAGCACTGGCCTTGGTTTCTTCGACCACATGCTGGATCAAATCGCGACCCACGGTGGCTTCCGTATGGAAGTGGAGGTTGATGGCGACCTACACATCGACGATCACCACACAGTAGAAGACACGGCGCTCGCGCTGGGTCAGGCGCTGAAAGAAGCGCTGGGTGACAAACGCGGTATCGGTCGTTTCGGTTTCAGTCTGCCAATGGATGAGTGTCTTGCGCAATGTGCTCTGGATTTGTCTGGCCGTCCTTACCTCAAGTTCGAAGCGACCTTCTCTCAGGACAAGGTTGGCGACCTCTCTACAGAAATGGTCGAGCACTTCTTCCGCTCACTGACTGACACCATGGCCTGTACTCTGCACTTGTCATCAGACGGCGACAATACACACCACATCGTGGAAAGCCTGTTTAAAGCCTATGGCCGCACTTTGCGTCAGGCGATTCGCGTAGAAGGTAACGAGCTGCCAAGCAGCAAAGGGGTGCTGTAATGAGCGATGCAAAGATTGTCATCATCGACACGGGTTGTGCAAACGTCAGCTCTGTGCGTTTTGCGATTGAGCGCCTCGGTTACGACGTCACGATCAGCCGCGACCCAGACGTTGTGCTGGCAGCAGATAAACTCTTCCTACCGGGTGTAGGCACCGCGTCCGAGGCGATGAAAAACCTGGAAGAGCGCGACCTGATTTCGCTGGTACGCGAAGTCAAACAGCCTCTTCTCGGCATTTGCCTTGGTATGCAGCTTCTGGGTAAATCCTCACAGGAAGGCAAAGAGCAGGTGAACTGCCTCGGCCATGTTGATGCCGACACCAGCCTGATGGAAACCGGCGAGCTGCCGCTTCCCCACATGGGTTGGAACACGGTGACCCCTGTGAACAATCACCCGCTGTTTAAAGACATTCCAGAAAACAGCTACTTCTATTTTGTTCACAGCTACGCCATGCCAGTTGGTGATTACACCATTGGTGAGTGCGACTACGGCAAGCCTTTTACCGCAGCAGTGCAGAGTGGCAACTATTACGGCGTGCAATTCCACCCTGAGCGCTCAAGCAAAGCTGGTGCGCAACTGATTAAGAACTTTTTGGAGATGTAATTAAGGATGATTATTCCCGCTTTGGATTTAATCGATGGGCAGGTCGTCCGTCTCTATCAGGGTGACTACGGACAAGTTACCGAATACAAAGTTGACCCAAGCGAACAGTTCGCGATTTACCATAACGCAGGCGCAAACTGGCTGCACTTGGTAGACCTGACCGGAGCAAAAGATACTTCTGCCCGTCAGCTGCCATTGATTGAAAAGCTGATTGCGAGCACACCAGCCAACATCCAAATTGGCGGTGGAGTGCGAAAAGAAAGCGACGTGGTAGAGCTGCTGCGTGCCGGCGCAAAACGTGTTGTCATTGGCTCTACTGCTGTTAAGCAACCTGAACTGGTTAAAGGCTGGATGGAAAAATACGGCGCCGAGCAAATCGTGCTGGCGCTCGACATCAACATTGATGACAACGGCAACCGCATGGTTGCGGTTTCCGGCTGGCAGGAAGACTCTGGCGTGACCATCGAAGCGCTGCTGGACGATTTCCTGACGGTTGGTCTCAAGCACGTGCTGTGTACTGATATCTCCCGTGACGGCACCTTGGCTGGTTCCAACGTCGATCTATACAAAGACTTGTGTGCAGCGTACCCACAGGTTCAGTTCCAGTCTTCGGGTGGTATCGGCTCACTGGCTGACATCGAAGCACTGAAAGGCACAGGCGTCGCAGGTGTTATCGTCGGCCGAGCCTTGCTGGACGGCAAGTTCACTGCAGAGGAGGCATTCGCATGCTGGCAAGAAGGATAATCCCATGTCTTGATGTTCGCGATGGTCAGGTGGTGAAAGGCGTTCAGTTCCGTAACCACGAAATCATTGGCGATATCGTCCCGCTGGCCGCACGTTATGCAGCTGAAGGCGCAGACGAACTGGTGTTTTACGATATCACCGCATCCAGTGATGGCCGAGTGGTCGATAAAAGCTGGGTCGCGCGTGTGGCAGAAGTCATCGACATTCCATTCTGTGTCGCTGGCGGCATTAAAACCGCAGAGGACGCTAAGCGTATTCTGGAATTTGGAGCAGATAAAATCTCCATCAACTCCCCTGCGTTGGCTAACCCAGAACTCATCACCGAACTTGCGGAGAAATTTGGCGTGCAGTGTATCGTGGTCGGTATCGATTCCTACTACGACAAAGACACAGGCAAGTATCAGGTTTATCAGTTCACGGGTGATGAAACCCGCACCAAAGCAACCCAATGGGAAACCCGCGACTGGGTGCAGGAAGTGCAAAAACGTGGTGCCGGTGAAATCGTACTGAACATGATGAACCAGGATGGCGTACGCAACGGCTACGACCTCAAGCAATTGAACATGGTTCGCGAAGTGTGCCACGTCCCACTGATCGCTTCGGGCGGCGCAGGTGAAATGGTGCACTTTGCCGAAGCTTACAAGAAAGCGAATGTTGACGGTGCGTTGGCAGCGTCTGTATTCCACAAGCAGATCATCAACATTGGTGAACTGAAACAATACTTAAAACAACAAGACGTGGAGATCCGCTTATGAGCCAGACACAATCAAACGCGGCGCTCGCTGAAAGCATCGACTGGGAAAAAGTCGACGGCTTGGTACCTGCCATTGTCCAAAACTCGCAGAGCGGACAGGTTCTGATGATGGGTTACATGAATCAGGACGCGCTGGCAAAAACGCTCGATACCGAGCAAGTGACCTTTTTCTCTCGCACCAAGGAGCGTCTTTGGACCAAAGGCGAAACCTCAGGTAACGTGCTGCGTCTCAAGCACATCGCTGTGGACTGCGATAAAGACACCCTGCTGGTGCAAGCCGACCCAATCGGCCCAACCTGTCACCTTGGCACTGAAACCTGCTGGGGCGAAGACGACGCGAACAAACCTACTCTGGTGTTTCTTCATCAATTGGAGCAGGTGCTGGCTTCCCGTCGAGGATCCGATCCTTCAACGTCTTATACGGCGTCCTTGTATGCCAAGGGCACCAAGCGCATTTCGCAGAAAGTGGGCGAAGAAGGCGTCGAAGTCGCGCTTGCAGCGACGTCGGGCGATAAGGAGGAGCTAATCAACGAGTCTGCAGACCTGATGTACCACTTGCTGGTGCTGCTGCAAGACCAAGGCTTCTCGCTCGAAGATGTAGCAAATAAGCTGAAGGAACGTCACAAGTAAGCTTCTAAGCAAACCGCAGAAAAAGGCAATTTCGAAAGAGATTGCCTTTTTTTTCGTCATCCAATCACGGTGTAGGCAATTTTCTCCCACCGAAATTGGCGCTATCAGTTAAAATTTCAATCAGATACTGAGACTAATGCTTAAGGATTGAAATGTTTAACGGCAAGTCGATTTTGATCACCGGTGGTACCGGATCATTTGGAAAGAAATACACCAAGACCATCCTTGCGCGTTACAAGCCTAAGCGACTCATCATTCTCTCGCGCGATGAATTAAAGCAATTCGAAATGCAGCAAGAGTTTAATGACCCTTGCATGCGCTACTTTATCGGCGATGTACGCGACGCTGGCCGCATGATGGAAGCCATGAATGGCGTTGATTATGTCATTCATGCAGCTGCTCTCAAGCAGGTTCCTGCCGCCGAATACAACCCGATGGAATGCATCAAGACCAACGTCCACGGTGCAGAAAATATCATCCGCGCAGCCATTGCTAACAAGGTCGAAAAGGTTATCGCCCTTTCTACTGACAAAGCCGCCAGCCCAAATAACCTCTACGGTGCCACCAAGCTTTGTTCAGACAAACTCTTCGTTGCAGCGAACAACATGACCGGTGGCGGACAAACCCGCTTTGCCGTTGTTCGCTATGGCAATGTGGTGGGCTCCCGTGGTTCTGTGGTGCCGTTTTTCAAAAAGTTGGTTGAAGAAGGTGCAGATGCGCTGCCAATTACCCACCCTGACATGACCCGTTTTTGGATTACCTTGCAGCAAGGCGTCGACTTTGTTCTGAAGAACTTCGAGCGCATGCAAGGCGGTGAAATCTTTGTCCCGAAAATCCCATCAGTGCGCTTGATGGACTTAGCGACCGCTTACGGTAATGGTTTGCCGGTGAAAGAGATTGGTATTCGTCCCGGCGAGAAAATGCATGAAATTATGTGCCCAAGTGATGACTCTCATCTGACGTTGGAATTTGCTGGCCACTATGTGATGCGCCCAACTATCAAATTCTATGCGGCTGATTACGACTATTCGGTGAATCCTCTCGGCGAAAAAGGCGAGCCTGTCGCGGCGGGTTTTGAATACCATTCAGGCAGTAACCCGGATTTTCTGAACGTCGAGCAGATCCTGGAATTTGAGCGACAAGCATGATCCCTTACGGCAAACAAAACATTAGCCAAGACGATATCGATGCTGTCGTTGACGCTTTAACGTCTGACTTCATCACTCAAGGGCCGCGTGTTACTCAGTTCGAAAATGCTGTCGCTCAGAAAGTCCGGGCCAAACACGCCGTCGCCGTGAACAGTGCAACTTCCGCGTTGCATATCGCTTGCTTGGCACTGGACCTTGGCAAAGGTCAGCGTCTATGGACGTCTCCCAACACTTTTGTGGCCTCAGCAAACTGTGGTTTGTATTGTGGTGCAGATGTCGACTTCGTCGATATCGATCCAGCCACATACAACCTTTGTCCAAAGCGTTTAGCTGAGAAGCTGGAACACGCAAAGCTGACAGACACCCTGCCGCATATTGTGGTCGTGGTACATATGTGCGGCCAAAGCTGCGATATGGAGGCTATCCACCAGCTTTCCGAGCAATATGGTTTCAGCATCATCGAAGACGCCTCTCACGCCATCGGCGGAAAATATCAGGATCAGTATGTTGGTAACTGCCAATACAGCGATATCACCGTTTTCAGCTTTCACCCGGTAAAAATCATCACCACCGCAGAAGGCGGCATGGCGCTGACCAATAATCCAGCGCTCGCCAAAGCGATGGAGAATCTTCGCAGCCACGGTGTTACGCGTGATTTGGAATCTTTGGTCAACAGCAACCAAGGCGCCTGGTACTACGAGCAGCAGTTACTGGGTTTCAACTACCGCATGACCGATCTTCAAGCCGCGCTGGGAACTTCTCAGCTGGCAAGACTGGATGCATTTGTAGAACGCCGACAAGTACTTGCAGATCGCTACGCTGAAAAGCTGTCGGCACTGCCACTGACCACACCAACATTACTTCCCGCCAGTAAATCGGCATGGCATTTGTATGTCATCCAGTTAGCGGAACCTGATTGCCGCCGCCGCGTATTTGATGAACTTCGCGCGAAAGGCATCGGTGTACACGTGCATTACATTCCGGTTCACACCCAACCGCATTACCGCGAGTTGGGATTTGAGTGGGGACAATTCCCTGCTGCAGAACATTATTATCAAGCTGCGCTCAGCCTGCCGCTTTACTTTGATATGACGGAAGATGAGCAGGACATAGTGATTCAGGCACTGGCTGACGCGCTGCGCTGAGGACGAAATGAAAGTCTGTATTATTCCTGCCCGTGGTGGCAGTAAGCGTATTCCGGGAAAAAACCTCAAGACCTTCATTGGCAAGCCAATCATTGCCTATGCCATTGATGTCGCTAAAAAGTCTGGCCTGTTTGACCGCATCATTGTCTCGACAGACAGCGAGGATATTGCCGGTGTCGCCAAAGAACATGGCGCAGAGGTGCCTTTCCTTCGTCCTGCAGATATCGCGAATGACCATGCGACAACGTTGGACGTGATCAAACATGCCATCGAATGGCTTCAGGAGAACGACACCCGTCCATTGGGCTCGGTCTGCTGTCTTTACGCCACCGTGCCGTTTACCCGCGCAAAGGATCTTGAAGAGGGTCTTGCGCTATTGGAAAAAGAACAGACCCAGTACACTTTCGCCGCCACACGCTTTTCATTCCCCATTCAGCGTAGTATCCGAATGAATGGCGAAGGCAATGTGGAGATGTTCTGGCCTGAGCATTTCTCCACCCGCTCACAGGATTTAGAGACTGCATATCACGATGCGGGGATGTTCTACTGGGGCAAGCCGGACGCTTTCCTCTCCGGCAAACCGATTTTCGCACCACATTCCAAAGCCGTTCAGATCCCTCATTTCCGGGTTCAGGATATCGATGAGCCCGACGATTGGATCCGCGCTGAAATGCTCTATCAAATTCTTGAACAGCGGGGAGAGCTATGAGGGTTGCGATTCGCGTCGATGCCTCCAGCCAGATTGGTACCGGACATATCATGCGCTGTCAGGTGCTGGCAAAAAAGCTGATTGAGCGCGGCCATGAGGTTGTGCTTCTTAGCCGCCCTCTGACAGGCAACCTTATCGATTACAGCAAAGCTCAGGGTGTCGATGTCATTTCCCTGAAAACTATTCAGGAAACCTTCTTACCCGATGCCGGTGATTACAAACACTGGCTTGGCGTGACACAGGAAGCTGATGCAAACGAAAGCTTGGCAGCACTGGAAGGATTTAAGCCTGACTGGATTGCCATGGATCATTATGCGCTCGACAGCGAGTGGCAAAACCTGATGCGTACATCGGGTGCCAGAATCTTTACCATCGACGATCTGGCTAACCGCGAACACAAGTGTGATGTGCTCTTAGACCACAACCCATGGCCGGATTTTGAAAACCGCTATCATCAGGTTGTGCCAAAGGAATGTACTCAACTTCTGGGACCAAAGTTTGGCCTGCTGCGTCCGCGCTTTTCCGAGCTTCGCCAACAGCCTCCAGCGCTAAAGAATGTCGTACTGGCTTTTTTCAGTGGCACAGACCCAAGTGGCGAATGCATTAAACTTCTGAACGCCAGTAGACACTTCGATTCACTCCCCTTCCGGCTGCATGTTGTGCACGGGTTAGCGAATCCGAGAAAAGATGAAATTGCGTCGCTGCCTTTACCGGAGTTCGTGACGCTTTCTGAAAACCTGCCCGACTACGAAGCTGAACTCGCCGCCTGCCGATATGCTTTTGGCGGTGCCGGTGTCAGCGCGATTGAACGCGCCAGTCTCGGTGTGCCGGGAACCCTCGTTTCCGTTGCAGAAAACCAACGTCAAATGGCCGAACACCTTGGGGCCAGCGGTCTGTATCGTTACCTTGGTGTCAGCGATAAAACCACCGAGCACGATTACGCCAATGAGCTGAAATGGCTGGCGGAACATTGGAAAACTTTGCCTTATCGCTTGGAAAAATCAGACATCGATGGCAATGGTGCTCAGCGTGTAGTCGAAGTCATGGAGAGATTTTGTCCGCCTGAAACAAATAGTCAGATGACATTTCGCCTCATGACGACCGAAGACTTACCCATGGTTCGGGGTTGGCGAAATGACCCTGGCGTTCGCGAGATGATGTTTACCCAACATGAAATCAGCGCTGAGGAGCATGAGCGTTGGTTTGCCAAAGCTTCAACTGACGCCACCAAACAGTTTTTTATTGGGCACGCTGAGGGAACGCCAGTTGGCATGGTCTCCTTCACTGAGATTGAAAGGAAATCCAACACCGCAGAATGGGGGTTTTATAAGTCCCCTGAAGCGCCCTCAGGCACTGGATTTACGCTGTTATTTGAAGCATTACATCTAGGCTTTGATAAGTTGGAGCTTGAAGGTATTCGCAGCCGGGTGCTTTGCAGCAATCCAAAAGTCCTTTACCTTCACCACAAGCTTGGTTTTTCAAAGGAAAAGGACACGCAAACCCTAATCACAGCAGAGGGAGACAAAGATTATTTTGCTTTCTTCCTTTCACGTGAAGACTGGAACGGTAACACAGCATCATGACCCCGTTTATTACCATCGATGGCCGTAAAATTGGCCCAGACCACAAGCCTTACATCATCGCTGAAATGTCAGCAAACCATAACGGCTCCATCGAACGTGCTTTCCAGACCATTGAAATGGCCAAACGCGCTGGCGCTGATGCGATTAAGATGCAGAGCTACACCGCTGACACCATCACCCTGAATTGCGATTCTGACGAATTCCAAATCAAAGGCGGACTCTGGGATGGTCGCACTCTTTATGACCTTTACCAAGAAGCACACACGCCCTTTGAATGGCACAAGCCTCTATTTGATAAAGCACGCGACGTTGGCATTACACTGTTCAGTACGCCGTTTGATTTTACAGCAGTAGACTTGCTGGAAGATCTCAATGCGCCCGCTTACAAGATAGCGTCGTTTGAAGCGGTCGATTTACCGCTTATCCGTTATGTGGCGCAAACCGGAAAACCGATGATCATCTCCACAGGCATGGCTAACGGTGATGAAATTTCCGAAGCGGTAGCGACTGCCCGTGACAATGGTTGTGGGCAATTGGTGCTTCTTCATTGCATCAGCGCCTACCCTGCCCCAGCTTCCCAAAGCCATCTGCGCACCATTCCCGATCTCGCGGAGAAGTTCGGTGTCATTGGTGGTCTGTCTGACCACACATTGGGTACAACAGTGTCTGTTGCTGCTGTTGCGCTCGGCGCGTCCGTGATTGAAAAACACGTCACTCTGAGCCGCAATGACCCAGGCCCAGACTCTACCTTTTCTCTGGAGCCTGATGAACTGGCATCACTCTGTCGGGACACAGAAACCGCGTGGCAAGCATTGGGACAAGTAGGCTATCAAATTAAAGAAGCGGAGAAAGGCAATGTGCAATTTCGTCGTTCCCTCTATGTTGCTCAAGACATCAAGAAAGGTGAAACCCTCAATCCAGACAACGTGAGAAGCGTTCGTCCGGGGTTTGGTTTAGCGCCCAAGCACTATGACGCAGTCATGGGACGAATCGCGCTCTCAGATATTCCCGCAGGCACTGCCCTTAATTGGGAACTTATTTCCAAATAGCCATTTCCAAACAAGCAACAGTGTTCTAGAGACTCTGTTGCTTAGTTCTAGCTCCAAATATGAAGCTTTCATGACATACCTTATTTCCTGTTGACTCATGCCTTATTGAAATTAATATATGGATATTCGCATATGGAGATATTCAAATGTTACCTCATCAGTTTTTCAAACTGCTCGCAGATGAAACCCGCGTGAGATGTTTATTGCTAATCGCGCGGGAAGAAAAAATCTGCGTGGGCGAGCTAACGGAAGCACTCAACGAGAGCCAGCCAAAGATCTCCCGACACTTGGCACAACTTCGTTCAAGCGGCGTGATTTTGGATACCCGCCAGGGTCAATGGGTGTTTTACCGCTTGTCTGACCAACTTCCCGGTTGGATGCGCAAACAAATTCAGGGGCTGGTCGATTCGAACTGCCTTAAACAAGAATACCAGCAAGATATCCAGCGTCTCTCGGAGATGAAATCTCGCCCAGAGTGCTGTGTTTAGAGGAAAATTGAGATGTCTATTAAAGTAGGAATTAATGGTTTTGGCCGTATCGGCCGTCTGGCACTTCGCGCCGCATTCGACTGGCCTGAACTGGAGTTTGTTCAAATCAACGATGTCGCTGGCGATACAGCGACGCTGGCTCACCTTCTGGAGTTCGACTCTGTTCAGGGCCGCTGGCACCATGAAGTCTCCACCGATAGCGATACCATGCTGATCAACGGTAAAACCATCCGCACGACACAGCAAAAGAACATCAGTGATATCGATTGGTCTGGTTGTGACGTTGTTATCGAGGCAACAGGTGTACACCGTAAATCCGAGTTTCTGAATCAATACCTCGAGCAAGGCGTTAAACGCGTGGTTGTCTCTGCACCCGTGAAAGAAGACGGTATTGCCAACATTGTTGTGGGCATCAACGACAACATCTTCGATCCTGAAGTCCACCGCATTGTGACCGCAGCATCGTGCACCACCAACTGTATCGCTCCTGTAGTGAAAGTGATTCACGAGAAGCTGGGTATCGAGCAATCTGCTTTCACAACGATTCACGATCTCACCAACACCCAAACCATTCTGGATGCACCGCACAAAGACCTTCGTCGTGCGCGCGCCTGTGGCATGAGTTTAATCCCAACCACCACAGGATCAGCAAAAGCTATCGTTGAAATCTTCCCTGAGCTGGAAGGTAAAATTAACGGCCACGCAGTCCGTGTTCCGCTGGCGAATGCCTCTCTGACTGACATCATCTTCGATGTGAAGCGAGACACTACCGCAGAAGAAGTGAATGCCCTGCTGAAAGAAGCGTCTGAAGGCGAGCTGAAAGGTATTCTTGGCTTTGAAGAGCGCCCACTGGTATCTATCGATTATAAAGGCGACCAGCGCTCTACCATCGTCGATGCCCTCTCGACTATGGTCGTTGGAAAGCGCATGGTGAAAGTCTACGCCTGGTATGACAATGAAATGGGCTACGCAACGCGCACCGCAGAGTTGGTTCGCAAAGTAGGCTTGGCATAAACATAAAAGAGATATCAAGAGCTGCAAACGCAGCTCTTTTTTGGGCGAGTTGTTATGCTGTCTCAATTAAATTCCCACGTTCGCCAGTACATGCTGGTGACATTCAATTACTGGAATTTCACCATCACCGACGGTGCACTGCGCATGTTGGTGGTGCTTTATTTTTATGACCTGGGTTACTCCAGTCTGGAAATCGCTTCACTCTTTCTTTTCTATGAATTCTTTGGTGTGGTGACCAACCTGATTGGCGGCTGGCTCGGTGCAAGGTTGGGTCTCAACCGAACTATGAACATTGGTCTCGGCATGCAAATTGTCGCGCTCGCCATGCTGGCAGTCCCGACGGCTTGGCTAAGCATTCCTTGGGTAATGGCAGCGCAGGCCATGTCCGGTATAGCCAAAGACCTCAATAAGATGAGCGCAAAGAGCTCAATCAAAACACTGGTTCCTGAAGATGCACAAGGCGCACTCTACAAGTGGATTGCAATTCTCACAGGATCTAAGAACGCATTGAAAGGTGCCGGTTTCTTCCTGGGCGGTGCACTGCTTTCCTTGATTGGTTTCCAATCTGCGGTTGCTGCGATGGCAGGTGTCTTGCTGCTGGTATTTTTCGGCAGTCTGCTGTTCCTGAAGTCAGACATGGGCAAAGCGAAAACCAAGCCTAAGTTCTCAGAGATATTCTCGAAATCCAGCAGTGTGAATATTCTGTCTGCTGCCCGTATGTTCCTGTTCGGTGCCCGTGATGTCTGGTTTGTGATTGCCCTTCCCATCTATCTCGGTACCACCTTTGGCTGGGACCACAGTGCCGTCGGCGCATTTCTGGCAACTTGGGTGATTGGCTATGGCTTTATTCAGGGGATTGCTCCGAAGATCACAGGTAAAGCTTCTGGTAAAACGCCGGATGGCAAAGCCGCAATTTATTGGGCTATGTTGCTTTCCGTCGTCACCGGAATCATCGCCATCAGTGTGCAACAACAGTGGCATCCGGAAACCGTTATCATTGTTGGCTTGATGGTGTTCGGTGCGGTGTTCGCTGTGAACTCTTCACTGCACTCTTATCTGATTGTTAGTTATGCAAAAGGTGACGGCGTTTCGCTGGATGTGGGTTTCTATTACATGGCGAACGCGATGGGACGCTTGATTGGTACCATTCTCTCGGGGTGGGTTTTCCAGGTCTGGGGGTTTGCAGCATGTCTCTGGGTATCTTTCGCTTTCCTCGCGACAACCACAGTGATTTCGTTTTGGCTGCCTACGGCCAAAAACGAACCTATCATCTAGGGGCTGTTGACCTTTGCAATAAGCACAAAAAAGCCCGCACTTGCGGGCTTTCGTTTACTTGCCTAAACGTCAGGTACTTTGTTGCTCTTTCGCTTCTGTCGTTTGAGAACTGCTTTGGCCTTGCACTTCGTCCAGCCAAAGCTTGTGGTGTTGCTTCGCCCAACTTTCATCCACGTAGCCTGTTGCCATCCCTTCAAGCGCACCTTCAGTACCCACTGTACCGATGTAGATGTGCCCTAACGCAGCTGCGAACAAACCCAAAGAAGCGATACCGTGTAGCAGGTTTGCTATCTGCATATCCTCACGGGTTTGACCAAAGAGTGGGAAATCCATCACCAGACCAGTAATACAAACCACCACACCAACGGTTGCCAGCAGCCAGAACCAAATCTTCTCGCCACCATTACAAAAACCTGCGTCCGGGTGTTTACCGTTTGGCAGAATACCACCGCCCTGCTTGAACCATTCAATGTCGACTTTGTTGATGAAATTGTTCTTCATCCACTTCACCAACATACAAAGCAGTCCGAGCACAAACAGCGGACCCAGATAGTTATGCGACACTTTAGCCGCATAGATGATGCTGCCCCAAACTGCTTCAGGCGCCACAGGTTTAATAAAGTGCTTACCGTATAGCAAGAGCACGCCACTGAACCCCAGAATCAGGAAGTTGATGGCGGTAAACCAATGCATGGCACGCTCAAAAGGTGTCCAACGCATCACCTTTTTGCCAGTGCGCTTGTGCGATAACTCTATGCGTCCAGCCCAAAAGTAAAACAGCAGCAGACTACCTGCAGATACACCGAGAAAAATCAGCCCGAGTGGACTGATCCACTCATTACGAATTTCCCGCCAGCGTTGACCATCAACATTGATCAGTTGTCCAGCTTCTGCTCCCGTCGCAACCGTATATCCCGACTCTCCGCCTCGCACTTCTCTCCAGAATTCAGGGCCAGCCAGTTGCACTATTTCTTTCTGGGGATCCGCCTTGGCACCGCCTTCAGCAAGACTGACTGGAGACCAAAAGGTTGCTATCACCATTAGCATGGCGAGCAATGTTCTAAACATATCTCTCCTCCTGACTCCGTGGGACGAGCCACGTCCCACAGAGTTCCATGCTAATCAGCTTTTGGTCGCGTCGTAGGCGAGGTCATCGCCCTTAGTCCAGCCAGCCCCTTTTGCCCCACGTTCTACAACGCGCTGACGGAATACTGCAGAAATTTTCTCTGCATCCCCCGCCAACAGTGCTTTGGTAGAACACATTTCAGCGCACAAAGGCAACTTACCTTCGGCAATACGGTTTGCACCATATAGCTCTCGCTCTTTTGCCGAACCGTCCGGCTCAGGACCGCCTGCACAGAAGGTACATTTATCCATCTTGCCTCGCTCACCAAATGCCGCTGTTTTCGGGAACTGAGGCGCTCCAAACGGACAAGCAAACAAGCAGTAGCCGCAGCCAATGCAGGTCTCCTTGTTGTGCAAAACAATGCCATCTTCTGTTTTGTAAAAACAGTCAGCGGGACACACAGCCATACAAGGGGCATCGGCACAGTGCATACAGGCAACTGACACCGAGTTCTCACCCGCTTCACCATCATTCAGGGTGACGACACGACGACGCTGGGTTCCCCAGGTCACCACTTCAGAGTTAGCGTTACTACACGCGGTGACACAGCCATTACATTCAATGCAGCGTTTGGTGTCACATAAGAATTTCATATCAGCCATAACTATGCGCTCCCTTTACGCTGGTAAGATCTTACAAAGTGTCACTTTGGTTTCCTGCATCAGGGTAACCGGGTCATAACCGTAGGTGGTTGCAGTGTTCGCCGCTTCACCAACGACGTACGGGTCAGCCCCCTCTGGATATTTCGACCTCAGATCTTCACCCTGGAACACACCACCGAAGTGGAATGGCATAAAGGCGAGTCCTTTGTATACACGAGGCGTAATCATGGCCTTCACTTTCACGCGGCCTTTGTCAGGGCCTTCAACCCAGACATCCTGTCCATCCACAATCCCCAGATCGTTCGCGTCAGCAATGTTGACTTCCACGAACATCTCTTGCTGCAGTTTCGCCAGCCATGGGTTTGAACGGGTCTCTTCACCCCCACCCTCATACTCAACCAATCGGCCAGATGTGAGAATGATTGGATACTCTTTCGCCGCATCGATTTCCTGAATCGATTTGTACAACGTTGGCAGACGATAAATATCCGCTTTGTCATCCCAGGTCGCGTATTCAGGCAACAGGTCACGGCGCGGTGTATACAGTGGTTCACGGTGAAGTGGCACTTTGTCTGGGAAGGTCCAGACAATCGCACGGGCTTTGGCGTTACCAAATGGGATACAACCGTGATTGATGGCGACACGCTGAATACCGCCAGACAGGTCTGTCTTCCAGTTTTTACCTTCAGCAGCAGCTTTCTCTTCTGCTGTCAGATCATCCCACCAGCCAAGTTGTTTGAGCATCTTGTCAGTGAACTCCGGATATCCGTCTTCCAACTCACAGCCTTTTGAATAGCTATCGACTGCCAGCAGGCTTTCACCTTCATATTCCACGCCAAAACGTGCGCGGAAGTTACCACCACCGCGGGCGACTTCTTTTGATGTGTCATAGAGAATGTGTGTACCCGGATGCTTCATTTCCGGTGTTCCCCAACAAGGCCATGGCAGACCATAGGTCTCCCCATTAACCGGGCCACCTTCTGCTTCCAGTGATGTTTTATTGAAGGTGTGCCAGTTTTGCTGGTGCGTTTTGATACGTTCTGGGCTCTGGCCTGTGTAGCCGATTGTCCACATACCACGGTTGAACTCGCGGGTAATGTCTTCAATCAGAGGTTCATCGCCATTCACTTTCACGTTCTTAAACAGTTGGTCTGAGAAACCCAGTTTTTGGGAAAGCAGATACATGATGTTGTGATCAGGCTTTGAATCAAACAGAGGCTCAATCACCTTGTCACGCCATTGCAGTGAACGGTTAGAAGCGGTCACCGATCCGTAGGTTTCAAACTGAGTGGTCGTTGGCAGCAGGTAAACGCCGTTTTTACGGTTGTTCATGACTGCAGCAACGGTTGGATAAGGGTCGACGATGACCATCATATCCAGTTTTTCCATTGCCTTTTGCATCTCAGGACCACGGGTTTGCGAGTTCACCGCATGCCCCCAGTAAAACATGGCGCGGATATTGGCTTTCTGGGCAATTTTATCAGGGTCTTCCAGCACGCCATCAATCCAGCGTGAAACCGGTATACCGTTGCTGTTCATTGGTTTAGAGCCGTTGTATTCCGTTTGGTCAAAACGCCCCTGAACCCAGTCATAGTCCAGATCCCAGACTTTCGACCAGTGCTTCCATGCACCGTTAGACAAGCCGTAATAGCCCGGCAAGGTGTGGGACAACACGCCAAGGTCGGTGGCACCCTGCACGTTATCGTGTCCACGGAAAATATTGGCACCACCGCCTGATTTACCGATGTTCCCCAGAGCAAGCTCCAGCACACAGTATGCGCGGGTGTTGTTATTACCCGTGGTGTGTTGCGTACCACCCATACACCAAACCACACAGCCTGGGCGGTTTTCGGCAAGGATTTTCGCCGCCTGATACATGTCGTCACGTCCAACACCGGACACACGCTCTACTTCTTCAGGATTCCATTTCGCAACTTCTTCACGGATTTCATCCATGCCAAACACGCGCTGGTAAATGAATTCCTTGTCTTCCCAGTTGTTATCGAAAATGTGCCATAGCAGGCCCCAGATAAACGCAATATCTGTACCAGGACGTAGAGAAACAAAGTGATCACCTTTCGCGGCAGTGCGGGTGCGACGAGGATCAGCCACAACAATCTTACAGCCGTTTTTCTCTTTCGCGATGAGGATATGCTGCATCGCGACAGGGTGTGCTTCGGCAGGGTTGGAGCCGACAAAAAGGATCGACTTACAGTTATGCATGTCGTTAAAGGAGTTGGTCATCGCACCGTAACCCCAGGTATTCGCCACCCCTGCTACCGTGGTGGAGTGACAGATACGTGCCTGATGGTCGACGTTATTGGTTCCCCAAAGCGATGCCATTTTACGGAACATGTAGG
Organism: Grimontia indica; assembly: GCF_000333895.2. Classification (GTDB taxonomy): domain Bacteria; phylum Pseudomonadota; class Gammaproteobacteria; order Enterobacterales; family Vibrionaceae; genus Enterovibrio; species Enterovibrio indicus. The sequence continues at coordinate 14,637 of NZ_ANFM02000055.1, read as the reverse complement.
CCTGTTCGTTGCTATGCTTTGCCGAACCCAGAAAGTACACAGAGTCAGGGCCGTCTTGCTTGCGGATTTCCAGACATTTGTCGCCAATTTCATTGATAGCGGTGTCCCAGCTGATTTTCTGCCACTTGCCATCCACCAGTTTCATTGGGTATTTGAGGCGACGTTCACCATGGCCATGTTCACGAAGTGCAGCCCCTTTGGCGCAGTGTCCACCGGCATTGAATGGGTGGTCAAACGCAGGCTCCTGACCCGTCCAGACACCATCCTGTACTTCTGCATACACGCCACAACCCACTGAGCAGTGAGAACAAATCGTGCGTTTTTGTTCAATCGGTTTGTTTGGGTCAACGTCTTTCGCTGCAGCTTTTTTCATCATACCTGGTGCAAACATGCCAGCAGCGGCAATACCACCTGCGGTAGCCAGTGTAGAATTACGCATAAAGGTACGGCGGGAAACACCCAGTTGCTTTTCGTCCTTGCTGACGGTGTCAGACCGTTTCGTCAGTTTCATCATCTCACTCCATCAGCCAGGTTAGAGGGAATCGTAGTAATCACGAACATGTTGCGTTTCGCGATAGCCCGAGGGGTTTTCCTGTTCCGGCTTAGCCACCGTGACTTCCGCTTGAGCCGCACCGCTCACCACAGTAGTGGCCGCTCCAGCTGCTGCAGCAACACCCAGTCCTTTAAGGAACTGGCGTCGCGCTTCATTTGGCTTGTCTGTCTCTTTTTGCTTCTCTGACATCACATTGCTCCTTGTACTTTTTATCAGCGCTTCTGTCCGCTTTCTGCAAGGCGGAACTACCACGGACGCTGGGTAAAGCTTATTTTTTCTATCGTTAAGAACTGTTTCGCGAGTGCAGCAACAGAGGAGTAAAACACGGCTGCATTCGCACGAATCACGTCGTCACATAATCGCTCAAACCACGGCGCAATATGACGGTTGAAAAAAGCCTTCTGGCTTTCCATATCCTCTTCATCCACCAGCATCGCCATCACTTCCAGCAATGCGGCGATATGATCTTCTGGCTCTTTGGTTTCTTCCTGACGCTCAAACCCCAATCGTCGTAAATCCTGACGAAGGTGTGCCAACGGCAGTTCCATCAAAGACCCGGTTAGATACCAGGAACCGAATGGCACCACTTCACCACGTCCGACACCGATAAATAGCTGTTGATACTCATCGGCCGCCTGCATGGGTGTGGTTTTACTAGCGGAAAGCCTGAGAACAGACCAAGCCGCTGCCATGCCTGCCTCTTCGTCGCCTTCCACTTCCAGTGTCGCAAGCCAGTTCAGTGCATCCTGATCAGGTGCCTGTCTGAACAGATGCGCCAGAAGGTGATAAATGTTGAGACGAATTTCATTTTCTTCACGGGTGACATCTTCCACGTTGATGATTTCCTGCATTGCCATTCGTCCCTCCTAAACCTTCATCTGTTTCTCTGGGTTGTTGATCATTGTTTCAGCGACAATGTCGCGAACCCGGCAGTCTTCGCACATCGAGAGACGTTTGATGGCATCACCTTCAAAGTGACTGTGGTTTTGCAGTTTTTCTATCAGCATGTTCACCATGGAAACCGGCGCAAATGGCTTACCGCAACTGGTGCATTTCGCCGCCTCCTCTTCATGTAAGATTTCTCTTTGCTGACGCGTTTCGGTGTCCCAGTTGTAGCGGGGTTCAAGCGTGATCACAGATTCAGGACAGCTCGTTTCACACAACCCACATTGCACACAGTCCTGCTCGCGGAATGTCATTCCCGGATGGGAACCTATCGCTAAGAGTGCATCAGTCGGGCACACGGCCACGCACCCCATACAAAGAGTGCATTCTTCAGTTTTCACGTTTACGCGGCCATATGGCGCATTTTGAGCAACCATTGATACTGTGAGAGTTTGAGCAGATTGCGCCGCCAACAGATCCAACGCTGCGCTTAGTTTCTCGCGCTTGGTACCAGTGAGCTTCTCTGTGTGAGAGAGCAGTGCATTGGAGTATTGAGTGAGTGACGAAAGCGAGTCGACAGCTTTCAACGCAATGCGGTCTGATTCGATGTTGAGGTCACTAAGGAAGGAAGCAGATACCGCAAGTTCCTGTTCCAGCACATGACGTGTTTTAACATGAAGGTTTGGCGCCATGGTCAATATCACCTGAGAAGCACCGTAAACCAATGCGCTGAGCCAGGTATCCAACCCGACGGATGCCAGCTCTTCCAGTCGGACTGGGATGGTGTTGTTCGGCAACATTGATATGGCATCAACCAAAGCGTCTTCATCCGCTTCGGCGTAGAAAAGGATTGCTGGAACCTCACCACCTTGTTGACGGTAACCTTGAATCAGGTCGAAGACAAAATGCTGGGTATTTTCCGAATCAGGTAAGGCGTAGCTGATGGCTTCTGTTGGACAAGCAGTCGCGCAAGAGCCCATCCCCTGACACAAGTAGGGATTGATGGTGATGGTTTGATTGAGCGAGCTTAGTGCGTCAGCAGGACAGGCATCGATGCAACGGGTGCAGCCTTCAAGGCCACGGGATGCATGAGCACAACGCTCATTGTCCAAACGGAAAAATTTAGGCTTGTCGAAGGTTCCTACCGTTTCAGATATCGCCTCTAAGGCTTCTTCTGTAGACACCAAGCCACGCCCGACAGCGTGATATCCCAGAGGAGGCAATTGTGCTGCATGGATACCGTTTTCAGTGAGGTCGATGATCAGGTCAAAATGCTCCCGCCCGACAGCAATTTGCGCCAAATTTTGCGGCGTTCCGTTTCGCTTCAAGATGACTTGAAAAGCCCCTAAGAAACCTTCGATGGTCACGTCGCTGCCATAGAACAATGCAAGACCCTCTGAAGGGTTCGATAGCGTCGCGCCCGCTTCTTTGCAAAGCAGCACAACGCGGTCACGGATATCATCTACGATTGATTGACTGAAAGTAGACAGTGCTTCAGCCGTTCCCACAACGAGAGCAAGCCCACGGCTTTCAAAGCTCACCGTAGGCGGGATAAGGTTTCCTAAAGTGACTGTGCTTTTCAGAGCATGCAGTCTGGCCAATCCATTGGTATCTGTTTGATTTTCTAGATACTGATTGAGTGTTGTTGTGTTATTTTCCGTCGACATATTCTCAATTGCTGTTGTCTGTGTAGCCATAAACACCTGCGTCCCTAGCCGGCAAACGGCGTTAATCTGCTTCAATGCGAGAGTTCTTCAAGGCTGGCTTTACACCGTTTAGCGTTGCTGAACAGGGATTTAGCTACGTCTTCGAGTAAGACACTTCTGTTACAGCAAGTAGCGAACCAGCTTTGAAGGAAGAAAAATGACCTAAACGGAGTCAGGATCCGTCCAAATTCTTATCCACACTTTCTATTGGGACATTTTGTCCCTCCGAGTGAGACAAATTGTCCTCTAATTCCTCATGGGTACTTTTTGTCTCACCTTCTGGTAATTCCTTGAGACTACCCTCGTTAACTGGTTGATCGCTTGGGGTTTCCTGAGCCAACGCTTCGTCTTCCGGTTTCTCCTCGGTCGCTTCTTCCAGCTTTTCCTTAGTCCACTTTCTCAAGGTTTCAGCCACTTCCGCACTGAGGTTGGCAGTTTTGGAATAATCGAGGTCATAGTCGTTCATGCCATCAAGCACGTTGTAAGCATCACTGAGAAATAGTTTGCGAAGCGCCGCTTTCTTCACCTGTGAGGACACACCTTTCGCCAGGAATGCTGCAGCGGAATCCCCTTCTCTCAAACGCTCAACGTCGTCCATGGACGGTGGGGGAAGCTCTGAGTCTTCCGACTCAGACGTAGCCTCGGAGACCACCAGCTCGGCATCGTCCTCAATCTGCTCAGTCTCTGGCGGCTTTTCATCTTCCGCCGTGCTTTGTTCCTGCTTTCGCTTGGACCAACGGTGTAAAAAGGAATCAGTTGCCACTCGCCCTCCCCGCGCCTTTGCGCTTCTTCTTACGCACTTCGAGGAGCTCGCCATGACGACCAATATATGCTTCCATCCAAGCCTGAACAGGCAATGGCATAGGCACCGACTGCACCAGATAATCACCATCCATAAAGCTGGCTGCGTTGGTCTGCGATGCCGTAACTTTCAGGGGTTTTAGGGATTCATCGTCTTCGACTTCGAAGATGAAAAAGAGGTGGGGATCACGGGAACTGAGGTTAAACCGATAGTCCGTGCGTTCGTCTTTAAATAGCTCTAAAGGCAAGGAAATCTGTTCCCCTGAACACTCTTCCTCCGTACGGGGCAGGTTCAGGTTCGCAATAGACCAGCGCTTAGTTTTCCAGCGACCGACATCAACCTCTGTGGCTTCAAGGTCAAATTGCATTAGCCAGTATTGAGGGTCTTTTATTATTTTCGTCACACATCACTCCTTGAGGTTCCAGGCTTCAAAAACGCTACCGCAGGCACGCAGAAGTCTGGTTTTCTAACCCCACAAAGCAAAACACATACCATAGCCCTGATGACCCTGCGTGATTGGAACGGGAATTGCTAACTTTGCTGATGATGTTCAGTTTTCGTGTCTCTACACACCCAAAAGGAAGCCGGGTAAATGACCCAACCAAAAATTATTCAAACCCAAACCGACATTCCTCAAACCATTGATGTGACAGTGTTCGACGAGTATGGCGAACCCATGACCAAGCAAATTGCCTGCGAACGCGCCTTGACGGTTTATCTCAACTGGAAGGAAATCGTGACTCTGATGACCTTGGGTGCCCGCCCGGACATGCTGGTATTGGGGTATCTCAAAAACCAAGGGTTAATTAACGATGCTGACGCGCTGGATTCAGTGATCATCGATTGGGAAACCCAATCCGCTGCTGTGGTTACTGCAGAGCAAAACGACGATATCGACGAGACGCTTTCCAAGAAAACCGTCACTTCGGGATGCGGTCAGGGCACAATGTTTGGCAACGTGATGAAAAAGCTCGAAGACCTGAAATTACCAGAGCACCGCATTACTCAGTCTTCCCTATATGGCCTGCTGGAAGCGCTCACTCACCATAATGACACCTACAAAGCGGCAGGCGCTGTTCACGGTTGTGCGGTATGTAAAGGCACAGAAATTCTCTCTTTCGTCGAAGATATTGGCCGTCACAATGCGGTCGATACCCTGACAGGCGAGATGTGGCTGAAAGGTGAAACCGGCGAAGATAAAGTCTTCTACACCACAGGGCGGTTGACGTCAGAGATGGTGATTAAAGTGGCGCAAATGGGGATCCCAGTGCTGCTCTCTCGCTCAGGAGTAACACAGATGGGTTATGACCTTGCCAAACAACTTGGCATTACCATGATTGCCCGCGCTAAAGGCCACCGTTTTCAGGTCTTCAATGGCGCAGAGAACATCGACTTCGATGTAAAAGGTGGTTCTGATGAGTGAATTTCCGGAGTTCATGAATGCCCGTCAGGTTGCAGAGTATCTCGATCTGAACGAAAAGAAGGTCTATAGCCTGGCCAATGATGGCGTGCTTCCAGCCACTAAGGTCACAGGAAAATGGCTTTTCCCAAAAAGCTTGCTTGACCGATGGCTGCTGGAATCCAGCCACAATGGCGTATTCAGTGACAGACTTTTGATTGCTGGCTCTGATGACCCTTTGTTGCAACACATTGTGAGCAAAATGGCGAATGCACTGGGAAGTACAGCATTGGTTGGTTACACCGCCACGGGCACTAAACAGGGTTTGTCGATGCTGGAAAAGGGCCACGTCGATATCTGCGCGATTCACTGGGGAAATGCCGAAGAGGCCAAGCTCCGTCACCCTGCACTTATCCAACAATATGCCGGACACAAAAACTGGGTGTTACTCCATGCTTTCGAACGTCAACAAGGCCTGATTGTTCGCCCTGAACTCGCCGAGCAATTGAACGACCCGCACCATTTCACGGGAAAAGAATGGCGATGGGCTGGTCGTCAAGGCGGCGCTGGCAGTGCTCGTGCGATGGAAGAGTGGCTATTCAGAAACGGCATTACCACTGACATGCTCAATACGGTCACTGTGTGTCTGAATGAACGGGAATTAGGCTCTGCGATTGCGCGGGGGGCGGCTGACATTGGGTTTGGTAGCCAAAGTGCCGCGGGAGAATTTGGCCTCGCTTTTCATCCCATTGCCAATGAAGCCTTTGAATTGGTCATCCCGAAAAACATCTATTTCCGCTCCTTGGTTCAACAGCTGATGCAACATCTGGATGACGAGGAAATTGTCAATCAGAGCGAGCAGTTCGGCGGTTACAACCTTCAACATGCAGGCAAGCAAATGTGGGCAGCTGGCTAAACGCCAGCCTTATTCCATTACCTGCAGCGAAGTAATTTCATCATCGGTCTGAATCTTCTCACGCAGATAAAGCGTGAAAGTGGTGCCCTCGCCAAGTTCGGATTCCACCTTAATCTCTCCACCCAATCCACTGACAATGCCGTGGGTTACCGCAAGCCCAAGCCCAGTTCCTGAGCGGCGCGTGGTGAAGAACGGGTCGAAGATTTTGGTGAGGTTTTCATTAGCAATACCACAGCCAAAATCCTGCACAGAAATGGTCGCTCCGATGGGGTTGCCACTCTCATCTAACCAATCAGACGAACGCACCACCAGCTTTCCCTTGTCATTCATGGCATGAACACCATTCATCTGTAAATTCACCAGTACCTGCAATAACTGATGGCGGTTGATTTCCACACAGCACTTGGCATTGAGTTCTGTTACGACTTCCACATCAGATTTCTTGGTACCGGAACGAACGAGGGTAACACTCTCTTCAATCACCGGATTGACGTGCTGCCAAGTGATTTCATCTTGCACACCACCCTGGCGGCTGTATTGGAGCAAGCTCCGGGTGATATTGCGAATACGGTCAATTTGCTCCAAGACCGCACTCATTTCTTCGGACACCAGCGTCGCGTTTTTTCCCAGCTCGTATTCCATCAACTCAATGTTGCCAAGGATCACCGCAGTCGGATTATTGATTTCGTGGGCAATCCCCGCTGTCAGCTCACCCAGAGCAGCAAGCTTCTCGTTTAGTAGCAGCTTACTTCGGGTTTGCTCTAATAAGGTGATGTTCCGGCGGAGCTCTTCAGTGGTTTCATGAAGACTCGCTGTGCGCTCTTTAACTTTGTCCTCAAGCTCCAAAGCATTCTGTCGAATGGCTTCATTTTGCTGTTTGAGCTGATCGAGCATGGTGTCGAACTGACGGGCAAGAATCGCGAGTTCGTGCTGCGGGTCTAGCCCCAACTTGCCAATGCGTGCATCCTGATCAAAGCGAACCAGACGTACGACCCGGTGAATACGCTCTATGGGCCGGAACAAGTCTTTCGCACCGCGATACACTAATAGCCCCGTCACAAACAACGTGGCGAGAATACCGAAGCCTAATTCCACCAAGTTAGTAAGATAACGGGAGATCAATGGCCATTCGAGATAGCCAGTGTACAGCATGCCAATCACCCGGTTATTGAAGTCTCGGATTGGCTTGTACGCCGAGATGTACCAAGCATCATAAACGTAGGCACGGTTGACCCACACATCACCATTTTCGAGTACTGACTTTCTCACTTCATCCGAAACGCGGGTACCGATCGCACGGCCAAACTTGTTGTCGGAATCAAGCGGGACATTGGTACTGACGCGAATGTCATCCATAAACAGGGTGACGGTTCCCACACTGGCATCAGGCAGCGTGCCTTCTGGAAAAACAAGGTCACGAATTCTGTCCACCAACTCGGTACTGTTGTTGAGCAAAATGCCGCCGTCGATTATCCACTCAAGCTCTCCTGTTTCATTGAATAAAGGGAGCAGACTACGGCTGATCAAACCGCGAGATTCGATTACTTGTTCATTCAGAAGCGGGATTTCAGCCCGAGCAGAAAGCTCAGGGGTAATGGATTCCAGTTCTATATCCGACATCACCTGAAAGAAAGTGCGCTCGCGACCTTCAATCAGTGGTTTTCGCAGGCTTTGCGGTAGTCTGTCTATTTCGTTGGCTGGGTAGACCGCAAGGAAATCAACATCATATTTCCCAGCTCTTGATTGCGCCCAGGAAAAGATACCCTCAGGGTCACGTTCAATCTGCATTTGGAAATCATAAGAGCCCGCAATGGCATTCAATTGCAGTCGCTGTTCGCGCTGTAACACTTCCATACTATTGCTCGCAACGGCAAGGTCAGCATTGACCCCGGCGAGCGCACTTTTCCAAGAGTACGCCAGCGTCCAGTACATGGTAAGAGCAATCAGCGCAAGCAGAGTAATAATGATAGGAACAGATGTCAGCACCAAGAGGCGATAACGCACCATAGTACGAAAACGCTGTCGCCATTTATTGAGCCATTTCATCCGTTATGCTCCATCATGTTACTCGTCGTTCCACTCTTTAAATTTTCGCTCCAATGTTTTTCTTGCCACACCCAGTTGTCGCGCAGCAGCAGATTTATTTCCTTCATGAGCATCGACGACTTTTTCGATATGCGCGCGTTCTACGTCTTTTAATTGCCATTCTTGCGGATAGCCATCTTCACAGACTGTCACGACTTGTGTTTCTCCGCCGGCGGTGGCTTTTGGCAATTCTCCGTCACTCCAGTGTTGCAGATCCGGCTTGCCCAGTAATACCGCCCTTTCAACGGTATTCTTGAGCTCACGAATGTTGCCCGGCCAGTCATAACCTTGCATGGCGGTCAATTCTTCCGTTGACCACACCACAGGTTTCAATCCCATTTCCCGCGAAAGTGTTTCGGAGAAATGATTGAGCAGTAATCCGATATCTTCAGTACGCTCTCGAAGCGGAGGTAATTCGACGGAAAGCACATTCAGGCGATAGTAGAGGTCTTTTCGGAATCGCCCTTCTTCTACTTCTTCCTGCAAGTTTCGGTTGGTCGCCGCGACGATACGCACATCGACTTGTACTTCCCGTTCTGCACCAACGGGACGAATGGTTTTTTGTTCAAGAGTTCTGAGCAGAGAAGCCTGCATCGGAAGTGGCATCTCTCCGATTTCATCCAGGAATAAAGTCCCTTTATCCGCAACTCTGAACAGGCCATCTTTGCTCTTGCGCGCACCAGTAAAGGCCCCGGAAACATGACCAAACAATTCACTTTCCAAAAGCTCAGGTGCTATCGCGCCACAGTTAAGCGGAACAAAAGGCCCACCCCGCCCACTTAGTGAATGCAGTGCGCGTGCCACTAGCTCTTTACCAGTCCCTGACTCCCCTTCAATCAAGACGGCTGCCGGAGATGGTGCCAGTCGGGAGACCATCTCTCGCATCGCGAGGGTTTTGGGCGCTTCACCAATAATATCGACAGGGAATGATCGGGCGACATCGCGCTGCAAGGCGACATTCCGTCGCTCCATCATGCGTTTATCGAGACAACGCTGAACCGACTGCAGCATTTGTTCGAGGTTGAAAGGTTTGAGAATAAAGTCGGAAGCACCAGCGCGAAGGGCTTTGATGGCGGTTTCGAGTTCCGCATAACCTGTCATGAAAATGATGTCGCTGCGTCTTTCATCATCGGTGAAGGCTTCATGCCAATCGATACCAGAACGCCCCGGCAGGTTGATATCAACGATCAATAGATCGAAATGGTTACGCTGTCTTAACGCCTCGGCTTCTTCCAATGAAGAGGCTGTTTCCACTTGGGTAAGCTTCTTGGAGAGTGCTTTATTTAAGATTGCGCGCATACCAGGTTCGTCGTCGACGACAAGCGCGGAGAAACCGAATTGCTGTAATGCGTCCTTCATTCAGTCATAAGCCTTCATGTTCTCGAGAGTTTCATCATACATGCGACATTTTGACTCAGTCCAACAAAGCCTTAAATGAATCATGTATATAAAGCTGGTCATCAGATCGCAGAACTGTGACGAACCTATTTAATTTTCAATTATTTATGCGCTTAAATGCACGCGCTCAATTTTTGGCATTTTTGTTGCAGTGTCCACAATTCGACCCATCCCAAGTGGTCGAGGCAACACCCTAAAACAAGAAAAGCAATCAAACGTCAGGAAGACAAAATGAACTTCATTAAAAACTCGAAAATATTTGCGCTCATCACTTTCCTCACTTTTTCCATGACGGCAAATGCCGCGGAGATCATCAGGCTAGCTACTACCACCAGCACCTATCACTCAGGTTTGCTGGATTATCTGTTACCTGAATTCAAAAAAGACACTGGCTATGAAGTACAGATCCTGGCGGCAGGCACGGGTAAAGCACTCAAAATGGGTGAAAACGGAGACGTGGATTTGGTCATGACGCATGCGCCAAATGCTGAAGCTAAGTTTGTCGACAAAGGTTTTGGCGTTCTGCCTCGCGGCCTGATGTATAACGATTTTGTTTTGGTCGGCCCATTGTCCGACCCTGCGGGTGTAAAAGGCGGGAAAGACGTCGCCGCCGCATTTAATGAGATTGCTGCGAAAAATGCTGATTTTATCTCCCGCGGTGATGACTCAGGTACCAATAAGAAAGAGCTGCTTCTATGGGAAAAGGCTGGTCAACGTCCTGAATTTGGTGCTTATAAAGCAGTCGGCCAAGGCATGGGGCCAACGTTGACCATGGCGAATGAAATGCAGGGCTACACACTGACTGACCGTGGTACCTGGTTAGCGTATGAAAGCAAGCTGGATATGGAAGTGTTGGTGGAAGGCGATACGCGTCTTTTTAACCCTTACCAAGTCATTTTGATCAACCCAAGCCGTTACCCAGACATGAACTACGAAGGCGCAAAAGTCTTCAGTGACTGGCTGGTTAATCCAAAGGCTCAAGCCATGATTAATGGCTTTAAAGTGAACGGCCAACAACTATTCGTTGCGGATGCTGGCTAATGGATATGCTGGAAACAACCCGACAGGCAGTTACCTTGCTGTTTAGTGGCGATACAACACTATGGGGTATTGTCGGGGTATCGTTTTCCGTATCGCTATTTGCTATCGGGCTGGTGATTTTACCTGCCCTTCTCATCAGCTTTGCACTTGCGTACTGGGATATTCCCGGTAAATGGGTGGTGTTGTCATTGGTTAACACCCTTCAATCTGTTCCTACCGTGGTCATCGGCCTACTGCTATATATGATGCTTTCAAGAGCAGGACCAATGGGCGACTGGAAAATGCTCTTCACCCAAAAAGCCATGATCCTCGGGCAGATTTTAATTGCGATGCCTATCTTGATCGCCATGATGCATGCCGCCTTTCAAAACAGCGATCGCCGCGCTTGGGAAACCGCCTACACACTGGGCGCTTCGATCCCCCGCGCTATGCTGACCCTGATGTGGGAAATTCGCTTTCCATTACTGGCAGCTGTCATCACCGCATTCAGCCGAATTATCACGGAAGTAGGTTGTTCCATGATGGTCGGCGGCAACATATTGAATTACACACGAAACATCCCCACGGCCATTGCGCTTGAAACGTCAAAAGGGGCATTTGCCCAAGGCGTTGCGCTGGGCATGGTTTTGTTGATCCTCGCGCTGACGATGAACTTCTTCATTAGCTACGCGCGTGGCAATGGTCACCTGAGAACGAGTTAGGGGCAAGGATGAGTCAGATTACATTGGAAGCTAGCGACCTGTCGGTGAAGTACAAACACCGGCTTTTGTTCCATATTCCTTCGCTGAAAATCACCCCTGGGGATGCCATCTATCTCACTGGGCAAAATGGCATCGGCAAAACGTCCCTGCTTAAGGTGCTGGCTGGTATCCAAAAACCAACCAGCGGTATTTTGAACCTCCGTAAACCAACACTGATGCAACGTCTGGCAGGATTCGCTGGGCAAAGCGGTGTTATCTACATGCACCAAGCTGCTTATCTTTTCGACGGTACCGTGGCTGAAAACGTGGCTTATGGTCTGAAAGGCAGGCATTTCTGTCAAAGAACCTGCCGCCAGCTTACAATGCAGGCCTTGCGAATGATTGGGCTGGAAAGCCTGAGTCGGGAGCATATCTCAGTGCTTTCCGGTGGTGAAAAACAAAAAGTGGCGATGGCTCGCGCTTGGGCGCTAAACCCTTCTATCCTTTTGATGGATGAGTCCTGCGCCAACCTTGACCCTGATGCCATCGAAGCACAGAAGGTCATGGTCGAAGATCTATTAGATCGTGGCTCAAGTCTGGTGATCACCAGCCATCACCCTAACTCGCTAACTGCTTGCTGCAATCAGCGCTGGTCGATCGAAAACCAGCGTTTGATCCATAAGCCAAAACTTAACTTAATCAACAAGGATAACCATGCAGTCGCTTCCTGAAACCACGTGGGTCATTCTTGCCGGCGGCCAAGCTCGCCGCATGGGCGGAAAAGACAAGGGCCTTGTGACCCTGAATAACAAACCTCTCATCGATTATGTTCACGACCGCCTGGCTGAACAAGGCGCGCATGTCGCGGTCAACGCCAATCGCAATCAGGAAACCTACGCACAATACGGACAGGTTTTCAGTGATGTGTTTGAAGGTTTTCCCGGGCCTTTGGGTGGTATCCATGCTGCCATGGCACAACTGGACAGTGAGTGGTACGGCTTCGTCCCTTGTGACTGTCCTAACCTGCCCCATAACCTGCTGGAAAAGATGTATCAAACTATCTCTGATGATACCGAAATTGTGGTCGCCCATGATGGCGAGTCCGTCCAGCCCGTGGTGACTATGTACAAACGCATTGTGTTTGAGCGATTAGAAAACTTCCTCAATAACGGTGACCGCAAAATCGTTCTGCTCTACGACATTTGTAAGACTGAATTCGTCGATTTCAGTGATGAGCATGATGCCTTCATTAATCTGAATACACCTGACGAGCTGGAAAAATTCGGGGCGCTTTCATGAGTCTTTCCAACTGTTCCTTACCTGTACTTGGGTTCGCGGCCTTCAGTGGCACGGGCAAAACCACCCTGCTTGAAAAACTCATTCCACAGTTAGTGGAATCAGGCGTGCGCATTGCCATGGTAAAGCATGCGCACCATGAGTTTGATGTCGATAAACCGGGTAAAGACAGTTATCGCCTCAGAAAAGCTGGCGCCTCCCAAATGCTGATCAGCTCGCGCAATCGCAATGCCTTGATGACAGAAACACCGGAAGAAGAATATACCCTCAATCAGTTGCTCAGCCGCCTTGACCAAAACCGCGCCGACCTTGTTCTTGTAGAGGGCTTCAAGCATGAGAGCTTCCCAAAAATCGAACTTCGCCGCGATGAGCTCGCTAAGCAGTGGCTTCACAAAGAAGATAAAAACATCATCGCGATTGCCTGCGACAGCAACCCGGATTCGGATTTGCCAACGCTCGACATCAATGATGTACCCGCAATTTGCAGCTTTATCTTGCGGTGGATGGAAGGCCACAAAGCGCAGACAGCCACCTGTGATTCCTTATCCCCAACCATGCTTTCAGTGGATGCCGGAAGGGAAAAGATTTTAGCAACCATTGATGAGCCAGCCTCCAGCGAAGTTCACCCGCTGGAGTCTTTATCTGGACGGGTTTTGTCAGAAGATGTTATCGCACCAGTCAATGTGCCTTCGAGCACCAACTCGGCCATGGACGGTTTCGCGATTCGCAGTGATGATTTAGAGCGCGACAGCTATCAAATCGTAGGCGAAATTTATGCAGGCCATGGTCTTGGCATACCACTGCAAAAAGGCGAGTGTGTCCGCATCATGACAGGCGCCCCTGTTCCCGAAGGTGCTGACACTGTCGTGATGCGAGAGCAAGCAGCGATGGACGGCGATTTGGTGATGTTCGACACCCGAAAAGGTGCCATCCGTCCAGGACAAAATGTGCGTCAGGCTGGCGAAGACCTTAAAAAAGGTACTGCGGTATTTAACGCAGGCACCCGCCTCAATGCAGCATCAGTGGGTATGATGGCGTCACTGGGTTTCAATAAAACCAAGTGTTACAAGCCTCTCACCGTTGCCCTGTTTTCAACCGGTGATGAAGTGCAGGCTCCCGGAACACCCGCCAGAGAAAGCTGCATCTATGATGCCAATCGTTTTACGGTTCGCAGCATGTTGGAAAACCTCGGTTGCCGAATTCTTGATTTGGGCATTATTGAAGACAGTGAGCAAGCACTGACAAACACACTGACCACGGCTATGGAAAAAGCCGATGTGGTGATTTCCTCCGGCGGTGTATCAGTCGGTGATGCGGATTACATCAAGAACGTTCTGGATGCCTTGGGTGATATTAACTTCTGGCGCGTAAATATGCGTCCAGGTCGTCCTCTAGCCTTCGGCAAGTTAGGCAATACACCTTTCTTTGGCTTACCGGGTAACCCAGTAGCTGTTATGGTGACCTTCCTGCAGTTTGTAGAACCTGCCATTCGTAAAATGCAGGGTGATGTGAACTGGCAACCTCAGCTCTTCTCGGCAGTGACCCAAGAGAAAATTCGCTCCCGTCTCGGCCGCACAGAATACACACGCGGTATTTATTCCATAAGCGCCAATGGGCAGATTGAAGTGCGTTCAACGGGCTCGCAGGGCTCGGGTATTTTGCGCTCGATGCATGAAGCAAACTGCCTGATTGAGGTGTCACCGGAAGTGGAGAGCGCAGAAGTGGGTGATCGCGTTAGCATCATTCCTCTCGCTTCAAGGCTCTAAGCTTATACCAATCACAGTAAGTAGGTGATCAGAGATAGCGCAGGAAAAATGCTCGAGAACAAGGCAGAAAATTTCGATAAGTAGTTATTCTACAATCAAATTTTTCAACG
>NZ_ANFM02000056.1 GCF_000333895.2 Grimontia indica | reverse complement strand
GGAAGTTGAAAGCCGACTTTCAAACTTGGTCGAGAACGCGGCTAAAGGTATCGAAGATCAGCAATCTGCGTTTGAACAAAGTGCGGAGAAAGCGGCAGGGGCATTTGAGGGAATAAAAGCCTCAATGGAAAATGCATTAGATGAGCGTCAAAGTGCTGAAAAAGAACTTTTTGAAAATGTGACTGGCCGTATTAACGGTCTGCTTTCTGAGATTTCAACATCGTTTGAAAATCAAACCTCTGTATTGACCCAGACGGGTGAAGCGGCATCTACCATGATGACGCAGGCTCAAAAGGATTTCGAATCCTCAGTGCAGCAGCGTCGTGCTGAAGAGTCAGCGATGTTTAAGGAAGTTGAAAGCCGACTTTCAAACTTGGTCGAGAACGCGGCTAAAGGTATCGAAGATCAGCAATCTGCGTTTGAACAAAGTGCGGAGAAAGCGGCAGGGGCATTTGAGGAAATAAAAGCCTCAATGGAAAATGCATTAGATGAACGACAAACAGCAGAAAAAATGCTGTTCGAAAACGTTACTGGTCGTATCAATGGCTTGCTGTCTGAAGTTGCATCTTCATTCGATAGTCAAACGGCGGTACTTACGCAAACAGGCGAAGCCGCATCCAATTTGATGAGTCAGGCGCAAAGAGACTTTGAGCTGTCTGTTCAACTTCGCCGTGATGAGGAATCTCAGCTGATTGGTGAGATGGAAGAGCGCATCGCTCAACTTATGCAGAATGTACAAGCAATATTCAATGACCAAGCAGAAGCGATTGAGCTAATTGGTAATGAAGCAAGTGGCGTGATGCAAACAGCTCGCACTGAGCTTCAACAGGGGCTTGGTGATATCGATTCTAAAGTTAAATCGATGTCCGAAACAGTGCAACGTGAGCTTGAAGCCTTCCGTCTACAGTATCAACAGAATCTGACTTCTTACTTTGAGCAGCAGAACAATATCCTCGAAGATAGCTTGAGTAAGCAGCGTAATGGGCTTAACGAGGTCGTTGATAACTTCCGAAATGTCTTTGAAAGCGAATACAAAGCGCGACATAACCTACTTCAGGAACTGACGGCACAATACGAGAAGCTAGAAGCATCTGCTGCTACATTGGAGCGTGTTGCCAAGGCCATTGGCCTGAATGAAGCGTCGAAGATGGCTGAAATTCAAGATGTATCACATACGATCAGTCGTGAAATCGCTTTGCTGAAAAAAGAGTACGCTCAGGCTTCCGCGACCTTTGCGGATGTTACTGAAAATCTACCAAAAGCAATGGACGATTACTTTACTCGTGCCAACGAGAGCTTTGAAAGTTTCTTTAAGGACTTTGACCAATCAGCGAGTGCAATTCACAACAAGCTTTCACAAGCTGCAGGCTATTTGATCAATGCTCAGGTTCAACGCCGCGAATTTGAGGCGGGTGAGGTGAAAGCATAATGCGACGTATAGGAGCAGCTACAAAAACTGCTGATGCCGAAGAAAGTGGGGTTTGGCTATCTGTCGGCGACTTAATGTCAGTGCTTTTAATGATTTTTGCCTTGTTACTAATTAGTGCTTTGGTGCAAATTTCAGAGGTGTATGAAGAGAGCCAGAACACTCGAGTAGTGATAATTAAAGGCATTAACGATGCGTTGAATGCAGCAGGCATTGAGGTGCAAGCAGACTCGGAAACTGGAGATATATCGATTACTGATTCGATTCTCTTCGACTTAGACGATCATACGCTGAAATCTTCTGGCAAAGAGTTTCTGAATACATTCGTTCCGATTTACTCAGATGTGATCTTCCAATCTCAGGCTACGGCCGACGAAGTAAGCCGAATTGTTATCGAAGGCCACTCAAGCTCAGAAGGCTCGTTTAACCGTAATATGGAGCTTAGTGTACTCCGTGCAAACAGCGTTATTGCCTTTATAAATTCGATGGAATTTACCAATAAACCGCGCTTTTTTGGGAAAGTTGTAATTTCAGGTCGAGGGCCGCTTGAGGCCACTCAAGATGTTGCTGTGGCTTCAGACCGAAAGGTGAAGTTTCGTTTCCAATTTAAAGATGATGAGTTCCTAGGCAATTTTTCAGAGGTGCAGGAAATTGAAAAGTAGTGCCTATACCTTTTCGCTTCCACGATTGCCGAAGAACAACAAAATTGAACGACTTTCTTTTGATGATTTCTTCGACATGGGTTTGGGCAATGTAATATTGCCCAGTTTTCCCCCAAAGCGACTGAGTGAAATGGTGCGCCTTGTTAACGCAGGGAAAAGTTCAGAGATCTCGATTTTCGAATGGCTTGATGTCATCGAAGACCAAATGCAATGGGATTCACTTTCTGAGAGTGAAAATACGGAGGCATGTATTGCCGCTTGGAGTGCAATAGGAACAAACCATATTTTGGGGGATATCGCGCTTTTCAAAGTCGCGCTGGCTGCTGATGGCAGACCTACCAGCATAGTTAGAAACCTAACGGAGACGATGGCTATAGCGAGGCAAGCACAGGGGCTTTCTGAGCTGGACGCCATGAAGATGGATTGGTTGCTAGCCCTTCAACACAAAAATTTTGGTCAGTTGGCCACGTATTGTTATCAACACAGCATGACAATTTTTGAGTTGACTAGATTTCTGCGTTTACCGCAAGCAATGAGTTATGCGGATTCAGTTAATGCTCAATTGGTATCGTGTATCACCAAGGGCGATATTAATGACGAAGATGATCGATGGCTCTACAAAAATTACCAGCATCTAAAAACTACCAAACAGGAAATTGAATTTTGCGAACGTTTCATCGCAAAGCAAAATCAACATGAGTATGGATATTTGTGTGAAGAGTTGGTTGGAACCGCTTGTTTACCTACACAAGAGGAAAGCTACTGGAACCGACTAAGTACTAGTACAAAGCAAATACTGAAAAAGAAGTTTAGATTATCTAACTACTTTGATTTGCGTGCGATTTCTTCTGCACTTTACTCAGAGCAAGCTGCAGAGCTTCTTGGCTTAACAGAAGACCAAACACGTCAGATTCGCAGCCGCTGCATGTTCTGGTCGAATTACAGTGCAAGCTTTGAGCGAGTTAGGGTGTTACTTCCAAAAGCAAGCTTTCAATTTGTAGCAGAACGCAATAACGGTGTTCCCCCGTTTGTTGATGATATCGACGAAACGGGGCAACTCGACACGGAGGTGTACATCTTTGAGTTGGGTAAAACTATCGCGGTAGAATTCCTGAGAGGAGCGTTGAGCGAAACGCGCTTTTTCAAGAATGATAGCTGGTATTCGCAAAGGCTATTTGAAAGTAAGACCATAAGTATTGCCGAAATTCGTGCAATGTCTCAACTGGAAGTGCATGACCATTTGCCATCCTGGCAGTATTTTTGTGAAAAGTTGCTACGCACAAAGTTTATGATAACGCCTAACAAAAATATCCCTTATTTTAGAGGTTTACCACCTGAGGTGAATCTTTATAAAGAAGGGGTAGGCCTACTTGTAGCACCAAACGAGGGTAAGCTTCGTGAGCGAAGAGTAAAGCTGGAAGACTGGGTCGAACGTTTTTGGCGCAGCGAAGTAGAAACCGGTAAATTCGGTGACTTCACAGGGAGGGATAAAGAAAGCACCTTGTATTTATCAAAAGCCTTGATGGCAAAACAGTTAGGAAGCCAGGATGACTACAACTTTTTCATCCGTAAAGCAGCTAATCAAGGGAACTCTGAAGCCATGTGGCAATTGGGCAGAACAATGTTACTAGGCAGAAACAGCGATCTTAAATGGCGTCAAGCTGGGGAAGAATGGATTTCTAAAGCTGCTGCAAAAGGTCATAAAGAGGCGATGGAAACAGCAGACAGATTCAGAATTCAATACCAGCTGCACATATCGATGGACTGAGCGCACAAACTCCAACCAAACAACCTCCTAACGTGATCTGAAACGTGGTGTCTGGGAAAGCTTACATTTAAACTTTCCCAAACCCTGTTATTGATAACGTTATGAAGAACATCCTCCTTGCTACCACAGGTGCGAATCCGCAGGTACTCACCGAAACGCTCTATGCCATTCACCAGAGCGGCAAAGCGTTCCCTGAAGAAGTCTTCGTTATCACTACACTCAGCACCAAGGAATGGTTAACTGAAGGGCTTTTCAACAAAGGCCATCTCCAGGCACTGAAAGACGAATACAACCTGCCGGATTTTACCTTTGATGAAAGCCACATTTGGCTGATTGAAGATGAAAACGGTGAGCCGATTGATGATGCCAAATCCATTGAAGATCAAACCTACATGGCCGACTTCATCACGCGAAAGGTTTACGAGCTGACCCAGGACGAAAACACGGCCATTCATGCGTCTTTGGCGGGTGGACGAAAAACCATGGCCTTTTACTTCGGTTATGCGATGTCTTTGCTTGGCAGGGAGCAAGATACATTGAGCCATGTCTTTGTTGATGACCGATATGAAAACGTTCGTGACTTTTGGTTCCCCACGAAGCAACCGAAAAAAGTGAAGGGCAAAAATGGCGAAGGGGAAGTTGATCTTAGCGAAGCAACAGTCACCTTGGCTGAAATTCCCTTTGTACGTATGCGAAATGCCATCGACCCAACGTTGCTGTCTTCTATGGTCAATTTGTCGTTCAGCCAAACCGTCGGCATGCTCAATGCCAGCCAGAGTGATCAACTCAAAGTCACAGTGAACAAACGTGCCAGCGCTATCGAAGCGGTAGGGGTAACCACAACGTTAACCCCTAAAGAAATCGCGTTTTATCTGTGGCTGTTCTCTAAAAGCGAAGAGGGATTACTCGTAGATAGAGACTTTGAAGAAAATACCCAAAACAGCATCGAGTTCTTAAATGCGTATTCCGAGCTGGCATCGGATCCCCGGGTTTATAAAACGTTCAACACCACACCGGAAGACTTTTTTGAAGGTAACGATAGCAATTTGAAAGGGATGGAACGCACTTTCGTGCAGACCCAGCGCTCAAACATCAATCGCAAGCTTAAAAAATCACTACCTGCACCAACTGCCGCTAAATTAGAAATCATCTCATTGGCAGAGGGCACAGACACCCGTTACGTGGTAACGAGTTGTCAAAGTGGTTGTGTTCTTAACATCGTTGAGTGAATGCATCATTCTGGTTCAGCGAGATAGGTAGACAGTATGGCTAAATCAAATTTCGAATTTCTGAGAGGAACCAACGATTTCCTCTACAGTATTGCCCGCGCAGCAGAAAACAACTTTCCTGATGATCCAAATACCACGTTGTACAAAATGCGTGTGTTCAGTGAAGCAGCGGCCAAACACCTCGCCAAGTTGTTGGATATTGAAGTCCCTGACACCCAGAGGGATCTCATCAATGAGCTGGGTAAAATCTCTTTCGTAGACGAAAATATCCTCAAGGTGTTCCATAACCTTCGCAAAATCGGCAATAAAGCGGTTCACGAATATCACAGTGACCTGCCAGATGCGGAAATGGCATTGCGGCTGGGTTTTCGTTTGGCCGTTTGGTACTACCGTCTTGTCACCAAAAAATTCGATTTCGAATGTCCTCCTTTTGTGCTCCCAACCTCTAGCAGTGCGCAATACTCCGAACAAGAAATTCTGGACCTTAAGCAGCAACTGGCAGCCGCACAATCGTCAGAGGCGCAAACCAAAGCAGATTTCGATGCACAGCAAGCGCGTCTCACTGCACTAAGTGGCTACATCTCCATTCTTGAAAGTAAAGAAGACGAAACCCAAGCCCAGGCAGAAGCGCGAATTACAGCGTTGGAAGCGCAACTAAAAGCGAAAGAAGCTGAGTTATCCAAGAAAACCGAAGCCGAACGCAAGGCATACCGCAAAGCGGTAATGCAGGAGGCGACTTCTCACAGCCTTGACCTCAATGAAAAAGAGGTTCGCTTCCTTATTGATGCCCAACTGCGTAAAGCAGGGTGGGAGGCTGATACCCAAAACCTCAACTTCGCTGCAGGCACCCGTCCGCAAGTGGGCCGCAATATCGCGATTGCAGAATGGCCAACAAGTAAAGACGAAACAGGCAATACCGGCAAAGCGGATTATGTACTGTTCGTTGGCTTAAAACCTATCGGTATTGTTGAAGCCAAACGCAGCAATAAAGATGTTTCCGCCAAACTCCCTGAAGCTTATCGATACAGCAAGTACTTTGATATGGACTTGCTGCGTGAAGAGTTGCAACAGCTCGCCGCCAACGATCCTGATTGGTTGCAAAAAGTCGGTGAAGAGCTGCCTTCTTACCTACCAGATTGGGAAGATTCCTCAGGCTCAACGACCTTCAAAGTGCCGTTTTGTTTTTCTACTAATGGACGCGAATACCGCGCCGCGATGAAAACCAAAAGTGGTATTTGGTACCGCGATGTTCGCCGCCCGCAAAATATGCCTAAGGCACTCCCAGAATGGCATAGCCCTGATGAGCTGGTGGAAATGCTGGGCCGAGACAACCAGCAATTCAATAAATGGTTTGAACAGCACCCAGATATGAGCGAGCTTGGGCTCCGTTACTATCAGGAAGAAGCGGTGCAAGCGGTTGAACACGCCATCATCAAAGGGCAGCAAGATATCCTGCTGGCCATGGCAACGGGTACAGGTAAAACCCGTACCGCCATTGCCTTGATGTATCGTCTTATTCAGTCTCAACGTTTCAAACGCATTCTGTTTCTTGTAGACCGCACATCTTTGGGTACGCAGGCGCTTGGCTCATTTGAAGACACCATCATCAAAGGTGACAGCTTCAACGCTATTTTCAATATCAAAGGGCTGACAGACCGCTTCCCTGAAGACAGCACCAAGATCCACGTTGCCACCGTGCAATCGCTGGTGAAGCGCACATTACAAAGCGATGAGGCGATGCCTGTTGGCCGCTACGATTGCATCATCGTCGATGAAGCGCACCGTGGTTACATTCTCGATAAAGAGCAGACCGAAGGCGAAATGAAATTCCGCAACCAGCAGGATTACATTTCAGCTTACCGACGCATTATCGACCACTTCGATGCAGTAAAAATCGCCCTAACCGCAACACCGGCACTACACACCATTGATATTTTTGGCGGCGAGACTAAAACGCCTGTCTACCGATACAGCTACCGCAAAGCGGTCATTGACGGTTACCTGTGTGACCAAGAGCCACCGATCAAAATCATCACCAAACTCAGCAGCGAAGGGGTGTACCTTTCCCAAGGTGCTGAGGTTCAGCGTTTGTCGAATCAGGGAGAGTTGATTAATGACACCTTGGATGATGAACAAGGCTTCGAGGTGGCGGATTTCAACCGCAGCCTGATTGCTTCCAACTTCAACAAAGTGGTGTGTGAAGAGCTGGTGAAGCACATCGACCCAACCAGTGCGCAAAAAACCTTGGTGTTCTGTGTGAACAACACCCATGCCGATGCGGTTGTCGATGAGCTGCGCACCGCATTTAGTGCCAAATACCCGCAGCTGGAACACGATGCGATCATCAAAATCACCGGTGATGCAGATAAAGACAGCAAAAAAGTGCAGTCGATGATCACCCGCTTCAACAAAGAGCGTTTGCCATACATTGTGGTCACGGTCGATTTGCTTACCACGGGGATTGATATCCCGAGCATCTGTAACCTTGTGTTCCTGCGTAAAGTGAAAAGCCGGATTTTGTATGAGCAAATGAAAGGCCGCGCTACCCGTTTGTGTCCACAAATCGGTAAGACGTCTTTCCGAATTTTTGATGCCGTGGATTTATATTCTACGCTGCAAAGCGTCGATACCATGCGCCCCGTGATGGTTCGCCCGCAAGTGGATTTGCAGACGCTGGTTAATGAAATTACCGACTCGGAAACCTACAAAACCATGGAAGCTGACGGACGCAGTTTTGCCGAACACAGTCACGAACAGCTGGTGGCAAAACTCCAGCGAGTCAGTGGTCTGGCACAGTTCAGCCGCGATAAATCGAAAGAGATTGATAGTCAGGTTAAACGCCTCGACGAGCTATGTGAAAACGCCGCAGGGTGTGATTTCAATTCACTGGCGAAAACGCTGAAACAAAAAGGCCCGAAATGGTCTGCAGAAGTGTTTAACACAATCAGCAATCTGGTCAGCCGTATTGAGCACCTCAAGCAGGAAATCAACAACCTGCGCGATATGCCAATCTTTACCGATATTCATGATGAAGTGGTGGGGGTACAGACAGTCTGGGGTGAGCATGACAATGCGGAAGATTTCCTCGATGCATTTGATCGATTGGTAGATGTCTCGCTCAACCAGAAAGAAGCACTCGATATCATCGTCAACCGCCCACGGGATTTAACCCGCAAGGCGCTGATTGAACTGCAAGAGTGGTTTGATGGCCAGAACTACAACGATTCGACCCTGCGCCATGCTTGGAAAGTGGCAAAGAATCAGGATATTGCCGCCAAATTGATCGGCCATATTCGCCGTGCATCCATTGGCGACCCGCTATTGCCCTTTGAGCAGCGAGTCGATCTCGCGTTGCAACGTATCTTAAAAGCCAATGATTGGAACGACGAGCAAAAAGCCTGGTTGGAACGCATTGCTGATTCAATCAAAGAGAAAGTCGTGCTGGATGACGACACCTTCAAAACCGGTAACTACAAGCGCAGGGGCGGAAAACGTAAGCTGAAGAACGTCTTTAATGATGAATTAGACACCATACTCGCCGAGTTCAACCAGTATTTATGGGACGAGCCTGCCTAAGCACGTACAATACTCGCATTCCAGCCGCCCTGAAATCGAACCCTTATGTGGTGAAGGGCGGCCTGTTTGAAACCGAATACCAAGACTTAGGGCGCGGCTTTAAAAGCGACGGCTAACACGCCGTGCCTAAGTAAAAAAGAGAATAAGCATGAACAATAACGATTTAGTCGGAAAACTCTGGAAACTGTGTGACAACCTGCGTGATGGCGGGGTGTCTTACCAAAACTATGTGAATGAACTGGCTTCCTTGCTGTTTTTGAAAATGTGCCAGGAAACCGGGCAAGAAGATGAGTTGTTGCCAGAAGGCTACCGTTGGAAGAACCTGAAACAGAAAATTGGTCAGGAGCAGCACCAGTTTTACCGCAACATGCTGGTTCAACTGGGCGCGGATGATCACGCCATTGTTCGTGCGATTTTTCAGAACGTTAACACCACCATTACCCAGCCAGCGCAGCTAACCGAGCTGGTCAACAACATGGACAGCCTGGATTGGTATGACAACGACGGCACAGGCAAAAGCCGTGACGATTTCGGTGACATGTACGAAGGCTTGCTGCAAAAGAACGCCAACGAAACCAAATCGGGCGCGGGGCAATACTTTACGCCGCGTTCACTGATTTCCACCATCGTGAAACTGCTTAAACCTCACCCACGTGAGATCATTCAAGATCCGGCAGCCGGTACAGCAGGCTTTTTGATTGAAGCAGACAAATACATCAAAGCCCAAACCAATGATCTGGATGACTTGGACGATGACGACCAAAACTTCCAGATGACCAAAGCCTTTGTTGGCTTAGAACTGGTGCCGGAAACCCGCCGCTTGGCACTGATGAACTGCCTGCTGCACGATATTGAAGGCGATGAACACGAAGGCGCAATCCGCTTGGGTAACACCTTGGGCAGTGCGGGTGAAAGCCTGCCAAAAGCCAATGTGATCCTCACTAACCCGCCGTTTGGCAGCGCAGCCAGCACCAATATTACCCGGACCTTTGTTCACCCAACGGGCAACAAACAGCTTTGCTTTATTCAGCATATTTACGATGCCCTAGAGCCGGGTGGCCGTGCGGCTGTCGTTATTCCTGATAATGTCTTGTTTGAAGGCGGTAAGGGCACCGACATCCGCCGTGATTTGATGGACAAATGTAGCCTGCACACCATTTTGCGTTTGCCGACCGGCATTTTCTACGCGCAGGGCGTAAAAACCAATGTGCTGTTCTTCCAAAAGGGCACACCGGAAAACCCTAAACAGGACAAACGCTGCACCAAAGAAACCTGGGTGTTTGATATGCGCACCAACATCAACACCTTCGGCAAGCGCCGCCCGCTGACGGACAAACACTTTGACGCCTTTATTGACGCCTACGGCGAAGATTCGAACGGCCAGTCACCGCGTGAAGAAGGGGTGTATCACACGCTAGGTGCCATCTATGCTGAGGGCACTGATTCCATCGAACATGTTATCGAAAACGCCCGCTGGCGCAAATTCAGTCGCGACTATATCCGTGACCAGAAAGGCGACAGCCTGGACATTTCATGGCTGAAAGATTTGGAAGCCACCAGCGCAGAAAACCTGCCAGAGCCGGATGTGTTGGCAGGCGAGGCGATGGCAGAGCTGACCGAAGCGATGAGCGAGCTGTACCAATTGATGCAGGCGTTGGGTGCCAATGATGAAGCAGAAGCCCAGAAACAGCTGATTGAAGAGGCGTTTGGGCTAACTGAAAAAAAGGAAGAGCAGGTCCTAGATCCTAGGGAAGAGATCCTGGAAGGTGACGCTCAGGAGGCGAAGGCATGAGTCAATTGCCATCTAGTTGGAGAGAAACTCCAATAGAAACCGTAACTGAAGTAGTCAGCGGCGGCACTCCTAGCTCTAAGCATCCGGAGTATTACACAGAAGATCACAAAGGCTCTATTGCGTGGGTAACGCCAGCTGATTTAAGCGGTTATAAAGAAAAATACATCTCTCACGGTAGGCGGTCGATAACAAAGTCTGGCTACGATTCTTGTTCGGCAAAATTGATGCCCAAAGGTACAGTGCTATTTAGCAGTAGAGCGCCGATTGGTTACACCGCTATCGCGGCAAATGAGATTAGT
The DNA here is from genome assembly GCF_000333895.2 of Grimontia indica. GTDB lineage: Bacteria > Pseudomonadota > Gammaproteobacteria > Enterobacterales > Vibrionaceae > Enterovibrio > Enterovibrio indicus. The sequence goes on along the minus strand of NZ_ANFM02000056.1, from coordinate 16,052 downwards.
ACAAACCAAGGTTTTAAAAGTTTTGTACCAGTAGTGGGGGTAAACGAGACCTATCTTTACTACTATCTGCGTTCTATTAAGCATCTTGCTGAAAGCCTTGCTACTGGGACAACTTTTAAAGAGCTTTCTGGAAAGGTGGCAAAAACACTACCATTCCCTTTAGCCCCCTTCGCCGAACAAACCCGCATCGTTGAAAAGCTGGATGAGGTGTTGGCGCAGGTGGACACCATCAAAGCGCGCCTCGATGGCATTCCCGCGATCCTCAAACGCTTCCGCCAATCCGTCCTCGCCGCCGCCGTGTCGGGGAAATTGACGGAAGAGTGGAGGGGAGATAACACCTTCGAAGTCGAATCTCTCCTTTCGACAATCGAAATATCTCGTAAGATGGAATGGGAAAAAGAGAATCAGCGATTAAACAAAAAGAGAAAATACAAACCTGCGGGTAGTGTAGAAAACAAGCTGGAGATCTCTTTACCTCGCAATTGGGCTTGGGCCTCAGTTGAGGCGCTGTCATCTAAAGTATCTGACGGGGTTCATAAAAAACCTCACTATGTAGATGAAGGAATCCCATTCGTTACAGTAAAAAACTTAACTAAAGGAAACGGCATATCTTTTGATAGCTTAAATTATGTGACCTATGAAGATCATGTGGAGTTTACTAAGAGAACAAACCCTGAAAGGGGAGATATCTTAATTTCTAAAGACGGAACTCTTGGAGTCGTCCGTCAAATTAGAACGGATATTGAATTCAGTATTTTTGTCTCTGTGGCGCTTATTAAACCTGCTTTGAAAGATATGAGCAACTATTTGGAGTACGCATTTATGTCTCCAATTCTACAGCAGCAGATGGTTGGGGTAGGAACTGGCTTATTACATATTCATTTGACTGATTTAAGGAAGGATTTAGTCCCAGTTCCTCCTATCGAAGAACAAAGAGAAATCGTTTGCCTTGTCGACCAATACTTCGCCTTTGCCGACACCATCGAAGCGCAGGTGAAAAAAGCGCAGGCGCGGGTGGATAAGCTTACGCAAAGCATCCTCGCCAAAGCCTTCCGTGGTGAGCTGGTGCCGCAAGATCCAAACGACGAACCTGCCGAGAAACTGCTGGAACGCATCGCCGCCGCCCGCAAAGAAGCTGAAATGTTAGCCAAAGCCGCGAAAAAGGCAGGGCGGAAGACGGTAAAAGCGTAGCAATGATTTTTTGATGCCCACCTGAAATGGGTGGGTAATTTTGATTTTTAGTTTTTTCGGTGAGTTATGCACAGCGTTGCCAAGTTCGTATTCTGGACAACCTTAACCCTTTTCCTTATTACCCTCGCGACAGCTTCCTATGTCGGTGTCTATTTAATCTACGTTGCGATTCCATTGATTGTGATCTCCGGTTTGATGATGAAGTTCATCAAACCCAAAGCAAAGGAACGAAAACCACCTAATAAGTATCTTTTAGCATGGACAAATTTCTGGAACGCGGCGGGAGCTGCCGTTGAAACCGTTAATGCTGGTATGCAGTCAGTTAATAGAGAGCTCGATGCCTTTAATCAGAAAATGGAGGTTCGCAATAAGAAACTCCGAGTCTTGTGTGACGAACATACTCTGCTTTGCAATACGTTATTGGATACAAAATATCCGGATGGTGACACTGAACTTGAACAAGACCAGAGCGCAAAGGAAGCGTTAGTTAAAGATCTAGAACGAAGGATTGCTCTTGTTAGTGCGAAGATGGATGAGGTGAAGGCACAGTACTAAGCATGCTAATTCCAGTTTTCTTAAGTTATATAACGATCCAGTAAATTCACTTAGATTTTGATTCTTCGCTTCGAAGTATGATTTTATTTTTCGATGTTATATATGTACGTCATTGACGTAATTCTAGTCGAGTGTAAAGCATGAATAAAAAGCATTTTACTCAATATCATGTCGATCTCATTAAAAAATGGCATGGAAAGAAAAGCGACAAAAACAATGTAGAGCAACTAGAAGACTATCCAGAACTCAAAGAGGCGTATGAGATAGTTAAGGAGTGGGCCAATTCAGTCAAGGAAACTGCTTTCCCTGAAGGTAAAGTCAAGCTTCGCAAGAGCCCAGTGAATCAAGGAGGACACTTTTCTTCTTATCTGTGGGCAAAGATCTACCCCTCACAAGACTCACCTGAACAACTGGCATACACGATCCATATTTCAACTGACGAGTTTGCAGTAAAAATCGATACGGTGAATGCACCAGGAACTTTGGTTGAAAAATATGAGAGTGTCAGAGGGAATTATTACCAATCACCCATCGTAAAATGCTTGAGTCACGAAGAGGCCTTAGCGATGACCCTTGAACAACTCGTGCGATGGAGTGTGGATGCCATCAGTTCTTTTGGGCTTACTTATGATCAAGTAAGCGAAAAGATAGGAATTTCGGCAGGTACAAAAGAAAGCTCAGATAATACGCAGGTGAACTCCGTGGATGCATACAAGCCAATATCACTAAACCAAATTTTGTACGGCCCTCCGGGAACGGGTAAGACGTACCACACCATTGAAGCGGCCGTTAAAGCGGCAGAGCCTGAAAGGTATCAGGAAATATGCGCAACTGCGGTGGATGAAACTGAACGCCGGATCGAGTTACGCGATACTTACAACGATCTTTGCCGGCAAAAACGTATCCGCTTTGTGACCTTCCACCAAAGCTATGGCTATGAGGAGTTTGTGGAGGGTTTGAGTGCTTCAACTGACGATGAACAGCTCAAATACTCCGTAAAACCCGGTGTTTTCAAGCGTATTTGTGAAGAAGCAAAGTTTAGTGATACAGATAGTCTAAACCAACTAGATAATGCTATCGAACAACTAAAGCTGGATGCCGAAGGGCAACTTATCCCGCTAAAAACCTCCCGTGGTAAACCTTTCTCTTTTACTTACCATGGTCACTCGACGTTCAGGATTTATCCAGAGCAGACAAAGCATCAAGATTTAGGAAATGGTTACCCTGCGAGTATTGAGCATCTGCGATCACTGTATGTTACTGGTGATGAGTCGGACATTTACAATCGTTCCTATGTAAAAGCGATTTTGGCTTATCTGAAAACACATTATCAAATTGCGGAATTTGAGCCAGAAAACGCTGCAATGCAGGCTAAAAACCATGTGCTGATTATCGACGAAATCAACCGAGGCAATATCTCAAAAATTTTTGGTGAGTTGATCACCCTCATTGAACCATCTAAACGCAAGGGCGCGGATGAGGCTATTGAACTGGTATTGCCATACTCTGGCGACAAGTTCAGCGTACCCGATAACCTCTACATTATCGGCACCATGAACACGGCTGACCGCTCGTTGGCGATGATGGATACGGCTTTACGCCGTCGTTTCGACTTTATCGAGATGATGCCAAATCCAAGTTTATTAAGGGGAGAAGGGGTAAAGGGAATTAACCTCGAAATATTGCTGGAAACTTTGAACAAACGCATCGAAATTCTCTACGACCGCGAACATACCCTCGGTCACGCGTTCTTTATGCCAGTTAAAAACCTGATGGACGAAGGCGAGGAAGACCTAGCGTTTGAGCAACTGGTCAGTGTATTCCAAAACAAAGTGATTCCACTTCTACAAGAATACTTCTTTGAAGATTGGCACAAGATCCGTTTGGTGCTGGGTGATAATCAACGCGAAGCGGGCCTACAGTTCATTCAAGTCAAAGAGCAGAAGAGCGATGATCTCGACGCACTGTTCGGTGAGAAACATGAATTATCGCCTTACGGGGAAACCATAAAACAATATTCCCTCAAAGGATTTAATGAAGATGTTTGGCAAGATGCTAAAGCCTACCGAGGTATGTATTTCAATCCCCAAAAAGAGACCAAGAGGGCTGACGATACAGAAGAAGCCAAAGCAGGGTCTCAATAACCAATGGCGATTAGTCCCCCAACCGTTTTTGAGTTTGGTTATCTCTGCTCTGATGAAGCAACTAATAACACCAAAGAAGAATACACGATCATCCCCAAGGGGGATTTTGAATACTTGGAAAAGCGTTGCCTGACGGAAGGTGACGCTGATTTTAACAAGCTCATGCAGCCGCGCTTCAAAGGCGGTTGCCGTTTGTTACAGGTAAGAAGTTATGCGGGTGTGATTTTTGTCCCTTCAGGTCATCATATCGAAGTGCTACCCAAAACGGGTATAGGCCAACAAAACGAAGAGAATGCAAGGCAGACGTTGCTGAAAATGCTTCAGGCCTTGGGCGAGTTTCGCCATATTCAGCTTGAAAATGCAGGCCTGAAAACCCTGAGCATGCCGCTGCTGGAGATTTTTATCCGCCAGTTTCTTGAAGCGGTCAATCAAGTTGTGAAGCGAGGGTTACGCAGTGACTATGTGCGCCAACAAGACAACTTGCTGGTGAAAAAAGGCAAACTCAATATGGCAGGCCAACTCCGCCATAACAGTGTGTTAAAACACCGCTTTTACTGCGAGTTTGATGAGTATGTTGAAAACAGGCCCGTTAACCGCCTACTGAAAACCGCCATGCTTACAGTACAGGGCTATTGCAGAAATCACAGCAATCAGAAGTTGCTGCGTGAACTGTTATTTGCTTTTGATGCGGTGCCAAAAAGCTTAAATACCAAACAAGATTTTGATAGCGTGAAGCTTGATCGTGGCATGCAGCATTACAAACCGGCGTTAGCGTGGGCAAAGCTAATTTTGGGTGGCGCGTCGCCAATCAGCATGAAAGGGGAAGCAGACGCGCCTTCGCTGTTGTTCCCGATGGAAGCGGTGTTTGAAGCCTTCGTGGCGAAAACGCTGAGAAGCCAGCTTGAAAGTGGTTTTTCGCTTCGCCTTCAGGCACATGCTGAGAAGTTAGTGACACATCATGTCGAAACCCGAGAACCGCGTGATTTGTTCACACTAAAACCCGATTTAATGGTTGAAAAAGACGGTTCACCAACCTGTGTGCTCGACACCAAGTGGAAGCGCATTAACCCAGAAAGCACCCGCAAGTTTTATTTATCTCAGACTGACTTTTACCAGATGTTTGCTTATGGGCAGAAATATCTAAAAGACGGAAAGGGAACGCTGATACTGATCTACCCGAAAACGGATGAGTTTACGTCTCCAATAGAAGGCCACTTTGAGTTTTCAAAAAAACTAAAACTTTGGGTGTTGCCTTTTGACATCAGAAAAGACGGCGTTAGCCAGCTGATTCTTCCTGAAGCATCCTTTCCATCTGGGGAATCCTGCCTGTTTCGTATCCACCATTCTGATCGCAATAAATAACCCACACTGAACACTTCTTAATCTCATCGCTTTCGATTTGAGCAATCGGTCGAAAGCGACCCCTTCTTATTGATTAAAGTCTAATTAGTCATACACAAATTGGAGTAAACTCTCGGGTTTACAGCCAAGGTTCTTTGGCTAATTGATGGTACGTAAGCTTATGAAAGCGGTTTGAAATATTAATGCCGATATAGTTGCTTTCATAAGTATCAGATAGAGAGTTGAAACCAGTGACTAATCCATCCTCAGAAATTCACCGTTGGTTTGCGGACTTTGAAAAGCACCGACCTGTACATAAGCCAGGTATGCCTTTGTGGTCGTTGAAAGTTACCGACGAGGAACTAAATCATCTTCAAATCATTCTGAAGGGGATTTTTTCTGGGAAGGATCCAAGCGTAATTTTTAATCATTACTCTTGCACTGGTGGGAACAGCCGATTTGACCAAGTGTTTACACTATATTTAGCCACTTGGATTCAACGAAACTTTCGAGGCGGGCGGGAGCGTTGGCCTGTAGTATTGGCTAGCTTGAACATTAAGCATGAAAATCGCTTGAACCCAGCGATTTACGAGTCTGTAAAAGCTGGGCTTAAATACTGGGGAATAGATCTTTACTCAACATCTTCAGCAAATCAGTACTTTGCGACGTTATATTGCCAAGGTGGATTTCCACGTTCCGGTTTGGTTGGTCTGGTAGATGGTCCAGTTTCGAGCTACTTGGATTCTGTTATCACGCAATTTGGGCTTTTTTACAAAACATCGTCACTATCGTCTATTGCGGAAAAGCGGCTTGAAGTCCTCCCTGAAACATTGAAGCAAATTCCCTTTGCTACTTTGGCATCTGCTCTTATCTCTAGCTTGCTGTCTCTTCGCGATCGTTTTCATTTGTATGCGGAGAACGACCCAGTTGCCGCACTAAGTGTTAAAAATCCGGGCTGGCGTGATGAGTTGCCATTTCTGCTTTGTGACGAAGAAGCCCATGAGCTCATGGGGCGGTTACTCAAGCGAGCGGCAACAATTATTAGGCGAGAGCAGAACCCTGTCCGTATTCGACGCTATCTTACGGTCAGCATGGATTGTTGGGAGGTTGTCGCAGAGACGCATATCAACCATACCATTCACCCGGAAGACCTAAATAATGTAATGGGTGTGTCTAATCTACCGACTTATTTCGACCTTTACACTCAGACACAGTCAGGTGAGCGAGCTCGTTCCGCCTCTTTTAATCTTAAAGGCCAGCAAAATCGCCGTTGGCAAGTATTAACAAAACACACTTGTTTCTATGGTGCTGACGCAACGTCTGCTATTGGTTATGAGCTATGGACCGACGGTAGACTTGTTGGTTCGGATCAGTATTACCGTGGAGAAGAGCTTAACAATGACCTTCCATGGGTTTTTTCGGCAGAAGGGCAGAGATTCTTGTTCGTGGGTCAGGGCAATGTTTCCGCAAAGCAAGGGAGCGTTTTCGTCGTTTTTGAGGGGGAACTAAGGCCTTCCAATGCGCTCTCTGAAGTAGAAAAGGTTGCTGAGATACCGTCTTTGAACAAATCTGTTTTCAAAGTCACTGGTAGAGCTGAGGCGCTTGTTACTTTTGGCAAGTTCACGATATCAACATTTGCAGACGAAGCGAATGAGTTCTCTTGTTGGTTTGATGGAAAGCGTTGTTCTGAGGCAGTTTCCCACAGAAATACTTTCTATGGGAGACCAAACGTATTTGTCAGATATGGTTTAGACAAACCTTATTCCGTTCCCGAAGACGAGCTTTTCTGGAAGTGTATCGATTCTGACTCTCTATGCTCTTTGATGGCTGAAAATGTGCAGTTTGGGCTTGGCGTTATCGTATGGATAAAAGATGGGAATGTGAAATGGCAGTCAAAATGTGCATTACTTCCTGAAAGTGCACATTTTAACGTTTTGCATTATGACCGAGGTGAAGTTGAGCTCAAAGCTACTGGCTTTAAAAATACTGACTTAGGGATATTAGACGGTGAAACTAACTGGCTTCGTGATGTCGATAAACTAGAAGATATCTACTTTGCTGAGCTTCAATTACCAGCAAACATGCCCGAATCTTTTCATCCGATTTTAGGGTGGAACAACTCTCTTGATAACAAAATTGTATTTGAATTCGCCTCTATGCAGGCTGGTATTTGTCTTCTAACGCCAGAAGGCACGCCTTATAAGTTGCAGAAAAATACACTGACTGTGGAAGAGCTTTTTACACATAAACTGAAAGTAAAAATGCCTTCTGGCTCTGATAATACCTTAAGTATATCTGCGGCGCTCTTGGGTAAAAATAAGAGAATCCGTGCGAGCGTCACTGAGCGTATAGTGTGCGAGGATTCAACAACGACTATCAGTAGCAATATTCTCGGTCGCATGGCGCAAGTGCTTTATGCCCAGTCTGATAATCTATACGACTTTGTGACGTTCAAGTTTTATGCTGGCCAGGAGTTGTTAGATTCCCGTTTGCCTAAGGTTGAACTATTCAAGCACCCAGTTCAATGCCGGGAACAAGACGAAAGAATAGTACTAAAAGTTTTGAGCTCGCGCAGACATAAAAACAGAGACGCAATCGTTTTATGTGCGGCTCCGATTTGGGATTTAGGTTGCGTTCACTACAAGCTTGAGCGAACAACAAACAGTTTTGATGATCTACTGTTTTTAATGCCTGAAACAGATCTATCCGGCCCTTGGTTTGTATATGCGTTAAATGACAATAAAGTACAGCCTCGTGCAGTAATCGTTGAGGCTGAATCAGTCAAGGAAGTAACAGCGTCACTTACTCCACTGCAGCGTGCGATTCGCGATCTCCCTTTCAACAGAGAGACTTTCCAATTTGATTACACCGATATGGATGCATGTATTGAGGCGCCAATGGAATCCCTGCAGCATGCTGACTGGCGAACTATGCAATCCTTTGTTGATATGTTGGATTTGTCTACGCCGAATACCTTTCATCTGTTTAGACGGTTAATTCTTAAGACTGATGTTTTAGCAACATTGTTGCTTCAACAACAATCACCAGAGTCATTTGAGCGCCTTTGGAGTTTGGCAAATGAAATGCCTTTTGAGTGGCTATATGTCCCGGTACCGTATTGGGAGAAAGCTATTCAGTTGGTGCTTAAAGACACGCTTGGGCAATTGGCGCATTTGGAAAGCACAATAAGCCAGGAGCAATTTGATTCCATCAAGCGTTCGGTGGTCGAAAGCCGTTTCCAAATGCTGGCTGACAAAGGCAAGTACTTTAAAACAGTCGTTGAACTTGTATTGGAAAAGCATTTTCAAATACCCGCGCCGTGGAGCACCTCACCAATTTTTTCTAACGGTGAGAATGACAGCAATACGCTTCTGTACGAATTCCATCAAGAAAAGGCTGCATTTTTCTCACGTCACGAAGGGCGTCTAATGAACCATGTTCAGAATAAGCACAACGATCGTGAACTGAGAGAGCATATGGAAATGTCTATGTCGCGATCATTTTTGCCTGCAGAACTGAAAGGTTTGCTACAACACTACTCCTTAGACAAAAACAAAGCAGATGCTCGGGCATTTGCTCTCGATCTACCAGTGATGGTTTCGTTTAAGAATGCTGGTCTTTTTGAAAATTCAGCGACAACAGAAAATGAAGATTGGCTTGTGAGCTTCGCACTTAGCCAGCTTCAAAAATTCGACCGAGTATGGCTTCAGAATTCGATGTCTTGTGCGTTAAAAGCCGCCCATATCCAAAAAACGAACACGGTACAATAACAATGTCTAGTGCGATTAACTTTACTTCCCTATACCAAGATTTGTCGTCGGTGACCTCCCAAGCGGTCATTAATCGATTGCAGCTAAAGTCGACGCCATTAAGGAAGTTTCTTGAGCGAGAATTTCAAGTCAAGTTCGGAAAAGGGAATGACTTCTTTGCGCAGCCAGTGTTTGAAGCAACGTTTGGTTGGGAACCTGCGCCAAAAACTGAAAATTTAATTGGGCTGAAAGAAGCTGGTTTCTTAGCCAGTTCTCTAGTTTCAAACTTAGCATATCCTCCTATGCCAATTCCTGAAAACGAAAAGCAGCTTGCTGATTATAAAGCTCGAAACATTGACGAAAGCCGTTGGGCGGGTGATATACAAGAAGACTACACTTGGCCTGTCGATAGGCCTCCTTATCAGCATCAGATAAATGCGTGGAGGCATTTGTCGACCGATGATGTCAAGTCTGTGGTGGTCACTTCAGGGACCGGCTCTGGTAAAACTGAGTGCTTTCTTATTCCATTACTGAACGATTTAGCAAAACAAGCAGCGTTGTCTTCTGACCCATTGGTTGGTACACAAGCTATTTTTCTTTATCCACTAAATGCGCTTATTAATTCTCAAAAGGAGAGGTTAAGCGCTTGGACACGCGGCTTTGGTGGAAAAGTTCGATTTGCTTTATACAACGGAGAAACGCCGGAAACACCGGAGCCTAAAAATAAAGAAAATGCGAGTTTTTCCGGTGATTCTGCGCCAGAACTTGTTACCTGTCGTCGCGATATTTGGTCTTCTCCACCGCCTATTTTGGTTACTAACGCAACCATGCTTGAATATATGCTTGTTCGTCAAAAAGACGAAGATGTTCTTGCTAAATCTCAAGGCAAACTGAAATGGATAGTCCTTGATGAGGCTCATACTTATGTCGGCTCTCAAGCAGCTGAGATTTCTTTGCTTCTTCGTCGTGTGATGCATGCTTATGGTGTTGAGCCTGACCAGGTACGTTTTGTTGCGACGTCTGCCACCATCGGTGACAAAACAAAACAAGAAGAGACCAATCAACAGTTGCAAGAGTTCCTTGCTAAGCTTGCTGGTGTAAGTCTGAATCAGGTTAAAGTGGTTAACGGTCGCCGATTAATCCCGGACATTGACGAATCACAAAAAGAAGATCATTTCCTGTATGAACACGCTAGGTCGCTCGAAAGTGGCAAACTGTTCGAGTACTTGTGTGCATTTCCAACATTCAGAACGTTACGTGGAAAACTCACGTCTGAGCCTCTAACTCTTGAAGAGATAGCTGCAACTATTTGGCCTGAGAAAAGTGATAACTTAAAACAATCAGATCTCGAGAATGCTCTCAAGATCATGGATCTTGCTGTGACTGCATACCCAAACGGCGACGAGAAGTCTGAGCAAGCCTTCCTGCCCGTAAGGGCACATATTTTTCATAGAGCTCAACGAGGTTTCTGGGCTTGTGTTGATCCTCAGTGTTGTAACAAAAAAGGTACCGAACTAGAGAATGGTTGGAAGTTCGGTATGGTGTACACCCATGAAAAGACTCATTGCGATGGGGAGTGTGGTGCGCCCGTTTTTGAGCTGACTCACTGCAGTGATTGTGGTACTCCATCACTTTCAGCGGCAAAAACCACCGCTGATGGGGGAGTGAAACTAATAGAGGGACGTGAGTCGGATCTGCTAGATGATTACGCAGATGAAATAGAAGATTTAGAAGACGAAAATGAAGAACTTGAAACTGAGTTTGAAGCCAATCTTCAGATCTTTGCGAGAGAAGATGCAATGGGGAATGCTCACGATAAATCGGGGTGTTCTAAAGTCTTTATCGACGCTAAATCCAATCGAATCAGCGACACATACAGTGACGGTCTACTAAGCATTTTTTACAACCAAAACGAGCGCTCCCAAGGTGTGCGTTGTGCTTGTTGTAACGCTGTTGAATACAAACCTAACGTAATTTTTAAGCGCGGAATATTAGGCGCCCCGTTTTTAATGGGGACGCTTGTGCCGGCCATGCTGCGCCATGTCCCGAGTGAAAACCCTGATGATATGAAGGGAAAGCGGCTTATTACTTTCACAGATAGCCGCCAGGGAACCGCACGCTTTTCTGCGAAAATGCAATTGGATTCCGAGCGCAACTGGGCGAGAAGTGTCATCTACAAGGAGACGCTAAAAGCTGCTCGGTCAGAATCTACTCCGCTCGACATACAATCTAAGTTAGACGATATTGAGATGTTAAAAAATTTAGATGCGCAAGGGAACGCATCTGCTATCTCAATACTTCAGTCACTCGTGGATGCTAAGATAGCTTCTTTAAAACCAAAATCTCTTGGCTGGATTGAGATGAGAGATGAGCTGGCATCTCGTGAAGAGATTCAGCTTCTATCTGGAGAATATTTGGCTTCACTAGAAGATGGCGCGTTCAAAAAAGAACTGGAAAAACTACCTGGTGAGTATGCAAAACGACAGCAGCGTTTTGAGAGTGCAAAGAATGTTGCTCACTTGTTTTTGCTTAGGGAGTTTTCGAGAAGAGCCAAGACAGCTAACAACTTAGAGTCGATGGGCCTTGTTCAACTTCGTTATCCTGCTATTGATTCGTTGATCGAAGATGACATCACGAGCTTTGAATGGCGTAATCTCGGTTTTTCTCTTCAAGACCTGAAAGACTATTTGAAGATCTGTCTAGATTTCTATGTGAGGGAAAACACGCTCATCAATATCGACAGTGATGCCATTCACTGGATGGGCGCAAAAATTATGCCTCGGCTACTAAAAGAACCAGGCTATGAATTCAAAGACAGATATGAACGTAAAGCGTGTTTCCGTTTCCCTTCGGTCAACAAGGGGATACAACATCGCTTAGTTCGACTGCTTGAAATTGCCTCTGGCCGAGAAGCCAAAGTCGAAGAAGGCACGTTCAATGACATCTTAAGGTTCGTTTGGGAAACACTTACCAGAAAGCTAAAGGTACTTACTCCTGCAGCGCCAAGGCTTGAAATGATCTCTGGAGCCGAATTAACGGGCTATGAATTATCGTTAGACAAAAGTGTAGCGTTTGCACCCATTGAAAAAGCGTGGCTTTGTCCAATTACTAATCGTTGGCTAGATACGATTTTTAAAGGCCTATCTCCTTATACAAAAGGCTCTTCGACAAGGGAAGATGTTCAATGTAGCCCTGCTCTTTACTTGGATATTGCTCATCCTGAATTGTCATTACTTGATGAATCACCGACGAAAATACGCAGTTGGTTGAATCAAAATGAAACGGTATTGGCACACAAGGAATCCGGTCGTTGGTCCGATATCAGTGATAAGGTAATTGCAGGTGTTCAATTGGTTCGCGCAGCAGAACATTCAGCACAGCAAGAGTCAGAACAACTAAAAAAATTGGAAAGAGCATTTAAGAAAGATCACCTGAACGTTTTGAGTTGTTCAACCACTATGGAGATGGGCGTTGATATAGGCTCTTTAAGCATGGTTGCAATGAATAACGTGCCCCCTAGTACCTCAAACTACCTTCAACGTGCTGGACGTGCTGGGCGAAGAAAAGAGTCAACGGCACTGGCTTTAACGTTTTGCAAATCAACACCACACGGTGAACGGGTCTTTGCTGAGCCGAAGTGGCCGTTTACAACGCCAATTCGGGTTCCAAAAGTATCTTTGGACAGCACTGTCATCGTTCAGCGTCATATCAATGCTTTCTTACTGGCGCAATACCTAAAGATGGAGAAGAAAAAGTCTCAGAATTTGATGACAATGCAGGCAGGTGCTTTTTACTTAGGCGAGCCAGGTTTTTGCCCGGTTGATGGCTTTGTGGATTGGTTGTATGACAGCGCAGAGACTAACGAATCTGTTTCATCAGGCATTAGAACCCTGAAGTTTGACTCTGCGTATTCGAGTTTCCCTGATAGCTCGCTCATCGAAGATGCTCGGAAGTGCATCGTAAGTGCGAAAGATAAATGGTTGCTTAAGCATGAAACCTTGAAGCACCAATTAGACAACGCACAAGGTAGTGATAATGGCGCAACAAAAAAACTGGAACGTCAGTTGAAGCGAATCGAGCGAGACTATCTATTAGCTCAACTTGCAGATAGCGGTTTTTTGCCTGGTTACGGATTTCCAACTGGTGTTGTTCAGCTGATCACTGAAAACCGCTCCGAAAAATCTACGCGGGACGACAATAAGCAACAAGCACGAAAAGCTTATCCTAGCCGAGGGTTGGCAGTTGCGTTGAGGGAGTATGCTCCGGGTTCAGAGATTGTAAAAGATGGCGCCGTATACCAGTCACAAGGTCTTCAGCTTAACTGGAAGATGCCTTTCTCACAAAATGAAATTCAGCAAGAGCAGCTTCTTCAATATCAGTGGGAATGTAGTCACTGTGGCTCTCTTGGCATTGAACCGTATAAAGAAGAAGGTAAAAGTAAACGTTGCCCGGACTGTGACTCAGTTTCTTTGGTGTGGAGCGAGTTTATCATCCCATCCGGTTTTGTTGTCGATTACAACAAACCTCTTCACAACAACTATGTGCAACCAAACTATGCTGGCTATCGAGAAGGTAAGCCTGCAATCAAAGGTGAAGAGTGGCAGCCAATATCCCACGAGGGACTTGGACGTTTTAGAGTTTCTAATGAGGGGACCATTTTTCATTACAACGATGGAAATGGTGGAGGATATGCACTCTGTTGGTGTTGTGGTAGAGCTGAAGCGCTAGCGGTAGAGAAAACATCTCAAGGCAGTTACAGACTTGCTAGTGAGCCAAAAATCCACAGTGAGCATAAGCGTTTGCAGGGACTAAAGATTAAGGGGCAAGTTCACTGTGATACGTGGGGTGTTAAATACAGTCAAATTGGCAAAGCAAGCAAAGAGATTGAAACGCCATTCATTCTGGGTTACCCACAGAAAACCGCAATGTTTGAACTTCAGTTGAAAGATCCGCTTAGCTTTACATGGATTAGTGATGAAAAACTAATTTATACACTCGGCGTTGCCATTAGGCAGATGTACGCCCTAGAGCGGGGTATAACGACGCAAGAGCTTGGCGTTACGGTTAAAAAGAAAAAGACCGAGTTGGGCGAGGAAGTTACAAGTCTATTTATTTATGATTTAGCGACTCAAGGTGCTGGCTTTTCAAGCGCGATTCCGGAGTACTTAACGAAACTTTGGGTGGGTTTGATTGCTTATCTTGAGAAATGTCCTTCAAAGTGTGCGGCAGCTTGCCACAGTTGTTTATTGGATTACGATACACAACACAGTGTAAAGAAACTGGATCGAATGCACTTATTGTCATTTCTCAACGAGTCTTGCTTATTGGACCTTTTGTCATTGGCAGAGGACAAAAAGTACTTTGGTAGCAGTTCGGCAGCTGAGCTCTTGAACGCCCAACAAGCCCTAACAAGAATTGGAACTGCATGTTCAGATGCATCTTTCTTCATCCATGATACTGATTGGGAGTGGGGCGATTGGAGTATTAAAGAGCATCTTCTATCCCTCAAATCGAAGGGTATCCCAGTTAAAATTTATCTAAGTCAACAAGCTGCGGAAAGCATAGACTCAGATCTTGCATGGGAGATTTGTAGAACTTTACCTATATCAAAAGTAGATATTTATAAACTTGTCGAGCCAGTCCGTCTTGAACTCGGTGCGTTACCGGTAATGAAGGTGGAGTTGAGTGGTGGTGATAAATGGTTTGCTGTGAGCAATGAAACTTCAGTGTCAGCTAATAGCCATTGGGGCAAAGATGCCAATGGCTGCTTAGTGAGTGGCAGAAACGTTAATGTTGAGGTTGTTGCTGAGCCTTTTGATATTGAAGCAATTGCTCGAAATTCAGGCCTTAACGAAAACTCTACGATCATTGAAGATCTAAACTCTTTGCGTGGTTCAGTTGATGAGTTTGGTCGACGGTTCTCTGACTTACTAGAAAATCATATTTCTGAGTTCAAGAGTAAAGTATCAGGGAGCATAGACTCGATTGTCTATAGCGACAAATATGTAGTTAGCCCTCTAAGTGTTGTTCTTGTAAATCAGGTGCTTTCGGAGTTTAAGAAGCGATATGGGACATTTAGTGCTGAAATTCACACTGCACATCCCAACCAAAATGCTGATTATAGCCCTAGATGTATCGCACATAACTTCCCTTCTAGCGATGAATTAAACGAATTCGTTTATGAAAGTGCAAAATCATTCAATGCAGAAGTTTACAGTGAGTGTTTCGATAGCAATGATTTACCACATAGTCGCATTATGGTAGTGAAGCTCAGCAACGGAGATGTAATTAAACTTCTTCTTGATCATGGAATGGGCTACTGGTGTAAGGGAAGAGACTACTGGGATTACAGGTTTGACTTTAGAGATGTATATTCAGAAGCAGTATCTGTTGGCACATGGGGTTTCAACTTAGTTGATGCAGACAAAGCCACGTATATTGCAGTGAAAATGAGCTAAATAGCCAGAAACTAAAACTAATTCAAACAGGCTCAGTAAATCTGGGCCTTTTTTATAGCTCAGTCACTGATATACAAGGCAGTGAAACTAAGAAATGTGCAGTTTGAAAATGAGTCGGACAACTCTGATGATTGGCAATTAGCTGATGGTTACAGTGTGAGCTTGAACGTTTTAGAGTTATGACCAAACGCAAAAAAGCCTGCTCGAAAGCAGGCTTTTAAAAGTGGTGGGCGATACCGGGCTCGAACCAGTGACCCCCTCCTTGTAAGGGAGGTGCTCTCCCAACTGAGCTAATCGCCCGAATAAACGCTTGGGATGCCCTCGAAAGGGTAGTGCGTTTATTGGAATTTGGTGGGTCTAGGCAGACTCGAACTGCCGACCCCTACCATGTCAAGGTAGTACTCTAACCAACTGAGCTATAGACCCAAATTCTGATTCCATCCTGGTCAGGGAGGAATGGTGCGTCCGGGCAGACTCGAACTGCCGACCCCTACCATGTCAAGGTAGTACTCTAACCAACTGAGCTACGGACGCAAAGTATTTTCTTTCCAGAGAGAGCATGGTGCGTCTGGGCAGACTCGAACTGCCGACCCCTACCATGTCAAGGTAGTACT
>NZ_ANFM02000057.1 GCF_000333895.2 Grimontia indica | reverse complement strand
GATGTCATTGAAGTGACGGCGTCTGATGGTGTAACGACGACAGACATTGTTATTACTATCGGTGGGTCTCAGGCAGCTATTGACCAATACCTCAACCCACAACCCCCTGAGTCTTTTAACCTTCTGACTGTGGAATCAGGTTCGTCCGAGACGCTTACTTTCCCTGTTTCGCTGGAATGGGAAAAGTCTGAGCTGGCCACGGGATACACTGTTTGCCGTCAAAATGAAGACTTTGATAACGACTGCGAACCATTAGGTACAACGGATGGGGCGCTGGAGCTAACGGTTGGTATGACGGGGGCTCTTTCCGCGTTATCTTCAGAGTTTTTTATTATCTCAACAAACAGCGTAGGGTCTGCGTCGTCTAACCTGCTCTCTTTGTCTTCAACCGATGCAAATGATTTGATCGCCAGCATTAAAGCTTCAGATCCAAGTCAATCTGCAGAGTTTGGCTACTCTGTATCAATTTCACGCGATGGTACAGTGTTTGCTGCAGGCGCGCCTTATAAAAATACCGCACGAGGTGCTGCTTATATCTTCCGCTTTACAGATGGCTTATGGCAACAAGAGGAACTGCTTACATCGCCCAATATCGACGCAAATGATTTTTATGGCTGGGCAGTGGCATTATCTGAAGACGGCAACACCTTGGTCGTCGGTGCACCACAGGAAGACGGAAGTAATTTGAGTGTATCCCCTTGCTGTTATAACAACGACTCAGGTAGTGCGGGAGCCGCATATGTGTACCGTTTCGAGAATGATGCATGGGTATTTCAGCGTTACTTGAAAGCCGACAATGCTGGTTTTGATGATAGATTTGGCCGAAGTGTTGCGGTGTCATCGGATGGCAATAAGGTTCTCATCGGCGCGCCGGGAGAAGACTCAAGCACTACCGGAATCAACAGTATCTCAAACAACTCCTTAGGCAGCTGGGCTGGCGCCGCATATCTGTTCAGTTTTAACGGTAGTGCCTGGGCTCAGGAGCTATATATTAAAGCCTCTAACCCAGGAAGCTTAGATAAATTCGGGGAATCGGTTACGATGTCCGGAGATGGCAATACCCTTGTGGTCGGTGCGGTTGGAGAAAGTTCCAGTACAACCGGTATCAATACTACGCCAAACAATGCCTCGACAAACTCTGGTGCAGCCTATGTATTTGAAAACATTGATGGAAGTTGGGCGCAACAGGCTTATGTGAAGGCTTCCAATACCGGTGGTGGTGATCAATTTGGTACTTCAGTGAGCCTTTCTTCTGATGGAAACACGTTGGCTGTTGGTGCTATGTACGAAGATTCCAGCACAACAGGGATTAACAGTACACCAAACAACTCACTCACCGATTCAGGCGCAGCCTATGTGTTCCAACGCAACGGTGACTCTTGGTCTCAACAGGCTTACGTCAAAGCATCGACTATTCACAGCACCATGTGGTTTGGTAATAGTGTTTCAATGTCACCGAATGGAACATCGCTCATTGTTGGTGCATGGCTAGAGAATTCCAGTAGCGCAGGTATTAATAGTACGCCAAATGTGTCTGCACGCGAGTCGGGCGCAGCGTACCTCTTCAATTTTGATGGTATTGAATGGTCGCAAGGCGCTTACTTGAAAGCACCAAGGTCTGTTGCGGGTGAGCACTTCGGTTACTCTGTTGATGTGTCAGATAATAACAATGTCATTG
Organism: Grimontia indica; assembly: GCF_000333895.2. GTDB lineage: Bacteria > Pseudomonadota > Gammaproteobacteria > Enterobacterales > Vibrionaceae > Enterovibrio > Enterovibrio indicus. Next base: position 23,879 of record NZ_ANFM02000057.1, on the reverse strand, counting down.
TTGGCGCTCCTGATGAAGGCTCTTCTAGTACAGGATTTAGATCTGGAGAAGTCTATCTCTATTAGAAATTAAATTGGTCAAATTATAGAACAAGCGAGCCCTCTACTTTATCTTTCAATTCGTCCATGCTTGATTGATGAGGTATGAGGGCTCCTTTCATATTTGTAGCGCTAAATTAATGTATTTCATTCTTGGTTTGAAATCTCTTTAAGGAGATAAATAATGAACATTAAAACAAAGAGTTCTATTAAGGTATTTTCTGCCCTAAGTTTATATTTGCTATCCCATGGGTCTTTGGCAGAAGAAATGAGCAAGCTCACATTACAATACCCTAACTATTTTTTTGGTATTAATGGTGGTTATCAAGTGGCTGATGATGGTGCATATAATAGTAGTGACCCAAAGAGTGGTATTTTTGAAATTAGTGGGGGGATTCAGTTTAGGCCTCAGTGGAGCGTGCAGCTAGGGTATCAATTTCATGGGGAGTTGGATGCTAAAGCAACTGGCGTAAAAGTGAATACAAATCTTGCAAAAGCGGCTTTGCGCTATGGGTGGGATCTAGAAAACGACTTTACTGTTTATGGTCAGATGGGAGTGGCTTACTGGGACATGGAAAAAAAGCAAGTTGGTCGACCCGACCTCAACGCTCATGGGTTTTCATTTCTCACTGAAGTTGGTCTTCAGTACAAGCTTGAACCTAACATAAACCTTAGCGTGGGCTACCAGTTTATCGATGACATTGGCGACAATAAAACAGACAAGTACGACAGCCATGCTCTCATGGTTGGTATGGACTATTTTTTTGGCGATTAAACAGAGGCTTATGCTTTTCTGATCGGTGGTTGAACATCACCGTGGATTGATTTGGAAAAGCATATGTTTATACCATTGAAAAAGAGGGAGCCGTGTTATGTAGCTCCCTCTATCATAATTTTTATTGCTTATTTAACAGCATATTCTTTAAAACACCAGTGAGTCCATACTGAAATCGTTAATGGAACACGTTTTTGGTAGTTTGGCATGTTTTTTAAACGCTCGAATTCTATGGTAAAAATGGCGAGCTGTTTGTCTTTAGGGACATCAGGGCCTTTATTCCATTGTCGACATAGATAGTTACCATATCCTGATAGAACCTTGGTGTTTTTGGTTGAGGAGATTCTTCCTAAGTATTTCCGCCACCGATAATTTTTGAAATCCGCAGATAAGAGTTTCGGGTATGTGCGTATCGGTTCATCAAAAGTCATACGGTACACATCGACAATCTCACCACCGCGCGTTTTCCCTTCAATGACTGGCATCTGTGAAAACTTAAAAGGGTAGGGAGCAAACATATCCCAGCGTTGATCAAGGCGGAGTGTTTCAGCAATGGCTGAAACATGCTTAGGGTACTTGATATTCCATTGATGGATGCCTGCGATGTTGTAATAGGTGACGATATAAAGCGTACCCAGGCCAAGGCCATTTTCAACCCAGTTAGCCCGCTCTTTGACCTCTCTGTATGGAAGGAAGCGTTCCGTTATTTGACCCATTGTCGCTCGGTTGTTTGCTATCCAGCCGTAGAGTCTGTTGCCTGCTTTAAGGACGGGTTTCAAACCCATTACAGTTCCGATTGGACGGAAAAGAATAGAGATCCGAAAGAGGTATTGTACGGCATTCCAATGGGTATGCAGGCCGCCTTTATGGTCACGCAACACCCAGCTGTTTTCACGTTCCATAATCGGATAAATGTCTGGGTTTGTCTGGGCCGGCAGTATTTTTACGCTCTCTGGCAGTAGGAAACTTCTCAGGATCAGACATGTTTTTTTGCAAAAACCGCAGTCCTCATCATAGAAGATGGTTACGTCTCTCCGTTTAGCGCGATCATTAATTCTCGCCACCCAAGACCAGCATACCCCAGGAATCAATAAGCTGAGCGACATGAAGTCGATAAAAGGGAACAGTACGATATGTAGTGCGAGAAAGAAAGTCGTGTGCATTGCGACCAGTAACGCCAAAGTGAAAAGACGAAGGGGAACATGGAAGATCGGCGAGAATACTAGGAATAGGGCCACAATTTCTAAGTACCACACGAAGTAAGTACCAAGTGTCAGTAGCGCTGGAAAATCTCTCATCCAAACACCGAAGACAGTCGCCATCTGATCGAGATGAACAGCATAGTAAGCTGCATCCATAGTCACACGCCATTCATCACCCGTTTTCAAAATCGCAGTGAAGAAATATAGGTACATGACCTGAAGTAATGCACCTACTGACACTATAGAGAAGTAATTATGGCTTGTGGGTTCTGCGTTTGGTTCAGTTTGATATCGTCGATTTAGGGCTGAATCGATAGAGAATCTGGCTCCTATTGGCAGTAAAATGGCCCAAAAACACATTACGGTAAGTAGGGAGTCGCCCCCAGCTCCTAGGACAGCATTCCGATTCATAATGGAAAGCAAAAATATCCAGCTGATGAAAGCCATCAACCGAGATCTAAAGCCAATGAGTAACAGAAACGCCACCAAAAAGGCGACTATAAATAGCAAAACGACGAACCACTCACTACCACTTGCCCAATAAATGGACCAGCGAAAATCTGAAGCATATCCCATTGACGCGGAGCGGGTTAGAACGCCTTCGTCTGTGTAAAAGGCTTCAATATCGCGCGCCCTGCTGATGAGGTCCACCATAATTAATATTGCTAGAGCGATACGGAATAGCGCCAGCGACCTCAAATCTATGCCGAATATTGTTTTAAATGATGTCATTGTTCGCCACAATTTTTTTATCCTCCTAAACCTACTTATGCCAGGGAGACCTCTCCAGTTTTTCTTGTTAGTAGCGTTTATGTAAATAGTATCGGATCTTTTTTCTATTTGTGGGTGCAATGGGTTAAAAAATGGAGTTTATTATTGTTTTTCTAATTTGTAATACCTGGTGAGGTTATATTGGACAGCTATGTCTAGCTAATTTTAACGTATGAGATGTTCTTAATCTTTAAAGTTTATGTTCGCTAAAGTAACGGTGAGAAATGCATGGCCTCTAATGGGGGGATATAGCTTTTTAAAAACGATGAAGTTCGATTTTTGGTATTTTTTAAAGCATTTTATATTCATCAACCACCACCTAAAAAAGAGAGTGTTAATCCATTTTTTATGTGCTTCCGTACTATCAAATCCACATCTAAAGGAGTGAGCCGTGTTTTCATTGTTCAAAGACAGAACCGCAAAGAAACTTAAGAAGAAACACTCGATGTTGCTGGAACAAGCGATGCAAGCCCAGAGAAGGGGGGGACATCAGAATGTATTCAAAACTGACCGCCGAAGCTGAGGATGTGTTCAACGAATTCAAACAGACAAGTGAGCAGCAATCCTGATGCTCAGACGGCGAATCATGTATTGCGGGAGCTAAATTTGATGGACTTTAGCGACGAAGACCTTTCTAGAATCATTGAAATGGCGTGGGAGGATAGAACGCCATTTGAAGCTATCGATCATCAGTTTGGTCTGGGAGAACCTCAACTCATTGGCTTGATGCGTCGTTCACTAAAGCCGAGCAGTTTCAAAAGCTGGCGTAAACGCGTGTCTGCAAGAAAAACCAAGCATCAAAAGTTGCGTCCTGTCCAAGTAAGTCGTGGCTATTGCCCAACACAGTACAAACAGCGATGAAAGCGACAAAGCGTTACCGGGGTAACAAAGCACACCTGCCAACCAAAATCTGCGTTGTTTGTGAAAGGCCATTTTCCTGGAGGAAAAAATGGACTACTTGTTGGGACGAGGTCAGATATTGCTCAGAAAGGTGTAGAAGAGAAAAGAAAAAGGCAGGGTGATCCTGCCTTTGAACTAAACGGAGAGCGCGCATTTCGAGTAAGGTGCTGCTAGTTGTCCAGGTAACGTGCCATCAGATGCTGCTTAAAGTACTCAGCATTGAGTGGTTCACCAGTCGCTTGAGTCACCAACTCATCTGTTGAAAGCGTTGATCCCTTCGACCAAACGTTCTCTTTCAGCCACTCGCTAATCGGTGCGATGTCCAGCCGTTTCAGGCAGGTGTCGACATCAACTGTTTTGCGCATTGCTGCCATAAACTGCGCCGCATACATCGCACCCAGCGTGTAGCTTGGGAAATAGCCAAATGAGCCGTCAGTCCAGTGTATATCTTGCATACATCCATCAGTGAAATTACCTTCGGTAGAGATACCAAGATATTCCTGCATCTTTTGATTCCAGATGCCAGGAATATCATCTACCTCAATGACTCCTTCAATCAGATCGCGTTCTATTTCGTATCGCAGAATAACGTGCGCAGGGTAGGTGACTTCATCTGCATCAACCCGAATGTAGCCCGGTTGAACACGTTTATATAAAGCGTTGATATTGGCTATCTCAAAGGCATTATCAGTCTCGCGGCCAAATGTATCTTTTGCGAATTCGGCAATGTGCTGAACAAACTCAGGACTCCGTGCTAGCTGCATTTCAAAGAACAGGCTTTGACTCTCATGGATGCCCATTGAGCGAGCTTCACCTGCCGGGAAACCATGTAATGAAGGTGGCAAGCCTTGCTCGTAACGCGCGTGACCGGTTTCATGAACGACACCCATGATGGCCTGGGTAAAGTCGTCTTCATTGTATCGAGTAGTGATACGGACATCTTGCGGCACGCCACCGCAAAATGGGTGCATAGAGACATCTAATCGACCGTGGTTGAAATCAAAACCCAGAATCTCCATCAGCTTTTTACCAAGCTCTGCTTGCTGCTCTGTAGGGAAAGGTCCAGCGGGATCTTCGACAGCGACTGTCGACTGCTTCTCAATGATTTGCTGTGTGAGTTCTGGTAACCAGGATTTGAGATCGCCAAAGATAACGTCCAGCTTCTCTGTTGTCATGCCTGGCTCGTAAAGATCAAGCATTGCGTTGTAACGACTGAGGCCAGTTTGTTCTGCGCGAATCGCTGCTTCTTCACGCGCCAGTTTGACCACTTCTTTGAGATTGACGGCAAAGTTATCCCAATCATTTTCTTTACGTTGGGTGCGCCATTCATGTTCGCATTTTGAGCCTGCGATAGATTTCGCTTCCACTAAACCGGACGGCAGCACAGTGGCTTGTTGCCAAACGCGCTTCATCTCTTTCAAGCTGATTTGTTGTTCTTCGGAAAGGGACGCAATGTTGGCCTCTGCTTCTGTTATCCACTGACCCATTTCAGGCGCTGTAAGGGTTTCATGGCAAAGCACGGCGAGTTCGCTCATCGCATGCGCGCGGGCATCATTGCCACCATCAGGCATCATGGCAGCCTGATCCCAACCACAGATCGCGGCGAGGTGTTCGTAATTGGAGAGTTTCTTGAATTGCTTTTCTAAGCTTTTATAAGCGGTCATTGTTTTTATCCATGTCGTATCTTTGGAGGCACCGCAGGTAAATCCTTCGCACTGCGGTCGAGCAGAATAGTGTGTTAAAAGTATTCTGAACGTAAAGAAATTTAGGAAAGATTGAGAGTTGCTATGCAGAGAATGCTGGTTTTTCTGAACAACAACCGATTCTCAGTTTACAACGTTGACAGTAGCACGTGTTGTTTGGATTAATCCAATTAAGGCGTTAGGAGAATTGTTAACAAATTTATGTATATATTCGGATATGGAAGTTTAATCAATGCAGCTTCGCGCCAACTTACTGGGGAGACGGGCATTGCCGTTCCTGCAGTTGTGAGTGGTCTGCAAAGACATTGGGGGCATACGGGGTCACCGGTGATGTCTCATTTGGTTGTTCGCGAAGGTGAAGGGCATTGCAATGGCGTGTTGATTCACATTGATGACAACGCCTTAGAGGTGTTTGATATCCGCGAAGCGGGGTATCAACGTGTGCCTTTAGAGTCTGACCGTATTCAGGTACTGGAAGAAGGTTTTGCTGTTGATGGCCCTGTATATGTGTACGTGACAGATGAAGTGATAGCGCCTTGCAGTCATCATCCCATAGCTCAAAGCTATGTCGATACGGTTTTAGCCGGATGTTTGCGATACTCTGCCGATTTTGCACAGAGCTTTATCAATTCAACATACGGATGGCGTTTCCCGCGGATTGACGATCGCCACTCGCCAGTCTATCAGCGTGTAGCGGGTGTCGCTGATGAGGACAGGAGCAAGATCGATTTGATGCTGGCGGATTTTCCAAATTACATCGAAAATTAAAAGAAAAAGCCACGCAAGTGCGTGGCTTTATAGTCTTTGAAGAGTGGATTTACATCTCTTCGTAAACGAACTCAGGAGATTCGATTTCAACACGGCGGTTTTTCGCGCGGCCGTCTTCAGTATCGTTAGACGCGATAGGGTTAGTTTCACCTTCACCCGTTACTGACAGACGTTCAGCAGCGATACCATTGTCGATGAAGTAGTTTGCCACTGTTTGTGCACGCTCTTCAGACAGTTTTTGGTTGAATGCTTCAGAACCAACGCTGTCGGTGTGACCAATGATGATTGCAGTCGACTCTTCAAAGTCTTGCAGGCGTTTCAGCATTGGCTCCAGGTGCTGCGCTGCGCCATCTGAAAGTGAAGATTTACCAAATGCAAATAGTTCAACTTCGTCTGCTTCAGAGAAGACATACTTTTTGGCTTCTTCAACCACAACGACTTCTTCAACCACAACCACTTCTTCTACAACTACTGGCTCTGGCTCAGAGTGACGGCCGAAGTGGAAGGTAACACCTGCGGTGATCAGGTGGTTGTCTGCATCGAAGTAATCTTTATCCATGTCTGGGATGTATTGATACTCTAAACGAACGTTAACCAGATCGTTTGCACGATGATCAACACCCAGTGCTGCCAAGATTGTGTAATCATCAACGTCACCAGTGCCTACTTTGCTGTTCCAATTCCACCATGCAAGACCAAGCTTACCGTAGATGTCGGTAAGATCAGTCACACCAACGTTGAACTTTGGTGCCAAAGTCAGTGCGGTAAGATCACCAGCGCCAGCATTTACGCCAGTGAATGCGGTATCGAAACGTCCCAGATAGTCGTAAGTCGATTCGATAGAGAAGTTATTACCGAAGTCATAACCAAGAATCAGGCCGCCAGCAACATCATCATTGCTGCCACAATCGCCTGCTTCACAGGCATCAGTCAGCGTAGATACACCGAAACGACCACCCAGATAAAAGTTTGAATCATCTTGGGCGAATACACTTGCCACTGGACTTAAGGCCACAATGAGTCCAAGGCTTGTCACTGCTTTTTTCATTTTGCTTTCTCCATTCCTTCTAGAGAGGGTTTGGAAGGTAGACTATGGTATCTCTCTTTGAGTCACCATCCTTGAGTTTGCTTTTGCAAATCTTCTCAACCACCAACTGCGTGATGATTTAATAAGCTAGGCTAGGGCTTGGCACTCTGCAACACAATAGCAACGCGGCAAATTCAGGCTTTTTTAATACAACAGTGTTCAAAAAGAGGTGGTTTTTCGGTGAGTCTTTGTGAAGTCAGTAAGTTACAACATTATCAATTACTCTATTTGGGTAGAGTCTCAATTGTAAAAAAGCGCCTAACTTAGGCGCTTAACTTCTTGTGCTCCCGAAACGGGGCGGCTGACGGAAACCTGTTTTCCTTTCCGCATCCCTTTTTCGTAATCATCGGTGATGTTCTTCATCGCTTCTTTCAATTGCTGTTTGAAAGTCTCGCGATCGATGTTTTCAAACTGTTTATCGATATAGTCTTTGATCTTCTTATCAGCATCACCGTCAGGAGCAATATTTGGAAGCTTAGCCAAGGCCCCTTCGAGCCAGCCCATGGTAAATGACTGAACGCGACGGTTTAGTTCAACCTGAGAGGTACCAGAACCCTGGAAGCTGTTTCTGAACTGGCCAATGTGCTCGTTCATTTCCCGGTAAACGATATCGAATGCAAAAGCAGCAAAGATCGCCCGATCGGCATCGCCGATAAACTCTGCTTTCTTTAGACCTTTGTAATTGGTCAGCACGCACTCGACGCCAAAGCGTGTGTTAATGCCGCGTATGATTTTTAGAATACCGTCGCTGATAGACGTTGGAAGCAAGGTTTCAGACGTGGTTTTACCCATACTGATGAAGTCAATATCGTCCTGATCAAGCCCATACTTCTTCATCAAACGCTGCGCCATTTTGATGGCCTGCGCAGCTTCGTTGATGTTAGAGGAATTGCTTAACTCGAGGCATTTAGCAATTTTCTTGAGAGCTTTGCGTTTCGCTTCAGACATTCACTTCACCACTGAAAAAACGGGAGCGGTATTTTACCGCTTTCGAGCCGTTTTACCAAACTTCACGGTATGCATGAGCAAATATCAGTCAGTTAAGGTAATTTCAAAAAGTTCAGGAGTATTTGTCAAAATATCCATTTTTTCTCAAATTTGTGAAAGTGGAAGTCGGCTAGGGCGGTCAGATTTAGCAAGTGATGAAGTAAGGACGGTGAAGATGGTTCACATGACAAGGTTAACGCTAATAAACCTGATGATGGCTTTGGTCGCGATGACCTTCTTTGCTGCCAATTCGGTATTGTGTCGAATGGCATTAGCGGAAAGTGATATTGACCCGGCATCGTTTACCTCGATTCGATTGGTATCAGGTGCGCTAGTGCTTTATGTCCTCTCATACATTTTCCACTCCAGAAACAGTGATTCACCAAAATGTGCTTTGGTTCAGCAACCGATGGAACACTGGCTCGCAGCTGCCATGTTGTTTCTCTATGCGGCGACTTTCTCCTTTGCTTACATGTATCTGGAAACAGGTATCGGCGCGCTCATTCTGTTCGCTTTCGTTCAGCTAACCATGTTCGCCTATAGCCACCACAAAGAAGGTGGGGCGAGTGGATTAGAGTATATTGGGGCACTAATCGCGGTTGCAGGCCTTGGTTACATGGTCTCTCCGGGAATGAATGCGCCTGATGCTTGGGGCGCGGGCTTGATGGCGATTTCTGGTGTGGCATGGGGCATCTACAGTGTGCTTGGGAAGGAAATGAAAGTGCCGCAGCTTCCCGCTAACTGTATTAATTTCCGTTTGAGCATTTTCTTCGTCGTGCCATTCTTCTTGCTCAACATCCCGATGAATACTGTGTCTTCGGAGGGTATTTGGCTGGCGGTCTTATCTGGTGCAGGGGCGTCAGCGATTGGTTATGCGATTTGGTATGGTGTCGTTCAGCAATTCAAAGCGACTCAAGCAGGTGTGATGCAGTTATCTGTGCCAATCATTGCAGCGCTTGCAGGCTACATGTTACTGGATGAAACGCTGACATTGAGAATGGTCATCTCTGCTGCGGTCATTCTGTTCGGTATAACCGTGACCTTTTTGGGCAAAGAGAATAAGCAATCGTCATTGGCAAGGGACTAAGCTTAACGGACTTTGGTTACCACTCCTTAAAAGTGGATGCATTTTCCGACGTCATCAATCGAGTGGGAATAAGCACGTTTGTTTCTTCGATTTTTCCTTCTTTGAGCCACTTTGCCGCTATCTGAACGGCTTCTCGACTCATGGTTTCTGGCGATTGAATTGAAGAGCCAATCCAGTTTGGTCTGCGTTCAAGAAATGCTGTTCTGGCATCTGGGCTTCCATCCACCGAGATAATCACAGCATCAGATTTTGCTTGCAGTAATGCGCTTTCAGCGCCTAGCGCAGTGCGATCGTTGATAGCAAAAATGCCGTCAATATCATCATAAAGCTGCAAGGCATAGGCCATTTTCTCCAGTCCACCTTCCATACTCCCCGTGCCATTAAGTGAATCGCCCAGTAAATTGAGTTTTGGGTGTTTGGATAGTGCCTCTTTACAGCCTTGAACCCGCTCCACGGCAGCCGAAACTTGTGGCCCGTTGATTATCAGTACATTCCCTTCACCACTGAGCACTCTCGCCAAACCCTCGCAAGCGACTTCTCCTGCACGGAGGTTATCAGTGGTCACAGTGGCAGCTGCACCGTCAGCTCTTACGTCAATAGCGAACACGGGAATCCCAGCGTTGGAGAGTTGTTGAACAGTAGGTCCAATCTTGTGTTCATCGGACGCGACGAGAAACACTACATCGACTTCTTCTGCCATAAACTCATTGAGCTGGCGCACTTGCCTTGGGTGATCATAGGCACTTGAGCGAACAAGAAGGACACTGTCATCACCAAAGCGATTGGATAATTCCTCTTTGATCGTACGCACCACAGTAATGAAATAGGGATTAGTGAGATCAGTGACACTGACTCCGGCTTTGATGGCAGCCGCGGCGGGCGGCTGCATTAAAATGAAAAGAATAAAGGTAAGTAGCGCTTTCGGCATGCAAGCTAAGCCTCAGACGTTTCGATGATTTGCCCCGGTTCCATTGCCCCCGTCATGATTGCGACGGCATCATTCATAGTGTGGGTCTGCGGAGTGATGATGTCCACCCGCTTGCCCAGACGGTGAATGTGCACACGATCAGCTACTTCAAAAACGTGAGGCATGTTATGGCTGATCAGGACCACAGGAAGCCCACGGTTCTTCACTTCGAGGATCAAATCCAACACGCGACGGGATTCCTTTACGCCCAAAGCGGCGGTGGGTTCATCCATAATCACCACCTTTGAGCCGAACAAAGCAGAGCGAGCCACGGCGACCCCTTGGCGTTGTCCTCCTGAGAGCGTTTCTACCGCTTGGGTGATGTCCTGAATCGTCATTAAGCCTAGCTCCGTGAGCTTTTCCTTGGCTTTATCTCGCATCGCTTTCTTGTCCAGCATGCGGAACCATTTTCCGCGCCAGTCTGAATGACGAATTTCCCGACCAAGGAAGAGGTTGTCTGCGATATTGAGGGCAGGGGAAACTGCCAGGTTCTGGTAAACCGTTTCGATACCGGCTTCACGGGCTTGCATTGGGTTGGAGAACTTAACGCGCTCGCCGTCCAAGATGATGTCTCCATCGTCAGGGATCAGCGCGCCGGAAAGGGCTTTGATCAAACTGGATTTCCCTGCGCCGTTATCGCCGATAACAGCCAGAATTTCCCCGGGCATCAAATCGAAATCTGCGCCATCCAGCGCGGTGACGCGACCATAACGTTTAACCAGCCCTTTGGCCTGAAGTACAGGCGTTTGGTTTTCATTGCTCATGATGCCACCCTCCGGATCCACTGGTCGATACTGACTGCCACGATGATGAGTATGCCGACAGTAAACTCCTGCCAAAGTACATCAACACCCAGTAACGCGAGCCCGTTTCTAAATACGCCAACAATCAGCGCCCCAATCAGAGTGCCAAAGATAGAGCCGCGACCGCCAAAGAGGCTGGTTCCGCCGATCACCACTGCGGTAATAGAGTCCAAATTCGCAGTGAAACCAGCCTGTGGACTGACTGAGCCGATTCGTCCAATCAGTACCCAGGCCGCAAGGCCGCATATCACGCCAGCGAGTATGTAGACTGACAGCAGAATTTTACGTGTTCGGATACCAGCAAGCCGAGCCGCATCGGGGTCATCGCCCGTTGCGTAAACGTGCCGTCCCCAAGCTGTCCAGTTGAGGGCATACCAGATGATCACAAACAGCAGCAGCATGAAGATGGAACTGTAAGCGATACGCGCACCAAAGAACTCAATAGTATTGCCAAGCCACTGTAACAATGGCGCTTGCTGGTCAATAACTTGTGAGCGGATTGTCTGGCTATTTGAATACCAAAGGTTCAAAGCAAAAAAGATGTTCCAGGTACCCAAGGTGGCGATAAACGGCGGGAGCTTAATCCGCGAGACCAAAAGGCCGTTGATTAGGCCGCATATTGCGCCGACGGATAATCCTGCCAACAAAGCAACGGGGGCAGAAAAGCCATAGTCTATGGCTGATCTTCCCATCACCACCGACGTGAGAACCATGATGGCACCGACTGACAAATCAATGCCCGCGGTCAGAATGATCAGGGTTTGCGCGATTCCAATGACACCAATGATAGTGACTTGTTGGAGCACCAGAGAAAGGTTGAATGGGTGGAAGAAACGATCACCAACCAAGGTTGAAAATACCGCAACAGCAATGATCAGAACGAGAAAAGGGGCGGCTGTCGGGTGATTATGTAAATAGAGTTGAATGCGCTGTCCAACGCTAAAACCTTGATGGAGTTGGTCTCCAAGTGTGCGGTTTTGTTCAGATGAAGATGACATTTATTGCTCCTGAGTGCGTCCGTGTCCAGACAGGAAATGTCCGAGATAAGAAAAGAGAGGGAAGGACTCCCTCTCGAAACCTAAGGGGTTAGCCCCAGCACTTGCCTTTACCTTCTTTCGAAGTAGATGAAGACACGCCGTTAACAGGCTCATCAGTGATGAGTTCTACGCCGGTATCAAAGAACGATTTGCCCGGTGTCGCACCCGGTTTCACGCCAGATTTCGCGTATTCCACCACTGCTTCAACACCCAGTGATGCCATCTTGAGTGGGAACTGCATAGACGTCGCGCCGATCACCCCGGCTTCAACGTTATCTACGCCCGGACAGCCGCCATCGACAGAAACAATAATCACGTCATCTTCACGGCCTACTGCTTTGAGGGCTTCATAAGCGCCTGCCGCAGCAGGTTCATTGATGGTGTAAACGAGGTTTACGCTGGGATCTTTCTGGAGGAGGTTTTCCATTGCGCGACGGCCGCCTTCCTCTGAGCCTTGGGTCACGTCGTTACCCACGATGCGAGAGTCATCTTCGTCGCGGTTAATATCGGGGTTTTTGGTGTCGATACCAAACCCTGTGAGAAATCCCTGATTACGTGCTACATCGACGGTGATGTTGGCGGTACTCAAATCCAGCAGCGCGATACGGGCGTCTTTTGCGTTGTCCCCCAGTTTTGCTTTTGCCCACTGTCCAATCATTTCGCCAGCCTTGAAATTGTCTGTTGCAAAGGTGGCATCAGCGACGCTGGCCGGGGAGAACGGGGTGTCCAGCGCGATTACAAGCACACCTGAGTCACGGGCGCGTTTCACAACCGGTGCGAGTGCCTGTGGATCGCTTGGAGTAATGAGAATCCCTTTTGCACCGGCGGCAACCAGGTTTTCAATCGCTTGAACCTGTGAATCTGTATCGCCATCAAATCGGCCAGCGAAAGAACTGACTTTGGCACCTAAGGCGTTCGCTTTGGCTTCAGCACCTTCCTTCATTTTGACGAAAAATGGGTTGGTGTTGGTTTTGGTAATTAGACCAATCAGCACTTCTTCTGCGGAAGCCTGTGCCAGTGGCAAGGCTGCAAACATAGCGGCAATAGCGGTTTTGCGTAACAGCGTTTTCATAGCAGATCTCCTTGTGTCTTTGTCTTTTCAAATACACTGGCAAATGAAAACGAATGAACGGTTTCAAATCGTGAATCTTGCTGTTCACAATTGAAATAAAGCGGCTAACTGTTTGAATGTGATGGAAATAGAGATAAGTGAAGCTGACGATAACTTATTGGTTTTGTGATCAAAGGCCAGTCAGGTTGGTAGCCAAATTGCTCAGAAAGCTGGCTGGCAGGGAGTCCGGACATCAAAACAAAGTGAAGATCAGGGAATAGATGAAGCGCTTTGCTGCGCAGCCAAATCCCGGTTTCTTTGCTGCCAAGATTGATGTCACTGAGTACACAATCAAAGGAGATCTTTTGTAGTGTTGTCAGCGCTTCGCTTGCTGACTGAACCACTGTGACTTTAGCGCCGTCGTTTTCCAGAAAGGCTTTGATGGGGAGGGAAACATCATCATCATCATCCACCAACAAAACCCTAAGGTTGCCAATACGGGTAACGGTTTCAGGGAGCAGTTCAGAAGCGCTATCGCTACGTTTTTCCTGCGTGAGGGGAAACATGATGCTGATTTGAGTGCCAACGCCCAACCGCGAGCTGATAGCAATTTCACCATGGGATTGCTCGACGAAGCCATACACCATGCTCAAGCCAAGGCCGCTGCCTTGCCCCTTTTCCTTGGTAGTGAAAAAGGGCTCCATGACTTTGGTCATTACATCCGCTGCAATGCCATTGCCGGTATCATAAATCTCCAACAATACCGCTTCCTGATTACCATCGAGCATCTGACAGGCACGGCTAGAAAGGGTGACAATGCCACCTTCTGGCATCGCGGTATTGGCATTGAGAAGCATGTTGATCAACGCGTTCTCCAATCCACTTTTATCCAGGTAAACCCAGCTTTCCTGTTCAGAAAGATCCAGTGACAGTCGGCTTGTGCCATCCAACGTGTATTCCAGAAGATCGGCAAGTTCCCACAACGTTTGCTCCAGATTCACAGGTTCTGGATGAAGCGGCTGACGGCGGCTGAAAGCCAGTAGCCTGTCGACTAATTGTGTGCCTTTTTCTGTCACCGACAGGGCGCGGTTTAGATAGGTTCTGTTGTTTCCCTCGAGCGGGGCATTCATATCCAACAGTTCAAGGTTGCCACCGAGGGCCGAGAGCAGATTGTTGAAGTCGTGTGCGATGCCGCCAGTCAGTTGTCCCAGCGTTTCCATTTTCTGCGCTTGGCGTAATTTCAGGTCTATCTGACGGTTTTCGGTTAAATCTCGGTACAGGGTGATAAAGCCGCCCGAAGGAAGGGGCTGGCTTCGGTATTCGACGATTCTGCCGTCCTTGAATTGACGTTCAAACACCTGTGGCTCCAAGTGGCGCTGCGCAATGGTCTCTTTTTCATCGAGAGACTCCTGGTCACTTTGCAACAGTGAAGGGGTGATCAATGCCTGAACATCTTCAATATGCATGCCTTCATTTAACTTTTGGGGATCGATACCCAGCAGGGCGATATATTTTCGGTTCCACACCAACAGGCGGTTGTCTTTGTCGAAGGCACTCAACCCATCCTGCATATCGTGGAACAAGGTTTCTAACAGAAGCTTCTGGCGTGATAAGTCGCCTGTGACCCGAGCTTTTTCGATTGCATTGTGTTGGAACGCTTTGAAAGCACTTGCGAGCTTACCGATTTCATCCTGACGGGGAATGTTGATAGGTTCATGTTCTGTGTTACCACTGGCGAGGCTAATCATTTCATCAGTGACCCGTTGAAGGTCTTTCGCCATGCGATCATTAAAACGATAGAGATAGAACACGCCAACGGCGAGAGAGAGCAATATGAACGCCATAAGCAGCGCAACGTGGTTGATGGCTTTTCTTGCGAGGAACTGCTGTTCGTTGACATCATTCTGGTGGGTTTGAACAATCTCCGTCACGTAGTCAGCCATTCGCTCTGACTGCGCGCGGATAGAGGCCAGTAAAAAGGCGTTTTCCGAACGCAATGCATTGATCTGCTCGTTACTGCGGGACAGAGTTGCCAGCACGGGTGAAACACTACGAGATAAAGTGGGATTGTTAACGGCTGCTTTTTCAATGCTGACCATCACCTGTTCTATCCACCCCGACTGGATCCGGGTGGGATCCTTGCGGAAAGCATCGACAAATCCTTTGCCAAATGAATAGGTTTCAAGCTCATCCAGCGAGAACTGCTGGGCCATCAAGTCTTCGCGAATAAACAATTCACTCTCCACGTTGGCCATCAGTCTGGTGAGTGTGTTTTCGACTTCTTGGTAACGTTTCCCAAGCTCTAGGGCATAATCTGGATTTGTCAGTTTGGCGGCATTCTCCCGCAATGCTTTTGCTCTGGCGTAGAGCTGGGCTTTTTCGTTCTGTACCTGAAATGGGCGGGCAGAGGAGGCGGTATAAGGCGCCATTGCCGCAATTTGGGCGACACCTTCAGAGAGATTCAAAGCCGTTTGCGTATCGGTCAGAGTAGTTTCCGTGACGCGATCGAGCAGGTATTGATTCTGCCATAACGTAAACA
Organism: Grimontia indica; assembly: GCF_000333895.2. Classification (GTDB taxonomy): domain Bacteria; phylum Pseudomonadota; class Gammaproteobacteria; order Enterobacterales; family Vibrionaceae; genus Enterovibrio; species Enterovibrio indicus. The sequence continues at coordinate 8,164 of NZ_ANFM02000057.1, read as the reverse complement.
GGGAAAAGCCCGCCATCAGTGTGGTGAGAAGTAACAACACCGACAGTGTCAGCATTAAATGCGGGCGAATACTCTGGCTTCGCATTACTGGTCGCTTAATGCCGAATTCATGACTTGGACGACGGAGCAGTCAAAGCGATAACCGAGACCACGCTCAGTTTTGATCAACGAGGGAATTCGAGGGTTTGGTTCGATTTTCCTCCTAAGCCTGACCACCAAAACATCGATTGTCCTGTCCATGGAATCAGTGTCGAAGCCATGTGTTTTTTCCATGAGTTGCTCTCGGGTCAAGACGCGCTGGGGGGAGGAAATAAAGGCTTCGAGGAGGGAAAACTCACCGTAAGTCAGGTCGGCTTGGTGCCCATTGGTATGAATGAGTTGGCGTCGGGAAAGGTTGAGCGTCCAATCAGAAAATTGATAGAGGGTTTCGTCACTTATGATAGGTTTGGATTCAATCGCCTGAGATTTTTTGCTTCGACGAAGCAGCGCATTTACCCGGGCGGTGAACTCGCGCAGGTTGAAGGGTTTCATCATGTAATCATCGGCTGCGACTTCCAGTCCAATAATCAGATCGGTGGCATCCCCTTTGCCAGTGAGCATCATAATGGGAATATCGCTGTTTTCCCTGAGTTGACGCGCTAACTGGAGACCATCTTCGTTATTTAGACGAAGGTCGATCACTGCTAAGTCGACATCGCGGGCAGCTCGTAGCTGGCTTCCATTACTTGCTTTCGTGACGTTGTAACCAACCTGAACTAGGGCATCGGCTAGGACGTCTCTCACTTCCTGCTCGTCATCGACGACGACGATATGTGAGACCTGACTGCTCATCATACTTCCTCCATTGACTTAGGAACTATAGCAGTAGGCTACTGAATTGAATGGAGGAATTCTGAGAATGAATCAAACACTGTTTGTACGTACAGATAAAATCAACGATAGGCGACAAGCTGGGGTATACTGCACCTGAGATTGCTACTTCTGAGGCTAACTTGCAGTATCAAGACGGTTTTTTAATCAGTCGACACAGCCGTGATATCGGCGAACAGACTGAACTGACACTCTGGGTTCAGACCGACAATGGACCCGCGAAATTGATTGTCACGGGCGAAAAGCCAGTGTTTTTTGTTGCGTCCGTTCATGTGAATCAGGCTCAGACAATACTCAATACCGCAGGTATCGCCTTCACTTGCCGCGAACTGCCTTTGAAAGACTTTGCTCTCCAAACGGTATCTGGTTTTTACTTCAATACTATCAACGCTGCCAATCGTGCAAGCCGCCTTCTTCAGATGGAAGAGATTGATACCCTCGAATCTGATGTTCGTTTGCCTGACCGCTATCTGATGGAAAGGTTTATTTGTGGTGGATTAACCTTCGCTGGTAAGGCGACCCAACGCAGAGGCTTTACGGAATATCGCGAAGCCAAAGCGAAATCGTCCGACTATTCCACTTCGCTTTCCCGCGTGTCTCTCGATATCGAGTGCTCAGAGAAGGGCGTACTTTACTCCATAGGCCTAGATAGCGAGCGTGATAGCCGTGTCATCATGATTGGCGACAAACCAGCTAATGCTGATGAGTACCCTTGGATTCAGTGGGTAGCATCAGAATATGACTTGCTGAAAGCTCTCAATGATTGGTTTGCCACCTTTGACCCTGACGTGGTCGTGGGATGGAGTGTGATTGATTTTGACTTCAGACTTCTGGTCAAACGCGCTGCATTTCACAAGCTGGATTTACGATTGGGGCGCGGTGGCGAAAAGGCACATTGGCGCGATTCTTCAAACAGCCGACAGGGGTTTATCACCTTGCCAGGGCGTGTGGTGATTGATGGCATTGATGCGCTGAAAACGGCGACATACAGCTTTCGCTCATGGTCGCTTGAATCGGTATCCCGTGAAATGTTCGGCGAAGGCAAAGCGATTGACAATCCCTACGATCGTATGGACTCCATCAACCGTATGTTCCGTGATGACAAGCCAGCACTCGCAAAATACAACCTGCAGGACTGCGTGCTGGTTAACCGCATTTTTGAGCAAACTCACTTGCTGGAATTTCTTATCCAGCGCAGCCGTTTAACGGGCATCGAACTGGATCGTATTGGCGGTTCAGTGGCGGCTTTTACCAATCTTTATATGCCAAGGTTACACCGAGCTGGTTATATCGCGCCAACGCTGGCTAGCGAAAACTGGATTGCCAGCCCCGGCGGTTATGTGATGGATAGTAAGCCTGGCTTGTATGACTCCGTGCTGGTATTGGATTTCAAATCCCTCTATCCCTCGATAATCCGTACGTTTTTGATCGACCCCTTAGGTTTGATTGAAGGGCTTCAGGCTCAGGAAAGCAGTGTTCCTGGCTTTCGTGGTGGTGTCTTCCACCGAGAAAAACATTTCCTGCCGTCATTGATCGAAAACCTTTGGAAAGCCCGCGACGAAGCCAAACTGAAAGGCGAAAAGGCGTTCTCACAGGCGATTAAGATCATCATGAACTCTTTTTACGGCGTCTTGGGTTCATCGGGCTGCCGCTTCTTTGATCATCGGCTGGCGTCGTCAATCACCATGCGTGGTCATGAAATTATGAAGACTACCCGTGAGCTGATTGAAGCAAAAGGGTATGAAGTCATTTATGGCGATACTGACTCGACCTTTGTTTCGCTGGGAAGGCTCTATTCAAACGAAGAAGCGGATGAAGTGGGTAAAGCGCTGGTGGAACATATCAACGCTTGGTGGATTAATCACTTAACCGAAAACTATGACATTACCTCGGCGCTTGAGATTGAATACGAAACCCACTACCAGAAATTCCTGATGCCCACGATTCGTGGACAGGATACCGGCAGTAAAAAGCGCTATGCGGGTTTGGTCAATAAAGATGGTGAGCGACGTATCGTCTATAAGGGGTTGGAAACGGTACGGACGGACTGGACGCCCTTGGCGCAGGTATTCCAACAAACCTTGTATCAGAAGGTATTCGATGAGGAAGAGGTGGAAGAGTACGTGCGTAATACGGTTGAGAATACGTTACGCGGTAATAATGATGCGCAACTTATCTATCGTAAACGACTACGCCGTAAGCTTTCTGACTATGAAAAGAATGTGCCACCGCATGTAAAAGCAGCACGCAAAGCCGATGAGGCGAATAAGAAGCTAGGGCGTAACCTTCAGTATCAGCACGGCGGTTGGATTGAATACATAATCACTGTTAACGGTGCCGAGCCATTAGAAGCGTTGGATAGTCCGTATGACTATCAACATTACGTCGACAAACAATTGAAGCCGATTGCAGACGGTATATTGCCTTTCGTCGGGAAGAACTTTGATGATTTGGCGATGCCACAGTTAGGATTGTTCTAAATTCGGGTTTATTCGTTGAAGAAAAACAAAGAGCCGGGCATTTATTGCCTGGCTCTTTGTCTTCAAAATACTTCGAGCTAGAAGAAATCGACGCTTGAAACGTAAGTGCGAGAGGCAACAACCGGGTCAAAGCAGACTGCACCACGGTTTGGTGTACACACTTTATAGACATCACCACAATCAAAAATGGCCAGGATAACTTCATCATCTGTGCCAAAGCAGGTCGGTAATTTATCGCCAACTTTAGCCTTCACTTCCTGACCTTCATGTTCCCACGTCAGGCTTTCAATGCGCGAATCCTTGACTGGGGCATCAACGTGTTTAGCAATGGCTAGGTAAATGGATTCTGCGTGATCTTGGGACTCAGCGGACGGAACGAAAAACGACATAACTCCTCCTAAATAACAATCATCCTTGCGCCCTTTTATTTTATTCTTTCAGAGTTGGAGCTCTGTACTGCAAAAAGGCGATAACCCAAAAGGTTATGTGGTCAACTTAACAAATTTAGACCACTAAACGCAATGGAATTTTATTTCGCTAGTGGAAATCACCTAAGCGGAAATGATTGGGCGTAAAGTTAATATCAGCGAGTTACAGAAGGAAATTTGCTTTTCGAGTGAAAACTCGCTTGAATGAAAACACAGACACAAACGACATCGGAGGGTGTATGGAACAACTCGATTTCTTTACCGTGCCTAGCCCTTGCATTGGTGTGTGTCAGGTGAATAACAAAGGCTATTGCAAAGGTTGCTTTCGAAGCAGGGAAGAGCGTTTTCACTGGAACGATTTTACCGGTGAGCAAAGACGCAATGTGATTCGACTTTGTAAGCAGCGTTATGTGCGTGTGATGCGGGCTAAATTGGCGAAAGAAGCTGAAGGAAATGTGGAAGAGGTCAGCCCACAACAGTCCCTGTTTGGTGATGAAGACTGATTAGCTGAAGGCAAACAACGGATACAAAAAAAGCGCCTCGAGAGGCGCTTTTTCAATTCAAGCTCAAACGCAATTAGATGCGGATGAAATCCATGTGCATAACTTTTGGCTTGAATGGGTGACGTTGGATGTCCTGAGGCTTAACGTTAACTTCAGCACCGTCGATAACCAGAGTAATCGCTTCGTAGAACTCAGGCTTGTCCATTTGAGTGATCACTTTTTTGTGGTCCAGAGCGATTGCTACAGGAGCTGCTTCGCCACCGTAAACTACTGCTGGGAATTGATCAGCGTGACGCAGGCGGCGGCTCGCACCTTTACCCTGCTCAGTACGTACTACTGCTTCGAATTTCATAATAAATACTCTTAAATAGAGAGTTGAAAATAAGTACCTAGATTTGCGACCAAACTAAGTACCAAGTAAATCGAGCGCGGATACTAACATTGAGACTGGGTAATAACAAGCGTTACCAGTGATTTAATGCCTGTTAGCTTGATAACTACACGCATAGTATTCTTTATCACCAAGTTCGAGGTGGGTTGCGTGAATTTCCCACTCAAGCCACGTTGGTCAGCATGGTTCTGACCTCTTGTTGTGAGGCAAACTGATTCAGGTCGAAGATTTTATCCCTAATCGCCCAAAAACGCCCATTCTTTCTCGCCACAATAAAGTCAGGAAACCTCAGCCTGTGTTCTGCACGCGCGACTTTAGAAGGCGCTGTGTCTGTAAAAGGTCTGTGTCGGTCAACCAAATGTGGATTGATAAATTTAGCGAGAAATTCATCCTTTTGGCGTTTGGTCGAAAGGGGCCAGACTTCATGAATTTCTGCGCCATCCTGCCCGACATAGGTGACTTTTAACTGCGGTTTGTCGAATTTGTTTTTACCTGCCGTTAATCGCATGTCAGCGCAGGCCATGATCATCGCATCTTTGAGCTTTAAGGCGTCCCTCAGCTTTTTGTCAGGATCGACCAATGCGTGATCACATTGGTGGCACCGCCTTGCGGCTATGTCGTTGTCTGCGCCGCACTCGCTGCAAAACTTGGCGCGGAAGCGGTAGCCACAGATTTCACGTTCTCCATCATCGTCTTCAAAGAAGCCCTGACAGCGACGGCCATAGTGTTCAATGAGAAAACCATTGTTATCCAACTTGCCCCAGAAATTGTTGTTAAAGCCACAGGCAGGGCAGGGAACAGTAACGATTTCGCTATCGCTATCCGGCTTAGGATCGCCAATTTCAGGTTGATATAGGTCGTAGACATTGCCTGCATAATCCAGAATCAAACAGTCAGTCTTACCGGGAGAGAGGCGTAATCCTCGTCCTGCGATTTGTTGATACAGGCTGACGGATTCTGTCGGACGCAAGATGGCGATAAGGTCAACGTGTGGTGCATCAAAGCCAGTTGTCAGCACAGAGACGTTGACCAGATACTTAATTTCCCGATTTTTGAAGCGCTGGATTATGCTGTCACGTTCATCTTGCGCTGTATCACCGATGACGAGTGCCGATTCGTTCTCAGGCAGCAGGGTGAGAATTTCCTGAGCGTGTTTTACCGTGGCGGCAAAGATCATCACGCCATGCCGTTCTTTGGCGTAATCCAGAACCTGATTAATGATTTGAGGTGTTGCTCTTGGCGCGTTTTCTATCACACGGTCCAAATCCGCTTCTTTATAGAATCCTGTTGGTGACGCTTTGAGTGATGAAAAGTCGTAACTCAACACTGGCGCATCAAGGATCTTCGCTTCGGTAAGAAAGCCTTCATCTAATAAAAATCTGATGGGTAACTCGAAGATGCAATCGCGGAAGAATCGGGGTTTCTCGCTGCGAACACGGCCAGCGGTGTGATATTGATAAATCCAGCCCATACCAAGTCGATAAGGTGTCGCTGTTAGACCCAATACCTTAATGCCAGAGTTAACGGTTTGGAGATGGGAAATGACTTTACGGTAGCTACTGTCTTCATTATCCGGCACGCGGTGGCATTCATCGATAACTAACAAAGAAAACTGATCTTTGAATGCATCAAGATTCCGCACCACGGATTGCACAGAAGCAAAGACGACTTTATCGCTACTTTCTTTTCTGCCGAGTCCGGCCGAAAAAACCCCGCCTTTCAGCCCATACCCTTCATACTTTTCGTGGTTTTGTTCAACAAGCTCTTTCACATGGGCAAGGACCAAAACTCGACCACGTGCCAACTTCGCCAGCTCTGCGATAACCAGGCTTTTTCCTGCACCGGTTGGGAGAACCGCTACGGCTGGTGTGGTGTTGTTTCTAAAGTAGTGGACGACGGCTTTGACCGCGTCAGCCTGATAAGGACGAAGGGTATACATGGAATCAAAAAGGCAGCCAATTCAAGGCTGCCCAGTGTATCTGCCACACAATGTAAAGGCTAGCGCGATAAACGCTTGGACATAATGCAATGCTGGCGGCGAGCCATATAGTCAAACTGCTCGTAAAACTCTCTGGCACCGCTGTTACCAATGTTCACTTCAAGAATCACAGCGTGGCAGTCTTTTTCGAGGGCATGCGCCTCGATATTCGGTAGAACATGAGAGCCGACACCTTGTCGACGCCAATCCTGCTGGAGGAAGATTTGGTCGATCACCGCGATTTGTCCGCCCAGTTCAATACTGAAGCTGTAACAAAGCACAACATATCCGATAATTTCCTGCTCGTTTCCTTGCTCAAGGCTGATAAGGAAAACGTCGCCATGGTTAGGGTGTCCAATGAGGAAACTGAATGCGGAAGTCACATGTTCGACATCAAAAGTCAGTGCCTCGTGGTCGTGCATAAACTTTGACAGTTCAAGCAGACGTGGCATTGACTCTACGGAAGGCGACTGCAGCGTAATTTTCATAAATGCTTCCCTGATCAATAAGTTAGTCGATGGGAGATTATAATCATATTTTAGAAGTCACGAGTTTAGACTGTGGCGATTTTGTTAAGTTCGACATCTCTTAGTTATAGACAGAGAATCGGAGAGTGCAATTTCAACAATAAGGAATGAGAGCACATAAACGGATCTGAACTTTCCTGATAAAACACCCGGCTGCGAGCTTTAAACACTGCCTCTCTTGGGAGTTTAAGTATATAATCCGCGCCCTCAGAAATATGTGGTGAAAAGCAATGATCAGGCTAGACAAATTCTTGTGCGAAACAGTCGGTGTTACGCGCAAACAAGCAGCGAAAGTCCTCAAAGAAGAACGTGTCACGGTTGATGGTGAAGTCATCAAAAACGGTGCTATCAAAATTGCCGAAGATGCGGATGTAGAATTCGATGGCATGTCGCTGAGCCTGTCCGGTCCTCGTTACTTCATGATGAATAAGCCTGAAGGGTATGTTTGTTCGCACGACGACCCTTACAATCCAACGGTTTTTGTCCTGCTGGATGAAATCGGTGCTGAGAAGCTGCACATTGCAGGGCGCTTGGATTGCGATACCACCGGTCTATTGCTTCTGACCGATGATGGCCAATGGTCACACCGTGTGACGTCCCCAAAACACAAATGCGACAAGACTTACCGAGTGTGGTTGGATGATGCGGTCGAAGAGGGCGTTGCAGCGACTTTTGCAGAAGGTATTAAACTGCGTGGCGAGAAGACAGAAACCTTACCTGCTCAGATGGAACAGATAGACGAAAAAGAAGTGCTTCTGACCATTCACGAAGGCAAATACCATCAGGTAAAACGCATGTTTGCCGCAGTAGGCAACAAGGTGGTTGGTCTTCATCGTGAATCCATCGGAGAACTCATTCTGGATGAAGAACTTGAGCCGGGTGAATACCGCGAGCTGACCGAAGAAGAGATTGCACTGTTCTTACCTAAGCAATATACCCAAACAACCTGAAGATGCAGGATTCAGCGAGATTGACTGGCGTTGTGAT
>NZ_ANFM02000058.1 GCF_000333895.2 Grimontia indica | reverse complement strand
GCGGCGGAAGATGGTTGGGTCGGCTGGACGGTCAATATGACCAACACCTCCACCACCAACAGCACGGTGCAGCTCAACTTTAATGACGGCCTTCATCAGGCCAACTTCGGGGCAGACTATAACGGCAAGGTGCATGTTTACACCAAGTCCGGCACTTTCCTGAAAGAAGTCGTACTCAATGCCTCTAATGGCTACAAGGCCAATATCACCATCCCTGCTGGTGAAAGCGGCGTCAAAATTTATGCCGATACCCTCAATGACAATGTCTATGAAGGGAATGAGACCATCAAGATCCAAGGTGCCGTCATTGGTCAGCAAGGTTGGGTGCAATCCGCTGCGGCAACGATCACCGATGAAGCAGATAAACCCTCGCTTTCAGTCGTTAATACCAATACCAATAACAAAGTCACTGAGTCAAATTGGGCCACTTTCAGCATAAAACTCAGTAAGCCAGTTGATCAGGCAACAAGCGTAAAAGTGAATGTATTCACGGGTGCCAATCCTGATATTACCAATAAAGACGTTGGGAATTATGAATATTGGACAGGCTCGGGTTGGGCTAATTTCAAGAGTGGAAGCAAAATGACCATCGCGGCTTTCCAGACTGAATTACAAATCCGTGTCAAGCCAATTAACGACAATAAAGTCGAAGGAAATGAAAAGCTTAAAATATTAGTAAATCCGACTGGTGTTGAAACACATATACAAACAGGTCAGGTCGAAGGAACTGTGCTCGTACTTGATGCTGGCCACACAGACACAAGCAACAGCAAAGGCGGATTCGTACATTGGCACATTGATGGAGGCGGCGCCCAACATATCACCGGTAACCGTTGGCAACCAAATGAAAAAGTTTTCCTTTACGGCCCCGATGGCACCAGAAAAGCGGTGTACGCCGATAGCGACGGCTTTTTCCATGTGCAAGGCACTGATTATTACACTTCAGCCGGAACACTAAGTGCCATTGGTGCAAAAAGTGGCTCTTCCAAAAACAGTGTCAGCGTAACCCCCAATATCACACCAATCGTGCTTGATTTAGATGGAGACGGCATTGAAACCAGCGATGTAACCGCAAACCCTGTGAGGTTCGACTACAACGGCGATGGTCAAGATGTAAGTACTGGCTGGGTATCTGGTGGTGATGGCCTGCTGGTTCGTGACATCAATAAAGATGGTCAGATCAATGATGGTTCTGAGCTATTTGGTTCCAACACCCTACTACAAGACGGTACGACAGCTGCCGACGGCTATGAAGCGATGGCACAGCACGATACCAACGCAGATGGCGTCATCGACAAAAATGATGCCATTTATTCCGAACTTGGTGTTTGGGTCGATAAAGATATGGATGGCGAAACAGATGAGGGAGAGCTCCTCAGTCTGGAAGAAGCCGGCGTCGCTTCAATCAATCTGGAAGCACAATCCTCAGATATCGAACAAAACAACAATTTCATAGGCAAGACATCCACCTACACCACAACAGATGGCGAGGAGCGCACCGCTGCTGATGTTTGGTTCTCCACACAACAAGCGCCTGAAGAGGAAACAAGCCTTGTTGGTTTAATTGAAGAGCACAGTATCAGTGGGCTGGATAGTGCAGACCTCGTATGGCATAGCGAAGATGTCACGGATCAACCGTGGTCGGACACAGTCACAGACTTCACGGTTGGGCAGTCTTCCCTCGATCTTTCTGACCTTGTAAAGGACAGCCAGGACCATCTACTTAGCGAAGATAATGTCGACATGTTTGAACAGGATGGATCCTTGGTACTCAGAGTCGATACGGATGGAGACCACACTTGGAATCAGGAGATCATTCTTCAGGATGTTTCACTGGATGACATTGTCGATGAGAACGGAATGATTAAGAGCGGTGTGTTTGGTGACGACAATGTTAAAGAACTCTTCCAGAAAGCGACAGCTACAGACGTCGTCGAAAACACTTCTACACATTTGGAGAATCCAACTTTAGATGAGCATCTCTAAGACATAGTTATACATCTTGCAAATTGGACATGGATGTAAGGTTTTTCTTTGACGCAGGCCTTCCATCCAGTCTCGAAGCTGAGAATTAATGCAAATATCAACCTTACTCACCCGTAAGTAATACTTTTTTCGGCTCACAACTCGTTGGAAGGCAACAGATTGCAAGCATAAACTATGTACACAGCATGTAATGCATTACGGTCACATGTTTATGAAATGAGATGCATGGATGTTTTATCTAACTATTTCAAGTTCGCAACGTTTGAATAGCGAGATTTGAATAGCGAAAAAAGAGGATTTTGGTGTCTGGCCCTCGATAAAACGCCAAACAAACATAACTAAAGGAAGAGATATGAACGCGAATACCCTTACTACAATAACGCTCGACAATTTAATCGCTGGTGATGCTGCCTTAACATACGCGGAGGCACAAACAGACATAGACATAACGGGCATTGTTAGTGGGAATATAAGTGAGGGTGACACAGTTACTGTGTCCATTGATAACAACCAATTTATCGGTGTTGTCAGCGCTGACAACACATTTACTGTTTCTGTACCAGGTAGCACACTGGCTAGTAGCGAAACGCGAACAGTAACAGCATCTGTCGAAACGACGGATTCAAACGGCAACACATCTTTCGTCAATGATTCAAAGAGCTACAGCGCTTATGAGTCCACTGTTTCTTCTGTCACTTTGCTGAATAACGGCGTTGAAGGCAGCACAGCTCCGGGCTGGACCGTCAATCTTGACCAAGCAACCATCGAAGACACCACCGTTACATTGAGTGCCAATGATACCGTTCATAGTGCGAGCTATGGCAGTGACTACTCAGGTGTCATGCAAGTTTTCTCTCTTTCAGGTGAATTCCTCACCGAAGTAACGCTAAGTAAAGAGAACAAATTCAAAGCCGACATCACAGTACCTGCTGGCGAAGAAGGTGTTGTTGTCTATGCAATCACTTCAGACGATAACACCTACGAAGGTGATGAAACTATCGTTATTCGTGCGATCACCGGAAATAACTGGGTTAACTCTGAAGCGGCAGTCATCTCGGACGAAAGTGACAAGCCGACGGTGGCATCCGTCTCTGATGCCACAGTCAAAGAAGGTGGCCAAGCAGAGTTCGCATTTACCCTCAGCAATCCTTCTAACTTCGACACCAGAGTTCTCGTGTCACCGCAGGCTGATAATACAGATATCGACTTTGCCAACTTATGGATTGACCTAGGCAATGGCTGGGTTCAAGCCAATGGCGAAGTCACCACAGAAGGAACATGGATCACCGTCCCCTCCTCAGTGAAACAAGTGAAACTCCGTGTAGATGTGCTTGAAGACAATGAAGTTGAAGGTAATGAGACGATTACTGTCAATGTATTAGCAGAAGGTCAAAACGAAGCAGCAACAGGCACAATCACCGTTGTTGATGTCGTCGCGACTCCCCCTGTTGTCGAAAGCATCTCTGTTTTAGAAGAAGGCGTAGAAAGCGGCCAAGCTCCCGCCTTTCAACTAAACCTGACCAACGCCTACTTTCAAGACACCGAAGTCACGCTTAACGTTAATGACAATTTGCATGATTTCGATTTTGGCAAAGACTACGATGGCGCAATTCAAGTCTTTTCTTTGTCAGGAGAGCTTCTTGATGAAATCAATCTTGGCACCCACAATGCGTTTAAAGCCGTCACCAACATCCCTGCTGGTGAGGAAAGCGTCATTATCCGTGTCAATGTCATTGACGACAACCTATACGAAGGTGACGAATCGCTTGTTATACGAGCAGCAGTGAGTGGAAAACAAGGATGGGTGGTTTCTGGCGCCGCTACCATTACTGATGAGACCGACATTGTCACTGTGGCTGCCGTTTCTGATACCACAGTGTTTGAAGGCAATCACGCTGAGCTCACCGTCACGATGAGTAACCCTTCGACCACCAACAACACTGTATTGCTAACACCAAGCAACAGTAACGATATTGACTTAGAAAATGTATCAGTCAATTTTGGCAAAGGCTGGGTCAACGCGAGCGTTGACAGTAACACCAATCAAATAAGTATTGATGTACCAGGCCCAGTAACCCTGTTTAAAGTGCGTTTCGACACAATCAGTGACAACATTTACGAAGGTGATGAAACATTCACTATCAGTGCAAATGTCGACGGTCAAACTGAAAGTGTCTCAGGTAACGTGACAATTAAAGACATTGCAGGCGTACCGACAGTAGATAACATTGTCGCTGTTCGAGACGGTATTGAAGGTGGCGACGCGCCCGGCTTCAAAGTCAACATGACGAACGTTTCTGCCTCTGACACCACAGTGACACTGAACATGGTCGACTCCCTCCATGACGTCAAATACGGTGTAGATTACTCCGGTGTCTTGCAGATTTATTCCGTCTCCGGCGAATTCCTCACGGAAGTTACTCTAGGTAGAGACAACAAATTCAAAGCCGATATTACCGTCCCGGCTGGTGATGACGGCGTTGTTGTTTATGTAATGACAACCGACGATGCCATCTATGAAGGCCCGGAGTCTGTGGTTATTCGTGCAGCCGTCAGTGGAGAGCAAGGCTGGGTCAACTCAGAAGCAGCTCTCATCACTGACGAAAACGACATTACGTTAGTCACCTCTATGACTGACGTGAGTGTCAATGAAGGTCAGCAAGCCCAAACGACGGTTACTCTGAGCGGCGCTTCTATCAAACCTGTAGAAGTCACGCTCACCGCACAAATTGACGATGCAAACATCGCCTTAAACAATCTGTCTGTAAACTTCGGTGACGGCTGGGTTTCTGTTAGCGGGACGACTTTTACAGTTCCAGCTTCTGTTGACACCTTCGAGGTGCGTTTTGATAACACTGACAACGATGTTTACAACGGCGATCAAATCATCACGCTCACTGCTTCCACTTCAGAGCAAACTGACGCAGTAACCAGTACCGTCACCATTAATGATGATGCAGACAGACCACTAGTTAACAACATCACCGTCGTGCAAGAAGACGAGGAAGGTGGAAAATTACCTGGTTATCAGGTGAATATGACCAACACTTCTACCACCGACACTACGTTTAAACTAACTCTGAGTGACGGACTGCACACCTCTAATTTCTTTGTGGACTATACAGGTGTGATTCAAGTCTACTCGCTTGATGGTGAGTTTCTGGAAGAAGTCGCGCTAAGCTCAGCCAACCGCTTCAGAGCTGACGTTACCGTGCCAGCGGGTGAGAGTGGCGTACTTGTATATATTGAAAGCGTCAACGACGACATTTACGAAGGTGACGAAACTCTGGTAGTCCGTGCGGGCGTTTTGGGCCAACAAGGTTGGGTTAACTCTGACGCAGCAACCATTACTGATGAAGAGGACCGCCCTTCCGTATCAAGCATTACCTATCTCAATGATGGTTCTGAAGATGGTCAGGCCGCTGGCTTCACCCTTAATATGTCAAACGCCTCCACCACGCCAACAACAGTTCAATTGCGTGTTGATGACGCACTACATCAAGCAACTATTGGTGAAGACTACTCAGGCGTGATGCAGATTTACTCGCTGGATGGACAATACCTCCTTCAGGAAGTCACCTTAACCAGCGAAAACGGTTACATCGCAGACATCGTCATCCCCGCTTGGGCTGAAGGCGTCACGATTTATGCCGAGATCTTGAGTGACAAGCTAGAGGAAATTGATGAATCTTTAGTTATCCAAGCTGCGATCATAGACGAGCAAGATTGGGTAACATCAGAAGCTTCAACCATCATCGACATCGACAATATTGCACCAGGTGAAGGCAAAGGACCGAATGGTACGGATGAAGCGCCAGTCGTCGTGATACCGGAAGCCACCGGCGGCGTGGGCGAAGAAGAGCTGACTGACGGCGTGGAAGTGCTGGTCACTCCGCCAACCGGCACCTTGCCAGGTGATAACATTACTGTCACCGTGACCCAACCGGATGGCACCACCAATGAAGTCACGACCACTGTCCCTGCAGGCTGGACCGACGGCACCGCTGTGCCTGTGACCCTGTCACCGGAAGATCTGGGCGGCACAGGAGGTGAATTGCCTGGCGAAGGCGATTACACCATCACGGCAACCGTGACCGACACCGCTGGCAATACTTCAGTGCCAAGCGAAGAAACCGGTTTCAATATAGATACCACCGCACCGGGCGAAGGCACCGGCACCGGCGGCACCAATGAAGCACCAACCGTGGTGATCCCAGAAGCCACCGGCGGTGTGGGTGAAGAAGAACTGGCTGATGGTGTGGAAGTGCTGGTCACCCCACCAACAGGCACTCAGCCTGGTGACACCATCACTGTCACCGTGACCCAACCGGATGGCACCACCAATGAAGTAACGACCACTGTCCCTGGTGGCTGGACTGACGGCACTGCTGTGCCTGTCACTCTGTCGCCGGAAGATTTGGGTGGCACGGGCGGTGAATTGCCTGAAGAAGGCGATTACACCATCACTGCAACCGTAACGGATACTGCTGGCAATACCTCGGTACCAAGCGAAGAAACCGGCTTTACCATTGATACCACCGCACCGGGCGAAGGCACCGGCACCGGCGGCACCAATGAAGCACCAACCGTGGTGATCCCTGAAGCCACCGGCGGCGTGGGTGAAGAAGAGCTGACTGACGGCGTGGAAGTGCTGGTCACCCCACCGACAGGCACGCAGCCTGGCGACACCATCACTGTCACTGTGACCCAACCGGACGGCACCACCAATGAAGTGACGACCACTGTCCCTGGCAGCTGGACTGACGGCACCGCTGTGCCTGTGACCCTGTCGCCGGAAGATTTGGGTGGCACGGGCGGCGAATTGCCTGGCGAAGGCGATTACACCATCACAACCACTGTGACTGACAGTGCCGGTAACACCTCGGCACCAAGCACGGAAACCGGCTTTACCGTTGATACCACCGCACCGGGCGAAGGCACCGGCACCGGCGGCACCAATGAAGCACCAATCGTAGTGATCCCTGAAGCCACCGGCGGCGTGGGTGAAGAAGAACTGACTGATGGCGTGGAAGTGCTGGTCACCCCACCGACCGGCACGCAGCCTGGCGACACCATCACTGTCACTGTGACCCAACCGGATGGCACAACCAATGAAGTGACGACCACTGTCCCTGGTGGCTGGACTGACGGCACCGCTGTGCCTGTGACCCTGTCGCCGGAAGACTTGGGCGGCACGGGCGGTGAATTGCCTGAAGAAGGCGATTACACCATCACAACCACTGTGACTGACAGTGCCGGTAACACCTCGGCACCAAGCTCAGAAACCAGCTTTACCATTGATACCACCGCACCGGGCGAAGGCACCGGCACCGGCGGCACCAATGAAGCACCAATCGTAGTGATCCCTGAAGCCACCGGCGGCGTGGGTGAAGAAGAGCTGACTGACGGCGTGGAAGTGCTGGTCACCCCACCGACAGGCACATTGCCAGGTGATACCATTACTGTCACCGTGACCCAACCGGATGGCACCACCAATGAAGTGACAACCACTGTTCCTGGTGGCTGGACTGACGGCACCGCTGTGCCTGTCACTCTGTCACCGGAAGATTTGGGCGGCACGGGCGGCGAATTGCCTGGCGAAGGCGATTACACCATCACAGCAACCGTGACTGACAGTGCAGGTAACACCTCGGCACCAAGCACGGAAACCGGCTTTACCATTGATACCACCGCACCGGGCGAAGGCACCGGCACGGGCGGCACCGACGAAGCACCAACCGTGGTGATCCCAGAAGCCACCGGCGGCGTGGGTGAAGAAGAACTGACTGATGGTGTGGAAGTGCTGGTCACTCCACCAACAGGTACGAAACCTGGCGACACCATCACTGTTACTGTCACCCAACCGGATGGCACCACCAATGAAGTGACCACCACTGTCCCTGGCGGCTGGACTGACGGCACCGCTGTGCCTGTGACCCTGTCGCCGGAAGATCTGGGTGGCACGGGCGGTGAATTGCCTGACGAAGGCGATTACACCATCACAGCAACCGTGACTGACACCGCTGGTAACACCTCGGCACCAAGCACAGAAACCGGCTTTACCATTGATACCTCTGGGCCTGATGCTAGCTCGACGCAAATCAGTATTGATAGTATATCTGCAGACAACATCGTCAATGCTCAAGAAAGCAGTGAGTCGATCAACGTTACTGGTACAGTCGCTGGAGAGTTCAATGCAGGTGACCAGGTTACCGTATCGGTTAACGGCAATGAGTTCACCGGCACTGTATCTTCCTCAGGACAGTTCTCAATCGCGGTTCCTGGCAGCCAATTTGTTGCTGATCCTGATTCAGCTATCAATGTCCAATTGGAGGCAACTGACTCCGCTGGTAATACTGGCATCATCAATGCCACCCAAAATTACAGCGTTGATCTTACCGCCCAAGCCTTCATCACCTTGGATGCGAATATCGCTGATGATGGCGCGATAAATTATGCAGAGTCTCAGCAAAATATTGACATTACCGGTGTTGTTCGTGGCGATGTAAAACCCGGTGACGTCGTCACTGTTACAGTAAACAACGTTGAGTACACAGGCTCCGTTAAAGCTGATAATACCTTCTCAGTCGCTGTTTCAGGTGCTGACCTTGCTGCAGCGGCAGATAAAACCGTGACCGCTACCGTGACCGCAACAGACAATGCAGGAAATACGGTCACTGTTTCTGATGCAGAAACCTACACTGCTTTCAAAGCAAAAGTCGAGTCTGTGACTCAGCTTCGTGATGGCGTCGAAGGCGGCATAGCTCCTGGTTGGACGGTCAACTTCGACCACGCTGCAATTGAAGACACCACAGTCCGTCTGAACTTCAATGATAGTTATCATCAGGCTGACTTTGGCAAGGACTATTCCGGCAAGGTCTTTATTTACAACCTCGCAGGTCAGAAAGTCGGTGAAGAGATACTCTCAGCCGCCAACAACTGGCGAGTAGACATCTCTGTCCCTGCCGGCCAGAAAGGCGTGCGTGTTTACGCTGAAACTCTCAATGACAACGTCTATGAGGGTAACGAGACCATTCAAATCCAGGCAGCGGTTCCAGGTAGACAAGGCTTCATTCAATCTGATGAAGCGGTCATTACTGACGAAGCTGATAAACCTAAAGTGTCCGCTGTTTCTAACGCCACCGTCGATGAAGGCGGCATGGCAACACTCACGGTTTCACTCAGTAATGAGTCTACTTCCTCTACCCGCATCTTTATCGACGCCTATGGGAATGGCGGAACAGCAACGGAAGGCAAAGACTTCAACACCAAGGACCTCTGGGTCAATTACGGCAGTGGCTGGGTGAAAGCCGCCGGCGATTTCTCCGGCGGGAACTGGATTGATGTCCCTGCCAATACCAAAACGTTCCAAATTCGTTCTCAGACGACTCAGGATGACGTGTATGAAGGGAATGAAACTTACCTCATCAAGGCGAAAGCTGATGGACAAAGTGCACTGATTTCCGGCACCGTTACCATTAACGACCAGGCTGACCTCCCAATGATCGACAGTATCACGCACCTTCGTGATGGCGTTGAAGGAGGCAGCTGGCCGGGGTGGACGATTAACATGACCAATGCGTCTACCACCAATACCACTGTCCAGTTGAACTTCAACGATGGCTTGCATCAAGCTGATTTCGGTAACGACTACAGCGGCAAAGTGCACGTTTACAGCACATCGGGTACCTTCCTTCAGGAAGTGGTGCTCAATGCCAGCAACGGTTGGCGAGCCAATATAAACGTTCCTGCCGGTCAGCAAGGCGTGCGTGTCTACGCTGAAACCCTCAATGACAATGTCTATGAGGGCAACGAGACCTTTCAAATCCAGGCGGGGATCCCCGGGCGCCAGAGCTTAATTGAATCCGAACAGGCCGTCATCACGGATGAAGCAGACAAGCCACGCGTCACCAATGTGTCTAACGCCTCGGCGAATGAAGGCGATGCGGCTTCTGTCACCATCACGCTCAGCAATGAGTCCACCACCCCTACCCGTGTGTTTATCGATGCGTACGGCGGCTCGGCCACCGAAGGCAAAGATTTCAACACCAAAGACCTCTGGGTCAATTACGGCAGTGGCTGGGTGAAAGCCGCCGGCGATTTCTCCGGCGGGAACTGGGTCAGTGTCCCAGCTAACACCAAGACCTTCCAGGTGCGCTCTCAAACCACCGAAGACGGCACTTACGAAGGCAATGAAAGCTACACCATCAAAGCCAAAGCCGATGGGCAAAGCAATCTGGTGTCCGGTACGGTCACCATTGTCGAAGATGAAGCGGCGACTATTGTCACCTCTGTGACCAAGCTGCGTGATGGCGTGGAAGGCGGCACTGCTCCTGGCTGGACAGTGAACTTCAACAACCCGTCTGACGAAGCCACCACGGTCCGCCTGAACTTTAATGATGGTTATCATCAGGCTGATTTTGGCAAGGACTATTCCGGCAAGGTCTTTATTTACAACCTCGCAGGTCAGAAAGTCGGTGAAGAGGTACTCTCAGCCGCCAACAACTGGCGAGTAGACATCTCTGTCCCTGCCGGCCAAAAAGGCGTGCGTGTCTACGCTGAAACCCTCAATGACAATGTCTATGAGGGCAACGAGACCATTCAGATCCAGGCTGCGGTGCCAGGCAGACAAGGCTTTATCCAATCTGCTGAAGCCGTCATCACGGATGAAGCGGACAAGCCACGCGTCACCAATGTGTCTAACGCCTCGGCGAATGAAGGCGATGCGGCTTCTGTCA
>NZ_ANFM02000059.1 GCF_000333895.2 Grimontia indica | reverse complement strand
ACACCCGGATCACGTCCGCCGCCACTTTCTGTCACTTTAATGGTGATGGTTTCATTGCCTTCATAGACAGAATCATCTTTGGTTGCCAGACGCACTTTGAAGCTGGTTGTGCCCTTAGGCACGATCAGTTGGTTACCATAGTACTTGGTGGCTCCCCAAGTCACGCCGCCATCGTAAGAAGCCTGGAAGTTGGTCGCGCCAGTTGTGTCGGTACCGATGGTACCGGTGCCATTGGCAAACTCGATCTTCGTCCATGAGTTGTCTTTTGTGGCGGTATGCACAGAGATATCCCACACCAAAAAGTCACCTTCAGTAGTGGTCGCATTACTGATTTTCCATGCTGGACGGTCTGCTTCATCCGTGATGACAGCTTCAGCCGATTGCACAAACCCTTGTCTACCTGGGACAGCCGCCTGGATTTGAATGGTCTCGTTGCCCTCATAGACGTTGTCATTCAGGGTCTGAGCATAGACACGAACACCGCTCTGGCCCGCAGCAACGGAAATGTCGAGGCGGTAGTTGTTGGCCGCGTTGATGTCGCCTTCACCAATCTTCTGTCCTGCCAGGTTGTAGATAAACACCTTACCGGAATAATCTTCGCCAAATTTCGCCTGATGATAGCTGTCGTTGAAGTTCAATCTGACAGTGGTGGCTTCATCAGCAGGGTTATTGAAGTTGACCGTCCAGCCTGGGGTTGTACTGCCTTCGACGCCATCACGCAGCTTGGTCACAGAGGTGACGATAGTCGGCGCTTCATCATCAGTGATCACCGCATTGGCAGACTGAACCCAGCCTTGCTGACCGATGACGGCACCCTGGATCTTGATGGTCTCATTCCCTTCATAGATGCTGTCATTGAGGGTCTGAGCATAGATTTTCACGCCACTATGTCCGGCAGGAACGGTGATGTTCGCCTTATAGCCGTTAGAAGCATTCAGGACGACTTCCTGCAGGAAAGCGCCAGAAGTGCTGTACACATGCACCTTGCCGTTGTAGTCCGCGCCGAAGTCAGCCTGATGGAGGCCATCATTGAAGTTCAGCTGCACCGTGCTGTTGGTGGTGGAGGTGTTGGTCATGTTGAGGTTCCAGCCCACCCAGCCAGCTTCTGCCGCATTTTGCAGATGGGTAATGCTGGCGACTTTCGGAATGTCAGCGTCATCGGTGATGACGGCAGCAGAGGATTGCACCCAACCTTGCTGACCAATGACGGCACCTTGGATCTTGATGGTCTCATTCCCCTCGAAGACATTGTCATTGAGGGTGTCAGCGTAGACTTTCACGCCAGTTTGACCCGCAGGGATGGTGATATTGGCTTTGTAACCGTTAGAAGCATTGAGTACGACTTCTTTCAGGAAGGTGCCGGATTGGGTGTAAACATGCACCTTGCCGTTATAGTCCTTGCCAATATCAGCTTGGTGGATACCGTCGTTAAAGTTCAACTGCACCGTGCTGTTGGTGGTGGAGGTGTTGGTCATGTTGAGGTTCCAGCCCACCCAACCATCTTCTGCTGCATTTTGGAAAGCAGTGATGCTGGCCACTTTCGGAATGTCTGCCGCATCGGTGATGGTGGCTGTGCTAGTGGTTGTGCCGAAGACAACACCCGGATCACGTCCGCCGCCACTTTCTGTCACTTTAATGGT
>NZ_ANFM02000060.1 GCF_000333895.2 Grimontia indica | reverse complement strand
CTCTAAGCGTTTTATGCTTTGTTGAGGTGTATTTGCTTAGAATGCTAGGCGGCACACACCTCGTCGCGCCTAAAACGCTTATAGCGAGAACAAAATTTAACCACCAAAGGTCAACAGCCCCTAACTATCTCAAGGAAATGTAGATTGACAGAATGGTTGTATACTGTGTATATAAACAGTGTCTGATTTGAGCGAATGAGTTTATGAGAAAGATAATCCACGTCGACATGGATTGTTTTTACGCGGCAGTAGAGATGCGGGATAACCCGGCACTGCGCGACATCCCTCTTGCTATTGGTGGTTCTGAAAAGCGCCGAGGGGTGATCTCGACCTGTAATTATATTGCCCGTAAATATGGTGTTCGTTCTGCCATGGCGACGGGCCATGCCTTGAAACTTTGTCCGAATCTTACTGTGATTCGTGGGGACATGAACAAATACAAAAGCGTTTCCCGTCAAATCCGTTCTATCTTCGAGCGCTATACCGACAAAATAGAACCGCTCTCGTTAGATGAAGCATACCTGGATGTTAGTGAATGCTCACTTTTTCGAGGTTCTGCGACCATGATTGCTGAGGATGTCCGTCGTGCTATTCGAGAAGAACTTGGCTTGACTGCATCGGCGGGGATTGCACCAGTAAAATTCGTGGCTAAGGTGGCGTCTGATCTTAATAAACCCGATGGTATGTATGTCGTCACACCCGGTGAGGTCGATGACTTCGTAAAAACGCTAGCACTAGAGAAAATTCCCGGTGTCGGAAAGGTTACCTTGGCAAAGCTTCATGAGATGGGGCTATACAAAGGCGAAGACGTGCAGCAATTTGATAAGAATGCTTTGCTTAAACGGTTTGGAAAGTTTGGTCTGTCTTTATGGAAGCGTTGCCATGGCATTGATGAACGTAGTGTGGAAACAGAGCGTGTCAGAAAGTCAGTAGGCGTTGAGCGAACCTTGCCAGAGGACATTCAAACCGAAGCAGAATGCCTCGATGTTATGGCCTCACTGTTCGAAGAGATGGAAACAAGGCTTAAGCGTGTCTCACCCAATATGGAAATTGTTCGTCAGGGTGTGAAACTCAAATTTTCAGACTTCCAGCAAACCACCGTGGAGCATCGCCAGTGGCGTTATGACAATGCGATGTTCCCTGAGTTATTACGCGAAGCATTAGCGCGTCAGCAGGGAAGGGGGGTGCGACTGATTGGCTTATCTGTTGGTTTGAAATCTGACGATAAGAACCAGCCTTCGCAACTCAGCTTTGAGTGGTAATGGCAGGGAAAAAATAGCAAAAGAGCGCCAATTGGCGCTCTTTCTCTTTGGGTTATGCTTTTTCGGGAATAGCCTTTAGCATTGCCAGCATTTGCTCCCAGAAAAGCCCCACGGTAGCAATTTCCACTTTTTCATCTGGTGAATGTGGGAACTTGATAGTCGGGCCGAAGGAGATCATATCCATGTTTGGATACGGCTCCTTGAATAGGCCACACTCAAGACCGGCGTGAATCACCATGATGTCAGGAGCACGACCATAGATGTCTTCATAGGTTTTTCTGAAAACATGCATGATTTCTGATTCTGGGTCCGGCTTCCAACCCGGGTACGCGCCAGAGAAGGTCACTTTAGCTCCAGCCAGCTCACCGGTGGATTTCAACATGCTTTCTACATAGCTGCGACCACTGTCTGCCAGTGAACGGATCAGGCAGAGTAGGGTCATCTTGTCGTCTTCAGTCGTAATCACGCCAAGGTTAAGCGAGGTTTCAACCACACCGGGAATGTCGTCGCTCATGCGAATCACGCCGTTTGGACAGGCATTGATGGTGGCGATAATACGGCTTTGTACCGAAGGCTTCAGAGCTTGCTCGGAGAGCTCGGCATCCAGAACCGATAGTGCGATGGAGGTCTCTACAGCGCCCAGTTCTTCCTTCAGCAGAGATTCAAAATGACTGAAGAGGTTCGCCAGTTTTTCTTCGTTGGCTGCTGGGACAGCAACATCTGCAAAAGCTTCGCGTGGGATGGCATTGCGAAGTGTACCGCCGCGGACCGAAAGCAGGCGAAGACCCAATTCGTTCGCGTGACCAGCAAGAAAACGGCCCAACAGCTTGTTGGCATTTGCACGGCCGGTGTGAATATCAACACCGGAGTGACCACCTTTTAGGCCTTTAATCTGAAGCGTTTTACCGACGTAGCCGCCGCCTAGAGTCTCGCGCTCCAAAGAGAATGCTATGGAGGCGTCCACGCCACCTGCACAACCCATGTAGATTTCGCCTTCCTGCTCAGAGTCGGTATTCAGGAGGATCTCACCTTCCAACCAACCGGCCTTCAGACCAAACGCGCCAGTCATGCCCGCTTCTTCATCAATGGTCAGCAGAACTTCCAGTGGGCCGTGCTCAATGTCTTTAGACGCAAGGACGGCAAGACATGTCGCCATACCCATACCGTTGTCTGCACCCAGAGTGGTGCCATCGGCGGTAACCCATTCCCCGTCAATGTAAGGACGGATAGGATCTGTCGTGAAATCATGGTCCGTGTTTTCGTTTTTCTGCGGCACCATATCGATATGTGCTTGCAGCACCACACCTTTGCGGTTTTCCATACCCGCTGTGGCTGGCTTTCTGATGATCACGTTGCCGATGTCATCACGGGTAACAGAAAGGCCTTCACTGGTCGCCCAGTCAACAATGTACTGTGCCAGTTGCTCTTCATGCTTGGATGGGTGAGGGATAGAACAGATCTTATCGAAAAACTGCCACACTGGTTGTGGCGATAGTTGGCTGATTTCTGACACAGGCTTTCTCCAGAAAACTAGAAATAAAAAGGCATTTCACAAAGCCAAAACGGCTTCTAATAACAATGATTCTGGCCCATACAACATACCATTTCCATATACAAAAACGGCACGCCACTGGGGCATGCCGTCAAACTAACAGAATTTGTAACGTAAAAGTATGCTTTGTTAAAAGCATATCTCTGAATGGCGAGTGAGAGCTTACATCTTGAACTGACCGATGGCACTTTTTAGCTGAACACCGACGGCTGACAGAGCAAGACTCTGTTCGGTCAGGTCACGGCTTTGCTCAACGGTTTCCCGTCCTTTGCTAACGAGGTTGTGTAAATTAACGTTGATCTCCTCTGTAGCAGCAGCTGTTTGGCTGCATGCAGAAGCTATCGACTGTGTTACCCCTGTGATGTCCCCAACTTTAGTGTCTATCGCAGTTAATGCATGCAAGGTTAACTGGTTATGCTCGGTCGTGGCTTCGGACAGCGTCTGCGTTTTACCTAATTCTGTATTGAGCGAAGAGGCTCGGGATTGGAGTGATGTAATGATGGTTTCAATTTCATCCGTACTTTGTTGAGTGCGAATAGCCAGCGTTCTTACCTCATCGGCAACCACTGCAAATCCCCGTCCCTGATCGCCAGCTCGTGCTGCTTCAATCGCCGCATTCAATGCGAGTAGATTGGTTTGTTCAGCGATGGCACGAATCACGTCCAATACCTGGCCGACATTTTTGGAATCATCGGCCAACATATTTGCTTCGTTGGCAGCACTTTGGAGGCTATCAACCATTCCCTGCATCTGATGATGCATATTGTTCACAACCTTCTGGCCTTGTTGACATTCTTCCGCCGCCAGCTGTGCTTCCTCAGCTGCGTGTGAAGCAGAGGATGCAATCTCTTGATTGCTGGCTAGCAGCTCATTAACAGCAGCCGAAATACTGTCGATCTCTGCACTTTGCTGATTCGCCAATCTTTCAGAGTTCTCTGAAAGGCGCGCCATTTCGTCGGCGGATTTTGCCAGTGTGTCAGAGACTGGGTTGATCTCTCCAACTATGCCGCGAATTTGGTCGATAAAGCGGTTAAAGAATCGGGCTATCTGACTGAGCTCATCGCGACCAGAAGAAGATAATCTATGCGAAAGATCGCCTTCACCGCTGGAGATGTCCTTTAGCGCTTTGGCTGTTTGGGCACTTGGCGCGACGATGGATTGTCCGATAGCAGCGCTGATAAGCAGAACGATTCCGAGAATGACGGCCACACAGGTGACTAGGAACTTAAGCTCTCCAATAAAAGTGGTCTTTACATCGTCGACATAAATGCCCGTTCCCAGAATCCAGCCCCAAGGTTCGAAAAGTTTTACGTAAGACGTTTTTTGTACTGGTATCTCTGAGCCTGGTTTACTCCAAAAATAATCGACGAAACCTGCACCAGAGCGTTTTGCTGTCGCTGCCATTTCCACAAACAGGCGGTTACCAGCTTTATCTTCAAATTGGGAGAGATCCTGACCGTTCAGCTGGGGCTTGATGGGATGGAGGACCATGGCAGGTTTACTGTCGTTGATCCAGAAGTAGTTACTTTGGTCATAGCGTAAAGCAGCAATCGCATCTAACGCGGATTGTTTCGCTTCTTGCTCAGAAATATCCCCATTTTTAAATCGGTTGTAGTGGTGTTCAATCAGCGAGTGTCCGCTATCAACCAGAACCTTGGTTTCGTCTTTTTTATATTCCATCAGCGTTTGATAGTTATGACTGGCAAACAGGTAGATGGGAACAACCATGGCGCTGAGGGTGATTGCGACCAGAATGAAAACGCGGTGGCGGATTTTGATATTACGAATAGCGTCAACAAGCATCAAAGTACATTCCTATGTTGCGGCTGAAGTGGGCGAGCCCGTTTCAGCCTGTCGCCTCCCTGTACCGCTGTTTGCGGCCCTGTGGGAGCGAGTCCTTATTGTTGGTGTCTCATTTATAGTTATGATGTCTACTTTTTCAGCAAGTTGGAGGCGATTCAAGCGATTAAGACTAAATAGCTGGTTGTCTTAACATTTTTCTCAATAACACCTGAAATTGTGTGTAATTAAATTACATAATTGGCAGGTGATTGATATAAAATGTGATCCCGATCGCTTTTATGGTTGTAATAAAATAACAGATAGGCTAGTATCTCACCGTCCCTTGGATTGGGCTGTTTGCCCGGGACATGGCCATGCGCTTTCATTTGTTTATGGATAAGCCCGAAATTTATTCGTCTCCACGGAACCGAGCTTTTAACGAAGCTGCATTCTTTTCGAATTTTTTTGAGGTAATAAGCTGATGAAAGGTAGTTCAGCGTGTCACTACTGGAACCGCGGTTCTGTATACACCACGAATTTTCGGTATCCGGCGACATTCGGATACAACCGCAAGTAAGCTTACTTGTTCCCCCTGAGGGCTAAGGTCCTCAACTGTAATACCCCGCTCTAACAGATACTTTGTTTCCGCAGTTTGGAAACGCCATTTTTATCTGGCGCCACTTTTAAAGTGGCGTTTTTTTTACCTGTGGTCTGGTGAAATATTGACCACCTCTCATTCTGTTGAGTCACTTCTTTATATATCTCTCAGATTTCAACTCAGTACATTTCTTAAGCTGTATTTCCTTCTAACATGATGAGCGCAGAGTGGCGAGTAGTCACTAACGCGAAATGTCGTTTAATTCGTCAGCAATCAAGATTTTTAAACAGTTATTCCCGCTGGAAATTTTGTGATGTGGCGGGTAATATTCGCGTCAAATTTTCACGCAAACGTTTGTGGAAAACGTTTGCGTCAACTTTTGCTAAATTCATACTTTCCAAGGAACCGAAAGCCATGCTTGAGCGTCTTTTTAAACTGAAAGAGCAAGGTACAGATATTAAAACCGAGGTTATTGCGGGACTGACAACATTCCTGACAATGGCTTACATCATTTTTGTAAACCCTGCGATTCTGTCTGAAACAGGCATGGATCGAGGTGCAGTCTTCGTTGCAACCTGTTTGGCGGCGGCGATTGGCTGTTTCATTATGGGTTTGGTAGCAAACTATCCTGTTGCTCAGGCACCAGGTATGGGTCTGAACGCCTTCTTCACTTATACCGTTGTTTTCCAAATGGGCTACTCATGGCAGGTCGCACTGGCTGCGGTATTTCTGTCTGGCGTGTGTTTTATCGCGCTGAGTCTGTTTAAGGTGCGTGAGTGGATTATCCATTCTATTCCGTTATCGCTGCGTACCGGTATCTCTGCCGGTATCGGCATGTTCCTCGCGCTGATTGCACTGCAAAACTCTGGCATTGTTGTCGATCATCCAGCCACTTTGGTTTCAATGGGTGACCTTTCTTCTTTTGGTCCTGCGATGGCGGCTCTGGGTTTCTTCCTGACCATTGGCCTGGTTAACCGCGGTATCAAAGGTGCAGTAATGATTGCGATTCTTATCGTGACTGCGCTGGGCGTACTGTTTGGTGAAATCCAATATGGCGGCATCATGTCTGCGCCACCAAGCATTGCGCCAACCTTCATGCAGCTAGATTTTGCCGGTGCGATGGAAGTGGGTCTGATTTCTATCGTGTTCGCGTTCCTGTTTGTTGACCTGTTTGACACAGCGGGCACCTTGGTAGGTGTGGCGCAAAAAGCTGAGCTTTTGGATAAAGATGGCAAACTGCCGCGTCTGAACCGTGCGCTGTTGGCTGACAGTACGGCAACCACTGTGGGTGCGGTGCTGGGTACATCGAATACCACGTCTTACATTGAAAGTGTGTCAGGTGTTGCTGCGGGGGGCCGTACCGGTCTAACAGCCGTGACCGTAGGTATCATGTTCCTGCTGGCACTGTTCTTCTCGCCACTGGCTGGAATGGTTCCTGCGTATGCGACAGCAGGTGCGCTGTTCTACGTTGCTATTCTTATGATGTCGGGTCTGGTAAGCATTAACTGGCGCGACCTGACTGAAGCGGCACCTGTTGTGGTTGTGTGTTTGCTGATGCCGTTGACCTATTCAATTGCTCACGGTATCGGTCTGGGCTTTATCTCTTACTGTGCTATCAAAGCATTCAGCGGTAAAGGACGTGATGTGCCTATCAGTATTTGGGTTCTTGCTGCCCTGTTCTTGCTGAAATTCGTTATGTAAGACACAATACGCCGCAATCGTTTGACTGAGTTAAATTGGCGTCTAACGCCTGAGGTTTTCTAAATGAGCAACAAGTTTGTTATCACCTGGGACAACATGCAAATGTACACCCGTCAACTGGCTGAAAAACTGCTACCTGCAGATCAATGGAAAGGCATTATCGCGGTAAGCCGTGGTGGTCTGGTTCCTTCAGCGATTTTGGCGCGTGAGCTGGGTATTCGCCATGTGGATACAGTTTGCATTTCTAGCTACGACCACGATCACCAGCGTGATATGCGTGTTCTTAAGAAAGCAGACGGCGACGGCGAAGGCTTCCTGGTAGTGGACGATCTGGTTGATACTGGCGGTACTGCAGAAGTCATTCGTGAAATGTACCCGAAAGCGAAATTCGTGACTGTTTGTGCGAAGCCAGCGGGTAAACACCTGGTAGATGACTATGTCGTAGACATCCCTCAGGATTGCTGGATTGAGCAACCTTGGGACATGGGCGTAACTTTCGTTGAGCCAATCTCAAAGCGCTAATTGCTAAAGAACTTGAAAAGCCCCTCTATGGGGCTTTTTTTATGACCAAATTTAGGCGTCTATCATTCAGGTGAGGTCATGGTTTTGAGCATTTTTGGGTATACAATGGTGTCAGTTCAGTTATTTAATCAAGGAGAGGTTCCGTGAGCGAAACCGAATCCGAAAACCTTTCAGTAAAACTCTTCAAACAGCATAAGCACGCCAGAGAAACATCGACCATTGTTGGGTCGGTCAATCAGTCGCCAAATGGTGTACACAATGCATTGGATGGTGACAGCGATAACAGCTGGTACCGTACACTCCGTCGTCCGCAGTGGATTTGGCAAGGTGTTGATCCGATTGATATGGAAGCCACTCTGGCGCGTATTGCGGGTTCTGATAACAATCGAAGCAATGAGACCCTTCTGGATACCGTTGTTGGCTATCGTCCTGGCAACTGGTCTTATGAATGGACACAGGGGGGCATGAAGCACCAAAAACTGGCGCAGGACTGTGAAGAGCAGGGAAAAAAAGTGGAAGCAGCTGAGCATTGGCTACGCGCTTGCACCCATTTCAGTATTGCTGCCTATCCGCACCTAAAAGGCGATCATCTGTCTTTGCAGGCTGAAGTTTTAGCGAACAAAGCTTTCCATTCAGCCATTGAAAAGTCCCCATACAAAATCAAAAACATTGTCACTAAAGTTGACGGTAAACCCCTCGAAGGCTTCTTATACCTTCCCCACACCAATGAACCTTTGCCTACTGTGATCATCAGCGGTGGTTTGGATGCATTGCAGACCGACTTATGGCGCCTGTTCGAAACATACTTTGCTCCGGCGAATATCGCCATGCTGACATTGGACATGCCGTCAGTGGGTCGTAGCAGCCATTGGTCTTTAACCGAAGATACCAGCAAACTGCATCAGGCGATGCTGAGTGAGCTCGCCTCAGTACCTTGGGTTGATCATCATCGTGTTGGCTGTATGGGTGTACGTTTTGGCGGTAACGCTGCAGTTCGTATGGCATTTGTCGAGCAAAACCGCATTAAGTCGTGTGTCTCCATTGGTGGTGTTCTGCATTCAATGTTGAGTGACATGCAGCGTCTCAATGCTATCCCTCCTATGTATTTGGATACCATTGCATCGCGTATGGGGAAATCACAGGCTTCAGCCTCTTTTCTCACCCAACTTCAGGCGTTGTCTCTGAAAAATCAGGGGTTACTGACCGGGCGGAAAACCAAGGTGCCGGTACTGGCAATGAGTCTTGAGGGAGATCCTGTCTGCCCAGATACAGACAATCAACTGGCCGCGCTTTACAGCTACGGTGGTAAAGCCAAGACGCTCCCCAATAAGCCACTGCATGACGGATATCACAGAATAATGACTGAGGCTGTGAAATGGTTTAAGGATACCTTGTGATCTAGATCTTCTTAACGGCGTGGGGCGTTCATTAAATGCTCAAAGCATTGCTCGATGGGACGATATATTGATCGTAGCGTGTTATACAGACATGAACTGCTGGTAAAAATACACATAATTAAAACAGGGGCTTTGCGCTAATTAGCCCCTCTTTTTACCTATATGCAGTCGTGTTGAAACGGACTTTTTCTCGTATTATGGGAGCTTGCTATGACCGATGAAACCAAAACACTTTCACATGGACGCCTGCTGACGCGTTTCGCACAACTGGGTCCCTATCTGCGCCAGAATAAATGCTCAGAAGAAGGTTACTTCTTCGATTGTCTTTCCGCCTGTGTCAATGCCAAAAAATCTCCTGAAAGCCGGGAGTTTTGGGGCTGGTGGATGGAAATTTCACCCAAAGAGGGTGGTTTTGAGTATGCCTATACTTTTGGCAAGTTTGACACTGTAGGCGAATGGAAAGAGGAGAATGTGCCAAATAAATCCTCTACCGAAGTGAAAGCCTCGCTAGATGCTTTTTATTCAAAAATAACTGATTTTGTCGAAGGTGAACTGGGATTGGAAATCACTGCCAAGCCTTCGCTGAAGCAGCCTAAGCTGGGCTCTGCCGCTTAAACCTCTTCTTTTGATGAATTATGTGATTGAGTTGCTTTAATCACTTGTTATCTTGGTCTGGGATTGATAAAAGAAGGGCTTAATCGCTTTTATGTTGTCAATGTCATGTCAGGCCAAGAAAACGTTTCATCTCTCTATTCTGGTGCTGGCGATACTTCTGATCGCCAGACCATCGTCGTCAAACTCGGTACCAGCGTACTGACCGGCGGCTCCAAGAAAATCGACCGCGCACACCTTGTTGAATTGGTGCGTCAATGCGCCATGCTTATCCGTCAGGGACACAAAGTCATTGTTGTCACCTCTGGTGCGATTGCTGCGGGTCGTGAACACCTCAACTATCCCGAACTTGCGCCGACCATTGCTAACAAGCAAATGCTGGCTGCGGTAGGTCAAAGCCGCCTAATCCAGGAATGGGAAAGCATGTTTGCCATTTATGGCATTAACATTGGTCAAATGCTTCTGACCCGTGCTGATTTAGATGACCGAGAGCGTTACCTCAATGCACGCGACATGTTGCAAGCACTGCTGGCAAATAACATTGTACCAGTGGTGAATGAAAACGATGCAGTTGCGACGGCAGAAATCAAAGTCGGTGACAATGATAACCTGTCAGCGCTGGTTGCGATATTGGCCGAAGCAGACAAGCTTTTGTTGCTGACTGACCAACCGGGTCTATTCACTGCTGATCCACGCAGCAATCCTGATGCAGAGCTTATTCGCGAAGTACATACCATCGACGAGACCCTACACAAGCTGGCGGGTGGCAGTGTCAGTGGGTTAGGTACGGGTGGTATGGCAACCAAACTGCAGGCAGCAGACGTTGCCCGCCGTGCAGGCATTGAAGTGACGATCGCAGCAGGCAGTCGTCCGGAAGTGATTCAACATTTGGTGGATGGCAAAGAAGCGGGTACGCGCTTCCTTCCGTTGGAATCACCTTTAGAAAGCCGCAAACGTTGGATTCTCGCTGGGCCTCCTCCAGCGGGGAACATCATTATTGACGACGGTGCAGCGAAAGCAGTGGTTGAGCGTCACAGCAGCCTGTTATCAAAAGGCATTACTGGCGTGGAAGGTCATTTTGACCGCGGCTCAGTAGCACGCATCTGTAACCAGAATGGTAAACAGCTGGCGCGCGGTATTTGTCGCTACTCAAGCAAAGATCTCAGCGCGATCGCGGGTCGACATAGCCAGGACATTCAAGATATTCTGGGATACGCTCACGGCGCGGTCGCAGTGCACTGCGACGACTTGGTCGTTATCGATTAATCAGACTGTGGCAGAAGCCGCGGTTATTCAGGAAGAGCAATAGAGGCTGAAATGAGTCTTCAACAAATGGGACGTGCAGCAAAAGACGCTGCTTACGCACTGGCAACGGCACCGACAGCGCAAAAGAACAAAGCGCTGGCAGTCATTGCTGACGAATTGGAAGCGAACGCAGCAACTATCCTTGCTGCCAATGCAAAAGACATTGATGCGGGACGCGAAGCGGGTTTGCCCGACGCGATGCTGGATCGTCTTTTGCTGAACGAAGCGCGTTTAGCAGGCATTGCTGCTGACGTTCGCAACGTGATTTCGCTGTCTGATCCCGTCGGCAGCGAGATTGACTGCAAAGTGCTGGAAAACGGCATGACATTGAGCCGTCGCCGCGAACCCATTGGCGTGATTGGCGTGATCTATGAAGCGCGCCCGAACGTGACCATTGATATCGCTTCTTTGTGTCTGAAAACCGGTAATGCGAGCATTCTGCGTGGTGGTCGTGAAACCTTCCACTCAAACGTTGAGCTGGTGAAAGTGATTCAGACGGCGCTGGAAAAAGCCGATTTGCCAGCCGCATCTGTGCAGTACATTGAAAAGCCAGATCGCGAGCTTGTGGGTGAGCTGCTTCGCTTGGACGAGTATGTTGATATGATCATCCCTCGCGGCGGCGCGGGACTTCACAAGATGTGTAAGGAAAACAGCACGATTCCTGTGATTATTGGCGGCTTCGGCATTAGTCACTTGTTCGTAGACAAAACTGCTGATCTCGAGCGCTCGCTGGATGTGATCATTAATTCCAAGGTTCAACGTCCTTCTGCGTGTAATGCGCTGGATACCTTACTGGTACACGAAGCGGTTGCTGCTGACGTGCTGCAAAAACTGACGCCACTGTTCAATGACAACAAGCTGAAAATTGTTGCCGATAAAGCGTCGCTGCCATTGTTGGGCGGTGTTGCAGATCTGCAAGAAGTGGCAGAAGGTGATTTTGACACCGAATGGCTGAGCTACACACTGGGCGTGGCTGTGGTCGCCGATGTGCATGCAGCGCTTAAACACATGCGTGATCACAATGCGAGCCACTCAGATGCCATTTTGACCAACGATCTGGCAGCAGCAGAAGCCTTCATCAACGGTGCAGGTTCTGCGGCGGTATACGTGAACGCATCAACGCGCTTCACAGACGGCGCACAGTTCGGTCTGGGGGCAGAGGTTGCGGTATCGACTCAGAAACTGCACGCACGTGGTCCTATGGGCTTAGAAGAGCTGACCACCTACAAGTGGGTCGGTAAAGCAGACTACCTGCCACGCGCTTAACCCGCGCACCGAATGAATATTGAAAGGCACGCGAAAGCGTGCCTTTTTCTTTTCTGCCAATCTCTTTGAAGGTAATCTCTCGCCAACCTTTACGATTGAAAAAGACCACCATGGATTACACCACGCTCTCCCGCATCAGCCTGAAAAACCTCACTGTGATGCATGTGCTTTTAATGACGCACAGCGTGACACAAACGGCAGAGATTCTTTGCGTGACGCCATCAAGTGTCAGTAAGGCATTGGGGCAGCTCAAATCCGATCTGAATGATGAACTATTTTTCCGTCGTGGCAACCAACTGATGCCGACGCAATACGCGCTCAGCATTGGTCCTGCTATCCATAACGTGCTTTCCAACATCAGCGGTATTTTTGAGCAGGGTGAATTCGCACCGGAGAGGTTTGGCGGCAGTCTGTCACTCGCCATGCGGGAAAGTACGTTTGAGCTTTTCGCGCCCACGCTATGTGATATTTCGCAAAAGCTAGGCACTAATGCGCAGCTCAGTATTTCCACTAAGGAGCAATTCAGTTTCGAAGCGCTGCTCAGTGGGAAACTGGATTTTCTCGTACTTCCTCACGACGTCAGTCAGCCACCGACGCTCAGCAAGAGCCTTGTCTGGCAGACGATTTTGGAGGATGAGATGGTGTGTTTGATGAACCCAAACCATCCGTTGGCAGGTACAGAGTTAGACATTGATGGCTACCTGAGTTGTCGCCATATCAACGTGATAGATAAAGATTTGTCAGAGCCGTATTTCGAACAAACTCTGACCCAGCACCATGGTGCGCGCCAGATAGCCATGCGCGTGGCGGACTTTGGGTCGGCAGCATCCACCTGTCACCACTCAAACTATTTGTTTACCTGCTCTAAACGTTGGGCGGAAACTGCCTTGCAGGCAAAAGGGCTGGTGGCGAAACCTTTACCTTTCGATTATGGGCAAGTCGCGTACAGCTTAGTGTGGAATACCGTGAGCTTAAATAACCCTGCATGTCGTTGGCTGCACAGCCAGCTTATTGCCGAGAGTTAAAAGCCTGCGAAAACATGATGGTGAGTTAGGTATAAATGGTCTGTTTCAGCATCGGACGCTGAATGCGGGCGAAGAGCAAATCGTGGAAGCGATCCATTTCCGCTTCACTGCATTTTTCCCACTCTAATGCCTGACCCATCACGCCATGATGCTGAAAGGCATTGAGGCGAATTTGAACCGACTCCGGCAGTTTGTTGAGGTACACGCCGACAGCATCCACTTCCGTATCCAAGTCACTTTTCCCCGGAATATGAAGCAAACGCACTTCGTGCAGTTTTCCCATTTCAGCCAACAGGTCGATAGTATCAATGACGCGGTGTTTATCGCGGCCAATAAGCCAGCGGTGCGTCTCTGATTGCCACGATTTTAAATCAATCATTGCGCCATCAAGGTAAGGGGCAACACGCTCCCAACCTGCACGCGACAATGACCCGTTGCTGTCGATAAAGCATGTCAGGTGTGACAAAGCAGGATCGGCTTTTACGGCTTTGAACAGCTCAATAATGAACGGCAGTTGCAGCGTGGCTTCCCCCCCTGACACGGTAATGCCGTTCAGGAAAAAGTGGTGTTGGCGAACCAAGGTCAGCATGTCGTCCAAACTGTAGCTGACAATTTTTGGATTGGATTTATGAGGGCACACGTCGATGCAAAGATCGCAGTGGGTACACTTTGCCGCATCCCAAACTACTTTGCCTTCAGCACTGAATGACAGGGCTTCAGCCGGGCAGGGCGCGACACAATCGCCGCAATCAGTGCAGTGATTGATGGTATGCGGGTTGTGGCAGGTAATGCAGTCGAAATTGCAGCCCTGCAAAAAGATGACCAGGCGGTTGCCCGGTCCATCGACACAAGAGAATGTCAGGATACGGCTGACCAATGCATTTGTCTTACTCGGTTTCACTGACATTCTCCGGTGGGTTCGCTATCTGCGATTACTTGTAAACAGGCGTGGTCTCGAAGCTCACCACACGTGGTGCGCGGTCAAGAATACCTGTGTTGCAAGCCGCTTCTGCGCCCAGCCACGTGGTGTTCTTACGAGAGCCTTCATCGTCGTATTTCGCGATGTCAGACAGTTTGATCATGTAACCCGTTACGCGTACCAGATCGTTTGACGCAACGTTCGCGGTGAACTCGCGGTAGCCCATGTTGATTGCACCCTTACACAGGTTGAACATGGCTTCTGGGTTAGATTTTACGGTCTCGTCGATGGTCAGAATGTCACTGATACCCGAGGTGTAGTATTTGTGGTGACCAGCGGTTGCGTGCACGTAAGTCACTGGGTCTGGTTCAGTACCATAGGGAATACGAACACCTGGGGTTACGTCTTTATCGATACTGATGCCACCTTGTGAGTGCAGAACCGCTTTACCGTTCAGGCCATACTTCACAGGGCTTGCTTCAACAATCTCAGCCAGCTTTGCAGAGATCGCGTGGCCCAGCTCGTTGGCTGCAATGTCGTGACCGTACTTCAGTGACTGACCGTCTTTTTCCATCAGGATGTTGACGGCTTCCGCCATACCGTAAATACCGAACATAGGCGCGAAACGACCTTCTTCAATCAGACCTTCTGTTGCCAGGAAGTGTTTGAAGTAGTTTGAAGATTCGTGCAGGAAGCTGCTACGAACGTCCATCAGTTCAACCATCAGCTTGCTGTAAGTTGGCAGCACAGCGCTCAGGAAGTCTTCAGCACTTTCCGCTTTCTCAGCCGCGTGCTTCAGGTTCATACGCACCAGCGTGTTAGAACCGCCAGCCAGTGGCAGGGAGTTGTAGCAGCTTACGATACCGAAACGCTTGTCACCGTAAGCGGCAGCGTGCATTGGGTAGTTCGCGATGTGTGGCTTGCTGCACTCAACGATGTTTGAGGTCGCTTGACGCAGCAGATCGTCAGACGTTACCGCTGGGTCGTACATGAACGTCAAGTTCGGTGCGATTTGCTTCAGCTCAGCATCCACGCGCAGGATAGTGCGACAGATGATGTTGTCTGCTGGGCCAATGTTTGCGTGCATGAATGCGTCTGGCAGGGTGCGGTCCAGCATAATCCAGAAACGCTTAATTTTTTGGTAGATCTCTTCGTCTGACAGATCGCCCACGTAAGGCATCAGTACGTCATCCAGTTGACCCACATATACAGGAATGTTGGTTACTGATGGTACGTGGTGGTAGATGATGTTCAGCATGTTCAGCGCATCATCAAGGTTCTCTGCTGGAGACAGCTCTAGGTACTCAGAGCCCTGAGACAGGAACTTTGCGTAGTCTGGCAGCACGTAGCGTGGCTTGAATGGTGCGTGACCTTCAAACATGTCACAGATAACGCCGTCTTTCATCGCCTGCTCGATATCGTCAGAGATATCCATGTAAGGCAGGCTTGCTTCTGCTTCCAACGCCAGCCATTGGTTTTTCTGCTTTGGTGACAGGGTTGGGTTGTTGATGATTTGGTAGAAACGTTCTTGAAGTTCTGTCAGATGCTTGCTCATGGAAAAGACCCTACTTTAATTTGGGTTTATTCTAAGCTTGAATCCGGTTTGCCACTATTGAACAATCAAGAAGCCTATTTTTCCAAAATGGAAATCCGTGTTGTGTGCGAAATAGGCGTTTAAAAGACTTGAAGGAGAAGGGGGGGGGGGAGAGTTAGAAAGCACGCTGTCGTCGAGGTTGCGTAGTGTAACTAAAAACTCCCCTTTTTAGTGATTAGCCTAGATGGGGCTGCGATAGACAAAAATAAGGGGAACATTAAGTTTGTTGCTCGTTGTTACCTTACCTGCCTCTGATTTAGATTTTCATAGAAGCTTTTACCATTAATGGTAAGTTGATATTTGTCAGTTTCCGGTATCTTTTGAACCAATTTGTTAAGAACCAGTTGAACCATCGTAGAATCAAATAAGTCAGGGCGTAATCCAAAATCCCTCTGATGTTTATCTCCTAAGAACAAACCTTCTAAGATTCTTTTGTATCTTTTCTGTGTAT
The DNA here is from genome assembly GCF_000333895.2 of Grimontia indica. Classification (GTDB taxonomy): domain Bacteria; phylum Pseudomonadota; class Gammaproteobacteria; order Enterobacterales; family Vibrionaceae; genus Enterovibrio; species Enterovibrio indicus. The sequence goes on along the minus strand of NZ_ANFM02000060.1, from coordinate 24,860 downwards.
GCTCATCGGTATTGAAGTAGAAACTGACATTGTTGTGTATATCTTCATCATTATCGATTTCGTCAGGCTTTTGTTGTGTAATTGTCACCGCGCTTCGTTGGCTTTCATTAAAGTCTTCACTGATATCGCTGGACTCAGCAGTATTATGCCCAGTATTAACTCTAAAAGTGCTGTTATCGTTTTCTAATTCTTCTACTTTCTTCTGTAGGTTCTTTATCGTATCAAGAAGCTCTTGTTGGGGTTCTTTCGAATTAGTTTCTCCCCCTCGCTTCTCATTAATTAACTCTTGGAGTTCTTTTATTTGCCTATCTCTAGCTTCAACAGCCCTATCTTTCCGCTCTATTTGTTCTTCAAAATGCTTTTCTGTTTCTGCAAGTTGATTGCGGATAGCTTTAGATTGCTCCAACGTAAGAAGTTCGTTTTCTTGCTTTTCATTTTTTAAATCGTTTAGAACCTTCTGCCTACCTAGGCTAAAGCGATAAACCCATTCAGCAGGATAAGTAAATACGAATAGGTAAGCCATTGAGGTAATAAACGGGAGTAAGATCCCTTGCCAGTAAATCTCATAGTTGCTGCTATACAAAACATGCACGTAGCGGAGCTTCTCAGGAAATGTCATTCCAGATATCCATAACAGGAGAAACTTATAGTTCCACGCGGCCCAAGAAACAATAAGACTTCCCAATAGAGGGCTAACTGCACGCTCATAGAGATATGCTTTTATTGAGGTCATGGCATCAGCTAACAAATTTAAACCCATAAAATTAAAAACTAACCAATGCATACTATATGCTTTTTAATCAATGGGTTGAATAGCTAGATGTGTGTTTATCATATGTATATTCAAGCCCGTAGTGATTAGGGTTAGCGAAAATGGCTATTCTTTCCTCCAAAGGTGAATACTGCTAAGCAGCACAACATTTTTTCTCATATGCACATAGAAAGGCCTAAACGACCAAAAACAAAAAACGCCGAGCAATGCTCGGCGTTTTCGTGTTCAGATTTGCGTCAGCGCTTACTTGATTTCTACGCCCTGCGCTTGCAGGTCTGCGTGGTAAGAAGAGCGAACGAACGGACCACAAGCTGCGTGAGTAAAGCCCAGCCCCAGTGCAATCTCTTTCAGCTCATCAAACTCTTCTGGCGGCACGTAACGCTCTACCGGCAGGTGGTGACGACTTGGTGCCAAGTATTGGCCCAGTGTCAGCATGGTCACACCGTGTGCACGCAGATCTTTCAGCACTTCGATGATCTCTTCTTTGGTCTCGCCCAGACCCATCATCAGACCGGATTTGGTTGGGACGTTTGGATGCATCTCGCCGAATTTCTTCAGCAGTTCCAGAGACCATTTGTAGTTCGCACCCGGACGCGCTTTACGGTAAAGGCGTGGTGCGGTTTCCAGATTGTGGTTGAACACATCTGGTGGGTTGTCTTTCAGAAGCTCAAGCGCGGTGTCCATACGGCCACGGAAATCAGGCACCAGTGTTTCGATGCGGATTTCTGGGTTCAGGGCACGGATTTCGCGGGTACAGTCAGCAAAGTGTTTCGCACCACCGTCACGAAGATCATCACGGTCTACTGAAGTCACAACCACGTATTTCAGCTTCATGTCGCTGATGGTTTTTGCCAGTTTCGCTGGCTCATTTTCATCAGGCTGGTTTGGACGGCCGTGTGCCACATCGCAGAACGGACAGCGACGGGTACAAATGGCACCCAGAATCATGAAGGTTGCGGTGCCGTGGTTGAAACATTCCGCCAGATTAGGGCAGGACGCTTCTTCGCATACCGAATGCAGATTGTTTTTGCGAAGCGCAGACTTAATGTCTTGGATACGCTTGCTGTCCGCAGGCAGCTTGATCTTCATCCACTCAGGTTTGCGCAGCATCTCTTTTTGTTCGGTCGGCATGTTCTTGACCGGGATGAGCGCCATTTTGTCTGCGTCGCGGTACTTAACACCGCGTTCCATCTGGATCGGTTTGCTCATAGTTGATTGCTTTCTGTTAGGGACTCGACCTGATCATAGCCCAGATGCGAAGTCAGTTTCTCTACTAACACAGGGTATAGCTCGGTCAGTGAAGCCGGGCCCCCTAAATCGACGGTTTGTGTCATTGCCATGCCTTCATAACCGCAAGGGTTGATACGAAGGAAGGGTGACAAGTCCATATTGACGTTAAGCGCCAGCCCATGGAAAGAGCAGCCTCGACGGATACGAAGACCCAGCGAGCAAATTTTGTCGTTACCCACATACACGCCCGGCGCATCAGGACGCGCACGGGATTCAATACCGTAATGGGCGAGGGTATCGATCACAATGTTCTCAATCGACGTGACCAGCTCTCGCACACCCAGCTTTTTGCGTTTCAGATCGATCAGGAAGTAAGCCACCTGCTGGCCCGGGCCATGATAAGTCACCTGACCACCACGATCACTCTGTACTACCGGGATATCCCCCGTTGCTAACAAGTGTTCAGCTTTTCCCGCCTGCCCTTGGGTAAACACAGGTTCGTGCTCTACCAGCCAGATTTCGTCAGTTGTATCGGCATTACGCTCGTCAGTGAAAGCATGCATGTCTTTCCACGTTGGCTCGTAAGGACGCAATCCGAGTTGTCTGATAATGAGGCGGTTCTGCTGCAATGTACACCTGCCAGAATTGAATATGATGGGGATAGCTGTCTCAGTCACGACATTATAATGACAGACGGCTGAAATAACAGCCGCCTAATCGTATGGGTATTGTGGTTCTTTAGTCTGATAGAGGATTACAGAACCATACGCACGATTTCAATGTCACCCAGTTCTTTGTACAGCGTTTCAACTTGTTCAATAGAGGTGGCCGTAATGGTGACTGAAACTGCGTTGTAAGTGCCTTTGCCGCTTGGCTTAACGCTTGGGCTGTAATCGCCCGGTGCGTGGCGCTGGATCACTTCCAAAACCAGATCTGTCAGCTCTGGCTTCGCGTATCCCATGACCTTGTAAGTGAACTTACACGGGAATTCCAGCAGGTCTTTTAGTTTTGGTTGCTCTTGCATTTATAACTCCAGAATTGGTCACAGATCTTTCTCTGTTGACCCAAAATATATGTGCAGATGATCACGCAATTTGTTGGGAACGAATAGTAATCGTCCTGTGTTGAGAAAACAAGTTGGTGACTTTTTCTTTGATTCCTGCCTTATATTGGGGTGGGGATGAGAAATAAAAAGGGCAGCCATTGGCTGCCCTTGAAAGTTGTAGCTTTAATCTTAGAACAAGTTCTTGAAGAACATGATGATGTAGTCCATCAGACGGCTGAACAAGCCACCTTCCTGTACATCGTTCAATGCTACCAATGGGTATTCCGCGATGTCTTCACCGTCAACTTGGTAGTAAAGCTTACCAACAACATCGCCTTTCGCGATTGGTGCTTCCAGTGTTTTCTCAAGTACAAAGCTTGCTTCCAAGTCTTTTGCCTTACCGCGTGGCAGGGTGACGTAGGTATCTTCAGAAACGCCCAGTGCAACTTGGTCGGTATCACCCATCCACACTTTCTCAGTCACGAAAGTTTCGTTCGCTTTGTGTGGTGCGACGGTTTCGAAGAAACGGAAGCCGTAGTTCAGCAGTTTCTTGCTTTCAGCCTTACGTGCGTTTGCACTGTTGGTGCCCATGACAACCGCAACCAGACGCATGTCACCTTCGGTTGCTGAACTGACCAGGCTGTAGCCTGCTTTGTCAGTGTGGCCGGTTTTGATGCCGTCCACGTTCATGCTCTTGTCCCATAGCAGGCCGTTACGGTTGTACTGGGTAATGCCGTTATAGGTGTAAGACTTCTCGTTGTAAATGCGGTACTCGTCCGGCACGTCTCGGATCAATGCCTGACCCAACAGCGCCATGTCATAAGGCGTGGTGTAGAGGTCATCATCATCTAGGCCATGGGAGTTCGAAAACTTGGTGTCATTCATACCCAGGGTTTTCGCCCAGCCATTCATCAGGTCGACAAACGAGTCTTCAGAACCTGCAATGTGCTCAGCCATTGCCACACAAGCATCATTACCAGACTGGATGATGATGCCGCGATTCAGGTCTTCCACTTTTACCGTGGTGCCGACTTCGATGAACATCTTCGAGCTGCCAGGGAAGTTTTTCGCCCAGGCGTTTTTGCTGATAACGACATCATCATCAAGGCTGATGTTGCCACGTTCAACTTCCTGACCGATCACATAGCTGGTCATCATCTTGGTCAGGCTGGCCGGGTTAAGACGTTCGTAGGCGTTGTTTTCCGCCAGGATCTTACCCGAGTTGTAATCCATCAGTACGTACCCTTTTGCCGCGATTTGAGGCGCATCCGGGACGACGGTTGGGGCTGCAACGGCTGCAGCAGAAGAAAAGACAGCAGTCGATAAGACTAAAGAGCGCAACAATGAGGGTGATTTTTTCATAGATTTAGGTACTTACTTGGTATTTCTTCAGTCAAAAAACTGTCGACACTATAACAGATAGCCTGTGCAGTGTCAGACAGGGTTACAACAACTTACTAAATTGAAACTTTCAGGCCAACAGCCTTAATTACTGACACCCGAATTCTTGCCCGGTTCATCAGCAATTGGCTCAACAACGACGAATGCCTCATTTATTTGCTGTTCTCTGGCAAGCAATGCGGCTTTTTGAGTTTGGTCGTAGTCATAGAACGGCCCTAAACGCACGCGATAAACACTGCCGGACTGGTTGATATCTGTTGGCAGTTCAAACTGCTTTTGGAAAGTGTCAGCAGCCTGCTTCGCTTTGTCCTGACTGGATATCGCGACCAGTTGTACAAAATAGCGGTTTAAGCGGGCACCTTGCCACTCATTATTATCCTCAGGTTTATCAACCTTGAGTAGCGTCACTTTTACCGGGGCAGTTCCGGTTTTCAGAATGTCCAACTTTGACGCTGCGGCATAGCTCAGGTCGATAATGCGGCCTTCATGGAAAGGACCACGGTCATTGACGCGGACAATGGCTTTTTTGCCGTTAGCGGTATTTTCTACTTCTACGTAGCTAGGCAGAGGTAATGTTTTGTGGGCTGCTGACATGGAGAACATGTCATAAATCTCGCCATTGGAGGTTTTGTGGCCGTGAAATTTCTTGCCATACCAGGATGCAATGCCTTCACCGACATAACTTTCCGGGTCCTGCATGACCTCATAACTCTCACCAAGAACGGTATAGTTTTTGTTTCCTGCCCGGCTGTAAGGCTCGTATCGTGGCTGTGCATCTTCGACATGATCCAGCGTAGGAATGGCTTCCGGTGCTTTGTCATGTTCCAGGCTGTAGCGGTCATCACTTTGTGTGGCACAGCCGGAAAGAATGAGAGCAGTCATCACTAATATTTTTTTCATTACAGAGCCTTAGAAAGCATTTTTCTGTGTGTGTGGATAGACATTAAGATGCCGAAACCTGCCATCAAAGTCACCATGGAGGTACCGCCATAGCTGACAAGGGGCAGGGGAACACCAACAACGGGTAAGATCCCGCTAACCATGCCGATGTTAACGAAAACATATACAAAGAAGCTGAGCACGATACTGCCCGCCATCATACGACCAAACGCCGTTTGTGCGCGGCTCGCAATTAACAGGCCACGGCCGATGATGAAAAGGTAAAGCGCCAGCAAGCATGCGACACCAATCATTCCCCACTCTTCAGCAATAACGGCGAAGATAAAGTCGGTATGGCGCTCTGGCAGGAACTCCAATTGAGATTGTGTGCCTTGAAGCCACCCTTTACCGCCAATTCCCCCGGAACCAATGGCAATTTTTGATTGGATGATGTGGTAACCCGCGCCTAATGGGTCGGATTCTGGATCAAACAGGGTGCGAACGCGGACACGTTGGTATTCGCGCATCAGGAAGAACCAAAGTACTGGGATGAACGCAGCCACCAAAGTACCGGCGCCTAAGATGATTCGCCAACTGATACCGGATAGAAACAAAACAAAAATACCTGATGCCGCAATCAAGATTGAGGTTCCTAAATCAGGCTGTTTGGCGATGAGAATGGTGGGTACAAACACCATCACCAAACCAATAATCAGGGTTTGAAAACGCGGGGGTAGAGGTTCTTTACCGATAAAGCGGGCCACCATCAATGGTACGGCAAGCTTAATCAATTCTGATGGCTGGAAAGTGACAACGCCTAAATCCAGCCAGCGCTGTGCGCCCTTGGCAGTTTCACCAAACAAAAGCACGGCGATCAGCATCAGAATTCCCGTCACATATAGATAGGGAGCCCAGAACTCGTAATGCCGGGGAGAAATTTGGGCGAGCACAAACATCACGCCCAGCGAAAGAAAAATCCGGAAGACCTGACGTTCCATCATGGCAACGCTTTGGCCACTGGCACTCCACATCACCATCAGGCCAAAGCCCATCAGAGCCAGAATACCGAGCAAAAGAGGCAAGTCTATGTGCAACCGCTCAAACACAGTCTTCTTCTGACCAGTTGATGCAAACAAGCTCATTGGACTTGCTCCTCCTTCTTATCTGCGTTCTTTTTGTCTTTGTAGCCATCAACCAACATATGGTCGAAGATACGACGGGCGATTGGTGCACCGTTACTAGAACCGCCACCGGCGTTTTCCAATACCATAGAGACAATCACTTCAGGTTCATCAAAGGGTGCAAAACCGGTATAAAGCGCATGGTCACGCAGGTGCTCCGCAATTTCATCGGCGTTGTATTCTTCGTCTTCACCTAGGCCAAAGACCTGCGCTGTTCCTGATTTACCGCCAGTCACATATTCACTGTTGGCGAAGGCGCGGCGCGCGGTACCTTTTTTACCGTGGTTGACCAGACGCATCCCTTCAAGAGCTGCATCCCAGTATTTCCCATCCACATTTTCAATCGGTGGATAAGGAGAAAATGGTGCGATTTCCATGACGCCTTCGTTCTCTATGCGTTGGAGAAGGTGGGGCGGGTTGACTTCACCACGGTTCACCAACACAGACGTTGCTTTCGCGATTTGCATCGGGGTGGCCGTCCAATAGCCTTGACCAATACCGACTGGAATGGTGTCACCCTTGTACCAAGGCTGGCGGTGACGTGCCATTTTCCATTCGCGGGTTGGCATGTTGGCTTTGCTTTCTTCATGGATGTCGATACCGGTGTAATCCCCGAATCCAAAACGGCTCATCCAAGTAGAGAGCTTATCGATGCCCAGATCATAGGCAATTTGATAGAAGAAAGTATCCACGGATTCTTCAATCGATTGAACGATATTCACCCGACCATGACCCCATGCGAGCCAGTCGCGGAAAGGACGTGAGGTTGAGTTTGGCAAACGCCAGTAACCCGGGTCATTTCGTGTGGTGTTGAGCGTGATGGCTTTTTCTTCCAATGCCGCAACGGCAATGAACGGCTTAACCGTTGATGCAGGTGGATAGATCCCCAAGGTTGCCCGGTTCACCAGCGGACGGTTTTTGTCGTTCAACAACGCGCGATAGTCTTTGCCTGAAATGCCGTGAACGAAAAGGTTCGGGTCATAGCTTGGCGTTGATACCATCGCCAGTACTGAAGAGTCTTTCGGATCGAGCACCACAACCGCGCCACGGCGATCGCCGAGGATAGAGCGTATGTACAGTTGCAGATCGACATCGAGGTTCAATACCAGATCTTTACCCGGCTCTGGTGGTACGTATTTCAGCGTGCGGATAATACGACCACGGCTGTTGACTTCGACTTCCTGATAACCAGCAGTGCCGTGCAATTCAGATTCGTAGAACCTTTCAATGCCGAGCTTGCCGATATCACGGGTTGCCTTGTAGTTGTTGAGGACACCTTCACGATCAAGACGGTTTATGTCTTTATCGTTGATTTTCGCCACGTAGCCCAGGACGTGGGTTAACGCGTCACCATAGGGGTAGTAACGTTTGAGGTAACCTTTAATCTCTACGCCAGGGAACTTGTGCTGATTGGCTGAGAAAATAGCCACTTCCTCTTCCGTCATCTGGTTTTTCAGGGTGACGGCATTGAAACGGCGGGTGCGTTTCTTATCACGTTCGAAAGCCCGGATTTCGTTTTCAGAAATCGGCAGCAATTCCTGCAAACTGGCGATGGTGCCGGGAATATCTTTCACCTGCTCTGGGGTGATTTCCAATGCATAAACAGGTCGGTTTTCCGCGAGCAATTTGCCATTGCGGTCGTAAACCAATCCACGGTTTGGCGCAACAGGAACGACTTTGATGCGGTTATCATTGGAGCGGGTGATGTAATCATCATGATCTTCCACCTGAATGTTATACAGGTTAAGAAGCAGGACGCCGACGAGAACGAGAATACCGCCGAAAGCCACAACGGCCCGGCGGAAAAAGAGGGAAGACTCGGCCTGATGATCGCGTATAGGACTACGCTTGTGCTTCATGAATTATTCCCGGTGATAAGGGTGATTTGCTGTGATGCTCCAGGCGCGGTAGAGACTTTCAGCCATCACCACACGTACCAGCGGGTGAGGAAGTGTCAACGGAGACAATGACCAGCTTTGGTCTGCGGCCGCTTTACATGCCGGCGACAGGCCTTCAGGGCCTCCAATCAGAATAGACACATCGCGTGCATCCAGCTTCCAGCTCTCCAGCTGTTGTGCCAGTTGCTCTGTGTCCCAGCGCTTGCCCGGAATATCCAACGTCACGATGCGGTTACCTTTTGGAACGGCGGCCAACATGGCTTCCCCTTCTTTTTGCAGAATACGCGCAATATCGGCATTTTTGCCGCGCTTACCTGCTGGGATTTCTACCAGTTCCAGTGGCATGTCTTTTGGGAAGCGGCGACTGTATTCTTTGTAGCCTTCCTCAACCCATTTCGGCATCTTTGTGCCGACCGCAATCAGTTGTAACTTCATTGCATCAATTCCACAGCTTTTCTAGCTGGTACAACTGACGTTGTTCATCTTGCATGATATGAAGCATCACATCACCGAGATCCAGGACGACCCACTCGCCTTCGTTTTCACCTTCCATACCCAGGGTATCAACGTTAGCTGCACGTGCTTCATCGGCAACGTGTTCTGCGATGGAAGAGACGTGGCGTTTTGAGTTACCGGTGCAAAGCACCATGAAATCGGTAATGCTGCTCTTTTCACGGACATCGAGCGTCACGATGTCTGCGGCTTTCATATCATCTGCTTTATCGACAACAAAGTGTTGAAGTTGTTCCGGAAGCAATGTTTTCCCCTTATCGGTGTTTGGTGCATTGTTCTGCAAAAAGTGCAGGACAGCCCCTAAGAATATAAAAATTATACCACTGGCTGAGATGAATAAAATACAGCGGTGTCGCGGTTTGACAGTCAGTTGACAGGTGACAGCGGAAGTGGATGACCACACATCTCGAGACAAAACGCCGAAAGTGCCGGCCAAGGTTGGCTGTCGAAATCGGTTTTAACCATCACCTCAATGGCTGCAAGGCTTTGCAGAAGGTGCATCAGCGTTGGCAACGTCAAACGGTGAAGCGCTGCTGTCATCGCAGGACGGCGTGTTTGCCAGACTCGGAAATGGTCAAAAATTTTGCTGAGACCCATACCAGACGCGCCGTACTCCTGCATTTTACAAAGCTGGATCAGTTCTTTCTGGATGACCCGCAGCAAGATGGTGATTTCCACGCCTTCTGCTTCAAGCTGACGAACGATACGAACAGCGCGCTTGGCTTTGCCTTCAATCAGCGCGTCGGTGAGCTGGAATGGCGTGTAGTGGTTGTGACGTGATAAGGCATCCTGAAGCCTTGGCAGCGTCAGTTCACCGTCTGGATAGAGCAGTTGAAGCTTCATCAGGCTTTGCGACAGCGCCAGAAGGTTACCTTCATGCCATTGCGCCAGCAGCATCACAGACTCGTGATCAGGATGCAATCCCAGACTGTGACAGCGGTTCTCTATGAATCGTGGCAGCTGTCGGCCATCAGGTGTGTTGCATGGCACATACAAACCGTTTGCCTGGAAACTGGTGAACCACTTGGCTGATTCCTGCTTTTTGTTCAGGCGAGGACCATCGAGGATCAAAACCAAATCCTGATGCAGCATAGGCTGCAGCTCTTTCAGAGCATTAGCTTGGGCCGTGGTCAGCGGGTTTTCAGGTAATGCCAGAATGATGATTTGTCGGCTGGCGAACAGACTCAGGGCCTGACAAACGTCGTAAACGTCCTGCCAGTTAAGCTGATTATCGATGACGAAGCGGTGCTTCTCATCGAAGCCCTGTTTTTGGGCGACATCAATAATGCTTTGCTTGGATTCTTCTTTCAGCAGCGGCTCGTTGCCGAAGATGAGATAGGTCTGACACAGCCCCTGATTAAGACGCTGTGTCAGTTGTTCTGGGTAAATCCTCATTGTGTGTTTTCTTCACCGCTGGTGGTGAAGCTCGACAGAGGCTTACCGCGGGTTTCGTCATCTTTGCCATCGAAACGGGTTTCGATAGTCATCGAGGACTTCTCTTCATCCACACCCTGATACAGTTCACGCAGTGCTTTTTCTTCTGCCTCTTTGCGCTCAAAGGCTTCGATGTGCGCATTCAGACGGGCAAGCTGTCGCATGATCTGTTTGGTTGCTTCAACGCGCATTTCCTGCGCCAGCATTTCCTCTTCCACCGACTTCGCGAGGGCGGTCAATGGGTTATCAAGGTAGGTGCGGCTAAGAGATGTGGAGAAGTTGTAGCTGCCTTTTTCCGGCACTGTCACTGAGTAGCTGACGGTATAAGCAAATTGCTTTTCCGCTACGCGGCTGTTCTGGTAAAGCGATAAGGTGCTTTCACCATAGCTTTCGCCTTTCAGGTGCAGGTTGGAAATGGTTTGGGCCGGCGGGATGACATCAATGTCATGAAGACGTAGTTGGGTCTTCATTTCACGGGTGAGTTTGCCGTATTTATCGAAACTGGTGACTGACAGTTTCTGAATTTCTTCTGGCAGATTGTAGCTGCCACGAAGGTGAAATCCGCAAGAAGCGGTGGCCAGAGCGGCCACCACAACCAGCAGGGTTCGGAGAGAGCGAAAGATCGATTTCACCGAATACTCCCTGTATTAGTTAGCAACGATGTTAACCAGTTTGCCCGGTACGTAAATCACTTTGCGTACGGTTTTACCCTCGGTGTGCTTGACAACGTGCTCGTCGTTTAGCGCCATCGATTCTACTGATTCTTTAGCTGCATCTGCTGCAACGGTGATTTTCGCACGAAGCTTGCCATTCACCTGAACGATGATCAGCTTCTCGTCTTCCACCATGGCGTCTTGGTCAGCAACCGGCCATACCGTGTTGTCGATGTCAGTTTGACCCAGTGCAGCCCACAGCTCAGTGCTGATGTGCGGAGTGATTGGGTACAGCATCGCAACAATCGCTTTCACTGCTTCATCCAGAATAGCGCGGTCAGCATCAGTGTCTTGAGGTGCTTTGGTCAGACGGTTCATCAGTTCCATGATCGCAGCGATCGCGGTGTTGAAGGTCTGACGGCGGCCGATGTCATCGCCCACTTTTGCGATAGTCTTGTGAACTTCACGACGCAGTGTTTTCTGATCAGCGTTCAGTGCTGATGTATCCAGCGCAGCCACTTCACCTTTTGAAGTGTGCTCGAATACCAGTTTCCAAACACGTTTCAGGAAGCGGTTAGCACCTTCAACGCCAGACTCTTGCCACTCAAGGGTCATGTCTGCTGGTGATGCGAACATCATGAACAGACGCACGGTGTCAGCACCGTACTTATCAACCATCTCTTGTGGGTCGATACCGTTGTTCTTTGACTTAGACATTTTGGTCATGCCTGAGTGAACAAGGTTGTTACCTTCAGTATCTACTGCGGTGGTGATGCGGCCTTTCTCGTCACGCTCAACAGTCGCTTCAGTTGGAGAAACCCAAACTTTCGCGCCTTTGTCGTTGTTGTAGTAGTACGCATCAGCCAGCACCATGCCTTGACAAAGCAGACGCTTGAACGGCTCATCAGACTTAACGTAGCCTGCATCGCGTAGCAGTTTGTGGAAGAAGCGCGAGTACAGTAGGTGCATTACTGCGTGCTCAATACCACCGATGTACTGATCAACTGGCAGCCAGTAGTTTGCTGCTTCTGAATCCAGCATCTCATCTGCTTTTGGTGAACAGTAGCGCGCGTAGTACCAGCTCGATTCCATGAAGGTGTCGAAGGTATCTGTTTCACGCAGCGCAGGTTGACCGTTGTAGGTGGTTTCCGCCCACGTCTTGTCTGCTTTGATTGGGCTGGTTACGCCGTCCATCACAACATCTTCAGGCAGGATAACTGGCAATTGGTCAGCTGGTACTGGATGCACTTCACCGTCTTCAGTGGTGACCATTGGGATTGGCGCACCCCAGTAACGTTGACGTGAAACACCCCAGTCGCGCAGACGGAAGTTCACAGTCTTGTGACCTTTACCTTCTGATTCCAGTTTCGCTGCAATCGCATCGAACGCTTGCTCGAAGCTCAGGCCGTCGAACTCACCTGAGTTGAACAGAACACCTTTCTCAGTGTGCGCAGCTTCAGAGATGTCTGGTGCGTTGCCATCTTCTGCCAGAATCACAGGCTCAATGTTCAAGCCGTATTTGGTTGCGAATTCGAAGTCACGTTGGTCGTGGCCTGGTACTGCCATCACCGCGCCCGTACCGTAATCCATCAGCACGAAGTTCGCGATGAAGATTGGCACTTCACGGCCGTTCAGAGGGTGGATAGCCTTAAGGCCAGTATCCATACCCTTTTTCTCCATGGTCGCCAGCTCAGCTTCAGCTACCTTGGTGTTTTTACATTCTTCGATGAATGCAGCCAGTTCAGGGTTGTTCTCTGCTGCTTTGGTCGCCAGAGGGTGACCCGCTGCAATACCCACGTAAGTCACGCCCATCAGGGTATCAGGACGGGTGGTGTAAACTTCCAGATCGCTTTCGCCAGCCACTTGGAATTTCAGTTCAACACCTTCCGAACGGCCAATCCAATTACGCTGCATGGTTTTAACCTGCTCAGGCCAACCATCCAGAGTTTCCAGATCATCGAGAAGCTCTTGTGCGTACGCAGTGATTTTGATGAACCACTGTGGGATTTCTTTTTGTTCTACAGGCGTGTCACAACGCCAGCAGCAACCGTCTTCAACCTGCTCGTTCGCCAGAACGGTTTGGTCGTTCGGACACCAGTTAACCGAAGAGGTCTTTTTGTAAACCAAACCTTTCTCGTAAAGTTTGGTGAAGAACTCTTGTTCCCAACGGTAGTATTCAGGCGTACAGGTTGCGAATTCGCGATCCCAGTCGTAGCCGAAGCCCAGCAGTTTCAGCTGGTTCTTCATGTATTCAATGTTCTCGTAAGTCCAAGGTGCTGGCGCAGTCTTGTTCTTCACCGCTGCGTTTTCTGCCGGCAGACCGAACGCGTCCCAACCGATTGGTTGCATTACGTTCTTGCCTTGCAGACGCTGGTAGCGCGAGATGACGTCACCGATGGTGTAGTTACGTACGTGACCCATGTGTAGTCGACCGCTTGGGTACGGGAACATGGAAAGGCAATAAAACTTTTCTTTGCTTGGGTCTTCTTGAACTACGAAGGTTTTGTTCTTGTCCCAATCGGCCTGAACTTTAGGCTCGATGTCCTGTGGACGGTATTGTTCTTGCATCGATGACATCCGGGAATTTGTGAGATAGGTATAAAATGAACCAAAATAATCGACATAGAATAACTAAAGGTAGAAGGCGCAACAACAGTTGAATGCAGAGGTGGCCTATGTCAGAGCAAAAAGCGGAGTACAAGGTGCTGGTCGAACGGATCAGTGAAGCACTAAAGCACAGCCCGGAAGAGTTACAACGTTGGCTGGATTTGTCTGAAAAGTACGTGAAAGCGGCGTCGGATATGACCAAAGATGAGCTTGCACTTATAGAAGCTTATTTTAAACGCGATGTGCAGGAGTTTGGTGCACGTTACAACGAGCCGGAAGAAAACAAAGACGATGGTGCGCTGTTTCGCGATCTGATTGCCAATACACTTTGGGAACAACTTGCGGAGATCACCGACAAAACCCAGCTTGAGTGGCGTGAGGTATTACAGGATATCCAGCATCATGGCGTCTACAACGCCGGTGAAGTGGTGGGGCTTGGTATCTTGATTTGTGAGAAATGCGGTAACCAGACCGAGCACACCCATGTGGATGTGCTGACGCCTTGCATCAAATGTGGCAGCAAACAGTTTAGCCGAAAGCCGTTTCCTGCATAGTCGGCTCTGACGCTGAGAGCTGATGGGCAAAGAGGCTTGAACACTGGCTTGTTTACCCTTCAAATTTTTAGGACCTAGGACCTAGGACCTAGGACCTAGGACCTAGGATCGGTTTGTCTTAATTCCCCAGCGGCTCGATATTGAATTTTTGTCCGGCCAAGGCAGCTTCGATCATCAAGCCGCCTTTGGCTTGGGTGAAAATGGCGGTGCCATTGATGTAATAGGCTTTGGATTGCGCACTACCTGCACTGGCAGAGGTGCCTGTCGTGCCAACATGTGCCGCAGCGCCTTCGGTGAGAGCGGTGGCAGAAGCCTGCGCTCCGAGCTCAAAGCTGCCCGACATAAAACTGTCGAAGGTTTCTTTGTCTTCAAAGAAAAGTATCTCGCTGAATGCCTGACCACCGAAGGTCAACCCAACCGACACTTGAATCAACTCGGCTTCGGCGACAGTTTGATTACCTTGGTAAACCAACCCATTGCCATATGCGCCGCCAATCCAGAAGCCACCTTTACCCACCGATGGAAATACTGCGTATCCATAAGCTTTTTCAAAGAAAGGTTTTACCTGCTCGAAGCGATGGAAGTTCGCCAATGCAGCACGGGTATCAGCAAAGAGCTCGGCATCTGGCTCTGCATGGGAAAGAGGAGCAAAGACTGATGCTAAAAAGATAACAACGGAAGATGCAATTCTGGCCAAGGCGCGCATAAGACTCTCCATATCAAACTAAATCAATCATTAAAAAAGCCAGAGGAATAAATCCCTCTGGCTGATTAAGACATGATTTTACGTTGCTTGTTCGCTCTTATTGTTGCGACTGAGTGCTAACGGTTGATTTTTGACCGCGGGTTAACAGAACCAGCGCTAACCCTGACAAAACAATCCATGCATAGAGGGGCCAGTCTCCGAAGCGGGTGTAAGGTGTTTGGCCTGCCGTCGTCGGCACATCAGTTCTCAGCACTACTGTTTCGAACTGCGGGATCTGGTCGATGATGTCCCCTTTGTAACCAATAGCAGCGGTCAGACCAGTATTGGTGGCACGCAGAACCGGCTTGCCGTTTTCCAGCGCGCGCATGCGGGCAATTTCCAAATGCTGGTGAGGGCCAATCGATGTACCAAACCAGGTGTCATTGGAAAGGGTGAGAATGAAATCCGACTCTTCCGTGAGGCTATGCCTAACCTGATCACTAAAGGCAATTTCATAGCAAATCGCTGGGGCTAGCTGATAGCCTTTGGCGTCTATGTTCGACTGGGTGTAATCACCTCGACTGAACGAAGACATGGGTAGATTAAACAGAGGTGCAAGCGGGCGAAGAAAGTCGCTGAAAGGCACAAACTCACCAAAGACCAACAAATGGTGTTTGCTGTAACTTTGCGTTGCTGGATAGGTATAACCGCCTTCGCCATTGTTACCTAAGGTGATGACGTTGTTATAGAACTGCCCATCCGGGTTTTGGTCGAGTACTCCAGTGATGACAGCCGTGTCGTTATTGATGGCTGCAGCGTCGAGTCTTGCCAGAAAATCCGGTAAATCACGCTCCAAAGCTGGAATGGCCGCTTCCGGCCAAATGACGATATCTGCATCCCAGTTCTGGCGTGTCATGTCCTGATATGCAAGCAGAGTAGGCCAACGCTGGCTTGGCAGCCACTTTAGCTCCTGCGGCACATTACCCTGGACCATGGCGACATCAACGCTGTCTCCCGTTTCCTGAACCCAGGGTACAAAAGAGGTACCGGTTGCAACCGCGCCAACAACCAATGCCGGAAGAAGCGCAGACGCTTTTCGGTTTATCAGCGTGATGGCGATTGAGCCTGAAATGATAAGCAGTGCGAGCGTAATACCTTGTACACCAAACATGGGCGCAAAGGAGGCTAATGGCCCCTCAATCTGACTGTAACCCGGCCAGAGCCATGGGAAACCCGTCAGGAACCAGCCACGGAACCAATCAACAACCAGCCAGAGCGATGGTGCCAACAGCAGATAGGAAAGTGCCAGCGGCAGTTGAACACGGCGCAGGATATAGGAAAAAAGCGCAGGGAACAGTGCGAGATAAGCAACTAACAGACCAATCAAGGCCAGTCCAATTGCTGTAGGCAGCCCCCCGAATTTCTCGATAACGACGTAAACCCAGCCGACGCCGGTTCCGAATTGCCCCAGCCCCCAGAAAAATCCGATGTAGCCAGCACGCTTCGGAGATTGCCCATGAATAAGAAGGAGAAGTGCCACCAAGGAGACCAGCATGGCTGGCCAGAAGGAGTATGGCGCGAAGGCGAGGGTGGCGAGTGCACCTGAAAAAGCGGCCCCGAAGATCCGCATGAATACTTGGGGCCGCTTAAATGTTTCGATGTTTAGCATTTGACGTTTATGCCGTTTCCTCTGCAGTAGTATCTGGAATAGTAACCTGCAATTGGATGATGCGTCGACTGTCAGCTGCCGTCACCTTGAAGTGGAAGCTCTCAATGTCCACTTCTTCACCACGTCCTGGTAGGTGACCAAAGCTGGTCATCACAAGGCCACCGATGGTGTCGATGTCGTCATCGCTAAACTGAGAACCGAACTTCTCATTGAAATCTTCCAGTGTGGTCAGCGCCTTCACCGCGAAGGTGTGCTTGCTGAGCTGGCGGATTTCCTGCTCTTCTTCGTCGTCGTATTCGTCTTCGATGTCGCCGACGATTTCCTCAAGAATATCTTCGATAGTTACCACGCCAGATACGCCGCCAAATTCGTCGACAACAATCGACATGTGGTAGCGTTCTTCCTGGAATTCTTTCAGCAGTCGGTCAACACGTTTGCTTTCCGGCACAACCACGGCTGGGCGGATCACTTTGTCGATGTCGAACGGTTCGCTGTCCGGCATCAGGTAACGCAGCAAGTCTTTTGCCAGCAGGATGCCTTCAACGTGGTCTTTATCATCGCTGATCACCGGGTAGCGTGAATGCTGGGCGTCGTTGATGATGGTGATGATTTCTTCGAGAGGTTGTGAGCGCTCGATGGTCACCATCTGCGAACGCGGAATCATGATGTCTCGGATGCGCATTTCAGAAATCTGCATAACGCCTTCGAGCATATCCCGTGTATCGTGATCGATCAGATCGTTCTGTTCCGAATCACGGAATACATCTACCAGTTCCTGACGATCTTTAGGCTCACCCTGAAAGATCTGTCCTAAACGTTCGAAGAAGGTCTTTCTACTCGGACCTTCAGAGCTTTGTGAGTTGTCTTCGTTCATTGTCTCTATTTTTACAACGTTGATATTAGATGAAGTCCGCCGCATAAGGGTTCTCGAAACCCAGTGCGTTCATGATAGAAATCTCGAGAGACTCCATCTCTTCGGCTTCTTCATCGTCTATATGGTCATAACCTAGCAGATGGAGACTGCCGTGTACAACCATGTGCGCCCAGTGGGCAAGTAGGTCTTTATTCTGTTCTTCCGCTTCTTTTTCGACGACTTGACGACAGATAATCAGATCGCCCAGCAGATCCAACTCCACACCCGGAGGCGCTTCAAACGGGAAAGACAGCACATTGGTCGGCTTGTCTTTTCCGCGATAGTCGCGGTTAAGAGACTGGCTCTCAAACTCGTCTACAAGACGGATAGTGACTTCCGCCTGCTCTTGGAAAGATTTGACGGCTTGCTCAAACCACTGCTGAAACTGTTGTTCCGTGGGCAGGTTGTCAGTGCTTTGTGTCGCAATTTGAAGGTCGACAAAATATTGCATTTACGGTTGCTTCTCTTCTGAAGGCGGCGCAGCATTTAATGCCGCTTCGCGTTCCTGGCGACGTCGCTCTTCCGCTTGTTTACGGGCACGGGCGTCTTCCGCTTCCCATGCATCATAGGCCTGCACGATACGTGCAACGACAGGGTGACGAACCACATCATCCGCTTGGAAGAAGTTAAAGCTGATTTCGTTCACATCTGCTAACACTTCTATCGCATGACGAAGGCCAGATTTTGCATTACGTGGCAGGTCAATCTGCGTCACGTCACCGGTGATCACTGCGCGGCTGTTAAAGCCGATACGTGTCAGGAACATCTTCATCTGCTCCACGGTGGTGTTCTGGCTCTCATCAAGAATGATGAAGGCGTCATTGAGCGTACGGCCACGCATGTATGCCAACGGCGCGACTTCAATGACGTTGCGTTCAATTAACTTCTCTACGCGCTCAAAACCCAGCATTTCAAACAAGGCATCGTATAGCGGGCGCAGGTAAGGATCGACTTTCTGGCTCAGATCGCCTGGCAGGAAGCCCAGTTTCTCACCGGCTTCAACCGCAGGACGGGTTAGCAAAATACGGCGGATTTCCTGACGTTCCAGTGCATCGACTGCGGCGGCAACCGCTAAGTAGGTTTTACCTGTACCGGCAGGACCAATACCAAAGGTGATGTCATGCGTCACCATGTTGGCAATATATTGCGCCTGATTAGGTGTACGCGGCTTGATCACGCCTTTCTTGGTTTTGATGTTGATCTCTTTGCCGTAAGGGATCGACGACTCGATGTTTTGTTCCAGCACACCACTTTCTTTGATCGCCAGATGCACCTGCTCAGGCTCAAGGTCAACGAAATTGCCTTTGACTGGTGCAGTTTCAACGTAAAGTCGTTTGAGAATATCGATAGCGGCAGTGGCGGTGTGAGGTTGGCCGACCACGGAGAATTGATGACTTCGGTGATTGATTTCCACACCTAAACGGCGTTCGAGCTGTTTGATGTTGTCATCGTAAGGGCCGCAGAGGCTGGCCAGGCGCGAATTATCAGCTGGTTCCAGTGATACTTCTAAAGTAATGACTTTGTTCAATGCTTCCTCGCAATGGTTATCGGCGTCTGTATAGGACGCCGATAACAGGTGATTACCCTCGCTTCTGCGAGGCTTGGGATGGCTTTATTGGCCTCCGTATATTTACGGAGTATACACGCCTACGCCAAGATCATCTTCTTTGCGTGTTTTTGCCATCATCTCTGCAGGCGAAACCGCCACACGCAGATTCATGTCCTTTTCAGTACGAACCAGCTCACCGCGCAGTGAGTTTGGCAGTACTTCGGTGATTTTTACATCAACGAACTGACCGATCAAATCGACAGAACCTTCGAAGTTAACCACGCGGTTGTTTTCAGTACGGCCACGCAGCTCCATCAGATTCTTCTTCGATGGGCCTTCGACCAGAATACGCTGCTCAGAATCCAGCATTTGGCGAGAGTAGATCATCGCCTGTGCGTTGATCTGCTGTTGCAGTTCGTACAGACGCTCTTTCTTGGTTTGCTCTGGCGTGTCGTCAGGCATGTCTGCAGCAGGCGTACCTGGACGTGGTGAGTAAACAAAGCTGAAGCTCATGTCGAAGTTAACATCGCGGATAAGCTTCATGGTCGCTTCGAAATCAACATCAGTTTCACCTGGGAAACCGACGATGAAGTCAGAGCTGATAGCGATGCCTGGACGCGCTTCACGCAGTTTACGGATCTTCGATTTGTACTCGATCGCTGTATGCGGACGCTTCATCATGGTCAGAATACGGTCTGAACCGCTCTGAACTGGCAGGTGCAGGAAGCTCACCACTTCTGGGGTGTCTTCGTACACTTCGATGATATCGTCAGTAAATTCAATTGGGTGGCTGGTGGTGTAGCGAATACGGTCGATACCGTCGATCGCCGCCACATAACGCAGCAGTTCTGCAAATGAACAGATTTCGCCGTCGTGCATTTCACCACGATAGGCGTTAACGTTCTGACCCAGCAGGTTCACTTCACGAACACCTTGCTCAGCAAGCTGTGCGATTTCGTAAAGCACATCGTCCAGTGGACGGCTGACTTCTTCACCACGGGTGTAAGGCACTACGCAGAAGGTACAGTACTTAGAACAGCCTTCCATGATTGAAACGAATGCCGTTGGGCCTTCTGCACGTGGCTCTGGCAAACGGTCGAATTTCTCAATCTCAGGGAAAGAGATATCCATGACCGGTGCTTCGTCCTGCTGAGATTTTTTGATCATCTCAGGTAGACGGTGCAGGGTTTGCGGGCCAAAAATAACGTCAACATAAGGTGCGCGTTCACGAATGTGATCACCTTCCTGAGTAGCTACACAGCCACCTACGCCGATCACCAGACCTGGCTTCTGATCTTTCAGGTTTTTCCAGCGACCCAGCTGGTGGAACACTTTTTCCTGAGCCTTTTCACGGATAGAACAGGTATTCAGAAGCAGCACATCTGCCTCTTCCGGCTCCTCGGTCAGCTCGTAGCCACCGGCCGCATTGAGCAGATCCGCCATTTTTGATGAATCGTATTCGTTCATCTGGCAGCCCCAGGTTTTGATCAGCAGTTTCTTAGCCATGTAACTCATTGCTCATGTTGATGTTTTACGTGTTCCGGCCGGGAGGCACTTAATCATCGCTGGCTGTTCGCCGCGGAAATCCCAACCGAAAATCATGGTTCTTTGTTCGGCTTGAGGCAACGAAAAATAGCCCCAACCGTTGATAAGCCGCGTATTGTACTGCTTTAGTCAATCTGTGACCAGATCACGTTCTCCCCAAATTTTTTAGTGGATTTAGGGATGAGCAGCGCCTGCAGGAGTCGCATTTAAGTGAGGTGGCGCTAGAATGGGCGCAGGAATTTTAGAGATTGTGTTATGAAACAATTCGATATTATCGTCGTTGGCGGTGGTATGGTCGGTGCTGCCACAGCATTGGGCCTTGCTAAGCAGGGTAAACGCGTCGCCATGGTTGAGCGAAGCGAGCCAAAAGCCTTTTCTCCTGAACAGCCGATGGATCTCCGTGTGTCTGCGATTTCTCCTGCCTCTGTCTCTTTGCTCAAATCCCTGAAAGTTTGGGATGACGTGCTGGACATGCGTCTTTGCCCCTATCGACGTCTGGAAACCTGGGAGCACCCTGAGTGTCGTATCCGCTTCAGTGCAGAGAGTATGGATTTAGCAGAGCTCGGTTTTATCGTCGAAAACCGCATCCTGCAACTCGCACTTTGGAATGCTTGTTTGGCGCAAGAGAATCTGGAAGTACTTTGCCCGGGCAATATTGTCGCAATGCTTGCCGACTCCGAAGGGCACGTCGTTGAATTGGAAGATGGTACTTTGCTTCATGGCCGTTGGCTGGTCGGTGCGGATGGGGCGAATTCCCGTGTACGTGATTACGCCAAAATTGGTGTGACTGCGTGGGATTACCGTCAGCATTGTATGTTGGTGAATGTTAAAACTGACCTGCCACAGCAAGATATTACCTGGCAGTGGTTTACACCCGATGGCCCAAGGTCTTTCCTGCCACTGCCCGGGCATCAAGGCTCATTGGTGTGGTATGACAGTCCATCACGCATAAAAGCTTTGTGTGCAATGTCGCCAGAGGTGTTAAGAGAAGAGATCCTTGCGCACTTCCCGCAAGAGCTGGGTGATATTGAAGTCATCCAACAAGGCGCGTTTCCATTAACCCGTCGGCATGCCCAGCGTTACTTCAACAAGAATGTAGTGATATTGGGAGATGCTGCCCACACTATCAATCCGCTGGCAGGGCAGGGTGTAAACCTCGGCTTTAAAGACGTGGATGCTTTGCTGGATGTGGTCGCCGATGCAGGTGTAGAGTGGCTGAATGAAGACGTATTGGCATCTTACGAGCGCAAACGTAAACCGGATAACCTCATCATGCAAACCGGTATGGATGTGTTCTATGGTGGGTTCAGCAACGAAATAGCGCCGCTCAAACTATTGCGCAATGTCGGCTTAAAGTTGGCGGAAAACAGTGGGCCGGTTAAGCAACAGGTTCTCAAGTACGCTATGGGCCTTTGAATTACTTGAATGGCGATAAACTGTCTTGTCTATCGCCATTTATCCAGCGTCAGTAATGTCGCTGAATCTTAAGGTTATGTACCGCAGAATGTTCTTAGTACGCGTTCTTCCGGTGCTGGTGGCGTTTGTAAATCACGGTTTTCTTCGCTGATGGTATAAGGCGTTTTCAGTGCTTCTGCCAGTCGGTGGAATAGCGCAAAGTCGTTCCTTTCCATTGCATCTTCAATCGCTTTTTCCACCTGATGGTTTCGGGCAATTAATGCAGGGTTGGCTTCTCGCATTGCCTTTAGTGCTGATTCACTATCATCTTTAAGTGAATTCCATTCACTTATCCAAACCTGACCTTTTTCCTGATTATCGAACAGGGAAAGCAGTTCAGTTTCTTCCTCTCCATTGGCAACACGTGTCAATGCATCAAAAAACAGCGTGAAGTCTATGCGTTCAGATTCCAGCGTTGGCAGTGCTTGATTAACAAAGGCATCAGCCTCTTTTGAATCTGCGGTGATCGCGAGCTTGGTCATCAACCCCTTTTGGAACAGCTCCTGGAAGGTGATGATGTAGGTCTGAAGTTTGTCTTCCGCAATCTTCACCGCCTCATCCGAGTCGTCAGCAAACAGCGGCAGCAAAGTTTCTGCAAAGCGTGACAGGTTCCAGTAGCCAATATTGGCTTGCTGATCCCAAGCGTATCGGCCATCGCGGTCTATCGAGCTGAATACTTTCTTGGCCTTGAATTCATCCATAAAGGCACAAGGGCCAAAGTCGATGGTTTCGCCAACCAGTGACATATTGTCAGTGTTCATGACGCCATGGATAAAACCAACCAGCATCCATTTTGAAATCAGCTGTGCTTGCCGAACGGCAACGGCTTCAAGTAAGGCTGGGTATTTATCTTCATGACTGGCCACTTCCGCGAAGTGATGTTCTATAAGGTGATCAGCAAGCGCTTGGACGCCATCTTTACCCATCTTGGCATAAGCATATTGAAAAGAGCCCACGCGAATGTGACTGGCACCTGTGCGAACCTGAATACCGCCCGGCACCATTTGGTAATCGCGCATCACGGACTCGCCAGTACCCAGAATGGCAAGAGTTCGGGTGGTTGGTATACCAAGCCCCGCCATGGCTTCGCTGATGAGGTATTCGCGTACTACCGCCCCAACCGTTGCTCTTCCATCGCCTCCTCGCGAATAAGGGGTTCTGCCGGAGCCTTTCAGTTGCACATCAATGAATGCACCATCCGCGTTTTGAAGTTGACCCAGCATATGTGCGCGGCCGTCCCCAAGCAGTGGCGAGTAGTGCCCAAATTGGTGACCCGCATAAGCCATCGCAACAGGGCTTTCACCGTCATAGTCGCCATTGCCGGCAAGAAAGTGAATGCCTTTGGCATCCTCAAACCAGTTGCTCGACAAGCCATATTCATCAAGTAATGCTTTGTTAAGGGCTAAAAGAGAAGGCGACTCCACGCGGCGTGGCGCGAGGGGGGAATACATGACTTCCGGTAATGAAAGATAGACTTGATGCTTGATAGGATTTTCGAACGACGCCATGACTGCTAATTCCTTGTTCCGAATACTTCAAGCGTACAGGGATTGCAGCGGCTTTCAACCACGTAAGGTTTGGGGGGAATTTCCGAGGGGCTGTTGATCTTTGGTCTAAAACGAGAAAAGCCCGCTAGAAGCGAGCTTTTAAATATGGCTGGGGTACCTGGATTCGAACCAGGGAATGGCGGCATCAAAAGCCGCTGCCTTACCGCTTGGCGATACCCCAATTGTTTTATGCTTTTCAGCAAAGGTTTGGTGCGAAGGGAGAGACTTGAACTCTCACGTCCGTAAGGACACTAACACCTGAAGCTAGCGCGTCTACCAATTCCGCCACCATCGCAAACCTAATTGTCTGTCAGTTTTTAACCTTGTTTGACTCTCTTTTAGAGCAAGGGGATTGGTGCGAAGGGAGAGACTTGAACTCTCACGTCCGTAAGGACACTAACACCTGAAGCTAGCGCGTCTACCAATTCCGCCACCATCGCAATCCGAATTGTTGTCAGTTTTTAGCCTTGTCTAACTCTCTTTCGAGCAAGGTATTTGGTGCGAAGGGAGAGACTTGAACTCTCACGTCCGTAAGGACACTAACACCTGAAGCTAGCGCGTCTACCAATTCCGCCACCATCGCAAATTTTGTTTTCCCAGACTGAAAGCCTTCGCTTTCTGAGAATCGGTAGTTTCTCTTATCTGGCTGAAAGTCTCAAGACCTTCAATATTAGTGGTGGCTACGACGGGATTCGAACCTGTGACCCCATCATTATGAGTGATGTGCTCTAACCAACTGAGCTACGTAGCCAACCTGAAATATGGCTGGGGTACCTGGATTCGAACCAGGGAATGGCGGCATCAAAAGCCGCTGCCTTACCGCTTGGCGATACCCCAACAGTTACTTTGCCTTAGCAAAGATTTGGTGCGAAGGGAGAGACTTGAACTCTCACGTCCGTAAGGACACTAACACCTGAAGCTAGCGCGTCTACCAATTCCGCCACCATCGCATATTTGCACAGGAAAGAAGATGGTGGCTACGACGGGATTCGAACCTGTGACCCCATCATTATGAGTGATGTGCTCTAACCAACTGAGCTACGTAGCCATCTTTACTTTCTGGGGTCTCCCCCTGAGTGCGGGGCGCATTATGCGAAGAAGGGCTGACAACGTCAACCTTTTTTCTTGGCTTTTTTTACCCATTTGGTGAGTTCGGTGTGAAAGTGAGCAGGAAGGTTGAAATTCTAACAACTCAAGCTTGAAAGCGTTGCAAGTCCTTAACTTCGGGAAATAAAAAAGCTGGCAGAAGCCAGCTTTTTAATATACCCAAACACCCTGAAGATGCAGGATTCAGCGAGTTTGACTGGCGTTGTGATCGCGGCGTTCCTTT
>NZ_ANFM02000061.1 GCF_000333895.2 Grimontia indica | reverse complement strand
GTTTTATGCTTTGTTGAGGTGTATTTGCTTAGAATGACTAGGCTGCACACACCTCGCCGCGCCTAAAACGCTTATAGCTAGAACAAAATTTAACCACCAAAGGTCAACAGCCCCTAGCACTGGAAGAGGTCTTCGCAGCGCGAACAGTATTGATATACCCAAACAACCTACACCATTGAAATGACTTTTAAATCCCTATGATTAGGAAATCTCAAAAGTGGTGCCTGAGCATTTCTTTAATCAATTTTCCAAGGTGGATTCAGGCGATTCTCTCCCGCCCAATACAGTTTAATTTCGTTGCCTGATGGGTCTCTTAGCGCCGCTTCTTTCCAGAGATACGGCTTCATCGTTGGCTCTTGGTCGAATTCAATGCCCTCGCCTTTTAGCCGTTCGACGAGCTCATCAAGCTTTTCATGTTCAAAGTAAACCACGCCACGACTTATCACTCCTTCTTTTCCAGGATCGAGGAAAATAGAGAAGCTTGCATCACCTTCTGGGAAAGAAAAGCGTGCGTAGTGATCAGCACTAACAATCTGAATAAGACCGAGCTTTTTATAGAATGCGACCGCAGATTCCATGTCATGTACTGCCAATGTCACTTGATTTAAATTCATGTTTTCCCGCCTTTTATTAAACTTTCTTTAGTAGACACCTCAGACTAGATCCTTTCTTGGCATCATTGTTCAAAAAGCCGATTTTCAGGACAAAAACTGCGAACGACATCCGCCGCCTTGATGAATACGACAAGCATTCCTTAAGTCGGCGATCGATGACTTCATTGAAAACAGACGGCCAGAAATCACAGATACTCAACGACTACGCCGTCGAGCACCTGTATCTCTTCAAGCTAATCAGCGATTGGCAAGATGTGGCATTTAAGCCGAAGGATGACTTTACCGCGCTGGTGCAAGCGAGGGATGCAACATTGTCTGCCCTGGAAGCGGCTGGCGTGGATAGCTGGGCAGGTTATGATGATGCGATGGCGGCGCTGACGGATAGTGCTGCTTAATTTTGTATGAGCGCCTTGAGGGAGGCGCTGTAAACTGGAAATGGACAGAAACGAGTTAGCCATACCCATTACTGAATTGCTAAATCAATAATAAAATCTGATGGATGCATGGCTAATATCAGAATAAGCAGGTGTTTTTAGGGGTCATATGTATGCCATAGACCCTATTATCCTTGTGATTAAATCTATATACTTCTCAACCTACGATAACGCTTATCAAATGCAGCGGCTCCACCTTCCATAATATTACAAACATGATCGCGTACTGTTTGTTCACACAAACCGCCAGCTTCCATTACTTGCACTTGCCCTGCGTGAAAATGAAGGACATTGACAAACTCAGCATCGCCATTTACGACAATGTTAGGATTATGTGTCACCATAATTATTTGTCTACGCTTTTTATTTTCATGTATTTGAGACACAATAAGCTGATAAATTAGTGCATTATCTAGATCATCTTCAGGCTGATCGACAATAATAGGATTATCACCATGGCTGAGTAAGAAAGCGAGAATAGCAGCAGCTTTTTGTCCTGCTGAACCTTTTTCAATATTTTCAAACTTACCTTTTTCAATGTCCTTTGCGTACTCTACAACAAGTTGATCGTCAGGCCACCAAGCCATCAAGCGATCAAAAACTTCAGGCTGTTGTGAACGCTTCTGTGCAAGTGAAGTCTTCAAGCGGTTATCAACTCGAAACGTTGCGACATCTTCTCCAGAGGCTAAGGCTAGGATCGCATCCTTTAACTTGTGAACCTCATTCGCAATGCCTTTCAGAGTTAACTCTCTTGAAAGTAATTGAAACAGCAAGCTATTGGCTTGATCATCTTGGTAGATAGAAGTGGCAAAACTACTCTCAACTCCAATATGCTCTCTTAATTTTTTTTCGATTTTACTTTTATTCGCAAATGGTAAAATTTTCATTTTCACATAGCGATTACCACCAATTACTTTTTGAATAAAATTCTTCCGCTTTATCTGTAGTCTTCGCCTTAGAACATACAGCTTCTTGAGAGATGAATCACGCTGCTTTTCTTTACTTGTTAAGTTAGTTTGTATTTTTTCCAAGTTTTCAAGTTGAGTGTTAATCTCATTTCGTTGAGCAAGCCAACCTTCGTACTGCTCGGGATCTAACTCTTCTCCCCTATCAGCATATTCTTGTACTAATTGCTCATATTTTTGCGTAGTTTCTACACCAGTTTTGTACCAACTTGACTCACTAATTGCTTTTTCTCGATCTTGTTCAGCTTTGATTATTGATTTTTTTATCTTTGCCAATTCAGTTTGAACAGAAACTAAATCACCTTTAAATTTCGCCTGTATTTCCTCTAATTCATTGATATAAAAGGATTTATCAATACCTTCCTCTACCAAGATGAGTTCTGCAAACTCTTCAGATAATAAGCTGTCTATAGACTCAATCAGTCCAGCTGTGTCTGCAGCTTTATCAACCTTCTGCTTTTCAGTTGAAAGTTTTTGATACGCGTTAAATATATCTTTATGACCGCCATTCTCGAAACTTTCTATATCGCTATTTAAATCATCCTTTTGAGACTCAAGAGTCCCTTTGTTATTTAAGCGCTCTTGTTGCTGTCGCACTTCCTGACAAAGGCCTAAAAACTTGTTCAGTTCAGCATCAAACTGATATTTCCAAGCTGAGTAATTAACTTCTTTAGAGCGGTCAATAATCTCCAATAAACTATTGGTATTGCTTGCTAGCGCATTAATCTGTTTTTGACTATATAAGCTTACATGAAAACGCTCTTCCGGCTTCCCGTTATCGAGAGACCAAGAATTTTCTTGCCATTTATTGATATAGGGCGCGGTATTATGTTTCCAAATCGATTGGTACAACTCATTTCTTCGTTGTAACTCAACACAAATCTCGGTATCAGCTTTGGTTACTCCATTCTTGAAAGAGCAAACATCATCATAAATCTGAACTAGGTCCGACACTTCATTTTCACGTCCTAATGCCAATCGTACCGACTCAATGAACGTAGACTTACCTGAACCACGCCCACCAATAACAGCATTAAAGAGAGGATGTAGATTAAATACTGCAGGCTGACCCGGAATGCGGCCGCAATGTATCATCTGAGATACATTTAGACTTTTTAAGAATATGTCAGGGGTGGAATTAGGATCATCTGTGCTGTTATCAACACAAAAGTCATGATCATGGAGAGCAAGCTTAAGTCCATCTATTGATGGATTGCTCATTTTAATCCACGAGTATCTTTTACCTAAGCGACTACATTCATGAGCATCAGAACCTTGAAGTCGAGCTAAGTGCTCCGCCGCTTTTGATAACTCGGGGTTAACCGCATCAAGGAAGGTCAAATTCACAAATTCAGCTGCTTCAATTTTATTAAGCCAAGAATTAATTTCATGATTTGTATTTCTTATTCCATTTAACAGCCCCTTAGGACCATCGATATGTGCAGGTATAGCCACCCCTTCCGCATTTTTTATAATAGATATAACTTTATCTACTGACTCCGTTGCACAGGTTTCTTCTGCATCACCATGCCCTTCTGTAATACCACATTGCCCCAATACGGCTGATATCTTTGCAGAGTTACAGGAAGGGTCAAAAATTGCCAAAACATGTACACGAGATTGCGCAGTACTTACTGTGATTTCACAACCAGGAAACAGATAAAGTGGACGATACCATTCGGCGGTTTGATCGAGTTCAGCATAGGTTGTTTTTAAGCGATCAATCCAATCACCAGACACATGGTCTGTAATAGCCACACAATCTATCTTTTCCAGCATCAACGCCTTCAGCCAGTCGCTTTCATTTTCGCCAGGCTTTTTGTAATCGGAAGAGGCTGGGGTATGAGTATGAAAATCAAATTTATACCAGCGACTACCAAACGATACTTTACTCATAGTTCTATATTTCCTGAGATTAGTCTTGGGGTAGCGATTTGGAACACATTTAGAAAGGTGCAAAGAAAACTGTCGGTAACTTGCTTTATTGAAGCACCTGATGAGAAGACGCCCCTTAATCCGGCGTCATACACCTAACTGAGATTGCGTAAGCCAAAGTAGCACAGTCACTTTTATGCGAACTGAGTTGGGAAAATCCGGTGTAGGCCACCGCCCTTCGCTTATCGGCACGCAACACGCCATCACTGTCTAAAACTTTTGGCGGGAATGTACCACAAAGTGTATAAAGCGAGACTTGATTTTGATCGCATCAAGTGTTGAGTGAGGAGATTTTGTTCAAAGAAATGAGGTGGTTGCATGATGAGATGGATAGGGCGATATAGTGCTGCTCTTTTTTCAAGGACCCCAATAGTCAAAGTAATACGTCGTCCCCTTTTTAACGTTAACGGCAATCCTAGAACCACATTCAATGGTTACGTCCCCAGGCATAACTTCCGCTTTCTGATAAGGTCCGTGGGGCCATTCCTTCCCGTTGACGATTAGAGGACCACACATGCCTCCGTTGTCATCTTGTATCACAAGATATGTTTTTCTATCCGGAGATGGTAGGTACCGACCTCTCAGCTCATAAGTGGCATCTGGGTTCTTTCTTAGGTGACTATCAACCGCCATGAGGATAAAGGAAGACGAGTAACAGGTACTTTAAGAACGTTTTCAATTGCTGTCCTACCCGCTGAGTTACTGCCTTAACTCCAGCTTTATAATGTCATTGCCAATGTAGGATATTCGTACGTATTTACCCTCTCTGATTGGCCCACCGTGTGATGTGGTGTTATTAAAGATAGGTGTGCCTGAGTAGCTGAACCTTACGCCATTTACACTGAACATGTGTGCTGGAAGTCTATGGCAAGTTCACGCCCTAAACTCCCCAAAATCAGGTTGAATAGTTGAACAAGAAATTTTGCTCGTGCCCCACCAGTGGCCCATTTGGAGGAAACATGAAGAACTAATTTATTAAATTCAAAACATTAAATACTTACAGGGATTTATAAACTTGCTATAACTCCCCTACTTGCTGACGAAACAACCACAAACGAAACGATATGGATATCAACTTCAAGCAGCTCACCTCACAAAGCTCAACGTCTGCGCTTCACATCGAGAACTGGACGATTGCCAACAACGAATCATGGGCGGTTTTCAGTACGGAAGGTGACATTGGCTCTCTTCTGGGTGGCGTGTTGTGCGGAACCATCGAATTCGAAGGCGAGTTGGAAATCGGCGATGGGAAAATTGCGCAGGTTTCGCTAGTCGAACAGCAAAAACTGCTAGAGGAAGAGCGCGCCAAAGATGACACTGACTTTCTTGACCGTATAGATAACGGCACCAGCGTCTATGACCTGATTTTCGAACAATGCGAAGACGTGGCCCTGACCCATCAATTGATTGAAGATCTCGATCTCGTTCATCTCAAAGAGAGTGGCTTTCGCGTGCTTTCCACTGGGGAAACCCGCCGTGTGATGCTGGCTCGCGCATTGGCAGAAAAACCTGACTTTGTGGTGCTAGACAACCCTTTTGCCGGCTTGGATATTGCCCACCGTCAATCACTTGCTGACTATCTGGAAAAGCTCTCGAACTCTGTTCAGATGATGGTGGTATTTGCGCGGGAAGAAGACCTTCCCGATTGGGTTGACCATGTCGCCATGTTTGAGCGTGGAAAATTGGTAGAACTGATAGACAAAGCAGGATGGGACAATCATCCCATCATTCAGCAAATCGCCGCGCAGTCTGAACAACAGAGTGAAGAGATGATGACGCTTATCCGTCGTTATCAGCACGCCACACAATTTGAAAACCCGATTTTCGAATTGAGAGATGGCAAAGTTGAATACACAGAGAAAACCATTTTCACCGGCGTGAACTGGCGAATTGATAAAGGCGAGCATTGGCAAGTTAAAGGCCCAAATGGCTGCGGAAAAAGCACCATTCTGGGTATGATCTTTGGCGATCATCCGCAATGCTACAGCAACGACATTCACATCTTCGGCAAAAAGCGTGGCTCAGGCGAAACGGTGTGGGAAATTAAAAAGCATATCGGCATGGTTTCTTCTGCTCTTCACCTACAATATCGCGTTAGCTGCTCGGCATTGGATGTCATTCTCTCCGGTTTTTATGACTCTATTGGCTTGTATTCCCAACCTAGCATTCAGGAACGCACCATCGCCCGTGAATGGCTGGATATTCTCCACATGAGCCAATATGCCAAAACGCCTTTTCGTAAGCTGGAATACGGACAGCAAAGACTGTTGCTAATTGCTCGCGCAATTGTGAAGCAACCCACTTTGTTGATTCTGGATGAACCCTATCAAGGCTTGGATTATCTGGGACGACGCTTGATGAAGAATACTTTGGAGTTGATAGCGCGGGAAAACCTGAGTCAGCTCCTCTATGTTTCGCACTATCAGGATGATGAGCTGGAAAGCATCAAAAACACACTGACTTTTGTTTATGACGACAGCGCTCAGTGCTACCGCGCCGAATTAGAAAGAAGATAAAAAAGGCCGCGTCAGCGGCCTATCTTTCAAATCAGCTTGTTTAGGTCTATCCGTTTATCCGCATTAATAGCCCATAAACTTATCAATCAGCACTTCCAGCTTCCCTTCAAGTTCGCCTTCAAAATCGTCAATGCTCTTGTCGAACTTCTCCAGGTACTTACCAGCCTGATCCCGGGTCAGCTTTCTTCCTGACATATTGAATTGCATTTCCGGTAAGGATTTGTCGTTTCTTGGTACCACGGCAAGAGAGATAAACCCAGAGTTCAAGGCATTCATCTCATCCAGAATGTATTGGCAGAAATCGTCGATTTTGCTCGCGCCCTCTGGCCCTAAGCAACCAGGTTCCAATCGGCAAATCACGTTCAATTTCATCTCTTCTGGCACTGTTGCTGCGCTTCCCATATATATCATCCTTATTGTTATATTTAACATTTATCCTAGACTAGCAGACGCAAAAAAGCCCAGAGAGGCATGACGATTATCTCTGGGCAAAGGGATAGCTTGGGATTGATAGTTAGGTGTTAATCCCGATCCCGCTCCGAATCCATCACTTTCATCTGACCTTCGCTATAACGCTCTCCCACAACAAGGTCATCGTGGATTAGCGTAGAAAGGTGCGAGACAACATCCGGTGTCATAGTGACGTTGAGGGCGCCAATATTTTCCCGCATGTATTCGATGTGTTTGGTACCAGGGATCGGGACTAACGTTTTGTTGCCCTGACGATTGGGCTGATGAATCACCCAAGCCAGCGCGAGTTGTGCCAGTGAACAGTTCAGCTCTTTGGCGATATCTTCCAGTGGTTTCAGCAATTCGCTGTTTTTTGCAAAGGCGTCAGCGTCAAACCTTGGCCTTGCGTTATTGGTACGAATATCGCCGTCGGTCAACAACGAGGCTTCTTGGGCTTTCCCCGTCAGGAATTGACGACCGAGCGGCGAGAATGGCACAAAAGTGGTACCAAGTTTTTCACAAACATCGAGCATTTTAAGTTCAGGCAATCTTGTCCAAAGCGAATATTCCGACTGCACGGCCGCAATAGGATGGATCGAATGTGCGCGTCGCAATGTATCGCTTGAAACTTCAGACAGCCCGATTTCGCGGATTTTCCCCTCTTTGACCAGTTCTGCCAACGCACCGACACTCTCTTCTATGGGCACTTTCGGATCGAGTCGGTGCAGGTAGTACAGGTCGATAACATCGGTTTCCAATCGCTTTAGGCTGGACTCACACTGAGAGCGAATGGTTTCCGGTCTGCCATCAATGGTGGGTTTTCCGTCTTTCTTAAAAAGCGCGCATTTGCTTGCAAGAACGTACTCACTGCGGCGATGTTTCACTGCCTTGGCGATCAGTTCTTCGTTTTTACCGCCGCCATACATGGTGGCGGTATCGAGGAAATCATAACCTGCGTCGAGCGCTTCATTGAGCAACTGGATAGAGGTCGGTTCGTCGCTTGGGCCATAGCCATGAGACATGCTCATACAGCCAAGTCCAATCGGCGATACCGCCAGTGAGCCAATGTTGCGCTTTTCCATAGGTGTCATTCCTTCTGCTTTTTCTTATTCTTTGCTGGTTAGCGTGATTTACTCACCCAGTGCTTTCTCGATGCGATCCAGCACCTTCATGGCAATCAATGCCTGGTTCACACTGGCATTCGGCTCGCGGCCTTCGCGGATAGCGGCAATAAACTCACGATCCTGCAATTCGATGCCGTTCATGGATACATCAACCTTGCTGACATCAATCGGGTTCTCTTTACCGTCTACCAGATCGTCATAACGAGCAATGTAAGTGCCGTTGTCACAGATGTAACGGAAGAAGGTTCCCAACGGGCCATCATTGTTGAACGACAGCGACAGAGTACAAAGCGCGCCAGAGGTGGTTTTCATGCCGATGCTCATGTCCATGGCAATACCGAGCTCTGGGTGTTTTGGTCCTTGCATGGCCATCACATCCACAATCTCTTCGCCGGTTTGATAAGCAAACAGGTCAACCGTGTGGCAAGCGTGGTGCCAGAGCAGATGATCGGTCCAGCTACGCGGCTGACCCAAAGCATTCAGGTTTTTACGACGGAAGAAGTAGGTTTGCACATCCATTTGTTGAATGTTCAGTTCACCCGCGCGGAACTTCTTGTTCAGATATTGATGGCTTGGGTTGAAACGGCGCGTGTGACCCGCCATGGCAACCAATCCCGTTTCTTTCTGAACATCACACACGGCTTGGGCATCAGCCAGAGAATCCGCCATCGGGATTTCTACCATGACGTGCTTGCCCGCTTTCATTACTTCGATGGCTTGTCTGGCGTGAATAGGTGTCGGCGACGTAATAATTGCCGCTTCAACGCCCGGTTGAGCCAGCGCTTCCTGTAAGTCCAATGTCCAGTGCGCGATCCCATATTTTTCGGCCGTTGCCTTGGTGCTTTCCTCTACACCACCGGCAATCGACACTACCTCCACATCGTCAATGTTCTTTAGCGCATCCAGATGCTTATGACCGAAAGCACCTTCACCCACCATAATGATTTTCATTGCTTATCCCTCAAACGTTTGGCTCTGTTGACATGGTACCTTCCGTGACCCTGTCACTTGCGTTTTCTAAAATCGTCAAACCATAATGCGAGTTTGACACTGGGGCATGGGTGAATCGGTAAACTTCATCTACCTTGTCATCGAGCGCGCCACGCATTACCAGCCACATAATTGCTTCAATGCCTTCTGAGCCTGTTTCGCGCAGGTATTCAGTGTGGGAAACTTTCTTCGCTGCTTCCGGTTCATTCACCATCAGATCCAGCCAGTTACAGTCGTATTCGACGTTGATCAGACCTGCACGTTCGCCTTGCAATTGGTGAGATAAGCCACCTGTGCCGAAGATGGCGACTTTGGTCTCTGCCGGGAAGCTTTCCACCGCTTTGCGAATAGCTTTACCGAGGTTGTAACAACGGTTTCCTGTTGGCTGAGGATACTGAACCACGTTGACCGCCAGCGGAATTACCTGACAAGGCCAGGCTTTTGGTCGCCCGTAAACCACGGAAAGTGGTACGGTGAGGCCGTGGTCGACATCCATTTCATTCACAATGGTCATGTCGAACTCATCCAAAATCAGTGATTCGGCAATGTGCCAAGCCAGCTCGCTGTTACCTTCACACACTGGCACCTGACGCGGACCATAGCCTTCATCCGCAGGGTTAAACTGTGGTGCAACGCCGATGGAGAAAGTCGCAATAGATTCCAGCGAAAATGCCGACGCATGATCGTTGTAAACAATCAGGCAAACGTCTGGCCTCACCTCTTCCATCCAATCACGCACTGGCTGAATGCCATTCACAAAACGCTGCCAGTATTCACCCACCATGGTGCCGTTATCCATGGCTGCACCTATCGATGGGATATGCGAAGTCCCTATACCGCCAACAATCTTACCCATCGTACTGCTCCTTGTTCTCAGGCTTGGCGTAATACTCAGCCCATTCCGCTTTGCTGCGGTTGCCTTCGATCGAGCGGCCGCCATTCAGCATCATCTGCTTGAAGTCTTCGAAGGTCATGCCATTGCCCGACATTGCCGCTCCGGCATGTTGCATGGTCATGCCATCAAAGATCGCGATTTTAAAGGTGTAATAGATATTGCCGCCAAGACGCAGCATGCCTAGCCAATCGCGCTTCAACACGGCTTCACGCTGCTCTGCAGTCATTGGAAACTTGTCGATATACGCTTCTTCGCTCTCACGGAATTGGTCTCGGTTCTCAGCTTTGTTCAGCGACATGCAAAACATGTTGAGGTGATACCCGGCTCTCGACTTCTCACCGTCAAAGACATAGGTTCCGGGAATATCGTCGTAATCTCTGTGTTCACGCATTTCCATTTCCCCCTCAGATCAATCCTACTTCTTTCAATCTGTCATCCAGACGGGCAAACACATCTCGGGTGTTGCCGTTGAAAACTTTGGCTTTGTCTTCATCGTTAAGCTTAGAACCATCGATGTAGCGCTTGGTATCGTCGAAGTAATGTCCTGTCATCGGGTCAATACCACGCACCGCACCAATCATTTCTGATGCAAACAGGATGTTTTCGATTGGCACCACTTCCAACAGCAAATCGATACCTTCCTGATGGTAAACACAGGTATCAAAGTAGATGTTGTTTTCGATGATTTCTGTCAGCGAAGGCAGATTCATCATGTCACACAGACCACGGAAGCGACCCCAGTGGTAAGGCACTGCACCACCACCATGTGGAATGATGAACTTCAGATCCGGGAAATCTTTAAACAGGGTTTTCGACATCATCAGCTGTTGGAAAGCCGTGGTGTCTGCGCCCAGATAGTGTGAACCCGTGGTGTGGAAACAGCGGTGACAGCAGCCACTCACGTGAATCATCGCTGGCACTTCCAACTCACACATTTTTTCGTAGATTGGGTAGTAGAACTTGTCGTCCAATGGTGGTGCCGTCCAGTAACCGCCTGATGGGTCCGGGCTAAGGTTGCAACCCACAAATCCGAACTCTTTGACGGTGCGTTCCAGCTCGGCTGCACTTGCTGTCATATCCGCATTCGGTGACTGAGGCAATTGTGCGGCACCGATGAAATTCTGCGGATAAAGCTCAGTAATACGGTAGATAAGCTCGTTACAGTGTTCAGTCCAATATTTACTGGTGGTTTGGTTACCAATGTGGTGCCCCATCCAGCTTGCACGCGGCGAGAAAATGGTGACGTCCGTACCGCGCTCGTTTTGCAGTTTCAGTTGTGCGCCTTCAAGGCTGTCGCGGATTTGGTCATCCGAAATGTTTACGATGCCTTTTACGTGATCAAACAGAGGATCAATTGCGAGCTCTTTTTTCTGCTGTTCACGGTATTCGCCCAATTCAGCCGGTGCTGTGGTGTAGTGACCGTGACAGTCGATGATTAAAGGTGCCTTGCTCATTCTAAATCCTCCAGCTTATCCACGTAGCGAAATCCTGATTGCTCCAACTTTGGACGCATGTTGTACATGTCGAGCCCAAGAATGCCTTGCGCCAACATACCGCGTTTTGTTTCTTCGTTTTCCATGCGTGCCTGAGCAGACTCCAATACGGTTTCTGCGGTTTTACGCGGTACGACACACACACCGTCGTCGTCAGCCACAATCACATCACCAGGATAAATTGGCTGATCGCCACAAATCACAGGGACGTTCACGGAACCCAAGGTGGCTTTCACAGTACCTTTGATGGAAACCGCTTTTGACCACACTGGGAAGTTCATTTCCGTCAGGTCTTTGGTATCACGCACACCCGCATCAATGATCAGTCCTTGCACGCCTCTCGCTTGTGCCGAGGTCGCCAGCAAGTCACCGAAATAACCATCAGTGCAAGGCGACGTAGTAGCAATCACCAGTACATCACCTGGCTGACAAAGCTCGATAGCGACATGCACCATCCAGTTATCACCCGGTTGCGCCAGCACAGTGACTGCGCTACCCGCAATTTGTGCGCCTTTGTAAATCGGACGCAGTTCATGGTTTAGGTTGCCTGTACGTTGTTGCGCTTCGTGTACCGTTGCACTGCCACAACCGGCCAGCCCTTCAATCACTTTGGCATCGGCGCGTTCTATGTGTTTAACCGCCACGCCTTGAATCGTTCTCATAGACATACTTCTGTCCTTGCGTCTTTAGTCATCAAATCCGTAAAGTCTTGCTGGGTTGTCCACCAGAATTTTTTTCTGGGTGGCTTCGTCGCGTGCAATCAACGGAACGAGATCCAACAGATCCGCATCATTAGGCATATGTTTTTTAATATTAGGATGCGGATAGTCGGTACCCCAGAGCACACGGTCTGGTGCCACTTCCACCAAGCCTTGTGCATATGGCACGGCATCGTAAAAAGGAGGAGCCATTGCAATTCGTTCGGAACCACATACCTTCACCCACCAGCTTTCGCGACGCATAAACTCAAGCAGGATTTGATACGCCTGCTGACCCACACCTTCTGAGGTAGGTACACGACCCATATGGTCAACCACGATGGTCATGTCGATACGGTTGAAGAAATCTTCATACTTGATGATGTCCTCAGCATTCACGTGAATGACCAAGTGCCAGCCATATTGCTTCACACGCTCGAGCACTCTCGCCATCATTTCCAGGTTTGGCGCTCCGCCCAAATGGGTCACGAAGTTAAACCGAATGCCGCGAACGCCGCCTTCATGCAGGTCTTGAAAATCGTTATCAGTGAAGGTGTCATCCGCCATACAAACGCCACGGTAAGCTCCGTTGCTTGATGCAATCGCATCCATCATGGCTCGGTTGTCGCGACCATGGCAGCTCGCCTGAACCAGCACTGCACGCTCGATACCTAATTTGTCGTGAACACGTTTCAGCGCATCTTTACCTGCATCAGGCGGCCAATAAGTCGCCGTTTCCGCATAAGGAAACTGTGCGTGAGGACCGAACACATGACAATGTGCATCACACGAGTTTGGCGGCGCTACAAAACGCGGCGTTCGCGTGTTGTTATCTGGTGGCATACAGCTTGGCTTGGTCATTCCATGACTCCTCATTCTTTTCGTTGTTTTTATTTGTTGATAGGGACAAAGAGCTCACCTCTGGCGAGCAATCTAGCGGTTCTCAGCAGCCCGGCTTTTGTGACGTTGTTTTGATCATCAAACGTTAGCGTCATTGAAAACTCACCAGAGGGATGCTCAACAGAAATCGTCTTCACATCTCCTGCCGGGATTTCAGCAATACCTTCAGCCACGTTTCCAGGCATGGCAGCAGCCGTTGCTACTGACACAGCACCGAGAACACCTATGGCGGTGTGGCAGACTCTTGGGATAAAGGTGCGTGAGCAGATGTGCCCACTGTCTACAGGTGGTGCAACCAGGCTCATCTTAGGGACAACTTTGTCAGTTACATCCCCCAGATTCATCGCCTCACCCGCCTGCAAACGAATTGATTCAATTTTTGCTTTCAGTGTTTCGTTGGCGTTAAGTTCGTCGGCCGATTCATAACCCGACACACCCAGATCAGAAGCGCGCATCAAGACAACGGGCATACCGTTGTCGATACAGGTGACTTCGACGCCATCGAAGGTATCTTTGATATTTCCAGTAGGAAGCAGGCTCCCAGTAATCGAGCCCGCGATGTCTTTGTAGTTGCAGATAACAGGCGCTGCAGTACCCGGCACCCCATCTATCGCAGCATCACCTTCGTATTGCACTTTTTGATTCGGCGTCTGTACGTCGAGGTCACAGCGGTTTCCGCTGTTGACCATATTCACACGCACAGTCGTGATACCGTCTTGCGCATCTACCAGTCCGTTTTCGATAGCAAAAGCACCAACACCAGCGAGAATATTTCCGCAGTTTGGAGAGGTATCCACCCGGTTCTCTCCTACGACCACCTGAACAAACAGATAGTCGACATCACAATCGGGCAATGATGATCGAGAGACAACAGCGACCTTGCTTGTCAGCGGATGGCCTCCACCCAGGCCGTCTATCTGACGGGCGTCACGACCGACTGCATCGAGAATAACCTGATCGCGTAATGCTTCATTTCTCGGCAGATTAGAGGCTAAAAAATAAAGCCCTTTAGAACTGCCACCGCGCATTTGCATGTAGGGAACTGCCAGCATCTCTCACCTTCCTTGTGTGCTTTAAAAACAGCATAGGCATGATTCCGCTCGCAATAAATTCAACTTCTTTACATTTTGTTGTACATTTTTAACATTCTGTTTTCCTGAGGTTGTACTGAATGGCTGATATCCCCCACTACTTTCTCTATGGCGAAGAGCTTCCCGAGACAGCGCCGGACTACATGCACATTGCGCGGTTGGAGCAATCTTTGCCCAAGCACAACTGGGAAATTCATCCACACCGTCACGACAATCTTCATCAGTTGATGATCCTCGAGTCAGGCTCGATGCATGCACAAATCAGGGAAAAAAGTGCGGAGTATTCCGGTCGTTGTGTGCTCTCAATTCCCGCTAAAGAAGTACATGGCTTTGCCCATCAGCCAGGCGTGACCGGATTTATTGTTTCCGTTAGTCACCCCTTTATGTTGAGTCTTTTTAACGACGCCGAGAGACAGGGGCTCGCGCAGCTGTTCAGAGAGCCGATGGTAATCCCTCTGGGCGTCGACAAGGATGAAGGGGAAATCACAAGAATGGGTGAACGGTTGCTTGAAGAATTCCACACGCCAAAGATTGGGCAGGCTTCCATCATCGGTGCTTACCTGAAAATCGTCTTCGTCATGCTGGCAAGGCACCGGCAGCACAGTGAACTTCAAGAAAATACCGATGGAAAAACCGCTCTGTTCGAGCGCTTTGTCCGTTTGGTTGACACTCATGCCACCGAGCACTGGCAAGTCAGCCAATACGCCGAAGCATTGGGGCTCAGTCAAGGACAGCTCAACCGCATCTGCCAGCGTGCAGCAGGTCAACAAGCGTTAGCCATTGTTCACGAGCATTTACTGGATGAGGCAAAGCGCTTGCTAGTTTTCACTCAATTGTCAGCTAAAGAGATTGGCTACCAACTTGGGTTTAAAGATCCCGGCTATTTTTCGCGGTTTTTTCAAAGACATACTGGACAAGCCCCTAAGCAATTCAAAACGCGGGTAGCAGAAAGTCAGCGTCAAATTTAGCGTTCGTTATGCGCTTAAATGAGGGTGAAAAAATTTTTTGGCTTTTTTATGACGTATTTCTTCAAACGACATAAGCAATAAATACATCATTCATTTTCGTCCAAGTTTCTATTCAAGGGCTTGCTAATCAATTTATTAGTTAACCATTTTCCTGTCTGCATTTTTAAACACTCACCAAATAATGATGTTTTTCTTTCATTTTTCATGATTGATTTGTCTCATTTAAAATACTGTTAACATCTTGCTAACCAAAATTAACAAGACCAATAATGAAATGGAATGGAATGCAAACCAACAACACAAATGCAGGGGTAAAAAGCATGAAATCGACAGCACTATTGGCACGACCAAAACTGAAGCAAGTATTCACAGCAGCAGCGATGGTCGTTGCAATGGGCGCAACCTCTTTCGCTCACGCAGCAGACACCAAACTGAGAATGTCTGCTTCCGCGTCAGCGACTGACCAACGCGCAGTTGCGATGACCGAAGTTTTCGGTCCAGCCGTTTCCGACTTTGCTGAGTTCGAAGGACACTGGAACAGTTCACTATTTAAACAAGGTACCGATCTGGAAGCCATTGCCCGTGGCAACCTGGATATGACCATCACTTCCGCGCAGGAGCTTGCCGAGTTTATTCCTGCTTTCTCCATCTTCTCGGCAGGTTATGTACACCGTGACGCAGAACACCAGAAGCGTGTGTTCGCTGCAGACTTCATGGATGACCTGAAAGAAGAAGCAGAAGATCTCCTTAACGTGAAACTGTTGAGTGTGATGTACCTCGGCCGTCGCCACGTTAACCTTCGTGAAGACTTTGAAGTAGCGACCCCAGCGGATCTGAAAGGCGTAAAACTGCGTATGCCAGGCAGTGACGCATGGCAGTTCTTGGGCAAAGCACTGGGCGCAAACCCAACACCAATGGCTTTTGCAGAAGTCTACACTGCGCTGCAAACTGGTGCGGTTGACGGTCAAGACAACCCACTGCCAACCGACAAAGACGCGAAGTTCTACGAAGTGACCAAGCAAATCGTCCTGACTGGCCACCTGGTTGACCTGAACTATATCGCCATCTCGAAGAAAGTATGGGACAAGTTCACGCCAGAGCAGCAAGCAACGCTGCAAAAAGCGTCTGATGATGCGGCAGAATCTGCACGTCAGAAGCAGCTTGCACTTGAAGCAGAACTGGTTCAGTTCTTCAAAGATCAAGGCCTGAAAGTGTACGAACCAAACCTGAAAGCGTTCCAGGAAACTGTACAAGGCGCTTACCTGAACTCTGATTACTCTGAGCAATGGCCAGAAGGTCTGCTGGACAAAATCAACGCGCTGTAATTCCAACGAAGTAAACCGGGCATCGTGGCAGCAGTATCGCTGCGGTGCCTATCTCACCTCCCTCTTAGAGCTATGAAACGAGTGCCATTTGTGCGCTTTGGGTTCGAGCATCTTGAGGATGGTGAACAACGTAATTAGAAATCCTAAGACAGCAACGAGAACGAAGATGGAAAAGTTTCGAATCGGCTTAATCGGATGTGGCGTCATCAGTGATAAGTATCTGACAACGTGTCAGGCATTTAACTTCATCGACATTGTCGCTTGTGCCAGCCTGAACATCGAAGAATCAAAACAAAAAGCCGAAGCCTACAACATCCCGCGTGTCTGCACGCCTGATGAAATCATTAATGACCCTTCTATTGACTGTGTATTGAATCTTACGATTCCCGCCGCTCATGCGCAGATCTCTATCGCCGCATTGAACGCTGGAAAACACGTTTACTCTGAAAAACCGTTCGTGACTGATTTAGCGGATGGAGAAGAAATTCTCGCCCTCGCAAAGGCAAAAGGCCTTTACGTGGGCAATGCACCAGACACCTTCCTTGGTGGAAGACTCCAGACTTGTAAAAAGCTGATGGACCAAGGTGTGATTGGTACGCCCACCGGAGTGATGGCGTTTGTACCGACCCGAGGCGTCGAGCGTCACCACCCTAACCCGGAC
Source organism: Grimontia indica (assembly GCF_000333895.2). Lineage (GTDB taxonomy): Bacteria > Pseudomonadota > Gammaproteobacteria > Enterobacterales > Vibrionaceae > Enterovibrio > Enterovibrio indicus. The sequence goes on along the minus strand of NZ_ANFM02000061.1, from coordinate 7,911 downwards.
TTTTACTATCAAAATGGCGGTGGCCCTCTATTGGATCTGGGGCCTTATTACCTGACAGCCATGGTTGCTCTTCTTGGTCCAATCACCCGCGTTTGTGGTTTGGCCAAAAAGACGCTGGATGAGCGTTTGATTGAATCAAAGCCCCGAGCTGGCGAAAAAATTCCTGTTAATGTTGATACCCACATCAACGCCCTTCTGGAGTTTGAATCCGGCGTTCAGGGCTCATTAATGGCAAGTTTCGATGTGTGGGATTCACAAACGCCGCGTATGGAAATTTACGGCGAAAACGGGACACTTTGCATCAACGACCCAGACCCCACTGACGGCTTCAATATTTTTGGCGGTCAGGTGCTCTACAAAACTCGGGAAACCGCCCGTTGGGTTTATCGCCCTCGCACACCTAACCTTGAATTTTGGTCAGTGGCTGAAAACACCCACGGTTTTAATCAAGAAGCCCGCGGCCTTGGCCTGCTCGACCTGGCTTATGCGGTGAAAAATCAGCGCCCAGCCCGCGCCAGTGGCGAGCTTGCACAGCATGTTTGTGAAGTGATGTTTGGCATTCTTGAGTCGGCCAAAACCGGACAGTTTTTCGAAATACAAAGCCGCTGTGAGTCACCAAGCGCTTTACCTGAAGATTTCCCTAAAAGTGAAAACGGAGCCTGAATACCATGAGTCTTGAAACATTGGATTTTGCGGAACCGTTTTTCACCGTGAAGTACATCGTTGATGAACCAGAAATCGTCATTACTGAAAGAACTATCGTCCTGAATCTCGCTGAATCTCAGCTATATACGGCTGGCATGTGGCTGGCACCGTTTCAGTCCATCATCGCCACCGATGTCACGCTGTTCAACGTAGAAAAGTGTGTATTGGTGGAACGTTTTGATGATTTTGAAGATGAAAATGCGCTATTGGAAAAGGTCAGAGGCACTTGGCCATTGGCTTATGAGATTCGTCGTGAAGAAAGATTAAAAGGCGTTGGACACTATATGTCGCCGAAAAACGCTGTCGGCAACATCCAGTTCAGCATGTATCACGCGTCTACTGTGCCTTTGAATGTGGGACTTCACAAAAACCATGTGCACTTGGGCGGCGAGGAGCCTCAGGAAGTGCATACCCAAATCGTTGGGTTCGGGAAAATGCAGCAGTGCCGCGAAAAAGACATATCGACACTGTTTCTCGAAGAAACCATGGCACCGGGTTGTACGCACAAACCCATGTTTGATGCCGAGCTGAATTACCCATGGCACCAATACGAAACTATTACGCCAGGTATATTTATGGCGATTGAAATTCTAACGTCCGGCAATCCCATCCCAAGATAAACCTGACGTTAAGCCCAGAAAAAGGATTCAAAATGGCAACACGATTATTACCAGAAAACATCGATTTTGAGGGTACATTCCCCGCCCTTTCGCGTCGACTGAGAATTGGCGTTGTAGGTGGCGGACGTATTGCAGTGACGCAAGCGATGGCAGCGAGACTGAGCGATCGATGGGAGATCGCAGCAGGCGCACTTTCTTCTGACCCAGAGCAAGCCAAGGCAAGAGGTGCGCAATGGTTTTTGCCGGAAGATAGATGCTACTCCTCTTATCAGGAGATGGCAGAAAAAGAATCCCAGCGCGAGGATGGCATTGATGCAGTGATGATCACCACGCCGAACCATGTTCACTTTGAAGCAGCAGAAGCGTTTCTGAATGTGGGCATTGATGTGCTCTGTGATAAACCGCTTACAAATGTGTATTCTGAAGCTGCAGATTTAGTCGCTTTAACTGAATCTACCGGACAAGTGTTTGGTGTTTGTTATGCCATGTCCTGCTTCCCCATGATTCGACAAGCCCGCGAAATGGTAAAAAACGGTGCGATTGGTAAAGTCGTGCAAATCCACGTTGAGTTTATGCAGGATTGGATGATCCCTGATGATGTTGGCGAAGCGGCGCATGTTAAATGGCGCTTAGACCCTAAGAAGTCCGGCTCCACCAGCTGTACCGGCGATATTGGCACTCACGCCGCCCAACTCGCCACTTTCGTATCAGGGTTGGATATGACCGACCTTCGCGCTGAAATGCATGTCTGCGGCGCGCCAAAACCCTTGGAAGACACTGTTTTTATGATGACCCGCTACGAAGGCAATGTACCGGGAACGTTAATGGCAACGCGTATCGCTTCCGGTAACCGCGGTGGATTGCGTCTGCGTGTCTTTGGTAGCGAAGGCGGCATTGAGTGGGACATGGAAAATGCCGAACAGCTGAAATATAACAAATATGGAGAACCTGACCGCGTGTTAAGCCGCGGTCAGGGACATGGTATCTACCCTGCTGTTGAACGCTTCGTTCGCACGGGGCGTGGTTTCCCTGAAGGCTTGATTGAAGCTTGGGCAAACCTTTATACCGAGTTTTCGATGGCTGTTGCCGCAAGAAAAGACGGGGTTACGGCACCTAAAGATTGGCTCAGCTACCCGACAGTAGAAGATGGCGCCAAAGGCGTGAGATTCATCGAAGCATCCGTTGAATCAAATACGTCGGGCGGCGCATGGGTAAGTTGCCAATAATTAAATAAGGCGGAGCGAGCGTTCCGCCAATCACAATGTCAGGGGGCGCGATTGGCAAAGCGAGTCACAATAAAGCAAATCGCTGAGTATGCGAAAGTGAGTGTCGCTACGGTAGATAGGGTGATCAACCAGCGTGCACCGGTAAAAAGTGCCACAGCGAACCGCATCATTGCGGCAGCAAAAGAGTTAGGCTGGCGCCCCCCTGCTGCGTTTGTTGAAACGCAAAGCGCCTCTCCAACCCCTTCGATACACTGCGGCATTCTGTTGCAAAGCAACATCTCCCACCTGCTGCGTGAGGCGTTTGAAGCGCAATCCGCCAAGCTGGAAAACACCAATTCGAAGCTGACTATAGAAACGTTTGACAGCCTCGAGCCGGAGAAGATTGCAGCGCGAATGCTAAAACTCGGCAAGAAAGTGGATGTCCTTGCCATCACTTCCATCGATCATCCTTTCGTTGCAGAAGCCATCGACAAGCTGGCAGAAAAGAATGTACCTGTGGTCGCGATACTCTCCGATCTATCGGCAAATAATCTTGCCGGCTTTGTTGGAACCAACAACCGAACACGAGGGAGAACAGCGGCGTGGGCGATGGATCGGTTCTGTCGGGACAGAGGCACCGTGGGCGTCATCATTGGTAGCCACCGATACCTCAGTCAGCAAGATCGGGAAATCAGCTTCCGCAGTTACTTCCGCGAAAAAGCGCCTGCTTTCAGAATATTGGAATCCATCGTCAGTTCAGATGATGACAGCCAAGCCTATGAAGCAGCTAAGAAACTGGTGTGTGAAACACCGGATTTGGTTGGAATTTTCAGCGCGGGTGGCGGCGCCAGTGGTATTCGGCGAGCCATTATTGAATACGGCGGTGACAGGCGGCCCTTCTTCGTTTCTACAGAACTCACGGCGCAAGCAAAGACAGAATTGCTTCAAGGTGGTGTGGACATGGTGCTGTCTGCCGACTTTGATCAAGTGGCTGAAAAAGCCGTGGAAATGTTCACCAGTCTCAAACAACAAGAAGGACAGCAAAAGAAAATGAGCGTGCTTCCTTTCTTTATTTACACCAGCGAAAACACATAACTCGCGCAGACGGCACTATGCCGTCAGCCGCCCCTTAGAAAAGTAACGTTCGCGGTATTCCCCTGGCGAACAGTCTTCCCACCGTCGAAAAGCACGATTGAAGTTTGCGACGTTGGAAAAGCCCACCATATGCCCTACTTCACTGATCGTGTATTGCGGCTGCTTGATATACGTTGTGGCGAGGTTTTTCCTTGTTTCTTCAAGAATGTCTTTGAAGCTCGTTCCTTGCTCTCTCAAACGTCGTTGCAGGTTACGAAGGCTATAGCCCAGTTCCTCTGCAATTTTGGACTGTGAAGGGTTGCCATAACGTAACTCTTCAGCAATTTTGTTTTCGACAAGATAAGTGATATTGGAACGGTCAAAACGCTCCATGAAAGTATTCAGCAGCTTAGTGTGAACCATGTTCATCAAAGGATTACTGCCTGGAGACTGTAGACTGGCAAGTTGGAGATCGAACACAATCGCATTTTTCTCGCACTGATATTCAACAGTGCAGTCCTTTTCTAACAGATAACTTGCCACTTCTGGGCAGGGTTCAGAAAAAGGATCAAATGAGAACTTGATATCAATAGGACCAATATACCCGCTCATCATCTCTCGGGATTGACTTATCACCCCAATGCTCAATGCTTCGATCAGCTGTGGGGTTAACGCGAGTCGGCCACTGTCTTTGTAACGTTCAACATCAAATTCAATGAAGAGTTTTGCATTTTCGACACGCGTGTGGATTTGAACACTGTTTGAGAGCATACGGCGGTATTTAGCGAATTGCTCTAGGGCGTCTTTCAAGCTGTATGACGACTGAATCGCATAGCCAAAGATGTGTAATGTGGAGAGCCGGAAGTTCTGAGCAACATCGAGTCCGAATGCTCTTCCTCCAACTTTCTTATTACAGAAAGCGAAAAGATGGCCCAAGCGATCAACCGACACTCGTCCTTCTGGATTGTTTGCCTCGCTTTCCAAAATACCGAATCGAGACAGAGTGGGTTCAATGTCAAATTCAAACTTTTTCATCGACATAATGATCGGAATGAGGAACCCACTCAATGCTGAATATTCTGCACTCATCATTCACACTTTTCTTTATCGCCCAGCAAGTTACCGAACAATTATAAAATTTGTAGATTAAGTTTGACTGTGTTTCGACTGATAATCCATATTAAAAACTACTGATTTTTAACCTTCACCAAAGCCCATTCAATTTTACATCAATAAGTTACACAGCATGCCATGTGCAACAAAACACATTAACAAGAAGTCCATCACATGATGGTCAAACGTCAGAACTCAACTTTTCATCAGATTTTTGAACTAATACTTTTGTATGATCTCACTCCATTTGCACATTTATTCCACATCCCGTCAATATGCATTTTAATGCATTGATAGATATTGTGGTAATTAGATAATATCGTGAACCTCAATAAGATAAATCTTCACATAACGATAAAAGCAAATTTCAGCCACCTTTAGCACATCTAATAATTGATAAGCATTAGCAGAACCAAAACTAAAAACATTAATTAAGCACTTTCTAAAGATACAACTCCCAAATAACAATAAGAATATAAACAGGCCAAGTCGTAAAACTGCTACACGGTAAAATTAATCTCTAGCACTAGGATAATTTCATCACTAATTAATTATAAATTCATACCTACAATGGATCGAACTAGGTCACACAAGAGCAAAAACTAACTAATTATCAATTAGCTATTACTTGCAAAAGGTATCTACTGTGGAAAAGAAAAATAACCATACAGACACTGACCAGAAATCTCACACCCTCTTCAGAAGAGTAATAAAAAAAACGGCAGTATCGCTCTCTGCCATTGCCTTTTGCTTACTTACCGCTATTGCGATAAATGATCTCAGCAAGCCTACATCCAATAGCAACGCTTATCTTTTTGATGGTTTAGAATCCTTCAACACGCCATCATCACCTATTTCAACAGCAAACGCTGACTCAACGATTCCAAGAATTCCATTTGAACAAAGTCTCGCTGGGAATGGGGTGGAATATCCTATCAATGCGGAAAGACCTTGGTTGCAAGAGGCATTGCGAAACTATCCAAATAGCGAATATTGGCGCAATCAAATTACGCTTCACCTAGCACAGCCCAGAACCCCGGGCTGGATAAAATTTGAAAGCTATCATGTCAGCCAGGGACGTAACCCCATTCTGTTGCCGACTTTTGCGCGAATGGTTGAATCAAAGCATGTACCCGATGTGCTGACCGTTCGAATCACTGAGAGTGCGGAGCCTTTAACCGCGCTGGAAGACATAGGTTTTTCCCATCTACGCAGTATTGACCCAGCTAACCGATCCACAGCGGTTCATGTATACGAGATCCCTAAAGAGCTGACGTTTGCCCAAGCACTCGAAGCATCAAATGCTCACGCTAACGTGGCTTTTGCGGAGCCTGATTACCTGATTGAGTGGGCCCTGGCACCAAACGAATCAAATGCAGGGATCAGCAATGGTACTGCATGGTGGCTCAATCAACTGCGCGCTTATGAAGCATGGGAAACCACGACCGACGCTTCTGCTATTGGCCCTGTCGCCGTGTACGATCAGGGTATCTTGCGCAGTCACGAAGATCTTCGTAATAACTTCTGGGTTAACCCGGATGAAATTGCCGGCAATGGCGTCGATGATGACGGTAACGGTATTGTCGATGATATCAACGGTCGTACCAATCAGGTCTTTGGCGGTCATGGCACCCCAGTAGCCGGCACCATTTGTGGTGAAGGCAACAACGGCATTGGTTATGTTGGTAGTGCCTGGAAGTGTCAATTGATGGATACAGGTGGTCCATTGAGTTTTTCTGCCGCAGTATCTGACGCGATGGCATCTCTTCGCTATGCCACGGACAAAGGTTCTCGGATTTCAAACCACAGTTGGGGCATACGCGGCGACTACAGTCAGGCTTTCAAAGATCTGATTACCGAAATTGAAAGTGATGATCACCTTATGGTGATTGCTTCGCACAACTTTAACAGCAACATTGATAACAGCCCCGTCTACCCTGCCTCTTACGACAACGAAAATATCCTGAGTATTGCTGCATCTAACCAAAGTGAAGGTCGTATTAGCTATTCCAATTACGGTGCAGTGAGTGTTGATATTGCAGCGCCCACCGAATTTAACACGGCAAATTCCTCTGGTGGCTATTCCGGGTTCAGCGGCACGTCACAGGCCACCCCTGTGGTCACGGGTGCAGTCGCACTGGCTTGGGCGTTAGACCCAAGCATGACTTATCGCGAAATTAAACAGCTGGTGATGGACACCGCCCGCCCAGTTTCAGCCTGGTCTGGTTTAACAGTAACAGGCGGCATTCTGGATATGAAAACCCTCGTTGAATCCGTCACCAGAGACACAGACGGTGATGGCATTCTCGATGACATCGACACCGACGATGACAATGATGGGGTTCCAGACGAGGAAGATGCTTTCCCGAAAGATGCAACTGAGTCCGTAGACACAGATGGTGATGGTATTGGGAATAACGCCGACAACGATGATGATGGTGACGGTGTTAACGATGATGAAGACTGGCGACCACTTGACCCTAACGAGCAATACGACACTGATGGCGATGGTATCGGTAACTCTCAGGACGATGACGATGACAATGACGGCGTTCTAGACGAAAACGACGCCTTCCCATTGGATGCAACGGAAACCACGGACTCTGATGGTGATGGTGTCGGCGACAACAGCGACGAATTTCCATCTGACCCCAACGAATCGAAAGACTCCGATGGTGATGGCGTTGGTGACAACAGCGATATCGACAAAGACAACGACGGTCTCTCTGACGAGTTGGAATCTCGCTCTAAAGCGCCCGTGACCGACTGGCCAGTTCTAACAGGAGCCAGTTTCTCGAACGGTGTTCTGTCGGCCAACGGCGGAAGCTGGGGGTATCAAGCAAACTCAGCGCGGTTCTCCAGCTATGGTTTCACGGATAACTACCGTCTGAATTTCCATGTTGATGCGCTGGGCACTTACAACATGTTTGGGCTGGGCAACACTGAAAGCTCGGCGAGCTACACCGATATTGATTACGCCTTTTATATCGTCAACACCACTCTCTACATCTATGAAAGTGGTACCTACAGAGGCAATTTTGGAAGCGGCAGTGTTGCGGTTGGGGACACCCTGTCTCTGGAGGTGAGTAACGGCACCATCAGGTACTTGCGCAACGGCAATGAAATCCGTGCAGTTGACTACAGCGGCACAACACCGGACTTTTACGTTGATACCAGCTTCTATAACGGTGCAA
>NZ_ANFM02000062.1 GCF_000333895.2 Grimontia indica | reverse complement strand
CTCTATGAGGTGAGAGGATGGAGGCGAGGTGATGACTATTCGATTATCGGTAGTAGCTTTAATGGCATTAATATCCTCACCGATGGAACAACCCTGCAGTTTATCGATAATGATTCAACGGTCGACCGAGGTGGCTTAGTAGCTCCAGACTATTACACATATGAGGGTGATGATACTCAGCGAGTTATCATTGATGGCAAAACCTATTCCTATATGGTCTGGAGCACAGGGAAGTACAGCTTCTCGGGTCGAGTCGTGACTGTTGCAAACGTTTTTGTAGACTTGGACGGTAACGGAAGAACACCCTATGTTTGGCGTGACTCGAATGAATACGCGGCATTTATAGTGCCAGTGTCGGGTTCATTAGTTAAAGGTACTTCCGCAAGTGCAGTATCTGGTTCGGCAGAAACCCCGACACTCACTTATACCGAGCTTGGCGCTACGATGTCCTCCTTTGATGCCTCAGGCAGCATTGGCGTGACAGACGTTGACTCGGACAACTCCTCGGTAACGTTCGATGGCACAGGGCCTTATGAGGGTAACTTCGGTTCTTTGGTGATTGTCAACGGTACTTGGACATATACGGTGAATGATACAGCGGTGGCTGATTTCACTGAAGACACTGTTGTGCAGGATGTCATTGAAGTGACGGCGTCTGATGGTGTAACGACGACAGA
>NZ_ANFM02000063.1 GCF_000333895.2 Grimontia indica | reverse complement strand
GGAACAACAAAGAGCACGGCGTCAGTCAACTCGCCCGAAGGGAGACCCTCAATGCGCCCACTTCTTCGTTAAATTCCACGGAAATAGAATGACTATTCCTCGTAAAATTTGCCTCGAATTGAACGCATTGATGGCCTCTGAATACGAGCATCTTCAGGTCGTTTGGGTATAAGAGATTGTATTTGTAATTACACGTTAAAGCGGAAGTGGATAACGTCACCGTCTTTAACGATGTAATCTTTACCTTCCAAACGCCATTTACCCGCTACTTTCGCGCCTGCTTCACCGTTGTTTTCGATGTAATCGTCGTAACCGATGATTTCTGCACGGATAAAGCCTTTCTCGAAGTCAGTGTGGATCTTACCCGCAGCTTGTGGCGCGGTTGCACCGACAGGGATAGTCCAAGCGCGTACTTCTTTCACGCCAGCAGTGAAGTAAGTTTGCAGTGTCAGCAGATCGTAACCTGCGCGGATCACGCGGTTCAGACCTGGTTCTTCAAGACCCATTTCTTCCAGGAACACAGCTGCTTCGTCAGCGTCCAGCTCAGACAGTTCGCCTTCGATTTCCGCACAAACTGCAACAACGGTTGCACCTTCGGCTTCAGCGATTTCACGAACGATGTCCAGGTAAGGGTTGTTCTCAAAACCATCATCATTCACGTTTGCGATGTACATGGTCGGCTTCATGGTCAGGAAGTTCAGGTAGTCAACCGCTGCGTGCTCTTCTTTGGTCAGTTCAACAGAACGCAGCATTTTGCCTTCTTCCAACACTGGAAGTAGCTTTTCCAGTACCGCGATTTCGAATTTCGCATCGCGGTCACCGCCTTTCGCCTTCTTCGCTTGGCGCTGGATAGCGCGTTCACACGCTTCCATGTCAGACAGTGCCAGTTCGGTGTTGATAACATCGATATCGTCAGCAGGGTTTACTTTACCCGCAACGTGGATGATGTTGTCATTTTCAAAACAACGAACAACGTGGCCAATCGCGTCGGTTTCACGGATGTTAGCCAGGAATTTGTTACCCAGACCTTCACCTTTAGAAGCACCTGCAACCAGACCTGCGATGTCTACGAATTCCATCGTGGTTGGCAGGATACGTTGTGGGTTTACGATTTTAGCCAGTGCGTCCAAACGCAGATCTGGCACTGGTACCACGCCAGTGTTTGGTTCGATGGTACAGAACGGGAAGTTAGCCGCTTCAATACCTGCTTTGGTCAGAGCGTTGAACAGAGTTGATTTACCGACATTTGGCAGACCAACGATACCGCATTTAAAACCCATGAGATGGTAACCTTTCGTTGTATAAACAGTGAAAGCTCAGTCAGCTAACGCTTACTGAGCCTTAAATGTATGCAGGCGATTTTGCGCCTTGGCCAGATCTTCTTTCAGCAAAATGTCGATGCAGCGAACGGCTTCATCAACGGCTTGCTCGATTTGGCTTTGTTCGTTGGCAGGTGCTTTTGTCAGCACAAAACCCGCCACTTTGTCTTTGTGCCCTGGATGTCCGATCCCGACACGAAGACGATAGAATTCTTTGTTGTTGCCCATTTTGCTGATGATGTCGCGAAGACCATTATGGCCACCGTGACCGCCACCTTTCTTAAATTTGGCAACACCTGGTGGCAAATCCAGCTCGTCATGAGCCACCATGATTTCTTCCGGTTTGATTTGGAAGAATTTCGCCAGTGCAGCGACCGACTTGCCTGACAGATTCATAAATGTGGTTGGGACGAGTAGACGGAGGTCTTCGCCACCCACACTGATTCTGGCAGTCAAACCGAAGTATTTTTTGTCTTCTTTCAGCGACACGTTATGAATGCGCGCTAATTCTTCAACTACCCAGGCACCCGCATTATGACGGGTTTTTGCATATTCCGGCCCTGGATTTGCCAGACCCACTAAAAGACGAATTTTATCGCTCACGGTGAGATTCTCATTATTCTGTGTAGACAGTTTTATGCACAACGGTAAACCGCCCTGTGCCAAAAGCGGCTTATCCTACCATTATCTGTGCAAAACAAAAACGCCCCGCGAAAGCGAGGCGTTTTCTCCGCAAAAAGGAACGATTAAGAATCGAACATTGCAGAGATAGATTCTTCATTGCTGATGCGGCGGATTGCTTCAGCCAACATGCCTGACAGAGTCAGCTGTGAAACTTTACCGGTCGCTTGCATTTCTGCGCTCAGCGGGATTGAGTCAGTGACGATCACTTCATCAATCACAGATTCTTTGATGTTTTGAGGGGCGTTGCCAGAGAACACTGCGTGAGTTGCGTAAGCGAATACACGCTTCGCGCCACGATTTTTCAGTGCTTCTGCTGCTTTACACAGAGTGCCACCGGTGTCGATCATGTCGTCAACGATGATGCAGTCACGGCCTTCAACGTCACCGATCAGGTGCATAACCTGAGAAACGTTCGCACGTGGGCGGCGTTTGTCGATGATCGCGATGTCAGTGTCATCCAGCAGTTTTGCAGTTGCACGTGCACGTACAACGCCACCGATGTCTGGAGAAACAACGACTGGATCTTCCAGTTTCTTCGCCAGCATGTCTTCCAGAAGTACCGGCGTACCGAAGATGTTGTCTACTGGTACGTCGAAGAAGCCTTGGATTTGCTCTGCGTGCAGGTCAACAGTCAGAACGCGGTCAACACCTACGTTAGACAGGAAGTCTGCGATAACTTTTGCAGTGATAGGCACACGCGCAGAACGCACACGGCGGTCTTGGCGAGCGTAGCCGAAGTAAGGGATAACTGCAGTGATTCGGCCAGCTGATGCGCGACGCAGTGCGTCGATCATCACAACCAATTCCATCAGGTTGTCATTGGTAGGCGCACAAGTCGACTGGATAACGAATACGTCGCTACCCCGTACGTTTTCATTGATTTGTACACACACTTCACCGTCAGAAAAACGACTAACAGTAGCGTCACCTAGTGACATATATAGGCGATTCGCAATGCGTTGGGCGAGTACAGGCGTTGCATTACCAGCAAACAGCTTCATATCAGGCACGGTGGAAAACCTCGGGGTTGCATCCATTGAGTGTTGTCTGTCTCATTGTACTTTCAGTGTCGATAGCAGTGGTGAGGTATTCACACCACGTGCGACAAAGCCAGTGAGCCAGTCGGGCAATTTGTTTAAGGTGGCTCGCGCGTCCTCTTCGTTTTCGAATTCTGCGAAAACGCAGGCGCCGGTCCCGGTCAGTCTCGACGGCGCGTATTCTAGCAGCCACGAAATAGCCTTATCAACCTCTGGAAACAACTCTCTGACTATCTTTTCGCAATCGTTTTCGTAATTTGCCGCCAACAGCGCATTTAGTGTGCGCTTTGGTGTATTGCGAGTCAGTGAGGGGTGACCAAAAATTTTTGCGGTGGCAATGCTCACCTCAGGCTTGGCTACCAGATACCACTTCTCTTTTGCTTCGGCAGGTTGGAGCAATTCTCCAACCCCTTCTGCAAACGCTGTGGTACCGCGCACAAATACAGGGACATCCGCACCCAGTGCCAGCCCCATATCGGCCAATTCATCAACAGAAAGCTGGGTTTCCCAGAGGTGATTGAGCGCGACTAATGTGGTGGCAGCATTGGAGGAACCACCACCTAAACCGCCGCCCATTGGCAACACTTTTTCCACGTGAATGTGCGCGCCCAAGGTACATCCGGTTTTTTCTTTGATTGCCATCGCTGCGCGGTAGATCAGGTTTTCTTCGGCTGGGACGCCTTCAATTTCCGGTGACAGGGTGACTTCGTCACTGTTGTTTGGGGTAATGGAAAGCGTGTCGCCGTAATCTAGAAACTGAAAAAGGGTTTGCAGATCGTGATAGCCATTATCGCGCTGACCGGTGATGTACAGGAAAAGGTTGAGTTTGGCCGGTGCTGGCCAAACTGAAGTGGTTTGTGTCATTGAGGTAAAACCCATTCAGAAATCACCAGATTCACTTTTTGCTGGTGCTGATTCATTTTGATTTTTGATGGCAGTAGGTTGTTGGTATCAGCATCGTAGCCAGTGTATTCCAACTGCCAGCCAGCCTGATTGGTATCGGCTTTGTTTTCACTCAGGAATGCCAGGCGGTTATCTGCGCCAAGCGTATATTCGTTTTGTTCTGCAGGCAGCCCTTTGACCCACTGCATCATCTCGTCAACGGGCAGGGCAATACCTGTCAGTTGCTTTAAAAGACTTGCGGCGTTTCTACCGACATAACGTTCACCGTCGCCATCGACCAAAACTGCAATGTCAGGGGTGGCATCCAGTTTAAACAGGGTGGTACCGAGGAAGTTGGTCAGGCGGAGTGAAAGCTCGTCATCTTTCTGCTCCCAGACAAAATTGGCCGAAACGCGCTGTTCTCGGCTAATCAGCGCGACTTTGCCTTTAGCCGTGAAGTCAGTAATTTCTGCCAATGCTTTTTGGTGAGTTTGCCACTCGGTTTGTGGAATAGGTTGGGTGGAACATCCGGTCAAACCCAATAGGGCGAAGAAAAATACAACCAAGACGCGATGACGTCTGAACATAGGCAAACTCCGTTTTCGGTTTTCTCTGTTGAGAAAGAAGTGGTCTGATTATATACCCAAACAACCTGAAGATGCTCGCATTCAGAGATCATCAATGCGTTCAATTCGAGGTAAATTCTACGAGGAATAGTGGTTCTATTTCCGTGGAATTTAACGAAGAAGTGGGCGCATTGAGGGCCTCCCTCTGGGCGAGTTGACTGACGCCGTGCTCTTTGTTGTTCCTTTTTGATGGAGGTGACTACACCGGCAAAGGAACGCCGCGATCACAACGCCAGTCAATCTCGCTGAATCCTGCATCTTCAGGTTGTTTGGGTATATCTGCGGCAGAGGTAAAAATCTCTCCAATACGATGTAGATATCACACCGCTTGGACAAAGCCACATAATGCAATTTGTTACTTGTTGAAAAAATGGACGAATATGTTGTTACGAAAGCGGAAAAGTCACACTTCTGCTTGATAGCGAGAAGAGGGAGCTAATGTTATCTTTTATTCGACGGGCCCATAAAGTAAAATCCACGGCTCGGATTTCATCTGGTGCTGTCGGTAAACCTGCTTAATGAGCTTGTTAGTTCTCGGAATCAATCACAAGACCGCTGCGGTCGACCTGCGTGAGAAAGTCGCTTTTTCTCCGCAACAACTTCGCGATGCATTGCACCAGCTGAAAGAAAAGCAGGTAGTGCAGAGTGGGGTGATTGTGTCTACCTGCAACCGCACCGAAATCTACTGTGAAGTTGACCAGCCAAGCCCGGGCGTCGTTGTGGACTGGCTTCAGGACTTCCATCAACTCGACAGCGAAGCACTGCTTCCTTGCCTTTATACCCACCATGACCAAGCAGCGGCGCAGCATTTAATGCGAGTGGCGAGTGGCCTTGATTCGTTGGTATTGGGTGAGCCTCAGATCTTGGGGCAGGTTAAACAGGCTTACGCGGAATCTGTTGAGCAAAACTCAGTCAATGGTTCGCTGGAGCGTTTGTTCCACAAAACCTTTACCGTGGCTAAACGCGTTCGCACGGAAACAGATATCGGTGGCAATGCCGTCTCTGTCGCTTTTGCAGCCTGTTCGCTGGCGCGTCAGATTTTCGAGTCGCTCGAAACCTCTACCGCATTGCTGGTGGGAGCAGGTGAAACCATCGAGTTGGTTGCCAAGCATCTTTTCGAACACGACTGTAAGAACATTATTGTTGCTAACCGCACTCGTGAGCGCGCTAAACCGTTCGCTGAGGCGTTTGGTGCGGAAATTATTTCTCTGGAAGAGATTCCAGAGCACATGCACAAAGCGGATATCGTGATCAGCTCAACTGCTGCGCCATTGCCAATCATCGGTAAAGGCATGGTGGAAAAAGCGATCAAAGCGCGTCGTCATCAGCCAATGCTGTTGATTGATATTGCCGTGCCGCGTGATATTGAAGAAGAAGTGGGTGAGCTGAACGATGCTTACCTGTACACCGTCGACGATTTACATTCGATTGTTGAGCGCAACCGTGAGCAGCGAAAAGCGGCCGCGATTCAGGCTGAAGCGATTGTTGATGAAGAAAGCGAAGGCTTTATGACATGGATGCGTTCCCGCGGAGCGGTGGACAGCATCAAACAATACCGTGCTCATTCGGAAGCACTGAAAGATGAATTGCTTAGCAAGAGCTTACAAGCCCTCGCCAGTGGTGCCGACCCACAGAAAGTGGTCGCCGAGCTGAGCAATAAATTAACCAATAAACTGATCCATGCCCCTACTCAGGCCATGCAGGAAGCTGCCAGAAATGGCGACGAGCGTACACTGGAAACGCTACGTCAGAGCTTAGGTCTGGATCCCCTAAAATAGTTTAAAGACCCACTATGAAATCATCGATTATCGCGAAACTGGAAGCACTCAGTGAGCGCTATGAAGAAGTGCAACATCTGCTTGGCGATCCGGGTGTTATCTCCGATCAGGACCGTTTCCGTTCACTGTCGAAAGAATATAGCCAGCTTGAAGAAGTGACCATGTGCTTCACTTCCTACAAACAAGCGGAAGAAGATCTGGAAGCGGCGCAGGAAATGGCGAACGAAGACGATCCTGAAATGCGCGAAATGGCGCAGGAAGAAGTGAAAGCAGCAAAGGCGGAAATTGAACGCCTGAGCGATGAGCTTCAGGTACTGTTACTGCCAAAAGATCCTAACGATGAGCGTAACTGTTTCCTTGAGATCCGCGCGGGTGCGGGTGGTGATGAAGCAGCAATTTTTGCCGGTGACTTGTTCCGCAGTTACAGCCGCTTTGCTGAGAAAAAAGGCTGGCGTGTTGAAGTGGTTAACGCCAACCACGGTGAGCATGGCGGTTACAAAGAAATGATTGCCAAAGTCAGTGGAGAAGGCGCCTACGGTGTGATGAAGTTTGAGTCAGGCGGTCACCGCGTTCAGCGTGTTCCTGCTACTGAATCTCAAGGCCGTGTTCACACCTCAGCGTGCACTGTTGCTATCCTACCGGAAATTCCTGAAGCAGAAATTCCGGAAATAAATCCGGCTGATCTGAAAATCGATACCTTCCGTTCATCAGGAGCTGGTGGTCAGCACGTTAACACCACTGACTCGGCAATCCGTATTACCCACTTGCCAACCGGCACCGTGGTGGAATGTCAGGACGAGCGTTCACAGCATAAGAACAAAGCTAAAGCGATGGCTGTTCTGGCGGCACGTTTGATCAAAGCAGAAGAAGAAAAACGTGCAGCTGAACAGGCAAGCACCCGCCGTAACTTGCTGGGTTCCGGTGACCGTTCAGACCGTATCCGTACCTATAACTATCCGCAAGGCCGAGTGTCTGACCACCGCATCAACCTGACGGTTTACCGTTTGGACGAAGTGATGGAAGGCGATCTGGATTCACTGATCCAGCCAATCATCCAAGAGTTCCAGGCAGACCAACTGGCGGCGCTGGCTGAGCAACACTAATGCCAATCAGCATTGAAAATGCGCTGCGTGATGCAGCGCTTTTGTTAGCAGAGCATCAAAGCCCCTCTCCACGCATTGATGCCTCTGTGCTGCTTTGCCATGTGCTCGATAAGCCAAGCAGCTATCTCTATACGTGGTCAGACAAAGCGCTGAGCGACGAAGAGGAAGCTGTGTTTAACGCATTGCTGGAGCGTCGCAAAGTCGGCGAGCCTGTTGCTTATATCATTGGCTACCGCGACTTCTGGTCGCTACGCCTGAACGTCGAACCCAGCACCCTGATCCCAAGGCCGGATACCGAAAGGTTGGTAGAGCTGGCATTGGAGCGTTTGCCACAAGGTGAGGGCTCTGTGTTGGATTTGGGCACAGGTACGGGCGCGATTGCGTTGGCGATTGCCAGCGAGCGCAACGATATGGCTGTGACTGGCGTCGACCTTCGTGATGAGGCGGTTGCACTGGCTGAACGCAACAAGCTTGAAAACGGCATCAACAATGCCCAATTTATTCAAAGCAGCTGGTTTGGCAATGTGCCTGAACATCGTTTTACCATGATTGTCAGCAACCCTCCGTATATTGACCCGGAAGACCCGCACCTTTCGCAAGGTGACGTTCGCTTTGAGCCAAAGTCTGCATTGATTGCGGATGACCAAGGTTTAGCGGATATCCGTATCATCTGTCAGCATAGTCCTGAGTATTTGACAGATAATGGCTGGCTGCTTATCGAGCATGGCTACGATCAGGGCGAGGCGGTTCGCACGATTTTTTCTGATGCAGGATTCAGCGATGTTGAGACGCAGCACGATTATGCTGGGCTGGATCGTGTTACCTTAGGGCGTTTTATTCGCTAAAACCCAAAACAATAAATCAAAAAGAGAGACCTACGGAATTATGTACGTTGCATTGAAGCATACTCACCTGATGTTTATCGCCCTGAGCGTGATCCTGTTTATCATCCGTTTTGCATGGCGCATGATGGACAGCAAAATGCTTGAGAAGAAATGGGTGAAGGTCGTCCCTCACGTGATTGATACCATTTTGCTAGGAACTGGTGTGGCACTGATTTTTGTCACCGGATTCTATCCATTCACGCCTCAAGGGATGTGGATGACTGAAAAACTGACCTGTGTTCTGGCATACATCGCTCTTGGCTTTGTTGCCATGAAATACAGTCAGGGAACTATGTTCCGACTCTTTGCTTTCTTTGGTGCTTTAGGTTGGGTATTTGCCGCCGCTAATTTGGCTATCACCAAAACACCACAGCTGTTGGGGTAAAAATGATCGGTTTTACTGACCAGGAATTAGATGAGCTGACCTTGGTAGAAGGTGCGCTTGCACTGAACGCTGCCATTGATCCGGCGACATCCATGCATTGGGTTCGGGCAGAGCTTGAACGGCTGGCAAAGGATGCTGAACATCTGTTGGCTGGGGAAGCTAACGACGAATTGAGACTGGAAGGTCTGCTGCGTCTGTTCTACAAAGAATGGGGCTTCAAAGGCGATTTCGAACAGTACTTTTCGTCTGAAAATGCTTTTGTAGATAAAGTGCTGGAGCGTCGTAAAGGCATTCCTGTGAGTCTGGGCGCTATCTTCCTGTTTTTCGCAGATCGCCTAGATTTACCGGTTGAGCCAGTCGGCTTTCCGACTCAACTTGTTCTGAAAGTAGATTGGTTCCATCGTGAGCCGCAATACGTCAACCCGTTTGATGGCGAGTTTTTGTCTGAACGCGTATTACGAGGCTGGCTGGTGGGCAAAGAAGGCCCAACGGCTCAGCTTGAAGAAGAACACCTTGAGGTTTCAGACAACCCTACATTGATTGGCCGCTGGCTGGCGGTGATCAAAAGTGCACTGCTTCGTGAAGAAAACTACGCGATGGCACTTCGCTGTAGCGAACTTGCGCTCACTTTCAGTCCGGATGATCCTTATGAAATCCGCGACCGTGGCTATATTTTCCAGCAATTGAAATGTGACTGGGTTGCCGCGGAAGACTATGAATACTTTATCGCTCAGTGCCCGGATGATCCGGCGGCTGAGCTCCTGAAACTGCAGGTCAAAGTGTTGACTGCAGAAGCTCCTATTTTCCACTAATCAGGAAGTCACCATGACAACACAAAAAACGGTTCAGATTGGCGATATTCAAGTTGCTAACGACAAGCCATTTGTTCTTTTTGCCGGGATGAATGTGTTGGAATCTCGCGATCTGGCGATGCAGATCTGTGAGCACTATGTAGAAGTGACCCAGAAGCTGGGCATTCCATACGTGTTTAAGGCGTCTTTTGACAAAGCAAACCGCTCTTCTGTGCATTCTTACCGTGGCCCAGGCCTGGAAGAAGGCATGAAGATTTTCCAGGAACTGAAAGACACCTTCGGCGTGAAAATCATCACAGACGTTCATACCGAAGCGCAGGCACAGCCAGTGTCTGAAGTGGTTGACGTTATCCAGCTTCCAGCGTTCCTTGCTCGCCAAACTGACTTGGTTGAAGCAATGGCGAAAACCGGCGCAGTGATCAACGTGAAGAAGCCTCAGTTCATGAGTCCAGGTCAGGTGGGCAACATCGTTGATAAGTTCGCTGAGTGTGGCAACGAAAACATCATCCTGTGTGAGCGCGGCTCATGCATGGGTTATGACAATCTGGTCGTCGACATGCTGGGCTTCGACGTGATGAAGAAGGCGAGCAATGGCAGCCCAATCATCTTTGACGTGACTCACTCACTGCAATGCCGCGATCCTCTGGGCGCTGCATCTGGCGGTCGTCGTGAGCAAACCGTTGATTTGGCGCGCGCTGGTCTGGGTACCAAGATTGCGGGTCTGTTCATTGAAGCGCACCCGGATCCAGACAACGCGCGTTGTGATGGCCCGTCAGCACTACCTTTGGACAAGCTGGAGCCGTTCTTGAAGCAAATGAAAGCACTGGACGATTTGGTGAAAAGCTTCGACGATCTGGATATCCGTTAAGAATTGATTGTCAGAGAGAAAAAAGAAAGCCGGCGCATGCGCCGGCTTTTTCATGTCTGCGATTGAGTGTCCGAACTTTATAACCTGAATCTGGCCAGTTCGTCATTGAGCTGACGAGACAGGCTCGATAGCGCCGTCGCTTGCTCTGTTGCATGATTGGCTTCGTGAGCCAACTCATCCGATGCATTGCGCACAGCTTCAGTGTTGCGGGTGATTTCTGCCGTCACCAAAGACTGCTCTTCAGCGGCAGAGGCAATCTGGGTGGCCATGTCGCTGATTGTCGATACTGAAGTGGTGATTTGTGACAAACTGTTGGTCGCAAAGTTTGCGTCTTCCACGCTGGTGGTCGCCAAATGACGGCTGTCTTCCATGATTTTCACTGCTGACTGGGTCGTGTTTTGCAGCGTTTCAATCGTCGCCTGAATTTCGCGGGTCGAGTTGTGTGTACGTTGGCTCAATACGCGGACTTCGTCGGCAACCACGGCAAAGCCTCGGCCTTGTTCACCAGCGCGGGCTGCTTCAATTGCCGCATTCAGCGCCAGCAGGTTGGTTTGTTCGGCAATATCCTGAATGGTGGAAAGAATAGAGTTGATGCTCTGAGTGTGGGAGTCCAGCTCCGCTATCACGCTGGTGGCAGATTCCACTTCCGTCGACAAGTTGCCGATTGATTGCTGGCTTTGGTTCACTTGAGTGGCGCCTTCCTCTGAGCAGCCTACAGCTTGCTTGGAAAGCTCTGCGGTATTTTCTGCGCTGCCAGCGATTTCTTGGGTAGCTGCGGCCATTTGGTTAATCGCCGTCGCCACCATATTGATCTCATCCTGCTGACCGCGGATGCGGGTACTGCGGATATTTGCTTGCTCAGCGGCATGGGTTGCCTGCTCAGAGAGCGATTCACCGACACTCTTCAGGTGCGTCACCATGGTGTGCATGTTGGCAACGAAGGTGTTGAAGTTATGCGCCAGCTGGCCGACTTCATCGTTGCTGTGTGGTGTCAGACGCTGGGTCAGGTCTGCATCGCCGCTGGCAATCTCTTCCATGGCTTTAGATACGCGGATGAGATCGCGGAAAAGCACGTTCACCAACCATGCTGACAGTGCCAGCACGAAGAGTGTGACAGCAAAGCTTGTCAGGACCAGGGTTGTGACTGCCGAGTTATGAGAGGAGAGCTCAGTGCTCATATCCACCTCAATACCGATAATCCAGTTGGCTTCCGGCAGCTCAGTAAAGAAGTAAGCCTTTTCCGTACCATTGAGAGAGCTGTTCAGCAGGCTTCCCTCAGCCATAGCTTCGCGCACCGCTGATTGGTTTAGTGCAGGGTTATACTGAGTCAGCGGTTTACCGTTCAGTGAGGCATTGTTATGAGCAATCAGGGTGCCATCTGCTGCGAACAGCATACCAAAGGCATTTTTTCCAAAATTGAACTGAGACAGGTCGCCGACAATCTTTTGAAGGCTAATATCGCCACCTAGCACGCCTTTGAGTTTCCCGTTTTGATAGACAGGAGTTGCCAGCGTCACCATGGTTTCGCCAGTCAGGGCGTCACGATACGGGGCGGTACAGATTGTTTTGTTCTCACGCACTGCTTCGATGTACCAAGGACGCTGACGTGGATCGATATCAACGCTGGCACCGTTTGCTAGCGCCAAAGAACCATTGGTTTCAGCGAAGAAAGTCATCGCAAAGTCACCAGAAACCTGAAGCATGGCCAGTGCATTGATTTCGTCGTCGTGAGGTAGGGTTTCCACATAGCCTTCCATTGCCACATCATGAGCTTCCAGCCAGTTGGCAAAGCCGACACGGGCGACTTGAGACATACTTTCTACGCGGTTTTCTAAGCCTTGTTGAGTCTGGGTAGATAATTGGTTGGCAGCTAAGAAAGACAGGATTGTTGCCATCGCCACTACGGCGACAAGGCAGGTGCCTATCAGCTTCTGCTTGAGAGTCAGCGTCATGTTACATTCCTTGCATCGAACTCTTTGAAAAATAGAGGTGGGTTGTGCTGAGATTTTTTATTTTTCGCACAACATTCCGTATCGGCCTGACGAGAGGTTGCTTTAGGGGAAATGCGCAGTTTTTTACTGTCTTAAGCTAAGAAAATGTGAGTTTGCTTCAGCTGTGATTTTGGAGGGAAAAATAAACAGGAAAAGCGGCACTGGATGGGTAGCTCACAGAAGAGTATTTTCGCCTGTTACAAATTAGCTTGGACGTTTAGACGTCTATATGTTGACGCCCTATCGCTTTGGGATTACCCTGCGTTCCACTTCACAAAAAATATGCAACACAACATGACACAGAAGCAAACGAATATCGCGCCCTCGGCGTTAGCACTTTTGCCCTTTGGGCTTTTCCTGTGCCTGTTTATAGGTACGGGCATTTATTTCTCGACCCAAAATGTCGATTTCGCCTTTTACCAACTTCCGGCACCGATAGCGGTGTTACCTGCCATCATGTTGGCCGTGCTAATGAGCAAAGAAAAGCTCAACGGTGCAATTGGTCAGTTTATTGAAGGTGTTTCCCATCGCGACATTACCGCGATGTGTCTGATTTACTTACTGGCGGGGGCTTTCTCTGCGGTAGCAAAAGCAACTGGCGGTGTGGATGCTACCGTCAACTTAGGTCTGGCCATTCTTCCTTCCAGCTTTATTCTGCCGGGCCTGTTTTTGATTTCTGCATTTATCGCAACTGCAATGGGGACCTCAATGGGCACCATCGCTGCGGTTGCCCCTGTGGCTTTGGGCATTGCTGACACGACAGGTATCGATGCGGCTCTGATGGCAGGTGTAGTGCTGAGCGGTGCGATGTTTGGTGACAACCTTTCTATTATCTCAGACACCACAATTGCGGCGACACGCTCGCAGGGCTGTCACATGAAAGACAAGTTCCGTGAGAACGTGAAAATTGCGGTACCTGCAGCTCTGGTGGCGCTGGTAATTTTCTTCTTTGCCAATGAAGTGACCCAAGCTCCTGTTGCCGGTGAAATTGATTGGCTGGCAGTCCTGCCTTACCTGACCATTCTTGTATTGGCAGTATATGGCATGAATGTGTTTGTTGTTCTGACCATCGGCATCCTGTTTGCCGGTATTGTCGGTATGGCCCAGACGGCAGATTACAGCGTGATGGCTTTCAGTCAGGACATCTATAAAGGCTTTGGCAACATGCAGGAGATCTTCCTGTTGTCGCTGCTGATTGGTGGTTTGGCCGAGCTGATGCGTCAGCAGGGCGGCTTGGCGTTCGTAACAGATAAACTGAGCAAACTGATCCTGTCCCGTGCGGACAAAGAGACTGAGAAAGGCTCTCCTCGTGCAAGTGAAGCGGGTATTGCTGCGCTGGTCAGCATGACTAACCTCTGTACTGCCAACAACACCGTTGCCATTATCGTGGCTGGTGGCGTAGCAAAAGAGCTGGCTACCCAGCATGATGTGGCACCAAAACGCAGTGCCAGCTTACTGGATATCTTCTCTTGTGTGATTCAGGGCATTTTGCCTTACGGTGCGCAGGCGTTATTACTTGGGTCGATCTTCGGACTCTCACCTCTCAGCGTGGTGGGCCAATCGTATTACTGCTTCTTGCTTGCTGTATCAGCAGCTTTTGCCATCGCTCGAAGTAAAGGACAACACTTGTCTAGATAGGTGATGTAAGCGCTTCAATTGCGGTGTATTTAGCCGCAGTTGAGGTGTTTTTAAGTGATCTCCGCGGCATTTTCTTGAAAGTTATATGTGATACCCAGTTTAACTATTTAGACTACTTCGTGAAATTGAAAGTAGTTTAGGTTAAACCCTCGACATAGCCAAAGCCGTGACTTTCGCGCTGTCGAATAGAAAATAGGTATCACCATGAAGGAACGCCTCTCTCTAAAAGCAGCGATAAGTGCTGCTCTGCTTGCCACGCTGGCAGGCTGTTCAACCACGAGCGAAACAACGGAAGTTGTACCGGGTTGGCAACCAGATACCACTTACAAAGTGACCATTCTCCACACTAACGACAACCATGGTCGCTTCTGGCATAACCGCCACGGCGAATACGGTATGGCGGCACGTAAAACGCTGATCGATAATCTGCGTGATGAAGCAGAAGCGAACGGTGCAGCTGTGCTGCTACTGTCTGGCGGTGACATCAACACTGGTGTTCCAGAGTCTGATCTTCAAGATGCAGAACCAGACTTCAAAGGCATGACCATGATCGGTTATGACGCGATGGCTCTGGGTAACCACGAATTCGACAATCCACTTGAAGTGCTTGACCAGCAAATGGAATGGGCTGACTTCCCAATGCTGTCGGCAAACATCTACGACAAAGCCACTGGCGAGCGTAAGTATCAGGCTTACCAAATCTTTGAGCGCAACGGTCTGCGTATCGCAGTAATCGGTCTGACAACAGAAGACACTGCGAAAATTGGTAACCCTGAGTTTATCGGTGAGCTGGACTTCCGCGATCCAAAAGAAGAAGCGAAAAAACTGATTGCTGAGCTGGAAGAAACTGAAAACCCTGACATCATCATTGCAGCGACGCACATGGGCCACTATGAAGATGGCAAGCGTGGCATCAATGCACCAGGCGATGTGGCTCTGGCTCGCTACCTTAACGAAGGTTCGCTGGACATGATTGTGGGTGGTCACTCGCAAGAGCCTGTCTGTATGGAAGGCCCGAACATGTACAACAAGTCGTTCAAGCCGGGCGACGAGTGTAAGCCAGACAACCAAAACGGTACCTGGATTGTTCAGGCGCATGAGTGGGGCAAGTACGTGGGTAAAGCGGACTTTGAATTCCGTAACGGCGAACTGAACCTGGTGTCTTACGACCTGATCCCTGTGAACCTGAAGAAGAAAATCAAGGTGAACGGTGAGAAGAAACGTGTCTTCATCCAGAATGAAATTCCAAAAGATAAAGCGTTGTATGACTTCCTGAAACCTTATCAGGAGAAAGGTCAGGAACAGCTGAACGTGAAAATTGCAGAAACCAATGGTCATCTGCAGGGTGAACGTAACGTGGTTCGCTTCCAGCAAACTAATCTTGGCCGTCTGATTGCTGCAGCACACAAAGACCGTGCGAAAGCAGACTTCTCGGTAATGAACTCCGGTGGTGTGCGTGCGTCAATCGAAGAAGGTGATGTGACCTACAAAGATGTGCTGACCGTTCAGCCATTTGCGAACATGGTGACTTACACCGACATGAGCGGTGCAGAAGTGCTGGATTACCTGAACGAAGTGGCAACCAAGCCAGTTGACTCAGGTGCTTACGCGCAGTTCTACGGTATCTCAATGACGGTGTCACCTGATGGTGTGAGTGACGTTGTGATCGGCGGTGAACCGCTGGACGCAAACAAAACTTACCGCTTTACCGTGCCTAGCTACAACGCAGCTGGCGGTGATGGCTATCCGAAACTGACTGGCCACCCAGGTAATGTGAACACCGGTTTTGTGGATGCAGAAGTGCTGAAAGACTACCTGGAGAAGAACTCTCCAATCAATGTGAACAAGTACGCGCCAAACGGCGAAATTACTTACAAGTAAACACATCCTCTCCGGGCGCGAAACCTCGCGTCAGAGACAAAAAGGCACTGGTGACAGTGCCTTTTTTTATGTCATTATCAGCGGGATAGTAGCCCTGAATTCAGCAAGGTTTTCAGTCTAAGCAAACACAGAGAGAAAGGATATGACACCGGCAATTACACTGGCGGAAAAATCGGGGATTCATTTTCATGTTCACAGTTACGATCATGATCCGAACAACACCAACTTCGGGTTGGAAGCAGCAAGTGTGATGGGGCAGGACCCCGCGCGGGTCTTTAAAACCCTGCTGTTTGCAATGAACGGTGACCCGAAAAAGCTGGCTGTTGCCATTGTGCCGGTTTCCGGCCAGTTGGACTTAAAAGCAGCGGCGAAAGCTGCGGGTGCGAAAAAAGCAGAAATGGCGAATCCGACCATTGCCGAAAAGACCACTGGCTATGTGGTCGGCGGCATCAGTCCGCTAGGTCAAAAAAGGCGTTTACCGACGCTTTTGGATGATACGGCTCAAGCCTTTGAAACCATTTACGTCAGCGCGGGCAAACGTGGCCTTGAAATTGAACTTTCTCCCTCAGATCTACTCTCACTGACACAAGGAAAATTTGCCGCGATCGGCAAGGAGGGGTAGTTCATGCACAAGAGTTGGTGGGTATTCATTTTGTTGGGTTTACCTCTGACGGCCTTTGCAGGGAAAGAGCACTCTGCATTGATGGCATGCTACAAAGCTTCTGAAACGCACGTTGAAGTCACTGCCTGTCTGGATAATCACTGGAAGGTGGCACAGGACGCATTGAATAAAACCGAAACTGCGCTCAGAGCACATTTTACGAAGCTGGATGAAGTATCATCGGCATCTGATACGCTACCTATGATCACGAGCGCAATGGAAGGGTTCCAGTACTGGCGCGAAAACCAGTGCAAAATGGTAGAGGCAAGTTATGCCTCCGGCTCTGGCAGTGGGCAGGGATACCTCAACTGTATGATTGAACTGACGAATGAACAGATCATTCGTTTAAATAGCCTGATGGGCGTGAAAGGAGGCGCTAAGTGACAATTTCCGTATGGCTGGGTCTGGCACTGGTGTGTATTTTGGGGGCAGTTTCCCCTGGGCCTAGTCTCGTGGTGATGATGCGACACAGCCTGGCTGGTGGTCGTTTACATGGCATTGTTGCTGCGTGGTCACATGCATTAGGTGTTGGCTTCTACGCCCTGTTAACCCTCCTTGGTCTGGCTGTTATCCTCAAAGAGTCTCCAACGCTTTTTACTGCTATCGCCTATGCGGGTGCCGCGTATCTCGCTTGGCTTGGTATTAAATCCCTGCGTGCAAAAGGTGGTGTGGCAGCCAAGCTGGAAAAAGGCGAGAAAACCACTCTGTGGGAAGCAGCGCGCGATGGTGCCATGATTTCAGTTCTTAACCCGAAGCTAGCACTTTTCTTTCTCGCATTGTTCAGTCAGTTTGTAGCGATTGGCACTGATACGTTCAGCCGTGCAGTGATTGTGCTGACCCCTTTTGTGATTGATGGCCTTTGGTACACCATAGTGACATTGGTGCTTTCTTCTCCACGTATGCTGGAAAAACTGAAGCAAAAAGCCGTGCTGATTGATCGCCTGTGCGGCATCGTGTTGATAGGCCTTGCGGTTCGGGTTGTTGTCACCCTATAGGTATCCTTGAGATAAAAAACAGGAGCCATCGGCTCCTGTTTTCGTTGATGAGATAGAAAATTAACTCCGACGGTTAAGATGTCGCTCCCGCGTCTCCAGTTTCTTTTCCTGACTCTTTTTAATCATCACATAGACTGCGCCGGTACCACCTTGATGACGTTGGGCGGAGTGGAAACATTGCACGTCAGTGATCTGTTCCAGCCACTGGCAGACATAGCTTTTCATCATGGCGGGAGGGTTAGAGCGTTCGCCTTTTCCGTGCACAATGATCACCGAGCGAATGTCCATGCGTTGGCATTGTTTCAGAAAGCGCAGGATTTCATCTCTGGCATCTTTCAGGCTGTATTTGTGCAGGTCCAGTCGGGCATGAATGTCATATTTACCCAGACGGAGTTTTCGAAATACGCCATCCTGAACACCAGGGCGCTTGAAAGCCACGATATCGTCAGGCTTGAGCATCTTGGCGTAATCAATGGAAAGATACTCAGGATCACCTTCAGAGAGGCTTTGAGCTGCAAGCTGACGTGCCAGCTGAGCTTCAGTCGGTTTATGTGATTGTTGGGAGTTATCGACCGTATCGTGCTTGATAGGCGCGACATCTGCCATCATCTCCCGAAATAAGTCGAACTCGTTGTTGCCGTTCATAGTCGTTACGGGTTGTTGGAGCATGGTTTGAGTATAACGGCAAACAATTCGGAGGTCTCGTAGGAAGTGAATAACGCAATTGTTCAAAGGGTTACAAAGGGAAATTATACGAAAAAGCCCCGCATTGCTGCGAGGCTTTGAAGAGTGGTCGGTGAAGAGGGATTCGAGCGGGGCGGCCTTCCGTACCCGACCCATCATGCGGAACGCGTAAAATGAAACAGATAAGAAAAAGCCTCGCATTGCTGCGAGGCTTCGAAGAGTGGTCGGTGAAGAGGGATTCGAACCCCCGACCCTCTGGTCCCAAACCAGATGCGCTACCAAACTGCGCTATTCACCGAACATATGTTTTGTATCTTGAGATTCCGTCGTTAGAGGGTGACCCTCTGGTCCGCTATTCTCAAGAGCCGGATGCGCCATCAAACTGCGCTATTCACCGACAATGTTGCTTAAGCTTATCGCTCAAGTCTTGAAAAGTGGTCGGTGAAGAGGGATTCGAACCCCCGACCCTCTGGTCCC
>NZ_ANFM02000064.1 GCF_000333895.2 Grimontia indica | reverse complement strand
GGTGACTGCGTACCTTTTGTATAATGGGTCAGCGACTTACGTTATGTAGCAAGGTTAACCGTATAGGGGAGCCGTAGGGAAACCGAGTCTTAACTGGGCGAATGAGTTGCATGACGTAGACCCGAAACCGAGTGATCTAGCCATGGGCAGGTTGAAGATTGAGTAACATCAATTGGAGGACCGAACCGACTAATGTTGAAAAATTAGCGGATGACTTGTGGCTAGGGGTGAAAGGCCAATCAAACTCGGAGATAGCTGGTTCTCCCCGAAAGCTATTTAGGTAGCGCCTCGGACGAATACTACTGGGGGTAGAGCACTGTTAAGGCTAGGGGGTCATCCCGACTTACCAACCCTTTGCAAACTCCGAATACCAGTAAGTACTATCCGGGAGACACACGGCGGGTGCTAACGTCCGTCGTGGAGAGGGAAACAACCCAGACCGCCAGCTAAGGTCCCAAAGTTATCGCTAAGTGGGAAACGATGTGGGAAGGCTCAGACAGCCAGGATGTTGGCTTAGAAGCAGCCATCATTTAAAGAAAGCGTAATAGCTCACTGGTCGAGTCGGCCTGCGCGGAAGATGTAACGGGGCTAAGCGATACACCGAAGCTGCGGCAGTGCGATTTATCGTATTGGGTAGGGGAGCGTTCTGTAAGCCGTTGAAGGTGGTCTGTAAGGGCTGCTGGAGGTATCAGAAGTGCGAATGCTGACATGAGTAACGACAAAGGGGGTGAAAAACCTCCTCGCCGGAAGACCAAGGGTTCCTGTCCAACGTTAATCGGGGCAGGGTAAGTCGGCCCCTAAGGCGAGGCCGAAAGGCGTAGTCGATGGGAAACGGGTTAATATTCCCGTACTGCTGATAACTGCGATGGGGGGACGGAGAAGGCTAGGTGGGCCTCGCGACGGTTGTCGAGGTTCAAGTGCGTAGGTGGGTGTCTTAGGCAAATCCGGGACGCTATACACTGAGACACGATGTCGAGCTACTACGGTAGTGAAGTCATTGATGCCATGCTTCCGGGAAAAGCCTCTAAGCTTCAGGTTATCAGGAACCGTACCCCAAACCGACACAGGTGGTCGGGTAGAGAATACCAAGGCGCTTGAGAGAACTCGGGTGAAGGAACTAGGCAAAATGGTACCGTAACTTCGGGAGAAGGTACGCTGCCCGCGGTGAAGTCCCTTGCGGATGGAGCTATGGGCAGTCGCAGATACCAGGTGGCTGCAACTGTTTATTAAAAACATAGCACTGTGCAAAATCGAAAGATGACGTATACGGTGTGACGCCTGCCCGGTGCCGGAAGGTTAATTGATGGGGTTAGACTTCGGTCGAAGCTCTTGATCGAAGCCCCGGTAAACGGCGGCCGTAACTATAACGGTCCTAAGGTAGCGAAATTCCTTGTCGGGTAAGTTCCGACCTGCACGAATGGCGTAATGATGGCCACGCTGTCTCCACCCGAGACTCAGTGAAATTGAAATCGCAGTGAAGATGCTGTGTACCCGCGGCTAGACGGAAAGACCCCGTGAACCTTTACTACAGCTTGGCACTGAACATTGAGCCTACATGTGTAGGATAGGTGGGAGGCTTTGAAACACAGACGCCAGTTTGTGTGGAGCCGACCTTGAAATACCACCCTTGTATGTTTGATGTTCTAACTTAGGCCCCTAATCGGGGTTGAGGACAGTGCCTGGTGGGTAGTTTGACTGGGGCGGTCTCCTCCCAAAGAGTAACGGAGGAGCACGAAGGTGGGCTAATCACGGTCGGACATCGTGAGGTTAGTGCAATGGCATAAGCCCGCTTGACTGCGAGAATGACGGTTCGAGCAGGTGCGAAAGCAGGTCATAGTGATCCGGTGGTTCTGAATGGAAGGGCCATCGCTCAACGGATAAAAGGTACTCCGGGGATAACAGGCTGATACCGCCCAAGAGTTCATATCGACGGCGGTGTTTGGCACCTCGATGTCGGCTCATCACATCCTGGGGCTGAAGTCGGTCCCAAGGGTATGGCTGTTCGCCATTTAAAGTGGTACGCGAGCTGGGTTTAGAACGTCGTGAGACAGTTCGGTCCCTATCTGCCGTGGGCGTTGGATGATTGAGAGGGGCTGCTCCTAGTACGAGAGGACCGGAGTGGACGAACCTCTGGTGTTCGGGTTGTCACGCCAGTGGCATTGCCCGGTAGCTAAGTTCGGAATCGATAACCGCTGAAAGCATCTAAGCGGGAAGCGA
Source organism: Grimontia indica (assembly GCF_000333895.2). Classification (GTDB taxonomy): domain Bacteria; phylum Pseudomonadota; class Gammaproteobacteria; order Enterobacterales; family Vibrionaceae; genus Enterovibrio; species Enterovibrio indicus. Next base: position 32 of record NZ_ANFM02000064.1, on the reverse strand, counting down.
GCCTCAAGATGAGTCATCCCTAGGGCTTTAAG
>NZ_ANFM02000065.1 GCF_000333895.2 Grimontia indica | reverse complement strand
GGCAAAACCGACAGCCAGACCGATGCCGTTACAGGCACAGGTACCATCCTCGATAACGATGCACCGACCCTCAAGGTCTCGAATGCAGGCAAAGTCGCCGAAGGTAGCGATGCTGTCTTTGACGTGGCCCTGAGCAACGCCGCGCAAGACGAGGTGGAATACACCCTGACCCTCAATGGCATTGGTAAGAATCCTGCTGAGCTTCAAGATCTGCTCGGGGATGAAACCTCATTGACGGTGCAATTGCTGGATGAAAATGGTGCGCCGCTGCTGGATGACAACAACGTCCCCATCACGGTCGAACTCTTCATTGATGGCAATACCCTGACCAATACCGTCACGCTGCCAGGCAAGGTGACATCATTCCAAGTCCAAGTCCCTACCTTCGACGACAGTGCGAACCCGATTTATGAGGGTAACGAACGCTTTAAGCTGACCGTTGACGCGGACATTCTGGCGGACAGCGGCAATGACAAAGTGGGCAAAGCCACCATCGCTGACGATGGCACGGGTGCTAACCCACCGCCAA
>NZ_ANFM02000066.1 GCF_000333895.2 Grimontia indica | reverse complement strand
CAAGACCAGGGTATAACAGTTAAATTGAAACTACCGGGTAGTCGTTCAACCGTTTGGAACAACGATCTGGATTCAAATGCTTCATCCAGCCGTTCTTATCCACTTTATGATGAACCAATGGGTTTATTTACACTACTGACTACGCCGACCGTTCATACTTATAAGAAATATGAAGAGATATCGGATAAAAAGGGCTTTAAGGTTACAACATCATTTAAACCATCAAATGTCATTTTTGCATCAAACAGCAAGTCGGGTTTAAATTTTAATGGTTGGCACGGCCAGAGTGAAGGGGATGTCGCTGTTACAGGTCGAATAAAGGTAAAATACCTAGCAGGGCCTGATGCCACAGTAAACTTTACAAATTTTAATGATATCGATGGAGATAATAGCGAATATAACTATGTGAATGTGACAACTAATGGCAGAGACATGAAGCTCTATACTGTTGTTTCTGATGATGTACCTTTGATGCATTTATATAACAGACTTGGAAATGGAACAGGAGTTCCTAAAATTACTGCAGTCGGTGATACTGCATTGGTTGACAATGTCTCTTTAGTCGTGACGGCCAAAAACCATGGCAGTACAATAAAAGATCATAACCTTAATTCTAGTATTCATCTAATAGATGAAAAAGATGAGAGTGGTGACAGGTTTCCATATTATCTAGTAATGAAAGAATATCCTGTAGAGTTTAACAGTCATTCTAACCAAGAATCCTTTGACCAAAGTGAAGATATAGATAGGCTTATCAAGACGAGACAGCTAGGAAACGTCACACATGACAATGATAAGCTTGGTTTACAACTAAACCTAGGAAGAAATAATGGAATAAAAATACAAGGTTACTGTGATGTTGAAGGTGAATATAACACTATTCATGAGATACGTGATGATCATGAATATTCTATTGTAGCTGATGAGGATATGAAATACTTTGCCTTTGACCCAAAAAAGGTTTCTTCGCCCGGTAAAACACATCTTAAAGTAGATCGAGAGCAATGCGGTTTTTGCGCACGTTCAGAAACTTGGCCGTTCATTTCATTTAATTTAAATGAATATATTTCGCGCTATGGTTTCCGAGAGCCAAAAGAAGTTAACCTTCGACTTAGGAGAATTAAAGTGGATGACTACGCTTACCATAAAGTTGATGTAAGTGATTATGCCAGTCATTATCTCTTTAGTGCCAATAAATCGACGCCTGCTATGACAGATAATGCATGGGGTGAGCAATCGCCTAAAGGAAGCGTTCCAATAGGTTGGAGTTTTTATCCTGATGCGCGACTCAATGTCACTGAACAGTTCAAAGAAGCACTAAATCGAGTGAAAAATAGTAATGGTAAATATGAACTTCCAAGAGTGTCACTTGTTTTAGATTTCGATTACGATATAGGTAGTTATGAAGTGTATTCTTCAGAAAGTAATCGCTGGTCAGCACCACAACTTATCATCTACTTTGATTAAATGAAGAGGCCCTATCAGAACTCTGATAGGGCTTGCAAGTTTATATAAAAAATTATTTAATACTAATTAGTTAACCATGAAAATAACTTTATAAAAATTAAAAGATAGGATCCTTATGGTAAGCATTATTGAGCTAAAAAAATATCATGAGCTTTGTTCTTCATTTGGTGTAGATGCCGATTATATTCTAAGAAAATTTGGAATTGTAGATGTGGATCTATCCGATGAAAATAAAAAAATCCCTTATGAAACGTTTGCTAGATTAGTCGAATATGCTTCTTTTATATGTCATGATGATTTATTTGGGATTAAACTTTCAAAGATGAATGGTTGTAACTTCATTGCACCCTTGGATATCATTTTTAATACATCATTAACATTATCTGAGGCTATGTATTATTTGTCAAAATATGTTCATATGCATGCTAGAGGTCTAGAAATAAGTCTATCTGTTGACAGCGGGATTGCTAAATTGAATATAAGAAATGTTAATTTTGAAATTGATAAATATAATAACCTTTCTCAATATCTATGCCAACAATTGTATAATTATGTTTCTCTATTTGAAGTATTCGGCGACTCCATTTTCGGTGTGAATTTGAAACAGAAAAAACCAAGATTAAATAGGAGCTTAACGACCGAAAATATTCAATTCTCTAGCGGTTTTAATGGTGTTAGGTTCCCGGGAGCCTGGCTGGGAAATCGACGTGACTATAGTAAAAATAACAACAATACTAGTATAGTAAGAGTTTTGTATCATTGGGAAACGAAAATAGAAGAGAACTTTATAAGTAGTGTAAAAAGTGAGATAAGAAGAAATATATCTAAAAATGTGTCTATAGGTGAAATGTCAAGAAAGTTTAGCATGACCGAAAAGGCATTTAATCAAGCAATAAGAAGGGAAGGATTTATATATAAAGAGTTAGTAGAACAATGCCTAATTACATACTCTAAAGAAATGTTACTGGATGGCAGTGTAAGGGTGTGCGAGCTTGCAAAGACGCTTGGCTATGAAAGTGACTCTTCATTTACCCGTGCATTTAAAAGGTGGGTAGGCATATCGCCTAAGAAATGGCAAACCAATAATAAGGTTAAAGACTAATACAAAAAGAGGTGAGTAACTTTACCAAAGATGGTTATCAAACCCGCATGAACTTCCTGAAAAACCTTGCTGAAAGCTGTGGTTCTTTATGGGGTGAGGGAAGTGTTTCTATCACGCTGGCAGATCGCTATGAGAACGTGGCAAACAGCCTGGAAGGTGATGCTGGCTTCCCGATTGATATTGCCAAGCTGGCTTACGCGCGCAACGATATCGAGATGAAAGCTATTCCGATGCGTGGCGGTTATGACGGTGCAGTGCTTTCCCAGAAGGGACTGCCATGCCCGAACATTTTCACTGGCGCGCATAACTTTCATTCGATCTATGAATACCTGCCGGTGAAGTCACTGAAAGCTGCCAGCGCTGTGGTAGTAGAAGTTATCAAGATCACAGCTGAACACGAGTAAACGGGCACAAGCTTAGAAGAAAGGCGAGCCAGATGGTTCGCCTTTTTGTTGTCCTTACTCCTTAGTATCAGGCGGGGTGACGGCGCAGGAAGGTTTGTCTTTATCAAGCTCAGAAGACGCGCAGCAACTACTCTTGATTGGCTTACGGGAAAATACCACCCCAATCGCCAGCAAAACGATGCACGCCAGAAAAATAATCACGGTAAGAACCAAAGTCATGACTTAACCTTTTTTCGCTTCTTTTTTATACAGTGTTCGCGATTTTTCTGTTTTCCACAATGATTAATCCAGTAAGCTGTTGTCGCCTTTTATTTTCTCATGGATATCGTTCCAAAGTTATATTCCATTTTCTGTAATAAATGCGTACAGAATCTCTCATATGTAAGATCGCTAAAATAACATTTTTTACACCATAAAAATCACTGTGTTTACCTCCCTGAAAAGCAGTGGTTATGTTGGTTTTCTGGCGGCTTTCTAAACAGTAAATCATCCCTTTCTCATTGTTTTTATGTGATTTTTAAACGGCATTAAATCATGAGGCCGATAGAGAGCTAAAGAGCAACGGTGATGTCTAGTTGAATAGTGTATGAATGTGGAAGCGCGAATTGCATTGTCATAGTCGAAAATTTTAATAACCCTGTATGAATTGTTGGCTATTGTTAAAAATGTTACTTGTGGGGGAATAAGGGTACGACCTTGAGCAGAAAAATACTGGTCGTAGAGGACAGTCGCGCTTTTAGAAATTATTTGAATCAAATCTTAACTCATTCAGGTTATGAGGTTCTTTTGGCTGAAAGTTACGACGCCGCAGAAACGATCTTAAAATCAGAACCAGACCTATTGTGCGCCGTATTGGATTATTGTTTACCAGATGCGCAAGACGGTGAAATTATTGACCTTTTGCTGGAGAAGAATGAGAGAGTCATTGTTCTTACGGCTATGTTTCAGGATGACATCCGAGAGAAAATGCTGGCGAAAGGGGTGCTGGATTACATTTTGAAAGACAGCATGGTGTCAGTCTCTTATCTATTGCCGCTGATTCAGCGCCTGACGAACAATCAACGACATAAATGTCTGGTCGTGGATGATTCGGTGACCGTTCGCCATCACTTGGTGCATTTGTTAGAGCATCAGTACATTCAAACGTTGCAGGCGGAGAATGGACAACAAGCGCTAGAGCTCATTCAACAACACCCGGATATCACCTTGGTACTGACTGATCACGATATGCCAGTTAAAGACGGGATCTCCATGATTCACGATGTCCGCCAAAAGATTGATAAAAACCAATTGGCGATACTTGGGATTTCCGGAAGCGATGCCAACACTCTCACTGCCCGCTTTCTAAAAGCGGGTGCCAATGACTTCCTTAAAAAACCTTTTAACCAAGAAGAGTTCTACTGCCGTGTTCATCAGGTTCTTGAGATGAAAGAGGCCAATTCAGACCTATTCCGAATGGCAAATCAGGATGCGTTAACTGGGTTGTGGAACCGTAGGTTTCTGTTTGGGGAGGCGTCTGGCTGCAACGAGAGAATACGTAACATCGCCATGTTGGATATCGATTTCTTTAAGAAGGTCAACGATAACTATGGTCATGATGTCGGCGATGCCACGATTGTCATGGTCGCAAACATCCTCAAAATCTATTTCCCGAATGAGGTGGTGGCGCGATTTGGCGGAGAGGAGTTTTGCATACAGGCAGATGGTCAATTCGAGGACTTTGTCGCCAGTTTGGAAAAAATGCGTCAGCGCATTGAGAGAACGCCAATACCGCACCAACAGGAAAATATTCAGGTGACCATCAGTATTGGCGTATCAAATGTGATGGGGAATCTTGATCAACAAATCAAAATCGCCGACGACCGACTGTATGAAGCGAAGGGGAATGGGCGTAACCAAGTGGTGTACCAATAAACTCAAGGCTTTAACGACTGCCAACCCTGCTGATACCTTTATCTTCAGGTCGTTTGGGATATGAAAATGAAGTGGTTTACTCAGCGCGGGTAAACCACCTCAAACCTCTCTAACACCAACAGCATATCCTCTTTCATTTCGATACCCAGTTCTTCGCATTCCTTGCTGAAGAAGTTCCAATGGGCTTGCCGCCACCACGTGTAGCTTTTGTCTCCTTCACCTTCTGAAGCAGCAAATTCCGCGGTGACTTCATTAAACGGGCAATCGGAAACGTCAGTGATTTCGATAATGCAGTGTGGGTTGCCATACCAATCGGTCACAACATGCAGGTGGCCGACTTGTGGACGTTCTTCACCTTCCTGACTGTACCAAAGCTCCATACTACAACTTGCGCGCTTTTCACCTTTCTTAATCAGTTCCGCACACGCATTGGCGTTGTATTCGTCGGCGCAGAAATAGTCTGCTGAAAAGCTGGTGTAGTTGGCACGTTGTTCCCGGGAAAGGGTATCAAGGAATGCGTTTAGGTAGTGTTGAGAGCGAGCGTCCATTTCATCTGTATCTTGAGTAGTTAGAGACACTATTTTGCGGCTAGGGTATTGATAAGTCATGTTGTGTTTGAGCTTCTCTCGGTAATGGTCACACTGTTCCGTCTTATCGTCTGCTATGCTGGCGAAAACAACAGCCGGAGTAACACCATGAAAAAAATTAAGCATGAGGCACAGTTGCTCAAAAAAGCGCTCCAGATTGGTGAGCAATACGCCCGTAAACGTGGCTTCGCTACCTTCGATGAGGGGACGTCGAATAAAATAAAAATTGAGTGCATTTACAGGTTGTTAGTCGAAGATAAGGTGTTAACGCCTCTCGCGTCAGACAAAGAAGATGGGCCAAACATGAAGCATAAACTGGTGCTTTGGATCCATAAGCAGCTTCCCGAAGGGCATCCTTTACTTCAGGACTGATCGGTTTACTTCTCAGATTGCGTAGCGAGAAATAAGGAATAAAAAAGCGAGCTAGTTATGAAGAAAACAGCGTTGATATACGGTGCATTGGGACTTATCCCGTTTATTGCTTTCGGTGTCTTACTCCCTCTCTGGCCAGATGCATGGCAGCACAGTTTATTGAACGCCTTTAACAGTTACAGTGCAATGATTCTGGCGTTTCTCTCTGGTGCGGTGTGGGGCATGACCATCAGTGGTGCACGGCCAGACAAGCCAAATAACGGATTAACGGTAGGGATTGTGTTTTCACTGGTGGCGGTCGGTGCATTGCTGATGCCAATGCCTTACTCCATTTACCTGCTGATTGTTTCGTTCGCCATATTGTTCATTTTGGAAGTCGTGCTGATGTTCAAAGGGGTTTATCCCTTCTGGTACACCATGATGCGCGCTTTACTGACAGCAGTGGTGGTGGTTTGCCACATCTTCCTACTTTATTGGCTCAACGATCTTAGCGTGATGTCAGTGCCGATGGAGCAGGTTTAATCGCATCAAGTTTGGAGCTTGAATACAAAATAGCGCCCTGGGGCGCTTTTGTTCGTTCTAGGAGACTTAATCTTCTAAATCATCCTGCCAAGGCATTTCTGGCAGCATATCCAAGTGTTCTTCGTAGCGCTTGAGATTGAATTCCCCTTCGCCTTTTGCCACGTCATAAATCTCAACCATCAGTGCGCAGGCGATGTACTCCAGCGCTTCCTCTTGCGTTGAGCCCGTCATGCGAAGACGCATCAGCGTTTCTTTCACTTTCTTCGGGTTGTTGTCAGCCAATTGGTTTTCAACGATCTCAATCAGATTCTCACTGGTCAGGATATCGTCATCATTCATGTTTTTACGCCTTGCGTTAGAGTCGAGATTACGGCGTATGTTAAGCGAAATAATGTGTCTTTCACAGGGCTTTCCAATGTCAGAAAGAAAGTGCCATGCGCCAGTGAGACAGTAAATTTCAGTATTGGGGTCATACTGGAAGTTAGGGGTCATGGTGGTATTGAGAACCAGTCTGCAGGGATAACGCGATGAAGAACAACGCTACCCGCACCGAGCGGGACAGTATGGGTGTAGTCGATGTGCCACAGAATGCGCTCTATCAGGCGCAGACTCAACGTGCAGTGGATAATTTCAACGTTAGCGGACGCACCATGCCGGTGCCATTTATCCAAGCACTGGCGATGGTGAAATACTGTGCTGCCAGTATCAACAGCAGTCTGGGGTTGCTTGACCCGCAGATCGCCGAAGCAATAACCGAGAGTTGTGATGAAGTCATCGCGGGTGATCACCTGAAGCATTTTCCGGTCGACGTGTACCAGACTGGCTCAGGTACCAGTTCCAACATGAATATGAATGAAGTAGTCGCCACACTGTCAGCCATTAAATGTGGGATGGCGGTGTCGCCGAATGATCATGTAAACATGAGCCAAAGCAGCAATGATTCCATTCCGACTGCTATTCAAATCAGCACTGTCCTTGAAGTAGAAAGCCGCCTGTTGCCGGCTATTTCGGTATTGATGGATGCCATCAGCGTGAAAGAAGATGAGATTGGGCATATCGTCAAAACAGGTCGCACCCATTTGATGGATGCCATGCCCGTCACCTTTGGACAAGAACTGGAAGCTTGGCGACATCAATTCGAAGGCTGCTACGAAGGCGTTGTATTCAGCCTGAAAGGGATGAAGAAACTGGCTCAGGGAGGCACAGCTGTAGGGACCGGTGTGAATGCACACCCGCAATTTGCCGCATTGTTTGCGACCGAAGTGTCTGCTCTTACCGGTATCCGGTTTGAAGCCAATCCGCACCCCTTTAACGCCATGGGAAGTCTGGATGCGACCATGGCACTTTCGGGCCAGCTGAGAAATCTGGCAGTGGCGTTGATGAAAGTGAGTAATGACTTACGCTGGATGAACTCTGGCCCCTTGGCTGGGCTGGGAGAAATTGAGCTTGAAGGCTTGCAACCTGGTTCGTCTATCATGCCGGGGAAAGTAAACCCAGTCATTCCTGAGTCAACCGCTATGGTGGCTGCACAGGTGATGGGGAATGACACAACGTTGGGTTTGGCGGGGCAATCGGGGCATTTCGAGCTGAACGTCATGCTACCGCTGGTTGCCGATAAGCTGTTAGAGAGCATCAACCTGCTTTCAAATGGCTTAACCATGCTTGCTACTAAAGCGATTTCTAGCTTCAAAGTCAGAGAAGATGAGGTAGAAGCGGCATTGGCGAGAAACCCGATTTTGGTAACGGCATTGAACCCGGTGATCGGTTATGCCAAAGCGGCTGCGATTGCCAAGAAAGCGTATGCGGAGAACCGTCCGATTATTGATGTGGCAGAAGAAGAAACTGAGTTGTCGCGCGAAAAACTTGAAGCGTTACTGGACCCTTATCTTCTGACCCGCGGCGGCATTGCTGATAGTTGATGCCTACTTACGCGATCTCAGTCCGGTTTCTTCCGCCATGCTTGGCTTGGTAAAGTAGGCCGTCTGCGCGACCCAGAAGGGCATCTTTTGATTCAGATGACTGATACACGGCGGCACCAATACTGATGGTGACACTCAGTTCAAACTCCTGATAGCGGAAAATGTGGTTTTCGCAGCGCAGACGTAAACGTTCGAGCGCCTTGAGTGCCTGCTCTTCATTGCTGCCGGGAAACAGGATGGCAAACTCTTCTCCACCAATCCGCGCAACCAAATCTGAATCGCGCATTTCTTCTTGCATTAGTAAGGCGATTTCCATTAACACCACATCACCCACCGCATGCCCATAGGTGTCATTCACTACTTTGAAATGATCAACATCGATCATGGCGACCACCAATTTTCCCTGATTCTGGGCAGCATCTTCAAACTGTTTCGCAAGTTCAGGGAAAAACGCATAGCGGTTTGGAAGTCCGGTCAGTTGGTCAGTATTGGCTTTGGTTTGCCATTTATCCCGCGAACGTGAAACCACATTCAATCGGCGAACGTGAAGGCCAATAGCTAACGGCATGATCACACTCATTAGTACATAGGTCATCAACGAAGCATGGCCTTCCACCTTGTCAGGCAAATCAAAGGGGCCGAGATTGTAGGGGGCAATGGTGGTGACGATGATGCCCATACCAAAAAGGGCAGCTAACGACGCCAGTTCTTCCCCTTTAAAGGCCAATATAACGGGGATGACAGGAGCAACGAATATCAGTCCCGGTGCGCTGCCAACAAAAGCAAGAACGGTTAACCCCAGATAGGAGATGATTGCCAGCAAAGCGTTTCGCGTAAATTGCTGCAAAGGCTTCCTTTCGAGTCGCCAGAGTTGATAGAAAGGTGCGACCAGCAGAATGCCAAGGGCATAGGTCGATGTGAGTTCGTAAAGGTCGTAAAAGTAGTTGCCGTCACCCGTGTAACCACCGTACAGCGAATCGGATGCAGTAACGAGTGCCACGAGAAAGCCCGGCAGAATACACACTTGCAGTACGTAGTGTTTCAGCGTTTCAAACCGAACGCCGCTACCTATGAACAGCCTTTCCCAGATTTGCGCTGAAAGGTAACAGGCCATGGGCGTGATGGCGCCAGTGATCAGCGCAGGTGCGAGAGGCGCGCTCGGATCCCAGCGGTAAATCGCCAGACCAAAAGCCAATGTGGAAGCTGCAATCAACGCGACGAGGGTGCGAATGCCGCCATAGAGGCAGCCAATCATCCCAATTCCGGAGGCAATGCTCACCTGGGCGATATTCGCATCATGAAGATTAAATGGCGTTGTGCCGGTAAAGGTGGCAACAAAGAAAATGAATATGACGATCGCTGACCATGCCGATGAACCTCTTGTCATGAATCAACTACTCCACGTGCTAATAAGTGTGCATTGCTTTCCCTGCAAGGAAATGGTTATCAAATTGAATTGTTTCATTATAAGAACCTTCAAGCTCGCAAAGTGTGGCTTTAGTGCGAAAACATCATGAAAAGTAGGGAATTATTTGAACTTGATGAGGTTGTGTATGGGAAGTTATGCAGAAGCTGCTTAGTCTGTCTGGTAATAAAAGGGCGCCCACCAAAGTGAGGGCGCCTCGTTATTTGTGCCGATATTCTTACTTCTCTTTAGCGAGAGCCACGGCATTGATGCAGTAACGCAAACGGGTTGGAAGTGGTCCATCTGGGAACACATGCCCAAGGTGCGCGTCACACACATTGCAGGTGACTTCGACCCGCGTCATACCATGAGAAATATCCATGTTGTAGGCCACCACGTTGTCTTCGAGTGGTGCAGTGAAAGAAGGCCAGCCTGTGCCTGAGTCAAACTTCTCATTCGCGTTGAACAGCCGTTCGCCGCAGCACACACAGGTGTAAATGCCCGGTTCAAACAGGCCGCACATTTCAGAGCTGAAAGGGCGTTCGGTGCCATGTTTGCGGGTCACATAAAACTGCTCTTGGCTTAGCTCGGCCTGCCACTCCACCTCTGATTTTTCAACCCGGCGGGGTGGAACAGGGTTGCCATTTTTGGCAGTGGTAATCACAGAATCCCAGTTAAGCATAATCGTTACCTTATCGTGGTTATTGAGCGACCAACATGGAGAAAGTCCACGTTAGTGGAGTAATTGACCGCAAGTACCAGAAATTAATTTCATCTCACCAATTAGGCGGCGTTTTAGTGTGCGTGTACTAAGGTTGAACCATGGCTTTAGAACATTACATTCCTCAACCCAAATGCCTTGAACTGGCGGCGACCTTGCTCCGTCGAAGCTTGGTATGTCTGGTTTTTCCCTTGTTCCTGCTTTCTGGCTGCGCGTCGAATAACACTAGATCAGATACGCCGGTGGATTTTTCTCAGATCAAAGATGATCAAGTGATGATAGTGGGGAAAATATCGATAATCCCTGCCGTGATAGCGCAAGATCTTAAGCAAGAGACTGATACTTTTAAGCCTTTCGCGAACGAAAGGGTACTTTTGTGGCTTTCTGCCGATGTGGGAAACAACGGAGAAAGCATTGGCATATTGGCTGACTGGGGCCAGCCCTTCTATTTCGCGTTGCCAAGGCAAACTATGCAGGTAACGGAACTTGAACGCGCAAAGGGGGATGTCGATGAACTTACTTACTTGCCCTTGGCCTTACCGGAAGTGATGAAGTATCTGGTGCGCGTTGATGATAGAGCCGTATACATTGGAAATCTCAGGCTCTATGTGGACGAGTTTGATCAGATAGTGGCATTGGAAGTGGTCGATGAGTCCGTGTCAGCCGTTGCGGCATTCCAACGTAGGTTTGGTACATCAGTTCGGCCACGCGTCTCGCTGATGGCCGAGGAAGCTTACTTTCGTTAGGGGCTGTTGACCTTTGGTGATGATTTTTGCAGCAGTTTG
>NZ_ANFM02000067.1 GCF_000333895.2 Grimontia indica | reverse complement strand
GACTACACCTGCAAAGGAACGCCGCGATCACAACGCCAGTCAATCTCGCTGAATCCTGAATCTTCAGGTTGTTTGGGTATAATCCTCTCGTTACGAAAAAGCACTAAGATATATCTAGGGTCACGATAGATGACCTTTTCGAAAGTGCTCTATACCCAAACAATCTGAAGATGCTCGAATTCAGGTTGTTTGGATATATTAGAGGTTTCAATAATAAAACAAAGGTTATTCTATTCAGGAGAGATAAGTGCTCAGTAAAATTAAGAGCCAACTGGCAAATCTCATCCATGGCGACGACAGCGACAGAGATTTCACCTCGGCACGGTCTAGCCAGGAGGTCTATCAGACGATTCATCAAGCAGGAAAAGCGAAGGCAGAATTGTCTGAGTTTATAGGAAACCCTACTGGAGAAACAAAGTTCGTATCACTGGGAGAAAATTGCAGCTCCGCATGGTATCTCAAGCAAGTAGGACTCAAAGATGCTTCTTATCCATTTGACTGGGTATTCAGTTCCCCAGATATCATATTGGATTGCTTAGAAGATAGTTTCAGTAAGTATTTGGACCGGGATTTGATCGTTCCAAAACGAGGGAAGGGTTCTGCGGGACACGCTCAGTATCATGATGACTTATTTAATCACCGCAATCCTTTGGCCAGTGAAGCCAATTATGATTACCTCAAAAGGTGTTGTGAGAGGCTCAGTACCTTGGTGGCGTCTCAACAGCCAAGCTGCTATCTCATCACCTTGATTAACGAGCCTGAAAAAAGGGTCAATTGGGCAAAAGGCTTTGATAAGCAATTTGCTATGCCAAGGAATCAAGGCTTGGAGTCGGTCGCTAAGCTGAAAGACTACCTAAAAGCAAAAAACCAGAATACTAAGTTTGTCGTTGTTGACCATTACACGGAGCGTGAAAATTCAGTTGAATATGAAAAAGTTGATGATGATGTTTTCTTTATTCGATTTGATGCACAAGGCAAAAGTACCGGCGTTCTTTATGAAAATGCGTTTGATGACTTTTGCTTTAAGCTGATCATGACAGGCTTATACGGGAAATAACGCCAAAATAAAATTGGGTATAAACGAAAAGGGTTGGCGCTAGCCAACCCTTTCTGTTGATGTTCAGTCTTCTCGTTCAATTTCGCGGGCGACGTACTTGTTGCCAACGATAATACCTTCGACTTCCACTTTCTCTCCGAGGAGTGAATCAAAGGTCAAGTCGTCTTCGTATTCGGTGTTGGCATCAGTAGAAACCGTTTTTCCATTGATGGTGAAAGCTTCTGCTTCCGCATCGATGTCAGTGACGTAGCCTTCTACTTCAAATTCAAAATCTTTCCAGTCGACATCAAAGTCAAAATCATCATCAAACTCAATTTCTTTTGCGATAGTGCGGTGCGCCTGATTGACGTATTCCACCTCGATTTCAACGCCAGGGCGCAGGTCGTTCTTGGTGCCATCCTCAAACTTGGTCGACGGGTGAATGTCGAAAATACCGCGGTAGTTCAACTCAAAACGGCTTTTGTCGTTGGCAACCCAAGTGACCACGCCTTCTACCTCTCCACGGCCTAAGACACCGTTGAATGCTTTGATATTGATCTTTTCAGCAGACAGGGTGCTGTCTGATTCATTGAAGCGACCAAACACTTCAACCCAAGCGCCATCACGAAGTTTGTGTGATGGATTGATCAGGTTTTGGTCAAACCATACTTTCAACGATGGGCCAATTTGGAAAGAGTTATTGTTGAAATCAACGTTTGAGATTCGGCCTTCCGCTTCAACCATTCCGTTTGCATCGTATTCAAACTGAATAACGCTCAGCACTTTATAACCGGCATTTGCAGTAGGTAAAGTCGATACCATCACCCAATCGCCTTCCTTGATGCGGTTTGATAAGCGATCAAACTGCAGTGCTACGCCATTAACTTTGAAGGTACTGCCACTGATATCTGTGATTTTTCCGGTGAACGTCGGGTCAAGTTCCACGTTTGCACTGTCTTGCGCGCGGGTTGAGGTATTCAGCGCAACCATCATTTCAGGTGCCAGCACGTCGGTTTCAAGAGTGCGTCCCTGATAATTCAGCGCTGAGACCTGATACTGTCGCCCATTCACACTGATGGTAGATTGAGTGTGGTTAACAGCGTCTATTTTACCTTCTACCGATGTTGGTGACACCGACGAGTCATTACTGTTGGAACTTCCTCCGCCACAAGCCGTCAAAGCTAGAGCAAGTAAAGGAAATAGTGCTAAACGTTTCATTAAAATGCCTTTGATAAACGAGATAGTGTTTGCTGGCGCGGAATCTAGCACCGTTTATGTCCGAGGATTTGCGGGGCATTTGTCAGGGTTTTGACAAGAAATTCAGGATGTATTTGATTTGTCTACCCCGTGTTTTTAGTCGGTTACCGTTAATAGCTTGGGTCACTGACTCTGACAGAATTGATAAGATTTAGGTATGACACTTGAGACATGCGTTCTCAATTGAGAAATGAAATAACAGAAGACGGATCTTGGTTGAAATCTGGTCGGTCTGTTTGAAAATAAATATGTTAGTAGATTGGTCTTTTAAACCACATTGAGCGATACACATGAAAATTTTGCCATACGAAGAACTTGAAGAGGCGACTCTTGTGGCGGACACCAAGCTGGTCAATGGCGTTTATGTCATGGACAGGCGCGATAGAAGTGATCGACGCAAGAATCGAGGAAAATTCCAAGGTTATGACCGACGGGTATCTGCCGATCGCCGAGCGGGAACCGGTGGTATTGACGAGATCATTTAACTTGTCTTCATGCCTTAAACAAAAACAGCGACGCCAAAGCGTCGCTGTTTTTGTTTTGCTATGGGTTACATCCAGTTATTGGCTTGCATAGCGAAGTTGGTCAGCACCTGAATGTTTTGGTCCAGCTGTGTTTTCAATCGGTTTTCAAAGCGAGGGTTTAGTTCATCCAACCGGTCAAAACGTGTGTGCCAGATTTTTCCCCAGTCTTCTTCTTTTTCTCTGTCACAAGGAGCTAGCTCTGCCTCATTAAAGCAGGTCCAGAGATCACCGTGCGTTGTTTGAGAGTAGCCATCATTTCCATCTTCACCGTTAATCGCAAAGTTTGTGGCTTCCAAATAAGCGATAGGTACGCCAATGCAAGCGAAGGGAGCGTGATCAGACCAACCGCCTGTTTCACCTTCAGGGTAGCCTTCAAATGTAGGATGAAGTTGATGTGCATTATCGCCAAATAACTTATCGGAAACAGTTTTCAGGGCTGTGCGAATCTCCGAACTCCCGTTGTAGTTAACCGCAGGAACGTAATCGCACTTGTAAGGTTCAGAATGCGCACTGTGAACGTAGAGCTTATCTCCTCCGATAATCGTATCGAGGTTAATCATACCAATCATGTTTTCGGTGGCATTTTTATCCTGAACGTAAGCCTTAGAGCCATTTAATCCGTATTCCTCAGCCCCAAAAGCAACAAGCTTTAGGGTATAGGGGAGAGTTTTACCCTCCAGTGCTTTTGAAACAGCCAATAGAGCAACCACACCAGAACCGTTGTCGGTTGCGCCCAGAGAGCCTTTGTCTTCCCCTTTGGTGTCATAATGCGCGCCGATGAGCAGCACTTTATCTGACTCACCCTGAATGGTGATTTGTACGTTTTGAGATTGAAGCTTCTTTTTATCAAGCTCGAAATCAAATGTCAGCATTTCCGGCTGGTAGCCTTGTTTCGTCCATTCCGAAGCAATCCAGTCTGCAGTTTTCTTTTCCTCTACCGAACCGGCTTTTCTTGCACCAATCCCTTTTGTTGGATCAGTCATGATAGTGAGTTGTTCCCACGCATAGTCGTTGGCGAAGGTGGTGTGGCTGAGCAGCATGCTACTTAAGAGAGTGAGTGTGATCGTAGCTTTCATTGTGTCATCCGTTTCTTATTGGTTTGTGTGATTTGTTGGGCTTAATGCCCATCGTTCAGACTATCGACTAAACCAGCGCAGTCCCATCGGTTTTCGACACGATAACCCGCTAACTCGTCGCGCGTTTTATGAAATATACGTGCTATCAGATAGGTGAACGGCTGTGTGAAAAGGAATTAGGTGTTATTCGAATGAAGGAAAACTATCACGCCTTTCAGAAAAACTGTGATGAACAAGATGATCTAGTGTGCGTAACAGAGCTTATCAAAAATGGTGATTACGAGACCTGTCGCAAATTACAGCATGCCGTGTATTAAAAATAGGACAATGAATTGTTCTAGATCAAAGTCTTGCACGCAATCGAGGTGTTACAAAAATTAGGCACGCACAAGGTTAATACATCTGTATTCGTGCACCCTACATATTCAAATAACAACTCCAGGAGAATCGCAATGACGAGCGCATTTTTTATCCCTACCGTTAACCTGATGGGCGCAGGTTGCCTTGTAGATGCTGCTGATGCCATTAAGTCTCACGGCTTCAAAAATGGTCTTATCGTGACCGACAAGGTGCTGAACGAAATCGGCGTTGTAGAAAAAGTTGCGGCTCTTCTGGCTGAGCGCGATGTGCAAACTGCGGTGTTTGATGGTACACAGCCAAACCCGACCATTGGTAACGTTGAAGCGGGTCTAGCAATTCTGAAAGAAAACGGCTGTGACTTTGTGATTTCTCTTGGTGGCGGCTCTCCGCATGACTGTGCAAAAGGTATTGCGCTGGTAGCAACCAACGGCGGTAACATTGGCGACTACGAAGGTGTCGACCAATCTGCGAAAGCCCAGTTGCCTTTGATTGCGATTAACACCACGGCGGGTACGGCGTCTGAAATGACCCGTTTCTGCATCATTACTGACGAAGCGCGTCACATCAAAATGGCGATTGTGGATAAGAACACCACGCCACTGATTTCTGTTAATGACCCAGAGCTGATGCTGGCAAAACCTGCGTCACTCACTGCAGCGACTGGTATGGATGCATTGACTCATGCGGTAGAAGCGTATGTTTCAACGGCAGCATCTCCAATTACTGATGCGGTTGCGATTAAAGCGATTGAACTTATTCAGGCAAACCTACGCACCGCTGTAAATGATGGTCAGAACCTGGTTGCGCGCGAGCAAATGGCGTACGCGCAGTTTATGGCTGGTATGGCGTTTAACAACGCATCTCTGGGCTATGTGCATGCCATGGCGCACCAGTTGGGTGGTTTCTACGACCTTCCACACGGTGTATGTAACGCCATTCTGCTGCCGCATGTGCAGCGCTACAATGCGCAGGTTTGTCCAAGCCGTCTGCGTGATGTAGCAAAAGCGATGGGTGTGAACGTTGAAGCATTGTCACCAGAAGAAGGTGCAGAAGCAGCACTTAACGCCATTCAAGAACTGTCAAAAGATGTAGGTATTCCAGCAGGACTGGAAGTGTTGGGTGCGAAAGCAGATGACATCCCAGTATTGGCGGATAATGCCCTGAAAGATGCCTGTGGTTTCACTAACCCGAAACAAGCTACGCACGAAGAGATTTGCGAGATTTTCCGCAACGCAATGTAATCTTATCTTATCAGCATAACTAAAAAGCCGCTTTTCGAAGCGGCTTTTTTGAACCAGAAAGCAAAGCCTCCCGTAACGTTTTGTTGATCACAGGAGGCCGCCATGAAAACACCACTCACTAAACTCGAACAATACTTCGTTATCGACAAGCTCATTATCCATTCTCTGGACCTCTGCCTCTATCAGGCCTCTGTCATCATTGATGGGGAAGAGCACTTTGTGTGTTATGACGACGGTGACTTCCTACGAACCCATTCGCTTATCGAAATTCAAAAGTGCTGTAAAAATCTGAAAGCGAAAGAAACGGTTCTCCGTCAGGAAAGCGCGTATGACGAAATGGTTGGAGCACCAGCCAAAGGCGAAACAAACGCACTGGAAGTGCCTTTGAAGGACTGCGGACTTTACTGAGCCCTGTATCAAAATTGCCTCACCGGACAGGAAACCTGACTGATACGCTCAATCAAGTCAGAGAAGGGAGTTCGGTAGATGTTAGATCATGGTGTTCGCAAGTATGTAAACGACAAACTGACACAAATGGGGTTCGATACGGACCCTTACGGCGCCGAACCTACCTTGGTATTTATCTTGGCTGCCATTGGTATTGCGGGCATCAGCTACCTTGTTGTCCATCGTGTTATCGTCAAATTCGTCAATCACGCCATCAGCAAAAACAAGCAATCTTGGGCAAACAGCCTAACCAAGCATGAAGTATTGGAAAAACTCGCTGCGCTTGTGCCAGTAATGATTCTTGATGTCTTGGTTCCACCTATTCTGACCCATCATCCTTTGCTTGCGACCATGTCAGACCGATGCCTTGGCATTGCCGTTATCGTCATGTTTATCTGGATGCTGTTTGCACTTCTTGATGCCCTACATGATATTGCCTACCTAAAAGGCATCAGCCGCCGGATGCCAATCAAAAGTTTTGTTCAGCTCATCAAGCTATTCACTTTCTTTGTCGGCATCGTGATCTGTATTTCTATTTTGTCGGACGAATCACCCATCATTTTCCTCAGTGGATTAGGCGTAGCGACAGGCCTTGTCATGTTGGTGTTCAAAGACACCATCTTGGGTTTTGTGGCGGGCATTCAGCTTTCCGCTAACCGTATGGTTAGCCTGAATGACTGGATTCAAATGGATGAATATGGAGCAAGCGGCACGGTAGAGGAGATCTCTCTGACAACGGTGAAAGTCCGTAACTTTGATAACACCATCAGCATGCTGCCCGCCTACGCGCTGGTACAGAGCGCATTTATCAACTGGCAGGGGATGTCCGATTCGGGTGGCCGTCGCATAAAACGCTCAGTGCATGTTGATCTGACTTCCATTCGCTTTCTCACCGAGGAAGAGATTGAAGCGTTAAAAGAAATACGAATCCTGCGCGAATTTTTGTTTGAGCGGGTGAAAGAGATCAAAGAATTCAACGAGAGTTTTGAAGATGTCCACCACGCCGCGAACCTTCGTCAAATGACTAACGTTGGAGTATTTCGCGCCTATCTTGCCGTTTACCTTCGCGCACACAAGGACATTCACAACTACATGACGTGTATGGTGCGCCAATTGGAACCCACTGCGGAAGGTTTGCCGCTTCAGATTTATGCTTTTGTGAACAACACAGACTGGGTTTTCTATGAAGGCGTGCAGGCTGACATCTTCGACCATATCTACGCCATCATGCCCATGTTTGGCTTACGACCCTTCCAGTCATTTGGTGGCCATGATGCAGTCAATATCGGATTGGGCAGCCAGCAGAACAATGCCGCGCCAATAGGTGATCAGATAGGACACTAGCTTTCCACCCACATGATCTGCTTTACCGTGGTAAGGTGTTGGTAAATCTTGATTTGGGAAGCCGAAATGGAAGTTCGACACATCAGTTGGCAGCAAACCATCGACATTCGCCACAGAGTGCTGTGGCCCAACAAACCACCTGAGTTTTGTAAAGCGGAAGGGGACGATGAAGCCCTTCATCTGGGGGCTTACGTCAACGAGGGTCTGATTTGTGTGGCGTCTTTGTTCTTTGATGGTGAAGTGGTGCGCTTGCGAAAATTTGCAGCATTACCGGAGCATCAAGGTCAAGGTGTTGGGTCTTCGGTACTGAATGCAGCGTTTAAAGAAATGAAGGCACGTGGTGTATCGATGTTTTGGTGTGACGCTCGTGAAGCTGCGATGGGGATATACCGAAAATTCGGGATGAAACCATCCGGAGAACGCTTTTATAAAGGCGACATTCCTTACTTTAAAATGTCGATAAACTTCGCAGATTTTCCCTAACTATGTGCCATGTCCCACGCCTAGAGAATGAGCGTTTGAATCTAATTCCGTACGGTATATTCTTTAATCTCAGCGTTTGAAACATACAAATCTTCAGTCGTTTAGTTGAAGGATAGCCAAATACGATGGGTACATTTTGGGGTAAAGTGAATGACTCTCTCGCCGACACACTCAATGACTTTTTTGAGTATCGCGGGCGAGTGTGGATTGTGAGCATTCGCGAGAATCAATTGTTGAATGACTCTTTGATTGTTTCCGAAGATTCTTTCCGTGAACCTATGGACTGGATGGTTGACCAAGGCTATCCCGA
Organism: Grimontia indica; assembly: GCF_000333895.2. Taxonomy (GTDB): domain Bacteria; phylum Pseudomonadota; class Gammaproteobacteria; order Enterobacterales; family Vibrionaceae; genus Enterovibrio; species Enterovibrio indicus. Next base: position 11,732 of record NZ_ANFM02000067.1, on the reverse strand, counting down.
TGATGTCCTCGAAGAGCTGGAATACCTCAAGCTGTCTCAATCGATCAGCGTTAAAGTCGGCGATATAGAACACTGCATCATGCGCGTGAAGTAACTCAGCGAAACAACGAAAATCCCTCCAGAATCAAAGTGCAAAGTCGGTGCATCTTCTGCACCGACGATGATCATATCTCTTCACCATACAAACCCATTTCAATACTAATCATCTATAAATCAGTCAGTTAAAAAGTTGGCAAGATGGTTGCTATTAAGAGTATGGCGTGCGCATGCAGAACTTCTGCAAACGTTACGTTTACTCCTTGCTGTCGTTGTTGGTTTCTCTGTCCTATCGTTCCTCCGTTGATTGGACAGGGAAACATTTTTTTACCGGCATCCTAAAACCTCAGATTTTCACCTACCGCGAGTTTCATCCGAATATGTGGTTTGCTTATCCTGCGATTTCCGAAGGTCGGCAGACCCTTGCGTGGATCAAAACAGTGCAATTTTGCACCCAATCTGTTCGGTTTCTTCAGGCAGAAAATTGAAAAAGAAAGCAAATATCATTAAATACAATGACATAAAAAATTGGCAAGCCCATTGCTTATAACATCATCAGTAACGCACCAAAGATGTTTCGTTCGAAAGCGTTCTGACAATTTGAAAATAGACAACTAGGGTTCCGATGCTGACAAGGAAAAGCATGCCTGGTCCGAGAGTTGTCAACCTCACCTAAATCAGCACGAAGCTGACTAAGAGGTCACACGGAGGGATAAAAGCCCGGGAGATTCGTTTGATATCTCTTTGGTGCCGTCGATTCGTGAAAACTCAAGGTAGAGGTAGTTATGAAGTTGTATTCTTCCGTTCTTCGCAAAATTTCCACCCGTCTGGCGCTTGCCGCCACATTATGTCTCACTCTCATCTCAGGCCCAGCTCTCGCTGAAGGCAAGCCGACGTTTCGTTTGGCTTGGTCTATTTACGTCGGTTGGGTGCCGTGGGATTACGGCAACAGTGAAGGCATTATCAAGAAATGGGCTGACAAGTACGGCATAGAAATCGAAGTTGTTCAGGTCAATGACTACATCGAGTCGATCAACCAATACACCGCAGGTGCGTTCGATGCGACAGTGATGACCAACATGGATGCACTGACCATTCCTGCCGCGAGCGGCGTTGATTCAACGGCACTTATCGTCGGTGACTTCTCAAACGGTAACGACGGCATCGTGCTGAAAGATGCCGCTAAACTGGCCGATATCAAAGGCCAACGCGTCAATCTGGTTGAACTGAGTGTCTCGCACTACTTGCTGGCGCGAGCGCTTGAAAGTGTCGGCATGTCTGAGCGTGACGTGACTGTGGTAAACACCGCAGACGCGGACTTGGTATCTGCGTTTGCGACTAAAGATGTGACCTCCGTAACCACCTGGAACCCGCTGCTGGCAGAGATTGTTTCCATGCCAAACGCATCAAAAGTCTTCGACTCTTCTCAAATCCCCGGTGAAATCATCGACCTTCTGGTGGTAAACAGCGACACCCTGGCACAGAACCCAGAACTGGGTAAAGCCTTGACGGGTGCTTGGTATGAAATCATGAGCCAGATGCAGATGGACGACGAAGTTGGCACCAAAGCGCTGGAGTTTATGGCGGCATCTTCTGGTACTGATTTGGCCGGTTACAAAGCTCAGTTGGATTCAACCAAAATGTTCTACCAGCCAGCAGATGCAGTGACCTTTACTGAGTCTGAAACCTTGAAAGACACCATGGGTAAAGTGGCTGAGTTCTCATTCAAGCATGGCTTGCTGGGTGAAGGTGCGCCTGATGCGGGCTTTATCGGTATTGAAACCCCTGCAGGTGTGTTTGGTGACAACAGCAATGTTCTGCTTCGATTCAATCCAACCTTTATGGATATGGCAGCGAAAGGCGAGCTGTAAGGCGGGCTTATGACGCGAATTATTAACCTAAAGCCGTCGCCTTTTGGTCGCTCGGTTCTCGCTTGCCTGCCGTTTGTGCTTCTGATCGCCGCCTATTTGGTGGCATCAGATGCCCGCTTGGCAGAAAACCCTAACGATAAACTGCTTCCTTCATTTGCCAGCATTGCCGATGGCATTGAGCGTATGGCGTTTGAACCCAGCCGTCGAACCGGAGAGTTTCTCCTCTGGGTCGACACCTGGGCGAGCTTGGAACGTTTATGCCTCGGTGTTGGTATCAGTGCGCTGTTGGCGCTGGTGGTGGGTGTGGCGAACGGCATGATCCCCTATGTGCGGGCGCCATTGTCTCCGATGGTCAGAGCGATGTCTCTGATCCCTCCGATGGCAATTCTTCCCATTCTGTTTATTGCGCTTGGTTTAGGGGAGCTTTCTAAAGTCGTGCTGATTGTCATTGGTATTACTCCAATGATGATCCGCGATTTGCAGCTTCGAACAGAAAGCCTTCCGAGCGAGCAAATCATCAAGGCGCAAACACTGGGTGCGAACTCATGGACCTTGCTGGTTCGGGTCGTGTTACCTCAGGTCATGCCTCGCCTAATCGAAGCAGTGCGGTTGACGCTTGGCAGTGCGTGGCTCTTCCTGATCGCCGCAGAGGCGATTGCTTCCACCGAAGGTCTTGGCTATCGCATCTTCCTTATCCGCCGCTATCTGGCGATGGATGTGATTCTGCCTTACGTCGTCTGGATAACCATTCTTGCCTTCCTGATGGATTGGCTGCTGCAAAAACTCTCCGCTAAATGCTACCCGTGGTTCCACGCGACTCAGGGAGGGAAATGATTATGGACAACTCAAATACACCCATTATCGAAGCCAAAAATGTCTGGAAAGAATATGGCGACCACGTAGTACTTGAACGTTTGAACCTGAAAGTGATGCAGGGGGATTTCATCAGCATCCTTGGTACTTCGGGTTGTGGTAAATCCACCTTTCTGAACATGTTGCTCGGCACTCAGGCCCCTTCACGCGGTGAGCTGCTTTTGGATGGAAAGCCTCTGAGTTCGGAACCTGGCCCTGAACGCGGCATCGTGTTCCAGAAATACTCAGTGTTTCCACATATGACGGCTCTGCAAAACGTCATGGTGGCTGACGAATTCGAAATGTCGAAAGTACTCGGAAAAGTGTGGGGAAGCAGCAAGGGCGAGCTGAAAGATCGCGCCATGGCACAACTGGAAAGGCTCGGCCTCACACACGCTGCCAACAAGTATCCCGCAGAAATGTCAGGCGGGATGCAACAGCGTTTGGCCATTGCGCAAGCGTTGATGAAAAAGCCGCGCATTCTGCTACTTGATGAACCTTTCGGGGCGCTGGATCCGGGGATTCGGAAAGATATGCATGTGCTGATCAACGACATTTGGCAGGAGCAAAACCTGACCATCTTTATGATCACCCACGACCTTCATGAAGGCTTCAAGCTGGGTTCGCGTCTTTGGGTATTCGATAAGCCAAGATTCGACCCACAAGAACCAGACCGTTATGGGTCGCAGGTGACATTTGATATTCCGCTGAATGACTCAGGTCAGGAAGAGATCATCGCTTCATTACAGGCGAAAGAACAAAAGGAAGTGGCATAAGCCACCGAAAACCAGCTTCGACAGTAAAGGAGAAAGTAATGACATTGAATAGCTTGTTTAAGCACAGTTACCAAGGCGGGCAACATGGCTCGCTGGAAGTACCTGCTGGTTACAGCTTACGGTTTACCGCGAAAGACAGCGGCGCAAACCTAAGTTTGTTGATGTACAACCCGCGTAATACGTCAGAGCGCATCAACCTGCCAGACACGCTGAAATGCCAGCACACGTTTAAGCTCACCGCAGGCAACTGCGTGTATTCCGACATGGGGCGTATTTTCTGCTCCATTGTCCGTGATGACACAGGGTGGATCGATAGCATTGGCGGCCTCAGCAACAGCCAACACGTCACCACAAAGTGGGGCGATCGCGATTATCAGCATCACCGTAACCTGTGGATGCAAAACGGCCACGATGCCATGTTGGTTGAAATGGCGAAGTTTGGATTGGGATTACGTGATGTCGCGGCTCCGATGAACCTCTTTAGCAAAGTCTCCACGACTGATGACGGTGTGCTGGCATTTGATAGCGAAAACACCGGTGCAGGTGATGTTATTGAGCTTCGCTTTGAAATGGACACGGTTGTTCTGCTGAGCACCTGCCCACATCCGATGAATCCCTCTTCTACTTATCCGAGAACGGGCGTTGACGTCGAAATGGTGCGCGCTGAACCCCTCACAGAAGATGATGCTTGTTTGAATCACTGCGATGAAAACCGCCGTGGATTCGTCAACACCCGCCAATATCAACCGCAACTGATGGGATAAGGAGCCAGTCATGATTGTTGAAAGCCAACTTTGCACCCAGGAAGCCAAATTGAAAGAGGTTGTGGATGCCGGCGATTACTACTTCAAAGTTATGAAACAGGGTGAGCGCATGCGCATTACCGATCTTGAAGGTAATCAGGCCGCGGACACCCTGTTTTATAACGCAAACAACACGGAAGAACGCTATTCAGCGATGGATACACTTCGCGAGCAAGGCAATGCCTACCTGACAGCGGGATCAATGTTGTTATCAAATCTGAATAACCCGATGCTGGAAATTGTCGCGGATACCTGTGGTCGCCACGACACCTTGGGTGGCGCTTGTTCAACCGAGAGCAACACTGTGCGTTACGCGCATGAAAAGCGCTGCATGCACGCTTGTCGCGATTCCTGGTTGCTGGCAGTCACAGAAAACCCCGAGTATGGCCTGACCAAAAGAGATATCAGCCACAACGTGAACTTCTTTATGAATGTGCCAGTGACAGCGGAAGGCGGACTGACCTTCGCGGATGGTATCAGCGCGCCGGGTAAATATGTGGAGCTGGAAGCCAAAATGGACGTGATCGTGCTGATCTCTAACTGTCCGCAGCTCAACAACCCGTGTAATGCCTATAACCCAACGCCAATTGAAGTGGCAGTGTGGGATGCAGCTTAACGCTGAGCACTAAGTAATACGTGCGACAACAAGGTTACCAAGGAGAGGTAAGGGACGACCCTTCACGCAGGAAATGCACCTCAGGTCTTTGTCCGGGACGACCCGGATAGATGAAGACAATGCTATGTTCAAAAAAATTCTTATCGCCAATCGTGGCGCCATCGCTTGCAGAATAATTCGAACGCTTGATGCCATGGGCATCGCAAGTGTGGCGGTTTACCACGAAGACGATGCAGGCAGCCTGCATACTCTCAACGCTTCAGAGGCCTACAGCTTAGGCGAGGGCAGTGCCGCTGAAACCTATCTCGATATCGACAAAATTCTTACCATCGCGAAACAAACGGGTGCCGAAGCGATTCATCCCGGCTATGGCTTTTTAAGTGAAAACCCAGAATTCGTGGCGGCTTGTGAACGTGAAAATATCGCCTTTCTTGGCCCAACCAGCGAGCAAATCAATCTCTTTGGTTTGAAACACACTGCCCGCGAGTTGGCGGAAGGTGCCTATGTTCCTTTGTTGCCGGGTACGGGGTTGCTCGAAAGCGTGGAAGAAGCGCTTACCAAAGCAGAAGAAATGGGTTACCCGGTCATGCTCAAAAGCACCGCTGGTGGCGGCGGCATCGGCATGCGTCTTTGCGAAAACGCCGAACAGCTTCAGGATGCCTTTGAGGCAGTAAAACGTCTGGGTGAAGCCAACTTCAGCCATAGCGGTTTGTTCATGGAGAAGTTCATTACCTCAGCCCGCCACATCGAAGTTCAGGTGATTGGTGACGGTGAAGGTAACGTGATCGCGTTGGGAGAGCGGGATTGTTCTGCACAGCGTCGCAACCAGAAAGTGATGGAAGAGACGCCGGCTCCTAATCTGAATGAAGAGACCCGCCAAGAGTTACAACAAACAGCTATTCGTCTTGCTGCGTCGGTGAACTACCGAAATGCGGGTACGGTTGAATTTATCCTCGACCAATCTACCCAACAGTTTTACTTCCTGGAGGTGAATACGCGCCTTCAGGTTGAGCATGGTGTCACTGAGCTGATCTTTGGCGTGGACATTGTTCGTCTGATGGTAGAAATCGGCTGTGGCGAACACGCTGATCATTGGCAAGAGGCTCTGGACGCCAAACCAGCAGGACATGCTATTCAATTCCGTCTTTATGCCGAAGATCCAAACAAACAGTTTCTGCCATCTACCGGTTTAATCACTCAGTTAGATTTCCCAGAAGGTGCTCAGGGTAATGCGGTGAGTCAGGGCGAGAATGGGGGCACGGTACGCATTGACACTTGGGTGGAAGCGGGCGTGGAAGTCAGCCCATTTTTCGACCCGATGATTGCCAAAGTCATGGTGCATGAACCTTCAAGAGAACAAGCACTCGATAGCATCGCCAGCTTGCTGGAAAAAACCGCTCTTTATGGTATCGAAACAAACCTTGATTACCTTGCACAACTTTCCCGTGAGCCTCTGGTGAAAAGGGGAGAAGTGCTGACATCGAGTCTGGCGTCATTTGATTATCAGCCTCGTTCTATCGATGTATTAAACAGCGGCACCCAAACTACCATTCAGGATTTTCCCGGCCGCAGTGGCTATTGGCATGTCGGTATCCCGCCGTCTGGCCCCATGGATAGCCTGAGCTTCCGTCTAGGTAACCAGTTATTGAGCAACGATGAAACCGCTTCTGGTTTGGAGATCATTGCTAACGGACCCACCCTCAAGTTCAACGCTGACACCCAGTTGGTGGTAACGGGGGCTGAATTGCCCGTCACGATTAATGGCGTTGAAGCGCCGATGTTTACTGTGCTGGCAATATCGAAAGGCGATACCGTCGCGCTTGGCGCAATTCAAAACAAAGGGGCGAGGGCGTATCTATCAATCAAAGGTGGATTTGATTGCCCTGAATACCTTGGCAGCCGCTCGACCTTTACCTTGGGCAAATTTGGCGGGCATGCAGGCCGTGCTCTGATGGCAGGAGACGTACTGCACCTCAACAACACTCATTTGGATAAAAAGCGCGTTGGTGAAACATTGCCAGCACCGGATCTTTCCATGACGCATACCTTGCGCGTGATCTATGGCCCGCACGGTGCGCCGGATTTCTTCACAAATGACGATATCCAATCGTTTTTCGATGCCGAATGGGAAGTTCACTTCAACTCAAGCCGCACGGGTGTGCGTTTAATTGGACCAAAACCCGAATGGGCGAGACCAGACGGTGGTGAAGCCGGGCTCCATCCTTCTAACATTCACGACAATGCTTACGCCGTCGGCACAGTGGACTTTACCGGTGATATGCCTGTGATTCTCGGGCCAGATGGTCCAAGTCTGGGCGGCTTTGTTTGTCCTGCCACAGTGATAAAAGCCGATCTTTGGAAGCTTGGACAATTGAAGGCGGGAGATAAAATCCGTTTTCAGGCCGTGTCTTTGGAGCATGCCGAGCGCGCGGAGCGTCATCAGTTAGCGGCGATTGGCATGTTGTCTTCGAAGGAATTGGCATTGCCATGTGCTTCAACCCGAACTTCTCCGGTATTGAAAGAAATCCCAGCACCTAAATATGGCGAACAGGTAGTGTATCGCCCGAGTGGAGAAGATTTTCTGCTGGTGGAATATGGCCCACAAATGCTCGATGTGAAACTGCGCTTTCGTGTTCACGCATTGATGTTGGCGCTGGAAAAAATGGCGATTCCCGCCATTAAAGAGCTGACTCCTGGTATTCGCTCGCTTCAGGTGCACTTCGATAATCTGCAAATCAGCAGTGAAGCCATGCTATCGCTGCTCGAAAAAGCAGAGGCAACCCTCGGCGACATCAGCACATTGGAAGTGCCTTCCCGGGTGGTTCACTTGCCGCTTTCCTGGGACGACCCTTCCATCCAGTTAGCAATGAAAAAGTACGATGAAGTGGTGCGTAAAGACGCGCCATGGAGCCCGGACAATATTGAGTTCATCCGTCGAATCAACGGTTTGGAAAGCAGAGAAGCGGTGCAGGACATTGTGTTTGATGCGAGTTATCTCGTCATGGGTTTGGGTGATGTTTACCTTGGCGCACCTGTCGCGACACCGATGGATCCTCGCCACCGACTGGTGACAACGAAATACAACCCAGCGCGCACCTGGACGCCTGAAAATGCGGTGGGTATTGGTGGTGCTTACATGTGTGTATATGGCATGGAAGGGCCGGGCGGTTACCAGTTAATGGGGCGTACACTCCAGATGTGGAACCGATACAACCAGACAGAGGCATTTACTCAGCCTTGGCTATTAAGGTTTTTCGACCAGATTCGCTTCTATCCTGTCTCGCCTGAAGAGCTCACTCAAATCCGCCGTGATTTTCCACGTGGCAAGTTTGATGTTCGCATTGAAGAAACCCGTTTCAGTCTCGCTGAATACGAGGCCATGCTGGCGAAAGAAAGTGAGTCTATCAGTGCGTTTAAAACTCAACAGCAAGCTGCGTTTGACGCAGAGCGTCAGCGTTGGGAAGAGACGGGACAGGCGAACTTTGTTGCCGAAGTCGTGGACAACGCAGAGACAAGCCTCGAAGTGCTCGAAACCGGTCAGTTCCCAGTGACCGCTCAGTTGGCAGGGAATGTTTGGCAACTACTGGCCAAGCCCGGCGATACCATCAAAGTTGGGCAGCCGTTGCTTATCGTTGAATCAATGAAAATGGAAATTGAAGTGACAGCGTCACAATCAGGGCGTGTGGTCCGAATGTCTAAAAGCGAAGGTGAGCAAATTCGCGCCGGACAAACACTGTTAATCATGGAGCAAATCTAAATGGAATTTACGTCAATTCAACAACTGTTGGCGGCTTATCAGTCAGGTGACATCACGCCAGCAGATTATCTCTATTCCCAGTGGAAAAAAGCGCAAAACGACCAGCATAACTGCTGGATTGGCCTGATCAGTGAAGCGCAATTAGATGGCTACGTCAAAGCGTTGAGAAACCACAAACCGGAAAACAAGCCGCTTTATGGTGTGCCATTTGCCATTAAAGACAACATCGATTTAGCGGGATTACAAACGACGGCAGCCTGCAAAGAATTTGCATATACACCGGGTCAATCCGCGTTTGTGGTACAGGCCTTAATTGAGGCGGGCGCGGTGCCATTGGGTAAAACCAACCTCGACCAATTCGCGACAGGCTTAAACGGCACACGCAGTCCATTTGGAGCCTGTAAGAACAGTATTGACCCAGCATACGTTTCTGGTGGTTCAAGCTCTGGCAGCGCAGTTTCCGTTGCTCTGGGTCAGGTCATGTTTTCCTTGGGCACGGACACGGCGGGTTCAGGCAGGATACCTGCTGCTTTTAACCGTTTGGTAGGCATGAAAGCGAGTATTGGACGGATCAGCTGCCGTGGCGTGGTTCCCGCTTGTAGAACGCTGGATTGCGTAACTTTGTTTGCACACAGCGTCGAAGACATTGAATACCTGCTGCCTATCGCCGGGCAGTATGATGCGGGTGACGCTTACGCCCGTGACTTTTCTGAGTCTGATGCTGACATCGTTTATCTTTCTGATGCAGTCAGGATTGGTGTACCTAAGAAAGAGAATTTGGAGTTCTTTGGTAATGCTGACTTCCAGCGCCGGTTTGAGTTGAGTAAAGAAAAGTTAGCGGCAAATGGTGCCGAGCTGGTGGAGATGGACATTCAGGATTTCCTGGACGCCGCGACCTTGCTTTATCAGGGGCCTTGGGTAGCAGAACGTTATGCCGCCATAGAAGGCTTTTTTGATGAACATGAAACGCAGTGTGAACCGACGATCCAGGCGATCCTTGGCAGCGCAGCCAAGTTCTCGGCGGTGGATGCGTTCAATGCTCAGTATCAATTGAAAGCCCTGAAAAAGCGCTGTGATGCCAAGTTGAAAACCGTTGATGCGGTTATCGTTCCGACGTCGGGGACGATTTACACCATCGAAGAAATGCTTGATGACCCCATCCAGAAAAATACGGACTTTGGTTATTACACCAACTTCATGAACCTTCTGGATTATGCCGCGATTGCGATTCCCGCCGATAACGAAACGGAGCAGATGCCGTTTGGCATTACGCTGTTTTCTGACCAAGGCAGTGAATCCAAGTTGCTGGACCTTGCCAAAGCTTATACAGCCAATCAAACCGTTTCTATGGGTGAGTCGATTGATGAAACCATGGTCATTGCCGTTTGCGGTGCTCACATGGAAGGTTTGCCGCTGAACCATCAACTCAAGGATCGTCACGCGAGCTTTATCGATAAACGCCGGAGTGCGCCGAGTTACCGTTTCTATGCGCTGGCAGGGGAAGGCCCAAAGCGCCCCGGTATGGTTCGCGTGAATGAAGCTGGCGTGAGCATTGAAATGGAACTTTGGGAAGTGCCGACCTCCCGTGTGGGTGATTTTCTTGCAGGCATTCCAAGCCCGTTGGGGTTGGGCAAAGTTGAGTTGGATGACGGTACCTGGGTGACGGGATTTACCTGTGAAGCATCGGGTATTGAAGGTGCAAAAGACATTTCATCCTATGGCAGTTGGCGTTTGTATCTGACTAACAATAGCTAGCTAGAAAAGCAGGCTGTAAAGTCTGCTTTTTTTGTTTGCTTTTCGCTCGCTGGGAGATACACTCCGCGCCCTTGAACTTTGAGAGATTCATTCTGAATGAAAAAGGTAATGCTGAGTGTGGCGCTGGCGTCAGCGACACTGCTTTCAGGTTGTGTGACGTTTCCAACTCAACAATCTGAACAAGTTAAAGTCATCTGGGACGATGTAAATGCCATTCAGGGATGCGAACACAAAGGCACAGTGATCGGCTCTGAAGGCCATTTTTATGATTATTGGCTGCATGCTGACAAAGACATGGTTTGGGGAACCTTGAACCAAATGCGTATTAAAGCGGCAGACAAAGGCGCGAACGTCTTGTACTTGTATCAGCCATTTGGTTTCTCTTCTTCAGTAACCATGTTCGGAAATGCCTACGCATGTGAAAATGCCGCAGATATCGAGGAAAATATGGCTGATTTAGACGCCATTGAAATCGAAGTAAACAGCGAAGTCGAAGCGTCTGAAACGCCGTAATTCGGTTTATCTTCAGAAGAACTTTTAAAGGCCACAGATACTCAGCGTGGCCTTTTTTGTATCCTCGATTTCGCATACCTCTCTGAAAACATTCGCACCAATCCTTTTGCAAATGATAATGATTAGTATTTGACTCGATGAGTTTAAATGTTATGTTATAACGTAGCAATCATGAGTTGGAGGGCATTATCATGAAACCAGGTATCCATCCGGAATACAGAACTGTGGCATTCCACGACACAGGCGCAAACGAATACATCCTTGTCGGTTCGACAGTGCAAACCAAACGTACGGTGGAGTTGGATGGCAAGACCTATCCCTATGTGACGTTGGATGTTTCATCGCATTCGCATCCGTTCTATACCGGTAAACAAAAAATGGCGAAGCAAGATGGTCGCGTGGCGCGATTCAATCAACGCTTTGGTGGCAAAAACCTGAAGGCAGGGAAGTAAACGATGCAAGTATTGAGTTCACTGAAAAGTGCAAAGAACCGAAGCAAAGATTGTCAGGTGGTGAAACGTCGTGGACGTCTCTATGTGATTTGCAAGTCCAATCCGCGCTTTAAAGCGGTTCAGGGAAAAGTGAAGAAGAAAAAGTAGTGCAATCAAATGTACGTTGGTTGGCTCAAAAAAGCCTGAATCCAGGGGCTGTTGACCTTTGGTGATGATTTTTGCAGCAGTTTGTGGGGATTTTATGCAAGGCAGAGGCGTCGATGTGTAGCTGGCCTACATGAGAAGCCGATAACGCAGCAGA
>NZ_ANFM02000068.1 GCF_000333895.2 Grimontia indica | reverse complement strand
TTGATGACCTCTGAACTCAAGCATCTTCAGGTCGTTTGGGTATACAAACGAAGAAGCCGCTTAAATGCGGCTTCTTTCTATTTCTAAGCTCTGTTGACCTTTGCTGAAGATTTATACCGTGGCAATAAATGACTCAGCAAATACCTCAACACGGTTACGGCCATTTTGTTTAGCGCGGTATAGCGCATCGTCCGCATCGGCGATCATGGCTGCAATACTGCCTTCACGCATAGAAGACACACCCACGCTGCAGGTCAATTCTGCGTCATGTGGCCACTCTGTGGTCTCAAACGCCGACCGAATTTTCTCTGCCAGAAATGATGCCTGAGCCAGGTTGCGATTTGGACAGAAAATCACGAACTCTTCCCCGCCCCAGCGGACAATCACATCGCTAGAGGATACCGACTCGCGAAGCACATCAGCGGCCGACACTAACAACTTGTCGCCCATGTCATGGCCATAGTTGTCATTAATCTTCTTAAAGTGGTCAATGTCCATGCATAGCGCTGTACAGTTCTTTCCGTTTGTCGAAGCCAACGCTTTTTCTAACTCACGGTAAATATCCATGCGGTTACGGAGCCCAGTCAAAGCATCCGTCGTTGCCATGATAGACAAGGTTTCACTCTGTTGTTTCAACGCAGTGTTAATGGCCTTCAATCGATTTGCACGGCGTCTTTCCGCATCATATACACGGCGGCTTTGGGTGTATTTCACAGCAAGTAAGAATGTCGCCGTAGCCAACCAGATGAACGTCAGGGCGCGGAACAATTCAGCCTCTGTGACCATCATACCCTCAAAGCGGACATTCTTGATGATGAGTTCATGACTTCCGATCGTTGGCGCACTACCGGTCGCAATCTCAATCAAGGAGATGTTTGTCATGTCTGGCCCGGCGTGCTCAAGCGGAATATCTAGATCCGAAATCCACCAGGAAAGCACCTGGAAGGAGTTCAGCGGCAATACAATTTCGGACATGGATTCAGTCGGATTGTATTCAATACCGTTGAATTTAAGTGAAACCGGATCGTCCGTGGTTGAATACGCTTCATCATAGTTACGCAGGTAAACACGCAGGCGCTGGTCAGGTGCAGGGGCTTTATAAGCGGCCTCAATGACCATGGAATGGTAGTTTTTCAGGTCGATACCGCGCGTCACACTAGGGCTGACACTGATCGCCACTTCACAAAATGGCCAACGGTACCCCGCACCAAGTTCACACTCTAGCGCTACATCTCCCTCTTCGTTGATATAGACACGCCCGTGTGTATCACCACCCATAGGGGTATCGTCAATGTAGCGGAACTCAAAATCCGTAGGAGAAATAACGTAACTCGATTTTGCCCCACCAACAAAAAACCAAACGACGGTGGCTACAGAAAAGAAAAGCAAAACGAAGATTGCAATTAATGCTCGCGAAAATTTATAACTCAACAATGCTTACCAAACTCTTTCTTGTGATTATTCTTGCTATGCCACCTTCTCACATTTCGATGGCTTTATTTAAACGAAAGGCACCGCTTTTGCGGTGCCTCGAATTTATCTAGATTAAAAAGGTTTATACAACGGGTCTCATCACTTTATCGCTGTATATTCAGGAATGCGGCACCTCGCACACCACCTGAGTCACCGTGTTTTGCCTTGATGATTTTAGGCGCATTCGCGATAGACAGCAGGTATTTAGGCACGCGCTTTGGCATTTCTTCATAAATGTATTCAAAATTAGACAAACCACCACCCAGCACAACAACATCTGGGTCAATACCAGTGAAAAGACCTGCAAACACCATCGCAAGCATTTCCATGTATTTATCAACGAACTCAGACTCGGTTTTTTCGCCAGCCTTGAATGCATTAATAATGTCGATGGCTTTCTTTTCTTCGCCATGAAAATGCGCATAGAGCATTTCAAAACCACGGCCCGACAGGTAGTTATCGATACACCCTTTCTTTTCACAGCCACAGTCAAAGATCGGCGCATTGTCACCCAGATGAAGCCAAGCGTCGATTGGCATACGCATGTGACCTAGTTCGCCTGCAACGTTGTTTTTGCCTGATACGACTTTGCCATCGACAATGATACCGCCACCAAATCCGGTGCCCAGAATCAGTCCTAGAACGACCTTTTCACCCTGTAGCTCTTCATCCCATGCTTCTGAGAGCGCAAAACAGTTTGCGTCGTTGTTAAGAGCAACTGCACGACCTATCTTCGCTTCCAGATCTGCACGTAGCGTGCGCCCTTTCGCTGCAGGCACGTTAACCGTCAAAACGGTGCCGTCTTCCGCTTTTTCAATACCCGGAATGCCGATACCCACAGTGCCTTCACAGCCAAACTGTGCATCGTACTTCGCCACCAGCGCCGCAAGTGTTTCAATCAACTGCTCGTAATTGTCGCCTGGTGTAGGAACACGTTCTGTTGCTTGGCGTTTCAATTCACTATCAAACGCACCAAACTCAATTTTCGTGCCGCCTACGTCAAAGCCGTAATACATCCTTTACTCCATTGTTCCAATTTTCAATTCGCTAAACTGCCCAAATTATCCCTGTTTCAGCGAGGTATGAATGTGATTAAAAACAAAATACCTTCTCTGCAACCCAATGACCTCCGCTATTTATGCGCATCTCATCGCAAATTTGGTTTGGGTATACACCCCATCAATCTTTGGATTGTCTTTGTACCACTTCTCGGTACTTATCTAACGCGCCGGGAACAGGTAACTGCCTCTGTTTCTTACCCGTAAGATAGTGCTCTCTAAACACATCAAACCAAGCGTCTAAACTTTCGCCCGCCAATCTGTCACCGTTTAGTGCCAATACCTTTGCAGCCACTTCTGCAGTAGCGAGTTGGCTTTCACCACTCGCTTCGCGGACACCATACCGGGATAAAGCTTCGGCCTTAATACTCAGCACCGGAAAACGCGCCATCCAGGGGCTTTTACGGAAAATCTTTTTCGCTTCCTGCCAGGTACCGTCAATCATGATAAAAAGTGGCCGTTTGCCTTCGGTGATGACAGGCTCAGCATGCACTCTTTCTGGCTCAGCATATTGAGCAGGGAAAACGATATAGGGCTGCCATTTGGGATCATTCACCAAATCCAGCATTTCTTTATTCGGCTCAGTGCGAGACCAAATATACGCAAAGGTATCTTCAACCGTATCTGCGATAAGACGTCCTGTATTGCTGGGTTTCAACACTTCATCGTCATACATCACCAACAGAAACGCCGCATTTGTTGGATACGAGACTTTCTCTTCGCAAATACAAAGGCGACTCACAACCATGCATTGAGAGCAGCGTTCAACATTTGCTCCCCTCGCCTTAAAAGGACGGGTCGATTGAGCCAGTCGTTGCTGATAGAGGTGATGTACTGCGTGGAGTTTCATGAAATGCGCCGTGATATGAAGCGATAAATAACAGGCGCATTTTAATGTTGGTTCTGTTTGATGCAACTATATTGCAAAAAGCAGGATGTGGGAGGTGATATTTAGACCAACTCAGACACAGTAGCATCGAACAGGTTTTTCACCAGACCAATATATTCTTCCAGAATATTAATTTGGCTATAAGTCGGTTTTTGGTGCCAGACAGAGCTGAGGATCTCTTCTAGGTCAGCAACAATTTTATCGGCTTCTCTCATGATCTCGAAGCGCAATGCCTGTGGCATGTCTTTGTTCTGGTCACAGATCGCCATAATTTGGCTCGCGACCAATTCATGCACGAGATCGTCGATGGTTTCAGAGCCAACTTTGTCGCCGGGCTCTGAAAACTGCCCCAGGTTATCGACAAAAAACTCAATCAGCGCTGCATACCCATCCGATTCAACGACCATTTTTACCTCCAGTGATAAAGCTCATCCCGCAATTTTATTGCCCTCAGCCTCAAATTGGTACCAATAATTACGCCTGATGTCACTTTATTGAAATCAATGTCTCCATATTGCGATTACGGCGTCTACATTATAAGTTCCCAAGAACATGATTGTCCGGTTTAGCGTAACAAGGTGCCTGCACTGCACTTGTCTTCAAAATTCTAAACCACTGATTTCATGAATTTATTGCACAAGTGGCGATACCTTCATTAAAACCAATAAAAATGATTACGGCCACACAGCACATTGCTGATCAGTGCTTGAATGCAAGGTTAAGGAAATATGATGTCTGACGAACGGATTCAGCGCGCTAATCAGTTCCCATTTTCTAAAAGTATCGTCGGTAAAGTTGGTCTTATCATGGCCATGGTGACACTCTGCGCCATGCTGCTGTCAGTTTTTACCTATGTGAAGCACAACAGCGTCAGTATAGATACCAACAAAACCAGCCGGCTGGAAATTCCAAGCGCCTTACTCTCAGTCTCCATGCTTCGATATGCTGGCGAAATGAACCGTAGCATGCTCAGTTACGCCTTGGGTCAAGAAACTGCTCTCGAGAATTTCTACCGTAACAAGAATCAGTTCGAAGTTTCCCTCAATGAACTCAAGAAATTGCACGGCGATCATACAAGTCACCTAAAAAACATCGAAACTATCTACGGCAATTTCGTCGATAAGATAGAAAATGATGTTATCGGACAGTACGACCCTAAGAGAGAATCTTGGGCACTGAATGAGAAGCGAATTATTTCTGCCACGTTAGCGCCAGAGCTTTTCGATTCCATCAACCTGATGGACAGCAGTAAAGAAACCTCTGAGCTCCTGTCAAAGCAAGATACACAGCACTATGTATGGCTCATCCGGGATGAAGTTGATGACATGACATCTGCTCTGTTTTTCTACCTTAGCGGCGAGGAAAATCAACGGGATCGTTTTGATGCCAATGAAGCGTTTTTCCGTAACCATATTAATTACTTGAGAAAGAATACCGCTGACGTATCTACCATCGAACAGCTCGATCTCATCAAAGGGTTAGGAAGAGTATTTTCTGAGCGTATTCGCCGGGTATTCGACCAATATGACCCATCGAAAAAGTTGATCGCTGTGTCTTCACTCAAAGCCATTAATGTTAATGAATACAAAGCACTGGAAACCTCGCTGACGGAGTTTTCCCGCGAAACCAGTTTCAGCGCGGCCAATTCCATGGCCAATCTAAGAAACGTGCTCAACAACAATCAGCTTTCGTTCTTTGCACTTTTTGCTGTGATGACAGTGGTCAGTATCTTTGTGACCTACTACATCTATAAAAAAGTAACGCAGCCAATCGCTCGACTTGCGGACACTATGCGCAATCTGGCCGATGGCAACACTGAGATTCCGATCCTGTATAAAGACCGCCCGGATGAAGTGGGGCAAATCTCACATGCACTCAGCTCGTTCCGCGACCACATCATTTCCCGCAACCAAGCCAGAGAACAGCTGCTTTATCAGAAAGAATTAGCTGAAACTGCCTCCAAAGCGAAGGCTCAGTTCCTTGCCGCAATGAGCCACGAAATCCGCACCCCGATGAACGGTGTGATCGGTATGATCGATATATTGCTGCGTTCCAAACTCGATGCGTCTCAAAAGAGTGTCGCCAACACAGTGAGGGAGTCGGCGCTCTCATTATTATCTATTATTAATGACATACTCGACTTTTCCCGCATAGAGGCCGGTAAAATGCGTATCGATAATGTCAGCATTTCTCTCAGACATATCGCAGAACAGGTGATGGATAACCTGGCCACAGAAGCGGCCGAGAAGAACGTTTCATTAACCTTATTTGTCGATCCAAATGTCCCCACCGCCATGTTTGGCGACCCAACCCGTATTAAACAGATTCTGTTTAACATTATCGGGAATGGCATCAAGTTCTCCGGCGGGCAGCCACATCGCGGCGAAGTACAGGTTTGGATAAAATCACAGGATACAACGGATGGCACAGCGAAAGTCTTTATTGAAATCCGCGACAACGGTATCGGGATCGGTAAAGACAAGCTAGAAGCTATATTCCAGCCCTTTACACAAGCAGAGTATTCCACTACGAGGCGCTATGGCGGCTCGGGTCTGGGCCTCGCTATCAGTCGTAATATAGCGTCTTTAATGGGCGGCTCTATTTCTGCCACCAGTGAAGAAGGCATTGGCTCAACCTTTATGGTGACCTTTACCCTTCCCTACTCGCAAGAAGTCACGGCACCGGATGACTGCAACATTGACGTACTGCGTGAGTCAGCCGCCACCATCAACAATGTAGTTTGTATCAACACCCTCGAAAACGGTGCGCTGAAGGTAAGTATTGATAATTACCTGAAAAATATGAATATATCGGTGCAAAGCATCACCATTGAATTGTTGCACCTTCAGAAATTCCCACGCGATGACATCAAATATGTGGTGCTTTGCCGCGATTACCTGAAAACCAAACAATTGATGCCGGCTTATGTTCCGTCAAACATCGATATTCGTTACCTCGAACTAGATATGAACCTTCCAGTCAGACGGTATGGCGGCATCGATGTTTTCGCGATTTTCTCTTCCCCGCTCAAACTTTCCAGCCTGATCAGTGGCCTAAGGATCTGTGTCGGTCTCGAGAGCCCCGACTACCCGGTTATCGACACTCGGGGTAAAGAAGCCTTTATTGAACGTGCGCAGGACAACCATGGCACGATATTGGTGGCAGAAGACAACGTCACTAACCAAACGGTGATAGAGAAGCAACTTACCTACCTTGGCTACCATGTGGTGATGACAGCCGACGGTCAGGAAGCACTGCGGGCCTATCGCAATCAGCCGTTTTCTCTGGTGCTCACAGACTGCCACATGCCAAATATGGATGGTTATGAGCTAACGAAAGCAATCCGCGAGATTCAAAAAGAACGCGCCGAGTTTGTTCCTATCGTCGCACTCACCGCAAATGCACTGGTCGGCGAAGCTGAGCGCTGTATTGAAACCGGTATGAACGATTTTATTGCCAAGCCAGTTGAAATCGATGTGATTCAAAAGGTCTTAGCGAAATGGTGTGCCCAAAGTAAACCCTTCGCTGAACCTAACGAGGAACCGACGGGAATCGAAAAGCCTTCCTCGGAAACAGAAAATCCATCGCTAGACGATCCACAGCAAGACGAAGAATGTGTTGAGATAGAGCTAGACCCTCAGGTGCTGAAAAAGCTGTTCTGGGGCGATACCGAAACCTACGCAGAAGTGCTGGGCGAATTCATTAAGCATTGCGAACCTGAGCTCAACACCTTGTCAGAGTTCAAGTCGCCTTATGATTTTGCGGAAGTGAAAATGCTGTCCCACAAGCTTAAAACGTCATCACGTAGCATCGGCGCAATCGAACTATCAGATCTGTGTATGCAGATAGAGAAATCCGCTGCGGCAGAAAATGCGGACACAGAGGGACTCATCAATGACCTCAGACCAGTACTACGCGCTTCTTTGGTTGCCGTCCATCGAAAGCATGCTGATTTATTACAATCACTTGGGTCAAATGCGGTGAATAGTTAAAGCAAAGATAGATTTCAGCAGAATGAGAGATTTAGTGCCACACTTGTAAGGATTCAATCAACATCAGAACGAGTGAGCCAGTCATGAGAAAAACAAAAATCATCACAACTGAAGACATTCTGCTGAAACTTTGCCAATCGGTAACCGCGGTCCTTTCGAAAGCAACAGATACACAAGTTCACCACTCCGCCATGGTGCAGAAGATATCCAAAACCAGCCTGAAACCTGACTTCGGTTGCTTTGTTCTTTTTGATGGCGGCTTCTCCGGATTAGTGGTGATTAATTTCGAAGCCAAAGCAGCGCTTGAGGTCTACCAGAAATACATGTCCCACATGGGCATTCCAAAAGAAGAACTTGCAACCCTGCACACTTCTGACGAAGTCGCGGACGTTTTGGGTGAACTCATGAACCAAATCGTGGGTGACTTCACCGGTAAAGTGAAACGCTCTCTACAGACCAATATCACACAGAATCAGCCCAAGATGATGGCGATCAACAAGAACATTAATGTCACTGTTGATAGCAATATTGAACGCCCTCAGGCACGCCGCGTAAGCTTCAGCACTGAAGATAACAATATCTTCTACCTAGAGCTTTCGATGGAGCGAACAGAGTTCATCCAACTCGAAGAATTCGAGGAAGGCGATGAAATCAATCCTGATGAAATTCTGGAGACGGAAGTCGCCAAAAGCCTCGATGCTAAAGACAAGAAAAAGAGTAAATCCAAAAAAGCGGCAGAAGCCGACTCTTTGCTGGACGATCTAGGTATCTAAGAGCTTCACCGATCCCCATGGCGGCACCATGCCGCCAAAAAAAATTATCAGGGAGAATGTTGTGGACATCGTCGACGCATGGATGAAGAAAATTCAAAACTGGTACGAAGACGCTGAACATCGGAATGTTGATACACTCGCTGCTGTTGTATCCCAAACCCCGGCCATGATTTTTGACCCGCCTATCGACCTAACCAGAAGTGATGCTATCGCTTATTTTGTGGATGGCTGCACCAAGTTACAACGTCACTATCAGTTTGAAGGCAAAGCGGAAGAAGCCTTTAGTTACTTGCAGTTTTGCTATGCCAAACTGCAGGCTTTGGCTTCACGATCAGATATCGAACCAGATATTAAACGCTGGAGTTTGAAAAAGCTGGATACCTTGATCGTCGCCATGATGGAGTTCTGCCAACAGCAGAATGACGCAGCATGGCAAAGGGAGAGTGAGCAGTTAGTGGAGCTTCACGTCACCTTTATGATGGGTCAAAACGACCTGAATTTGCACACCCCCGCCAACCCCTACTAAACGTAAAAAGCCGACCCGAGGCCGGCTTAACGCTTGCTGAGACTTCAACTATGCATGCTGAACAACTGCTTGCGTTTCTTCGCTTTGCTTCAATGCTGCATACATAAACCCTGTCACCAAAGTACCTGCTGCAATCGCACCAAGGTAAAGCAGTACTGGTGTGATGGCATTTGGAATGAACAGTACAAAGATACCGCCATGAGGAGCCATCAATTTTGCGCCAATCAACATAGACAACGCACCAGTCAATGCACCACCTACCATACAGGCTGGTATAACACGCATTGGATCACGTGCTGCGAAAGGAATCGCACCTTCAGAGATAAAGCACATCCCCAGAACAAACGATGCTTTACCTGCTTCACGTTCCTGAGCATTAAACTTACTGCGTGCCAACAAGGTTGCCAGACCCATGCCCATTGCAGGTACCATACCCGCTGCCATCACTGCTGCCATTGGTGTGTAAGTTTGGGAAGCCAGCAAGCCAACACCAAAGGTATAAGCCGCTTTGTTAACTGGGCCGCCCAAGTCAAAGCACATCATGGCGCCAAGGATCACACCCAGCAAAACCGCATTGGTCGAACCCATACTGTTCAGGAACTCGGTCAGGCTGTTCATCACACCTGCAACTGGGCCACCCACCACGAAAATCATGACTAAACCCGTCACCAAACTCGCCAGTAGCGGAATGATCAAGATTGGCTTCAACGCTGCCATGGAGTCCGGCAGTTGGACTTTATCAGCAATCAGTTTTGCGGAATAACCCGCCAAGAAACCCGCGACGATACCGCCGAGGAAGCCTGCGCCTGTAGAACTTGCCAGCATACCGCCAATCAAACCCGGTGCCAGACCCGGACGGTCAGCTATAGAGAACGCGATAAAACCCGCCAACACAGGAACCATTAACGCAAATGCACTCGCGCCACCGATTTCCATGAGTGCCGCCGCCAGTGTGCCCTCTTCTTTGAACGCTTCAATACCGAAGACGAAAGACAGCGCGATACACAGACCACCAGCAACAACCAATGGCAACATATGTGAAACGCCAGTCATCAGGTGTTTGTAGGCACCAGTGCGTTCATTCTTACTGCTGTTATCCGTTTTCGCGCCGCCGTGCTTGTAAACTTCAGCTTGCTCAAACGCATTCGACAATTCTTGCTTGGTTTTCTTTAGCGCTGCTCCAGTACTGGTTCGATAAACGCGCTTGCCATCAAAGCGAGCCATATCGACTTCAATATCCGCGCCGATGAAGACCAAGTCTGCCGCTGCAATCTCTTCCTCGGTCAGCTGGTTTTTCGCGCCCACAGAGCCCCGGGTTTCAATTTTCACCCATATACCCTGTGCTTTGGCCTCTTCTTCTACAGCTTCTGCCGCCATGAAGGTGTGCGCCACCCCTGTGGGGCACGCGGTAATGCCAACAATTCTTTTTTGGGCTGCAGGTTTAGCCGCTTCACCTACATGGGCATAGACTTCAGCGTTTGAGCCCGCATCTTCCAGCAACTGCTTCACATCTGCATAGCAGGCTTCTAATGATGCTTGGTAAACCGGTTTGCCATTGAATCTCGCCATATCAGCGACTGGTCCAACGGTCACGATAAGATCCGCAGCTTCAATGTCAGATACAGAAGCGGGCTTATTCGGTTTCACAGTGCTTTGGCATTCAATCACAGCTTGCCATTGAAGTGCTGCGACTGCTTTTTCAAGCATTCCCGCGGCGATAATAGTATTTGCAATACCACTTGGGCACGATGTCACGATTACTGCTTTCATCTCTCTACCCCTGTTCCTTTAGTTATTTTTAATCTGTTTCACGTTAACTTGGCGTTGTAGCGTTTCTACTTGAACAATATCTTCAACACCAACATTGACCTGTGTGACTGCTAGCGCAGACAGCGCGGTAGCGAAACTCAGAGAGGTTTCCCGATCCCACTGGTTCAATTCTGCCCAGCACATTCCTGCCACCAGCGTGTCGCCAGCACCTACTGTGCTGACCACTTTCATTTTTGGTGGCTGGCTGGCATACCAAACGCCATCTTTCAGCCACAGCACACCTTCTGGGCCACGGGAAATCACCACATTATCAATACCCGTATTACTCAAGGTTTTACCCGCTTCGAGAAGTTCAGATTCATTGGAAAGGTGCCTACCCGCCCATTGCGAGAGTTCTTCATCATTCGGCTTAACCAGCCAAGGAGAGGCATTCAAACCCGCTGCCAATGCAGCGTTACTGCTGTCGAAAAATACTTTTTTGCCTTGCTCCCGAAGCGCGGCAATCCAAGAAGCGAGTTTTTCCGGTGAAATACCCGCCGGTAAGCTTCCAGCAATAACGAACACGTCGTGAGTCTCTGCCAATGTATGGAGGGTGCTTTCAAGCTGTTGAACATCATCTTCAGATACTGCAACACCAGGGAAATTCAGATCAGTGACGCGACCTGACTCTTCCACCAGTTTGACGTTAATGCGCGATGCACCAGCTACACGAATAAAGGCATCATGAATGCCTTTTTGCTCGAAAAGTTGAGCAAAAGGATCCTGATTTTCATCACCGAGAAAGCCGGTCACTGTGACTTCTGCACCCAATTCGGCGAGCACTTTTGCAACGTTAATCCCCTTACCTCCCGGATTCAGGTTCGAAGACTGGATAAGATTGACGCTACCTGCTTTGAGCTCTGCCATGGCACCAGTCATATCCAGCGCAGGATTAAGCGTGACGGTGACTACACGAAAATTCGTCATGATTTACCCCTCACCCAAACCGGTTTCAATGGCTTGGCCGATGGCATCAATGGCAACTTGAGCGTCGGCACCGTCAGCGGTAAATTCCAATTCATGGCCTTGCTTAACACCCAACGCAATCACCTTCATCAGGCTCTTGGCATTCACTTGCTTGCCATCACCATTCAGGTTCGACACCCAGATCTGTGAATCGAACTTCTTAGCTACACTCACCAGCATGGCGCCTGGTCGGGCATGAAGACCGTGGGCATTTTTGATTTTGAAGATTTGGCTAAGACCGCCCTGGCGAACCTCAGAAAAAGCCTTAACCACGGCTTCTGGAGTAACAGCAAATACCTCTGCGATTTTTCTATCAAACACCAATTCACTGATGTTGCGCATGATATCTGCGTGCTCTGCGCTGTTAGCCGCAATAGCAATCAACCCTTTCACAGTTTTACCATCGACTTCGAAAGCTTGCTCTGCAGACAAGAAAGCTATCGCGGTTTGCTTTACCGACTCTGACGAAGCATTCAGCCAAAGCCCCTGGCCCAGACATACTGGCGACTGACCAACAAGTGAGGAGACAAATCCCTGACCAACGGCATCCGCTGCTTTCAATTTGCCCGCACATACCGCGCTCATGGAAACTAAATCTGCTGTAGGGAAATTCAGGGTGATAGTGCTTTCATTGAAAAGCAGGCCTTTCTGGTTCGCACCGTTTAATGCCGCAAGGATCTGCTCGGCGCTGGTCGCGGCCTTTAGTGCTTCTTCCACAGAGTCGGCAGAAAGAACGTGGGTCAGTTGCTTCAATATGCCGAGGTGTTCGTCAGATTTCGCCGCAATACCGATTGCAAGGTAAACCGTGTTTCCGTCGCCCCAATCTACGCCATTAGCAAAGTGATGAATTTGCACGCCAGTTTGCTTTACCAAGTCGCGGGTGTCAGTAGTGCCATGGGGGATCGCAATACCATTCCCCAGATACGTTGAATTCTGGTTTTCCCGTGCAAGCATGCCTGAACCATACCCTTCAACAACAAGCCCTTTAGCGACCAAATCATTAGCAATCTCTTGTATCGCCTCTTGTTTTGTTGCAGCACTCTTGCCGAGTTGCACGTCGTTTTGCGTGAGTTCAAGCATCATTCTTACCTCAGATTTCAGTGGACTGAGCCCACTTTTCATTCGCCCCGCCACACATTGATTGCTGCAGCCAAGCCGTAATATTCATAGTCAGTAAAGCGTCTTCAAGCGCACTTTCAGCCTCACTGAATCGTTTCAGCATTCAAATCAAAAAACAGGCTTCACGCACAGTTTTCATCTTTGCTGAAACCTTTCAGCTACCAATGCTGAATCCATTCAGCTTATAATGCAAAGAATCGATAAGATCCTTTGTGCTTTTTATGATCACGCGCACAGAGTGTTCCCAATCTGATAAGTAAGTCGGATTTGGTTTAAGGGGAAAAATTTCAATGAAACTGGACGAGATAGCCCGCTTGGCTGGAGTTTCACGCACAACGGCAAGTTACGTGATTAACGGCAAGTCAGCTAAATACCGCATCAGTGAACGCACTCAACAGAAAGTGATGGAAGTTGTCGAGAAATATAACTACCGTCCGGACCATGCAGCCAGCGCTCTTCGCGCAGGTACGACCCGATCGTTTGGCCTTCTAATCCCCGATTTGGAGAATGGCAGTTACGCAAAAATCGCCAAATTACTTGAGCGGGACGCACGTCAGGCAGGTTATCAATTGATTATCAGTTGTTCTGACGACAATCCCGAGACCGAGAAGCAAGTGGTGAATATGTTAGTCGCACGCAAAATTGACGCGCTGATAGTTGCCTCTTCCCTGCCCGCAGAGAACGACTTCTACCCTACCATTCAAGCGTCTGGCACACCTGTGATCGCCATTGACCGTGCTTTAGATGATGAACACTTTGCCTGTGTGATCAGTGAGGATCTGGATGGTGCATTTTCATTGACCAACCAATTAGCTGAAATGGGCGCAAATACCATTGGACTGATTGGCGCAGTACCCGAACTGGGTATATCAAAAGAGCGTGAACAGGGTTTTTTGTCTGCTGCCAGAAAAGCAAACGCAGGTACACAAATCGCCTATGGTGACCATTTCAGCCAGAAAGAAGCTAAGCGGCTTATTCTGCAATGGTATCACGCTGGTATGATGCCTGAGGCCATACTCACCACTTCATACGCGTTGTTTGAAGGTATCCTTGATGCCATTCTGGAAGAACCAGAGATTGGCGAGAGAGTGAAATTCGCCACGTTTGGTGACAATCGCATGCTGGATTTCATCCCGATGAAAGTACAATCGCTGCCACAGCAGTTTGAATTGATCAGTGAACATGCACTGGAACTCACGCTCAATGCTATTGCAGGAAGGTATCAAACCGGTGTCGAGGTAGTTCCAAGAGAGCCTAAATGGCGCACTTAAAAAGACTGGTAAGCTTATGTTGCAGTGGTAAGGGTTTCATTGTTCATGCCCGCACGGTAGCGCGGGCAGTTTGGAGGGGATTAGGTGAAAAGGTTCAGTGTCAGAGATTTAGGTTTCGGTCTTTTCCTCAGCACTTTCACATTTGTCGTTTCTAGTGCCCCTGATTTTTTCCCAATACATTCGCAACTTACTTTTCTTGGCCGGGGGGAATTTATACGACTCAATAATTTCCATGAATTCAAAGGCCTTATAAAAATTTATAGGCTCTCTAAGCTGGCTCATGGCAAACCGCCAGCAAAACAGAGACAACACTAAACTTGCTGAAAACTTAAGGACAGTCTTGTCCGCAGAGAGCTGTTCTAAAGACCCTTGCAATGCCACCTCCACCGCAAAAACTAAACTTACACAAGCCAACAAGGCAAAAACAAAATACTTAAGCAAAGTCTTCCCGAAGATTATTGAACCCTCGCGATACCTCTTCTCACCGAGGAGGGCATCCGTTTTGAGAGAAAAGTGTCCGTCAGAGAAGGTAATCAGAGGGGCAGAAAAACGATAGAGGTTAAACAACTTATTGCTTTCGGGGTGCTTTAGGATTCGCATCAGACGTTCGTGGGGGATCCTGACTGAGTAGGCACTTTCAATAATATTTCCCAGTACAAAGGACTTACCATCATAGTCTTCTTCTTTTAAGCAACTGTGCAAAAGCTCTGTGTTCTTAATTTTAAACGCGCGGTGGTTATCAAACATCCTATAAAAGAACGTTACCAGAGTAACGAAGACAGAGACCAGTGAAATAGCAACAGTCAAAGAGAAATTCAGTTCCATAATTGTTTGTGATACCTCTCTAGTGATTTTCCCCAGTGTATGAATAAACATACTCACCTGTGTTGTAATTGCCTACATAAAAAGTTGGTATGCGAGTCAATGAGGATTGCATTGCAAATAGATTTTCCCAACATCAAACAACCTGACGGCTCCATCTCATGTGGCGCATACAGCCTCACGGCTTGTCTGCATGTGATGGGACTGTTGCCCGTCAACCGCCGTCTCTTCCTTTATCAAATTGATTTATCGAAAGGCGCTTTTGTTGGTGAGCAAGTTGTTCTTGAGCCGACTGACTCTCTCACGGAAACGGCAGAAAAAATCTATTTGGTCACGGGGATCATTGATCAAAGTGATTACGCTGAATTCGTCAAAGACTCGGGCCTGAACGCCATCTCGGCGATGGCTTACGTGTTGATGTGCTTTGGCCTTAAACCTCAAATAATTCTTCGCGACGAGAATACATACAGTCAGCTGGCTGGCGCATACCCGCAAGAACTTCGCATGAGCAACGCGTTAGATGTACCAATTCTTTGCGGTATGGAAAATCTAGCCGTGGCTGAAGAGAGCTACCTGATGCCTACAGCAGTTTTTCATGGGGAAAATCTCCATGTTGTAGCGATGAAACCTGACGGTGTGTGGTTTGATCCTGAACAGGATGACCGACCGGAATGGCCAGCTTTGGTGAATTGGGATTCTATACCCGAGTCAGAACTCGGGCATGAGTGGTTGGGGGTAGCAATCAAAGTAATGACCAACAGCTCGGACTCTACTACACCTTTTATCTAGGCAATGACATGCTCCTCAGAAAGCAATTCGTGACCACTGCAAGTGTCCAAGTCCATTAGGGGTGAACGATTCGTTCATCCTGGATAAACAGACAAAAATCATCCCAGAGCCCGACGTCTACCGCCTCATCATACACTCCAAATTACCCGAGGCCGAGAAGTTCGAAGATTGAGTGGTGTCAGATGTCCTGCCCTCGATTCGTAAGACCGGCAGCTATAGTACGGCCGACCTCTCCCGCATGGATATCCTCAAGCTCGCCATGCAGGCCGAGGAAGAGAAACTGAAGCTTCAAGCCCAAGTGGCAGAGGACCGGCCCAAGGTTGAAGCCTATCACCTCATCGCGGATAGCCAAGGATCGCTTTGTATCACCGATGCCGCTAAGAATCTGCAGCTGCAGCCCAAAGCCCTCTTCGCTTGGCTGGCTGCGAATCGCTGGATATACAAACGACCTGACGGGAAAAGCTTGATTGGGTATCAACACAAGCTGCAACGGGGTTTGTTAGAGCAAAAGGTGACGACGGTGAATCAGCGCACTGTTGAGCAAGTGCGAGTGACGTCTAAGGGTTTGGTGGTGTTGGCTAAGAGGTTAGCACCTGGGAGTTTGGAGATGTTGGGAGATTCAGGGGCTCACTGATGTGAGCCCTTTGGGGGACAGGTTTTGGTGGAGAAAGTCTAGATTTGGTTTACACGATTTTGGACAGAAATTCGTTAGAGTTAGCACTCTAAAACGTTAAATTCGGATAATTAAAACTATGGCGGCGCTCGCCTGTCATTCTGAGATGAGCGACTTACCTTCTTGTCCGCATCCGATCAATTTACTGAATAAAGGGCGGGCTTTTTCAACACCCAAAAAGTTTCGATTGTGCGACACTTATTCTTATTTTTTATGAGTTAATTTCCACCAATTTTTCTCTTTTCCCGATGAGCTCTGACTTATATTCTCGGTAACCAGCTTTAGCAAATACGCCTTCAGGAAATGGATTTTTTGCAAACTTGTTGTGAATGCAGACCGCAGAAACTTGAGTATGATATTTGCTACCGAGTATTAAGACAGCACACGAAATACTAGTATTTTTCTGAAAACTTAAGGCACGTGATTTACCATGACTATCAATACAGATTGTTCGATCATCAATACCTAACCATGAAATATATTCTCCATACATAGCTTGGTGAAGTTCAAATACTGGTGACTCAGAGCGCACAGCAAATTCTCGAACGTCTTCGATCGCTACAACGCAAAGATCTTTTGCATTCGAATAGCCTTTTAATTGACGATTTGCTTCAGAAAGAGCTTTTTGAAATCTCTTTCCATCTAGGTTAATCGACATTGATACTAAGTTACTCTCGTTAAAGCGATTTAATACTTCTTTCTCGTCCGGATTCTCACGTATCTCCTTCACTTCGACTAGGATTCGATTCCCAGTCAGCGTAGCCTCAAAGTCAGGTGTTTTACAGTGTGGTTCTGGTGACTCTGGTATCTTGCTTAACGATATACCCAAAAGCCCAAATAAAGATAGAGTGTTTTCTTCAGAAATGTTCATAGTTACCATTAACTCATAACAATTTATTAGATCTCAAAGTGGGGTAATTAAACACCCCACTTGGGGATTTTTTACGCATCCTCCAGACACTCGGACTTGTCGTAAAGCTTTGTTTTTAATAGAATATCATCATGCATCGCAAAATCACGAAAGAGAAAATACGACAAATTGGGGTATTTTCTACACACCTCACGACTTGTATTAGAAAATCTATCAAAAACTTTTGAAAGAAAACTTAGCTGATTTGCTTTTGGTAACGCAAGAAGGGGCAATTTCGAGTTAGGAAATGTGTTCGCGATGAACTACTTCAGATAAGCTGAGTTTAGGAAAACGAAGTAGACGACTTTGTTGTTCGAGAGCATTGACTGCTAACGCAGTCAGAAGATAACTATTGCCTCTTGACCGGAGAAGGGCTCATATGTGTTATGTTCGTGAACTAAACATATTTAGCATAAGAGCTGTCAGCACATAGCTCACGCCATACTTCTTTTGAAATAACTTTGCTGCAATAACCATAGTAGCCCCATGTTGTAGCCAGATCTTCTCGCCAACAATCTTCACAGTGCAGGGCGTCATAAGGAACTTGATTATAAAGTATATCCTTACAGACAGCTTCAAGTGTCTTCGGGTAGTTACAGTAACATTTGAAACGAGAGTCTCGATGCCTTTTATACAGTTGACCTACTTGCCGCTGATATACTTCTGGATAACATTTCTTCAGCCTTTGTTCTACAGCATCTTGAATTGGAAGCTTTCCATAGGTAATTGCATTATCTCGAATGACAAGTAACTTCTTGAGGTCATCGTCATAGAAACCTTGATTTACCTTTACTCTGATATCTACCACTGTTCAATTACCTCGTGTAGAACATAACAACTTAATAGCGTGCAACTTGCCCGATTAGTCCGCGTATACTTATGAATTCAGAGCTTAGATATTTGAGATTCCAGCTCACTTTGGGGTAAAACGCGTCAGAAACGGCTTATTCTATACCCTGCTAAGGTTTCAACTACTCGATACTTATTTTTATGCGACATTATTTTGTGTTGATACTGCATGAATCTCAAAACTCTTTAGTAACCCTGACCTTGTTGTAATTCGTGTAACTCTACAGAACAGATTTGATAGAGGATCGTTGTAATTTTTTTGAACGTTAGCACTTAAACTTGCCACGATCAGCTTTAGTGAAGCTGAAGCCCTAGCAATACCAAATAGCTCAAAGGAAACTGGGCGACCTTCTGCCATAACATATATACGACCCTTAAATGTATTACTATTATAACTTGACACTCGACCATAAATAATTTCTTGGATATCTGAAGTGATTAACTCCTGTATATAGCTAAATGTATCCTCATTAAAGCTAGCTCCAATTGGACTTTCAGAACCATAGATATTTGCGGAAATACTAGCTTCTAACGCTGTTTTATTTTTAGTTATTGGACGGTGGATATCAGATATAGCCGCACTACACTTCTCAATTAATGAGTCTGCTTGATGTTGCTTGATGACTTTTATTTTTTTATCTTTTTCTTTAGCTTCTTCATATAATTTTCCAAGACTTTTATCATAGTCCACATGGAAACCTAAGCTTTCTGAAACAACATAATCATATAACGAGTAGACAATATGTCCAATTGGAGTATTATTCGGTGCTGTACCAAATGTGTAAAGCCCGCCCAGAACAATACCAGCTGTTATTTTCCAACTTCCTTCTTCTGGAGGTAAAGCTAAAATCTTTGCACCTTTTAACGCTGGTGCCTGAGTAATTATCTGATTATTCAAGACTAGGTGAGTTGTGAGAGCTAAGGTCCTTTGGAAACCCAATAGTGCCTGGGAGACGTCATAGAAATCAATTTTGTGGTGATCTGACGCACCGCCTTCGTACGACAATGTAAACTTAATATCATTGTTCATTTATTCACCAACCTCTAACTAGGGAAACTTATAACGAATGACATGAATTTCCCCTCACGAGGATTTGCCAAAGCTACCGCCCTTCGCTTCTCGGCACACAACACGCCATCACTGTCTAAAACTTTTGGCTGGAATGTACCACAAAGTGCATAAAACCAGATTTGATTTTGATCGCATGGGAGTTTGGTTGGGGAGATTTTGTTCAAAGAAATTAAGTAGTTGCGGATTGAGAGGATTGGCTGCGCGGGGCAGCCAGGGGGCATTAGCTTTGTAGAGAGACTTTACGCACTTGGGTCAGCGTTTCGCTTGGTCATAACTTTGTGAATGATAAAAAGATACAACACGGCCAGAACATCTAATTGTACAAATCCGTTTGACCCATTACCTGATGAGAATGAGGCAATGCTCCCCCCCAACGAGAAGCCAAACTCAACAACATTGTAAACGGGTAAGACCCAATCATATGTTAAGAAGACTCCACCCAAGCCGTAGTAGTTAAAATAGAAGCCACCAATCCCAACAGAAAATACCTGTAGCCCTATATTTAGGTACGATAAGAAGAAATACCTATGGTCTCTTTTTACAACCGTATACCCCGCAGCGATATTCAATGCTGCAACAAAAAAACCAAAGAAGGCATCCACAAATAACTGGTTGTAGAGAGACAAAACGCAGGCCACGATAGCGAGAACACCGGTGGTAAGTTGGCAGTAACCTATCACGGAAAAATACGACTCCCATCTCTGCGCTTTCTGCTGTTCCAGCGAAGCTTCATAAAGCTCAATCTCTTCTCGGCGAGCAGATATCTCGGCAATCAGCTTTTTGTAATTTTCCGGATGAGCATCTGCGTCAATTGAAGATAGTGCCTCAATCAGAGACTTGGGAGAGTATTTTGAGTAGTCAACGTACATTGTCTTCCTTCAAACCTAACTGTTGGCCAACAGGCATTCCCTGCCCCAAAAATCAGATTAAGCGATTTTGGGGGAGGTGTGCAAACGCTGCGCGGGGCAGCCGGAGAATGCTATGGCCTGTTGACTGGAGAATGGTTCATAGGAGTTAGGTGAGTGCCAAAAAGAGCAAAGGTGATAACGCTATGAATAAACAAGAAAACAGCCAGAAGTAGAAAAATAGCAAGAAAAATATATCTGAAATCGTTTTCCCAATTTTAGCTGCCGTCTCTCCTGCATCTGAGGCTGCCACTCTTACAGCGATTGGCCCAGTTAAAATGATTTTCTTCCTAGCAAAATACTTTGCGGACATCATTCCCAAAAAGCATAAAAGCAATATGCTAGCTGCGGGTCCAAATAACATATCGCTGATTGAAGTTATTAGCGGTAAAAAAACGGCAAACAATATCATCATCGCGAAGCATGTAAGCCATATGCTCAATATCGAAGAGTCTTTAAAGTAGGCGAACTTCTGAGCAAACCATTTGGGAAGATAGAACATGACAATCCTCTTTTGGAGATAACATCGAAGTAACAGGCATTCCCTAGCAAAGAACCAGCGGAAGCGAACACGAGATATTGTGCAAAGGCTGCGCGGGGCAGCCGGAGAATGCTATGGCCTGTTGACTGGAGAATGGTTCATAGGAGTTAGGTATTAATCCTGCATGACACCCCAGCCGTCTAAGTACCCTCTTACCATCCCCACCCTTTCAGCCAGAAGTTCCTGAAGCTCACATATCGAGTCATAAGTTACTAGCATCTTTTTAGAGATTTCTAGTTCCATTCCACCTTCATCATAGGGACGAGTCTCAATATTCGTGTATCGGCATTCATCTGCAACGAACATTCTGGCAACTCTATCAGCTCCATCTTCAGTGGCGAAAACAGCATAAAAATCGACAATATGCTCTTTTGAAAAATCAAACTTGCTTGCTTCCATCCTGCGAAATACATCGCCAATATCATCATCAGGATATTCCATAAATTCTCCCCCATCTGTGCATTGAACGATTGTGGAAGACCCGACAGTCTATGCGGCCCCGGGCACACTTCGAACATCAAGATATCTCTTGCCTTGATAATCAATAGTATTGAACACACCTAACAGCTCTAGACCTTTTGTCCCACCGAATTGCCTCATAAAACCCTGCAACTCTTGCCCGTTATCATGCATGAAAACACCTATGTTTAATGGTTTATCGCACAGAGGAACGTTCAGTAGAGCGAACTTGTCAAAACCATATTCAGCAGCAACACTTGCCGCCCGGTAGACATATTGGGAAACGGTATGAGCCATTATTTCATCGCTTTGGGGCTCCCCAATGATTTCAATCTCATTCCCTAGAGAGTCTGGTATTTTATTGAAACATTGTTTTGATGAGGTGCTATCCGACGTTTTTGGCGTGCTGCCACAACCAACAAGTACTAAAGCCAACCCAACTAGAAACAATCGAAACACACTCATAATCACTCCATCACGATTCGACAACAGACATTCCCTGCCAAAGAACCAGCGTAAGCGAACAAGAGATGTTGTGCAAAGTGACGGGGAGATAACGTGCGGTCGGCATCAGGATAGACTTGAGAGCCCAAACACCAGAGCGTTGGCAGGAAGAAAGGCGTGAAGGGCTCTCACTGACGATGAGAGCGGATTTGTCCGTTGAAGGCCAATCCAGGCGCCCGCTTTACGTGTGATACGGGTACACGGTGTAAATGAGCGCTTTATTATTCGGGAAGTTTGGGGGAGAGCTAACAGCCGAGCCGGCTTTTCATTGCATGGGTCATGGGCGAACGTGCCGTTTATATGCTCGTAGCGTTAGCTGCCAAACAAGCTACGAACTTCACGCTTAAGTCGAGGCACCTCTACCCAGAAGGATATTTGAATTAATCCATATCCAGCCAAAGCCAACAACGCCAATAACAGTGCGCCAAGGAAGGTAGTATTGTAGATTGCGCTAATTAAGCCATCCAAAATGAACACTGTCCAGAATACATAAAAAACGCATCCAATAAATCGGGGACGGTATGTGACAACCACCTCAGATACTTGATTACCTACCTGACAGACTGCAACTGGTCCAAAGGCATTTCCTAGCCATGATTTGTATGTCAGCTTTAATGATTCCCCTGAATACGACCCTTCAAGCTTCGAAGAAGATATTCTGGTCTCAAGTGAGGTGTCGGAAATTTCTACCAGATGTTTCTCTTGAAAGTACGGGAATAATCCAAAAATATTTTTCACACTTACATGCCATCACTAATTGGAGTGCTAACGTCACGATAACGGGCGTTTACTAGCCAAACTGACTGAAACCCCTGAATCACAGCGTGTCTATGAAAAATGCGCCACGAGTAAACGTCATGTTGATGGCACTTGTTATGAATCTGCGCTATCGTCTCGTTCCAACGATCTAATGATCCACTGCTGATGAATGCTTTTCCTAACTGCACTCATCATGGGTTCAAGGGTGGCCAAATCTCTAATACTATTGTCCATTTCAATTAGATGACCAACTCCAACTAAGTGCGGTTCTCCTTCATCTACACAACCGGGAACACCACAAAGAAATTGCCAGTCACCATCGGCATCGCGAACGCTATATCTTACTGGGCGAGTTTTTCTAAACACATGCTCGCACACGTAAACGCCGTAATTGGGGTTAAACTCCATTCAGCCTCCAGTCATAACGTCGCAATAACGGGCGTTTATCAAAATACCCAAACCGCTTTAACCCATTGAATTAAAGACACTTTAAAAAGCCACTGTGATGGCAAAGTGTCACGTTCATTGTCTTTGTTACGTTACGTATCACTACACATCTTCAATTGTTACTGCACCGAAAACACCGGAGAGTTGCTCTAGAAAATAACCAAGAAAACTAAAGTAATCCCCAGAGCGATGGCAGTACAACCCTTTACTAACAATTCTGATTTCAAACATCATCTTGCAGCCTTCAAACTCTGAAACCGTCCAAAGCTCCTTTTCAAATTGAAGCCTTGCTATTTTATTAAGATTATTAATAAATGATTGAATTTCTTCTGTGCTTTGATATTCAAATTGGAATGTCTGAGCTAAGCCCACAATCTCTCCTCTGTGACATAACATCGCAATAATGGGCGCTTATCAAACCGCCCAAAACTTCTTTAACCCCTTGTATTAAAAACACTTTTAAAAGCTACTGCATTGAAAAAGCGTCCGCGTTCATTGGCTTTGTTAGGGCGTTTTTGTCTCCAAAGCTGCTAACAGTTCTCTGTTGCCATTCTCTATTGCTATAGAAACAGCTGATACACCTTCATTGTTCGTATAGTCGGGCTCAGCACCATGTGCAACTAATATCTCAACCGTACTGTGATGTTCATTAAGTGCCGCTATCATTAAAGGACTAAACGCTAATTCTCCAGCAACAGAGTTGGGTTCAGCTCCTGCTTGTAATAACTTGACCAATATATCGTCTTCACCCCATTGAGCAGCCATATAAACTGGTGTTTCACCCTGCCAATTCGAAACATTGGGATTTGCTGACTTTGACAATAGCAAATTAACCAATGGCTCATCACCCATAATAGTGGCTATGTGCAACATGCTAGCCCCACAGCTATTTTGATAATTCACATCTAAACCATTTTCAATAAGTCGAAGAGAACGAGAATTGTCTTTCTCCTTAACTAAGGATTCGATAGCCTTATTAAAATTTGTAGTAGGATCAGTGTGACAAGGCTTGTCACTACATCCAGTCACGAGAGCCAAAAGAAACATTAAACTCAGTAAATTTCTACCCATTGTTTCTGCTATGCCCTAACGCCGTGCACAGCGGCTTGTAAAAATGGCGGTTGTTTTGCGGGTTTTGCAAAACAAGTGACAGTTTTACAAGTCCGTTGCTGCACCTTGTTATACGCTTGCTGATTTACCATGCCAAAACACTTCTTCGTGCCAGTAGTGAAGTACCCACGACTTATCTTTTGGCCAAACTGAAACGTCATCACTTGCACCATAGCAAAAGTCGTCCCAGTACTGAATAAACAAGTCTGTATTTGTAACAACTGCAGTATCTCGTTGCCAAGAAACGATAATATCGCATTTTGGTAATCTGTTAGTTAGCCATTCTCTCACTTCATTTTGATCAATAGCCTCAATATTGATCGCCCAATTCACCAACACCACCGAAAGCCGCGTTTTCCGCGCGTAAGGAGCCCACGATGACAACCACAGAACTCGCCACCCAGGACACGCAAGCTTTGGCCATCGTTGATATGGACATGCCCCACTACGATGTCGCGACCATGATGTTTAACCCTGACATCATGGGACGCCTGGAACGCTTTGCAGAGCTCATGGCGCAAGGGAAAACCACGGTCCCTGCCCACCTTCGGGGCAGCGTCGGTGATTGTTTGGCGGTGACCCTTCAGGCCATGCAATGGCGCATGAATCCCCACGCAGTGGCACAGAAAACCCACCTGGTGAATGGGCCCTCGGATACGAAGCCCAGCTGGTCAATGCGGTTATCAATACCATGGCGCCCACGAAAGACCGGTTACATTACGAGTGGTTTGGCGACTGGGATAAGTACATCCATGCTGGGCTCCAGAAGAAAGATGAAGACGGACTGGGCGTGCGCGTCTGGGCCACATTGAAAGGCGAAACCGAGCCCCGTCAGCTGGAAATTCTGCTCAAGCCTATCACCGTGCGAAACTCCCCGAACTGGAAATCCGACCCACGTCAGCAAATTGCCTATCTAGCGGTTAAGCGCTGGTCACGTCTGTATTGCCCGGATGTCATTCTCGGCGTGTACACCCCTGATGAGCTCGACATGCCGACCGAAAAAGCCATCAACGCGGTACTGCAAAAGCAGAGTAAAACCGCATCATTGCTGTCCAAACTGGCCCCGGCCCCCGAGGCCGAAGCTCCAACAGAGGCGCTGGACAGAGTGTTGGAAAAAATCCAGGCCGCGCAAACAGAAACGGAACTGGCGGAAGTGGAAGACACCGCCAAGACACTCCCGCCAGCCGCATTAAAAACCGCCCGCAGCGCGTACAAAGACAAATTGGCCAGCTTACGCGCAGCCGATGAACAGCCAGAGCACGTCGTTGATGCAGAGAAGGAGGAATAAGATGCTGACCGTATTATGTCGATTAGGGGCAGACGCGGTCCTAAGGACCACGCCCAACGGCCACAACGTGGCTAGTCTCTCCCTTGCCTATTCCATTGGCTATGGCGCGAACAAGGAAACCCAATGGCTCAATGGCCAACTTTGGGGTGACCGAGCGGTGAAACTGGCGCCCCACCTCACCAAGGGCAAGCAGCTGCTCATCCATGCCGAGGACGTGGCCGTCGATACCTACCAAAAAGGCGATGGCACCACAGCCGCGTCGCTGAAGGCAAAAATCATGAACGTGGAGTTCACCGACAGCGCCAAGACCGAAACGGCCCCCGCGCAAGCCCAGCCCGCAGCACCGATTGAGACTGACTGGCGTGATATCAAGCCCCCTTTCTAATGGATTGAACGTCTTCGGAGGTTCGAATGAGCAATTATCACTTTATCCGGCTGTCTGATTGGGCAGCCGCCGTATTCCCTGGTGAACATTACTCCGCGGCGACCATGTCGCGCTGGGCCAAAACACGCCAAATCGATCCGCCTCCGCTAAAAGTGGGCGGCCGATGGATGGTCAGGCAGGACGCGCGGTTTATTGGGCTTGGCGAGGTAGCCAGCCATTCGTCAGATCCATTGGTAGAAAGGATTTTGCACCATGGCCGCTAGACCCCGCTCTCATAACCTCACCATCCAGAACTTATATGAAAAGCTCGATAAGCGCTCCGGCAAAGTCTACTACCAATACCGGGATGCCAGAACGGGCCGCTTTCACGGGCTGGGCACCGATAGAAAAAGAGCCATCGCAGCCGCTAAAGAGCTCAATGAGCGGATCGCCGTCCAAATGCTGGAGCACTACCAAAACATTCTCGAGCAGAACACGGCCAAGGTGACCCGTCACGGTATCCGCACCGCCACCTGGTGCAAAAGGTACATGACACTTCAACGCGAACGGCTGAAAAGCGGCGAGCTGACGGAGAATACAGTCAAGCAACGGGGCTATTGCATCAATGTGCTCGAGACCCGGCTTGGACAAGTGGGACTGAAAGACATTGATACCAAATCACTGGCTAAGATCCTCGATGAATACAGAGCCAAAAAGAAAATGCACATGGCAGCGCGGCTGCGCTCAACCTGGATAGATTGCTTTAAAGAAGCACTTCACGCCGGGGAGATTGAAGGCGGGATCAATCCGGCGGTGGCGACACGTGCGCCAAGGCTCAAGGTGGCAAGAAACCGCCTGACACGGGACGAATGGCCAGTATTGGTCGAGACGGCCAAGAAACAGTCTTTCCCCTATATGTTGCACTCACTTTATCTGGCCCTCACGACAGGTTTACGGCGGCAGGACCTGTGCGACTTGAGGTTTTCGCATGTCAAACACGGCCATCTGTTGGTGAGTATCAACAAATCGCGGGGCAAAACAAAACTCGCGTTTCCACTGACGCTGACCAATCCACTGGTCGGCCTGTCCTTGGGGGAAATCATTGAACTTTGCCGCGCCACGGGCGTGCTCAGTCACTACCTGCTCCACCTCACCACCAAACATGCCCCCACGCGCAAGGGCTCGAAGGTCAGTGCGATGTCTCTCAGCAAATCGTTTCTCAAAATCCGCGACGAGAGCGGTTTGACATGGAAAGATGGTACGGCGCCGAGTTTTCATGAGCTGCGCTCGCTGGCTGAACGAACCTACGCCGACCTCGGCTATGACACGCAGGTGTTACTGGGACACAAAAGCCGAAAAATGACAGACAAGTACCATGATGAACGTAGAAGTGAATATATCTATGTCAAAGCGCCTTTAAAATTGTGACGTTGTCACTCAAAACCCGTTTCTTGGGATCAAGGCACAATACCACTGGATCATCGCTGTCGTTTTGGAGGGATAGTTTTGGAGGGATTTTGGAGGGAACTTTTTATTACGTCTCACCGAATGAGTGAAGAAAATAGAGATAAGAAGGCAGTTATCCGTTTAAAAACCCCAATCACCTCCATTAAAAAGTCAAAAAACAAAAGTGCTAATCATCTGTTATTAATACAATAAATGGGAGTATTTATAAACTTAAACCAAAAAGCGCCGGGTTTCCCCAGCGCCTTACATAACCTTACCCAAAGTCGGCATTTTTACTTCGCTATGTTGAAGAATGCGCCGTCTTTACAAGTGAAGGTGTAGTATTTTTCACGCTCCATGTACTTCTCAAAGCCTTTACCTTCACAGTAGGTCGCGTTTAAATCTGAAGAAATGTTCAAACGGCTATCAACCACACGCTGATCTGGGTTTGGCATTGACTCCGCCGTTTCAATTGAAGAACAGCCTGCCATCAAAGCCGCTGCAGTAAGAGAAATCAGTACTTTTTTCATTGTCATCTGCCTTTATAAAACGTAGTTAGAGCCATCATTGCAGGCGAGCTTAATTTCGCCGCTCTTACTTGAGACGAAGTCACGAATACCCATGCTAGAGCAATATACCCTGTCCATCTCGACTATTTGTTCCAAAGAAATGTCACCACGGATAATGTAAGAGCTACCGCTATCACACATCACGCGCAGTCCATCAACCGTGTGTGAATAGGCTTTTGCGCTGTCACTCTGACAAAGCTTGATAGCCGCATCGATACGTTCATCCATAGGATCTGGTGCAGACGAACAGGCTGCGAGCAGAAGAACGCCAGAAGCCACAAGTAACTTTTTCATCATCTTTATCAATCCCAATGACTAGTTTACTCAACACTTCCAACACATTAGCACAGACTGGATGGTGAAAACATATTGCGACTTGGTTCAAATCAAAAGTTTTAGGTTATCTTTTAGCCGCTCTATGGAGGAAGCAGTCGTCACGGGCGTGACACCATAATCAGATATGGTTTTTAGCACCAGCGAGGATGTCGTCGTATGAATCTCTTCTGCCTGCATTTGTAACTCTTCCACCATGATTGCATTGAGCAAATTGTCATACTCATCAGGTAACTCGTCAGGCGAAAACTCATAACTACCATCTAGCAATGGACTATAACCGGTAATTTCTGGTTTGCATTCAAGGTGTTTTAAAGCCCCGAATAAGTGTTCGTTCATCACTACCTGAGGGCCAAACTTGGCGTCGATGTTAGGAGACAATAAGGTATAGCGATACTGAACGTATTTGAATGGCTCAAGGTTGTTTTGATTGATCACATCGAGCAGTTCCAGCACTCTGGGCTCTTTATAGTTCGAAATGCCAAGCGCCTTGACTGTTCCCTGTTCGACAAGCGAAGACATCGTTTTCCAGGTTTCAACCAGCGGAGTGTTTTCATCGTCAACGTGAGCGTAGAGAACATCAATGTAGTCAGTTTGAAGACGGGACAAGCAATCGTCGATTGACTGCATAATATTGCCGGGCGAGAGTCCATCCAGCTTGTCGTAAGTAAAGCCATCCACCGACTGAGCACCGATTTTTGTCATGATTTCAACATCAGAACGGTCTTTCGTCTTCAGCCACTCTCCGATAACAGTTTCACTTTCGCCCCCTTTACCATCGGGATGCCAGACAGCGTAGTTATTAGCGGTGTCGAGTCTCCGTCCCCCCAACGCCAAGTATCCATCGAGAACTGAAAAACTCTCTTCGCGACTGGTATAGGTGCCGAATTTGGCCGTGCCCAAAATGATCGGGAACATATGTGCTCGCCTCGCATTCGCTAACTCTTCAAGCGGACTCGAAAGTTGCAATTATGTTAATGGTCATATTAACCATAGTCTTTGAGGGGAAAGAGAACAATATGAGAAAGATCAAATCACTAAGGTGATTCAGAACTTGAACAGCATCAGAGTGAATAGAAATGATATGGGCCAAGGGTCCTAATAACCCGTTGCTTCCATAAAGCCGACACCTTTTGCCGAACCATTGACCATAATTGGCCCTTCCCAATAAGGGAAAGTAAACGGCAACCAGTTCTGTTCGTGGACGGGTTTAGTGGTGAGCATAATGTCCTGTTCAGGCACCTGAATCTTCCATTTGATCGGAAGATGGCGACCAGTGGGCATTTTTGCGAAGGCGATAGGTTGCAGCTCTATTTCGCCGTTTTTCAGCATCTTGGTGTTTCCTGCAGCATCAGTGATAGAGCCAAACCGG
This sequence comes from Grimontia indica, assembly GCF_000333895.2. Classification (GTDB taxonomy): domain Bacteria; phylum Pseudomonadota; class Gammaproteobacteria; order Enterobacterales; family Vibrionaceae; genus Enterovibrio; species Enterovibrio indicus. The sequence goes on along the minus strand of NZ_ANFM02000068.1, from coordinate 8,206 downwards.
TAAGGCGATTGCTCCCCGCGAACCTGCACCAACATAAGCGAACGACCGTCATCAAGTTGAAGAGAAAACCAATCCCAACCAAGTTGATCTTCACTCAAGGCTTGGGTACTCCATTCGCGGTCAACCCAGCCTTTTCCAGATACCTTCACGGATTTGCCGTTCAATTCGATCACTCCATCCAATGCGACAGCTGGCACGCTGAAATAGTAAGAGGCGACATCTTTTACCGCATGTTTTTGGCTATAACCATTATCGCCTTGCAAAATCTCTGGAAGGTTTTTTGACATGGTTAACTTGAAAGTAAAATCCTTGTCTTCCGCTTGCAGTTTGGCTGGAAATGGTTGCTCTCCGTTTCCACGCCATTGCCAGTTATCCAACCACACATTGAATGGCTTATCTGATACGCCTGCTTGACCAATTCCGCCCCGGGAAAAACGCTCTGCGGCGAAAACACCCGCTTTCGTCGTCAGCACGGCATGAGCCATGAAAATCTGGTTGTTGTCCCAACCCTCACCTCTTTGCGATGAGATGGCAGAGCGGAACAACGTCCACTGAATACCATAATGATTTCCCGCTTCATCTTGCAGATTTCCTGTGACGTACCACCACTCCTGACGAAAATCGTCGTGCGAACCGTAGTCTTTCGGAAATTGGATTTCCCGGCCAGGAACTACCTTCGTAAAGTCTTCAGCATTAGCGGCAACCAGTGCAGCCACAGCAGTTCGGTCTGGCGGATCGTCTTTCAGCAACACGGAACCAAACAGTGCCAACAAACACAGCAGAGCAGCAAAGCTCCAGCCAATGACTGTCAACATAAAGGGTTGTGGCTTCGCCTCGCGCATTACTGAGCCTCCCGCAAGGAAAGGATTGCAGACCGCTTGATCAAACGCCACACAGGCCAACATCCTGCCAATAGCAACGTCAGCAAAGAGCCACCCAAGGTAATAAGATAACTGGCTGGGAAGTAGGACACCGACATCGTCCAGCCAAAAGAGTATTTGAGCACGATGTTAATTAACACTTCAGCGATAACGAGCCCAAGAGGCAAAGCAAACAGCGCGGAAAACAAGCCAATCAGCATCAATTGACCGCCACCTAAAAAAGCCAATTCCCGCCCTGATATCCCCATATATCGAAGCAGAGCATACTGACGTTGGCGCGAAAGCTCAGTTGCCAGCGTTGAGAAGAACAGTCCACAAATGGCGATGATAAGGGTTAGCGTGCAAAGCGTATCAGTAACCAAAAACGTTCGGTCAAAAATACGCATTGCAGTAGCAAGAATATCTCTTTGATTGCTGACTTGCGTCTCCTGCAGATTGAACTGCTTGCGCATGCCATCAACCAGCGCTTCTTCATTAGCGCCCTCATTAAAAAGTGCGGCCACTCCTACCCGTCCCGCATCCTGAATCCAAGGAATTAAAGAAGAGCGGTTAGAGACAATCACTTGGCTATATGGGTTACCGTAATCAAAATAGATGCCCGCCACTTTCCAGCCATCACCAAATGGGGCTGGAAGCGCAATGCTGTCTCCTGGTTGAGCATCAAATTTAAGCGCCAGTGACTCACTCAACATCATAGACTTGCCCTGATGCAAGTGGTTCCAGTAATCTGGCGCCGCCACTTTTATAGCCAGAGCCTCACGCTCTTCTGCACTGGTACCAATAGTATGGATTTCGACAATTCCTTGGGCGGTGTCTATTTCATGTCGCCACTGAACCAGACTGCGCTTAACTTCGTCTTGTTGTTCCAACCAATCTGATAGTTGCTGCGCCACCGCTTTTTCTGGTTTGACGTAGATGTCAGCCGCCAGTCGTTGCTGAAGCCAGTTTTCCGTTGTAGTTCGGAAACTTCCCACCATGGTTTCCATACCAATATTGGTGGCAATCGCCATCATAAAAGCCATGGCAGCAATGCCACGATAACTCAGGCTGGCTGACGCATCGGAAAGGAACCAACGCAGGCGGGCAATCTTGATCTTTTCAGAAAGTAGCAGAAAGCATTTCCACATCATAAACGGCAGAAACAAGCCGCCGCTGATAAGGATTAAGGCTATTAAGGTAAACCCTTGCGCTTGGCTTTGGGGTGCGCTGTAAACCAACATGGCGATGACAATAAACAGGGAGGCTACAATCGCTTGCCAGCTGAATTCTCGGCCAGAAAAACGAACCAGAGACATACGCTTTGAAAGGCGGGCAGGTGGCGTGGTAAGCAATCGATATAACGGCCAGCCAGATGCCAAAGCAAAACCACAAACGCCTAACAGGAAGCTGTAGAAGCCCCACTCCCATTGCCAGTTTAATGTGAGGTCGACATTCGCACCATAAAGGTCACTCAGGGTTGTTGCGACCGTTGGCATCAGTTTTTGGGCCAGTATCAGGCCTGCAATATTGCCGCCAATCAAACCCATAAAGAGCCAAATCAGCATTTCAAGGCTAACAACCCACGCTAGCGATTTCCTGCCAACGCCCAATTCTCGCATCAAGCCAACCAGTGGTTGTCGCTGTGCCATGGAAAGCGATATCGCTTGATAGAAGATAAACAGGCCAACGACAAAGGCCAGAAGTCCCATAGCGAATAGATTGAGGTGGAACGCTCGCGTCAATGGGCCCAATTGCGCCGTTTCTGTTCGGGATAGCGTGATCGTAGATGGAAGAACATCGCGCAATGCATCACGCTCAGCTTTATCCATGACCCCACAGTAAATAAGTTTGAAACCGTCATGGTCTGACAAGCTGCGGATAACGGACATGTCACCGAAAATACGGGTACCAGAGCCAATCTGGCCACCTTCTACCAGTTTGATAGGTCCGATTTTGTTCCCATCTTTTAGTGTGATTTTTTGTCCATCCACCCAGCCAAGATGACTAGCGAGTTCGGTGCTCACCCACTGGGTAGTAAATCCGTCTCGCAATGGCTGCTCTGCCGCCACTGAATCAGGGTTTGCTACGTTGAAAGCGAACATGGCGACGGTATCAACACCCATTAGCTGAATATCATGGCCATCCTGTGTTGAAGTTCGATAGATGTCGACGGGCACGCACTGGTTGAATCCTGCACGTCGCATCGAAATATACAGTGGCTCATCAACACGTTTTCCGCGCTCGCGATGATGGAGCACGTAAGGAAACGGATTAGTAAATAAGCTGGCGCCTTTTTGGTAGCTGTCTTGCGCGTGTTGGTTGATTGACATAACACCAACCAACAAAGCCACCCCAAGCGTTAACCCCAACCAGACGAGTAAAACCTGAAACGGATGTCGGCGGTAGTGACCGAATAGCGCTTTAGCTACGGGTACGTACATTCAGGACGCCCCCTTGTAGCGTGACGCGATGCCCGAGATAATCCGCCACTTTTTCACTGTGAGTGACAACGAGCAAAGTACAATCAAGCGAATTGGTCAGTGTCGTAAGAAGCCTCATTACTGCGTCGGCATTGCGCTCATCCAAACTGCCTGTCGGTTCGTCAGCCAACAGGATTTTTGGTTCCATATAGAGAGAGCGCGCAATCGCCGCGCGCTGCTGCTGACCACCAGACACCTCTTCGGGATAGCGACCCAGCAAAGGCATCAAATCCAGTGCGGAGAGGATTTGTCGCCACAGACCGTCGTCGTCATGCAGGCCTTTCAATTGGCGGCAGAAACGGATGTTGTCAGCGATGGTAAGCGTGGGGAGCAGATTGAATTGCTGGAAGATCATGCCGATATTGTTGCGGCGAAAGCGGGTACGATCGCGCTCGGCAAGCTCGTGGATAGGCGTTCCCGCGACAATGACTTCACCGGAATCAGGATTATCTAATCCACCAATAAGGTTCAACAGTGTACTCTTACCTGAGCCACTCTCGCCCATCAAGGCCACCTGATCATGCTTGGCTAAGGATAGCTCTGCACCTTGCAATACTGGATGGAATTCCCCTCCATCAAGATAGCCTTTGCAAAGTCCAACCAGCTCTAGCATTTTTTCCCCTTGGTTTTTCCAACAAGCGTCGAAAAAGGTCGCGCGATAATGTGATAGGTGAAGCAATTTACCGCAAACTTCGGCGTCAAGAAAGGTGTTTGAATCCACAGCACATTTTGACAATTAATCACAATCGCCTATTTAACCATCAATTCATGCAGGCTATATCCAGCTTTAAAGGCATAGATAATCACAGATTTTTACTCTCTTTTCCGATAGCCTTGTTTCTTTGACACTGTGCTGACAACGAACAGTCACGCTTTCGCAAGTTAATTTGTCTTATTTCTCAATAAGGTCGTTGCGAAGGGAGTTTGTGCCAATGACAAAATATACGAGCAATCCTGCGGCAGAGATCGCTCTCATGGAATGAAGAAGTTTGCGATGAGATTCAAAATATGATGCCCAGTAAAAAGATGTTGGTGATTGGTGCGACGGGTTATGTGGGCAGTCATTTGGTGCCAAACTTATTGGCCTTAGGCTATCAGGTCATCGCAACCAGCCGCTCATTAGAGACACTAAAACATCAGGCCTGGCATAACCATCCCAACGTGACACTGGCGGAAGTGGATCTGTTAGACGAAGGTGACCTCTCCTCCATTCTGTCAGGAGTATCACAGGTCTTTTATTTGGTTCATGGCATGGCATCTGGATCAGATTTCTATCAGCATGAGCTCAATATGGCGCGTCATGTTTCAAATCAGATAGCAAAAAGTCAGGTTTCCCGGCTCATCTATCTGGGCGCGACCCAACCCAACAATGTCACTTCTACCCACCTCGCAGCCAGAAAAGTGACTGGGAATATCCTACGCGATTGCGGCAAGCAAGTGATTGAACTGCGCGCAGGCATTATCATTGGTAGTGGCTCTGCGGCCTTTGAAGTCATGCGAGATATAGTCTCTCACCTCCCTGTCATCACCACGCCAGTCTGGGTCCGTTCCAAATCCAGCCCGGTTGCCCTTGAAACCATGATTGGCTACCTCACCAAATTGATTGAAGTGCCTGTCGAAGGCTCTCCGATATTTGATGTCAGTGGCCCCGAAGTGATCAGCTATGAAGATCAAATGCGTCGTTTCGCCCGCATCATCAACAAGCGGATCTTCATCATTAAGGTGCCTTTACTGACACCCAAGATTTCCTCAATGTGGCTAACGCTTGTCACGACCGTGCCCAAATCTATTGCCAGTGCACTGATCGATGGACTGCGTTATGACTTGCTCCCTACCGGCAAGGACATAGGCACTCTAATTCCCGTACCACAACTCGGTTTTGAACAAGCCGTTGAATCCGCACTCAGCAATGAAAGTGATGTCGTAAAAAATGATATTTGGGGGTTTGACCCTGATGCCATCGCTCGCTGGCACCGAAATTATGGCTACTACCCCAAGCATGCTGGCTTCACCGTAGAAACCGATGCCACTGCGGCATCGCTCTGGTCGAACATACAAAAAGTTGGCGGTGATGAAGGTTATTTCTTCGGGAATTGGCTCTGGAAAATCCGGGCTTACATGGATGCAGCAGTTGGTGGAAATGCGCTGGGAAAACGTCGACCGCAAAGATCTTCGCTTGAAACTGGTGATTATATCGATAGCTGGAAAGTGATTCAGTGCCACCCGCAAAAACATTTGTCACTGCTGTTTGGCATGAAAGCACCGGGACTAGGCCGTCTGGAATTTACGGTGAAGGACTTGGGCGAAACGCGTTTGTTGGATATCCGCGCTTGGTGGCACCCTGCGGGTTTTAGCGGCTTGCTTTATTGGTTTGCGATGATGCCCGCTCACCTTTTTATCTTCAAAGGCATGGCTTTTGCTCTGGCAAAAAAAAGTGGTGCGAAGAAGACTACTCCTTCGCACCACATATAATTTCCTTGGGTCTGCTGACCTTTGCTTAACCTTATTAAGGCTTCAGACTCTCTGGTAACACCAGCAGTCTATCGGCTTGGTTGCGAGGCCAAATCTGGTATTCACCGTGGTATTTCACGATAGATTTGTAGTCAGTCACTTTGGTCATCAGCATGCCATGTTCGCGAACGGTTTCAATAAACCAAGATTCTGGACCACGAACATAAAGGCTCAACGGTTTTATCAGCTCGCCTTCTTCATTGAAGCTTTTGCCCAAAGCAATATTGCAGACTGCAAAAGAGTGCTGACCGTCTGAAATCACACGCACCTTACGGTTGATCTCGTATTCGGTGTGGGTCATCCAATCGGCCTCTTCAAGCGCGGCTACCAAAGCGTCAAACTGGCTTTTAGTAATCGCACTGTGCTCATCACCTTGCGGGAAGTGGTGATGATAAACGCTCGCAATATGTTGCATTTGGCCTTTAATATTGGCGTGTTTGCCCATGCTACGACCCTGCTGCACCCAGGCCGTCATTTCTTTAGAAACAGAATTTCCAAAGCGCTGTTTTTTTACTGCTTGGGCCACCCAACGGCAAAGGAAAGATTCCTCACTCACAGGGTTGCTTTGTAATTTGCCGCGAGCCTTTGCTTCTTCAAGTTCAGCAAGGGCAGAATCCACGACGGATTTAATGTCTTCGATGTAGCTCATTTTCTTATTTTTTCGCTAAGCCCCAGTAAAACAGGGCGGATAAAAACGCACATGCTGCCATAGCACCAGTCATCGGCCAGGCTGAATTCACGTGAATGACCGCCACTGTACCACCAACTATGGTGCCCGTACCAAATCTCAATGTTCCTGCCAGCGAGGACGCAGTGCCCGCAAGCTCGGGATACGCACTCAATACACACGCCATAGAGTTGCTTCCGACGATAGAGATGGTGCCGACAAAGAACATAACGGGAATCACTGTTCCCCATAAGCCCCATTCAAAAGCTTGCCCAGCAATCAGAGCGATACCTGACAGAAGTTGAATCGTCAGGCCGATTTGCAGCATCTTCTCACTGCCGATTTTGCGCACAAACTTGCCGTTAAAAGAGGTCATCACAATCAGACAGACGACGTTCAAGCCGAACAGATAACCAAAGTTCTGGGTACTTACGCCATAGTAGTCGATGTACACAAATGCACCGGCTGTCAGGAATGAGAACATGCCCGCGAAAGAAAAACCGGAAGCAAAGATATAGCCGACAGACTTTCTTGAGCGCAGTATCTTCATATAATTGCGCAGCGTTGAGCCAAGACGGAGTGGCGGCCTTCCCTGCACGGGTAAGGTTTCTGGAATCAGTGATAACACCAAAACAATAACCAACGCGGCAAAGCCCGCTAGCACCCAGAAAATCGAGCGCCAGCCAAACCAAACCGCCAGATAACCACCAATCATCGGCGCTGCCAGCGGTGCCACCGTCATCACCAAGGTGATAAACGACATGGTGCGAGCAAATTCTTCGCGGTCAAACATGTCCCGTACCAATGCCGCGATAACAACCGCTGCTGCAGCACCAAAAAAGCCCTGAGCAGCACGAACATAGGTCAAGGTTTCAATATCTGCCGCCAAAGCACTGACAACCCCACCTACCAAGAAAAATGCGACACCGCCAATCAGGACAGGGCGTCGGCCATAGCTGTCAGAGATTGGGCCATGAATAAGCTGACCAATAGCGAAGCCTGCGGTGTATGCCGCCAGCGTTTGCTGAACCTGTCCAGGCGTTACCGACAGATCTCGCGCAATGTCAGGCATGGCTGGAAGGTACATATCAATAGCTAAAGGCGTGAGCGCGGCAATAGCGCCGAGCACAAGGATCAAGAGAAAGGTCAGCTGTTGCTGCTGTTGGTTTACTGCATTCGTCGTCATGTATGCCTTGGTAAAAGAGGAGGTGGAGAAAAAGTGGCTTACCCTGATTGATTCAAAGGCTAGCTGATACCCACTCCAGAAAGAGAGAGCGGGTATGGATCACATATTAACATCAAGATTCATTCCAGTGAGGAAATGATGTTTTTCTATCTGGATACAGTCGATAAATCCTTAATCTACTGAATTAGCAATTTTTTATTCAGATCAAAAAGCGCTGCAAAGTTGGCTTTGCAGCGCTTTATTTGATTCAAACTATTATACCCAAACGACCTGGAGATGCCCGCATTCAGAGGTCATCAATGCGTTCAATTCGAGGCAAATTTTACGTGGAATAGTCGCTCTATTTCCGTGGAATTTGACGAAGAAGTGGGCGCATTGATGTCCTCCCTTCGGGCGAGTTGACTGACGGCGTGCTCTTTGTTGTTCCTTTTTGATGGAGGTGACTACACCTACAAAGGAACGCCGCGATCACAACGCCAGTCAATCTCGCTGAATCCTGCAT
>NZ_ANFM02000069.1 GCF_000333895.2 Grimontia indica | reverse complement strand
ACGGTCACTGATGTGGCCGGCAACGTCTCCGAGGCCAGTACCCCAGCCGGCTTTACGCTGGACACCACCGCTGCCGGCGAAGGCACCGGTGTGGGCGGCACGGATGAAGCCCCAGTCCTGACCATTGCTGAAGCCACCGATGGCGTCAGTGAGGCCGAAGCCAGTGATGGTGTACAGGTCAGCGTGGCCGTACCGACTGGCGCAGTCTCCGGTGACACCATTACCCTCACCGTCACCCAACCTGACGGCACTTCTGAAACCGTCGACACCCTGATCCCTTCAGACTGGAACGGCACCGATCCGATCGTGATGACGGTGTCCACCGACATCCTGTCTGATACTGACGGCTTTGTGGACGGGGATTACTCCGTCACGGCGACGGTCACCGATGTGGCCGGCAACGTCTCTGAGGCCAGTACCCCTGCCGGCTTTACCCTGGATACTACCGCTGCCGGCGAAGGCACCGGTGCGGGCGGCACGGATGAAGCCCCAGTCCTGACCATTGCTGAAGCCACCGATGGCGTCAGTGAAGCAGAAGCCAGTGATGGCGTGCAGGTCAGTGTAGCCGTACCGACTGGCACGCTGGCCGGTGACACTATCACCCTCACCGTTACCCAACCTGACGGCACCACTGAATCCGTGGATACCCTGATCCCTTCAGACTGGAACGGCACCGATACGATCGTGATGACGGTGTCCACCGACATCCTGTCTGATACTGACGGCTTTGTGGACGGGGATTATTCCGTCACCGCCACGGTCACTGATGTGGCTGGTAACGTCTCACAGAGCAGCAATACAAGCAGCTTTACTCTGGATACCACAGCCCCTACCGCAGCGACTATCGACGCCTTGGTGACCAATGACATCACTCCTGTTGTGACTGGTACTGCGACGTTGGGGGACGGGGAATCTTTATCCGTAACGCTAAATGGCGTCACCTATGAAGATGTTCCAGTAGATGCTGACGGCAACTGGAATATTGAGGTTGCCGATGCAGAGTCCTTGGCAGAAGGTACCTATGACGTTACTGCAGTCGTTTATGACACGGCGGGTAACACCACTTCAGATGTAACAGTTAACGAGCTTACCGTTGATCTCACGGCCCCAGAGTCCCCGATAGTCTCGATCGTAGATGACACAAATGACGATGGTCTCGCCAACACTGCAGAACAAGGCAATGATAATCTTCAGCTCTCAGTCGCAGTCGATCATGACGAGCTCTCTGCCGGTGGCATAGTTACTCTTAGCATCGATAACAATGGCACATCAAACACTGTCAACCTTCTGCTAGATAATGGGACGCTGCAATTTGCAGATGGTAGTGATGCAACGGGCTACACCTACACCAACGGGGTCATTTCTTGGACAGAAACTGTTAGTGCCGGAGGTTCAGTGTCTGTTGCAGCCACTCAAACAGATGCAGCAGGAAATGTCTCTAGTTCCGCTTCAGACTCAGCAACTGTGACACAAGCACTCGCCGATTCAGCTTCAGCCCAGGAAGATACCAACCTGAACGGTAATGTGCTGATTAACGATCTTGGTAATACCAGCGTTGTCAGCTTCACCGTTACGGGTGTTTCGACCACTTTTACTGCTGGACAAACAGCGACGATAACTGGCATCGGAACATTCATACTGAACGCCGATGGCGGCTACACCTTTACACCTGTTGCAGATTGGAGTGGCAGTGTTCCACAGGTGACTTACACAACCAATTCTGGTGATAGCGCAACCCTGACAATGACGGTAACCGCAGTGGACGACGCGGTTGATGCTGTCAGCGACTCTTACTCGACAGACAAAGATAGCTCTATTTCCCTAAACCTTTTAGGGAATGACTCAGCACCAGATGGTGGCCTCTCCATTACACACATTAATGGTGTGCAAGTCACAGGAGGTTCGCAAAGCATTGCCGTGGATAACGGAAACGTTGTGATTGCCTCAGATGGTTCAATGAGCTTTCAGCCTGTTGCGGGTTACATTGGTGACGTGAGTTTCAACTATCAAGTTAAAGATGCTGATGGAGATACAGATACCGCATCTGTAGACATATCGGTTGTTAATCCCAATGCAGCTCCAGATGCCATCGACGATTCAACAACCATGGTCGATGCAGGAGCAATAACGACTGGCTACACCGGTCCGACCGTTGATACCACAATACTTGAAGGGTTCGGAACAAATAGAGTCGATGATTCTGCCTACATCTCTACGACTAACGCAGATGGCAGCTATACCGTTGTTTGGCGTGCGTGGGATACAAATTATTATGGTAATAACAAAGTCGCTCTCCAAACCTTTAACGCGGATGGCACCCCGAAAGGTGACAAAGTTATTCTTGGTGGTCGGGACAAAATTGAGTCACCACAAGTCACCCAACTCAATGATAGTGGCGATATGCTTGTCACATGGACGGGTTACAACAACAACGCTACCTTAAATACCCATTCTTACGCTCAAGTCGTTTACGCAAACCCCGATGATCACGGTGGTGCCACCACTGGACCCATCATGGATCTTGGTTCATCACAACTAAGAACTGTCACGTCAGAACACTCTGGTGATACTAGCGTCATTGTTTGGCAAAACAATTTCACTTTGTACAAACAGGTACTCGATACCAGTGGCAACAAAATAGGCTCACCAACAGTTGTCGGGTCAGTTTCTGCTAATTCCAATGGTTACCCCATTGAAGCAAAGGTCGAAATTACGACTTTAGATAATGGTAACTACGTCATTTCCTGGAATCAGGGGTCAACGGCAACCGCCACCAACACTGTCATGCTGTCTCCAGACGGTGACAAAATTGGCAGCACGCAAACGCTCAATATTGGCGGTACGGATGGTGTCGGTGACCTAGAGACCAATGTCATCAGTGTTGGTGACGGCAAGTACGCGATTGTCGGTTCTAGTGGCGGTGTTGTAAAACTCACTTTATTGGATGAGAGCACCAATCTACCTATTACCAATTCTACCCAAACGTTGAGCTTGGCTGGTACATCTGGAAATAGTTTGCCGTCAATAGCAAACGTTGGCACAGACGGGGATTTTGTTGTCGTTTGGCGTGGTATAGAAGGTGGGCAATGGCAAACTTATATCCAACATTTCGATGCCAACGGCTCTAAAGATCAAGCTGTAAGTAAACTTGAAACACCCGGAGGTCACGGACCAGCGAAAGTCATAGGCGTTGGCAGTAATGGCGACTATGTTATTGTTTGGAGTGGTATCAACGATGCTGGCAACTATGACGTTCATACCCAAAAGTACAATGCAGACGGCACAAAAGATGGGGAACAGCTTACATTTACAGGCCAACAAGAAGACAAAAATGACCTGAACTTCGATATTGTCGCTGTCGGAGATGATGGAGCTTATACGATTTCATATCTCGGCACCGACTCTAGTGCTAATGGTGGTGATTACAGCATTTACATCGCCAGCGTTGATGCAAATGGCAACAAAGTTGTAGCCTACCCTGAAGGCAGTACTGGCGACTTTACCATTGGCACTGACGTTACAGTCACGTCAGGCTTCTACACAGTGACATACAGCACCGGAACCCTCTACGCCAACGGTGTCATCTACCCAAGTGGCAGTCAGGTGCCAGCAACTGAATGGGTTGACGTTAAATTGGTGGGGGCCACTGCTTCTGAGTATGACCTCGTTGTCACCGCCCATGAGTCCATCAGCACGTCCGAAGACACTTCTCTCGTCCTTAATGCCACTGATCTTCTGGTGAATGACACCGATGCAGACGGTGATACCCTCACCATAGTCTCCGTGCAGGATCCTCAAAATGGCTCAGTCATCCTCAACCCTGACGGCACCATTACGTTCACACCGACATCCAATTACAACGGTCCCGCCAGTTTCACTTACACCATCAGTGATGGGCAGGGAAAAAGTGATACAGCGACCGTCTACCTCACCGTCAAGCCAGAAGATGATGCGGTTGATGCGATCAACGATGAGTTTACCTTGGGCACTGATAACAGTGTCGCTTTAGACTTGTTAAGCAATGATCTCGCACCAGACGGCGGACTGGAAGTCACACAGATTAATGGTGTCACCCTGACCGGTGGAGCGCAGACCATTGCGGTAGACAATGGCAATGTCGTGATCGCCAGCGATGGCAGCATGAGCTTCGTCTCCAACACCGAATACTATGGTGAGATTAGCTTTAATTATCAGGTCACAGATGCTGATGGCGATATAGATAGCGCAAATGTCACCATAAACGGAAACGCAAGCATTCCGGAAGTTTCCAGCATTACCCACCTTCAAAATGGCATAGAAAATGGCTGGGTGGGCTGGACTCTTAATTTGACGAATATTTCCACCTCCGAGAGCACTGTTACTGTCGGTTTTGATGATAGTACTCACCAAGCTGAGTTTGGCTCCGACTACGCTGGCATCATTCAGGTCTGGAACGATGACGATTCGTGGACACAGTACGAACTCAACGAGTCGAACGGCTGGAAAGTTGATATCACCGTACCGAGTGGGGACGACAGCGTTAGAATTTTTGCCCGTTCCATCGATGATAATGTCTACGAGGGTAACGAGACCATCAAAATTCTGGGGGCTGTCACAAGCCAACAGGAATGGGTTGAGTCTGAAACAGCTCTGATTATCGATACTGCTGATATCCCGAAAGTCACGAGTGTCACGGCAGACAGCGTAGCCGAAGGCGGCACAAACACCTTTACAGTCGGCCTGTCCAATACCAGCACCACAGCCACCACTGTCAACATGACTCTGGCCAGTGGCAATGCCACCAAAGGCACTGACTTCAGTGGTAGCAGTGTCTCTGTGGTGATTAATGGCACCACCCAGACAGTATCCGTCGCCAGCGACGGCACCTTCAACGTATCCGTACCAGCTGGTCAGAACAGCTTCGAGGTCAAAGTGGCCACCATCAATGACGATGTCTTTGAAGGAAACGAGCGATATACGCTAACCGCGGCGGCAAATGGCACGAGCAAGGCAGCTACCGCTTCTATTACCGATGTCGAAGATGCTCCAGTTCCAGAAAGCATCACCGTTGATACTGCACCGGAAGGAGGCACTCATACCTTTGATGTCAACTTATCAAACGCCAGCACCACTGACAGACCGGTTGTGTTGCAGCTGTTCGGTGATAGCGCTACGCATAATTCGGATTTTGACGGCACTTCCATTACGGTGATTATCAATGGTCAAAGCCAGACAATACCCGTCTCGGAAAGTAATAACTTTACAGTGACGGTGCCTGCAGGTGAAACCAACTTCAAGGTGCAAATCGCTACCCTCAATGACAATGTTTTTGATGGGAATGAAGAATACACCCTGACTGTTAGGACTGGAGGGGTTACCCTTAATTCTACAGCCACCATCACTGATGACGCCGACATTCCGAAAGTCACCAGTGTGTCTAGTACATCTGTGAATGAAGGCGAGGCGGCTTCTGTCACCATCACGCTGAGCAATGAGTCCACCACCCCTACCCGTGTGTTTATCGATGCCTATGGCGGCTCGGCCACCGAAGGCTCTGACTTCAACACCAAAGACCTCTGGGTCAATTACGG
>NZ_ANFM02000070.1 GCF_000333895.2 Grimontia indica | reverse complement strand
GCCACACCCGCCGCAGTCAGCTTCACTTCATTGCCATCAATGGTTATCCAATCTGCATTCGCGCCTGAGATCGTGAAAGTCAGCTCATTTTCATCTGTATCGGAAGCAGAGATAGTCGCCACCACAGTATCAACAGAGACGGATTCTTCCATTACATCCGTCTCGTTCAGGGTGACAACAGGAGAGTTGTCGTTCACGCGCGCGACGGCCACCGTATCACTGGCAACGACGGTATACGTTCCGTCGAATGCCTGAACTGAAATCGGCATGCTGGATATCGCGTCCACACCGTCTTGATTGATAGCGGCAACACCATCTGCGGTCAGGTATACACCGTTCCCGTCGAGACGGAAGTAGCCGTCATCATTGTTTAACAACGTCAGCGAGACATCATCTCCGTCCTCATCTGACGTTGTGATGGTCGCCACCAGCGTTGATTCTGTAACCGACTCTTCGGTCAAATCTTCAACAGCAAGGGAAAGTGTTGGCGGAGTGTCGTTATCACGACCAACAAGAAGCGTGGCGGAGGCATCCGTAACATTTTCCCCGTCACTGGCCCGAACAGAGATCGTCAGGGAGCGGATATCCAAACCGTCATCCTGTACCGCCGCGACGCCATCCGCGGTCAGGGTTACTTCACCGTCAGAAAGGAGGAAGTAGTTATCCTCGTTGCCAACCAATGACAGGGTGACATTATCTCCATCCGCATCAGCAGTGCTCACAGTCGCCACAACCTGCCCGACGGTGACGGCACTTTCAGAAATGTCACTGATGGAGATGTTCACAGTAGGACCGTTGTCGTTCACTCGAATGACTGAGATTGTGTCGGAAGCACTGGCTTGGAAATCACCGTCGGAGACGGTCAGGAAGATGCCCAATGATTCGATATTCAGGGCATCATTATTGATCGCTTCAACACCTGCTGCCGTCAGCAGCACTTCGCCATCTCCTAGCGAAAAATAGCCGTTATTGTTATCTGTCAGTGTGTAGCTAAGGGTGTTGCCATCTGCATCGGAGGCTGAAAAGGTCGCAACTACCATGCCTTCAGAAACAGACTCCTCAGTCACATCAACCGCTTCCAATGTCAGCGTGGGGACGTTGTCGTTCACCTTGTTGATAGCAAGCACGCCAGATGCCTGCTCACTCAACTCACCGTCATCAGCCTCGACCACAATCGACATACTTTCCAAGCCAAGGGCATCGTTGTTAATCGCATCCACGCCAACCTGGGTCAGCACCACATTGTCGTCCTGAATGCGGAAATATCCGCCTTCGTTATCAAGCAGATTGAGGGAAACGGTATCATTATTCGCATCCGTCGTGGTGATAGTCGCCACGACCTGACCTTCAATGACTGACTGTTCTGTGACCGTCAGCATCGAGAGCGTGACAGAAGGCGCCTGATTGGAATCAGTGGGTGATGGCTCTGGAGATGGCGTGGTTGGTGTAGTTCCGGGAGTCGTGGGGGCTGACGACGTCACATCCGTCGCGTCAGTGGTTTGTGTCGCTTCGTTTAATTGTTCAAAGAAAAAACGTTGCAGTGAAGAGAGGGAGCTAAGCTGAAATGCCGTCAGATTGTTTGCATTCAGTGATTCGACATTTTCACTTTCCTCACTTTCTCCTTCTTCCAGCAGCTCAGTCAGGCTTGGGCGTGAGCCAGAACCTTCCACAACCACATCACCGGCAACAAAGAATGTGGATGAACTGGTGACTTGGCCAGCAGCTGGATCTGCGTTTTCGCTGGGGTCCTCCCCTTCTTCGACGCCGCGCCGAGCTGCATTCACGTCCTCGTTAGCATCAGGTGGCGTTTCAAAGCGAAAGCCACTGTTGGCATTCACCTGAATTTCCCTTTCACCATTTTCTTTGAGAACCGCGCTACTGCCGTTTTCCGTGACTAGCACTTCTTCCGGTTTAAGCTCTGCGTATTGTTCTGCAGCCCTTACGCTGCCATCCGGTGCAAAAATTAATGCGTTACCATCCAGTTGCGTAATAATCATTTTGCCGGCCATTGTGTTGCCCTCATACTCGGATCAACGGCTTCCTGCCTGTTGAAGCGGGTAAATTTCGTGCCAGACGCACTTCTCCATTACTAACCGTAGTGCATATGTCTTGTGACTGGATCGCGTGATCTTAATCCTAAACTCAGTCTTTTGGAGGAGAAGGGATGAGACGACAACCTGATGGCTAGATAGCTTGTTGATATAAAAATAAAAAAGGGACGCTTCAGCGTCCCTTTAACAACGATAAGTAGGATTATGGCAAGGTCTTCAAACTCTGCTCATAATCATCAAATGTCTGCATCACAGTGTTTTCCGCACCGCCTGTCGCTTTACTCACAGCGATAATTGCAAGACCCGCCAGAACGAAGCCAGGGACAATCTCATAGATATCGAAAATCCCGCCAGTCAGTTGTTTCCAAACGACCACGGTCACACCACCGACAATAACACCAGCCAGTGCGCCGTTGCGGTTCATGTCTTTCCAGAACAGGCTCAACAACAAGGCTGGACCGAACGCAGCACCGAAACCAGCCCAAGCGTAAGATACTAAGCCCAGTACCGAGCTTTCTGGGTTCATCGCCAGCATCAACGCAATGATGGAAATACCTACCACGGCGAAACGACCAACCATGACCACCTCTTTGGTCGATGCATCAGGACGGAACACTTGTTTGTAGAAATCTTCGGCCAGAGCAGAAGATGACACCAGCAACTGGGAATCCGCTGTGCTCATCACCGCCGCCAGAATTGCCGCCAGCAAGATACCTGCAATCACAGGGTGGAACGCCGCGTTCACCAGATACATAAAGATGGTTTCGCCGTCTTCCAGTTCACCACCGAGGTGTTGATCAACGTACAGGATACCCACCAAACCAATCAGGATTGCGCCTGCCATAGAGACAGCACTCCAACCCACGGCGATACGGCGTGCTGTAGTGATGTCCGCATTGGTACGTGTTGCCTGGAAACGTGCAAGGATGTGCGGCTGACCAAAGTAACCAAGCCCCCAGGCCACCAGAGAGATGATCGCCACGGCAGTCAGAGGCTCACCGTTAACATCTTGCCAAAGGGTCAGAAGCTCAGGGTTTTTCGCTTCCAGCGCAGCAGGCAAGTCAGTGAATGAGCCATCCAGCGTTGCAATTGGCACGATCATCAGTGCTGCCGCCATCAAAAGGCCTTGCACCAAGTCAGTCCAGGATACTGCCAGGAATCCACCAAACAAGGTGTAAGAAACCACACAGACAGTGCCGATGACTACCGCTGTGGTGTATTCAAGGCCAAAGACTGTCTCGAACAGTTTACCGCCTGCAACCAAGCCTGAGCTGGTATAGAAAAGGAAGAACAGCAAAATGAAGAAGGCAGAAATGGTCTGCAACAGTTTTGATTTATCTTCAAAACGGCGAGACAGGAATTCGGGGATGGTCAGTGCATTGTCTACTTCGATGCTATAAGTACGAAGTCTTTTGGCGCAAATCAACCAGTTTAAGTAAGTACCCGCTAACAGACCACCTGCAAGCCACAGCGATTCAATACCCGCTGCGTAGGCATAGCCCGGCAGACCAAGCAGCAACCAGCCACTCATGTCTGACGCACCGGCAGATAATGCCGCTGGCCAAGGCCCCAGTGAACGCCCACCAAGGAAGTAGTCTTCTGAGTTTGACGTGCGCTTGTAAGCGTATACGCCGATTGCGAGCATTAGAATCAGGTACACGATAAACGTGGCGCTGATTGCAAAGCTGTTTTCAATCATGTTTTTTCCCTCAATAACAAGGCACAAAGATTGAGGATCATAGATCTCCAGTGCCTAATTCCGATTATTTAAAACCGTCAGCAACAGAAAACCCAAGGTCTCTGCTGTGCCAGCAGAGAACCGAGGGGCTGTTGATTTTTAGTGGTTAAATTTTGTTCTCGCTATAAGCGTTTTAGGCGCGGCGAGGTGTGTGCCGCCTAGTTATTCTAAGCAAATACACCTCAACAAAGCATAAAACGCTTAGAGCAGAACCCTTCGGGCAGCGTTTGTGGGGTATTTCTGCTGCGTTATCGGCTTCTCATGTAGGCTAGCTACACATCAAAGCCTCTGCCTTGCATAAAACCCCCACAAACTGCTGCAAAAATCACCACCAAAGGTCAACAGCCCCTTGAGCTTCATCACATCGGGTTACTTGGGTTTAATGTTCGCCACTACCAAGTTCCAGCAGGGTGGCATTGCCCCCTACCGCAGTGACGTTTATGGTTCTCGTCCGCTCGGTAATAAAGCGGAGTAGATAGGTTGGCGAAGCGACAAGAGGTAATTGGGTTGCGTTGTCTTCAGCGACAAACTGCACCAACACACCATCTCGAGCTGCCAGTTTTCGGTTCATAGCAATCAAGGTTGCTGAATTCGCCACCGCGGCCACACCACAAATCGGTGCAGAGACAATGACATCCTCCGTTGTTTCGCCATCAAGCAGTGAAACAAGTCGGTTTGGTACACTGGCTTTCACCAAATCGCCAATCAGCGCCTCAGCTTCATGTTTCAACGATGCTGGTACTGACAACAGCGCGCAATTACCTGCAACCAACGCGGCCGTCAATTGGCCTGCCAACGCAACGACAGACAAAGACTCATCGCCTGTCACCAGAAACAGTCCACGGCCCGCTGTATAGAGCTCGTTGGTTTCACCCGTTGGACCAGGCATATCATGGACAGGTGCAATCAGAGCTTCTGCCTGATTAAGGTGGAAGCGAATGAGGTCTGCTGCAGGCTTAAAATCACCGCCACGTTGCCCTACATTGTCCGCCCAGTTGCTGAGCAGCAACACACGCTCCAGTACACCCAGATTATTCCACTCTTCCCAAACAGCTTGGCTCTGCGCCGCCAGCGTCGATACTTCATTCATTGCTTGCGTTCCTATTACCTTGCTCATGCCACAACCTCCTCTTTCGTGAAGCGATAGAGATAGTGAGGTCCACCTGCTTTTGGCCCAGTTCCTGACAAGCCTTGTCCACCAAATGGCTGCACGCCGACCACCGCACCAACCTGATCGCGGTTGATGTAGCAGTTACCGACTTTGGCGCGGGATTCAATGTAGCGGTAAGTGCTTTCGTTGCGGCTATGAACACCTAACGTCAAGCCAAAGCCTGCGTTGTTGATGTCATCAATCACGCTGTCGAGTTCGTCAGCGTGGTATCGCACCACGTGTAAGATTGGGCCAAA
The DNA here is from genome assembly GCF_000333895.2 of Grimontia indica. Lineage (GTDB taxonomy): Bacteria > Pseudomonadota > Gammaproteobacteria > Enterobacterales > Vibrionaceae > Enterovibrio > Enterovibrio indicus. The sequence goes on along the minus strand of NZ_ANFM02000070.1, from coordinate 51,916 downwards.
GTGCTCTTCTGAAAGCATTGAGATACTGTCGATTTCAAACGCCACAGGTGCAATATAAGTGCCTACGCGGGTTTCGCTTTTCATTGGGGCTTTGGCAATGAATTGGCTGGTTTTGAACAATTCGTTGATGTGGTTCTGCAACTTCGCCTGAGCCGTTTCATCGATCACAGGGCCAACATCGGTCGAGTGAAGGTAAGGTAAGCCAATACGCATTTCCGCCATGGCACCTTTGATAAGATCAATCACACGATCTGCCACATCCTGCTGCACATAAAGCACGCGAAGGGCTGAACAGCGCTGGCCTGCAGAAGCAAAAGCAGAGCGAAGTACATCGCGTACCACTTGCTCAGGCAGTGCAGTACTGTCGACCAACATAGCGTTCTGACCGCCCGTTTCTGCAATAAACGGCACCGGCAAGGCGTCGCGGGAAGCAAGCGTCTGGTTAATGCGCTGCGCTGTCGGGGTCGAACCGGTGAAGGCAACACCTGCGATGCTGTCATCCCCCGTCAATACACTGCCGATTTCTGCGCCACTACCCGGCAACAGATGGATCACACCGGCAGGAATACCTGTTTCCAAGAGCAGCTCAATGGTACGGAACGCAATCAGTGATGTTTGCTCAGCCGGTTTGGCGACAACGGTATTGCCCGTTACCAAGGCAGCTGAAATTTGACCAATAAAGATCGCGAGTGGGAAATTCCAAGGGCTGATACAGGTAAACACCCCACGGCCTTCACGTCGCAAAGTGACCGACTGGCCATCGAAACGGGTGAAAGATTGCAAGTCGCCTTCAATCATCTCCGCCTGAACCGGGTAGTAACGGAGGAAGTCTACAGCTTCACGCACTTCGTCAATGCTGTCGTGAATAGTTTTGCCCGCTTCACGGTGACAAAGTGCCACCAGCTCGCCCAAATTCTCTTCAAGCAAGTCAGCCAGCTTAAGTAAGTACTCACCTCTTTCTTTGGCAGAAAGTGCTCGCCAACTATCGACATTGGCTGCGGCGACATTCAGCGCTTCTTTGGCTTGCTCTGGCGTCGACCAGTTGATGCTACCCACTTTCAGGCGGTGATCGTAAGGAGCAACCACTGTGTGAGCATCACCTGCCAGGCGTTCACCATTGATGATAGGTCCCGCACTCCAGGTTGCATCCATAAAGGCCTGAACCTTGGCATCATAGGCTTCCCATTCGCTTTCAATGTCGATCGCAACACCTTTGGAGTTCTGGCGTGATTCGCCAAAAATCTCAGAAGGCTGAGGAATTCGCGCATTGTGCAGCGTTGGACGTGACGCCAATGTATCAACCGGATGTTGAGTCAAATCAGACACCGGACATGCAGCGTCGACCAAACGGTGAACGAACGAGCTGTTGGCACCATTTTCAAGCAGACGGCGAACCAGATACGGCAGCAGATCTTTATGGCTGCCCACTGGCGCGTAAATACGTACAGACTGACCAAACATTTCTTTAGCATGGAAGTAAAGTGCATCCCCCATGCCATGCAAACGCTGAAACTCATAGTTATCATGCTGAGCCATGGCTTTCACTGCCGCTACGGTTTGCGCATTGTGGCTGGCAAACTGCGGATAGATAAACCCATTCACATGCTCAGAAAGCAGGAAGCGTGCGCAGGCAAGATAGGCCACGTCGGTGCCTTCTTTTCGGGTATAAACCGGGTAGCCAGGTAAGCCCGCTTGCTGTGCCAACTTAATTTCGCTGTCCCAGTAGGCGCCTTTCACCAGTCGCATCGGGATCACGGTGCTGTGCTCTTTCGCCAACGCCGCCAGCCAGGTAATCACGGGCAGGGCACGTTTAGAGTAAGCCTGAACCACCAGACCAAACTGACCCCAGCCTTTGATATCTTCGTGAGTGAAGAGTTTTTCAAAAAGCTTCAGTGACAGTTCTAGGCGATCCGCTTCTTCTGCATCAATGGTGATCGCCACACCCAACTCCCTGGCGCGCTTCAGGAGGCGAAGCACAGTCTCAGCCATTTCGCCCATGACGCGGTCTTCGTTCGCCACTTCATATCGCGGATGCAAAGCAGACAGTTTGATGGAAACAGAAGGTGATGGCCCGTTACCTACAGACAGTTGCTGGGAAACAGTTTCAATCGCCACCATGTAATCATTGAAGTACTTTTGTGCGTCTTGGGTAGTAAGCGCAGCCTCACCCAACATATCAAACGAATAAGTGAAGCCTTTCTGGCGCAGTGGTTTACCGTTTTCCAGCGCTTCGTTGATTGAACGACCGAGGACAAATTGGTGACCCATGACTTTCATGGCTTGATGCATCGCCTGACGAATCACAGGCTCAGACATCTTGTTAACCAAACGATTGAGTACCTTTCCTGCACCGCCTTCTTTGCGCTCATCGATGGTGACAACTTTACCGGTGAGCATTAGTCCCCAGGTCGAAGCATTCACAAACAAAGATTCGGAATTTTTTAGGTGAGCTTTCCAGTCTGCCACGCCCAGCTTGTCACGGATCAAGGCATCAGCGGTTTTCGCATCCGGCACACGCATCAATGCTTCTGCCAGACACATCAGCAAAATGCCTTCACGGGTATCCAGACTGTATTCGAGAAGAAGTGCATCAATCATCTGCACGGCCGTTTTATCCGCACGCACACGCTCAATCAGATCAGCCGCTTGGGTTTCCGTCTGTTTTCGCTCTTCATTAGAAGGTGTTGCAAGTGGGAGCAGTGATGCGAGCAACTCACTTTCATCGACACAATAGTGCGAAGAAATATGAGGCCATAGCGCGGAAGCGGGTTGCTCAAGGTAACTTGGCACCAGCACATCGGTCGCTTTTAACATAAGCAGATTCCTCTCTCCATCAACCACGAGGCAGTGGCATATGTTACTAATATGTTAGATTAAAGACCGATTCTAGGTATGAGGTGCCGATGAGTCTTTCAAAATTCTGCGGCATTATTGCAAAAAACTCCGATGATTAACAAACAGAGAACCACGGCCAATGCGTGCCGATAACAACTTTTTGCATATGTTGATGATTTAGATCAGGGTTACTGCTCAGTGCTGCTGGCGAAAACGGGAAGGAGATACGCCAAACACACGGGTAAACGCAGAGGTGAAACCGCTTTGGGAGGCAAAACCACAGCTGTCTGAAATCTGTGCCAAGTTCAACTCGCTGGTGCTAAGCAGTTCCTGCGCGAGTTCAAAACGTTTCTTCAGCACATATTGATGCGGGGTTACGCCCACTTGGGATTTGAATAACTGATGGAACTGGCTTTCTGCCAGAAAAACAGAACCTGCCAGCTGAGCCACGCTGATCTTGCGACTGATATGTTGGCGAATGTAGAGATCGATGATATCCATGTTCAGACGGTGACCATGACGTCGCGGCGCGATTTGCTCACGGAAATGACGCTCCATGACGCACAGTAAGGTATCGGCACAGGCGCGTCCCAACATGACATCATGTGGGTTGGCGATCATTTCAGACGTCAACGCTTTCACCAACGTCTGCGCCTGACTGTCCAGTTGAAAATAGGCATCACGGTCGAACAGGCGCTCTATTTTGTCTTTCATGCTGAGTTCGCCGAGCAAGACAGACTCAGGTAAGTTGATCACCAAAATTTCGTTTTGCCCGACGCCAGAAAAAGCATGGAGCTCGGACTCGGAAACGAGGCACCCCTGACCCGGCCCGACAAGACTGCCGCGCCCGGAAAGTTCAAACTCAGTTTGGCCTTGCAAACCAATCACCACCTGACGGTATTCGTGCGCATGCAACGACGGGTGATTAGGTAAAGCAATAACCTGAGAGTGCTTCAGTTCGGATGCCATAGTTAACGATTGTAGTAGGGAAACTTCAGCTATTCTGCCACGCTCTAGCGGAAATCGAGAAGAAAAATCGCCTCGGAAAGATGATCAAGAGAGGGCCAAACTACGGAGGTTGTCATTTCAATACCAAAATTGTGCAGGATCTCAACAAACAGACCATTGCGATCACAGGTGAAATTTGCTTCCGACGATAAGTAAGGCCCAAGATAATCTATAACTCATTGTAAAATATCATTTAAATTCACTAACCAATCAGAAGCATGATGTAACGAATCACTTGATCATGCTTTCGGTAATTTGAAGGCATGATCTTTCCGTGATCATCGTTCCGGTGAAAAGGATCTTCCTTGTTTCATCGCAAAGGTTAACTAAGCCGCGTTATCCGGTTTAATTTATCCTTCACTCAGTATTGATATATCAAACGTCAAAAATATGACGATAAATAATCAAAATGCGTCAATTAAATGATATTTTTTAGCTATGATTGTTTTTACCAGACATTATTTCCTAAAACACAGAAAGCGGCTAAAATTTATTGAGTTATCACTCAAAAGATAAGCATTGAATAATAACGATAAGCGTCAAATAATTAGTAACATTAACAGGCTAATTGGCATTTACGTGTTAATCTAGCTAATTGGGACAAAGCTAATAAATACCGGGTTTTGCCGAGATACAGTAATGAGCAGGATGTCTTGGCGTAGTAAAGGTGTTTATGATTTCTGAGAATAAGCAAGGGACATATGAAAAGTAATCGCATCGCCGCGTTAGTATTCGCGTTATCGCCGATACTTCTTAGTAGTCAATCGCTTGCCAATGGGGCCAATGCGGCAACTGACGATCCTGTCGTTGCGCTGGAACAGAAGCTAGCCGATAAACGAAGTGAAATTAGCGTTCACGCTGAAAACCTCCAAACGCAACGAGATAAACTGGATGCTTTATTAAGCGAGCGTGAAACGCTGGCCACCAAAGCTATCGAGTTAGAGAAGAAACGAAATCTCGCCCAAGAACGTCTTGATGAGCAATTCCGTCGACTCCTCGAAAACCCAGATACCGATCTCACCCAATATAAAGATGATTACCAAGCTGCGTGGAGCGCAGTAAAAGATAATCAGTCTTCCACTCTAACCAATGATCAGGCCATTGCCGAACAGCAGCGTATTGTTGAAGGCGAAAACCGTCAGAAACAATTGCTGGTTAGCGCGTTGGAAAATCTGCAGGAATCCAAAAAAGAAGCCCGTGTTAAGCGTCTTCGTCAGGAACTGACCTTCGCAGATACTATCGAAGTGGTTCACACCATTACCTGTAGTGATTCGATGACGCTGGCTGCATGTTCAAATCAGGGCAAAACCCTGACCATGCAAAAAGCCGTTAATACCTTCCAGGCTCAGGTGCTGGATAATGTGACGGAATCGACCACTGCAAAACTCAACGCCAACCGCGTGTCATTCAATATCCATGTGATGAACAATAACGTGGTCGACAGCGGCTTTAGCGGCAACAATCGTTACATTACCCGTATGCAAGCGGAAATGCGCAGCCAGCCTGACGAAAACGCAGCATGTAAATTGCTGGATTTCGCTGAGCGCTACTGTGTGGAGAACTCTTTTACTTCCGCCAAAGCAGCACCGAAGCAACAAGCAAAACGCTGGGTTAATGTAAAAATCCGTTCAAACCGTTATGAAGACAATGTCACCATCAACGGTGTGACTTACGGCTCAACGCCAGTAGAGATCATGCTGCCAGCAGGCCAACACCAGTTGACCGTTGAGAAGCCAGGTTTCGAACCGTACAGCCGCCAGATGTTCATGAACAAGGATTCTACGGTTTGGGCAAACCTTCGCGAACAGGAGAACCGTCCACAGCCGGGAAAGCGTTTCGCTGACAAACTCTCGAATAATCGTCAGGCACCTAAAATGGTGGTGATTGGTGCAGGCCAATACCGCGTTGGCTTTGAAGCCAAACAACCGGTGGTTGTCGACCAACCCTTCTCTATTGCAGCGACGCCCGTCACTGTGAAACAGTTTGGAGAGTTTGTCGCCGCAACAGGCTATGTGACGGACGCCGAAGAAGGCCAGGGATGTACTTCTCTGATCAACGGCGAACCAAAACAGCTGCTGAATCACAACTGGCGCAAACCTGGTTTTGACCAAGCTGAGAACTCACCTGTTGTCTGTATCACTAAAGATGATGCACAAGCCTATTCTAAATGGTTGAGTACGCAAACCGGGTTCAGCTATGCCCTCCCAACCGAAGTTCAGTGGGAAGTGGCAGCGCGTGCCGGCAGCGACTCTGACTTTTGGTGGGGCAACGATATTGGTGTTGGTAACGCCAACACTGGCTGGAGCGGCACCGTTTGGTCAAACAGAAGCACTTCGCCTGTCGCAAGCTTCCCTGCTAACCCATTCGGTGTGTATGACACTGCAGGTAATGTGTGGGAGTGGGCAGAAAGTCAGACACCTGTCGCCCGTGGCGGTGCTTGGAGTTTCTCACCAAGCAGCGCGCGTGTTGCAGAGCGTCTAGAGCTGAAATCAGATATTAGCGCCAACTACCTTGGCTTTAGGGTCGTGAGAAACATCTAGTTTCCAACGTCTCTTTATGTCCCTAAAAGCCCGCGATTGCGGGCTTTTTCATGCTTCACAATTATTGGCAGTCCCGCCTGAACATCCCAAAAAATATCAACAGAAAAACGAGATCAAGGTCGCTAATAACAAATAACATTGTCAGTTATTCACTTAATTAGTACATTCCCCCCCTGTCCGAATTTCTGGCTCCTCAGTATAGTGAGAGTCAAACAGGCGCATATTGCAGTATGCGCCTGTTTTATCACTGAAATTTACCTCGGTGACCCATCAGACAGTGTGTGATTACCCTTGAGCACAGTGTCAGGTGGCCTCTTCTACACGTCGTACAGGAAACTACTCTAGTGAGTGAGATCTTGTCTTTACCGGCTCCTACGAGCCGGTTTTTTTATCTAGAGACTTCGGATATTCCTGATCATTACTTCGAAGTAACCATATGATTAATATGCTTTTAATGTCATAAGCAATCACTTACAATACGATGTAACTTAAATCTATCGCCACCCAACGATGAACGACATATCCCTGCCACCTTCCATGCTGATATCCCTGTTTGAGCAACTCCCAGGCTGTTGGGGCTGTAAAGACACCCAGTCACGTTTTGTTCACGTCAATCTTGCCTATGCCAAGTTAGTCGGTGCTGACTCACCCGAGGCCCTAAGAGGGAGAGGCGATGAAGAACTTCCTCATGCGATTGCCGACTGCGCCGCTCTGTTCAAGCAACAAGATCGGCAGGTGATTGAAAGTGGTCGTTATATGCGGGTGCTCAACATCCACCCTTATCCCAATGGTCAATGGCAAGCTCATGTGTTTACCAAAGTGCCTTGGTATGGTGATGATGGGGAAGTATTGGGAACAATTTTTCACGGACAGGCACTGAACGACAATCCGATACTGGAAGTTGGTCAGTGGATTTGCAAAGCTGCAGGCATTGAACCAGTTGAGCCCCAGCCCGCTGCAAACACACAAGGAAGTGCATCACTTTCCGCTCGCGAATCAGAAGTGCTCTTCTTCCACCAGTTCGGTAAAAAGCCACAATTTATTGCGCAGTCTCTAGGTGTGTCGGTCAAAACCATTGAGAACCATTTCGCTAACCTGCGCGTCAAACTGGGTGCAGCAAGTAAAACCGAGTTGGTTGATAAAGCGCTGGAAAATGGCGTGGGGTGCAAAATCCCAGACTCACTGTTGAAGCAGCAACTGACTCTGGTGCTTTCAGAATAGCTTTTAGCGATATATACCCGATGTTAGGCATAAGAAAGCAGCGCAAAAGCGCTGCTTTCTTATTGGCTTAGAGCAGCGGAATTATGGCGCCAAGCGCTCAATATCCCACTGACCATCCTGTTCTTTCTGGAAGACAAAACGATCGTGCAGGCGATGTTCACCACCTTGCCAGAATTCGAAAGACTCTGGCTTCACGCGGAATCCGCCCCAAAAGGTTGGCACTGGCACTTCGCCCTTGTCGAACTGTTGCTTCAGCTCCATGTATTTGCTTTCCAATGCTGAACGCGCGGTAATACGCTCGCTCTGACGGCTCGCCCAAGCGGCCAATTGGCTCTCTTTAGGACGGGATAGAAAATACTTCATTACTTCAAGCTTGCTGAGTTTTTCTGCGGTCCCTGTGATATGTACCTGACGCTCAAGTGGATGCCATGGGAAATGGAGGCTGATACGTGAGTTATCTGCTAATTGTTTAGCTTTACGACTGCCGAGGTTGGTGTAAAACACAAACCCGTCGTTGTCGACATGCTTCAACAACACAATGCGTTGAAATGGCTGCCCATTTTCGTCAACGGTGGCAACAGTCATCGCCGTTGGGTCTGGCAGCTTGGCCTCAATGGCTTGTTTGAGCCAATGCTCAAAGAATTGAACCGGGTTTTCAGGCAGGTCTTTGCGTCTCAAACCGCCTTGGTTATATTCTCTGCGAATATCGTACAAATCCATTGTGGTGCTCCGAATACGTTTTTACGTCATTGTGATGGGGCATGCGTCTTTTCTCAAGCGAATTTCCGCACTCTACAGGCGGTTGGCGCTCATCACATCAACCAGTTATGGAACCTATTTAACAGGGAAGCTATGCGCCGTCGTCTTTTTATCTCACTGATCACAGCTATTGGCGTATTACTGACTGTATTGGTCGGTGTTTTCACCTACTCCTCAGTCGAAAAGCGCTTCACCACAGAAATTGAGTATGACGTCAATCAGCTTCAAGAAAAACTCTCTGCAGAGCTGTCCCGTTACAGTGAAATCCCTGTTGTTCTTTCTGCAGATCCAAGATTGAAACGTCTTCTACGTGTGCCGAAGAGTGAAAGATTACTGAATGATACCAATCTTTTGCTGGGTAACTGGAATACGCGCCTTAAAAGTGACGTGCTCTATCTGATGGACAAAAACGGCCTCACGCTGGCAGCCAGTAATGCCGGAGACGCACAAAGCTTTGTGGGACACAATTACAACTACCGTCCTTATTTTCAGCAAGCAATAGAAGGCAAGAAAGGGCGTTACTATGCATTGGGGGTGGTGTCTGACAAGCGCGGCTATTACTTTTCTTATCCCGTTTGGGATGGCGAAGAAATCACGGGTGTGCTGACCCTAAAAGTCGACCTTTCTATCATCGACAGCATCTGGGATCAGCAGAAATTCGACTATTTGATTGCCGATCCACTCGGAGTGGTTTTCTACAGCTCGCGCGACGAGTGGCTATATCAGTCCCTTTCCATTCTGTCTGACAAACAAAAAGAAACGATTCGTGACTCCCGACGTTATGGGGACTCGTCTTTAAGTCATCTCACAAGGTTCAAAGCACTGGAAGATATTGAAGCGCAGGACGCTCTCCATCTTGGCTTGCCCAATAGAGATCGCGAACGTGTGCTCGTCTCCAATACCGACCTTGGCACTGCTGGTTGGCGGATATACGGTTTTATTCCCACCAGCAATGCCTGGCCAGTGGTTACCCAGTCTGTCCTGATTTTCGCTACCTTCTACGGCCTGCTGGTTTTGGTGCTTACCGCTTGGCTCCAAACCGTCAAAACCCAGCGAAAACTTGCAAGGCTCAACGATGAACTGGAGCAAAAAGTGGCCTCAAGAACCGCGAGCCTTGAGGAAACCAACACCAAGCTGCGTCAGAGCATTCAACAATATGAAGACACACAAAAAGCCCTGCGCCAGACGGAAAATGAACTGATTCAGGCGGCAAAGCTGGCCATGCTGGGCGAGCTCTCTGCCAGCATTAATCACGAGATCAACCAACCTCTGGCCGCCATGCGCACTTATACCGAAAACAGCATCAAGCTAATGGAAAAGGAACGCTATGAGTCAGTCAATGGCAACCTTAACCAGCTCAATGAGCTGATTGGCTTGGTCGCAGACATTGTCGCGCGTTTTAAAATCTTCGCCCGTAAACAAAACCTCGAAGGCAAAGCACGCTCTTCAGTTGATGATGCAATTTCAGCATCACTGAAGTTATCAGCGGCAAGCTTTATCAAAAAAGGTATCCAGATCGCTTGCCACATCCCAGAGAAGGGACTGGTAGTGAATGCGGACACCGTCCAGCTTGAGCAAGTGATTTTGAACCTTCTGAACAATGCGTCACAGGCAGTGGCCAATACCCCTTCACCAGAAATTGGTATCAAGGTAGAAACCTTTCTTGATCGCGTATCCATCCATGTGTGGGACAATGGACCCGGCATTGATAACGACACCAAGAAGCATATTTTTTCACCCTTCTACACCACCAAAAAAGAGGGGCTCGGATTAGGGCTGACCATTTGCCGACGGATAGTTGAAGAGTTTGGCGGCAGCCTTCAAATCAGCGACCATCCAACCGGTGGCGCTGAGTTCACCATCACCCTTCAACGTCTTTACGATGGAGATACCCCGCAGTGACACCGGAAATATGGATCATTGATGATGAGCGCACTATCCGTGATGCGCTGAGCCAGACCCTGGAAATTGAAGGGTTTCACTCCCGCGCTTTTGCCGCCGCCAAAGAGGCACTTGAACAGCTAACTCCAGCGTTTGAAGGCGTGATTATCTCAGACATCAACATGCCGCAAATGGATGGCATGACGTTCTTAACCAAAGCCTTGGAAATCGACCGAGAGCTTTCAATTGTCATGCTGACCGGACACGGGGATATTTCTACTGCCGTTTCAGCCATGCGTCAGGGAGCTTACGATTTTCTCGAAAAACCATTCTCAACCGATCACCTGCTTGATGTCCTCAAACGAGGGGTTGATAAACGTCAGCTGGTGATGGAAAACCGCGAGCTGAAAAGGCAACTGGAAACGCAAAGTGCACCAGGACCAAGGATTTTGGGGAACGCGGATTCGGTCAAACAGCTCAGGAGAACGATCTTCCATTTGAAAGATCAAGACAGCGATGTACTGCTTCAAGGGGAAAGAGGAACAGGGAAAGAGCTGGCTGCACGCTTTATCCACGATCAGGGGACCAGACAGGACGAACCCTTTGTTGCACTGAAATGTCGCCAGGTCCCCGAAGCCTTGGTTGCGATGGAGCTGTTTGGATCCGAACAACAAGCGTATGCCACCCTGCCAAGTTATAAACACAGTAAGGTGGCAACGGCGGGTAAAGGCACCCTTTTTCTCGATGGTATTGAAGCGCTGCCTGCCAACGTACAGGAAAAACTCGCTGACCTGACAGAATCATCAGGCCGCCCGCGTATTATTGCGTCAACCCGCGTCGATTTGACTGCCAGCATTGCCCAAGGGCGATTCAATCAACGTCTGTTCCAGAACCTGTCTGAAACCACATTGGCATTTCCACCGCTGAGGGAGCGCAGCGAAGATGTGATCACCCTTTGCCAGAACTTCGTGCGCACCACCGCATCTCGCTTTGGTGTTGCCCCACCTACTTTAGACGCTGAGCACAAAGAAAAACTGCTACAACACTCATGGAAAGGCAATGTGCGGGAGCTTCAAGCGTACTCAGAACGCTGGGTGCTGATGGGAGAGCAATGCCTGACGAATGAAAGCGGGACAGAGCATGAAAAAGAACGCGACACACTGGCAGATCGCATTTTGAAAGTGGAGCGAGCTATTTTGTTCGATGCCCTAAACAGACATAACGGCATGCTCAAAGAGGTGCAAAATGAGTTGGGGCTGGCCAGAAAGACCCTCTACGAAAAGCTTAAAAAGCATCACCTCGACAAGCAGAGCTTTAAAGGATAATCCTCCAACCACCTCCTCGGTAGCTGGGCCTTGTTTTTGGCAGACCTTTAATATGAACCTAAACACTTAACCCTTCAAAAAGTCAGGAAAAATACGCAGCAAAACGAGCGGAAAATCCTACGTTTTTTTCACTTTTTAAAAGAAATTTTTTCCACACCACCAACACCCCTTCTTCGCGCTAAAGCCGCATGAGGCCTAAGTTACGGAATACTCGCCAGTTTCTCGCCAGTGAGAAACTGGCTCTTGCTCATTCTCGTTACACTGCTCCCGATTAGTGAGAATCTCATAGATAAACTACTCTTTTATTAGGGCATGTTGGCATTTCTGGCCTGCAACTCTTTTTGTCTTTCTTGGATATTTTAGTCGGCATAACAATGACAAAATCAAATAAACCGGGATCTAAGCTGCCAGCCAGCGAGCACCTTGACTATATTGACGACAAAACCGCAGCTCTTTTGCTTTCAACCCCTAAAAGTGCGCGAGTCTTGCTATGGGTCATCGCTCTTTTTATTACGATCAGCGCTATCTGGGCGGCATTTGCCGAACTCGACAAAGTCACTGTGGGTCAAGGGAAAGTGATTCCGTCGTCTCAACTTCAGGTGGTACAAAACCTTGAAGGGGGGCTGGTTAAAGAACTGCTGGTCCGTGAGGGAGACATCGTCGAAGAAGGACAGCAATTGCTGTTGATTGATGACACCATGTTCCGTTCTGACTTCCGCGAGCGAATTCAGGAGCTCACCAGTTTGCGGGGCGATTCTGTCACGCTGAAAACGTTGGTGGACTCAGTAGTGGTCGATCCAGACGTCGAGGTTGAAGACTGGCAAAAGTCAGTCTCTATCAATCGCGTAGAGCTTGAATTTGATCCAACGTTCGTTGAGGAGCACCGTGCAGTGGTTTCCCGTCAACGAGCCGAGTACCGTGAAAAGCTCAACAACCTTCAAAACCAGTTGTCCGTCACGTCGCAGCAAATTCGCCAGAAACAACAAGAGCTCATTGAAACCCGGGCGCGGGTGCAAAACCTTCGACAAAGCTACAATTTTGCCCGCGAAGAATACAACATCACCAAACCATTAGCTGATGAAGGCGTGGTGCCACAAATCGATTTGCTGAAACTACAGCGACAGGTGAACGACACCAAGCGCGAACTGTCTTCAGCAGAATTGTCACTCCCCTCTATTACTTCTGCACTGCAAGAGGCCGTGTTTAAGCACGTTGATGTCGCGCTGAAATTCCGTGGTGAACAGCAGGAGCGCCTCAATGATGTAGAAGACAAACTTCTTGCCATGACGGAGACCCGCGTCACCCTTGCTGACCGTGTACAACGAACTGTGGTTGTCAGTCCGGTCGATGGCACCATCAAGAAATTGCACGTCAACACGGTTGGTGGCGTCATCCAACCAGGAATGGATTTGGTTGAAATCGTACCGAGTGAAGACAACCTGCTGATCGAAGCCAAAATCGCCCCACAGGACATTGCTTTCCTCCGCCCAGGGCTTGAAGCCATCGTGAAATTCAGCGCCTACGATTTTACCGTCTACGGCGGTCTGACAGGCATTTTGGAAACTATCAGTGCAGACACAATTCAGGACGAAGAGGGAAATAGCTTCTATCTTGTAAAAATACGCACTGAATCCAATAACTTGGGTGCAGGTGAAGAGCTACCGATTATTCCTGGAATGACAGCTTCTGCTGACATCATCACGGGTAAACGCAGCGTGTTGGACTATCTGTTAAAACCCATACTGCAAGCGCAGAAATCCGCGCTGAGAGAATAAAGATTTAAAAAACCAGCCCATAAAAAGAGGCTGTGACATAACAATAATTTGCGCTAAATGCTGCCTTTATAGGGGGATGTGTTTTGAACTGGAAAAAGCTTTTGATCGCTTCTGCCATCAGCTCACTGTGTGCGCCTGCGTGGTCCATGTCTGTGGAACAAGCCGTCGCGACCACTATCGCCACCGATCCAGAGCTGAAAAGTGCATTTAATGACTTCATGAGTAACAGGGAAGGCATTGATGCGGCCACGGGTGACTACCTGCCAGACATCAACCTCAATGCAGGCGTAGGTTATGAGCGTATTGATAACTCATCCACCCAAGCCAGTGGTGACATGGACTTCAACCGTCGCGACGCCAGTATCAGCCTGACCCAACTCATCTGGGATGGACAGACCGGAGATAACATCGACCGCACTGAGTTTGAGGCGGAAGCGCAGCGCTATCAATTGCTCTCCGATGCGCAGGATAAGTCGCTGGCAGTGACGGAAGCCTATGTGGCTGTGCTGCTTGCCAAACAGCTTCTCTCATTGTCTGAAGCCAATGTCGAAGTCCATGAAAAGATGCTGGCAGACATTCAGCGGCGCGCAGAATCGGGCATTGGTTCCACTGCTGACCTGTCACAGGTTCAGGCACGTGTTGCACGTTCTATCACTAATATGCTGGCTGCCAGAAGTAATATGGATGACGCGCAAACCGAATTCCTGAGAATTGTCGGCGTCGACATCAAAGACCCTGTCGACCCAGAGGTAGATGCTCTCTATCTACCCCAGTCACAAGCAGAAGCGTTAGAAGTGGCTTTTGCCAACAATCCGGTAGTCAAACTGGCGACCTATGACATCGATGCGGCACGTGCCCAGTATCGACAAAACAAAGGCAACATGTACCCATCGTTTACTTTCGAGGCCAGCCAGAGCTGGAGTGAAGAAGCAGGTGGTGTCGAAGACGAAGTGAACGAGCTCAGCGCCATGCTGCGGGTTCGATTCAACCTATATAACGGTGGCACCGATGCCGCCAACATGCGTCGCAGCGCGTATCAATTGAACAAGTCGAAGGACATTTTCGACAACGCCTCGCGACTTTTGGGAGAGGGTACACGCTTGGCCTGGAGCGCGTACCAGCTAACCGAGCAACAAAAGAAATATCTTGCACAACACGTAGATGCGGCGTCTGAAACCGTTATCGCCTACGAAAAGCAATTCAAAATTGGCCGCAGAACCTTACTGGACCTGCTCAATACTGAAAATGAACTGTTTGAGGCAAGGCGATCATATCTCGATGCGCACTACGCGAACATTACGGCCAAATACCGTGTACTCAACAGTATGGGCACCCTGCTGGATGCGCTGCGTGTCGATGTACCGGAGGAATGGCTTGAACCTGTGATAGACAAAGAAGGTTAATCCATGAAACACGTATTGCTATTCAGCAGCATTCTCCTTGCCATTGGCGGCTGCTCACTTTCCGCTGACCAACCTCCTCTTGCTGAACAACGCGCCGATTTATTGGACGATGATAGTGACGGTGTGATCAACGCGCGCGATTTATGTGACAACACGCCAGACGTGGCAATCATCGATAACGATGGGTGCCCGAACTACCTTTTGCTTGAAAGTGACAACTCATTAAGAATTCAGTTTGCAAACGACTCTGCAATTGTAGAACCCGCTTACCGTGAAGCACTGGACAAAATGGCTGGATTCCTTAAGCTTTATCCCGAAACCTTTCTAGAACTTCAAGGACATACAAGTTCTCCAGGGTCTGACGACTACAACAGGGGCTTGTCTGTCCAACGTGCCAAAGCAGTTCAAGCACAGCTCATAGAAAGAGGCGTTCCAGTCGATCGTCTCACCATTGTAGGCCTGGGTGAAGGCGATCTCATGCTGGCCGACAGCACAGAAACCACACAGCTTGTGAATCGACGTGTTGTAGGTCGCGTGAAAGGATTTAAAGGGGAAATAAAGGAAGCATGGACCATCTTTACCCAGCGGGGACAATAGTGGCTGAGGTTGCCTGATGCGAAAACGGGCGACCTTACTCCTCATGTTCCTGTTGCCATCTATCGTAACATTCGCACTGAGTGATACTGACAGTCAGTGGATCAACAAAGTAGCGTCATTTTACGGCGAAAGAGCGGGAAAACGAGTCGCGGCATGGCGTGATGTTGTCGCGCAGTCTGCCGATCTTTCAGAAACGCAAAAGCTTGAAGCAGTGAATAACTTCTTCAACCAGCTCTATTTTGTGAATGATATCGATTTGTGGGGAAAGAAGGACTATTGGGCGACACCATTGGAGTTTCTTGGCAGCGCGGCAGGGGACTGTGAAGATTTCAGTATCGCGAAATACTTCACGCTCAGAGAGCTCGGCATTGACGATAAAAAGCTTCGTCTTGTTTACGTTAAAGCCATCAAACTCAATCAATTCCATATGGTTGTTGCCTATTACCCAACTGCTTCCTCCGAGCCTGTCCTACTGGATAATATCGACCCAGAAATTAAAAAGGCCTCAAAACGACGAGACCTACTTCCTGTATACAGCTTCAACGGTAGCAGGCTATGGCTCATGAAAGAACGTGGTAAAGGTGAGCTTGCAGGCAAATCATCGCGACTGGGATTGTGGAACGATCTCCGGGCGCGCATGGGGTCTGTAAAGCTGAACAGACCGATCAAAAACTATGATGGGTAAATGTCTATGACTTTATACCGGCAATTGTTTACATGGATGTTGGCGATATTCTTCCTGCTGATTCTGGCAGTGACAGGTATTGAGCTAAACACCACTCGTAATTTTCTGCTGACTCAGCAATCGGCTGAGGTAAATAACACCATTAACTCGATGGGCCTTGCCCTCGCGCCTT
Source organism: Grimontia indica (assembly GCF_000333895.2). Lineage (GTDB taxonomy): Bacteria > Pseudomonadota > Gammaproteobacteria > Enterobacterales > Vibrionaceae > Enterovibrio > Enterovibrio indicus. The sequence goes on along the minus strand of NZ_ANFM02000070.1, from coordinate 35,715 downwards.
ATCTTGAAGACGACGATAAAGTCGCTGTGGAATCGGTGATCAATGCACTGTTCGATGGCGGTTTTTATCAGGAAGTCCGTCTGAAAATGCTCTCCGATGGCAGCGAAATTATCCGCGAATATCCGATACATGTAGAAGGCGTGCCAGACTGGTATACCAACCTGGAACTCTTCCCTGTTATTACGGAAGAACGCACCTTTACCAGCGGCTGGTTACAGCTTGCAGAAGTCACCGTGGTTTCACACCCGGGTTACGCTTACAAGGAAATGTGGCGTTCCACCATTCAACTGGGTGTATGGATAGGTATTTTGTTTGTTATTGCGATGCTTATTATCGCCATACAGCTCAGCCGTTCACTGCGACCACTTGATACCATCACCAAACGTGCAAAAGAAATTGCCCGTAATAAGTTTGGCGAACCGATACCATTGCCACCGACTCGCGAGCTGAAAACCGTGGTTCGCGCCATAAACCAAATGAGCAGCCAGCTCGAAGCGTATTTTGAGCAACAAGCCAAAGAAGCCGACCGCCTGCGTGAGCACGCTTACCGTGATACTGTTTCTGGTTTGGGTAACCGTAGCTTCTTCGTTGGCCAGCTTAAATCTTGGCTGGCAGAATCAGCCGTCGGTGGTCTGGTGATGGTGAAAGTTGACCTGATCACAGATACCTACCGCAATCAGGGTTTTGCCCAAGGTGACACCATTGTTGGTCAGTTTGCCAAGAAGCTGAACACCACCCTGACCGATGCTGACTGCACTGCGTCGCGTATCTCGAAAGACGAATTTGTGATTCTGGCACCGAACAGCACAGGTGAAGATCTGCAAATTATCGGTGAAAGTATCATGGCTATCGTGAACGATATGCAGCATGACCCAATGGGGATTACTCCACCGAAAGTGGCTATCGGCCTCGCGGTTAACAGCTCAGATAACCGCGATGCGAGTGTTTTGCTGGCGCAGGCAGATAACGCCCTGACTCAAGCACGCAATACGCCGAATCACCCAATCTCTATGATTGACCAAACGGCGAATGATGCTTCGATGGGTAAACAGCAGTGGAAATCACTTATCCTTGATGCCATGGCGCACGACTGGTTCAAGTTCAAGTTCCAGTCAGCCTCATCCAGTGATCAGACAGTTATTCACCAGGAAGTCTTCTCCGCAATTGAGAAAGGTGAAGACTACTATGGCGCTGCGCACTTCCTTGGTGCTGTTGAGCAACTGGAACTGGGTGAGTCATTCGACCGCTACGTGGTGAGTCACATGATTGATCGTTTGGGTGATGACCCGAACCTTGGTCCGGTCGCAATCAACCTGACCCAGAACAGTGTCACCAATGCTTCCTTCATTCGCTGGCTGACTACGACGATGCAGAAGCACCGCAACATGGCGGGGCGCCTGTTCTTCGAAATTCCGGAAAGTGTGTTTGTACGCTTCCCGGATCACGTCAGCCTGCTGACCGAGGCGGCGCACCGCTTCAACTTCGGGTTCGGTGTGGACAACTATGGCCGAAACTTCCAGTCGCTGGATTACCTGAATAAATTCAAACCTTCATACGTGAAGATTGATTTTGCTTACACCAGTAATCTCGACGACGAGTCGCAAAGCCATGTGCTAGCTTCAATATGTCGTACGGCACACAACCTGAATATCACAACCATCGCCACGCGCGTAGAAACGGAAGCCCAGCTCAATAAACTGTCTGAGCTGTTCGTGAATGGTTTCCAGGGCTTTATATTCGAGAAGAAATCAGAGAATCATGGTTAAAGACCCCCTGCTGCAATCTTTGGTTTACGTCAGCCGATACTTCGGTCAATCAAACTCGCCGGATGCGTTAGTGTCCGGCTTGCCGATTTCTGACGGATACCTCTCCCCCTTCCTGTTTCCCCGAGCTGCGGAGCGGGCGGGGATCGATGCCAAAGAAAGCCGCCAGGCGCTCAAAGATTTGTCGCCGATGCTGTGTCCTTGTGTTTTGTTACTCAAGGACAATCAAGCATGTGTGCTTCAAAGCATCAATCATGAAACCGGTGAAGCGGAAGTGGTTGAACCGCTCACCGACACCACGCCTGCCGTTCGCCCTATCAGCGAACTGGAAGAGGATTACCTTGGGCGTGTTTTCTTGCTGAAAAAACAGTTCCGCTACGACGAGCGATCTCCCGAAATTCTTAAAGAGCGTCAGGGCCACTGGTTCTGGAGCACCCTTTGGGAGTCCCGCTCGATTTATCGTGATGTGCTGATAGCCTCCATTTTCATCAACGCTTTTGCTATCGCCACCCCACTCTTTTCGCGCATCGTCTACGACAAAATTGTGCCTAATTTGGCGTTTGACTCACTTTGGGTTCTTGCCACCGGGGTCTTCGTCATCTTCCTGTTCGATCTTGTGCTCAAGATGCTGCGAAGTTACTTCATCGATATCTCAGGGAAAAAATCGGACTTACTGATCTCTTCCAGAATCTTTGAGAAAGTCATGGGTATTCGCATGGAGGCACGCCCGCCTTCTGTCGGTGCCTTTGCTCGCCATATGCAGGAGTTCGAATCCATACGGGATTTCTTTACCTCTGCTTCTGTCTCGGCCTTGATTGATTTACCCTTTGCGTTCTTCTTCCTGTTTATCATCTGGATTGTGGCTGGGCCTCTGGTTATTGTGCCCATCGCAGCTGTGCTGATTTTGATGATCCACGCCGCTATCATCCAAAAGCCATTACGCCATACCATTGAAGAAGGCTCTCGCCTGTCTTCCCAAAAGAACGCCAACCTGATTGAAAGTCTGGCGGGCTTGGAAACCATCAAGCTATTTGGCGCTGAGAGTCAGTTCCAATATCGCTGGGAAGAAGCCGTGGCACACATGGCAAACTGGGGGATCAAAACCCGCCGCCTGACTGACTCGGTTCAAAACGCCGCGGGCTTTATTCAACAGTTCGTCAATGTCTCGATGATAGTGTTTGGTGTGTACCTTATCTCTGCGGGTGACCTGACCATGGGTGGATTGATTGCGGCAACCATGTTGAGTTCCCGTGCCGTAGGTCCAATGGTTCAACTGTCCTTGCTATCCACGCGCTACAATCAAGCCAAGTCCGCCATGGAAATCATCAGCCAGTTGATGGATATGCCTTCCGAACAGGAAGAGGGGAAACGCTACATTCACCGCCCTATTATCCGTGGCAAGATTGAATTCGACCGCGTGAACTTCAACTACCCCAATTCAGAAGTGGCCGCACTCCGTGATATTTCCTTCACTATCCTTCCCGGAGAGAAGGTGGCTATTATCGGACGTATCGGTTCAGGCAAGACGACACTCAGTCGACTGTTAATGGGCCTGTATCGCCCTACAGCGGGTTCAGTACGTATCGATGAGACAGACATCAGCCAAATCCACAATATCGACATACGCCGTAATATAGGCTGTGTCCCGCAGGACCCTATACTGTTCTTTGGCTCTATCCGTGACAACATTACTCTAGGACGTCCATTGGCAGACGACAGAGACATTCTTGACGCCGCCAACCGTTCTGGCGTCACCACCTTTACGCAGCGAGATCCTGCAGGCCTTGAACGTCAGGTGGGCGAAGGCGGCAATCAGCTTTCCGGCGGCCAACGCCAATCTATTGCTATCGCCCGCGCCATGTTGGGTCGTCCTCCAGTGCTTTTGATGGATGAACCGACCAGTGCTATGGATAACCGCTCTGAGCAATACATCAAGCAGCAAATGTCTTCACTTCGCCGGGACGAAACACTGATCATCAACACACACAAAACTGGTATGCTGGATGTCGTTGACCGCATCATTGTGGTCGAACAGGGAAGCATAGTGGCAGATGGCCCGAAACTGGCCGTATTGCAGGCTTTAAAAGACGGAAAAATTCAGAAGGTTGGATGATAAAAACCGTCCCTGCTAGACAACAAAAAAGCACCGATATCGGTGCTTTTTTGTGTCTGACATTTTACAGTGTAAATGACGGTAACTAGGGGCTGTTGATCTTTGGTGGTTAAATTTTGTTCTCGCTATAAGCGTTTTAGGCGCGGCGAGGTGTGTGCCGCCTAGTCATTCTAAGCAAATACACCTCAACAAAGCATAAAACGCTTAGAGTACGGGACGCGCAGTCGAACCCTTCGGGCAGCGTTTGTGGGGAATTTCTGCTGCGTTATCAGCGTCTCATGTAGGCTACTACACATCGAAGCTTCTGCCTTGCATAAAACCCCCGCAAACTGCTGCAAAAATCATCACCAAAGGTCAACAGCCCCTAAAGTTTAGGTATACACATCAGGAAGAAGATTTTTCAATCGTGACTTCTTTGCCATTTGTGACAAATTTACAGGCACCATACTCGTTCACCAAGTTGGCGGATGTGTCCCCAATCTGACAATAAACCCCTGGGAAGCAGTTTTTATACACTTCAATCACATAGCGGCGGTACAAGGTACTGAGCTCAGAGGAGCTGTTTTCCATCTTAGCTTTGATTTCCGCAATGCGTTCAAAGTGATGCGTTTTAGTCCACGCCAAACGCTCAATAAGTTCTTCAGGACGCTTGTTTGCCGGTTGCTGAAGCAGTTTCATCTCGGCGTCTTTCACCTTCATCAACTGCTCATGCTCGTGATCCAGCTCTTTAGAGAGGTGTAGCGTGTCTGCCATTAAATCACTGAGGCCTGTAAAGGCATGAACATTGGTATGGACACCGGAGGCTGCCCCAAGCGTAAGCACCTTCACGCCACACTGGGCCACATGCGTACCGCCCGTTAAGGTTCCCGTCCGTTTATTAGCATCACAGACGACAAGATTGCTCTCTGTAAATGTGCGGCAATGCATCGCATGCTGGCTGATATTGATATCACCTCTGGCTTCTATACGGGCGTACTGAGCGAACTTGGCCACTATCGAGCCTTTGGCTTGCAAGCTGGTGGTGATCTCTTGTTCGGATTGAACCTGGCGGCCTAAAATACCATTGTGAATGATAATATCTCCACCCGCCGTTAGCGTTGCAGATTCCACCACACCACCGACAGTAATTGACCCCGTCGCGTTGACCTTCATGCCTGCATTCACGTCACCGTTAATGACGACACTGCCTTCAAAGTCCACGTGGCCCGTCGCGACGGTCACCGACTTCATACACAGGGCATTATCCACTTCCACACCGTCAGGGTGCAAAAGCGGTAAACCTGCGACTTCAGCTACAATCACATTTTCATCATTGCTGCTGAATTTACTGCCTGGGTAGAGCTTTAGTGGTACATCATTACCTGGCGTGGTCGGAAGGACTTCGCCCGTAACACGGAAACCTTCAATCCCCTTTGTCGGTGGAATGCGCTTGGCTAGCGGTTGCCCTTCTTGAACCGTGATCATTTTGCCCAAGTCACGCATATCAACGGTGCCATCTTCTCGCTCTTGAGGGCGGAGCACGCGGGATTTGCTGTCTTGAACCAGATATGCAAGCTTGGAGTCGTCACCGGGAATTGGCCATTTGCCGTTGGCAATCGGCACTTCGAGGTACTCGCCCGGCTTGAGACGGGCCGAAGCGGTGAGCAATTTTTGTAGGGTTTGTTTCTTTACACCGCGCACAATTTGGGACGCTTTCAGCGCGGCAAGGAGATCATTGCCTTTGATGGGGTTACCACCACACGCGCCATTGACGCGCAGGAATGCCGTCATTTTTTCATCGTCAAAGCGTGCGCTGACCGTCGCATCACGACGTTCAGCAACAACGACATCGTCTGGCTCCCCCTTCCACTCGTCGGTGGAAGCGTTAATCTTGACCAGCACCGCTTCGATGGTTTGCTCAAAGCGGAAGAAACTGGCCACTTTATGTTGGATAAGCCAATCAACGATATGCTTTTTTTCGATTTGGGGCGCGTCTTGGTCTGCCTTAGGTACTACAGTCATGTAGACCCTGCGACCATCGTTAGACAGCCGCAAAAGCTGTTGCAGCATGTAATCCCCTAAATAAATACACTAAAACTACGAACAAATATCACACTCGTATTCTACCTAGATGAAACACTTCAAAAGAAACACCACAACACTCAAGTTAGAATCAGATCTCATTAAACTAATGACGATTGACTCAATTAAGATACCTGTGTCATATAAATGAATTATAGAGAGTTTTGGCTATTCTGCCCTCCTCTCATTAAAGTTTAATCCTACGTTGTGAAGTACAAAAAAAGCACACTGGTTCAGTGTGCTTTTAAATCAGGAAGTTAACGATCCAGAATGCTAAGGAGATAGCTTCTGATGCTCTTCATCTGATAACCATTCATCTAAGCTGAAACCATAACGAAACTTACCATCAGATTCATCGTTACAATAGACCAGAGTGCCTTTGAGTGAAGGAATATCAACAACTTTCAAAAAGTAATTGGCATCAATATCGACACTTTCCTGGGTCAACAATCCCATTCCACTACGACTGATATCCCGAATAACGACGGGATGACCAAAATCTTCTTCATCATGTTCATCCAAGGGGTGGGACGTAACATACAAGCGGGCGTGAATACCGCCGCCACCAAGTTCAATTCTTTCCTGGAAGCGTTTGCACTCACCTTCTCCCCCTGATTTTTCAATCAGGGTATCGCAGAGTTTTTCATAACCGTTCATTACACTGCCTCCCCGACATCAGCCTCTTCCCTCTTTTGTGCTCAGCGGCCAACTAATGGTAAAGCACTGAGTTTCTCTGCAGCAGAGTACAAAGTATATTTGCTATTCAATACATTGAATGTATTGAATGTTAGATAAATCTTATCCAAACCTCTGAGAAATTTCACGTTCATTTACAGTGTAAATTTATGCTCTCTGAGAGAGTTCTTCGACACGTCTTTGCCTGATTGCAAATCGACGACGTTGGAATGTCTCGAAACGTTCTGCTTTTGACGTGATGACTTGCTCTTCTGAAAGACCGACTTGTTCAATGATTCTCTGTACGCTGGAAAGGTTACCAATGTCTAAGGCGAAATGCGCATCTGATCCCGTCGAGACATAAGCCCCTTTCTCCTTCGCAAGTTCAGCAATAGTAAGGCAGAACGGTTCACTGCCTTTACGCGAGCCATTCAAAGAGGAATTGTTTAGCTCGATAGCCACACCATGTTGAACGGCAGCATCAACCACAGCCTCTGCATCAATGGGATAATTTGGATTTCCCGGGTGTGCAATGGCATCAATTAACTGAGTTTCCATCGCGCGAATCATTGCTTGGGTATGCGCCTCTTTAGATTGAGCCCGAAAAACCGCCTCATGCAAGCTGGCATTAACCCACTCCATCCCAGCATAAACATAAGTCGGCATATCTAATTCGCCATCGGCATTCATAATGTTGGCTTCTACGCCACGAAGAATACGCACATTGTTAAGGTGATCAGGGATCACCCTTTGATTAACAAAATGCCAGTGATGTGGCGCGCCAGGCATAGAGCTGGCATGGTCCGTCACACAAAGATGGCTTAAACCTACCTCCTTGGCGTGTGCAGCATTCTCTAAAATGGTGCTGTAGGCATGCCCGCTAGCAAGAGTATGGGTGTGGGTATCAACGACGAGTTTCATTGTATGTCCTTATTGTGCCAACTGCTGACGAGTCCAATCACGCATTGCTGATTCTGTATCTTTGCGTCCACGAAAGCCGAACTCTTCTGCGACATCAGCCCAAGACTGTCGTTGGAGAAGGCGTGCAATCATCAGTGAACGCATTTCGTCAGGTTTATTCTCTGCAGGCTTAGAGGCAAGCCGATGCATGAACCATTGCCATAAACTTCCCGTGACTAAATCGTATCCCAGATTACCCTGTGCAAAAAGACGAACCTGGTGAAGTGCAGTTTCTGAAGGCGTCGGGACGACATCTGCGCCTGATAGCAAAGCAGGGATCAACACCGTATCCATGTCCGAAAACTGTTCAGCCATCTGATAACTCAGGTTGAGATAGAACAAGTGCTGAATGCCATCGAACCAATCAGGTTTGTGTTGAATTGGCTTTGCCATTTGAAGCGAGTAGGTACCGCTCGCAGCATCTCTTTGTACACCCAACCGCAAAGGCTGATACCCCAATGAAGACCAGAACAGCCAAAGTCCATAGTTGGCGCCAAAACTGGTACCAACGATCTGGATGTTTTCTATGGCTGCCACTTCTTCTAACTCGCCGATTAACTGCTTGCCAATACCCCTATTCCTGAACTCCGGTAACACGGCAATACGAACAATGCGAAGAAGAGCACTTGTCAGTACCTCAACGTTCCCAGTGTGGGTGGAAAGACTTTGTGCAAGGAGATGTCCCTTGAGACGGCGTTTGCCATCGACGACAGCTTGTGCCAATTCACGCTCAAAGCCCCCTTCTTTTGATGCCAGTAGCGCCCCGACTAAAATGTTGCCACAGTATGCACCAATCATATGCTGGTCTTGGCCATCAAGCAGCTGAACCAAATCATTGGGTGAGGTTTGGTAATGAGCAGTCACCAATAAAGAGAACAGCTGTTTTAACGTGTTTTCATCATTGGCAAGGTTATCCGCATCAAGAGGTCTGATGGTGACAGCCTGCTCCGATGTATTAGGCAATAAAGGCTCTGCATCAAACAAAAATGCGCTGAACAGCCACAACTCAAGAGGGTCATTCTCAGCCCAGCGGACCGGCTCTGTAAGACAGACTTCACGCCACCCTTTAGCCTCGGCATTTAGCATATTTCTAAAGCGGGTGCTGAACGCACGGCCGGTACCTTCATAACCATGTTCCGTCGAAGAAAAGACAACTCGGCTAAAGCCTTTCAAAATTTTCGACAACATAGGAAGGGGAATCGCGGCGGCTTCATCAACCAAAAGAAGGTCGCATGGCGGTTTATCTCGAAGCAAGGCATCAGGCGCGACAAAGGAAAGTTCGCTACCGTAGTCTGACACAAGTGAAAACCGTCCCTTCTTAGCCAGCCCTCCTCTTTCCGCTGCATGCGAAAATAGAGTTTCAACATTCGAAAAGGTTGGAGAAGTCACGACGACTTGTTTTTTGGCCTGACTCATCACTTCAGAGGCTGCGATACCCATTGCTGATGATTTACCCCGTCCACGGTCAGCCACCAAAAGCGCAGGGCGACGGCGATGTCCTTTCAATACCTTCTCTATGGCATCAATTGCCATTTTCTGAGATTCGGTCGTCCCAGTGTTCGCATCAATCCCTTTGCACTTTGCGATAGTGACATCCATCCTTGGCAACGATGATTCGCCGTGCTGACGGAGAAACGCAGCAGAAGGGTGCGCCCCAAAACGGAGAAAACGTTGATAAAAACGGCTACGAATTGCACTTTCTTCGTCCACGATCAAAAGCAATAAAGCACCACCTCGCACGCTTCCTGCGGCAGCACAAAGCTTATCGACGTCCAAACCTTGCCGAAGATCGAGAGCAAGAGTCCCGGTTTCCTGCCCTAACAGCTTCTTGGCTTTGCTCCAGGGAAAGGCATCTACCCCCTTCAATTCATCACTTATCACCGAATCTAAGTCACAGGCAGAAAGCATTTCCTTTAAGAACGTTTCGTCTCCCGAGAGAAAAACCGGAAATCTGGCAAAGCCTGATTTTGCCTTGTCTTTAAGTATCTGCAGTAATTGAAGAGGATCAGTGGTCACAATCTTTTCGTTTATCAATGAATACCCATCAATGATAACGGAAATACGATAGCGGAGAGAGAGTTAAAATGTGGTTGCTCTAAATCGAAGAAAAAAAACGCGCCGAGAGGCGCGTTTTAGTGTCGTTATCAAATTACGCAAGACGGGACTTGATAAACGCCAGAATGGCATCAGCGTCTTCATCATTAAGCTTTTTCAGATTAATTGAAATCGCATCACCTTTTCGGCGGTAGCTTGCGCGGCCTTTGATCAAATCAATTGCCGGCGCTTCAGGTTTCGTCGCTTTTGGTTTCAGCGAGTCGCACCATTGCTCCAAAACCAAGGTCACCTCGCGGGTAATACGGCTCACCCCCGTCGCTTCAACGGTTTGCCAAACCGGCGTACCTTCAAATTTGGCATCCAACGCCGCTTTTTCTTCATCCGTCAAAGAGAAGTAAAGCTTGTGCAGCTTAACGATGGTAGGGCGGCCCAGTTCAGCGACACTTGGGTAAGCTTGTAGCAGTGATAAAGGAAGCGCAGCGGCTTTCAATGCGCCACTGACCAGCGCTTCACTGCACTGACAAACCTTCGCTAACTCTTTCTGATCAAGCACATCACCGCGATCCAGCATGGCCTGCATCTCTTTACCACGCTCATAAAGCGACAGCGGTTTGTGCGCATTGGCCACATCCGACAGGAATTTCGCATGCTTGCTGTTGATGCCTTTAGCGACATAAATCAGGAAGTCTTGCTTGGCGAGAATACAGGACATTCGACGGCGGCTACCGTCCAGTACTTCAATCTTGCCGCCTTCCAGCCAACGACCGACAGCAGGATATTGCTGACCACGATCTTTCAGCGTGGTGAGAATATCTTGTAGGGCGAGTTCATTGAGGAAAGATTGCTCACGAGCGTTTTCCGAGAACACGGATGTGCGGTTAGCGACATCCGCTGCTGCCACACGCACCAGTTCAAATTCCACAGTGGCTTCACCGGCAACAGAAAGTTCAATCACCGCTGCTTTATCAGAAGCGGCTTTTTGCGCTTCCTGAGCCGAGGTAGCGCGACGTTTATCCGCTTTACCAAACAGACGCGCATTCAGTTCTGACGTTTTAATAGCCATTTATCACTCCTGGTTTCGCTGCGACCAATGGCTGTGAAGCACCCGCTCCAGCTCCAGCCCGGCACGATGAACCGCTTCCTGCGCCGTTGATAGGGTCTTTTTACCACCCTCAAAGTCTTGGGCAGTGAGATCAAATACTGTGCTGTAAGTATCGGCACAGGTTTCAAATGCTCGGCTACGTGGAATCGTCGCCATCATAACCTGATCACCAAGCAGATAGTTCATTTCTGTCAGCACCGAGACCTGCTTCTTGTTGTCATCTTCAAACATAGTAGGCACCAGGCGTACAAACTCAAGACCCGGCCAATCCTCTGGGAACATTTCGTACACGGTTGGCAAATGCTGGAAGAAGTTAACGGTAGAAGCCCAGTCCAGACGCTTTGCTGCACAAGGGATCAGCAGCGCATTTGAAGCATACATGGCATTCCAGACCAGCGGGTCGATATGTGGACCCGTATCAATCATGATGACGTCAAACTCATCGGCAATCACATCGATCACTTTCTCTTTCAGCAACTGGACAATGTCCAGCGAGCCATTGGTCGCCAGGCTCTGCCACGCTTCAGCGTTGAACATAGCATCTTCAGGGAACGCAGCAATCGTCTTCAGATTTGGGTACTGCGTAGGAAGCAGTACGTTCTTCATCATGAACTCTTTGTCAGGTGTCTGTGGCGTGTTATCTAACATCACATCCACAGCAGAATAGATACCTTCCTGCTCAGTAATGCTGATCTGAGGGTTCAGGAAAAGACGAAGCGAACCCTGTGGATCCAAGTCAATCAGACAGATGCGGTAGCGTTTTTCAAGGTTCAGTGCCATGCAAGCAGCCATATGAACGGCACTCATTGACTTACCGGTACCACCCTTCTGGTTTTGAATATTGATGACCCAAGGTTTGTAGCCAGCACCTTTGCCTTCATGGAAAGCAGGGATTTTCGCGGCTTCCATGATCTGATGAGCTTCATCCAGTGTGATGGAGTAGTGGTTCGCATTGTTTTTAGTGAACTGATGGCCAGACTCTTCCATACGGCCAATGGCTTCATCCAATTTACGACGTGTCAAACCTGAACGTGTTTCCATCAATGCTTTTGACATAGGTGGAAACAGTTGATCGTGACGTTCCTCCATCACGATTTCAATACGGTCCGCTTGAACCTGCTTTGTTTGCTCTGCAATAGTTTGCAGGTTTTCTATTGTCTTTTCCCTATTCATTTTTCTTTTCGCCATAAAAGAGAATTAAACAAATTGTACAGCAAAATACATCACGCACAATAAATAGCTGAACATACTGCAAAATAATTAAGATCTTGCTCACTTTATGTCAAGATGATGAAAAATCGCACAAATAAATTGTGACTTATGACAGGTCTAAACACTCAGATTTAAAGTGTTACAGTGTCACCCTTTTACAATGTAAACCTGAATTAAAAAGCAATAATAAGCTAAAAGCACCGGAACGCTGAAAAGATACGTCTAATTTACGGTCGATGTTATTTCAACATAAGTGTTCGCTGATTTCAGATTGAATACCTGATTCTGGTCGACAGAGTCACGCTATTGCATCTCTTCTTGATCATCGTTTCGGAAGCATGATCAAGTTGAAGATGGAAACGTTATTGGAATGATGTAAATCCTCTGCTCATCCTTGATCATGCTTTCAATCGCAGAGTACTGAATAGGAAAAATGATCAAGGTGAAAATCAGAGGAATAATTCGCCAAAGAGTTGGGCGATCGGATCGTCATTTTCCGAAAAGATGATCAAGTAACATTCCGCATATTGATCATCAAGTTGAAGTACCGGAACGATGACAACGTGGCGCCAAATTACGGCTGATGCCTTTTCAATACTGGCTTTCTCCAAAAAATCAATGACGTTAAGCCTTAAATGGCAAGAGCCGGGGCTCAGCCCAGTCTCATCCAAAATGCACAAACACTCACTTGATCATCGTTTCGATTACCGGACACATATATAGGAACGGCTAAAATACGTCTAATGTCAGTTCAACTGAACAGATACCCAGTATGCGGGGGACGCAATATCAGTGCTGAACACGTAAATTGGGACAAAACGATGTCGAAAACACGCTCCCCTGATCATTTTTCCGAATAGAAAAGGGGGATAGGAGTGTTCAAAACAGCGAGTTTTCACCATGTATAGAAAAACCGCTGTGGATAAGTTGTGAAAGTACCATGATCATGCTTTTGGACATTCGATGATCACACTTTCGATTCATTGATGATCATCGTTTCGGCCTTATAATGATCATGCTTTCAATGCTTTATTGATCATCTTTCCAAGGACACCCTGATCATTGTTTCGAGAGGGGTGAAGTTTATTTTCAATAATAACAATGAGTTACGACCATCTCCTTGCCCGGATCATAAGATCATATAATCAATTAGATCTATTTAAATCAAAAAGATCAGTTTAAAAGCCTCTACAAAAAGATCTTTCTTTCTTTCATTTTTTCTTTTAATCTTTTCGGAAAGATGGCGTAATTACGGGCATCTGTATTCTTATAACACATTGGCTTAACAAGGAGCTGTGGCGAATGGCCTCAAGTCCCTCTGAAAAAATATTGATCACAGCCCCTCGATCCCACAAAGACGGTCACCTGTTTGAAGTTCACGGCCAACTGGTAGATTGGCTTCCACAGTATGAACACTTCAGAGGTGTCACCAAAAGTATTCTGGAACTACTCAACCTCATTTCATTGCGTGGCTTTTCTTCGAAAGATGGTCTGGTTTCAACCACAGAATTGGTTGAAGCAACAGATGGCCAACTTACCCGTGCAGCTATACAGCAAAGACTGCGCGCCGCTGTGCAGATTGGCCTGTTTACCCAACAGGGCGTACGCTTTGAAGAAGGTCTTGCGGGCAAAACCATGCTGCACCGCTTTGTAAACCCTAGCCAGCTGATTTCTGTCTTGGGCTCTGCAGGCCTTCAATCCGAAAAAACCAAAGTCATCGCAAAACAAAAGCGCTCCAAAGCGTTGGCACAAAACCACGTGAACAAGCAGTTACTGCATGAACACGGTCTTGGCACCCCGCCAACCATGCCTGATGAAAAAGATCAGATCCTGATTTCTCCCACCAGCTGGGCAGGTATTATCGATCAGGCTTTGGCGCCCCCACGTACCAAGAAAAGCTACCAGAAATCTATGGTGGCGATCAGTGGCACCAAAGCGATCATCGAGACACGATCCTCTAAATCGATCATGACAGTGGACGATCTAATGACCTTGTTTGCGCTGTTTACCCTAACGGTGCAGTACCACGATCACCATCTGCCAAGTTATGAATTGCAAACCCAGAAAGTGGGTAACAAAACACCGGTTTACATCACGGATATCCTTTCTTTGCGCGGAAAGAAAGACAGCGGACCGGCCCGTGATTCCATTCGGGAAAGTATTGATCGTATTGAATTTACCGATTTTCAACTTCACGAATTGACCGGGCGTTGGCTTAGCGAAAACATGCCGGAAGGTTTCAAGAGTGATCGCTTCCGGTTTATCGCCCGCACGATCACCGCATCGGAAGAAGCACCAAGGGAAGGGGAGGATGGTGAGATCCGTATCAAACCGAATCTCTATATCATGGTTTGGGAGCCATCGTTTTTTGAAGAATTGATGACACGTGATTACTTCTTCCTGTTCCCGCCAGAGATTTTGCGCCAGCATACTCTGGTATTCCAGCTCTACAGCCTCTTCAGAAGCCGTATGTCGCGTCGATTGGAAGATTCCATGACATTGAGCGACTTGAACCAGAAAATGGCGAGAAACATCGAATGGCGGCGTTTTTCGAGTGATCTGATCCGTGAGCTTCGTAAGATGGCGAAGAAGGAAACGATCGCCGACGGCGTGTTTGCCGTAAATCTGTATGGTTATCACCTGACGCTTTACCGGTTGGATGACGACAAGAAGCATCCGGACTATCGCATTGACATCAAGTGCAACGTGGATGAAGTGATCCGTTTCTCCCGTGCCAAGACCTACAACGAAGGGAAACGATCGCTTGCGCCGACCATGCCAAACCCGCTGCGTAATGAGATCTTGCCGAAGCAGGACCTTGATCAGCTTTCCGAGATCATTGATGGCGAGTTTGAGCCTATCCAGCGTAAGGAAAAGCGTGGCGGCCGTTTGGGTCGACGCGTGAAGTTGCGTAAGCACCTGGTGGAAATCAATGCCGATGAGTTGACGATCACCTTGTCGAAGTACACGTCACAGGAAGCGATGCAACGCGGCATTACGGCGTTGTCCGCCATGACAGGACACCCCGCGGCCACTATCGCAGAAGAGTGCCAGTCCTACATGGATAAGCTTGATTATTTGCGCGTAGACGGCGACATCCTCTCTTACGAAACATTGAGTAAAACGATCGAGTTCTACAACAGCCAGCAGCAAGATAAACACCTGTCTATCGAGCGCTTGATCTCTGGCTTGGCGGTACGACGCAAGGTTTGTCGTCAAGTTTATGACGGTCATTTAGACAGCGCTGTGCTTGCTGTTTTGGACGAAGTTGCGTCGGGTGTATAGAAAAATTCACCCTTTATTGACAAAATTCTGACATGCCAACCTTCGATGCCGTCTAGGATTATCTACGAATAGATACCTTTGTCCTATTGGCATCTGGGTTCGCCCGATGCATTGATTTGCTAACCCTTTGACGAGCCTTCTGGCTCGTTTTTTTTGTCCAGCATTTCGGCAGATGTCGGTAATGCACGGTCAGTCACATTTCCACCTGTTGCAAATATGTAATCGCAATGCTAGCGTTTATCTAACTGCCGCAGATATCGGCTGGCCGCCCACGATGGCAAAGCTAACGCAATATCTACTTCCTAAAATACTTCTAAGAAATTGGTTGTCACCCGGAAGGGATGCGGGCTACGAGTGGGCCGTTGCGTGCGTATTTTCACCGGTCAATGATCCTAAGGGAACACAGTGACATCCATGATCCTGACTGATTCAGACATCAAAGCCTTCAAGCGACAGGCCAAAATGCAAAAGCGCCAATTGCAGTGTTCTCACATGCAAGCGCTGGACGTGGTCGCACGCCTGCAGGGTTTTGAAAACTGGCATCAGGTTCTGAAAATCGCCGAGCGATCTGACAAAGCCCTGTCACAGGGCGACACGTCGACAACACAGCGCGTATTGCTCGATAACTCACTGTACACCTCTGTTCCTGTTGGATGGTTGATAGGTCGAAAATCCAACCCGGATTTCTCTTCGTCCAATGACGCCGCGCCTTCTGCCAATGCAAACGAACTGGAAGTGCCGACCTCTCGCTGGCGGGGAGAAAAACACGGGTAAACCCGGGATGACGCGACAGGGAGTTTTTCATGAAACGTGCTATCTTCGGAGCCGTCGTTGCTTCAAGTTTGCTGAGCGTGAGCGCTTATGCTGAAACCATTTCCATTTCCTGCGGCGCTGTCGGACAGGAGTTGGAGCTTTGTCAGGAAGGCGTATCCGCGTGGGAGAAAGAAACCGGACACACCGTTAAAATTGTTACCACTCCAAACTCAACCACTGAGCGCCTGGCGCTTTACCAACAGCTGCTGGCTGCGGGTGCCAAAGACATTGATGTGTTCCAAATTGATGTCATCTGGCCGGGGATCCTCGGCAATCACTTTATCGATTTGAAACAGTACTCCAACGGTGATGAGGAAGCGCATTTCCCATCGATTGTAGCGAACAATACGGTGAAAGGCCGTCTTGTCGCAATGCCGTGGTTTACTGATGCGGGTGTGCTCTATTACCGGACCGATCTGCTGGAAAAATACGGTGAGCAGCCACCTACTACATGGGAGCAGTTGACCGCGACTGCTGAGAAAGTGCAAAAAGGTGAACGGGAAGCGGGCAATGACAAGATGTGGGGTTTCGTTTGGCAAGGCCGCGCTTATGAAGGCCTGACCTGTGACGCACTGGAATGGGTAGCCTCATACAACGGCGGTACCATCGTGGATGAAGAAGGCAAAGTCACTATCAATAACGACAATGCCAAACAGGCTCTGACCACAGCAGCAGGGTGGGTGGACACCATCTCTCCACCTGGTGTGCTCAACTATGGTGAAGAAGAAGCCCGTGGCGTGTTCCAGACCGGCAATGCAGTCTTTATGCGAAACTGGCCTTATGCCTGGTCTCTGGGTAACAGTGATGACTCGCCAGTGAAAGGTAAGATTGGGGTGGTTGCACTGCCAAAAGGCGGTGAAGAAGGTCGCCATGCTGGTACTTTGGGTGGCTGGCAGTTATCCGTATCAAAATACTCAGAGAGTCCGGAGGTTGCAGCGAGCCTGGTGATGTTCCTGACCTCGTTCAATGAGCAAAAACGCCGAGCGATCAAAGGCTCATACAATCCGACTATCGAAACGCTTTATCAGGATGAAGAAGTCCTGGCTGCGGCGCCTTTCTTCGGTAGCCTCTACAACACCTTCGCCAACGGCACCCCCCGTCCTTCAACGCAAACGGGTGCGAAATATAACCAGGTGTCGAACGCCTTCTGGAACGCAACACACAGCGTGCTCTCCGGCAACAAAGATGCCGATGCTGCGCTGACCAAACTCAACAAAGATCTTAAGCGCATCAGTCGCAACGGTCGTTGGTAAGTGTTGATCTGGCTGTCAGGCTCCCTAAGCGCCTGACAGCCGCTTCCAGAGGAAAATTGTATGGAACAGACCAGCGCACTCACGCGTAAGCGCGTTCGCGCCGCCTGGTGGTTTCTGACGCCTATGATGATCACCCTTGCCATGGTGGCAGGGTGGCCGTTACTGAGAACCTTCTGGTTCAGTATGACCAATGCCACTTTGGATGGCAGTGGGGTAGCGGAATTCATTGGCTTGGATAACTACTTTATCTACGAAGACGGCGAATTTTACGGCATCTTGTTTGATCCCACCTGGTGGCAGGCGGTGTGGAATACCCTGTATTTCACCATCGTGTCTGTAAGCCTGGAGACAGTATTCGGGATCGTGGTCGCTCTGGTGCTTAATACCAAGTTCAAAGGGCAGGGATTGGTTCGTGCCGCGGTACTGGTACCGTGGGCTATCCCAACGATTGTCTCCGCCAAAATGTGGGGCTGGATGCTTCATGATCAGTTTGGGATCATCAATGACTTTCTGATGACCTTGGGGTTGATTGCTGCGCCACTCGCCTGGACGGCGGATTCTGATCTCTCGCTCAATGTGGTGATCGCGGTAGACGTGTGGAAGACCACACCGTTTATGGCCCTGCTGGTGCTTGCTGCCTTGCAGATGCTGCCGTCTGATTGCTACGAAGCCGCCAAGATTGACGGTATCCATCCGGTCAAAGTCTTCTTCAAAGTCACTCTGCCACTCATTATGCCTGCGGTTATGGTTGCTGTGGTTTTCCGTGCCCTTGATGCGCTGAGGGTGTTCGACCTTATCTATGTGCTCACACCTTCCAACGAAGCCACCATGTCGATGTCTGTGTACGCAAGACAGAACCTCGTAGACTTTCAGGACGTCGGTTATGGCTCAGCCGCTTCCACGCTGCTGTTCCTGATCGTCGCGCTCTGCACCATTGCCTATCTCTACGTTGGGCGTAAAAGCATGAACGAGGGCAACTGATATGTCGAAGAAATGGTATTTGCAGGTAGGCTTCTACCTCTTGGTTGCTGTGATTGTCGTGTTCTCGGTGTTCCCGTTTTACTACGCCATCGTGACCTCCTTTAAGTCTGGTTCAGCACTGTTTCAGGTGGAGTATTTGCCATCATCGTTTGACTGGAGCAATTACGCTTCGGTGTTTTCCGGTGGGGTGTTTGAACGCAACCTCTTGAACTCCGTGCTGGTGTCGACCGTTGTGGTGGCCATTTCGCTGCTGCTGGGTGTGACGGCGTCCTATGCGTTGGGACGTATCCGTTTCCGCGGCCGCAATATCGTGCTGCTGACAATCCTTGGGGTATCGATGTTCCCACAGGTGGCGGTACTGTCCGGTTTGTTTGAGCTCATTCGCGCGTTTGGGCTTTACAACTCCATGCCGGGTCTGGCGCTCGCCTACATGATCTTCACGCTGCCGTTTACGGTTTGGGTGCTGACCACCTTCATGCAGCAACTCCCTCTTGAACTGGAAGAAGCTGCGATTGTGGATGGCGCAACCCCGTGGCAGATCATCACCAAAGTGTTGATGCCGCTGCTATGGCCAGCATTGGTGACCACAGGTCTGCTGGCGTTTATCGCCGCGTGGAACGAGTTCCTCTTTGCCCTGACTTTCACCCTGACCAATGAGCAACGCACGGTTCCTGTGGCGATCGCACTGATTTCCGGTGCCGGTCAATACGAATTGCCGTGGGGTACCATCATGGCGGCTTCCGTCATTGTGACTGTGCCACTCATCGTTATGGTGCTGGTCTTCCAACGTCGAATCGTCTCCGGCCTCACCGCCGGTGCAGTTAAGGGATAAATCGAAACATGAAACAACAAGAATCAACCTGGTGGCGCGGCGCGGTTATTTACCAAATCTACCCACGCAGCTTTTACGATGCCAATCAGGACGGGATCGGTGACTTGCCGGGTATCACCCAGCAACTGCCTTATGTGGCGGCGCTCGGCGTAGATGCCATCTGGCTGTCGCCCTTTTTCAAATCGCCCATGAAAGACTTCGGCTACGACGTATCCGATTACCGCGATGTCGATCCGCTGTTCGGCACACTGGATGACTTTAAGCAGCTGGTGCAGGTTGCGCACGAACTGGGTCTGAAAGTGATGATCGATCAGGTTCTCAGCCATACCTCGGATGAACATGCCTGGTTTCAGGAAAGCCGCGTGAGCCGCGATAACCCGAAATCTGACTGGTATGTCTGGGCTGATCCAAAGCCTGACGGTACACCGCCAAACAACTGGCTCTCCATTTTTGGTGGCTGTGCCTGGCAGTGGGAAAGCCGACGTCAGCAGTATTATCTGCACAACTTCCTCGTCAGCCAGCCTGACTTGAACTTCCACAACCCAGAGGTCGTGGAACACCTGTTGGATACCGTGAAATTCTGGCTCGATTTGGGCGTCGACGGTTTCCGTCTCGATACGGTCAATTTCTACATGCATGACCGTCAGTTGCGTGACAACCCTGGGTTGTCGGCAGGAGACAGTAAATCGCTCGGCGTGCCGGGAACCAACCCGTATTCAATGCAAAAACACCAGTACGACATTTCGCAGCCGGAAAACCTTGGTTTTCTGAAAAAGCTGCGTGCATTGCTCGATCAGTACGATGACATCACCACTGTTGGGGAGATCGGCGACGATAACCCACTGGCACTGATGGCTCAGTACACGGCAGACAACGACAAGCTGCACATGGCTTACACCTTTGATTTGCTCAACATTCACCGCAAGCCGGATTACCTGGCGTCCGTGATTGAGAAAATCGAAGGGGCCATCAACGATGGCTGGGCGTGTTGGGCGCTGTCAAACCACGACGTGGTGCGTTGTATCACCCGTTGGGGGGCAGAAGAAGCAGACCAAGTGGCTTACGGCAAAGTGTTGTTGGCTTTGGTCACCTCGCTTCGCGGCAGTGTCTGTCTGTATCAGGGGGAAGAGCTTGGATTGCCTGAAGCGGATATACCGTTTGAGAAAATTCAGGACCCTTATGGGATTCCTTTCTGGCCGGAATACAAAGGTCGGGACGGATGCCGTACCCCAATGCCTTGGGTTGGTGATGAAGGCAACGCAGGTTTCAGCTCTGCCGAACCTTGGCTGCCCGTTGACCCACGCCACAACTCGCTGGCGGTTGATAAGCAAGAGCAGCAAAGCGACAGCATGCTGGCGCATTACCGTACTTACCTTCGCTGGCGTAAGCAGTTCGCCGTGCTGGTGGATGGCGAGTTGAGTGATGTGCAGTCCAATGCACAGGGGCTCAGATTCGTCCGCTACAACGACGAGCAACGTCTGCTGGTGGCCTTTAACCTGTCCGATTCAGACATGACTATTTCCCTGCCGGAAGGAAACTGGCAGGCGCTGGAAGGTCATGGATTTGCATTCAGGCTGGAAAATGGATCGGTCACCCTCCCGCCTTATCAGGCGGCATTTGCAACGACATAACAGGGTAAGGACGCAATATGGCTGAGGTCATTTTAAATAAAGTTAACAAGAAGTTTGGCAAGGTACATGTCACCAAGGATGTGGATCTTCACATCGATAAAGGCGATTTTGTGGTATTCGTTGGCCCGTCAGGCTGTGGTAAGTCAACCCTGCTTCGATTGATCGCAGGTCTTGAAGATATCACCACGGGCGATCTGAAGATTGATGGCCAAGTCTGTAACGATCTGCCGCCACCGGAGCGTGGTATCGGCATGGTGTTCCAGTCTTACGCCCTGTATCCGCACATGACGGTATACGAGAACATGGCGTTTGGCCTGCAACTGGCGAAAACCGAAGCCAAAACCGTGGACGAGAAAGTGCGCGAAGTGGCAGCGGCGCTTCAACTGAAGCCATTGCTGGAACGCAAGCCGAAAGAGCTTTCCGGTGGTCAGCGTCAGCGTGTGGCAATCGGCCGTGCAATTGTGCGCGAGCCAAAAGTCTTCCTGTTCGATGAGCCATTGTCGAATCTGGATGCGTCGCTTCGCGTGCAAATGCGCATGGAAATCGCCCGTCTGCACGAACGTCTTGGCGCAACCATGATCTACGTGACTCACGATCAGGTGGAAGCGATGACACTCGCGACCAAGATCGTGGTGCTGGATGCTGGCCGTGTTGAGCAGGTGGGTTCTCCGCTTGAGCTATACAACCACCCTGCAAACACCTTTGTGGCCGGCTTCATCGGCTCACCGAAGATGAACTTTCTGACGGCGGATATTGTTGAAACAGGAGAGATGACGACCCGCGTTCAGATCCACCGTGGTCAGGAAGTGGAAGTCTCAGCCAACACGATCGGCGCCAGCGTCGGCGATCCTTGCGTGATTGGGATCCGTCCTGAGCATATTCGTTTCGGCGAGAAAGATGCGATCCAGGAAGGTGGTGTGGTGCTGAGTGTTGTCGAGCAATTAGGTAACGAGTGCCTGATGTACTTCATTACGCCACAAAGTGCCGAGCCAGTGGTGATTCGCACCGAAGGGCAAACCAATATCCGTGCAGGTGATAAACGTTGTATCGAGTTTCCTGCGGATTATTGCCACCTGTTTGATCGCGATGGAAAGGCCTTCAAACGCTCTGTGGTGGGCGAAACCAAACCGTCACTGGTTGTGACGCCGTAATTAGCAAATAACCGCTGAAAACGTAAAAGAGGCAGGTTTTTTAGTCCTGCCTCTTTTTATACCAATCGTAGTAAATATCTGCTCATCCTAGCTTGTTAAAATGCTCGATCACTGTGTTGAAAAATTTGATTGTAGAATAACTACTTATCGAAATTTTTCGCCTTGTTCTCGAGCATTTTTCCTGCGCTATTTCTGATCACCTACCTACTGTGATTGGTATTATTTGCTCAATGGAATCGGATCAGAGCGTTGAAGGGCCTGTACCGGAGTAGTGAATACCGGAAAGCTCCGCCATTTCCTTATTGAAAGTCGCGAGATCGCTGTGAGTGAATTTACTCAGATGATCGTGGCCACAAGCGCGTGCCATCACCTGCATCAGATGGGTTGATGCGGTGAAGAAGTTGTAGAGTCGCTCGGAAGCTGCCTCCACATTCAGGCGCTTGCGAAGCTCTGGATCTTGCGTCGCAATACCCGCCGGACACATATTGGAGTTACACATGCGTGCACCGACACAACCAATCGCTTGCATTGCACTGTTGGAGAGGGCAATACCGTCCGCGCCCAGAGCCAATGCTTTTACAAAGTCACTCGGCACACGAAGACCACCAGTAATGATCAAGGTGACATCATTCACGCCTTGTGCGTCCAGGAAGCGTCTTGCGCGGGCCAGCGCCGGAATGGTTGGCACACTGATATGATCCCGGAATAGTGTCGGCGCTGCACCTGTGCCGCCGCCTCGTCCATCTAGGATGATGTAATCGGCGCCTGCATCCAGCGCAAAGCCGATATCGGCTTCAATATGGTTGGCACTCAGTTTAAAACCAATTGGAATACCGCCACTTTCACGGCGCACTTCATCCGCGATGCGCGCAAAATCCGCGGGTGTTTTCAGATCAGGGAAGGTGGATGGCGAAATGGCATCTTTCCCTTCTGGAATACCGCGCACCTGTGAAATCTTTCCATGGTTTTTGATGCCCGGCAGGTGACCACCTGTACCGGTTTTCGCACCCTGACCACCTTTGAAATGGAAAGCCTGAACATCGCGCACTTTGGAAAGCTCAAAGCCAAACTTGGCACTTGCCAGTTCATAGAAATAGTGGCTGTTCGCAGCGTGTTCTTCGGGCAGCATGCCGCCTTCACCCGAACAGATGCCAGTGCCCGCTTTTTCCGCACCGGTTGCCAGTGCCACTTTGGCTTCTTCTGACAGCGCACCAAAACTCATGTCAGACACAAACAGCGGCGTGTCGAGTTTCAGTGGCTTCTTCGCGCGGGGACCAACGATAAGTTCGGTGCCGACAGATTCGTCATCCAAGAGTGGTTTCGTTGCCATTTGCGCCACCATGATCTGGATATCGTCCCAGGTTGG
Source organism: Grimontia indica (assembly GCF_000333895.2). Classification (GTDB taxonomy): domain Bacteria; phylum Pseudomonadota; class Gammaproteobacteria; order Enterobacterales; family Vibrionaceae; genus Enterovibrio; species Enterovibrio indicus. The sequence continues at coordinate 12,462 of NZ_ANFM02000070.1, read as the reverse complement.
GAGTTGATAGCGTGGCACGCCCATGGAGGTCATCGGCCCGTGGTGGCCAAATTTTTCCAGTCCTTCTTTTGCGAGCTGGTGGATCAGCTCAACGTAAGGCTCTTCCTTGGTCGCTTTTGGCGCGGGGGAAGCGCTTTCTCTTTGAACCGGCGGCATTTCTTTTCCGACATCAGTATCCGCATAGCGGGTATGGGTGCCATCGCAGAAAGGCTCGTTTCCGGTGTGTTTACAGGCGCAGAACCAAGCTTCGCCATCTTTGTCGGCCTTGTAGGCCAGAGGCGTGAATTCCGTCCCGGCATGGGAGCCGTCACAATAGGGTTGCTTCTTCGAGCGTCCGCAGCGGCAGTAGTAATATTCTTTACCTTTTTCGAGCTCGACTTTGATCGGTTTGTTATTGGATACAACAGGGTCTGTCATGACTTACTCCTTTAAGCGACATTGCTTCAGACGATCAACGTGATTGGCGTTTTTCACGCCTATTTAGGAATAGTGTCGAAGATCGTCAGATGTATACCCAAACAACCTGAAGGTGTTCGTATTCAGAGGTCATCAATGCGTTCAATTCGAGGCAAATTCCGCGAGGAATAGTCATTCTATTTCCGTGGAGTTTAACGAAGAAGTGGGCGCATTGATGGCCTCCCTTCGGGCGAGTTGACTGACGCCGTACTCTTTGTTGTTCCTTTTTGATGGAGATGGCTACACCAGCAAAGGAACGCCGCGATCACAACGCCAGTCAAACTCGCTGAATCCTGCATCTTCAGGCTGTTTGGGTATAAGTATGGCCTGTTTTTCAATACCTAATGCGCAACAAGTATGAGTCAAACCTAAATTAGTTAGCTGCGAACCAATTCGCCTACCCATGCTTGCCAGGGGAGAAGCTTAAGCACCCCATGGTTTTCGGGCACTGCATCGGCCATATGCGGAAGCGAAAGGGATTTTGCGTCAGAGGGCAGGTTGAGCCTGACAGTTGCCTCGTTGTTTGAGGCATTGAGTGCAATGATGAGGGTTTGCTCCTCATGGTGGCGTTCCAGCACCATCAGCGTCTGGTTGTAGGCCAGCACGCGGCAAGCACCATGCTGCATGGCGACATGTTGTTTGCGCCAATAAAGCAAGGCGCGGGTAAAGTGCAACACAGAGCTTTCATCCTGTTGCTGTTTATCGATGGCATATTCTGAATGCGTCGGGTCGGCTGGCAACCAAGGAGGTGATGCGCTGAAGCCGAGGTTTTCCGCCTCACTGAGCCAGGGCATTGGCGTGCGGCATCCGTCGCGACCCACATAATTGGCGATAACCTGTTTACCGAATAAATCCCTGCGTAGAGAAGGAGGGACATCGGCCTCTGGCAGTCCAAGTTCTTCGCCCTGAAACAGACTGATCACCCCTTGCAGCGACATCAGCATAGTCAAAAGTAATTTTGCTGCCTCTGGCTGATTATTGGCGTCCTGCCAGCGACTGACGGTTCTGGCTATATCGTGGTTTCCCGTGCTCCAGCAGCCTATGCCGGGATGCACCGACTTCATAAAATCATCGAGCTGCTCACCCACCTGCCCAACACTGTGGCAAAGACTCAGCGATTCGAAAACATTGGCCGCATCCAGGGCGTCACTTTCACTGGTGTAGCGGTCAATCACCGCGTAAGGCGATGGGTCACTTAGAGAACCCAGTAGCCACTTTTTATCGTCGTAACCATCAGCAATCCCCCGAAGTTGCTTGAGCAGGTGAATGTTCTCTGGTCGGCTGATGTTGTATCGCTGGCTTTGGTAACGATAGGGATCGGTACGGGCGTCATCTTGCCAGCCCAAATGTCGGGGTGGGTTGTTGCGAAGCTTATCGTCATGAAGAAACAGGTTCACAGAATCCAAGCGCAGGCCACTTACCCCGGTATCTAACCAAAACCGCACGCTTTTATTGAGTTCTCTCACCACATCGGGATTGCGGTAATTGAGGTCAGGTTGGTTGCTTAACGTGTTGTGCAAATAGTACTGCCCGCGCGTGGGGTGCCAACGCCAAGCAGATTCTCCGAATATGGTGAGCCAGTTATTCGGGGGTGTGCCATCGTTTTTCGCCGGTGCCCAAATATACCAGTCCGCCTTAGCGGAGGTTGCGCTGGCACTGCTTTCAATAAACCAAGGGTGTTTGCTGGAAGTGTGGTTGGCGACAAAATCCAGCATCACGGAAAGCCCACGGTTTTTGGCTTCCGCTACTAACTTGGTGAATGTCGCCATGTCACCGTATTCAGTGTTGAGTCCGCGGAGGCTGGTAATGTCGTAACCAAAGTCGCTAAGGGGAGATTCAAAGACAGGGGAAAGCAATATGCCATCAACACCCAGCCAGTCAAAATAGTCGAGTTTTTCAATGATGCCCTGCAGATCGCCGATGCCATCACCGTTGCTGTCATAAAAGCTACGCACATAAATGTGATAGAGAATAGGTGATGCGCTGGGTTTCATTGTTTTTGTTTTATTCCTTAACGGGTTAACCCTTTCAGCGTAGTGCAATTTGTCGGGCTTTTAGGGTGTTATCTTGCTTTACACTGTAAATATGGCGTCTCAATCCACGAATTTTCATTAGCGCTTAATTATCACCAAGTTGCAAAAACAAACTTTGTATATTTGGGGTTATCTCCAACGCTGTCTAAGATTTGAGTATTAGTCACAAATGTGAGCTTTTGACTTCCAATACTCAAGGTAGGACAGAGACATGGGACTTTTCGGAAACAGCAACGACAGCGTCATCAAGCAAGTACTGGACAAAGCCAACGATGCAGTGCTTTACACAGACAGTAAAAACCGTGTGAGCTACATCAATGCAGCGGCAGAACGGCTTTTCAATATGTCTGCAAAAGATGCGAAGGGGAAAGATATCTCCTCATTCAATCTTGGAAGCCTGAATACAGGTTCATTTCAAACCCAGCTCAACGGTCAAGCTTGGGTGGAAGTGAATGTCTCCGAAATTGCAGTGTCTGGCGGCAAGGGCTTATCGGTTTTTGTGAAAGATATTTCCAAGGAATACGGTGAACGTCAGCGCAACGAGCAAATGCTGGAGCAATCTGTGAATGCGGTGGTGTCAATTGATGGTCAGAACAATGTCACCTACATGAACCCTGCTGCAGAAGCCCTTTGGGGATACAGCGCTGATGAAGTTGTTGGAAAGAACGTGAAGATGTTGGTGCCAAAGGAAATCCAGCAGTTTCACGATACCTACGTGAACACCAACCGTCAGAGCCGTGTTGACATCATTGTTGGTACGAGCCGGGATATCGAGTTAGAGCGCCGCGATGGTAGTCGGATTTGGGCGAATCTCTCCCTGTCACGTGTCGAAGTTGGGAACGAAGTGGGTTATACCGCATTTGCCCGGGATATCACCAAAGAGAAGCTTGCCAGTGAGGAGACGGAGCAGGTACTTCGTCAGGCTATTGATGCTGTGGTCAGTATTGATGCCGACAACAACGTGACCTTCTTTAACCCTGCTGCCGAGGAGCTATGGGGTTATTCGGCGGATGAAGTGGTCGGCAATAACGTGCGCATGCTGGTGCCAGATGAGTTTCAGGCCAACCATGACAACTATGTCAACACCAACCGCCGTACCGGCAACGACAAAATCGTCGGTAACGCCCGGGAGTTGGAAATGCAGCGAAAAGATGGCAGCCGAATTTGGGTGAACTTCTCGCTCTCCAAAGTCGATATCGGGGGCAATATCGGTTACACCGCCTTCGTCCGAGATATTTCTGCCCAGCGCATGGCACAGGAATCTATCAACCAGACTTTGTCACAAGCATTGGATGCGGTGGTGACCATTGATGAAAACAACATCGTGACCTTCTTTAATCCGGCGGCAGAGTTGCTTTGGGGCTATTCGTCGGAAGAAGTGATTGGTCAGAATGTGAAGTTACTGGTGCCACCAGAAATTCAGTCTAACCATGACGCGCTCGTGAATTCAAACCGCGTCACAGGGAACGACAAAATTGTCGGTTCGAGTCGGGAAGTGCCGATCCACCGTAAAGATGGACAGCTTTATCACGGCCTTTTGTCTCTTTCCAAGGTGAAGATTGATGGCAAAACCATGTACACCGCCTTCGTGAAAGATGTGACAGCTCAGGTTGAGCAGCGTGATGGCATGGGCGAAATCATGGATGGGGTGGCGAAATCCAGCTCAGAGATTTCCAATATTGCTAAGGTCATCGACGGCATTTCCGAGCAAACTAACCTGCTCGCGCTAAATGCGGCTATCGAGGCTGCGCGTGCCGGGGAACATGGCCGAGGTTTCGCAGTGGTCGCCGATGAGGTGCGTCAACTCGCGACCCGTTCTTCGGAATCGACCAGTGAAATCAACCGTCTGTCTGACGATACCCAAAAACTGCTTACCGAACTTTCAGAAGTCCTCAAAGTGGCGACAGGCCAATAAAACTCAAGACTGGGGACAATATGTCCCCAGTCTTAACAATGAAATAGTTTTCCTTCCTACTGCATATACCCTCTAGCGCACTGTATTCAAAGACTTTGTGTTGTTCAGTGAGTCAATAAAGAGACACGCTAAAAGCGATGCTCTCCTAGACTTGTGGGGAGCACATTTTCAATTCCGGCTCGGCATATAAAAAGAAGCTGGAAAAGCGAGGACAACGTCATGGACAAAAGCGAAACAGATATTGTTCAGGAAGGCGAGAAAGGAACGTTTGAGTGGCGTGCTTTCTTCTTTATCGCCGTCTTCCTGTTCCCCATTCTCAGCGTGGTATTGATTGGTGGATATGGTTTTCTCATCTGGATGAGTCAGGTGTTCTTTTTTGGCCCTCCGGGTCACGGTTAACAGCGATGCACATACACTGACCCAATCAAGAGCACACAATCATGAAAGAATTTCTTAGAAAACTTTGGGCGACCATGCGGCGTCCTGCTACCAAAATCAGTCTCGGGACATTGACGCTCGGGGGCTTTATTGCTGGGGTGATCTTCTGGGGTGGTTTCAATACCGCGCTGGAGCTGACCAACACTGAGCAGTTCTGTATTTCCTGTCACTCCATGCGTGACAACGTATACCCGGAGCTACAGAAAACTGTCCACTGGTCTAACCGTTCCGGTGTCCGCGCTACCTGTCCTGACTGTCACGTTCCGCACAACTGGACCGATAAAATTGCCCGTAAGATGCAGGCCAGTAAAGAGGTATTTGCCCAGGTCTTCGGCGTGATTGGCACGCGGGAGAAGTTTCTCGATAAGCGGCTGGAGCTGGCACAGCATGAATGGGCGAGGTTCAGTGCCAATGGCTCGAAAGAGTGTAAGGCCTGCCACAATTACGCCAGCATGCAGTTTGATAAGATGAGGCCAACGTCGCGCTTCCAAATGCAGCACGCGGCGCAAACCGACCAAAGCTGTATCGACTGCCACAAAGGGATCGCTCACGAACTGCCTGCGGAAATGGATTCAACCGGTGGCTTGATCGGTAAGTTGATTTCCCGCTCTCACAGCACAGACTTCAACAAAGGTGCGCCGATTTACAGCATCAATTTCCTGGAAATGTATGTTGATGAAGGCCTGCAACAAGATGGTGGTGTACTCGAGCCTGCTTCTATGGTGACCATTCTTGAAGAGAACGACAGCGCGGCGAAAGTCACCCTCACTGGCTGGCGTAAGATGAAAGGTTTTGGCCGTGTGATTTACGAAGACTTTGGCCTGAATATCGCCTCCGCCGCCTTGTCGAAAGAAGTGGCACAAAGCCAGACCGATATCCGCACTTTTGAAACCAAAGAAGACGACCTAACCGGCCTGACCTGGCAGCGCGTGGAGGTAGATCTTTGGGTGAAAAAAGCTGACTTCCTTGACAGTATCGATCCAATCTGGACGGAAGCAAAACAGGCTTACGACACCAACTGTAGCTTGTGTCATACCCAGCCTGATGTGGCGCACTTTGATGCCAACACCTGGCCGGGCATGTTCGACGGCATGATGGGCTTTGTTAACTTTGATCAGGCAACTCAGGCTTTGGTGCTCAAGTACCTGCAGAAACATTCCAGCACCTTTGTAGAACACTGAGAGGGATAACAGTATGACAATCAATAGACGAACTTTCCTTAAAGGCATGTTGTCTGTCAGTGCAACGGCTGTCATTGGTCCCAGCCTTCTCGTTGCTACAGACGCACATGCCAATTCAGAACTGCTGGAGGGCACTTGGCGCACTTCTGGTTCTCACTGGGGCGCATTCCGCGCCCGTATCGTCGGCGGTGAAGTCGCCGAGGTGGTTGCGTTCAGCCATGACAAACACCCGACTGAAATGTTGGAAGGGGTGAAAGGCCTGATTTATAACCCATCCCGTGTGCGCTACCCCATGGTGCGCCTTGATTGGTTGAAACGTGCCGAAGGCTGGAACACCACACGCGGTGATAACCGTTTTGTTCGCGTGACATGGGATCAGGCGCTTGATCTCTTCTATAGCGAACTTGAGCGTGTGCAGAAGACTTATGGTCCATCAGGCGTGCTGGCAGGACAAACCGGCTGGCGTCAGACAGGTCAGTTCCACAGTTGTACGACTCACATGCAGCGCGCGATGGCGATGCACGGCTTCTTCGTGAAGAAAATCGGGGATTATTCGACAGGTGCCGGACAAACCATCATGCCTTATGTGCTGGGTTCAACTGAAGTATACGCGCAGCAAACCTCGTGGCAGTTGGTGTTGGATAATGCCAAGCAGATTGTGATTTGGGCGAACGATCCGGTGAAAAACGCGCAGGTTGGCTGGCAGTGTCCAACCCATGATGTGTACGGCTACTTCGATCAACTGAAAGACAAAGTCGCCAGCGGTGATATCAAGGTGATCTCGGTTGATCCTGTGGTCAGCAAGACCCAGAAATTCCTCGGCTGTGAGCATCAGTACATCAATCCTCAAACTGATGTGCCTTTCATGCTGGCACTGGCGCACACCCTTTACACAGAGGATTTGTACGACAAAGAATTCATCAAGATTTACTGCCTCGGCTTTGAACCTTTCATCGATTACGTCATGGGTAAAACCAAAGACAAAGTCGAGAAAACGCCGGAATGGGCATCTAAGATTTGCGGCGTCGATGCTGATCGCATTCGCGAGTTTGCCCGCATGTTGGCTAGTGAGCGCACACAACTGATGTTCGGCTGGTGTGTGCAGCGCCAGCAACACGGTGAACAGCCTTACTGGATGGGGGCTGTACTGGCGAGTATGCTCGGCGGTATTGGCCTTCCGGGTGCAGGTGTTTCTTACGCGCACCACTACAGCGGGATTGGTGAGCCAGCTACAGGTGCCGCTGGCCCTGGTGGCTTCCCTCGAAACCTCGACCCTGGCATGGAGCCGAAATACAACAACAGTGACTTCAAAGGCTATGCGAGCACCATTCCGGTGGCACGATGGATAGAGGCGATTGAAGAGCCGGGCAAAGTGATCAACTACAACGGCAGCAAAGTGAAATTGCCGCCGATCAAAATGGTTGTGGTGAGTGGTAACAACCCATGGCATCACCATCAGGATCACAACCGGATGAAGAAGGCCTACCACAACATTGAAACGGCCATCACCATCGACTTTGCGTGGACGGCAACCTGCCGCTTCTCGGACATTGTGTTGCCAGCCTGTACCCAGTTTGAGCGTAACGATATCGACCTCTACGGTGCGTATTCAGCGACGGGTGTCCTTGCTATGCACAAGCTGGTGGATCCGCTCTATCAATCCCGCACAGACTTTGAGATTTTCAAAGGTCTGACTGCCCGCTTTGGCTTGAATAAAGACAAAGAGTACGCGCAGGAAATGACTGAGATGCAGTGGGTTGAGAAGCTCTACAACGAGTGTGTGACAGCCAACAAAGGCAACTTTGAAATGCCTGACTTTGAAACCTTCTGGAAGGATGGTTATGTCGGCTTTGGTAAGGGCAGTACTTTTGTCCGTCACGCTTTGTTCCGTGAAGATCCTGAGCTCAATCCATTGGGAACGCCTTCTGGCTTTATCGAAATCACCAGCCGCAAAATCGGCGGATTTGGTTACGAATACTGTCAGGAACACCCTATGTGGTTTGAGAAAGCCGAGCGCTCGCACGGCGGCCCGGGTTCTGAGAAATTCCCGATGTGGTTGCAATCATGTCACCCGGATAAACGCCTGCACTCACAGATGTGTGAATCGCCCGCACTGCGTGAAACCTACACAGTGCAGGGTCGCGAGCCTGCCTACATCAACCCTGAAGATGCTAAAGCGCGTGGCGTGAAAGATGGCGATCTGATCCGCGTGTTTAACGACCGTGGACAGCTGATTGCCGGCGCTGTGGTATCGGACGATTACCCACCGGGTGTTATCCGTATTCAGGAAGGGGCTTGGTATGGCCCAACGGGCTCTGAAATCGGTGCGATTGACACCTATGGTGACCCAAATACGGTGACGCTGGATGTCGGCACTTCTGAGCTTGCACAGGCTTGTAGTGCATACACTTGTTTGGTGGACTACGAGAAATTCAAAGGCGAGGCGCCAGCCGTGAATGCCTTCTCAGGCCCAGAGATTGTCTCGTTGTAAATCTGGGATAAAAATTGTCTTGAGAGCCGCAATTGCGGCTCTTTTTTTGGGCGCAATCCGACCCTTGTATACACTTTATTGAATATTAAAAGATAAAGGATATGCAATGTGCGGTCGCTTTAACGTCACCGATGACCCTTATATGCACGCGCTGTTGGATAGCTTAGGCGTAGATTTAGGCCAACTTCCGATTAGGGTGGGTAACGACATTGCACCCACCGAAACGGTCAGTATTGTGGTGTCGAATGGGAAAGAGACGGTATTGAAAGAAGCCTGCTGGTGGCTGCTGATGCATCATGAAGATGGACGCATTCGCCCACTCACCAAATACGCCAGCTTCAATACCCGTAGCGATAAACTCAATGTCCAAGGCAGCGCAGGTTTTGATGCTTTTCGCCAGACGCGTTGCATTATTCCTGCGTCAGGCTTTGTCGAAACCCAACAAGGCAATGCCTATGCGATGGATCCCGTGGGGAGTGCCATTGCGTTTGGTGGTTTGTTCCGGCGCTGGATTGATGGGACAACCGGAGAAGAAGTCCTGTCATGCTCAATCGTTACTTTGCCGCCACACCCTAAAATCGCACCTTACCATGCGAAGTCGATGCCGTTAATACTACCGCCCGACCCGGATATTCAGAGAAAATGGTTGGCAAGCACTGCAGTGAATGCCGGGGAATTGGAAGCACTGCTCTCACCGCAATTACCACTGCCATTGAAGGTGACGCCGATAGAAAAAGCGTCTAAGCGGAACCCGATAGGCGAGAGCGTGTTATTGGCAGCTGACTAGGCGGCCATTTTTGATTTCATGGTGTCTGCCACTATGTGTAACAGTGCCACCCAAGCGGCGCGAACTTCTGGCGTAAATTCATCGCCCAGACCGATTTTCAGGGTATGCAGCAAGGCATTGCCGACCGGCGTAAAGTGACTTTTCTTTACCCCGTAGCCTTCATGACGTTGCGCTAACTGATGCAACACAGGCACCAAAGATTCAAGGTCGTTCAGTCCATTGACCGCGGCATGGAGCATCGCCATCAATTTTCTGCCCTGTTGTTTAATGTCCCCTTTAAAGAGCCTTTTAAGGGAAGGATCGTAAGAGAATAAGGTGTCATAAAAAATCTCCGCAGCTTTGAGAGAAATAGGTTCCACCTTGCTAAAACTGGTTTGGATCAGTGTGATTTGTTGTTGTGTTAGCGACATTGCAGTATCCCCAAGGTTAACAGGCCCAAAGTTCTGTTGACCTTTAATAGTGATGGTGCATTTTTTATGGATCTTTATTCATATAAACAAGCGTAGAAAAACCTGCTCACATGTCCAATTGATAGCTGGCTCAATGCATCAGATCGCCAACAAAATGAAATACGATGCGTATTTGGGGAAGGAAACACAGTTTAAAGCTGATAATAATCAATAATAACGTTTTCTGTTGGCTATCCTTTTAGGGCTGCGGTAGCTTGATAATGTAGAAAGAAAAGACTGCGTAAACGCGGCGACATGAAAAAGGAGAGACATGTTAAAGCTTGAAGATATTTGCTTGCGACCCGCCCGGAATGATGAACGCGATCATTTGTGGCATTTCATTTATGTGCAAAACGAGTGGAAGGCACACGATGCCCCCTATTTTCCGCTCGAGCATCAATCCCGCTTTCAATTCCGACGTCATCTGTTTAAACGCCTGAAAGAAGCGCAGACTGCCATGGTGATTGACTACAACGGAGAGGCCATTGGTTACCTTTCCTGCTATTGGGAAGATCAGTCGACCCGTTGGTTGGAAGTAGGTATTACGCTTTTCACTTCCCAATACTGGGGAAAACAACTCGGACGTAAAGCGCTGACCCTTTGGATCACCCACCTCTTTGAGCGTTATGACGTCGCCCGTATTGGCCTGACAACCTGGTCGGGTAACCCACGCATGATGAAATGTGCCGAAGCGCTTGGCCTTCAGGAAGAAGGGCGGATAAGACGGGTTCGCTACTTTGAAGGCAAGTACTACGATTCGCTCCGTTATGGGGTGCTTCGCGAAGAGTGGCAGGCGCAAAGTAAAGGCGATGATACACTTCGCTGTGTTGGATAGCTTTACACTGTAAACATGGAATCTCATATTCACTATCTACGCAAAGGGCAGGGGCGACCGCTCCTGCTTCTTCATGGCTTGGGTTCGAGCAGCGAAGACTGGCAGCATCAAATCGACGCATTCAGCGACCGGTTTGATGTGATTGCACCTGACTTCCCGCTGCACGGCGCCTCACCCGGCGACATTGATACCTTCAGTTTGCCGCAGTGTGCAGTCATCATTGCTTCACTGATTGAGAAGCTGGAACTTCGCGATGTGCTGGTGGTTGGGGTGTCAATGGGCGGCATGGTCGGTATTGAGTTAGCCACCCGTTTTCCTAAGCATGTTGCAGGACTATGTGTAGTGAATGCGCTCGCGGAATGTCGCCCGAGAAAGCTCAATGAATGGTGGATGCTGGCTTCAAGACGCTTTTTACTTAAGTTTGTTAGCGTCGAAACCATTGCCAAACTGATGGCGAAGCAACTCCTACCGGGAGATGGTCACGCCCAAACTCGGATTGAGGTGATCAGTCGCTGGTCGAAAAACCACAGGGAAAGCTACATTGCGGCCTTTAATGCCGTGGTGAACTGGGACGCATTGAACAAACTTTCCAAGCTGAAATGTCCGCTGTTTATGCTGACCTCAGAGTTTGATTACACGCCGGTCGCGTCGAAAAAAGTACTCGCTTATCTCTATCCTGATGGGCAATTCGCTTGTCTTCCCAATGCCAGACATCTTGTTCCGATTGAAAAGCCGACTGAGTTCAACGAAGTGCTCAGTCATTGGCTGATTGAACGAACCTAGCGCACCTTTCTCACCCCTTTAGATTGTTCTGCTTCACTCAACTGCTAGAATTCTCGCAACGCATTTCAAAGAAAATGCGATATATATCCAAACGACCTGAATGCTGCATCTTCAAGTTGTTTGGGTATCTACCCAAACAAAAAAGAAACCAAGAGAGTCACCATGAAATTGGAAGCAGTCGACTTCAACGCGCCAGACGCGGCTGAACGTTTTGTTGAATCCCTACGCTCAACAGGATTTGGCGTTCTGAAAAATCACCCAATCAGCCAGGATCTGGTGTCGTCAGTGTATGAAAACTGGCAAGGCTTTTTCGATAGCGAAGAGAAAATGCAATATCGATTCAAGCCAGAAACTCAGGACGGATTGTTCCCGGCAGAGGTGTCTGAAGTGGCAAAAGGCCACGAGAAAAGAGACATCAAAGAGTTCTTCCATTACTACCCTTGGGGTCAGTGTCCGGATGACCTGAGAGAACAGCTGCAAGGTTACTATGACGAAGCGAACGGTCTGGCGAAAATCCTGCTGGGCTGGGTAGAAGCGCACTCGCCGGAAAATGTATCTTCACTTTACTCGCAATCCCTCTCGAGCATGGTGGATGGCAGCGAGCAGACTTTGCTTCGCGTACTGCACTACCCGCCAATGAAAGGTGATGAAGACCCAGGTGCTATCCGTGCTGCCGCCCATGAAGACATCAATCTGCTGACTATCCTTCCTGCGGCCAATGAGCCAGGCCTGCAAGTATTGGGTAAAGACGGCGAGTGGTTGGATGTGCCTTGTGATTTTGGCTACCTGATTGTCAACATTGGCGACATGCTGCAAGAGGCATCTGGCGGCTACTTCCCGTCAACCACACACCGCGTGGTTAACCCGGAAGGAGCTGACATGACCAAGTCCCGCATTTCCTTGCCTTTGTTCCTGCACCCAAAGCCAGAAGTGGTGCTGTCTGAACGCTATACGGCCAACAGCTATCTGATGGAACGTCTGCGCGAGTTGGGTCTGATCTGACGCTTCAATTCCAAGCTAGATTTATATACCCAAACGACCTGAAGATGCTGAGTTCAGAGGTCATCAATGCGTTCAATTCGAGGCAAATTTCG
>NZ_ANFM02000071.1 GCF_000333895.2 Grimontia indica | reverse complement strand
TCAATGCGCCCACTTCTTCGTTAAATTCCACGGAAATAGAACGACTATTCCTAGCGAAATTTGCCTCGAATTGAACGCATTGATGACCTCTGAACTCAAGAATCTTCAGGTTGTTTGGGTATCAAGGTTTGGTTTACGTTTCTTTCTCTTTTTGTGCTAGGTCACTACCACAAAACTTACAAAAATCAGCATCATTTTCGTGCCCTGTTTTAGAACAATTGGGGCAAAGCGTCGTTTGTCTTTGTGTCGTCATATGTTGCCCCATTTGAGCGGTGATAATGCCAGTGGGAACCGCAATGATGGAGTAACCCATCAGCATGGTTATCGAGGCCAATGCTTTGCCAATGTCTGTTTGGGGCACCAAATCGCCATATCCGACCGTCGTCATGGTTACGATGGCCCAGTAAATGCTGTAAGGAATGCTGGTAAATCCGCGTTCGGGACCTTCAATCACAAACATCAGAGAGCCAAAAATAGTCACCAGTACCATCACTGCATAAAAGAAGATGAAGATTTTCCTGCTGGACGATTTTAGAGCAGCCAATAAGACGTTTGATTCTTCCAGATAGCGCATCAATTTCAGAACCCGGAATATACGCAGTACCCGGAGCAATCGGACCGCCATCAGATAGTTTGCGCCCGGGAAGAGCATGGCAATATAGGTTGGGAGAATGGCAAGCAAATCGACGATGCCGTAAAAGCTCTTTGCATACGCCTTGGGGGCAGGGGAGCAGTATAGGCGCAGTGCATACTCCACAGTAAAGAACAGGGTGAATCCCCACTCAATAGTGAAGAACCAATCCCCATACTTGGCTTGCATCTCGCCGACAGATTCGAGCATCAATACGGCGATTGACGCCAGAATGATAATGATGAGCGTAACGTCGAAGGCCTTTCCGGCGCGAGTTTCTGTGCCGAAAATAGTGGTATATAGGGACTCCTGAACAGCATTCCTGCTCATGCCAAGCACTCTGGAAAGTATTTAGATATGAGAAGTTTAGCAGGAGATACCCGCTCGGGAGATGAGCGGGCAGTAAAACGAGGAATGTTTAGCTTAGCCCAGGGAATAAAGCACGAAGACCATTGGCGATAAATTCAATGCCAAGGGCTGCCAGAATCAAGCCCATAATACGGGTGATCACGTTGATGCCAGTCTGGCCCAGAAACTTCACGATGGTTGGCGCCAGTCGCAGTAAGCCCCAGATGCCCGCAGCAAAAATACAAATACTGGCGATAAGGCCAAAAGTATCAACAGAGCCTGGATAACGGCTGGCATAAACAATGGTCGAACTGATAGCACCAGGACCGGCCAGAAGTGGCATCGCCAGTGGCACAACACCAATCTGTTCGCGGCTAACTGACTCTGATTGTTCCTGTTTATTCTGTTTATCTTCACCCAGCTTACCGCTCATCATGGTGAAGGCAATGCTAACCAGCAGCAGGCCACCCGCCACACGGAAAGAGTCTAGGGATATGCTGAAGAAATCCAGCAGTAACTGACCCGCCAATAATGAGACAACCAGAATGGCAGCCACGGCTAGACTTGCCGTATATGCAGTCTTGTTCCGTTCAACTGGATCCTGATGGGCAGTTAAAGAAACAAAGATAGGCATGATGCCCAACGGATTCACGGCGGCAAACAAACCAATGAAAAACTGAAAAAATATTACAAGTTCAATGCTATTCATTCCCAAACACTCGAATCTGAGAAACGGAAGGATTAGATGTGGATCGCAAAAGTGCCAATCTTGGGCGCTAGTATAACGTCGAAAGATGAAATGCCAATCCACAGTGGCGGCGTCAACGAGAAATATTTTTCCCAGGTTAGAAGGTCAGGTATTTCGGGCTCTCTGAGCAATAAGTGTACTAAATATAACTGGTATGTAAGTGCTGGAAACTTCTCTGTACGGTAGGTTGTCAACCTATGCATGTGATAGCGATCACATCTGTAAATCTAACTGGGACAACATACGAAAAAGAAGTTATACAGGTGTATGAGACACAAAACGCATGTGTTACATTCGCGTAGTTTTTTTGTGGTTTTAGGCTTTCAAAACGTCGATTATAGCGTGATTTGATTGATTATTGACCGGTTGATGAAAATCTTTGTGAAAGTTTACTACACATGATCCCGATCAATTTTCTGCTTTTATGAAAATCTATAATCAGTTTTGAAAGTTATTTACTAAATGCTTGCCAAGGCTCACTGAGGAAGTGTGACGCTTAGGCCTCTAAACAAACGAGCATGTAGTTACTAAATAATTTTCAAACTTTAGGTATGTAGGAGACAACTATGCCTGTAACTAACGTAGCCGAACTCAACGCAATGGTTGAGCGTGTAAAGAAAGCGCAGAAAGAGTTTGCAACTTACTCTCAAGAGCAAGTAGACAAAATCTTCCGTGCTGCGTCTTTGGCTGCTAACAACGCCCGTATTCCTCTGGCTCAACAAGCTGTTGCGGAATCTGGCATGGGTATTGTCGAAGACAAAGTCATCAAAAACCACTTCGCATCTGAATTCATCTACAACAAATACAAAGATGAAAAAACCTGCGGCATCTTGGAAGAGAACGACGAGTTCGGTACTTTCACTATCGCTGAGCCAGTAGGTATCATCTGTGGTATCGTTCCAACGACCAACCCGACTTCTACCGCGATCTTCAAATCTCTGATTTCTCTGAAGACCCGTAACGGTATTATCTTCTCGCCACACCCACGTGCGAAAAACTCTACTAATGATGCAGCTAAATTGGTTCTGGACGCAGCAGTCGCAGCGGGCGCACCAAAAGACATCATCGGTTGGATTGACCAGCCTTCAGTAGAACTGTCTAACGCGCTGATGAAGCACGACGACATCAACCTGATCCTGGCAACTGGTGGCCCAGGCATGGTTAAAGCGGCTTACTCTTCTGGTAAACCAGCTATCGGCGTAGGTGCAGGTAACGTTCCTGTTGTTATCGACGAAACAGCTGATATCAAGCGTGCAGTTGCTTCTATCCTGATGTCTAAGACTTTCGATAACGGTGTAGTGTGTGCTTCTGAGCAGGCTGCGATTGTTGTTGACGCTGTATACGACGAAGTGAAAGAGCGTTTTGCTTCTCACAAAGGTTATGTACTGAGCAAAGATGAAGCAGACAAAGTACGTAAAGTACTGTTGATTGATGGCGCTTTGAACGCAAACATCGTTGGTCAGCCAGCTGCAGCGATTGCTGAAATGGCAGGCGTAACCGTTCCAGCTGATACTAAAGTACTGGTAGGTGAAGGTCTGGACAAAGTGTCTGTTGATGACGCTTTTGCTCACGAGAAACTGTCTCCAACACTGGGTCTGTTCCGTGCAACGGATTTTGAAGACGCAGTAGCGCAAGCAGTCACCATGGTTGAAATCGGCGGTATCGGTCACACCTCTGGCCTGTACACCAACCAAGACGTCAACCAAGAGCGCATCAAATACTTCGGCGACAAGCTGAAAACCGCACGTATTCTTGTGAACATCCCAACCACTCACGGTGGTATTGGTGACCTGTACAACTTCAACGTTGCACCATCACTGACTCTGGGTTGTGGTTCTTGGGGCGGTAACTCAATCTCTGAGAACGTTGGTCCTAAGCACCTTATCAACAAGAAAACTGTAGCGAAGCGAGCTGAAAACATGCTGTGGCACAAACTACCGAAATCTATCTACTTCCGTCGTGGCAGCCTGCCAATTGCACTGGGTGATCTGGAAGGTAAGAAACGCGCAATGGTTGTAACAGACCGCTTCCTGTTCAACAACGGTTACTCAGACGAAGTTGTTGCCCTGCTGAAAGCACAAGGCATGGAAGTTCAGACCTTCTTCGAAGTAGAAGCAGACCCAACGCTGACTGTAGTAGAAAAAGGTGCTGCAGCAATGCAAAGCTTCCAGCCAGACGTGATTATCGCACTGGGCGGTGGTTCACCAATGGATGCTGCGAAAATCATGTGGGTAATGTACGAGCACCCAGAAACGCATTTCGAAGAACTGGCAATGCGCTTTATGGACATCCGTAAGCGTATCTACAAGTTCCCTAAAATGGGTAAGAAAGCGGAACTGGTATGTATCACTACCACTTCAGGTACAGGTTCAGAAGTCACGCCATTCGCGGTTGTAACTGACGACAAGACTGGTGCGAAATACCCACTGGCTGATTACGAGTTGACGCCTCAAATGGCTATCGTAGATGCGAACCTGGTGATGAACATGCCTAAGTCGCTGACTGCATTCGGTGGTTACGACGCAGTGACTCACGCACTGGAAGCATACGTATCTGTTCTGGCGAACGAGTACTCTGACGGTCAAGCTCTGCAAGCGCTTAAGATGCTGAAAGAATACCTGCCTTCTAGCTACGCGAATGGTGCAAACGACCCAATCGCTCGTGAGAAAGTGCACAACGCAGCAACTATCGCTGGTATCGCGTTTGCGAACGCCTTCCTGGGTGTATGTCACTCAATGGCGCACAAAATCGGTGCTGAGTTCCACCTGCCACACGGCCTGGCGAACGCACTGCTGATTTCTAACGTTGTTCGTTACAACGCAAACGACAACCCAACTAAACAAACTGCGTTCTCTCAGTACGACCGTCCACAAGCACGTCGTCGTTACGCAGAAGTGGCTGACCACCTGGGTCTGACTCAAGCGGGCGACCGCACTGCTCAGAAGATCCAACGTCTTCTGGCATGGTTGGACGAGCTGAAAGGCAACCTGGATATCCCAATGTCTATTCAGGAAGCGGGTGTGAAGGAAGCTGACTTCCTGGCGAAGATTGACGAGCTGGCAGTGGAAGCGTTCGATGACCAATGTACTGGTGCGAACCCACGCTACCCTCTGATCACTGAGCTGAAAGAAGTTCTGCTGGCATCTTACTACGGTAAAGCATTCGTAGAAGGTGAGACTTTCGAAGGCACTACGGTTATCAAGAAAAGCGAAGACCGTAACGCTGCAGCCGCTAAACCAGCTGCGAAAGCAAAGAAAGAAGCTGCTAAAGCATAATTTCTGAATCAGAAATAAAGAGAAAGCCCGCGTAAGCGGGCTTTTTTATTGGCAGTGGCAAATACCCTTTTGAGGTGACAACTCCCTGACGATGGGACCTATCCAATCGCCTTGTATGCAGTCAATTCAAATTAACAGGGCATAGAAGCGGCTACGGCAAACTTCACCAGCCGTTTAACTCGCTGCTTCTAAGATACGGCCGGTGAAACTGTCGTTTTCGACGATGTAAGCGGCACCATCAATCATGTCGTAGTTCACTGCAGGGTGGTAGTGAACGTTACCTTCATCACTTTGGCGTAGTCTTGGCAATACGCCGCCTACTCGAATGTTCGCGTGTTCCAGTTCTTGTGCCCAGCTTCTGGTCAAGCCTTTAATCACAGCGTTAGAGCTGTCAAACGTTGGGGCACTGTTGCCGGAAGAAAGGACGCCGGGGATATTCACTATCACGCCCTTGCGACCTTTGTTAAGCATATTAAAAGCTGCACCGCGTCCAAACAGGTACAGGTTAGAGGCAACGTCAGCAATGGTATCTTTTACTACATCGTTGGCAGCTTCCTGACTGGCGAGCAAATTTGGCAGCGATCCGCCTTGCCAGTAGTTGATAAGTACATCCACAGCTCCCATCTCACGATTGACCTCTTCAAACAGGTAGGAAATGTTTTCCACACTGCGATTAGCAAGGAAGAATGAGAAACACACACCACCTACATTCACACAAGAATCGTAAGTAGCCTGAAGTTGGCTTGCGTCAGTATCCACGAGAGCAACGCGGGCATTTAGCCTGCAAAAATGTTCAGCCATAGCGCGACCTGTTGGAGTCCCAGCAGCTGTAATCACAATGACGGATTTAGCGATATCCATTGTCTTACCTTTCTATTATGTTTCCGACACACTTCATTGTTATACGACGATGACTAACAACTTATACCCAGCTTTTTAAGAGGCGGATAACAATCTTGGACCATGATCGACGAAAGTGGTGTGAATTTGTTCAAAAAAGGTTGTGCAAACTGTGTGCAAAATGATTTTTTTAGTAAGTGATCACAGTTTGATTTTTTCGAATGGAAGAAGTTGAATTGGTGTGATGAGTATGGTATTGGAACGTTTTAGTGGTAATAAAATCAATAGATTACGCTTGAATATGCATTTCATTGAAGCGCTTTGCGGTCACCAATTGATTATATAAATTTACCGGATCCAGTGCGGCAGTCTTGCCATTTTCGCTATCTAATTGTCTTCGTTGATGTCCTGACAAATTATGATAAACATCTTCCCCTAAATTGTGTGTTCCAATAGCAGGAAAATGTAATGCTGAAGGGCTCACACAGTCATTCAGCTTTGCGCTGACCAAACCCGCTTTGTGAAAGGCGTCAGCCTGAGAACCACAGAGTTCATAGTCTCTTTCTTCAGCAACCAGACGCGTAGGTTCAGGAAGATCAAACGCTTTTCGAAGCTGTGCTTCTGTCACCTTTTCTGGATAAGGGGGATTGAGTGGTGTGGTTTCAGTAGCGTCTCCAGAAAGCAAGGCCAACATCAATGCGAAATCCGAACGACGGCCCTGACACACAGCATGGTTGAGGTTTCCCCCGAGCTGTATATCTGAAATGAGTTGGGCTTTGTCGAGCGCGTGAATTTGCATGTGAACCTGACTTTGACTTCTTACCCCTTATGTATCGGTATTGCGACGTAATACTTTAATAAAAAAAGGGAAAAATCTTTCCGTTCAACATGTATACCCAAACAACCTGAAGATGCAGGATTCAGGTCGTTTGGGTATATACAGCCACTGTCTATCCCTTGAGCTGTTGGGACTTGGCTTTCACTGGCAAAAAGAAAAGACCTTTTGCCCGAATCGATACATTTTGCGCTTTGCTTTCCCAGGCAAAACCCTTTCGATTACCGATAGAATCTAACAAGACCAGCTTTAATTGCGTTCACATTTAAAAGAAATTAAAACAATGTCTTGAAGGGGGCATTGAGTGTTCTTCATATCTTTTTATACCTATTTAACCCTCCTGATTAGCTCTCATTACAACGAATCACAACCGTTTATTGGTCTTCTCATTCCTCCACCCACAAGATGGATTTGTGTTTGCAACGGACGATATCCGCATTAGCCAGCGGGTATTAAAAAGCAGTGACGTCGGCAGGGATTTGCCTTTGAAAACGAATAACCAATAAAGGTAACCATCATGAAAAAGACATTCATTTCTTCCGCTATCCTCATCAGCATGTTTGGTATTGCACCACAGGCATTTGCTACAGAGGCAGGTGTTCAACAAGCCACTGGCGAAGGTTTTTATATCGGTGCCGGTACGGGTATGGGCCTGATTGAAGAATCAGAATTGCCGTCAGGTTCTGAACATGATGCGCATGCACTCAAACTGGAAGGGGGTTACGACTTTGGTAACCATTTCAGTGTGTATGGTGGCTATGGCTACATGAATGACTTTGGTCTGAATGATGGCGCAAATGCGGGTCTTCACATCGCAGAAATGGGTGTAAAAGGCGACCTGAACGTGACTGATAATTTGTCTATGTTCGGTAAAGTGGGTGGTGCTTACATTTTTGCTGATAACACAGATGGCGATGTATTCAAAAAAGAAAACGCGGTCGTAGCAGCGGGCGTCGGTCTTGAATATCAACTAACCCACGCAGTAAGCACCCAAGTTGGTTACGACATTTATGCTGACATTGAAAAAGCCAATGGTGGTAAGACAGATCTTCACCAAGTCTACTGGGGCATGAGCTACAAGTTTGGCCAGCCAGAAACACCAATGATGGTGACAGAGGAAGTGGTAAAAACCGTAGAAGTGGTAGAAGAAGTCCCTTCACGCGCTCACTACGTGCTTCCTTTCCAGGTGGGCAGCTCTGATATCAACGAATACGGTGCGTTTAACCTGAATGAAGTCGCGCATGCCATGCTGGCGAACCCTCACTTGCAAGCTGAGCTGATTGGTCGTACCGATACCAGTGGTTCTGATGCGACAAACCAGCGTGTTTCTGCTGCCCGTGCCGATGCGGTTGCAGACTACTTGGTGAGCAAAGGTGTGGAATCTGACCGAATTGTTGTTCTGTCAGTGGCAGACCAATCACCAATTTCTCAATCAGATGCATTGCTGGAGCGCTCGGTAGAGATCACTTTGCTGTAAACATCATTGGTATAAAGGCATGTCCGGAGCGACATGCCTTTTTTCGTATTATCCAGCCATTCTGCTTTTGTATCGAAATTGGACAGCCTTAGGTTTGTCCCATCAGCTAATTTTGTTGCCATATCATTGAGTAAACCGGGAAGCGTGTGAGTAACGAATCTAACTCAGAGCAGGTGTCTGCCTACTACCGCATTGGGGATACCTTCCTCTTAGACACCCGACTCCATACCCTGACCAATGAAGACACAGGTGAAGTGACTGAGTTATCGCTCAATGAATCACTCTTGCTTCAACTCCTGATCAAAGAGAAAGGGGAGATAGTGTCGCGCCAGCAAATTCTGGCGGATGTTTGGGAACCACGCGGACTGGTGGTGGATGAAAGCAGCGTGAACCAAAGCATTTCACTTTTACGCAAAGCATTTAATGACACCGCGAAAGATCAGATGGTGATCAAAACCATTCCCAAAATGGGCTATCTGCTGGTCTTGGAAGCGAACCCGAGCGAACTGGCAACGCCCTCTGAACCCGAAGTAGAGAAAAGTCAGCGTGTGCCAATGGGGTGGATTCCTTATCTGATTGCCGTTTTGCTGGCGTTTGCCGCAGCTTGGGTGACTGTCGAAAAGCCCCAAGCTTCAAAAATGGAAACCATTGAATCTTCCTCTCTCTCCATGCCCATTTATAAACTGGCGGGAAACCAAATCAATTCCAAACTGGTTCCAGTTATCGAAAGGTGTGTGAATGTGATTGTGGAGCAGGAGAACCTGCCTGTTTCCCAAGTGTTGGTTGCTGCGAATCATGCCGATTCCATCTCCTTGCTCATTTTCCATGAGCAGTCTCTCGGTCATGCTTTCCGCATTGGTCTGAACTCTTCGCTGTCGTTGGAGGAAAACCAATGCAAGCTGTGAAGAAGTGGTTGTCTTATCTCATTGTTTTCCTGATTTCCTTCTTTGGTTTTTCAGCCGTGATTGAATCTGTTTTCGGTACCAAGCGCGCACTGACCAGAGACAAATGGGCTTTTGAATCACATTACTTCCTTAACAACGATGGCGAGCGGGTTGTGCTGGAAGGGGTGAAGGGCAACATCGACGCAAACTGGTCTGGAAATGTGGTGTTTAACAGTGACAACACCTATTCAGCAAGTTTTCAATTTGCCTACACGGCGGTGAAAGACGGCAACAGTGAAACCTATTACTTGTTGAACAACGGAGAGTGGTTGATTGATGGTGACAGACTGATTCTGAAAACGACCTTTATGGATGAATGGGAGCCAGTAGAAAACAGCACATTCGAAGCCTATGGCTTAGAGATCGTGAAGAATGTTATCCATCAGACCTTCAACCAAAGCCAGGATATTTACTGGCTGGATGACAATAGCTTCATGCTGAACAGCATCAATAATGCTCCTGTGCTTCTCAGTCGTCTTACGCAGCCTTAGCCGGTTTAAATAAAAAGCCCGCTATACGGACCATATAGCGGGCTTTTCGGTGTGAATTGGATTTACGCGTTCAGCGCTTGCTCCAAATCCGCAATGATGTCGTCGATATGTTCGATACCGACTGATAGACGGATCATTTCCGGTGAAACACCTGCTTGCGCTTGCTCTTCCACACTCAACTGACGGTGAGTGGTTGAAGCAGGGTGACATGCCAGAGACTTCGCATCACCAATGTTCACCAAACGCTTGAACAGACCCAGCGAATCGTAGAAACGAACACCTGCGTCGTAGCCATCTTTCAGGCCGAAAGACAGAATTGCTGAAGGTTTGCCATCCATGTATTTCTGCGCCAGTGCATGGTGCTCAGATTCTGGCAGACCGGCATAGCTGACCCAACTCACTTTCTCGTGGCCCTTCAGGTATTCCGCGACTTTCAGCGCATTCTCTACGTGACGCTCCATGCGAAGCGGCAGGGTTTCCAAACCTTGCATCAGCATAAAGGCATTCATAGGCGACAGAGCGGCACCTGTGTTGCGTAACGGCACGGTACGTGCACGGCCAATAAAGGCGGCTTCACCAAACGCCTCGGTATAGACTACACCGTGATAGGAAGGCTCTGGCTGGTTAAACACCGGGAAACGTTCTTTGTGTTGTGCCCAAGGGAATTTGCCGGAATCAACAATCACACCACCGAGAGTGGTTCCGTGACCGCCAATGTATTTGGTCAGAGAGTGCACCACGATATCTGCGCCGTGTTCGATTGGCTTACAAAGCACTGGCGTTGCCACGGTGTTATCTACGATAACCGGTACGCCTTTCGCGTGAGCCAGTTCTGCCACTCGGCCAAGATCGACAATGTTACCCGCTGGGTTACCAATACTTTCACAGTACACCGCTTTGGTGTTGTCATCGATGAGTTCAGCCAGTGATTCAGGGCTGTCGTCTTTAGCGAATTTCACTTCAATGCCTTGCTTCGGAAGCATGTGCGCGAAAAGGGTGTAAGTGCCGCCGTAGAGCTGTGGTGTTGAAACAATATTGTCGCCAGCTTCCGCCAGCGTCAGGATCGCGTAGTTAATCGCCGCACTACCTGCACTCACAACCAGTGATGCCAAACCACCTTCCAACGCAGCCATACGCTGTTCCAGTACGTCATTGGTTGGGTTCATGATACGGGTGTAAATATTTCCCGGGACTTCAAGGTTGAACAGATCCGCGCCGTGTTGTGCACTGTCAAATTCATAGGCGACGGTTTGGTAAATCGGTGTTGCCACCGACTTTGTGGTTGGGTCCGTCTGATAGCCAGCGTGGATCGAGAGAGTTTCGTCTTTCATACTTCGTCCTTGTGCGTGATTTAGCCGAAAAGATTCACTATGGCATAAAGCCAGCTCCGTTTACTTGTACGTGTTCAAGATTTTCTTGATTTATAAATAACAATACTGTCAATAAGGGTGAAGGGTGGATTCGAGTCACTTCTCGAATAAATGAATTCGAATGGGAGTTTGCATCCGGTTTCTTTTAAAATCGCCCAAATCGATCAAAAAGTAATCAAGGGGGCGGTTTGAATCGAATTTCAACACGTTGGCTGTACCATTTGGTTATTTGGACGATCCTCGCCACATTAATGGTGTTTGTCGACACCATTGCCATCAAAGAAGATGCTGGGATCTATGAGGAAATCATAGGGTTAGGCATTGGCCTGTCCGTGGCATTTGAGTGTTTTCGCTATAAAAGCATGCGCATGGCTACCTGGCTGTGGATTGGTTGGCTGGTATACGGCTTGGGCAATCTCTTTGATGTGCTTGATGAAGTGGTCAGTAGTGAAAAGTTCAAGGTGCTTTATCTTGATACCAGCCTAACCATTATGGGCATGGTGTTGATTTCTTATGGCTTCCTAAAGCAGACCGTCGCCGGCGAAAAAATGATTGCACAGCTCAATGGTGAAGCGGCAGCGAATAAATCACTGCGGGCCAAGTTGTACAAAGATGCCCGCTTGGATGAGCTTACGCAGTTAGGTAACCGTCGTGCCTGCTTTGAGCGGTTCTCCAAACTTGGGTTGATCACTCATCGCCTTTACTACTTTGACCTCGATAAATTCAAACAGTGTAACGATACCCACGGCCATAAAATCGGCGATAAAGTACTGAAAATCTTTGGTCAAAACTTGTCATCGACGTTTGGGTCGCAGGCTGCGTTTCGTGTTGGTGGGGATGAGTTTGTGGCATTCAGTAAAAATGAGCATGGCCTGGGTGCGTTGTCGGCTTCACTTTGCACTGGCATTACTGATTATGGTGTGGATGTCAGCATCGGATTTGTAAATGTGAAAGCCGATGCCAATATCGACGAACTGCTCAATCGAGCAGACGGAGAAATGTATAAAGCTAAGTTTCGCCGTCAATCCCGCGCTTGATTGGGCGCAATGGCTTTAAGGTGTATCCTCGCTCTTCGCATGTAAATGCGATAGATGAAGGCCAGCGTTACGCATACCATGGCGGGAAGCACGAAAGCTTTTTCTTTAAGAATAGGAAACAGCATCGCACTGAGTGTTCCGCCCAGCACAAAACCGACGGCAATCACCACAAACAGCACCAGCTTCCGGCGGTTAACAGGCTGTCCTCTTAACCTTGCCCCAAACATCAAACCCAAGTCAGTAATAATGCCCGTGATGTGTGTGGTGCGAACAATGGCACCGCTGTAGCTGGTGACCAAACCATTTTGAATACCACAGGCTGCTGCCGCGAGATACAAGCCATAAACGGCATTGTGACTCATCGGATAGATAGCGCCCAGCAGCAGGGCCGCTTCAACAATGAGCAGAAAGTCGTAGCGGCGGCCGAGTGACAGGGTGCCGTCTTTCAATATAAAGCCAGATAATAGCGCGCCACCGAAAAATCCCGCCAGAATGCTGAGCAAATGCACCAGCTTTACAGGATGACTGTTGATGATATCCGTACCAATCAATGTCGCCGTTCCCGACAAATGCGAGATGGCTTGATGCTCAAAACCGAGCAAACCAATGCCATTGACATAGCCGGCTGTCAGCGCAAGAACAAAAGCGCCGTACTCAACCCATTTGGGCAGTTTGGATATCACGCGAGAACCTTTATTGAAATGGATGTGTAAAGTGGGCGAGAAGCCCAGAGAAAGGGGGGATTTTACCTCATTCGAACCGCGTGCATGCGGCTTAGATCAAACACACATGCACATTTTTCTTTGGGCGGAGAGTTTCAGTTCAGCGGGGTGATGGTGATATCACCATAAATGACGCATTGGCATGCAAGGCGGCGCTTGTCGCCATCCATATCGAGATCATGAAGAAGATCCTGTTCTTCTTCGGTGCGGGGGGCTAGATTGTTCATGCCGGACTCGACATCAATCAAGCAGGTGCCGCAAGCCGCAGAGCGACAGCCAAAAGGCACTTCACTTTCACCTGTATCTTCCAAGTCAATCAGCGAGCTACCGCTAGAAAGCTCCACACTGTTTCCGGTTTTGCCGAACGTCACTTTAGGCATAGTCAGTCTCCGAAAAGCCGTCATTTCACATCAGTTTGTTGGTTCTAAGGTCAACATCCCCTAATAAAAGCGTAGATTCAACACCTTGATGTTTCGAATTTATCGGCGTTTCTCGCCATAAGAGCAGATCGAACGTGTGATGGACTGCGTAAAAAGACGAAACCCTTGACCCTGATGACTTGATGCCTTCATCACCAACCCAAAACCGAGATGCTATCAGCCTAGTCTGGTTCAAACGCGATTTGCGTCTGACCGACCATGCGCCGCTACAGGCAGCGATAGCATCGGGCTTACCTGTCCTACTGCTATATATATTTGAACCGATACTGCTTGAGGATGAACATTACTCAGAACGCCATTGGCGATTTGTTTGGCAATCGCTGGAAGATCTGAACCAACAACTTGCGCCTTTTGGCGGCAAAGTGCTGGTGGTACGAAGCGAATGTATTGAGGCGCTGTCATCTCTTCATACCCAGTTCAAGATTAAAACCCTCTACTCCCATGAGGAAACGGGGTTAATGAAGACGTTCACCCGGGACAAAGAGGTAGGGAAATGGTGCGAAGAACATGAGATAGACTGGCAGGAATATCAAACCGGTGCGGTAAAACGTGGGGCAATAGGCCGTGATGGATGGGACAAAGCGTGGGACAAAACCATGCGGGCACCTGTCGTCACACCGAATCTTGAAACCGCTGCGTTTATTAACGTCCAATCTGCTCACCTGCCAGAATTTGTGCCACCAGCAACGTGGCATAACAAACAACGGGGAATGCAGACGGGCGGTCCCATGTTGGCGTGGAAAACGCTACATAGTTTCTACGACGGGCGGGGGAAGTCGTATGCGTTCAAAATCTCCAAGCCTGCAGAAAGTCGCAACCATTGCTCCCGACTCTCGCCGTATCTCGCGTGGGGAAACATCAGTGTGCGTGAGGTCTACCAGACTTTATTACAACATTGGAATGAACCGGGATGGCGACGGTCATTGAGTGCGCTGTCATCGCGGTTTCACTGGCACTGTCATTTCATTCAAAAATTTGAGAGTGAATGCGAGATGGAGTTTCGCCATGTTAACCGTGGCTATGAAGCATTCCCCTATAGAAAAGATGAAGACGTCATCAAGGATTTAGCGTGTTGGATGCAAGGCACGACAGGTTATCCGCTGGTGGATGCGTGCATGCGCTGTCTTCATGCCACTGGCTACATCAATTTTCGTATGCGCTCCATGCTGGTCAGTTTCCTTTGCCATCACCTCAATATTGACTGGCGATGGGGTGTAAAACACTTGGCGAGTCTCTTTTTGGACTTCGAACCCGGCATTCATTACGCCCAGTTTCAAATGCAGGCAAGCGTGACAGGCACGAATACCATTCGGATTTACAACCCCACCAAACAAGCACAGGAGCATGACCCTGACGCTGCATTTATTCACCGCTGGCTGCCGGAGTTGAAGCAAATCCCTTCGCCTTTAGTGTTCGAGCCTTGGCTGTTAACGCCGCTGGAACAGCAAATGTACGGAATCAGCATCGGTGAAGCAGGGGATTATCCAGAACCTTGTATCGAGCTTGATGGCGCATCAAAAGCAGCTCGAGACAGATTATGGAGCTGGAAAAAACGTGCGGAGGTGAAAAAAGAGAGCCAGCGGATACTTGCCGTACATGTGCGACCGGAGTGATTTCATGTCGAAACACTTGTCAAAGAAATGAGCGTATATCGTTTGCTGTGCTATTTGTTTTTATAAGGCAATTGAACAAGGTACTGCCATGTCATCTCACGCTTCCGAAACTGAAATGTCCGTTGTTCCCACCAATATCGTTGGGCGTATTCAACATCTGACGCGACGAAAAGATCTCGATTTTTCTGAGTGGGTCAGGGAGTTGCTGCAAATCGCTACGTGGCAATTTGACGCAGATTGCGCCTGCTTTTCCCGTATCGACAATCTCGAATTGGAAGTCGTGGAATGCTATTCGAATGGCAACGTGGTCTCGAAAAAAGCAGGCGACGTGGTGGCTTTGGGCAGCACGTTTTGCAGCGTGACGGCGGGCATGGAAACGCCGCTGATGGCACCGGATACCAGAAAGAATGAAAAGCTCTCAGGTCATCCCGGCGTTAACCGACTGCCAGAGGCCTATTGGGGAGTGGCGATCCGTTTTGGCGGTGCAGTGTGGGGAACACTGAGTGTAGTGGCAGATGCCGACGGCAGCGCAAACCCGGGCAACGAAGGCATCTTGACGCTGCTGGCAGGAATTCTGGAAATTAAACTGGAGAATGAGGAATACCGCGCGGAGCTTAACGGAGCGCGTGAATCTTACCGCCAACTCAGTGAGCGTCTCGAAAACTTGCAGCAGGTGGATATCCTGACTGAGCTGCCAAGCCGCAGGGCGCTGTTTGATTATCTGAATAGAGAGCTGAATCAGCTGATAAGGCGAGATGGGGAAGGCGCGATTGCATTGGTTGATATTGATAATTTCCACGCAATCAATGAAAAGCATGGGCATGAAGAAGGTGATCGGATATTGAAAGGCGCAGCGACCGCCTTGCGTCAGGCCGTTCGAAACTACGATTACGTGGCAAGATACAGCGGCGAGCAGTTCCTGATTTGGTTGCCGGACACCTTGCAATCGGAAGTGGTAAAAGTGTGCGAGCGGATGTCGGAAGGTGTCGCGCAGTGCTCAATTGACAATAAACCGGTGACCATCAGCATCGGTTATTGTGCTTTCCGGAGCGACAGTGAAAAACAAATTCCCTATGACCGCGCCGTGGACAAGTTGATCAACCTTGCTCACAACGCCTTGTCTGAGGCCAAAGTGAAAGGACGCAACTGTGCGATGTCAGCGTCCAAAAGGCCCGTCACGATTACCTCAATCACAAACTGAATCTCCAAACACGTTGCACTCAACGATACAGATAGACAGACAGAAAATAGTTTATCTGGTCGTTGATGTACTTTATCGCTTTCTGTCGATCGCTCGATTCTCCACCCTCAGTAATATCCCACGGAATAAATTTTTCATACTTCGGTAAAGGCTTGCCTGATTGTACCGATGCTGGATTAAGTGCAATCAGATAATCGACGTTGTTTCGGTGGTACGCCTCAATCGGTCTGAAGTGCGAATCTGAGCAGGCAATGTTGTATTGCTTCAGTGTTTGACAGGCTGTGGCGACATCGCAACTGGCACTGGTGTAGGCACTGTAGCTATCAAAGTGACTGTCTGCTTTATGCGCCAAAATCGCGCCTGCCACTAAGGAATAGCCTTCTTGACCGTCACACAGGAAAAGGACGGTTGGTTTGTGTTTCAAGCGAACGTCATGATCGGCAAGCGATGACGAGCCAACGCTGGATGAGGTGCTTGAGCCAACTGAGGCGGGTTGAGCCATGTCTGTACTCTCTTTTATTTATTGGAATGTTTGAAGCCACTGCGTTGAGATGCCCAAGCAGCCTTAAGGCGTGGAATCAGGCAGACGCACTTCTTTTTAGTGCCAATCAGCAAGCGAAATTCCGCGATAAAGCGTTGTCAATACGGCAAAAAAGACAGATGCGGCGAGGGTGAGGCACGGAAATAAACTAGGCAGGAATTATGTCAACGCGATGAAAGATGGGTGTCATTGATATTTCAGTTAAGTGACATTGCTCCCTGTAATTAAATGTTCACATTTCATTAAGGTTAGTGTCACAAGCGATCTCTAATTTTGATAGCAGGTTTTGATAAGAAATCGAATAACGGTCAGTGAGGACACTGACAGTTGAACTCAAAAAACTATCGACTTGGAGGTTGATGTGAAACTTAAGGCTCTGATTGCGGCATCGACAGTATGCCTGTCAGTATTCGCTGCGAATAACGCTGCTGCAGCGACTCGTGACTACATTAGCATTGTTGGTTCTTCAACAGTGTACCCGTTTGCTACCGTTGTAGCGGAACGCTTTGGTCGCACTTCAGAATTCTCTGTACCGAAAATCGAATCTACCGGTTCTGGCGGTGGTCTGAAGCTGTTCTGTGCAGGTGTGGGTGAAAATACCCCAGACATCACTAACGCATCGCGTAAAATCAAAAGCTCTGAAATCGAGCTGTGTGCAAAGAACGGCGTTAAAGACATCACCGAAATCAAAGTAGGTTACGACGGCATCGCTTTCGCTAACTCTAAAAAGTCTGAGCAGTTCGATATCACTCTGAAAGACCTTTTCACTGCACTGGCGAAAGTGGTTCCTGATGCGAACGGCAACCTCATCGAAAACCCGAACAAAACCTGGAAAGACGTCAACCCTTCTCTTCCAGCGACCAAAATTGAAGTTCTGGGCCCACCACCAACGTCTGGTACTCGCGATGCGTTCGTAGAGCTGGCAATGGAAGGTGGCTGTAAGCAATACCCAGAGCTGAAAGCCATGAAGAAGCAAGACAAGAAGAAGTACAAAGCAGTTTGTCACGGCATTCGTGAAGATGGCGCGTTCATTGAAGCGGGTGAGAACGACAACCTGATCGTACAGAAACTGGACGCGAACCCTAATGCATTCGGTATCTTCGGTTACAGCTTCCTCGAGCAAAACTCTGACAAAGTTCAGGGTGCGAAAATTGGCGGCGTAGTACCAACGTTTGATGCGATTGGTGACGGCTCTTACCCAGTATCTCGTTCACTGTACTTCTACGTGAAAAACGCACACGCAGATGTGATTCCTGGCCTGAAAGACTACGTAACGGCCTTCACTTCTGAAGATGCGATTGGTGACGAAGGTTACCTGACTGACCGTGGTCTGATTCCTCTGTCAGCTCGCGATTGGAAACTGGTTCGTAACGATGCGGTTGAATTGAAACCAAACCTGTAAGTTACCAACCCGAGGTGGTGCACTTTTTAAGGTGCGCCACCTTTTGCTGTATTTGCCCGAATCGAATTGAAACATGGTTTGGGTAAAAAAGGATTTAAGGAATACGGATGCAGACGTCCACATTGATGGTGATAGTCGCGCTGTTTGCAATAAGCGCTTTTGTACTCGCCAAAAAACGCTCCAGGGAAGTGGCTACCATTGAAGGTGGTTTGAAAAAACTTCACTCCCGACCCGCCTACTATGGTTCCTTTGCTGCAATTTTAGCGGCGGTACCTGCGGTGATTCTTCTTCTGATCTGGCAAGCCATAGAACCCAGTCTGGTTCACTCTTTGGTGATGGCCCAGATCCCGTCATCTACGCTACAAGCGCACGAAAGTATGACGCTGCTCTACAGCCAAATCGTGCACATTGCGAATGGCGTTTTGAAGACAGAAGATCCTGCGTTGCTTGCAGCATCAGAACACTACCACCACTTACAAAGTATTGGACTGACGCTGAGATGGGTCGCGGTACTGACTGTGTCTCTGGTAGGTTTGGCGGCTGGCTGGCGAATGGTTCGCCCTAAGCTGAAAGCACGTCACTATGTGGAAAAGTGTCTGCAAATATTCCTGATGTTCTGTTCAACACTGGCGATCCTGACGACGGCAGGCATTGTGCTTTCCGTGTTGTTCGAAGCGATTCGCTTCTTCCAGATTATTCCCGTCACGGACTTCCTGTTCGGGACGCAATGGTCACCGCAGATTGCCCTGCGTGCAGACCAACAAGGTGCAAGCGGCGCATTTGGTGCGATTCCGCTGTTCACTGGCACTTTGATGATTTCCTTTATTGCCATGTGTATCGCAGCGCCCATCGGTTTGATGAGTGCGATTTACCTGGCCGAATATGCCTCACCACGCGTGCGCAATATCGTTAAACCTGTTCTGGAAATCCTCGCCGGTATTCCAACCGTGGTTTACGGCTTCTTTGCCGCCCTGACGGCTGCGCCTTTTATCCGTGATGTCGCTGAATCGATTGGACTTAGCAGTGTTTCCTCGGAAAGTGCTTTGGCAGCAGGTGCTGTCATGGGCGTGATGATCATTCCTTTTGTTTCATCACTGTCTGATGACGTGATTACCGCGGTACCGCAGTCTCTCCGCGACGGTTCTTTAGGCTTGGGTGCTACGCGTTCTGAAACCATCCGTAAAGTCGTGTTGCCCGCAGCGCTCCCTGGCATCGTGGGTGGCTTGCTGCTCGCAGTGTCACGCGCGATTGGTGAAACCATGATCGTGGTGATGGCGGCAGGCTTGTCGGCAAACCTCACCGCGAACCCGCTGGATTCTGTCACCACCGTCACCGTACAAATCGTGACCTTGCTGGTGGGTGACCAAGAGTTTGACAGCCCTAAAACGCTGGCTGCGTTCGCACTGGGCTTGACATTGTTCGTTGTAACACTGGCACTTAACTTTGTTGCACTTCGAATCGTGAAGAAATATCGAGAGCAGTATGACTGATAAATTATTAAAACTGGCAGAGACCAAACGCGAGCGAGTCAAAGCGGGTGTAGCCCGTCGTCGTGCCAAAGAGAAGCGTTTTCGCTTCTACGGTATTGCTTCGATTTCGATGGCGTTTGCGTTTCTGATTGTCTTGATGACCACCATTTTTTCCGAGGGTTACACCGCGTTTTTCACTACCGAAATCGAGCTTCAGGTCGATCTTTCTCCCGAAGCGCTCGGCATTGATGGCGACGAAACCGACCCTAAAGTGTTGATGGGCGCAAGCTACCGCAAAGTGCTTCGTCAGGCGCTTCGTGAAGAGATTGAGGTTGATGGTCGTAAACAACGCCGCGCACTTTACAGCTTTATCTCAAACGGTGCGGAATACGACCTGCGTGACAAGGTAATGGCGGACCCGTCGTTGATTGGGACGACCATCACTTACTGGGCGCAAGCAGGCGATAACTTTAACCAGTACAACAAAGGCAACATCAAGGCGAGCACGCCGGAAGATGGCCGTCAGTTCAAGAACCTTCAAATCGAATGGTATGACGAACTGAAAAAAGAAGATCGTATTCGTACCGTATTCAACACCAAGTTCTTCACCAATGGTGACAGCCGTGATCCAGAACTGGCTGGCATTTGGGGTGCAACGGTGGGGTCCTTCTACACCTTACTGGTGACTTTGGTGCTGAGCTTCCCAATTGGTGTCGCTGCAGCGATTTACCTGGAAGAGTTTGCGCCACGTAACCGCGCGACTGAGCTGATTGAAATTAACATCAACAACCTTGCAGCTGTGCCGTCTATTGTTTTCGGTCTGCTGGGTCTGGCGGTGTTTCTGAATGTGGCTGACTTGCCGCGCTCGGCGCCGGTGGTAGGTGGTTTGGTACTGACACTGATGACGCTGCCAACCATCATTATTTCCAGCCGCGCTGCAATCAAAGCGGTTCCACCTTCGGTGCGTGATGCTGCATTGGGTGTGGGCGCATCGAAAATGCAGATGGTGCTTCACCACGTTTTGCCGCTGGCCATGCCAGGCATGCTGACTGGTACCATTATCGGTATGGCGCAGGCGTTGGGTGAAACTGCACCGCTGCTGATGATCGGTATGGTGGCGTTTATTGTTGACGTTCCTTCTGGTCCGCTGGATGCAGCCACCGCGCTGCCAGTACAAATTTATCTCTGGGCGGAAAACCCGGAAAAAGGTTTTGTTGAGAACACCTCAGGCGCAATCATGGTATTGCTGGCGTTCTTGGCACTGATGAATGCATGTGCCGTTATCATGCGTAAGCGCCTTGAGCGCAGATGGTAGGAGTATGGATATGACAACCGTAATGACTCACACAGGTGAACTGAATCAAATACCTCAAGAAATGGCGGCTGAAAAAACCGCGGCGCCAAAAGAGACCTGTGGCCTGCCATTTGTCACGGCTCCTCGCATGACAGCGCGTGATGTCAGCGTGAGCTATGAAGGTGGCGCAAAGTCTGCCATTCGTAATATTAATCTCGACATCGGTGAGAAACAGGTGTTGGCGATGATTGGCCCTTCAGGTTGTGGTAAATCCACTTTCCTGCGCTGTCTGAACCGCATGAACGACACTGTACCGGGTTGTGAAGTGAAAGGTGAAATCCTGCTTGATGGTCATAACATCTATGCCAAGGAACAGGAAATTGTTGAGCTGCGTTCGCAGGTGGGCATGGTATTCCAGCGCCCGAACCCGTTCCCGAAATCTATTTATGACAACGTGGCTTATGGGCCTCGTATTCATGGCTTGGTGGATGGCAAAGATGAACTGGATGGCGTGATTGAAGAATCGCTGCGTCGTGCAGGTCTTTGGGCTGAAGTGGCTGACCGCCTTGATCAGCCAGCAACTGGCCTTTCAGGTGGTCAGCAGCAGCGTCTTTGTATCGCCCGTACTATCGCGATTGCGCCAGAAGTTATCCTGATGGATGAGCCTTGTTCAGCGCTTGACCCGATTGCTACGGGCATCATCGAAGAGCTGATCAGCGAACTGAAAGAGAACTTCAGCATTGTGATGGTGACCCACTCTATGTCACAAGCGAAGCGTGTTTCTGACCGTACTGCATACTTCCATTTGGGTGACCTGGTGGAAGTGAATGAAACAGCGCGTGTGTTCGAAGAACCTGAGCACAAGCTAACCCGCGACTACATCGGTGGCCGCTTCGGCTAATCGCTGACGCCAGAAATTCAAAAGGCGGACATATTGTCCGCCTTTTTTCTGATCAGCTACCTACTGTGATTGCTATTAGCCAGCGTATTTGAACACAGTGTTACCGTCTTTAATGGTCTCCAGTACCTGAATGTCTTTGATTTCCATCGGCTCGACGGCCAGTGGGTTTTTGTCCAGCACGACTAAATCCGCGCGCTTGCCCACTTCAATGGTGCCTTTTTCGTCTTCCTCAAAGTTTTGGTAAGCAGCGGTTTTGGTGACGGCTTCCAGCGCTTGGTAAGGAGTGATTCTGTGGTATTCACCTAATACTTCACCTGAACGTGTAACTCGGTTTACCGCCGTCCACATGTTGAGCAACTGGTCAGGGAAAGCAACCGGCGCATCCATATGAATGGTGTAAGTGAGTCCGAATTCATTTGCCCAGCCCATAGGAGAGATGTTTGATGCTCTCCAAGGACCAAGCACTGAATCGCGGTGGTAATCACCCCAGAAGAAGGTATGGGCAGGGAAATAAGACGCCATCATACCTGCATCTCGCATACGTTTAATTTGGTCCAGGCGCATAGTTTGGGCGTGAATCGTGGTGGTTCGGTGGTCACGGTCCCCATATTTCGCATTTGCCTTTTCAACCGCATTGAGAAGAAGATCGGCTGCCGCATCGCCGTTTGCATGACTAATGAGCTGAGCGTTATTTTTGAATGCCAAATCCACGTAGTGATTCATTTCATCTTGATTGAGTACCGGGTAGCCATGGTAGTGATAGGAGTGGCTATGAGGCACCTTGAAGTATGGCGTTGATAGGAATGCAGTTTTGCCTTGAGGAGAGCCATCTCCGGTGATTTTCATGCCAGCCAGCTTCAGCCCGTTGCTATATTCGCCAAGCTTCATGTTTTCAAGCACCGTTTCGAAGTCGACCCATTTTGCGTAAGCCAACACATCGATTTTTAACTCGCCTGCATCTGCCATTGATTTAATCAAACCTAATGTCGAGGCTGTTGCCAGTCCTTCCTGCGCGGTCGTTACCCCATAACGTGCGAATAGATCCTGCGCTTTGTTAAAGTTTTCGATGGCTTCTTCTTGGCTACCTACAGTCAGGTGAGGAAAGAGCGCATAGGTGGCAGACTCTTCAATTAGCCCCGTCAGCGCGCCGTTTTCATCTTTGTGGATCACGCCACCACTTGGGTTTTCTGATGCATCGGAATAACCGATTTTTGCCAATCCCGCACTGTTACAAACCCCTAAATGCCCAGACACATGCATCATACAAAGGCTGAAGTCTCCCGTTACTTTATCCAGCTCCTGCTTGTTCGGGTGGCGTTTTTCTTCCAGCACGGAATCGTCATAGCCAAACGCGATATGCAAAATGCTTTTATCCAAGTCTTGGGAGAAATGAGTCGCCAACTGTTCTTGGATTGCAGGGATGCTGTCACTGGCTCCCATTGGGGATGGGTAAACAAATAGTGAGTTTGCCAGCGGGATGTAGTTGGCAAAGTGACCATGGGAATCAATAAAGCCGGGTGCGACTGTTTTCCCCTCAAGGTCACGAACTTCTGTTGTGCTTCCTTTTGTTTTTAGGACTTCCTTCGTGCTGCCGACAGCAACGATTTTTCCGTCTTTGATCGCCACTGCTTCGGCTCTTGCCTGTTCGCCGGTAACGGTGACGATGTCTCCGTTTTTCAAAATCAAATCCGGTGCGGCTAGCGCCATGGTAGAGGAGAGTGCAAGAGCGACAACTGAAAGCGGGAAGATTTTCATTTCGACCTCTGAGTTTAGTTTTTGTTTTAAATGATTTTTTGAACTTGTCGCTATTTTTAAACGAATATCCAATACGACCAAGTCGGTTTTGTTAGGGTATTGCTTACAAAAATAAGAGGTAGACGAAATGCATACGTTGGAACAACTCACTACCTTTATCGCGGTCTATGAAAAAGGGTCGTACAGCGCTGCGGCAAAGCTGTTGGGGAAATCGCGCACCACGGTGCGTGAGCACGTGATGGCATTTGAGGATGGAGTGGGATATTCACTATTTGTGATTGAAGGTCGAAAGGCAATCCCCACTGACAAGGCTTCTAAGCTGTATTTTCAGGCCAAAGTAGTAGAGAAACAAAACCGCGAGCTCTACCACTTCAGCCAAGCCTTATTTGACAGTGACGTGCACTCGGTAACCATTGTTCATGATGTGTTTGCTCCTATGACCATGATGGTCAATATCGAAGAGAAAATTCGACAGCATTATCCGAATATCACGGTTAACTGGCTTCATAGAACACGCCCAGAGGCCCTGGAAATGCTCAATGAAGGCTCAGCAGATCTGGCATTAATGCCAAACCGCGATATGGTTTTTGCGGAGACGGAAGTGACCTGGAGAAGTATTGCCAACCTACAACTGAAGTGTTTTGCATCTGTCTCGTCTCCGCTGGCTGCTTTGGAAGAAGTGACGATCAATGAACTACAGGGTCAGACACAGTATCTGACAGAGAACTTTCTCGCGTTGGATGTGGGCTTTGCCAAGGTCTCTCCACGGCGTCATGTAGTGAGTAACCATGATTTATTGTGTGAGCTGATTAAACGAGATGGGTGGGCAGTTATGCCGACAGATTATCTGTTGCCATACCTAAATTCTGGTGAGCTGGTGGAGCTCAATATCAAAGAATCTCCTATTGGAAAAGGTATCGGGCTCAATGTGTTCTTTGCTATCGGCAAAGATACCCAGCAGGAGTTTGCCGATATCATCGATTGGTTTGAAGAGCAGGGGCGCCTGCTTGGCTGAGACCTTGATTCCATAGCCCGAAAGTACGTATTAAGTGTCTGCCAAATAGACTAACTGAGCAAAGCCTGTGCAAACGGACGAATTTCAGGAAATTCGGGCTTTACAAGCTCGCGAGGGCTTTGTAATATGCGCGGCACTTACGGAGAGATGGCTGAGTGGTTGAAAGCACCGGTCTTGAAAACCGGCATACGTTAATAGCGTATCTAGGGTTCAAATCCCTATCTCTCCGCCACATTAGAAAAAAGCCCGCTCACTGAGCGGGCTTTTTCGTATATGGAATAAACCTGTGGAGATAGGGATGCAGAACCCTAGACCCTAGGTTCAGCCGAGCGAAGCGAGACAACGTTGCCCGGCGAAGCCGAATAGGCAACGGCCCGAAGGGAAGGGCGCGAAGCGACCGCATAAATCCCTATCTCTCCGCCACATTCTTTCTTAAAAAGCCTTTGAATTTCAAAGGCTTTTTTGTATCCCTGCCAAGAAATGTCGCACCCACACAAAGAGGTGAGACATATGTACCTGCAAAAAATGCCTTCGGGCGTGTTCCATTTCCGTAAAGCTATGCCTCGGGATTTGACAGGGATCGGTTACCCCTGCCATATCAAAATCAGCCTGTTGACCAAAGATCGGTCGCTTGCCATCAGCCGTAATCTGGACATCGCCAAAATTGTTCATGAACTGTTGGCAAGTTCACCAGAGGCATCGTATCCCACGTTTAAATCACAAATTGACAGCCGGGTCGATGCACTTCGCCGTGAGTATAGTTCCTCGGGACTGGTGCGTGTCACTGCCGCAGAAAGCGGTCAGGTGCATGCAACCTACAGCCGACTTTGCTCCATGCAAGATGCGCTGGACCGTTTTATCGACTATAAGTCTCAGGCAGGACTTCGCGCTCTGACAGTGACACAACTGTCGCAGCGCATCGGCCACTTTGTGGCATTCAGTGGTAACAATGTCCTGGCGAGCATTACGCGGTCACATCTGCATGCCTATGTCAGGGGGGTTGTTGCAAAAAATTAATTGGTCGGATTTCACCGCACAGTTTTCTGAAATTACGTATAAATCACCTCGACATTAAAGAGACGATTCATAAAGGCGGATCTCTCCCGCACAAGTACTTTACGTTCATCCTGACGTAACCAGAAATCAAACTGGCCTTTATTCAACATCCGTAGAGATTCGAATCCCTGAAGGGTTGACCAGGCACGCTTTCGTTTTTTAAAACCGCCAGTGCCTGCAACGAGTTTCTTGATGGGGGCATGATCAGATTCAATACCATTGTTGAGGTATTTCACTTGCCGTTGCTCAACATCCGCTCTAAGTCGTCCTTCCTTCTTCAGGCGGGCAATCGCATTGTCATAGGAGGAATGCTTGTCGGTGTTTAACGTTTTAGGTTGAGTCTCTACATCATAGCCTCTTAGGCATCGCTTCAAGAACTGATAAGCGGCGTCTTTATTACGTTGGTGGGAAAAATAAAAGTCCAGTGTCTCGCCTTGCTTGTTGATAGCCCTGTACAGGTAATGCCATTTTCCTTTCACCTTGACGTAGGTTTCATCGAGCTGCCACGACGTGTCTGCACGGATGAACTGATAACGGCGTAATTTCTTGCGTAATACTGGGGCATACTCAATAAACCAACGGTAAATGGTCGAGCGGTTAACCGAGACCCCTCGCTCCTGCAGCATATCGCTGAGGTTGGCGTAGCTCATGGGAGTTGAGCCATACCAGCGCAGGCACCAAAGGATGATTTCAGGCGCGAAGTGTTTCCATTTGAATTCGTTGTTGGCCATCTATCTGTTATCCGCCAGGGAGAAATGAGACGATTTTGGGTCACGAGGGATTTTTTGCAACAACCCCAACGAAGCCGCTGCATAAGCCAGCGGCTTTTTTTATTTACATTCGAATTAAATCCACTGTAAAACTGAAAAATCATCTTTTCAAATTCGAGCCAGTTATTCGAATTTGCGCCTAACACTGTGGTTTTTATGCGATTCGATGTATGTAACTGGCACTTCTGACTTGCTCAGGTATAGTGGTCGCCATAACAAATCCGTGCTTGAATTGAACGTAGGCACGGAATCTAAAATCACAACCCAATTGAGATTTGACATGAACGTACTCGTAACTGGCGGCGTTGGCTACATTGGCAGTCACACCTGTGTTCAGATGATTGAAGCAGGCCTAAATCCTATCCTTCTCGATAACCTGCATAACAGTAAACTTGCGGTACTCGAACGCATTGAAAAACTGACGGGCAAAAAGCCGACGTTTTATCAGGGCGATATCCGTGACAAACCGTTTCTGGCCTCAGTGTTTGAAAAAGAAAACATTGATGCAGTCATCCACTTTGCTGGCTTGAAAGCCGTGGGTGAGTCGGTTGAGAAGCCGCTGGAATACTACGACAACAATGTTAACGGTACTCTGGTGCTGGTGGATGCGATGCGTGATGCAGGTGTTCACTCGCTGATTTTCAGCTCGTCAGCAACCGTTTATGGTGACCCGGCTTCTGTGCCAATCCGTGAAGACTTCCCAACGTCAGCGACCAACCCTTATGGCCGCAGTAAGCTGATGGTGGAAGAGTGTCTGACTGACTTCCAAAAAGCGAACCCAGACTGGAGCATTACTCTGCTTCGCTATTTCAATCCAGTGGGCTCGCACAAGTCGGGTGAGATGGGTGAAGATCCACAAGGTATTCCAAACAATCTGATGCCGTTTATTTCACAAGTAGCTGTTGGTCGTCGTGAATTCCTGTCGGTATTTGGTGATGATTACCCAACCCGTGACGGGAGTGGTGTACGTGACTACATCCACGTTGTCGACTTGGCGGAAGGTCATCTTGCTGCGCTTGATAAAGTCGGCAAGAAAGCGGGTTTGCACATTTATAACCTGGGAACTGGCGACGGTAAGAGTGTGTTGGAAATGGTAGCTGCGTTCAGTGAAGCATGCGGTAAAGATATCGCTTACCAAATTGCACCGCGTCGTCCTGGTGATATTGCAGAGTGTTGGGCAGACCCTGCCAAAGCGCAGCAAGATCTTGGTTGGAAAGCAACCCATACCTTAAATGACATGGTAGAAGACACCTGGCGTTGGCAGTCAAAGAACCCTCAGGGTTATTAAATAACGCCTTTTAGAAATACCAAAGCCCGCTGATACTTCAGCGGGCTTTTTCTTTTTTTTCAATTACGCTGTTACCGCTTCCAGTTTTCCACGCGCTTTGGTGATGTACGCCTTCATCATAAATGCCACACCCAGTGCCACCACAAATGCACCACCGAAGATATAGAGCGTCAATTCATAGCTTCCGGTAACGGAGCGCAGGTAAGCGGCGATTTGCGGGCCAACCAAGCCAGCGGCTGCCCAAGCCGTGAGAATGTAACCGTGGATCGCGCCAAGTTGTTTGGTACCGAACAAATCACCAATAAATGCTGGCAAGGTTGCGAAGCCACCGCCGTAACAGGTCATGATGGTGAAGAGCACTACTTGGAACATCAACACACTGCCGATATTCGGCAATACTGCAAACAGCGCAATCTGCAGCACAAAGAACGCAATGTAAGTGTTCGCGCGTCCCAAGGAGTCAGAGAGTGTCGCCCAACCTAAACGTCCGATGCCGTTAAAAACAGCCATTAAACCGACGACGGCAGCCGCTTCGGTGGGGGAAAGCCCAATGGTTTCTTGTGCCAGTGGAGAAGCAGAGTAAATGACACCAATACCGCAGGAGATGTTGATAAACATCATGATCCAAAGCCAGTAGAACGGTGCGGTCTTCACGGCCTCATTAGCGGTTTGCTGCGTCAGATCCTTTGTGATTTTCTGCGCGCCGGAAGCGACGGCTTCTTTCATGCCATCAGGCATCCAACCTTGAGGTGGGCGCTCAAGATACAACGCAGAAAGATACATCACGGCCATATAGGCGATGCCAGAAGCGTAAAAAGTGAATGGGATGGAGAAGTTTTCCATCAGGTAACCAAACACCGGACCGCCAATCATGGCACCAAATCCAAAGCCCATAATCGCAAGGCCAGTGGCAAAGCCGCGTCTGTCCGGGAACCATTTCACCAACGTGGAGACAGGTGTGATATAGCCAATGCCAAGACCGATGCCGCCGAATACGCCGTAGCCGAGCCACAGCAGATAGATGTTGCCAACAGAAGTACCGAAGCCGGCAATCAGCAAACCTGAACCCCAGAAGGTGGCTGCCAGTAAGCCTGCTTTTCGCGGGCCATGCTTCTCAACGAAGTGACCCATAATCGCTGCGGAAAGCCCCAAAAAGAAAATAGCTAAACTGAAGGTGCTCGCAACGGCAGATCTGTCCCAGCCAAAGGTTTGTTCGAGAGGAAGGTTAAATACGCTCCATGCGTAGACTGAGCCGATAGAGCCATGGATACCCACGGCAGAAGCGGCAATAAGCCAGCGGTTTTTCATATCGATATCCTTATTGAATCAAGATACCTGACACGTTACTGACTGAATGATTGGCAACAGTTGATTTACATCAACCGTGCTGAGCGACATATTTTCTTACAAACTCGAAAGTCGACGAAGCTGCACAGATAGCTGATTCATTTATGCCATCAATGCATTGATTTCTAGTCGGAAAGATTTGCTGACACAGTAGGGAATTCAATTTAAATGCTATTAATACAATGAGTTATATTGGTTTTGGCTTAGTATGCATTTTCTGATGGATGTATGGGCTAGATCGGGAGATTCTTCTGAATCCAAATTTCCACAAATGAATAACTTCGATCAATGTTTGGTTTTGAGTTGGGCTGAAACAATTTTGAGGTCGAAATAAATATCCGAATGGGAAGATAACAAGTGAATAACCAGCCGATGATGCCAGAGTAAAATTATTCTATCGTTATATGTAAATTAATATCACGAGATATATGGTTATTATTATCGATCTGTCTGGGTGGGTTGGAA
This sequence comes from Grimontia indica, assembly GCF_000333895.2. Lineage (GTDB taxonomy): Bacteria > Pseudomonadota > Gammaproteobacteria > Enterobacterales > Vibrionaceae > Enterovibrio > Enterovibrio indicus. The sequence goes on along the minus strand of NZ_ANFM02000071.1, from coordinate 5,462 downwards.
TATAAAGATAATTATACTGTTCGGTGATTTAAGCTGAATATTCCGAAGTGATTACTCTAATTTTTCTAACTGGAAATATTTAGATACAAAATGTCATATTTTCCAACGGCTTTTATTCCTGAGTCAGAGAAGTCAAAAAGCCACCCAATTGGGTGGCAAAAGTATATAAACGCCCGACTGAGATTGGGCAAGGTTACATTACATCTTTCACTTACAGCAGGGCAGGAACCCCAGGGAGCTGTCCTACAACACCGAGCGCGCCCACACAGACAATCAATGCCGTGAGTGGAATGCCCAGACGGTCTGTGCGGCCGAGAGACGCAGCGCGCTCTTTGTTGCCAATCAAACCCGTGTTATCCAAAAGCATGGTTAGTGCCCAGCCAAATACCGGGTTCACCAGCGCACACGCAAACATACAGATACCGGCACTTTGGGAGTTACGGGCGTTTTTCACCATTTGCATGCCCGCTTCCAGCAATGGCAGGAACACACCAACCAGCAAAGCAACACGAAGCACAGGTTCCCACATCGCCAAGTCCATCGGGTAGCCAATCACCGCAGCCGCAATACACAGCACACCGGTTAACAGCGCGCCACCGGGAATAGGACGTTTGGCAATCGCCGCTGGAATCATGTAGGTACCCCAAGAAGAAGCGAGGTTACCGCCACCCAGACCTGCACCAACTATCTGACGCACAGAACAAACCGTCATGGTGTCGTCCACATTCATCAACGCGCCTTTGGCGGTTTTCGGGTAATTCAGTTCCTGGAACACGCGGTGTCCAAGGAAATCCGGTGACCACATGGCTACCGCCAGCACAGCAAACGGGATCACCGCGATGTAGTGCTCAAGGCTTGGCCAGCCAAGTTGCCAACCAGTGTCTTCGCCCCACCAGTAGAACGGGCTCATATTTGGCAGGCCAGGTTCAGTGGTGAACTCAAAAGGCACGCCCATGGCGAACGCGATGATACCTGCAACCGCAGAACACAGAGGAATCGCCAGCCAACGTTTTTCAATCTTCGCAAGGTAGGCGTAAATCACGATGGTCGCGAGAATCACAACAAAGGAAACATGACTCAGCCCAGTGGACGCTGACCAGGATTCAAATGCGGTCAGCTGACCAATCAGGCCGACGGCACCGAGGTAAATCAACAGGCCGCCCCGCACACCTTCACCGGTAAGCTTCACAAGGTTGGAGCCGCCTTTGGTGGCGCTGAGTACTAAGCCAAACACGCCTACCATTATTCCCAGAGCAAGCGGGTGACCACCTGCCGCAGCAATCAGAGGAATGAGAGGAATCATCGGGCCATGCGTACCTGCAAGATTGGTCAGCGGGTTAAACATGGCAGAGAAGAAAATCGCGAACAGCAGACCTGCAATAAGGAGTTCGAAACGCACGTTTTCGGCTACAAATTCAGGGGATAAACCGAACTGCGCAGCAAAGGCGGCAACCATGGCGGTGACCATCACGACTTTGCCAATGGTTGCCGCAATAGCTGGCACCCAGTCTTCTATTTCAATACCAAAATCACGGTAAGGGAGATGGAGTTTCCAGCGTTTGTAATTGGCAATATTTAATTCATGTTCGAGGTATTCAGTGCGGGAAGAAAATTCATAGGATTGCTTCCGCTGAGAGGCGTAATCACGTCCTTGTTCTTGACTCATATTCACTCCGATGAGTTAAAGCTTAATTGCTGTTAATTATTTGGAGTGAAGAGAGTGGTGATATTGATGTGCATCATGTTAGCTGTGCCATTAATCGATTTTCGGGATATAAACGCGTCTGAGTTCACGTAAAAACAGAGTGAATTACATCGTGTTCTAATTAATCTGAATGATGGCGGGAGAAAAATGTGCAAGAAAGTAGATTTTAATGCACAATATTCTAGATCTTCGTGTTTGAAAATAAAAAAATCCCGCAGCATTTTCGCGCTGCGGGACTTCACATTCACTCAGTCGATGAATCAGGACTTATTAGCAACTTTGCCAAGTTTCATCCAGGTATCAACCACGGTATCCGGGTTGAGTGAAACAGAACTGATACCCTGATCCATCAGCCATTGCGCCAAGTCATCGTGATCCGAAGGACCCTGCCCACAGATACCAACGTACTTACCTGCTTTGGTGGCGGCATCAATCGCCATCTTCAGCATGGCTTTCACCGCTGGGTTGCGCTCATCAAACAGATGCGCGACATCACCGGAATCACGGTCAAGGCCTAGCGTCAGCTGGGTCATGTCGTTTGAACCAATGGAGAAGCCATCAAAGTACTTCAGGAAGTCTTCCGCCAATACCGCATTGGATGGCAGTTCACACATCATGATGACTTTAAGACCCTGCTCGCCGCGGCGCAGGTTGTGTTTCGCCAGAAGGTCATTCACTTCTGCCGCTTCACCTGTAGTGCGAACGAATGGGATCATGATTTCAACGTTCTTCAGACCCATTTCGTCACGCACGCGTTTGATCGCCTGAGTTTCCAATTCGAAGCAATCTTCAAACACTGGTGAGATATAACGTGAAGCACCACGGAAGCCCAACATAGGATTTTCTTCATGGGGTTCGAACTCGCTGCCACCAATCAGGTTGCTGTATTCGTTCGATTTGAAGTCTGACATACGCACGATGACGCGCTTTGGCCAGAAAGCGGCACCAATGGTCGCGATCCCTTCGGTCAGTTTGCTGACATAGAAATCGACCGGATCTTTGTAACCGCGAATGCGCTCATTGATGGTTGCTTTCAGTTCGTCGCTTTGTGCGTCAAAGTTCAGCAGGGCTTTCGGGTGAATACCAATCATCTTGTTGATGATGAATTCAAGACGGGCAAGACCGACACCTTCGTTCGGAATTTGGGCGAAATCGAATGCACGATCAGGGTTACCCACATTCATCATCACTTTGGTTGGCAGCATTGGCAGTTCGTCTACCGCAGTTTGGCTGACCGCAAAGTCGAGTTTACCTTCGTAAACGTAACCTGTTTCACCTTCAGCACAAGAGATAGTCACTTCCGCACCATCACTTAGTTTGCTGGTGGCGTCGCCACAACCAACGATAGCTGGAATACCAAGCTCACGGGCGATAATCGCTGCGTGACAGGTTCGGCCGCCGCGGTTGGTGACAATCGCAGAGGCTTTCTTCATCACCGGTTCCCAATCCGGGTCAGTCATGTCAGTGACCAGCACGTCACCGTCTTGCACCAGTGACATTTCATCCAGTGATTTCACGATACGGACACTACCGTTGCCGATACGCTGACCGATAGCACGCCCTTCCACCAAGACACCCGCTTTGGCGCTTAGCTCGTAACGTTCAATCACGTTGCCTTGCTTCTGTGAGCAAACCGTTTCAGGACGTGCCTGAACAATGTAGAGCTTGCCGTCGATCCCGTCTTTGGCCCACTCAATGTCCATTGGACGTTTGTAGTGTTTCTCGATGATCATCGCTTGTTTGGCAAGCTCTGCGATTTCATCGTCGTTCAGCGAGAACTGGCTTTGCTCTTCTGCTGAGGTGTCGATGATTTCAACCTGCTTACCAATCACCTGACTGTCAGCGTAAATCATCTTGATCAGCTTGGAGCCGAAAGTGCGTTTAACTACCGCAGGATGACCCGCTTCCAGCAGTGGCTTGTGCACATAGAACTCGTCTGGGTTCACCGCACCTTGCACCACCATTTCACCGAGACCCCAAGAGGAAGTGATAAACACTACCTGATCAAAGCCTGATTCTGTGTCCAGCGTAAACATGACGCCAGATGAAGCTTTGTCTGAACGCACCATGCGCTGAATGCCCGCAGACAGAGAGATACCACGGTGATCAAAGCCTTGATGCACACGGTAAGAAATGGCGCGGTCATTAAACAATGAGGCGAATACGTGCTTGGTTGCCTCAAGCACAGCGTCGATGCCTTTAACGTTCAGGAAGGTTTCCTGCTGACCGGCGAAGGATGCATCCGGTAAATCCTCGGCTGTCGCAGATGAACGCACAGCAACGGAGAGCTCCGAATTTCCGTCTACCAGCGTTTCGTAATTGTTTCGGATATCCTGCTCTAAATCAGCAGGGAAGGGGGCATCCAGTACCCATTGTCGAATTTGGGAACCGGCTTTGCGTAGGGCTTCAACATCTTCAATATCCAGTTCATCGAGCACTTGGTGAATACGATCATCCAGACCTTCGTAATCAAGAAACTGGTTAAACGCAAACGAAGTGGTCGCAAACCCATTCGGGACAGAAACGCCAACATTGGCGAGGTTGGAAACCATTTCGCCCAGTGAAGCGTTTTTGCCGCCGACCTTGTCAACATCATCCATGGACAGGGTATCGAACCAGAGGGTGTTCTTTTGCATGTCTTTCTCCAGAAACTATGCAGTTTTTGTATTGGGTTTTGGGCGGTAAACCTTAAGTTTGGGCTAAAAAAACGCTATGGGTTTCAAAAGCTGAGCAAACGTTAATGGCTGACCATTTGTTGTTATTGTTATGTTTGTATCCTAATAAAATTTTGCGAGCAGATTAACCTTTGAAGCACACAGAAATTCAAACCCGAGACGTCTTTTATGTCTCGGACGGGACAGCCATCACATGCGAGACATTAGGGCATGTTGTTTTGGGGCAGTTTTCCTTTGTCCCAAACGAGAAAACGTTCCCTTTTGTCGAGTCTGAAGACAAAGTGGCGGATTTGGTCAAACAGATCCAACAATCCCACGATAAACATGGGGTAAAACCGCTGGTTTTCTTCTCCATGGTCGTTCCCGCTATGCGTGATCAACTGCTGCAGGCGCCAGCATTTTTCTACGATGTTCTGGAAAGTATCGTCCAGCGTGTGGCAGAAGACACACAAATCGAGCCCAAGCCAAAACTTCAACGTTCCCGCAGTGTCAGCAAAGATTCAGACACCTACTTTGACCGCATTTCGGCGATTGAATACACCTTGGCGCACGATGACGGCATTTCTTTAAAAGACCTGGATAAAGCCGACATCATTCTGCTGGGTGTTTCTCGCAGCGGTAAAACCCCGACCAGTCTCTACATGGCGATGCAATTCGGCCTTCGTGTGGTGAACTATCCGTTTATCGCGGAAGACATGAAAATGCTGCGTTTATTGCCGGAATTCGAGTTCCAGCGTCACAAGTTGTTTGGTTTGACGATTGAACCAGAACGCCTGACCCAGATCCGTCAGAACCGGCTTTCAGGCAGTGAATACGCCAGTAGTGAGCAGTGTGAACAGGAGATCGCAACGATTGAATCTTTGTTTCGTCGTGAAGCGATTCCTTATATCAACACCACCTCATTGTCGGTTGAAGAAATCTCCACCCGAGTACTGGAGAAAACTGGTCTCAAGCGTCGGTTGTTCTGATCATAGGGGCTGTTGACCTTTGGTGATGATTTTTGCAGCAGTTTGTGGGGATTTTATGCAAGGCAGAGGTTTCGATGTGTAGCTGGCCTACATGAGAAGCCGATAACGCAGCAG
>NZ_ANFM02000072.1 GCF_000333895.2 Grimontia indica | reverse complement strand
CTCAAATGCCCCTGCCGCTTTCTCCGCACTTTGTTCAAACGCAGATTGCTGATCTTCGATACCTTTAGCCGCGTTCTCGACCAAGTTTGAAAGTCGGCTTTCAACTTCCGTGAACATCGCTGACTCTTCTGCACGACGCTGTTGCACTGAGGATTCGAAATCCTTTTGAGCCTGCGTCATCATACTCGAGGCCATTTCACCCGTCTGGGTTAATACATAGGTTTGATTTTCAAACGATGTTGAGATCTCAGAAAGCAGAGCGTTAATACGGCCAGTCACATTTTCAAAAAGTACTTTTTCAGCACTTTGACGCTCTTCTAGTGCTGTTTCTAACGACGATTTCATGCCTTCAAATGCGCCAGCTGCTTTCTCTGAACTTTGCTCAAAAGCAACTCGCTGAGCATCCATGCCTTGGGTAGCTGTAGCTAACATTGTATTAACTTCTGAAGCCATTGAAGACATTGCGCCTTGAGTATCTTCTTTAAAGCTATTCAATATTCCTGTTAATGACCCAGCAAACTCCTGCAGCTTGTTCATTGTTTCTTTTTGGAACTCGTTAATCGTGCTGACTGTTTCTGATGTACTCGTCACCACTTTTTCAATATTGTTGTTAAGCTGAGAAGTAATTTCATTACTCGTAGCAACGGCTTCACTCGTTTTGCTAAGCTCATCTGCCACCGGAGTAATTAGTTCGTTTTTCATCTCTTTTATAAGAAGTTCAACAAGTTCCTTTTGCGACTGTTCTTTAATATCTTTAAGAGCCGTTAACTCGTGTTTTATCTCTCCTAACATAGGAGTAAGTGAAGCTTCTACTGAATCTGTTAATGCAGTTGCTATCTGTTTAGCAATAACATCACCATTGAAGGAGTTCCCGAGTTGCGCCAACGCGCTGCTCGTCGCCTCCATCTTATCTCCCATAGATTCCATTGCTTTTGAAGCACGTAGTTGGGCGTCGAGCGCTTCTTGCTGGTTTTCGTTAGAAATATTCTTCAAGTAATAGATTGGGCTTGCTTCAAAGTATTGTGATGAAAGCGTCGCTATTAGTTTTTTTTGAGCTCTAGCGAGCACACTTGATGAAATTTTCATCCACACCATGAAGAGAGCGGAAGTGCCCAATCCCGCAAGAGAGGTATAAAACGCCGTTTTCATACCTTCTAGTAATTCCGCAGCTGATGCCAGCAAGGCTTTGGAATCCCCTGCCATGGTGAATTCGCTCAGACCAAGCGTAATCCCGAGGAATGTGCCCGTAATACCAATACTGGTTAGTAAGGCAGGGATCAGTTTGTAGCGTGATGAGTCTATGGAAGGAAGCATTTGGGAAATTGGGGACTTCGTCAGCCACAATTCGCCTTTCGTTTCAACAACAAGTCCGTCTTGTGTTGGTGTATAAACTAAATGCTCTGTAACCCAAACTAATTGATTTTTATTTAGTGCGTTTGTGTTAATGACATTTGACTGTGCCTTTGACTTAATCCCACCTATTTTTTTAAGCTGTACACTCGCTTTAATAACTGCGACTATTTCTCTAAATGAAAAGAAAATAAACACTGTGAATGTTGCTGTAATTATTGCGTCTGTAACCCAGTCGCCAGAAATGAAATCCAAGTGATCGAACATGTAAATTTATGCCTGTTATTTTAGAATGTTGTTAATTTCTTGTTTTGTGAATAGTTCATTTGCCAATCGTGCAGGAAGATGCTCAGCATCCGATTTTTCAATACCATTGATAACAATTGGTTTTTTCAATCTAACGCTGTACATCTCTTCTTCGTGAGCTTCAGTATCTGTTGCCACTGACAGGTAGACATCATCAGGAAACTCTCTAAGCAATGTGACCTGCAAGGACGATTTAGTGTGCTTGAGAGACTGAGTTGCGGAAAAATCATTACCAAATTCTTCCCTTGATAGCTTCCATGCATGATTGACCGCGATTATCCTCTCTAGTATTTCCCCTAGCCTAATCTGCATGTTCCTAATACCTTAAATTGTAAGCTTGCGATTTATAGCTTTCCAAAAAGTCATTGATACCAACGACATGCCAGCCATTTTTGTTGGCATCTTCAATATCGTTCAAAGAGATTGCCACACCAAACCGATGCTTAGGCCAAGCAAGCTCTAAGCGAGCCGCTAAATCACCAAAAGAATCCTCAACAAAGTAGTTGATTTCCGGAACCTTTAAGTAAGCCTGCCGGCAAGCATGTAAAACACCGTGAACGCCAGGATCGGACAATTCGAAGAGTTCTTGCCAATCACCCAGATCCTCAAGTAGCCCTTGCTGTTTCCTTAAGTCGTTGATTGTTTGACGCTCTCTGTGACTCAATACCATATGCTCATGCATAGGTTGCTTGCTGTGACAATCAATACACAGTGCTTTGAGATTGGCAGGCCTATTGTCTGACTTCACGCCGTTTATGTGGTGCACGTGTAACAGCGCCCTTTGGCTGCGCATGTTCACCTTGCACCCTTCACACTCAAAGTTTTTGTCCACCCTGTAGTGAGAGGAAATCTTGGACCAGTCATCTGTGTATCCACTATCTGCTGTTTCGGCGAGGCGAGATGGCATGTGAGGGAAAAACGAACTGTAAGTAGCAAAAAACTCTGCCATGTTAAAGTTCTGAACTATCGGAGCGATCGGTGCTGTTGTATTACACCCTTTGTAATTGAGTTTTCGTAAGCAGTTTTGACAGACCTTTAGCCGAGCTTTCTTCTCACCATGTTGCGTATCAACTGAGAACTCGCCTGACGTGTTATTCGTCACCACGTAGCGCTCAAAGCGGCCACTTGAGCGCATACTTTGTAGCGTTGAACAATCTGAGACGTGAAAGCGCGCGCTAATGCCGTTTGCTTTTATATAGAGGGTGACGTGACGTCCTTGGTAGCTGAGAAGACCAGATTCAATTTCAACGTCTTTTAGTTCAACATCTTTGCCTTTTTCTAACTCTGCAGATATTTTGTCAATGTGGCTTGTCTGGAACTCTATTGTGAACTTGCCTTTTTTCTCTGGCTCCATCATATCTACGGCATTCATGAGTGAGCGAATGTTAAGCGCTAACTTCATTCAGCCCCCAATATCTTGAGTATTTGCTCTTCAGCGTTTGTAATCACACGAAATGAAACCCGGCGAGAGCGTTTTTCATTTTCAACGCCAAATTTGTTTGTAATCAGTTTGGACGAAGAATATCCCACCGCTGCAACGTTTTCTTTAACCCATCCATAGTGTTCAATGCGCACTGGCTCTAAGCCCATCACATAGCTAAGTACTGCTCGAGTACGAGCTTGAGATAGACTCATATTGTTAAAGTAAGCCTCATAATCTGAAGACCCATGGTTCCAACGGCTGGAGGTATGGCCTTCGATCCTTATCTCCTGTAATGAGGGCTTAAAACTATCTAGTACTTCCAAGTATCGAGGGAAGAAGTCATCAAGAATAACTTCAAATTTGTCCGTTAAATTCGCTTTACCATTGGCAAAGAGCACATCCGGCGCAGTGAAGTTTAAACTCAAAGTATTTCGATCAATTTCAGCTCCCCAACGGTCGAGATCAGAGGAAAACTCATCAACCAATGCTAGATATATCGCCTCTTGAGTTTTCTCGTAGGTAACAGCGACCTCTTTAATTTTGTCTCGTTCATTCATTGCATCGCGCATTAGCGCGACGGAAATAAACAAAAACACCATCATCAAGCCTGCCATGAGGTCTGACACTGACATCCAGTGTTCTCCCCCTTCACTTCTTGCTTTGGTGTTACCAAACAATTTTTCCATGATTAAACCGCAACCTTGGTGTTAACGACGTTTGACATTTCTCGTGTTAGTTTTTGGTAGTCACGGGTGAATTGCTGGGTGATGGTTGCAAGCGCTTCTCCCATTTCATTCATGGTTCTGTTGATTTCTTGTTGCATCTGCAAATCAAGCACTTCCACTTGTTTTTCAACTGCACTACCGGTTTTACCAACGGATTGTGTAATTTGATCTTCGAGGCTATCAAAGGTTCGCCTTACATGTTGCGCTTGGATTTTAAATACCTCTTCCAGTGTTGTTTCTAGGCGGTCATGCAGTTTTCGAATCGCTTCTGTCGTTTCAGTCTGAATTTCACGCGTACTAGCAAGCAGTTCTTGATTTGCATCTTTAAGCACTGTGCCAGTCTGTTTTGCATCATCTTTAATATCAGCAACCAGCACTCGCATTTCTGCATTGAGCTCAGTAAATGCATCTTCGAGTTGCTGTCGAATCATTTCAGTCGATTCCGAGAGATGGTCAGTCACATTGCGTAAACCCCCGGTCGCTGTGCTGACCTGGTCTTGAATATCCGAAGACGCCTCGGCGAGTTTTCCACTCAGTGTTTGAGAACTTTCGATCAGCTGATTTGAAACTTTCTCGGCTCCACCTTCGATATTCGTACGGAGTTTCTCGACACTATCTGTCGCAGTAGCGCCGAAATGATCAATGACCTTTTGGGACTCGATGAGCATTGTTTCGTAGTGGTTTGACGCAGCTTTCACGGAGTCACCAATAACGGACATGGTGCTATCCATTTGCTCTCGGATTTGAGGCATCGCTTCAACAGCTTTGTCGCGAAGGTCCTTGAACGCTTCTAGGCGGTGCTCAAGCTCAGTTACCTGACCATGGCCCAGTTCCATTACTTGGTGGAGTTTTTCCATGGTTGCAGGAATAGACTCAGCCCGTTCATTGATACTGGCTACTGATTTTTCAGTGGAGGAGATAGCATCAACACCCAGTTGATACTTGTTCGCCATATCCTCTAGCTGATGACGATAGTTTTCCTGCCAGTCGACGAGTTTTTTCACCGACTCATCAAGACGCTTGAAGTTTTCACCAAATTGCTCGGTGAGCTTCTCGTTAAACTCGACGATGACTTCCTTAAGAGCATTAATAACTTGCTCAGTTGCAGACTTCGACAACACCTCACCAAACTCATCCATCTTCTTCCAAAGCTGTGTCTGAAAAGTTTCGCCTTTAGCTAGCTGTAAGTCCTGAAATGCCGTCTGAGACTTGTTCGCATCACTGATGTCGGTGCGGAGCATTTTGATTTGAGAGGTAAGAGACGAATCTTCATCCCCTTTTATAGCAGAAAGTAATTCTGTTGATGCGGCTAACTGTTTTGACATAACACTGAAGATATCTTCCGGCCCGATGGCTTGTGCCGCTGTCTCTTCTTTTTCGGGGATCAGGCCAACAATGCCTTTGTAGATGATAGAACCCGCCATACCAACTAGACTGGTCAAAAATGCCGTTTTTAAACCCGCTAGCAGCGCTTCAATACTTCCATCAATATCAGTTGGATTAAACTCCATCAGACCAACCACAATACCGGCAAAAGTACCTAAAATGCCTAGTGATGTTAGAAGGTTAGTTGTATTGGTTGTGAATCGTTGGGCTTTACCTTTGAAGGCAAGTACTGTCGATATCAGCATCAACAGAAAAATAGAATAAATAAAGGCATTTGAAATGCCCTCAGCACTAAATGAAGCGATTAAAGATGCGAGAAAGTTTGTCATAAGTTGTCACCAAAAATTAAGGCGAGCATTCTAGTTCTCACCAGCAGACTAGACAACTAACAAGTCCTACTTTCATTAATCCACAACAAGAATTTCAACTCGAAAGATTAGATGGGAATTTAATTACTTTCATACACTTAACAGGTTAAAAGACAGTTCTTCCCGAAATAAACGCCTAACCCAACACACACATATGTGAAATATATTATTAAAATAAAAAGCTAGGGAAATTAACTTTTACCGCCCTCCCTTAATGCTAATTAACGTATTTCCCTACAAAACACATCGTCCCCCTCGTTGAATCGTCTAGCCATGTTTCTTCTGAACAGATTTACCCTACTGAGCTCAATATGAGTACTTAAATGATTACATAGCATCTACCCACCCCAAATCGACCGATATCTACATCAGGTTGACTGATATGTATCAATATCATCATGAATTTAAAGTGAAAATACCCCTCCCTGAAAGATATGAAAAACCAAGGATGGTTATGAAACCCTATAAGGATATTTTGTTCCTTGCCGTTCCCATTGCATTGCACAGCGTGTTGTTTGCAAGTCTCGGCTTTATTGACACCTTCATGCTCTCTGCATTGGGCGGTGATACCGTTGCGGCGGCTGGTATTGGCTCGCGGGTGCTGTGGTTTGTGTCTAACGTGATTGTCGGCATTGCTGGTGCCACTACCATTTTTTGTGCCCAGCATTGGGGAGCGAAAGATAGTAAGAGTCTAAGCGTTACTATTCATATCGGGATGATTCACGCGGTGATCGCTTCTGCGCTGTTAGTCAGCGCTGCGCTTGTTTCCAAAGATCAAATTGCGGGTTTGATGACAAATGATGCTGCGATTGCAGCGATGGCCAGCAGCTACATTGAAATCTCAATTCTCTGTGTTTTGGTCACGAGTTTCTCAGCGATTTGGGGAGCTGGCCTGAGAGCGATTCAAAAACCAAAAGTGATTTTGTATCTTTTTGTCTTTGAGCTGATCCTTAATGTTGCTCTCAACTACCTACTGATTTTCGGTCACTTTGGCTTCCCAGCCCTCGGGCTTGAGGGCGCTGCGTGGGGAACGTTAGTAGCCAGATCAGCTTCCACATTGATCCTGTTTTTCTATGTTCATGCCTTTGAGAGAATACTTAGCTTTACGGCATCTTCATTTGTTGCAGCGAGGGCGAAAACCAAGAATGTTGCCTTCATAAACATTGCACTGCCGATTATTGGCGGTGAAATCATCTGGAGTGGTGGCATGACGGCCTATCACACCATTTACGGCAATATTGATGGCACCGCTCTGGCAGCCATGTCGATCCTCGCGCCACTGGAAATACTACTGGGTTCGTTTAGCTGGGGTTGTGCTGCCGCTGTTGGTGTGTTGGTCGGTCAGAAGATAGGTTCCAACAACCATCAAGAACTCAATGCCTATGTTCGTGCAGGTTTGATTGCTTCTGTTACGGTAGGAGGAACGATTGTTACCCTACTTTGGATAGGGCGTGATTTGCTCATTGGGTTGTTCGATGGCATTGAGCCAGAAGTGCTGGATGCTGTGTATCTGCTCTTCCCTTTCATTCTGGCTTCTATATTCCTTCGCTCAGTGACCATGACGTCTATGTCGGGCATCCTGAAAAGCGGCGGCGACACCAAGTTCACCATGTATCTGGATATGGTGGCGCAATGGTTTGGGGCCATTCCTTTGATGCTGGTGCTGGCGTTTTGGTTCGAACTCCCCGTGCAGTATGTCTATGCAGCTGTCTTGCTGGAGGAAACACTCAAACTAATCCCAGTGATGCTGCGAATCAAAAACAAAAAGTGGATTAAAACGCTTTCCCAAAGCAGAACTTCGGAAGAGCCCGTTCCAGGCTAAACAATCTTGTGTATCTCATTCGTTGGCCCAACAAAAAAGCACCTCGTTTTCTGAGGTGCTTTTTTGTGTTGAGTGTAATTCTTATCCCATAAGGGAAACTGAATTAAAGAATGTTTTTGGGCACAATTCTTCGCAGTTTCACCTTCAGCTGTTTGGAGGTAGACACGGTATCGTCTGGGTTGAAATCTTCAGTGATTCGCCATGCATTCTCAGGTTCTAACTCCACTTCCATTGCCCGACGAACATCCTTGGTTATCGCCTCTGACCTTATAATGGTAATACTTTCGGTATTGAGGTTCGCGCTTCTTGGGTCGAGGTTGTAGGTGCCAATCACTGTCGTGTGGTCATCAATAGTCATGGTTTTGGCGTGAAGTCCAAAGATTGGCTGGGTAGGCAAACGCTTTACCATATGCTCTGTCATCACCCTTTGTCTGACTTTGGCATCAGGTTTAAATTCGTAAATCTCAACGCCGGTATCAAGCAGTGCTTTGCGGTCTCTTTGATAACCACTGAACGCTTCAAGGTTGTCATTTGAAGCCAGGCTATTGGTGAGGATTTTTATCGATACTCCGCGATCAACAAGCTCTTTTAAAAACATCCTGTCGCGCGCTGTTGTCACCAGATACGGGGTTTGAATCAAAATGCTTTCTTTCGCACTGTCGGCAAGTTCGACCAGCTTATCTTGCGTGATGCTGCCTCCACCCAGGAATTCACTCTTGTCATTCTTACCGGGCTTATCGTAGATGTACTCAACATTTTCAATGAACCTGAACTTACCTTGCTCTTCCAGATACCGAAATGTCTCAGGCACTTTCTCGATTTCAGCGCGAATTTCAGGGTTAAAATTTTCTGGATTACATGCATAGGCGTGCAAGCGAGAGAAGTCAGGATTTTCTGGGAAGGTATCTTCAGGGAAAAGCTTTTCAACGCTTACGCTTAAATCGTTATTCCAATACTCTTCAAAAGAGGTTGTCAG
>NZ_ANFM02000073.1 GCF_000333895.2 Grimontia indica | reverse complement strand
TTCTCTATCCTTCCTGCTGTTTGGCTGTGATTCCCCGCCAGACAGCGTGCCATTGTCCCAGAAAAATCACTGTGAAGGTCAATCATCGATTGAGCGCCAGTCACTCTCATCCTACTTAACACCATATAAAGATGAACTCAGCGCCAAAACGGGCGTTTATGTGCTGGAGCAGGGTGCGGAAGCCATGATGTCACGAGCTTGGCTGACTGAAAGTGCAGAGAAATCCATTGATATCCAATACTTCATTTTCTCCGTGGACAACATCGGGCTGATTGCCAGCGACATGCTGGTAAAGGCGGCTGAACGAGGTGTGAAAGTCCGTGTTCTTGTTGATGACATCATGATTGAAGCCCGTGGTGATGAACTGTTGATGCTAGCGGGGCATGAAAACATCGAGATTAAGATATACAACCCCAACGTGAATATCGGGAAAAACCTCGCTGAAAAAGTGAAGGTACTGCTGACTGATTTTCATGGTTTAAACCAAAGAATGCACAACAAAATCTTTGTGGTAGATAACCAGGTGGCGATTACGGGTGGGCGCAATATCGCAGACGAATACTTTGGGTTCGACCATGCCTATAACTTCAGGGACAGAGATGTGTTCTTAGCAGGAAAAGAAGTGAAGACGCTGACAACCTCTTTTGAAGAGTATTGGAATAACGATTTAAGCGT
>NZ_ANFM02000074.1 GCF_000333895.2 Grimontia indica | reverse complement strand
AACGTTAACGTGCGGTTTCGTACGTTCAAATTTTTCTTTAGACATGACAGTCCCTCTAAGCACGGTATTTTGGTGGTTTAACGACCACACATACAACAAACGGATTTTTGTTGAGTATATGACAAATGGCTTGAAGTAACTTTGGGGAGAAAGAGTGGTGCTGATACCCAGATTTGAACTGGGGACCTCACCCTTACCAAGGGTGCGCTCTACCAACTGAGCTATATCAGCACTATAAGATTGGAGCGGGCAGCGGGAATCGAACCCGCATCATCAGCTTGGAAGGCTGAGGTAATAGCCATTATACGATGCCCGCTTTCAGTTTCTCGTAGAGCTATTCAAACTATTTGAAATAGTGGTGGTGGGAGAAGGATTCGAACCTTCGAAGGCGGAGCCGTCAGATTTACAGTCTGATCCCTTTGGCCACTCGGGAATCCCACCAAATTGTTCTTTTTTGTCGTAATGGTGCCGGCTGCCGGAATCGAACTGGCGACCTACTGATTACAAGTCAGTTGCTCTACCAACTGAGCTAAGCCGGCGACAAGTGCTGCGCATTCTATTCAATGATTTTTAGCGTTGCAATAGGTAATTTAAAAATTTCACCCAAATAAGATCTTATGGGGCATTAATTCACCAATTTGCTCCGTTTTTTAGCTAGATGGCGCAGCGTTTAATCCCCTCCATACTTCCACAAACCGCATCGATAAGGTATTGTCGCTGTCCTTAACACACAGATTCATCCAGAGCATGAGTGATTTACTAACTCCATATTTGTCGTTCGACCGTGAGCAATGGTCAGAATTGCGCGACTCAGTGCCAATGACGCTTGACGAGACCGATCTCGAAAAGCTCCGTGGTATTAACGAGCATTTGACGATGAATGAAGTGCGGGATATCTACCTGCCGCTTTCGCGATTGCTGAATTTGTATGTAAAGGCGCGAAAAGGCCGCACCCAAGTGCTTGAGCACTTTTTGGGGCAAAAAGACAACAATGTTCCGTATGTGATTGGTATTGCTGGTAGCGTAGCGGTCGGAAAAAGTACAACTGCACGTTTGCTTAAAGCACTGCTGGAACGCTGGCCTGAGCACCCAAAAGTCGAGCTCATCACCACTGATGGTTTTCTTCATCCAAACAAGACCCTCAATGAACGTGGGTTGATGAAGAAAAAAGGGTTTCCAGAGTCTTACGATATCCGAGGTCTGGTGCAGTTCGTTGCCGATGTGAAATCAGGGAAATCTCGAGTCGAAGCACCCGTCTATTCGCATCTGGTCTATGACATCACTGAAAATACCAAAGTCGTCCAACAGCCGGACATTTTGATCGTGGAAGGTCTGAATGTATTGCAAAGTGGTATGGATTACCCGCACGACCCTCACCGCGTTTTTATCTCAGACTTCTTAGATTTTTCTATCTACGTTGATGCGGACAGCGAGTTACTGAAAACCTGGTACATCGAGCGCTTTATGGCGTTCCGTAAAGGTGCGTTTCAGAACCCAACATCTTATTTCCACCACTACACTAAGCTTTCGCATGATGAAGCGGTACAGACAGCATCAGGTATTTGGGAAGAGATTAACGGTAAGAATCTGGAAGAGAACATTCTTCCTACGCGCGAGCGTGCTGGCTTAATCCTCCAGAAAGGAACCAACCACGCGGTTCAAACCGTTAAAGTTAGGAAATAGCTTAGTCGTCAGCACGCAGGCTGATCTCTCCGCCGAGATATGGGGTAATGCCATTTTCGGTTTCCAGCAGCAAAGCCCCTTGCTCATTGATCCCGCGCGCAATCCCCTTAACCACTCGCTCACCCAGCAGTAATTTCACCGCACGACCCTGAAAGTTGTCATAGCTGTCCCAGCGTGGCACAAAGCCTGCCATTCCAGTTTCTTCATATTGCTTCAGCGCTTCTGTTACGCCATTTATCAAAGCGGCTGCCAAAGCATTTTTGTCGGGGAGTGGATGGCAAGCATCCTGAAGGTTTGCCCAGCTTTGATCTACCTCATCTGTTTCAGGCATTGAAACGTTAAGTCCCATACCAATAACCAAATGAGCGGCATCGCCAGCCTGACCTGTCATTTCTACCAAAATGCCGGCAAGCTTCTTGTCATTCCAGTAAAGGTCGTTCGGCCACTTCACTTTGACGCCTTCAGCACCCAATTTCTGTAAAGTCTCAGCCATGGAAACACCCACAACAAGGCTCAGTCCCATCGCGGCAGCCATACCCGCATCCAATCGCCAATACATGGAAAGATAGAGGTTGGCACCAAAAGGAGAAAACCATGCCCTGCCACGACGTCCACGGCCTGCCTGTTGATACTCGGCAAGACAGGCTGAACCGGACTCCAACTGACCTACGCGATCCAGAAGATGCTGGTTTGTAGAATCAATCACGGGGATAAGCTCAAACGCAGGCACACTCAGTTGCGTTTTCAATGCCTTTTCATCGAGGAGATTCAGCGGCGCAGGCAGGCAATAGCCTTTACCTTGGACGCGAAACACGTCCACACCCCACTGTTGCAATACTTTGATGTGTTTGCTGATTGCTGCGCGGCTCATACCGAGCTCTTCACCCAATTTTTCACCTGAGTGGAACTGGCCGTCCGCCAGCATTTTTATAAGAGCCAGGCGGGGCGTATTATCTAGCGCTGGCATACAACCTCCAATGTGGTTTCTTGAGTCGCCCCCATAAAGCGAACCTCGTGTTCTAGCAAGACTCCAAAACGTTGGTAAACGGTATCAACCACTTCTTTCGCGAGAGTCACCACATCGCTGGCTGTAGCACCACCACTGTTTACCAGCACCAATGCCTGTTTATTGTGAACAGATGCGCCACCGACGCTTTTGCCCTTTAGGCCACACTGATCGATGAGCCAGCCCGCAGCGAGCTTCACTTCTGAACTCGATACTTCAAACGAAGGCATCTTTTCATTATCAGCTAAGAGAGACTTTACCTGTGTCTTAGGCACAACGGGGTTTTTAAAGAAGCTTCCGGCATTTCCTAACAGATTAGGATCAGGCAGCTTTTCACTTCGAATTTCGCAGACCTTATCAAACACCTCTTTGGCAGAAACGTCATTCTCACTCGCCAAATCGCCCAGAGCCCCGTAACCTATCACGGGCTTCCAAGCTTTCGATAACTGGAAGCCTACAGCAAGAATAATGGCTTTATCTTTGAGTTCACGCTTGAACACCGAATCCCGGTAACCAAATTCACAGGCCCCCGGCCCCATGCGAACGACTTCGCCAGTTTCAAGCATCAGGACATCGACATACTCACAGCGCTCATTCAGTTCAACACCATAAGCACCGATATTCTGAATGGGTGCCGAGCCTACCAGGCCTGGAATAAGCGCAAGGTTTTCAAGGCCAGGCATACCCTGTTCAATCGTCCATTTCACCAATTGGTGCCAGTTTTCTCCGCCAGCCACATGAAGGTGCCAATGCGAAGCTGTCTCTTCAACATCAATACCCTTTAGGCGGTTTAGAACCACTATCCCGTCAAAATCTTCACAGAACAGAAGATTACTGCCTTCGCCAAGGACGATCTTTGGCTCGTCAGCACGATCACGCCAGATCGTGATAAAATCTTCTGCGCTTTGCGCTTCAATAATGGCTTTGGCCTGAACATCAATACCAAAGGTGTGAAATGGTTTTAGCGATGTAGTAGACAGGATATTCATTCGGATCGCAGTTTCGTTTTGATAGAGTCTTAGCGATGTATACTACCCCATCCGCCTTGAATTCACAGTGATTTGATAACCATGGCCGACACACGATATGCCCTTCTCGACCCACTCCGTTTTCCACTGGTGGCTCGTTTTTACAAAACACATTATCCAGCAGGGAAGCCGAAGAAAGACGAAATCATTTGGACGGCAGAAAATAGCAGCGGTCTTTTTGGTTCAGTTAGATTCAGGCAGTTTCCTGACTTCCAACTTCTGACTGGTATGCTTATTGCCCCCGAGCAACGAGGAAAAAAGCAGGGAGAAGCTTTCCTCAATGCCGTTCAAACTCAGATTCAAACTAAAGCTTGTTATTGTCTGGCGTATCGCTATTTAGAAAAACTCTACAAAGAGGCTGGATTTGAAGTGATCGAGGTCAGTAATCTGCCCGAAGAATTACGTGGCCGATACCAAAGCTATTGCAACAGTGGTAAAGATCTTATCCCTATGCGTCACAACTCCATGTCACAGTTGTAAATCGGGATAGCTGACACACGGATATCGCTGGAAATTGCACAATTTCTGGTACAATACAGGGTTTGATTTGCGTTAACACGACCCAGTGTCGAACTTAATGAGGCAACAATGGTTTCAGCTACTGCCAATAAGCAGTTGATCGATCAGCTCCCGAAAATTGCGCACCGTCCAGACCAGATGGAAACACTGCTCGATGCGACCACCTTCAGGGAGCGTCTGCTTCACGAAATAGCTCACGCTAAATATCGTATTTACCTTGTTGCTCTGTATCTGCAAGACGACGAGGCAGGGCGCAATATCCTTGATGCGCTCTATGAAGCAAAACAAAAGAATCCAGTTCTGGATATCAAAGTACTGGTTGACTGGCACCGTGCTCAGCGCGGCTTGATTGGCGCTGACAAGTCAGACGGTAACGCCGCGCTTTACCGAGAGTATGCAGAGAAATACCAGCATAAAATTGATGTGCTGGGCGTACCTGTGAGAAACAGGGAAGTCTTTGGCGTCCTGCACCTTAAAGGCTTTGTCTTTGATGATACTGTCATTTATAGCGGCGCAAGTCTGAATGATGTGTATCTTGCCCAGCATGACCGCTATCGTTATGACCGCTACCATGTCATCAACAGCAAAACACTAGCCGACTGCATGGCAGGCTTTATCGGAAACACCTTGGCGGCCAGTTCAGCAGTCACATGCCTTGCACAGCCTAACCGCCCGGAAGTAAAAGCACTCAAGCCAGCTATCCGCGAATTACGCGCAAGACTGCAAGCAGCCAGCTATCAATTTATTTCGCAACATATCAATGACGATCAAATTGGCCTCACGCCAATGGTGGGATTGGGTAAGCGTAAGAACTTCCTGAACATTCAGATTTGTCGTTTAATCGCCAGTGCTGAAAATGAACTCATCATATGTACGCCTTACTTTAACCCTCCGCGCAGTGTGACACGTGAAATAAGACTTGCCTTGCGTAGAGGTGTGAACGTCACCATTATCGTTGGCGATAAAACAGCGAATGACTTCTACATTCCTCCGAGTGAGCCGTTCAAAACGATTTCAGGTTTACCTTATCTTTATGAAATGAACCTGCGCAATTTCGCACGTCGTAATGAAGCCGCTATCGCCAAGCGTCAATTGAAAATCCACCTTTGGAAGCACGACGACAACAGCTTTCATCTCAAAGGGATTTGGGTAGACAGATCCTACATGCTACTGACGGGTAACAACCTCAACCCTCGTGCATGGAAGCTGGATCTTGAAAATGCCATCTTGCTTCACGACAAACGTCGTTTGCTGGAAGCCGAAGCCCAAAGGGAAATCGATACGATTTTGGAACACACTCAGCTGATTGGCAGTTACAAGCAAATTGAAAAGCTGGAAGTTTACCCGCCTCAAGTACAAAGATTGCTAAAACGTATCAAGCGCATCAGGGCAGATCATCTGCTTAATCAGATACTTTAAGGAGTCAGACGTGATTGCTTCTATCGATGTGGACCCACAGAAAACCTTTACACCGATCTGCCCAGGCGAATTACCTGTGCAAGGCGGAGATAAGATTGGTCCAGCACTTAACGAACAGGCAACAAAGGCACAATTCCGCGTTCTCACAAAGGACGCGCATCCAGCCAACGCGGTTTGGGTAGTCGACAGTCACGATAAGATGTTGGTTCCTTTGGAGCATGCCAATGCGGACCTTACTTGGGTATCCCATGCAGTACCTGGCACCGAAGGCTTTGAAACTATCCCAGAACTCCCTGAAGTAACTGAATATGACCATGTCATTTGGAAAGGTGTAGAGCCAAATCTCCACCCTTACGGTGCATGCTTCCATGATATTCAGGAAAAGCTCAGCACTGGCCTCATTGAATGGCTTAGAGCCAAAGGTGTCACCACTGTATTAGTCGGTGGTCTCGCTACTGACTACTGCGTTAAAACCACTGCCATGCAATTAAAGATGCATGGTGGCTTTGATGTTTGGGTTAACCTAGAAGCTTGTCGAGGCATTGCTGAAGAAACAACTGAAACATGCTGCGCTGAAATGCGTGATGCTGGTATCCACGTTATAGAAACGCTGGAAGAGTTCAGGGCATAACTCAGAACCCCAAAAACACCACCTGAGAAGGTGGTGTTTTTTTATATCTATTATTGGGAAGCTCCAGCGCTTTATTCACCATGAGCTGAGTGCGTGTATGGTTGTTGTCTGTAATTGAGGTTAAAAACGGGAGCGATGGTAAATATGAAAAGGTGCAGATGCAAAAAAGCCCTGACCGTCAGGTCAGGGCTTCTTCTGCTTTTTGTCTTCACTTTTTCAAAAAGTGAAAGAAAATTAGAAGCCTGGCGATGTCCTACTCTCACATGGGGAGACCCCA
>NZ_ANFM02000075.1 GCF_000333895.2 Grimontia indica | reverse complement strand
TGTCTGGCGGGGAATCACAGCCAAACAGCAGGAAGGATAGAGAAGGTAAAACTTGGGACAGACACTTTTAGAAAAAGACCCATTTATCAATTTCATACATCAGTGCGCTATTCTTCAAACCCACTCACTCAACATGCAATCGTGTGTTGGCTAAGATACTGTACGTCCATTCTTCAGCTTTATTCTCTTATCCACTATGACCAAAGCTCGCACCACTCAGATAAATGTCGATGCCACTCCATACTATCACTGCATTACTCGTTGTGTTCGTCGTTCTTTTCTTTGCGGCTATGACAACGAACAGGGGAAAAATTTCGAGCACAGACGGGCTTGGATAGAAGAGCGGCTCTTGGAGTTAGCCCAGGTATTCTGTATCGATGTGTGTGCCTACGCCATTATGAGTAATCACTATCATGTTGTGTTGCATATCAACACGGATAGTGCGAATGCATTCCCCCCACTGAGGTTGCAGAACGTTGGTTAACGTTCCATCAAGGCCCAGTGTCTTATTTGTAATTCAGGGCCGACTAGATAAAGCCCCATTCAAATGGCCAGGGCTTCGTAAGCAGTCTGTTGATATTAAATCCCGAGTGATTAAAGTTCCCTATGACTTCAGATTCCAAACTTACCGTTAAAGCGCGCCGAGCAAACTATCGCTGAACAGATTGGGCAAACCATAAAGTTTGATAGAGACCGGCTTGTTCAACCAAATCTTGATGCCTACCCGCTTGCACGATCTCACCTTTGTCCAAGACGAGAATTTGGTCGGCAGTTTTTATCGCGCTCAGTCGATGTGCAATAACAATCACTGTTTTACCTTCGACAAGCCCCATGAGTGCTTGTTGAATCTCATACTGTGCAACCGAATCGACCGATGCGGTAATCTCATCAAGTAACAAAATTGGCGAATTTTTTAGGTAAGCTCGTGCAATCGATATTCTTTGTCTCTCACCACCTGATAAACGGGTCCCACCCTCCCCAATTTGGGTATCAAAACCTTGAGGTAGTTGACTAATAAACTCCAGACAAAATGCCTTTTTGCATGCTTCATATACCTCTTCATCTGAAGCTTCTTTCCTGCCTATTCTAATGTTTTCCATGATTGAAGAGGCAAAGAGCTGAACATCTTGAAAGACCATACTGATGTTGTCATAAACGCCGGTGGTGCCTATATCCCGCAAGCTACAATTACCAATGTTAACCGTACCTGTCGATGGATCACTAAATCTGCAGATCAGATTAAATAACGTTGTTTTACCTGATCCAGAGGGACCAACAATAGCGGTCACTTCATGGTGTTGAGCAATGAAGCTAATATTTTTCAGGCAAGGTGTCTCATCATAATTAAATGACACATTATCAAATTGGACAGAGTAATGTTCTGCCTGCATTTTAATTGGAGGTTCAGGTAACGACTCAAATCGAATCACTTCTTCAGATTTCATCTCACTTTGAGCTGCGTAACGAATGATATTTAAGTACTGAGCCATATCTAATAGAGGAGAAATCAATCTATACGCCAAGAAAATAAATAATACCGTAATGTGTGGCTGAAACGATCCAGATTCAACTTGGGATCCACACCAAAATAAAAAAGCAACAAGCCCTATTTCAACGATAAGACGGTACAATACAACAGGACCTGCCCCCCACACTTCAACCGTTACACTTTTTCTTGTCATTTCGCTAAATAGAAGTTCTAGTTTTGATAGCCATTGCTGTGAGTAGTTAAAAAGGCGTAGTGTTTTTATACCCATAACAAATTCCACAATCACACCGGAAACTTCTCTGTTTGCATTAAGTTTCTTTTGACTTACATTATTAAATATTTTTCTAGTCCCTTGAACAAAGAGTATTGCTAAAGGAAAGCCTGCTATGAGGATAATTGCCGCTCTCCAATCTAGAAGCAGTAAAGACCCAAGAATGAGAAATGGTATTAACAAAGAAGTAAAGAGATCTATTGCCAAATGAGTGAAAATGTTTTCTATACGGGTTGTATCATCAGTCACTAATTCGGAAAGGTATCCAGATCTATATCTATAAAGTGTAGATAGAGGCATAGAATGTATTTTATCCAGCACCTTTCTTCGGTACCCGGACATGATTCCGTAGCCTCCCAAAAAGCTATACTTTTGTCCCAACCATGAAAATATGAACTGAAATACAAAAACGACGATTAGTAATATGACTACATCCAGGATCTCAAAGCTGCTACCTGCTATATTAAAGAACGAACTATTCTCATCATCACCTTCCCATGTTGATATAAACCACCAGTAGCAGACTAGAATTGGAAAAATATCCAATCCCTTTTCAAAGGTACGAAATAAAGCACCTTTAACAAATAAAGTTGGCGACGCTTGGCTATGTTTGATCACGCGCTTAATGATGAAAAGTATCGATTTATCCATTTGATATAGCCTCACTCATTACCTCTTTATTCAATAACTCTTGATGGCTTCCAAGTGCCCAATAGTCATTTTCTAACTGGAGAATAAACAATGCTTTGTAGAGTTCGTCGGAACGCATAAGCTGTTGGTGTTTTCCAACCGCTCTGATCTCACCTTTCTCTAAAAGAATAATTTGATCAGCTTCCTCCAATCCATAGGTGCGATGAGCAACAACAACGACAGCTGTATTTGGATAGTATTTTTTGAGATTTTGGTAGAAGGCCTTTTGTGTAAGATTATCTGCATATGCTGTTGCTTCATCTAACAACACAATTGGCGCTTCGACCAATAGAGCGCGTGCCAGTGCGATACGTTGCTTCTCTCCGCCGGATAACCGGATACCTCTTTCATCAATCTGAGTGTCTAGTCCTGCAGGTAACTCTCGTATTAAACCAGTAAGTCCAGCAACATGAATAGCGTTATCAATATCTTTTGACGTTGCTTCAGGGCGCGCCATTAAGATATTTTCCTTTATCGTCCCTTTAAACAAGAATGCTTCCTGTGAGGCCAATGAGATAAGAGAGGCTCTTTGAACATCGTTAAGACGACTAACAGAAATTTCATTAACAAAAGCATCACCACTGTCAGGTTCTATAAGGCCGGCGATTATTTGTAATAATGTCGACTTTCCACTTCCAGACATTCCTAAAACAATAGATGTTGTTCCTGGGTTAAATGAAGCGCTAATATTCTTTAGTGTTTCTCGTCCTTCATAAGAAAAGCTCACTTCTCTTAATGACAGTTCAATGTCTTTTTTCAAATTAGATACTTGTGACTTTTTTTCCATTTTAACGACATCCAAAATGGGTGTCAGTCGTTTAACACCGGATAATATCTCCTGGATCTCGTTAAAAAAGTGGCTGATTTTTAGTAAAGGCCTCAACATTCCAGCCCCAAGAAGCACAGCCATTACAACGTCGAGGCCTCCAACCATATCTTTCTGAACTAAATACATACCTAGTGGTAATATGAAAAGAACATTTGCCCCGAGCAAACTTGTGAATAATGCCCACCTAGGTACAGTGATTAGTGTCACTTTATCTACAATTCCAAAATAGCGATCTAAGCTTTCCGATAGTGCCCCAAAACTAGTGCTATCTTGGCGGAATAGTTTCATTACTGCGATATTTCGGATGTACTCCACAATAGTACTGTTTAATTCAACAGATGCAGAGTGGTATTGGTCGTAGTACTTACTCATTCCACGCATCACAACAAACGAGCTCAACATGGCAACTGGCGCTGCGGCTAACGCTGCGAGTGCAAGCCTCCAATCAATCCAAAACAAGTAAACCGCGACAAATATAGGCCCAAAAACTGCAGTAGAAACCTCAACGGTATGATGAGCAAAAAAGTTCTCCATCTTTTCGACATCTTGCATTACTGCCTGCTTTAATTGTCCCGTTTTGTATTCTTTAAACCAAGAAAGTGGAGCCCAAGCCAACCGAGACACCAATAATTGTCTGGTATCCGCCAATATTAAGAATGCAGATTGGTGACTTAGCGTATAGGCGGTAGCATAAGCGATTGTTTTGAAAACAAGCACTAGGAACAAGGCAGCTCCTAACGCATAAAAACTATCAGCAATCACTGTTGGATTATTGAGGCTGTTCAATTCTTCAGTGTAAAACACCTGGGTCAATTCAGCAGCTTTGAAAAAAATCCAGAAGGGAGCAAGCTCCAATCCCGCAGCAATAATTGAAAAAAACACTGCAGTCATTAATTTGTATTTTTGGCTAACCAATAAACCGCACAAGACCTGCCACCCGGATCTCGCTTCTTGTTTTTCATCCATAAGTTTTTCATCCCAAAAGATAACCACAACATTTTATGGGGTATGAAGATACCCCTACCACCCGTATCGGATGGCTTCCCCCAAAAGCGATGTCATGATTTTTTTGAAACCATTAATAATCATATTATTCAATGCTTTATGATGAATCCAAATTTCATACCTTCCTCATTCGGTTATAAAATTCCGATACGAGTAGTCCTCGAATTCCGCAAAAAGTAAGTTGTAATGATAATCATTCTCTAGAAGGTGAGAGTGGCGTTTCAAACTGCGAGATGGAGGGGCGATAAGAATGGATATCGAACATCTTGAAAAACTGTGGACCATAACGGACCAACAGAAAAAACAGATCGAAGCTGGCTATCTTCGTCCAAAAACACTTGGAGACTACTTGGCCCAGTGGGCAGAAGAGTATGGAGACAGAACAGCCGTAATAGACAATTCTACTCGCTTGTCTTATCGGCAATTGAATAGACAATCGAATCGATTAGCGGCTGGCTTTTTGAAGGCGGGACTAAAATCAGGAGAAACGGCGATTGTCCAACTGCCCAACAGTGCGAGTTTTGTGCTGGTTATCTTCGCCCTTTTTCGTATTGGTGTTGTTCCGGTGCTAGCGATGCCGGCACAAAGGGAAAACGATATCGCTTCTCTGTGCGACCAAGCCGAGCCATCCGCATATATCGTTCCTGATAGATTCCTCGGATTTGACTATGTATCGTTAGGTGAGAAACTTCAATCAAGATATCCGAAGATAAGGTCACTGTTTATCGATGGCGCCTCAAATAGTCACCAGACCATCAATACCCTACACACCGCCCCAGTTCCTCTACCAGACCTGAACCCTTTCAACACAGCCTTATTGCTACTGTCTGGTGGCACGACTGGTGCACCAAAGTTGATTCCGAGAAGCCATAGCGACTATGCCTACAATTTCGGTACTTCAACTGACGTCTGTGAACTTAACGAGTCCACCGTTTACTTAGCAGCCCTTCCAGTAGGACATAACTTTCCTCTCGGTTGCCCAGGTATTCTTGGCACACTCAGCGTTGGCG
Organism: Grimontia indica; assembly: GCF_000333895.2. Taxonomy (GTDB): domain Bacteria; phylum Pseudomonadota; class Gammaproteobacteria; order Enterobacterales; family Vibrionaceae; genus Enterovibrio; species Enterovibrio indicus. The sequence goes on along the minus strand of NZ_ANFM02000075.1, from coordinate 4,157 downwards.
GAAAAGTCGTCATGTGTCGCACTCCCGGCAGTGATGAGGCGTTTAGGCTCATTAACGAAGAAAAGGTGACACATACAGCTTTAGTCCCACCTCTCGTAAAGCTATGGCTGTCTTCAAAAGAATGGGATACCACCAATACTGACTCGCTCTTATTACTTCAAGTCGGCGGTGCAAAATTTGACCCAGAAACAGCAAAGCGTGTTTCTCCTGTTCTTGGGTGTAAGCTCCAGCAAGTCTTTGGAATGGCAGAAGGTTTAGTCTGCTACACGCGATTAAATGACTCCGTCGAAACCATTTTAAACACACAGGGACGCCCCATGTCGTCGGGAGATGAAATCAGGCTCGTGGACGGTAATGGAAATATCGTAGCTGATGGCGAAATTGGGGAACTGCATACCCGAGGTCCATACACCATCAGAGGTTACTTTAATGCAGAAAGTCACAATCTCACTGCGTTTACCAAAGATGGATTCTATAAGTCCGGAGATCTCGTCAGAAAGACACCTGAAGGCAACTACGTTGTTGAAGGACGAGTTAAGGAACAAATTAACCGGGCTGGAGAGAAAATTGCTATTGCTGAAATCGAACCACTTATTGAGAAGCTCGACGCCATTGATGAGTGTGTGATCGTCGCTGTACCAGATGACGAATTGGGAGAAAGAAGCTGCGCATTTGTTACCCACAAGCAAAACATCCAACCACCAACACTAAAAGAGCTTCGGGCATACCTTACGAAGCTAGGTGTTCCAAGATTCAAACAACCCGATCAACTTGAACTGGCAATAAGTTGGCCACTGACATCGGTAGGCAAAATAAACAAAAAAACGCTGATAGAAAAAGCCCAGTTCAAACCAACCAGCAGAAGAGCGGGATGAGATCGCACAGCAACCACTTGGAGCCCAACCAAATTTATAAGGATTTATTATTATGACTCAATATAAAGAACTTACTCTTCCAACATCCGCAAAAACAAGCCGCCTACTCCTGTCCATTGCTAACAGTGGGTTAGCAGATCAATTCATGATCTACGAAAAACCTGGTGAATGGTCTTTAGGGATGGGCAATTTGTTGAGCATAGACGTTTACAAAAACGAAATCGTGGTAAAGCAAGAAGACCGAATTCAAATAATGGGCTATGAGGATTTTGAACCAGCCTTGACCCATATCACCCAGAATCTACCCGTAGAAAACTGGAGGCTTTATGGGCAAGCAAAATTTGAATTGGCATACGTCTTTTATGGTTTAACAAATACCATATCCCTTGATAAAACGAACAAGCTAATGTCCCTTTTTATCCCGGAATATGAAGTTAGAGTATCTGACAAAACAGCGACGCTAAGGGCGACTTCTCCCGCAGGATTAGAAAAGCTTGTTGAGTTATTCAGACTCTCTGAACGTCGCGAGAAGCATGGGTATGATACTGATTTTGTTATTGAACATGTTGATTTAACCATACCGTCCAGCTGCGAATACTACAAAACCGCTGTGCAACAGGCGATCGCTGACATCCAAGAAAACCACTATCAGAAAGTCATTCTGTCACGGCAAGTCCAAGTCTCCTTCCCTTTGGACATGGCAAAAAGTTATGAATATGGACGACAAAAGAATACGCCTGCTCGCTCATTTATCTTACGCCAATCAGGTTTTGAGGCTGCAGGGTTCTGCCCTGAAACTGTATTGGAAGCATCACCTGATGGATGGGTGAGTACACAACCACTCGCAGGTACCCGTTCTCTCGGCAATTCCCCTGAAGAAGAGTTACAACTTAAAAGCGAGCTTATCTCGACAACAAAAGAAATCGCAGAGCATGCAATTTCGGTCAGGCTTGCTTACGAAGAACTTGACCAAGTCTGTGATGAAGAGAGTCTCTCTGTGTGCGACTTTATGTCAATCAAACGCCGCGGTAGTGTCCAGCATTTGGCGTCTCGGGTAAAAGGAAAACTGTCTTCCAACCACTCGGTTTGGGACGCTTTCAAGGCCCTGTTCCCCGCAGTAACAGCATCAGGCATCCCCAAGAAAGAGTCATTACTCGCCATCAAAAAGTATGAGGCCAGCGAGCGTGCTCTTTACAGTGGTAGCGTCATGATTGTTGACCCTGATGGAGCCATGGATGCGGGTCTGGTGCTGAGATCAATTTACAAAGATGAAGAGAAATGTTGGCTTCAAGCTGGCGCAGGTATTGTCGACCAATCACTCCCAGAACGGGAACTCACTGAGACCATTGAAAAGTTGAGCTGCATTGCGCAATACCTTGTTCAAGATCTGAAAGAACCTATGCCATCAATAGAGCAGTCAAAAAAGGAGACCGTGTAGTGACTACCATGGAGTCTTTTCAATCAACTATTGACCGACAGTCAATCATCAAAGATATCGAAGAATACATTCAGTTTGACCCCCACCAACAAGATGAATCAAACCTGATTGAATGTGGCCTCGATTCGCTTCAAATAATGCGACTGGTTGATAAATGGCGCAGAGCAGGATCAACGGTAACCTTTGTAGACCTTATTGAATCTCCCACTCTTAATGATTGGCTGGCAATCTTGAGTCAGCCTGTAAGCCACGTCATCACCAAGGAAGAAAATCAACACAATGAAGGACATCAGTCAGGAGATAGCCTTCCTTTCGATCTGACTGATGTCCAATACGCCTATTGGTTAGGGCGCCAAGATCATCAAACACTTGGTGGCGTTGGCTGCCACGCCTACATTGAAATCGATGGCTCAGCCGTCAACTTTGATTCGCTTGAAACCGCCTGGCATCGGCTTCTGTCACACCATCCAATGTTGAGAGCCGTCTTTACTGAGGAAGGTAAACAATATGTCGATCATCACCTCGCTCTACCTCTTTTAGAAGTTCGTGATTTTCAGTCATTTGATACTAGTGAGTTAGAGGATGCGTTAGAAGAAGTTCGCAATAGCTTGTCCCACAGGAAGCTCGATATTGCGAGAGGCCAAGTCGCGAGCCTTTCACTTTCATTACTACCGAACCACAAGACAAGAATTCACTTTGACGTTGACTTACTCGTTGCTGACGTACAAAGCATCCATATTTTGCTCCGTGATTTGGCTTACCTTTATGGCGAGTTGCAATCAGGAAACACAAATTGCACCCTGGCGGCCAATCCAGATTGGCAGTTCAAACATTATCTAGAGGCCAAAAGGCAAGCTGACCAACTTAGTGAGTGTGCTGATAAACGTTACTGGCTTGACAGGGTAGCAGATCTACCACCCGGACCTCAGCTCCCATTAGCATGTGCCCCCGATTCTATTGTTAAACCACATTTCACCCGGCGCACCCACAAAATCGCTAATCACAGATGGATAGAGATAAAGCATAACGCCATATCTCAAGGCCTCACGCCTGCAGTGATGTTGGCTTCAGCCTACGCAGAAGTGCTAGCGCGGTGGAGCAATAGCCCCCACTTCGTTCTCAATATCCCTATTTTTGATAGGCAAGGTGGACAACCAGGTATTGATGATGTCGTCGCTGACTTCACCAATTTACTTTTACTTGAGTGCGACTGCAGTAAGCCACTGCCGTTTACCGAGCGAGTAAAAGTGTTACAAAAACAACTCCATAAAGATTTGTCTCACTCAACATTCTCAGCAGTACAAATACAGCGTGAACTGCAAAAGCAGGGATTATCTGAAGGTGTCAGTGCACCCGTGGTATTCGCTTGCAATTTGGGCACACAATTGATTACAGAAACATGTAAGGAAACCCTTGGTGACCTCAGTTACATGATTTCCCAAACACCACAGGTATGGTTGGACCATCAGCTTTACGAGATGGAAGATGGCCTGCTATTGGCTTGGGATTCTGTTGACGATCTGTTTCCTGAAGGGGTGATAGAGGAAGCATTCGCAGAGTATTGCCGCCTTTTAGAATCATTGATTGATACTGCGAAGTGGCATGATGCTTACAATCCGTCTCTGCCAGAAAATCAGGTTGTCGTTCGCTCAGCCATTAACGATACTCAAATAGACAGAACGAAGCGCCTGATTCATCAATCCTTCTTTGAAATGGCGGCGGAAACCCCTGAACGCACTGCCATTATTTCTGAACAACATTCCCTCTCCTATGGCGAGCTCGCTCAAGCTGCCCTGCAACTGGCTGCTTTACTCACCGAGCACGGGGTTCAACCCGGTGAACCT
>NZ_ANFM02000076.1 GCF_000333895.2 Grimontia indica | reverse complement strand
CCGGTGACACCATTACCCTCACCGTCACCCAACCTGACGGCACTTCGGAAACCGTCGACACCCTGATCCCTTCAGACTGGAACGGCACCGATCCGATCGTGATGACAGTGTCCACCGACACCTTGTCTGATACTGACGGCTTTGTGGACGGGGATTATTCCGTCACCGCCACGGTCACCGATGTGGCCGGCAACGTCTCTGAGGCCAGTACCCCTACCGGCTTTACGCTGGACACCACTGCGGCCGGTGAAGGTACCGGTGCGGGCGGCACGGATGAAGCCCCAGTACTCACCATTGCTGAAGCCGCCGATGGCGTCAGTGAAGCCGAAGCCAGTGACGGCGTGCAGGTCAGTGTAGCCGTACCGACTGGCACAGTCTCCGGTGACACCATTACCCTCACCGTTACCCAACCTGACGGCACTTCGGAAACCGTCGACACCCTGGTCCCTTCAGGCTGGAACGGCACCGATCCGATCGTGATGACAGTGTCCACCGACACCTTGTCTGATACTGACGGCTTTGTGGACGGGGATTATTCCGTCACTGCCACGGTCACCGATGTGGCCGGCAACGTCTCTGAGGCCAGTACCCCTACCGGCTTTACGCTGGACACCACTGCGGCCGGTGAAGGTACCGGTGCGGGCGGCACGGATGAAGCCCCAGTACTCACCATTGCTGAAGCCGCCGATGGCGTCAGTGAAGCCGAAGCCAGTGACGGCGTGCAGGTCAGTGTAGCCGTACCGACTGGCACGCTGGCCGGTGACACTATCACCCTCACCGTCACCCAACCTGACGGCACTTCAGAAACCGTCGACACCCTGATCCCTTCAGACTGGAACGGCACCGATCCGATCGTGATGACAGTGTCCACCAACATCCTGTCTGATACTGACGGCTTTGTGGACGGGGATTATTCCGTCACCGCCACGGTCACTGATGTGGCCGGCAACGTCTCCGAGGCCAGTACCCC
>NZ_ANFM02000077.1 GCF_000333895.2 Grimontia indica | reverse complement strand
AAATACACCTCAACAAAGCATAAAACGCTTAGGGCAGAACCCTCCAGGCAGCGTTTGTGGGGAATTTCTGCTGCGTTATCGGCTTCTCATGTAGACTAGCTACACATCGAAGCCTCTGCCTTGCATTAAATCCCCCACAAACTGCTGCAAAAATCATCACCAAAGGTCAACAGCCCCTAGAACTTAGTTCACAATGAGAGCACCTGAACTCACACAAAAAGAAAAGGCACCCGAAGGTGCCTTTCTTATTCGTAGGGAGAATCAGTCTTCCAGTTCTACCAATTTGGTCGAACCGCCATGGTGCTTCTCACGCAATCTCTGGATGAGTGCGAAGAAACCAGGGATCAGGAAGGTACCTGCCAGCAGCACACAGAGCAGACCGCCCGTCAGCGAAATACCCAGCGAGTTCTGGCTGATGTGCCCTGCACCGCTTGCAAAGATCAGCGGAAGAATACCCAGAATGAATGACCAGGATGTCATGTTCACCGCGCGGAAACGCAGCTTACCGCCCATCACGGCTGCCTTATCAATCGGCAGTTCATTCTGTTCGCGTTCATTCTTACCGAATTCCACAATCAGGATGGCGTTCTTCGCTGCCAGTGCAATCAACAGAACCAGACCAATCTGTGCGTACAGGTTAAGTGGCGTGCCTGTCATGGCCAGCGCCAGGAAAGAGCCCAGCGTTGCCACCGGAACCACCAGAATGATTGCCAGCGGAATACTCCAACTCTCGTACTGCGCCACCATGAACAGGTAGATGAAGATCAGTGCCAGTGCGAACGCGTAGATAGCAAGGTTACCTGCTTGTTTCTCTTGGTAAGCCATGCCTGTCCACTCGTATTGGTAGCCCTGTGGCAGCATTTCTGCCGCAACACGCTCCATCGCAGCAATCGCGTCACCGGATGAGTAACCCGGTGCCGGCGAGCCCTGAATCACTGCTGAACGGTACATGTTGTAACGCCACGCCACATCAGGCTCAAACACCTGCTCAACATCAATCAGGGTGCTAAGTGGGATCATCTGGCCCGACGTTGAACGCACGTGGAAGCGGCCCATTGAGTCCAGATCGTTTCGGTAATCACCGTCCGCCTGAATCGTTACTCGGTAGTTCTTACCGAACAGGCTGAAATCGTTCACGTACATACCAGCCAGGTTGCCCTGCAGTGTGGTGAAAATTTCAGAGAGCGGAATGCCCAGTTGCTTCGCTTTCTCGCGATCAATGTCGATGTAGAAGTGCGGTACGTTTGCGCGGAACGTACTGAAGGTACGCGCAATTTCTGGCTGCTCGTTGGCTTTCTGCATCAGTTGCTGCATCACCATGGCCAGATCGCCACGGCTACGGCCAAGGGTATCTTCAAGTACAAACTCGAAGCCTGAAGCAGGCCCCATGCCCGGCACTGCTGGAGGACCCATCGCAAAGATGATCGCCTCTGGCAACTGCATCGCTGCTTTCACGTTAATGCGGTTAATGATGTCGAACGAGGAATGATCGCCATCCAACGCCTGACGGGTTTCCCAGTCTTTCAGCTTCACGAACATCGATGCACCGTTAGATGCCGCCGCACCGGTCAGGAACGCATAACCGTTCGCAACAGTCGCGCCATCTACGCCCGGCTCAGACGTCACGATTTCACCCAGCTTACGGGTCACTTCTTCGGTACGGGACAGAGAAGCGGCATCCGGCAGCTGAACGTTAATCAGCATTACGCCTTTGTCTTCCTGAGGCACGAAACCGGTCGAGGTGGTTTTCGCGAAGTAACCTGCAGCACTGACCGCGACCACAAACAACACACCCAGCACGGCGGTTTTACGGACAAGGAAACCCGCCGTTGCGCCGTACTTGTTCGTCACTTTCTCAAGGCCATTGTTGAATGCCTTGAACCAGCGCGCATGGTTGTCGCCACCTTGACGTAGCACCAGCGAACACATGGCCGGAGACAAGGTCAGTGCGTTGATGGAGGAGATCAGGACCGAGATACAGATGGTCAGCGCGAACTGGCGGTACATGATGCCCGTGATACCCGGCAGCATCGCAACCGGCAGGAATACCGCCAGCAATACCAGTGTGGAAGTGATAATTGGACCGGTTACCTCTTTCATCGCCAGCAGGGTTGCCTGACGCGGGGAAAGGGATGGGTCTTTCGCCATGTTGGTATCAACGTTTTCGATAACCAAAATGGCGTCGTCCACCACGATACCGATAGCGAGGATAAGGCCAAACAGGGTCACGGTGTTGATGGTAAATCCGGCTGCCAACATGACAGCAAAGGTACCAATCAGGGAAACCGGAATCGCCACAACTGGGATCAGCGTTGAGCGGAAACTACCGAGGAACAAGTAGGTCACAGCGATAACCAGAAGTACCGCTTCCACCAGCGTTTTCACTACGCCCTTGATGGACTCAGCAACAAACAGCGTGGTGTCGTAACTGGTTTCGTAGGTCATGCCTTCTGGGAAGTTCTGCGAAAGCTGTTCCAGACGCTCCATCACCAAACCACCACTTTCCAGCGCGTTTGCGTCAGATTGCAGGTTCAGGATAACGATAGACGCCGGTTGGTCGCGGAACTGACCATTACCTGTGTAGAACTTCTTGCCCAACGAGACTTCTGCGATGTCTTTCAGGTACACCATAGAGCCGTCTGGGTTCGCTCGGACAACTACTTCTTCAAACTCTTCCACCGAGCCTAAGCGGCCTTTGGTGACCAGCTTGAAGGTCATTTCCTGTGCGTTGTTGAATGGCGGCGCGCCGATGTCACCGGCAGCCACCTGCACGTTTTGCTCAGAAAGCACCGAACGCACATCAGAGGTGGTGATACCGAGATTCGCCATCTTCTCTGGATTTAGCCAAACACGCATCGCGTATTCACCGCCACCCAGCACGTTAACCTCACTGATGCCTTTAACGCGCGCGATCTGGTCTTTGATGTTCAGGTTGATGTAGTTCACCAGGAACTGATCATCGTACTTGCCTTCTGGCGAGTAGAAGTTCAGAACCATCAGAAGGTCTGGGGAACGTTTTTTCACCGTCACACCGACCTGACGCACTTCCGGTGGTAACTTGGATTCAATCTGCGCCACACGGTTTTGCACGTTCACCTGCGCCATGTCAGGGTCAGTGCCGATATCGAACGTCACGTTCAGGTTATAGGAGCCATCGTTCGCACTCTTGGAAGACATGTAGATCATGTTTTCCACGCCGTTGACCGAGGTTTCTATCGGGTCGGCGATGGCCTGCTCAACGACTTCTGCACTCGCACCGGAATACACCGCGGTCACGCTCACCGAAGGCGGGCTAATCCGCGGATATTCCGCCACTGGCAGGTTAAGCAATGCGATTGCACCTGCGAGCGTCAGAATAATCGAGATGACCAGCGCAAACTTAGGGCGCTGGATAAAAAAGCGACTCAACATATTCGGTTACGCCCCTTGCCCTTCAAGGCGAACAGTCATGCCATTACGCGCGCGTTGCAGACCTTTGGTCAGCACTTGCTCACCATCGTTCAGACCGCCGCGAATAATCACACCTTGCTCGGTTTGAGGACCCAACTCGACATTGCGACGCTCAACGATGTTGCCTTCTTTCAGCACCATCACGAAATCGCCTTCAAGGTCTGTTTGTACTGACAAGCGCGGGATAACCAGCGTTGGCGTGGTGTTCTTGTCTTTCACAATCACTTCCACGTACTGACCTGGCAACAGGCGGTGCTCTGGGTTAGGGAATTTGGCACGAAGCGCGATAGTACCGGTTTGAGTGTCGATACGGTTGCCCAGGTAATCAAGGTGACCCGCGTGTTCATAGTCGTGGCCTTTACCCAGCTTCAACCAAACTTCCACGTCACCGCTTCGGCCTTTACCGATACCAGAAACACGATCAGCGCCCGATTGCAGGCGCTGTTTTTCACTCATCGAAAAAGACGCCTGCATAGGGTCAAGACTGACGATGGTGGTCAATACGCCCGTTGAAGGCGAAACCAGATCACCAATACTTGCTCGGCTTTCACTGATGCGGCCGGTAAATGGCGCGCGAATAGTGGTGTGCGAAAGGTCAGTTTCCGCAGCCTGAAGCTGCGCTTCAGCGGCTTTAAGTGCGGCTTCTGCCTGCAATTTCACTGCGGTCAGACGGTCAAATTCAGACTGACTGATACCGCCGCGTGGCAACAAATCCTGTCCACGATCGTAATCCAAGTTGGCATTGGTCACGCCTGCCTTTGCCTGTGCGACTGAGGCTTTTGCACTGGCGACTTTCGCTTCATAAAGAGAGGGGTCAATTTGGTAAAGAAGCTGACCGGTATTCACCATTTCGCCTTCATTGAAGTAGCGCGATTTCAGGTAGCCTGAAACCTGAGGAACAATGCCAACATCTTCCATCGCTTCAGTACGACCGACAAAACTTTTCTGAGGCTGGTAATCAATCAACTCTGCTGATTCAACAGCAACAAGTGGGGTGAACGCATTCTTCTGCTGCGCTTCCTGTCCGCCACAACCGGCCAGAAGCGTTGCGCTAATCAGCGCTGGAAGTAACAACTTCCGTTTGATCATAGTTTTCTCCTTCCCTCAACCAAAGGTCAATATCCCTTAAACAGTCGAGCAAAAATCATGGTTATTATTAGAAAGCACAAGGGCAGGCATAGCTCGACGGAACTTGATTATTTTGTGTGGAAAGGACTGGGTGTTATATGTACAACTGCCCGTAAATTCGCCACTTTTTGCCGCTCAGCGGCCATGCCGCTTTGATTATGCCAGCGGTTCCTTACTGGAACCTGTACGAGCCCAGTAAACATCGACTCAGAGCAAAGATTTAGGGGAGGGAAACAACAGGGAGGAAACAAAAAAAGGCCAACAATGTAACAACTGTTGACCTTCTACTCAGAACTCAGTTTCTATCGTAACTGAGCCATGGCTTCAGCGAGTTGCGCATCTAAAGATTCATCACTCAACTTGCCAGCTTCTGCATCAAAATTATCGTAAAATGAAGGCACAGACAGCGTCGCTTTTACGTCGCCATTGAAGTGAGGAATAGAGGTGGCTGCGGATGCCAACACATTCTTCGCACCACCTGGGCCCGGCGAGGTTGAAAGCAGTACCATTTTCTTGCCTTGGAACACTTTTTGATTGATACGTGAAGTCCAATCAAAGATGTTTTTGTATGCTGCTGAATACGAGCCATTGTGCTCAGCAAAAGACACTACTACCGCATCCGCTTCACCGATTTTGGCAAAAAGTTGCTGTGCCTTTTCAGGGCTTCCCAGCTCCTGTTCGACATCCACACTGAAAAGTGGCATTTCGTAATCATTCAGATCCAACACTTCGGTTTCAGCATCTGCCAGCAAGCTTACTGCGTAACTCACGAGTTGTTTGTTAATGGATGTTTTGCTGTTTGACGCTGCGAAAGCAAGCACTTTCATAACCTTCTCCTTGTCGTTATTTGCCCCCCTACTCTCTTAGCCTTAGCTAATAAAGTCAATGCCTGCAGGTAAAGTTCAAAACAGACATTAGTTCATAATATTCATAGGGTTATTTCATCTGGCGATATTTATTGAGACACATGCTTCTAAATTAAGGCAAAGCTTAACTACACTTTTGATTGATAAATCAATTATTCAGTCTGGGTCACTGATGCCCCGACATTTTATTTTTTGAACGCCAAGGTAGTTGCAATGAAGACAGTCAAAGCGTTTTTGAAAGGTATGTTAATTCTCGCTCTTTTCGCTCCGATGTCTCTTTGGGCAGAGCCTGCCAAAGGGTCGCACCTCAAAGTGTTTATTCCCAGTCTTCCGTACATTTATATTTCTCACTCGATAAACGCCGCGCTTTTGCGTCCGGCAAATAACGAGCAAGGGTGGGAATATGATATGGCGGTAGCGCACCGAAAAATCGATGATAAAACCTATGAGTTCGATCTTCGCCAAGGTGTGAAATTTCAGGATGGCAGCCCGTTTAATGCGGACGCTGTCATTATGAACATGGAGTACTTTAAAAAAGCGCCCTTCCTGTTCACCAAAATTGATAGTGTTTTCGACCGCGCAGAGAAAATTGACGATTACACAGTCCGCTTTCACCTGACAGAAAAATACGGTCAGTTCCTGAATGATGCCATTTGGATTCAGTTCTACACCCAACCTTATCTTGAGAAATACGGCTGGAACGGCAAACCAACCTGTCCTAACCTCGCCGAGCCTGGTCCTTATGGTTTAGGTCCATACATTCTTAAAGAAGGCTACATCGAGGGCGACAGGCAAACACCGAAAGCGGTGCTGGTTGCCAATCCAAACTACTGGAACCCTGAATACCCGAAAATCGAAACGGTCACGGTTTACACCGAACTCGATAGCAAGGTGGCATTAGAGATGGCCTCCGACAAAGAAGGTCAGTTGGATATCATGCCTATTCCGGTGTCTGAGAAAGATCGGGTGTCTAACTCCCGTTATTCAAAACTGGTCACAGCGCCGTCCACCGACAACATTGCCATTCACATGAATCTTAGAAACGGCAATGAACGTTTGATGTATGAGGAAGTGCGCGTCGCACTGAACAAAGCCATCGACCAACGAAGACTCCTCAACAAGTACTACCAAGGCGAAGGTCAGATCAAACCCACGTTGGCAGCTCCGCTTTATCCGGGTGTCGACAAGGTGGTTCAAAACCTCAAAGCCTATTCAGAAGTTCAGGATCCTAAATCTATCCGTGATGACCTCAAGGCCAAGCTCGATGGTCTGGAGCTGAATGTCTACACACAGGACCGCTTCATGTACATCTGGAAAGGTATCGACCGCGATCTGCGAAAAGTCGGCGTGAAGCTGAACTTTGATATCACTTCCAGTGAAAAAGACGTATTTGGACAACTGCTCGCGACCAACGCCAGAAAGAACACCAAAGAGTGGGATTTACTGGTGTGGGGTGACGACGACTGGTACTACAACCACCCTTGGTCAGCGTTCCTCGTTTATCGTACACACAACTACTGGAGCACCATCTTCCCTGATAGCAAGCTGGACGGCTTTATCGACGAAATGTTCAGGGAATCAGTCGGCACGCCTGAGTTTGATCGCGTCGCGGAAAAGATCATGCGACACGTTTACAACAGCGGCTACATGCTGTTCGTCCCCACTCCTAACAAAGTGCTGGCGGTCAACAAGGAAGTGACATACACCCCATACCGCATGGCAAACATGCCGCTTTGGGAAATTGAGGTTTCGTCAAATCACTGGTCGGTGCGCTAACGCATACGCGTGGAATACTCGAAAAACAGGGAAGCTTCTTTGCCGGAACTTCCCGCTCGACAATAAAAAGGGTGTCAGATGTTTGGAAAGCTAAAGATAAAACTCTTGCTTATCTTCCTCTTTATTGGCGTTTTGCCCATTTTAATCGTGGGCTACCTTGCGCTGGTAAAATCCAGTGATGCGCTGCATAAACAGGCGTTTGCTCAACTTGTCAGTATGCGGGAGGTTAAAAAAACGCAAATCGAGTCCTACCTTGAACGAGCCATGAAGGACATCCGCATTCTTGCAGGCAGTGAAGACACCAAGCAGATCCAGAAATCGCTCTCCTTCTATGCCGCCGATGAAGAAATCGAAGCCAATGAAGAATTTTATACGGACACCTATGAATACGAAGAAATTTGGCAGTCCAGCGGTAAAACCCTGAATGATTTTGTGAACGTTTATGGCTACTCAGATGTTTACATCATTCAGGCCAAAACTGGCCATGTCATTTTCTCCGCCCGCCGCGATAAAGATCTGGGTACAAATCTGAATTTTGGAGAATACAGAGACAGCCCCCTCGCCACTTTGTACCGTGAAGTGATCAGCAATCACACCATGGCCGTTCAGGACTATCAGAGATACGCAGCCAAGAGTGATCATCCCGCGGCTTTCATTGGCGCCCCGATAACAGACCTGGGAGGTGAAACCCTCGCCGTCGCTGTTCTCCAACTATCCATTGATGAAATAAACCAAATCATGCTGCAACGTACAGGCATGGGTGAAACGGGCGAAACATTTCTGGTTGGGCCTGATTATTTGATGCGTTCCGATTCCTATCTGGCAGACCAGAGCCACTCCGTGATGGCTTCATTTGCCGATCCCGACAAAGGCAGCATCAAAACGGATGTCACTGAGAAAACGCTCAAGGGTGAAACCGCTTTCGAAGTGGCAGAGGATTACCGCGGAGTCCCTGTATTAACGGCCTACACACCGATTAAATTTGGAGACACGACCTGGGCGCTGGTTGCAGAAATCGATAGTGTCGAGGCTTTCAGCGAAGTTGATGCGCTCAAATGGCTGATTGGCTTCGGCTTGTTGGCCGGTGTTGTCATCATTACTCTCATCGCCATGGTGGTGACTCGCTCACTCACGAGGCCTATCCTCAACCTCACTTACAGCTTGGAAAACGTTGCCACCTCTGGTGATTTCTCAACACGGGTTGATGTCACAAGCCGAGATGAAATAGGCCAGTCTGCAGCGGCTTTTAACACCCTGATGGACAGTACGCAGAATGCGATTGAAGACATCAAGAAAGTGATGGAAGGTCTGGCGGAAGGTGACTTCAGCAACCGCATTGAATCTGACCTGAAAGGCGATCTTCTGATAATCAAACAGGCGACCAACACATCCCTAGAGAACGTAGAAGAGTCTGAGCGAGCAAGGGCAAAACTCGAGTGTGAAGCGAAGGATAAAGCTGAGGAGAATGCCCGGGTTAGGCAAGCACTGGATAATGTTTCCACCAACACCATGATTGCCGATGCCAATTACGACATCATCTACATCAACCAGTCAGCAACCAAAATGCTGACCGACGCCAAGGAAGATTTCGGTACCGTTATCCCTCAGTTCAACCCTGAAAATGTCATGGGCCACAACATCGACTTTTTCCATAAAGACCCTTCACACCAGCGCCGTCTATTGGACCACTTGGAAGACCTTTATCGAACAGAACTTGTTGTAGGAAACCGAACAATGGCCATTTCCGCTAACCCGATCATCGATGATAACGGTGACCGTATCGGTACCGTCATTGAATGGGAAGACAGAACCGCTGAAGTTGCTATTGAGCGGGAAATAGACCAAATGGTGGAAGCCGCATCAAAGGGAGATTTCTCCATTCAGTTGTCGCTTGAGGACAAGCGTGGTTTCCACAAGAATCTGGCAAAAGGTCTGAATGGACTCACTACCAATACTGATGCGGCGCTTGCAGATATGCAGCGCATTTTGGGGGCGATGGCTCGTGGTGATCTCACCAAGCGTATCGACAAAGACTATCACGGCCGCTTTGCCCAACTGAAAATTGATGCCAACGCGACAATTGAGCGTTTAACGCAAGTGATTGGCAACATCCGACAGGCTTCCTCGACTATCTCAAACTCTTCGAACGAAATTGCTTCAGGCAACCGAGATTTAAGTCAGCGTACGGAAGATCAAGCGACGTCTTTGCAAGAAACGGCTGCCAGCATGGATAACATGACTGAGACCGTCAAGCAGAGTGCTGACAATGCCGTTGCTGCCAACAAGCTCAGTGATGAGGCAGTGGAGAAAGCACGCGAAGGCGGCAATGTTGTGATGCGCACCATCACCGCGATGGATCAAATCAGTGGCGCCAGTAACAAGATTTCCGACATCATTGGCGTTATCGACGAAATCGCTTTCCAAACCAACCTGCTCGCACTCAATGCCGCCGTAGAAGCCGCACGTGCTGGTGAACAAGGGCGTGGCTTTGCTGTGGTAGCAGGTGAAGTACGAAGCCTTGCCCAACGTTCTGCCGAGGCTGCCAAAGAAATCAAAGACCTGATACGAGACACTAACAAAAAAGTCGAAGACGGTGCCATGTTGGTTGCCGAATCCGGCGATACCTTGCAGGAAATCCTCAGCATGGTGGAAGAAGTGGGCAGTAAGATGTCAGAAATCAGCGAGGTTGCCCAAAATCAAAGCAGCGGCATAGAACAAGTGAATGTTGCCGTTTCGCGCATGGACACCATGACCCAGCAAAACGCCGCCTTGGTGGAAGAAGCCGCCACTGCTGGTGAAAGCATGCTTTCACAAGCTCAGGACATGAGCGCCATGATGGAGTTTTTCACCATCGATGAAAGCAAGGAGCCCGTAAAAACACCCAAGTTCAATAAGACGCGCAAAAAAGCCGTCGTTCCTAAAAAAGCCAAAGCGAAGCCCAAACCTGCCGTCGATGATGATGACGAAATAGAATGGGACGAGTTTTAAAACCATTTAGGGGAGCAAATGCTCCCCTTCTTTTTGCTTATCGGCCGGTTAACCTTAGGCAATAGCAGGACGCAGTTCCGGTCGCTTTTTTTGTTGCTTCAGAATGTCATGCCACATCACGGGTATGACCACCGAGGCCAGCACCACGTTTGAGATTGGCATTGCCAGCCAAACACCTTCAAGACCATAAAACTTCGGCAGCACATAAAGGAATGGGAACTGCACCAGCATATTGGCAACGGAGATACTGAGCGATTTCGCGCCTTTGCCCACAGACAAGAAGTACATGGAAGCCAGAATAATCAAGCCATCAAGATACATGGCTGACAGGTGTAGCCTGATACCTAACGTCGCTTCCTGAATCAGGGCTTCATTACCGCCGTTGAACATGCCAATGACAAAGTCCGGGAACAGGTTCAGTACAGCCAGCCAAATAAAACCAGCAGCCAGTGACACCATAGTGGCCAGTTTCGCGACCTTCACTATCTTCGAGTAAGACTGCGCGCCATGATAGAAGCTCACCTGCGGCTGCATACCTTCTGCGATACCCTCCGCAACGACGTAATAGAGCGTCATCAAATAACCCACGACAGCAAACGCAGCCACGCTGACAGGTGTGCCGTATTCCGCAAACAAACGGTTATGAAAGCCCACCAGCACGCCGTAATACATGAACATCACTAGCGAAGAGCAGCCAAGTACCAAGCTCTGGCCTGCATCAGAAAAACTAAACTTGAGCGGGTTGCGAAAAATGCCCAGAAAAGAACGGGAAGAGCACAAATACAACAGCCCTATCAGCACACTCACTGACTGTGCCAATACCGTTGCAACCGCAGCGCCTTGCAATGCCCAACCCAGCACACCAATGAACAGGTAATCCAGCACAATGTTGGTTAAAGCACCGACGACCATCATCGTTGTAGCAACAAATGGGCTATCGTCATTGCGGATAAGAAATGGCAGCGCACCTGCCACTACCGTTGCCACTGCGCCGATTTTAAATACCGTCAGGTAATCATTCGCATAGCCGTGGGCAAGGCCAGTAGGCCCCTGAAGGTTGACGAGAAAGCCGCCGAAGAAAACCAGATAAAGTGATGCCAACGCACCGAGTAAAGCCGTCAGCACAAGGCCCGTTACCATGGCGCTTCGCGCCTTAGTGAGGTTTGATTCACCGCGATAGATGGAGACAAGGCTGCCTGCCCCCATGCCAATCATCAATCCAAGACCGCCCACCACGGCAATCACAGGCCAAGCGATATTAATGGCCTCAAGCCCTTCCGCACCAATGTAGTGGCCGACGAAAATACCGTCCACCAGCTGATAGAGACCATTGACGATCATCGCTGCAATCGCAGGGATGGTGAATCGCCAGAACGTTTTGGTGATCGAGTCACCTTGGTTGAGATCTGTTACATGCATAAAAGAAAAACTTAAAATGGAAATGAACGAGGTGATTTTCACGTTGTATAGCTATAGATAAAAGTTAAAATCAATCTCAAAAACGGATAGGTGAAAGAGAGAAAGGCTCATGCAATGGACATTGGAACAACTCAAGGCGTTTGTCGAAGCCGCCGAAACAGGGTCCTTTTCAGCTGCCGCCCGCAAGTTAGGTAAGGCACAGTCCCGTGTTAGTACCGCAATTGCCAATCTGGAGATTGATCTGGGCTTCGAGCTTTTCGACAGAAGCGCCAAATTGCCTGTTCTTACCGAAGCAGGAAAGGAAATGCTGGTAGATGCCAAGGCGATACTTCAGCAATGTCACCGGATGAACTCCCGTGCGATGGCTGTGACTGGCGGCGAGCCAGTTGCATTCAATGTCGCCATGGATGAAGCGGTTCCCATACAAACATTTGAGATCCTATTTGAGCGAATTGCTGAGGCGTTTCCCGAACTCAAACTCACCATTCTGAATGGTTCCCAAGACGACATTGCCACCTGGGTCAATGAAGGCCGGGCTGATATTGGTTTTATCTACCGGGTAAAGCCGCTTTCTGAATCTCTTGATTGGTATGACATTGAAACCGTGAAGCAATGCCTGATCACGGGGCATGACCACCCTCTTGCCCTTCTTGAGCATCCCCATGAAGACGACTTAGTAAAATATCGCCAACTCGCCATTCGGGACCGACTCGGTTATTCACAGGAAGAACCACTCTCTCCGCGCTACTGGCACGTTGATAGCTACTACTACATCTCGAACCTTATCACTCGAAACCTTGGTTGGGCTTTTGTTCCTGAGCACATAGTCAGCCACGAATGGATGGAAGGTTCCGTCAAAGAGCTATCAACTGCAGAGTTATCCAGCCCGCCACTGTTAACGCTGAGCGCTATCAAGCGGAAAGCAAGGGGATGGGATAAGGTGATGTTATGGATAGACAACACGCTGAGTTCACTTTTCACCCAGTAGCAGAAGCGATAACCAGAAAAAAACGCCCGCATGATGCGGGCGTTCTTATCGGATGCAATTACATATCGTCGTAAGGTTCTATCGCTGTGCCTTCCAACAAATAGCCGGCTTGCGCGATATCATGGGAAACCGTTTGGGTTTTCAATTTACCTACAACGTAAACCACATCCCAAAGCTCTTGAACGGGTGCGCCTTCTTCAAACTTCACGTACACGATTTGGTTCGGTGGCGGTGGTGGTACATGGATGCAGGCACCAAAGAATGGAACCAACAGAAATTCCGTCACTTTGTTAGCGTCTCCTTCAAGAGGAATTACAAACCCTGGAATTTTGACCTGACTGTTGTTCAGTTCTGGG
Source organism: Grimontia indica (assembly GCF_000333895.2). Classification (GTDB taxonomy): domain Bacteria; phylum Pseudomonadota; class Gammaproteobacteria; order Enterobacterales; family Vibrionaceae; genus Enterovibrio; species Enterovibrio indicus. The sequence goes on along the minus strand of NZ_ANFM02000077.1, from coordinate 5,324 downwards.
CGTACTTTTCCCACCAGATTTTGCTGAGGGGCATCGTTGTTGTGATCGATCATCGGCATGCCACGATCGTTAAACTGCTGGCGCTCAGACTCTGGAATCAAATCCAGCCAATCCAATTTCAGTGCTTCATCAGCCTGCGCAATCATTGGCAGACACGCGGTGAGAACTAGTAACCATTTTTTCATTATCTTATATCCGTATTGTCATGCCGTCTGACAGAGACTGGCGATACGCGCGAAGCGCAGGGAACATCCCCACCAAAAATCCTGCCACCAGCACAATGCCAATGAGTGTCCATTCATGTGGACTCAAAAATGCAGCGGAAAGTTGCAATCCATATTGGCTCAGCACAAAAGGTGCAGCCAGATTAATCATTATCAGCAGTGCTGTCACGCCAGTGATAATACCTAATAGTGTCAGGAACAAGGCTTCACTGACCAGCAGGAAGAAGATATGTGCTGGCCTAGCCCCCATTCCACGCAGTATCGCCATTTCGCGTCGACGCTCATTCAGGCTGGTTAACAGGCTGGAAAGCATCCCCATCAACCCTGCAACCACAACAAAACCCGATACCACCAATAGCGCTTGCTCAGCCACCGACATCATGCCCCACAACTCATGCAGCGCAATCCCGGGCATAATGGCTGTTAGAGGTTCCTGTTTGTACTCATTGATGGTTCGCTGTAAAGCAAAAGTCTGAATGCGACTTTTTAGCCCGACCAGCAATGCTGTGATTTGTTCTGGTTGTAGGGAGTCTGGGTCAATATCTTCTGCTTTGATGCCTGTCCCCATTCGCGCGCCGCTTTCCCAGCCAATATGAATGGCTTCAATAGCCGGCAGTGATACATGTACGCTTCGATCTACGGGTGTACCGGTAGGTGCAAGAATGCCCGTTACTTTGAACGGAAGATTATCGTGTCGGGCAAAGCTCTTGTCGGCCAAACCATGGGCAATGACGACTTCGTCTCCCAACTTATAATTCAGCTTCTTGGCGACTTCTGAGCCGATCACTGTGTCGAACAACCCGTCAAAAGATGCACCTTCTTTGAAGGACAAAGGCTGTTTTTGGCCGTAACGGTAATACTTGAAATAGTCCTCCGTTGTGCCGACCACGCGGAAACCTCGGTGTGAGTCGCCCAATGAGATAGGAATGGACCAAGCTACCGCCGGATGACTTTTCACATCTTCGACACTTTGCCAATCAATATTGTTGGTCGCATTGCCGATGCGGAATACAGAATAAAGCAGAAGGTTGACCTGACCAGAACGTGCGCCCACGATCAAGTCCGTTCCCGAGATGGTGTTGGCAAAGCTTTCTTTGGCTTGGGTTCTTACACGCTCAACACCAATTAACAGTGCTACTGACACTGCAACAGTGAATATCGTTAATAGAGCGGTTGCTTTACGGTTTCGCAAACTTTGAAGTGCTAATCGGAGAATGGCCATTTACAGCACCTCCGTTTGAATCGCTGCGCGATTAAGCTCAGTTAGCGAAATAGAGCGATCGAAGTGCGATTCCAAAGAACTGTCGTGAGAAACAAACAACAGGCTGGATCCCGCGTTTTGGCATTCGTTCATCAAAAGGGAAATAAACGCATTTCGGGTATCGGCATCCAGCGCAGAAGTAGGTTCATCTGCCAGCAGCAACGCTGGCTTTCCAATCAAAGCCCTCGCTGCGGCAACACGTTGCTGTTGACCAATGCTAAGCTCGGTAACGGGTTTATTCAGGCAATTTTCCGGCAGTGCCAATGCACTTAGCAGACGTTCGGCTTCTTGCTGCAAGTTGCCCCCTGCCTTTTCTTTGCGCGCCTTGGAAAAACAACAAGGCAAGGTGACGTTATCAATCACTGAGAGATATGGAAGTAGGTTAAATTGCTGGAAGATATAGCCAAGATGATCAACGCGAAAAGCATCGCGTTTAGCGCCTTTTAATGCTGTTAAATCTGCTTCCTGAAAACGCAGCAAGCCTTCATCAGCGGTGTTGATGCCAGCAATCAGGCCAAGCAGCGTGGACTTACCACACCCGCTGGCACCTTTTAGAAATACACGCTCTTTGGCTTCGAGCGAGAAATGGGGAATATCAATTTGCCATTGTTCTTGGCCTGGCCACCTGAACCGGAGGTCTTCAATCAATAACATAAAATGCAAACCAGAGGCCCCCGAAGGGGCCTGAGTAATTAAAAACGGAATGTGGTTGAAGATGGCATTAGCTCGGTAGCCGCGACACCTTTGTCTGTCACTGCCTGAACACTGATCTTCTCTGTATTGCCAAATGCGGTAAACCAATCTGTCGTAATGGATTTAAGCTCAGCTGGCGACTTACAGTGGAAGGTATATTGTGCTGAAAACTCGCCGTGTTGCGCTTTCCCATGCTCGTGATCATGATCATGGTCATGGTCATGGTCATGGTCATGGTCATGGTCATGGTCATGGTCATGGTCATGGTCATGGTCATCATGACCTTTATGCTCTTCATGTTTGTCATGGCTATGATCATCGTGTTTATCGTGATCATGGCCGTGGTGATCATCATGGTCGTCGTGCTTATCATGATCATGGTCGTCATGGGCATGTTCATCGTGATCATGATGACCTTCATGATCATGGTCGTGATGACCTTCATGATCATGGTCGTGATGATCACCATGCTCTTCCTCACCCAAGGTGTGAGAGACCTGCTGTGCTTCTAGCTCACAACCTGCTTCTGAGTTAATCGCAAACAATGCCCCCGGTTTTGCCAATGCAGCCACCGCTTTTTCAATGGCTGCTTTTTGTTCGGCATTTTCCGGTGCGTGCTCAAACCCTACTACATCACTGCCTGGCGCGGTGATTTCAGCCAGAAGCTCGTCACCGTCTTGGGCAATATGCCACTCAACAACGCCATGTTGGTGAGCATCATGTTGACGAAATTCTTTATTTTCTGCAGTCGCTGCCGACGACACACCCAAAGCAATTGCACTCAGTGCAAACAAGTAGTTAGTACGCATAAATTCTCCAAAAATGAATGTTTAAATGTAGATGAATTAAATCAATAACTTTGGAGGGGAACGCGCATTTTGGGTGATAGATACGGTCGACAGAAGTGATGAGCCAATATTTGGCTGAACTGATGCCGGGGAGTGGGATACTGGGACGATTGCAGCGCCAAATTCAATGGCAGGCATACCGAGTACACAAACTGCACATTCGTGATCTACTTTCTGGGTATGATGATGTTCGCCTTTGTGGTGCGCAACCGCAAAACCCTGCCAGCAGAAAAGAACAGCTAACAGCACAGGGAGTAATTTGCGGAATGAAAACAGCATGATCCGTCATCTACCTAAAGCGATAATGTTACAATATAACATTACAGCGCTAGGGATTTGAACGCCTGATTCGTACTAATTTGTAACAAGCGTAGGTCAACGACATATCGCGAAGTGACAATGACGACAACGACCACTTTCAAACTGGCAAAACGAAAGAAGCCCCGTCTTCCGACGAGGCTCAGATTTAGCTCACTTGCTGGACTTGATCCGGGCCGCGCAGGTCAGCGACATATCGCGAAGCAACAATGACGACAACGACCACTTTCAAACTGGCAAAACGAAAGAAGCCCCCGTCTTTCGACGAGGCTCAGATTTTGCTACCCCTGATGGACTTTATCCGGGCCGCGTAGGTCAGCGACATATCGCGAAGCGACAATGACGACAACGACCATTTTCAAACAGGTAAAACGAAAGAAGCCCCGTCTTTCGACGAGGCTTCAGATCGGGCCGCGCAGATTTAGCTGCCCCTGATGGACTTGATCCGGGCCGCGTAGGTCAGCGACATATCGCGAAGCGACAATGACGACAACGACGACAACGACGACAACGACCACTTTCAAACTGGCAAAACGAGAGAAGCCCCGTCTTTCGACGAGGCTTCAAATTTGGCTCCCCCTGCTGGACTTGAACCAGCGACATACGGATTAACAGTCCGCCGTTCTACCGACTGAACTAAGGGGGAAAAGTCTGTGTTCCTGAGAACGAGGTGAATATTAGGGAAACCGCCCAAGGCTTGCAAGCACTAATTTGCGTTTCAGGCCGAATTTAGTCTCAAGTGACTAAATCATGAGCTATTCGCCTTTCAAATCAGCAGATTCCTCACCAAATTCCTTAGCCGTTAAGAATTTCCTCCATCGCCCACGTTGTATTTCTGCCTGCGATTCCTAAGCTGGGATGCTCTTTGTCACCATTCAGGTGCGCAATCAGATTCTCAACATGGAAATACTGCACGGGGTCAGGATTCTCGACATTTACCGACGCTTTCTCTTTTCCATCAAGCTCAAAGTCATCTTCGCCAAATACTGAGCAAATAATCCGCCCTGCACTGCCAATAATCTCAACACGATCTTCGCGGTTTGCCGCGCCAAAATTCCAATAGCCCGAGCCCAGCACACCACTTTCAAAAGCCAGACTTGCCGCTACCGCATCCTCGGCTTCGTAGTAGCCTTGTTGATTGGTTTTGATGCCTTTAGCAACCACTATGTTACCAAACCACTGCTGGAACAAGTTCAACCCATGGCTGGCTAGATCCACAAAATAACCACCTCCGGCCTGAGCAGGATTCACGCGCCAGTTGTCTTTGCCCTCTTTGTCATCGCTGTTGGGCGCACGATGATAAGTCCAATGAATATGCCTGACATCACCGATCATTCCCTGCTCTATCCAATTTCTCACCACGTCAAATCTTGGTAGCGAGCGACGATAATAAGCCACGAACAGTGGCACATTCGCTTTCTCAAAAGCCGCGAGCATTTGGTCGCATTCGTCTGTCGTCAGTGCCATCGGTTTTTCAACCACACAAGGTTTACCAGCACTGGCAGCCATAAGGGCATACTCCAGATGGCTATCAGGCGGTGTGGCAACATATATCGCGTCAACATGCTCGTCGGCCACCAATGCAGACGCATCCGTGGTGTAGCGGGCAATCCCATGTCGAGAGACATAGTCGCTTGCCTGTTCTTCACGTCTTGCCATCACCATTTCCAATGATGAACCTTCTACCTGCCAAAAAGCCGGGCCGCTTTTTCGCTCAGTCACATTGCCACAGCCAATCATTCCCCATCGGATGGTTTTATTACGCATTACTCTTCCCTCTATATCTATCCCTTAAAGATACATGATTCAGTCAGTTACACGAACTAATAGGAATGAGACAGAGAGCGGGTGAATATACCCAAATAACCTGAAGATGCAGGATTCAGCGAGTTTGACTGGCGTTGTGATCGCGGCGTTCCTTTGCAGGTGTAGCCATCTCCATCAAAAAGGAACAACAAAGAGCACGACGTCAGTCAACTC
>NZ_ANFM02000078.1 GCF_000333895.2 Grimontia indica | reverse complement strand
GCGGCGGGTTTTGTCGTCAGACAGTGACGTCTGATGAAGCTTCTGAAGTCTCTCAGAAGCAATGGATAGTTATTGCTGGGTATCTCTATGGCTACGGAAAGCGGTCTCCAATTTACTCTTAACGTCGAAGGCTTGCCTGACGACACCTTTGTGGTGGTCGACTTTCAGGGCGACGCTCATCTCTCGGCCCCTTTCTGTTTTGATATCAAGCTGGCCAGCCGCAATGAAGCGGTGTCTGAAAATGACACGGTGGACCGTAATGTCACACTGGTGATTTGGCAGGACGGTGAGCTTAAGCAACGCTTCCACGGGATTGTCCGCCGGTTCTCAAGAGGCGACACGGGTTTCCATCACACCCGCTATGCGCTTGAGATGGTGCCGTCCCTTGCCAGACTGTCCCTTCGTCAGAACAGCCGTATCTTCCAGCAGCAGTCTGCCCCGGAAATCATGAGTATTCTCCTGCAGGAGATGGGCATTGATGATTATGCGTTCTCGCTCTCCGGTAAACCTCAGACCCGTGAGTATTGTGTGCAGTACCGCGAGACGGACCTCGAGTTCCTGGAACGTATTGCGGCGGAAGAAGGCATTTTCTATTGCTTCCTGCACAGTAAAGACAAGCACACTGTGCTGTTTTCTGATGATACCCAGACCCTGTCAGCTTCGGGCCTTGCGCTGCCTTATAACGTGAATGTGGGTGGGATATCTAAAGAGAATTTTGTTAAAGGCTGGCAGTATTCGGCGCAGGCAAGACCGTCTTCCGCGCAGCTGAAAGATTACAGTTTTAAAAAGCCGGCCTATGGCTTTTTACATGAACACGCGGGCACGGAAATGGCCTTTCAGCGTGGCACGTATGAGCATTATGACTACCCGGGGCGTTATAAGAGTGATGCCGCCGGGAAACCCTTTACCCAGTACCGCCTTGAGCATTTAAGAAGTGATGCCATCACGGCGACGGCGCAAAGTAATGTCCCACAGGTTCAGCCGGGCATGCTGTTTGACCTCGTGGACCATCCGGACGACGCCACGAACCGTGACTGGGTGGTGGTCTCTACCCAGTGTGAAGGCACTCAGCCTCAGGCGCTGGAAGAGGCCGGCGGTGAGGGCATGACCACCTTCCACAATACCTTTTCAGTGATTCCTGCACACAGACCTTGGCGTCCGACTCCGCAACCGAAACCTTGTGTCCATGGCCCGCAAATCGCGATTGTCACCGGTCCGGATGGCGAGGAAATCTTCTGTGATGAACATGGCCGGGTGAAGGTGCAGTTCCCCTGGGACCGTTATGGTAACAGTGATGATACCTCAAGTTGTTGGGTACGTGTCTCTCAGGGTTGGGCCGGCGGTCAGTATGGCATGATGGCCATTCCCCGCATTGGTCATGAGGTGATTGTCTCTTTCCTTGAAGGGGACCCGGACCAGCCGATTGTTACCGGACGCACGTATCACGCCACCAATGTGCCTCCCTATCCGCTACCCGCCAACAAGACGCGTACGGTACTCAGAACCGAAACCCATCAGGGGGAAGGTTTTAATGAGCTTCGCTTTGAGGACCAGGCGGGGCAGGAAGAAATCTATGTCCATGCCCAGAAGGACATGAACCTGCTGGTTGAGAATGACCGCAAGGACAACATTAAACATGACCTCCATCTGGATGTGGAGAATGAAAGGTTCCAGCACATCAAAGCTGACGATCATTTAACGGTCGATGGCAACACCATGACACACGTTAAAAGTGACAAAACTATCGTCACTGACAGTTCCCTACATATTAAAGCGGGGGCCGCCTTACTAAACGAAGCATGCAGCGAAATCCACTTAAAGAGTGGTCATAAATCAGTGCTAGAGGCTTATACAGAAGTTACGCTCAAAGTCGGTGGCAACTTCGTGAAGATAGATCCATCAGGCGTTCATATCGTGGGTTCTGTTATCAACATCAACTCGGGTGGCAGTGCAGGATCTGGTTCAGGGTTTGGTGGAGTGATGCCGATTTTGCCGGGTGGGGTTGAGGTTGTTCCACCTCCAAACCCATTAGCACTCCAGTTGTCACCAGCAACGATGGAAACTTTAGCGATAGCAAACGTACCTGCCATCAAGCTTTGCCAAAAACAAACTGATGGTTCTTGTCCACTTGCCGATTGTCCCTGCCTGAAGTCTTGATATGAATAGTACGCGTTTATTTGATGACAACTCAGAGTACTGGCTGATTGTTGATGCAGTGAGAATGGCCGACATCATGTCTGACATCTATGCAATGTGGCCTGACATCGAATCTGAGCCTCTTTTTCTGGAAAGCGATTTTACTCATCTTATGGCTCAGAGCCCGATCATTTTTAAGTTTGGCAGTAGAGCCGAATACATTAAAAAGTGGGTCGCTTTACCTGAGCTTCACTCAAGTTCAATCTTGATTGGAATGAAACTTGGCCTTGAAAAGGACGAATTACTTCTTCACCTGAGGAAGCTTCTGGCAGTCTCGGTTGATGGAAAGTTAGTTTTTCTTCGCTATTACACCAGTAAATTCTGGGAAGATTTTGGAGATCAGCTTACAGAATCAGATAAAGCGAAAATTATCGCACCTGCGTCATCGATTTACTGGATTCAGTACCCTCAAAAACAGCCAAACGCCGTGAACATACCAAAGCAGTCCTCACCTTCCAGTAGCGATACCTCCTACACACTCAGTTCAACCATACTTTCTAACTGGATTTAGCTAAATGAGTCCTTATAAAAAAATTGAAGATGAATGCATAGAGCTAGTTCACAAAGTTTGTGGTGTTGAACCTAGCGTCATATCTGGATTTACCAGTGATCAGTTGAAAGAGCTGGTCGTTGAAAAGTTTCCTTTAATGGAGCAGCCAGTAGAAGGTGACGTTCTCGCACCATTGCAGATAGAAACAGGTAAACGAGATCAATTACCTAAATACCCTCTTGAACCAGCTATTAAAAACTCTACATGTGGTGCTGAGCCTGTCGAGTTTACTGACATACTCTATGTTCCAGCGCATCCCAAGGACGGGAAAAAGCGCTGGTATGCCATGACTCAGGTCGCTGTAGATGCAATAAAAAAAGAGAAAAAGACTTTATCTACCGCTATTGTCGCGGGCGATAAGCTCCAAACACTTCAGAATCTGAATGACCTAGGCCTTTTATCTAAGTTCCAATCAAAAGCGCACGAGTATTTTCTCAAGGGTACAGATAAAGAGAGATATAGAGCACTCATTCTTGTGATCAAGGTTTTGCAAAGTGGCGCAAACCATTTCTATGAAAAGGGTCATTTAGGATTCATAAAAAATGTCATGGATGCAGAAGGCCTTGATATTAATGACATGGTTAAAGACCGGATGTCGTCAGAAAAATTCTGGGATAGTGTCTTGATTTCCATGTCTCAACCTAGGTACATGGGTTATTCCAATTACAACCAAGTTACAAAGGCATATGAAGATCTACACAGCAGTGAAGCTGAGCAAAGAAGGTTGATAAGTGCCCGAAAGAAAATACACTCGAAGCTCATTAAGCACTGTGAAGAAGCCATTGAAACCTTGGAAAAGAAAGCTGAATCGAATGCCAGCCAAAAAACAACTGACTTAGACGGCACCAAGTTCGCGTTTGACAAAAAACATCAATACTTCACAAGTAGAAGACAAAAAAGCATCTACTATCATGTTTCACGCTTGATAAAGAATCGCCCGGCTCCAGACAACAAGTTTTGTATGGATGAACACGATAATGTTGTTGATGCTATTAATGAGTTTTGGGTCAAGGATCTTGCAGACGCCGATGAGCACGATCGCTCAGGTAAACAAATATCTAGATCTGATATTCGCTTATTAAATCCGCTATTCTTTTTGCGTTCATTGAATCAACTCAATGCCTATGGTTATGCAGTTAAAGAGCAATGCCTCACAGAAGAAGAATTTGAAGGCACTGAGCCTAAACATTTGGGCCCATCAACACTCAATAGTTTGGCTTCTGGCTGGCGGGATGGAAAAATATTTTCATCAGCTGCAAACCCGTTAGACTTTTTGAATAAAACCAATTTAATCGACAAGTTATATGAAGAGATACAAGCAAAGTCTTTAAACACGGTATCAACTGGTAACGCAGGCTCTGAAGAGGAAGAAGCTCGGGTAAACAACACCCTCTCTCTAAAAGGAAACGTAGAGTGGGCTTACCTTCCAACACTAGCCTTAGTGCAAGTCATTGATGCAACCTTTAAAAAGCAGTTCTCTGACCTGAAGACTATTCTAGGAAGCGGTGACAACCTGCCAAACTTTTTATCTCAATTAATTTGGGTAAAGAAAGTCGCTGTGGCTCGACTTGATATTTTAAAGAAAAAAGCGGAGAAAAGAGCCGCTGAAGGAAAGCTGAGAAGCGTTTTCATTGATAACCCGCCAGAGTCTTTCAAATTGCTTTGGGACGAAACCAAGCACAAACCAAAGCGCGTTAAATTGGGGGTTTTTCAAAACCAAGCCGGCCTCAATGATCTAGAAGCAGTTGAGTGCTGCTTTTTATCGGATGGCGAAGTCTTTTGGGTCAGAGGACCTCATTGGTACATGCCTGAGACAGGTTCCTGCACCGAGCTTCATTTAGGCCATGTGAAGCCTATTAATGTAGAGTTAAATCCTCTGGGTGCTTCATCAGGCACGGGAGATGTCGGTAAGACCCTCAAAGAGGGGCTAAAAGAGCTCAAGCCAAACCTTGGTGGAACACAGATACTCAACTTATCCAAAGAAGTACACAAATTTGAATCAGCATTTTGGCAAGATGGCTTTCACTACAAAGATGGAGTGGGGCCTGATGGTAAAGCAGCATACATCGCCAATGCAGAAGCTCAATTTATGCGTTTTAGTTCTAGTGCTTCAGGCTCAATTAACACACCCATCGATAAAGCAAAGTTCTCCGGTGTATATGGCACATCAGGCGAAATCAAAGCAAGCTTAACGTTACTGAGCGCCCAAATGGGCTTTGCAGTTTGGCTTCCCTTTTCCGAGAAAAATAAAGTCATTGATGCTCATACAGATGCAAAGCGAGAAAACGTCGAAGGGTATGCAGTTTCAATTCCTTATTTTGTTTCAAAGAAAGACAATGACGGCGGAATAAAAGTTGAGCGCGCTGACACTCCCTATAATGCCGGGCATATGTGTATTCAGTTAAGGGGGAAGGTCTATGGTTTGGCTGCTGCCAGTTGCCAGTTAAGTGCTTCAGTCGCATTTGGCCCCGCTGACACCGATGGTGGAATAGGCATAAAAGGGCAAGCGTATGCAGCTGCAGACTACAACAAAAGACTCAGCGGAAGTAAAACCCATATTAGAGACATCTCAATGTCAGAAGACACGTTGACAAGCGCGGTTGCGGAAGGAAAAGTACAGGTAGACGTGTTTGCTGGCGTGGAAGCCGGTGGTTCATTTGGAGCGGATGTTTATTGGCGTCCCCCGAAAATTGATATCGCACTTTCTGGTGGAAGCAAGGCACCACAACCAAAATTATTAAAACTTGGCGGATTAGATGGAGAAATTGCTGTCAGCGCAGGTTATGGTATATCCGCCGAACTTAGACTTACATTCCAAGACGGCTTTCTGGTACTCATTGCAGCAGCGCGCTTGGTTGCAGGACCCGGATGTAAAGGTAAGGTAGGAATTGCGATAAACCCAGTCAATGCGGATCGGTTTATCACATGTGTTTTAGGCGTGTTGAGGCAGAACGATTTTAGGTATATCGGTTTTTTTGGCGACAGAGATGAGAATGGTGTTAATAAAGATTTTGAAATGCTCAACGAGCGACTCACAGTCGCGATAGCTATGGGTCTTGCTCTCAGTGATGTATTAATGCTTCCAGCGGTTGTTTTTGAAGAATACAAGAAGGGCTCCCTTCAAGAAGAGTATGCTCCGCTGATTGCAAAATCGATCAATGAGTTAAATAAAGAGCTGCAAATCAAATCATGGGTTAAAAATCTCCCACCGGAAACCTTATCAAATCTTTTATCTTGCCTGATAAACGCACAAGAAACCGCTGAGCAAGACTTTTTCAGTGGCAGCGTAAGAGATGGAACCGGGTATGAAAAAAATAATAAAGCAAGTTTGATCAACCAAACACAAGTGAATGCCATTTTGCAAATTCTGAGTTGGATCCCTTCTGGTGGAAAAGAAGCGACCTTAGCAAGCAGAAGGCAATTCCAAAAAGCGCTGATTCTTATGGATGGTAACATCGAAAGTTACCGCACCCCGCGAGAGCAATGGCAGCAACTTTTCGAAAACTGGCAAAAAATAGGGCTTTTCATACGTAACCACTCTAATCCGAGAGTCAGAGGTGATAACCTTGATAAGTTTAATCAGCAATCTAGCAACCTTTGCTCTGATTTCATCATTTACCTCGCCGAAGATTCTTATCAGCTATTTGGTATAAAACTTATCTCTTGGAAAGAAGCCATTTTGATGTATAACGGGGAACAGCTTACCGAGGAAATGCTCGAAGCCAACGATAGGGCAAAGGCTAAGATAGCAAAGGTCGGTGCTAAGAGAGTTGGATGGAACATAAGGATATTTTGATGTTAAGAAAATCATTGATCGCGGTCGTCATTTTGGGGCTACTGGCAGGGTTCTTGCTCCATAAAAAAGAGCCTTCATTTATGGATTTTCAAAGACAGGGTCCGAGCACTTTAACTTATTTCTTTGAAAACAATATACCTTCTGAAAATTTGCCAGATCCATACATCTCCAGTCTGTATCGCCCCGGTGATATTCTTTATCAACCAATATTGGATTACCAGAATGGTAGGCTTGATAGGGCAATTCCAATACTCAAAAACCTCTCAGAGGCTGGCAATGTAGACGCAATGTTTTGGTACGGATACAATCGTATGGTGCGCAGCATCAAAACTCGCTATGAAGGTTACAACTGGTTTGAAAAATCCGCCAAATTGGGCAACCCTTATTCTGCATTGATGCTAGACGCAGACAGTTACTATTGTAATGCCTATTTCGAATCTCTTTGTAGTAAAGAATGGGGAAAGCTCGCCAAAGAGTCTTTCAAGAAAAAAGCGGAAGCCGGAGATATTAGAGCGAAGTATTATCTAGAACGACCAACCAAATATGTTCGAGGAGAAGACTTCAAAAAATGGGTTGCACTTGTTGAAGAGTCTGCAAAGAAAAATTACTTTGTTCCAGCTATGGAGTTCCTAAAACGATTCGAAGACAGTAAAACGCTAACTCCTAGTCAAAAAGAAGACCTGTTACATATCTATCGTTATTTGGCTAAGCATAATTATGTTCTGGGGTATGATTATCTCTATGTACATTCTGGCTACCAAGATATTTTTGATAAGGCAATAGAGCTTGGATCTGACATTCAATTAAAAGTATCTAGCCGTCGCTGCGGCAATCAATTTAGCGAACTTAATGAAAAATCTAAAATTGAATGTCTAGCAAAGGCATATGCATTGGAAGAGATGTTCAACGATGACATGTGGGCAGTCATTCCTAAGCCAACTGATAGCCAAACGATTTCAACAGCCAAAAAAGCCGCAAAAGAGCTAATTGACTCCATGACTCCAACAATCTACATCGACGAAATGCATATAGACGGTGGCCTGTAGTCACCCCAACAACTTCCCCTTAACCCCATTAAACACCGCCAGTACACGATCGTGTGCTGGTTTGTGATCGGCAATAAATGACAGGCATGTCAGCGCACTATCCTCATAGTGTTTCGGTAGTGCCAGGTTCAGGTCGCTAGCGATAGTGCGAACATAATCGAGTTGCTTTTGTGAAGGTAATTTCAACTCATCAGGGATCGCATCTTGAATCGTGTCTGTCAGTTTCTCGGAAAAGTCCGGCCAGTCATTGAGGTTGATCTTCGTTTCCTCTGCCAACCTCAGAAATCGTTGCTGCTCTTCGCTAAGCGAATAGGTAAAGGTGACTGCGCCAACCGAAAACTCGACTTCTTTCATTTTTATGCTCTTATCGAAACTGCTGTTTTCTCGATGCTATCAATGCAGTCGCTTGAATGTTGTCTGACTCCTGCGAGTTTTCGTCCATGAGTTTCCCTCTGATCTTTCGGCCAAATCTTGCTCGCTGAGCAACTTTTCGCCCAACCCACAAGCAATACCTTGCTCTCCCCTTTTCTGGAGTCGGCTAAGTCTCTGTTTTCATTGAACTCCATCACTGGCACACCCCTTGCGTTATTACCCACGTAGTAAACAACCTCCTCCGAATTTTTATAGGGAAATTAAGATGCCAACTCCTTGTTATATCGCCATCGAAGGCAAAACCCAGGGCAACATCACTGCCGGAGCCTTCACCGCTGACTCTGTCGGTAACATCTACGTGGAAGGCCACGAAGACGAGATGCTGGTTCAGGCCTTTGACCACATCGTGACTGTACCGACTGACCCGCAAAGCGGTCAGCCGTCAGGCCAGCGTGTTCACAAGCCGTTCAAGTTCACCGTGGCACTGAA
>NZ_ANFM02000079.1 GCF_000333895.2 Grimontia indica | reverse complement strand
GTGCCGCCCGTAGTCGAACCGTCTGTAGTACCTGTGGTAGTGCCGTCAGTACCGCCCGTAGTCGATCCGTCCGTGGTACCCGTCGTTGAGCCGTCAGTGGTACCTGTAGTCGAGCCGTCGGTGGTGCCTGTGGTTGAACCGTCGGTCGTACCTGTGGTGCTGCCGTCAGTACCGCCGGTGGTCGAACCGTCCGTCGTACCTGTAGTCGAGCCGTCAGTACCGCCAGTCGTTGAACCGTCGGTCGTACCCGTGGTGCTGCCATCAGTACCGCCCGTGGTCGAACCGTCCGTGGTACCTGTAGTCGAGCCGTCAGTACCACCGGTGGTCGAACCATCGGTGGTGCCCGTGGTGGTGCCATCCGTGCCGCCGGTGGTTGAACCGTCAGTGGTACCTGTGGTCGATCCGTCAGTGCCACCGGTGGTTGAACCATCAGTGGTGCCCGTAGTTGAACCGTCCGTCGTACCCGTCGTTGAGCCGTCGGTACCGCCCGAAGTTGAACCGTCTGTCGTACCTGTGGTGGTGCCATCAGTACCGCCGGTAGTCGAACCGTCCGTCGTACCTGTGGTTGAGCCGTCTGTGCCGCCGGTGGTTGAACCGTCGGTCGTACCTGTAGTGCTGCCGTCAGTACCGCCCGTAGTCGAACCGTCGGTCGTACCCGTGGTAGTGCCGTCAGTGGTACCTGTCGTTGAGCCGTCTGTCGTAACGCCGGGGCCACCATTTGGTGGATTTACGCCATCGGTTGAACCATCGTCCCCCGAGCCATCTGTTTTTCCATCTGTCGAACCGCTGTCGGTTATACCGCTGTCTGTCGAACCACCATCAGTTGAGCCAGTCTCTGTGCCGGGATCAGTAATTTCACTATCAGGGTTATTTGCACCAAAGGCGTTATCGCCTGAGTCACAGCCAACTACCAGCAGAACCGAAATTAATATTGCTAATTTGGTTCTGAGCTTGAATTCACGCATGTCATTTGCTCCCAGCAAATTATTCTAAGCACCGAATTGGACAACTATGTGTGAGAGGATTTGGTACAAATTAAGGCAGTTCAACAAACAGATTCATATGACTTCCATGGTCAACAGCCTTTAACCCTTAAAAAGAATTTCCCGTCCTAGCAGGCGCTATTAATGAAAAATATCGGACAGGGAAAAATAAACACAACACACCAGATACATTGAATATATAAGTAAGAGTGAATATGCAAACTTAAATGGAAGTGATGTTTTTCTATCAAATCATTTAATTTTTCATTTTTTAATAATGTTATCCATTAGATTTTAACTAACTCTAAACTCATGCTTATCTAGTTCTTTTCTGGTACTAAAAACACTAACTTTTGTGTTGTTATGCGGATCAATATCACATTAATGCATTTTAGATGCATCTAAGCGCTTACTGTTTTTGGTGCGTACTTTCATCACCTTATGATTTTATTGATCTTCCAAAAGACTCACATAACAAATTAAAATAGGTATCTACCTAAATTACATTAGGACTAGTTTTTAAATTAGCAATCCCTATATAAGTTAAAAAATAAAACTGATAAATACAAAGTTTGAAGATCATAAAATTCATCAAAATATAATCGTGACCAGCATTTAAAACTAGCCACAGCTGACAGTTAAACTAGTCAAACAATCGATGCTGATTTAATGGGATTTATATAAGAAGTGCAGAAAACCGTAAGATAAAGACTAAAAGTAAAAGGTATCAAAATTAAGGCATCCCGAATATAATTTATGTTACTATTATTTCCATATTAAAATTATGGAAATAGGTTAATATTCGATTTTATTAACTTTTTCTTGTATTACCTTATGACTCTATACTGATCCCTACAGATTGATGTTGACTGTTTGTCAGGAGTAATAAAATGCATGACCCCAAGTCGACTCTTTGCAGTGCCAACGGTAATCTAATCAATACTCCTGATAATGCTGCACAGTTAAGAGCCTCACCTCCCGTTATATGTTACCAAACGGATTCTCTTCCTTTTTTTGACATAACTTTCTATAAATCAGTCAGATCAGTATCTGTCAGAACACTGTTGTTTGACATACCGCCTCGGCAAGCGCGATGCTTTACTGTTCCCGCTGGCAGCTTCTTTCGCATTTCCTGTTTACACGGCTCTCAAGTTGGTGATTTAAACCTTTGGCAGCGCGACAATTTGAGTGAGCGCTTTTTCAGCGGAAAAACACGTCAGTTACATGCAACTCACCTAACCACAGGTGACAGGCTTTGGAGCAATATGCCTTATCTGCGCCCAATAGCTACAATCACCGATGATTCACTGCAATGGTATGGCTGGGATGATGACGGTGCTGGTGTACATGACGTGATTGGCACACGATGCGATCCATACACTCATCACAATCTTCATGGCGAAAATTACCATCACTGCTGCCATTCAAATCTCACCAAAGCACTTGCAGACAAGCTCGGTGTTAGTCAGAGAGAAGCAGAACCACATGTTCATGATGTGCTGAATGTGTTCATGTGCACAGGCTTTACGAAAGATACACATCAGTATTTTATGAAGGCGAGCCCAGCCAGAAAGGGGGATTATATTGAGTTCTTTGCAGAAACAGATTTGCTTGGGGCATTATCAGTCTGTCCAGGTGGAGATTGCGGTGCGACTCACTCTAGTGACGAGGCGGAATGCCACCCGCTGACTGTAGAGGTATTCACCGCGCCGGCTAAAAGTTTGAAGGATTGGACACCATTCCAACCCAGTGAATATCGCCCTGATTAGCTAGCGCGCTTCTTGCCCTTCCTGGCAGCCAACACAGTATCTGACTTCCGGTTTAATGGCTAAACGGGCGTCGGGGATATCCACACCACACTCTTCGCAAAAGCCGTACTCTTCATCTTCCAAACGCTGAAGTGCGGCATTCACTTCATTTAACTGGCTTTGAAAATACCTAAGATTGGATTTGGTCATTTCGTTTTGTTGAATCGCATCGATTCGCGCAACTCGACCGATGCAAGGTTGGTCCAGAGCAACAGGATCCGCTTGGCCTTTCAACAAATCTAGTTCTTCCAGAATGTGAGCTTTCAGGTTTTGCAGCCTTGCTTGATGTTCTGTCATACCGCGTCCTTGAAGCAGAATTCAACCGTTCAACTTTTAACCACACTACCAGAGATTCGAGGATTAAGACAAAAACTGAGGTTTTGTCGAAAGCCATAGGCAAACTCGTGGCTTCTGACCGGAAAGTTATCCATTCGCGTCGTGTTAGTGTTTTTAAAGACAACTCTTCTACGTGCAGGGATAACCGTCTTTACCCTTCTCACTGATACAGTTTCATTGTTCCAACAACATGCCCGCACCCTCCATCTAGAGCCACAAGATGAAGGATTGCATCGGACTATCGCATTTTTCTCTCAATCAGAAAGGGATTGGACGTGTCCCTATGTTGAACCACCTACAAGAAATAAAGGGGTAAACAATGAGCGATAACAAAATCGAAGAACTTCAGTCTCTACTGAATGTTCCGGATCCCAATGCTACAGCAGCCTCAAGTGATGTACAGACGCGCTCCCTATTCGGTGCCGCGCAGTGCCACAAAGGGACTGGCGTTCTAGCCGATATATTGAATGCTTTGCCTCCCGGAGGATTAGGCGGCAACGAAGAAGCCGCTTCTCCCTATCCGCCAGTCTCATTGCCTCAATACGACTTCACTACTTCTGCGCAACGGGCTTACGCCTTATCCAAAGCACGAAAAGAAAACACATTTGAATACCTCAAACTTCCCGGCGCTGTCGTTCACGGAAATGTTCAATGTGAAGACGTCGCAAACGCGAATGAATGGCGTTACCGGGGAGGCCTAGACGAGCAGGAATACAACTTCGATGTGAATGATGCCGACCCGAACTTCGCTGGGGTGCGGCTTTTTGAAGGGACGGTAGCCTACCTAGAGAAGCACTTTTGGACCATCGTACTGTCACCGGATATTGCCGCGAAGTTTATTAACCTTCTGACCGTCGTATATAGTGAATTGGCTGATGGCAGACCAGAGCGTATCACCTTCGAAATCATGGATCCCATCCTGCTTACCTTCCCGCACAGGAAGTGTAATACCGTCGATGAGCTCGACTTCTACCCCACTTTTTGTACCGACCATCCAAAATATGAAGAACGCATCAAGCAGTGGCCGAAAGCGCCATATGATAAAGATTTCCGTTCCGATGACTTGATTGGCTGGTTGGTTACTGCCGCACCGACACCAGTATTTAATTACTTCAAGCCTTATACCCATCACATGAGCAAGTTCCCCATTACAAATAGCCACTTCAGACGTGTTCAGGGGTTTGAATCTGATAATCTCGATCAGGCCATGGCAGAAGGTCGCCTCTTTATCCTCGATTTTGCCGACTTCCATGAGGAAACTGTCGCCAAACGCAATTTCGATAACTTCGGTGCCCGCCTACACGCAGGTATCTGTCTGTTTGCCATTCCTGCGAATGGTACTGGGTTGAAAACCATTGCTATTCAGCCAACACAAACCCCACAACCTGGCGGTTTTTGGAATGATATTGGATGGTTCTTCCTGGGTATGTTCGGGTATGGCGACCAGAAGCATCCGACTTCAAAAATCATCACAGCGGGAGATAACTACTGGGCTTGGCAAATGGCCAAGAACTGCATCACGACTATGACATCAATGGCAGGAGTTATCGATCACCTCTCCACCCATGTTTACCTTGGTCCGATTCCTGTGGCGTATTTCCGTAACATCACGGAGTACCATCCATTGCGGCCATTACTGGATACCCACTTGATGGCCTTGGTCACCAATAACCATATCGGCATATTCGAAGAAGTTGGCACCAGCGGACTGCCAAATGGTGAAGGGTATGAGTATACCTATGGCAACCCATACAATGGCCTGCTAACCGGCGCAATTCAGAGATTGTCTGGTTTCAGCAGCACAACCTTTGTGAACGCCACGCTACGAAGAAAAAATCACTACCATTTCTTCGAGCACAGCACACCGATTGATCGCATGGCCGACCCAGTCCTTGCACAGCTTGATGAATACCCGCAGCACGACGACAACGGACTGGCTCCTATCATCAATGAATGGGTCGATGGATATCTTCGCCTTTACTACCACTCTGACCAAGACGTCAAAGACGATACGGAACTTCAGGGCTTCCTCTATGAAACAACACATTATGGCAATGTAAGAGGCTTCCCGGATCATGCCGATACTCTGGATGAGTTGATTGATATCGTGTCCCGCATTATTTACTGGATGTCAGTCAACCACGCATTTGGCAGCATGGTTTCCTTTATGAAGCTGAGTGCCTTGGGGGTTTACCGTGACCATCCAATCGACCCACACTTCGGTTATACGGAGCGTGATTGGCTGAATATCTGCCCTCCAATGAATGTTGGAGCGGGCTTGTTTATGTTCTCGCGTATCTTTACCGACTTACCTGAGGATTGGCATCGCTCTCTCGGCAAATATCCCAAAGGACAATTCAAGCACGACCCAAATGTTTATCCGCTGCTTGATGTATTCCAGCAACAACTGCAAGCACTGGATGATGAAATCCGCGAGAAGAACTCGCGCCGTCGTTGGGCATACGACTTGAGAATGCCATCCACCATTACTGTCAGCCCTTGGAATTAACAGGAGTCTTATCATGGATAAGTTTGACCCATCCCGACGGGATTCAATGCGCAAGATGATCATTGCTGGCGGTGCTTGCGTAGCTTTGTCGCAAGTGAATTTGTGGAACCAACCACAGAAAGTACTTACCGCGCCAAAAGTGGATGACAAAGAGATTAAAGCGGCGGGCGAAGAACTGGCGCTGACCACGCCAGAGCAAGACGTCTTCGCCGTGATTAAGAAGAACCTGATGCGATCCAAAAACGTTACCGATGAGCAAATTGGCGACTTTTCACGACGCATCGTGGCAGCAAGCCCAGAAGGTACGGATTTCAAACAGGTCTTTTCCGGTTTGCAGAATGAGTTTCATCTGATGGAGCATTTCATTCGATATATCCATACCTAAGCGACTACGCAACTAAACGAGTGCCTTTGCCAGGTTGTGGTAGCGACAACCTGGCCTTTTTTAATCAGCTCTCAAACCCAATTAATACATTTATCCCTGCGCGCTCTGTCGGATAGCGATCTGGCGTCGAATGACAAGCCGACACCCTCTCCGTTTTATAACATTTGAGAATAAGAACTGAAGCCTTCGTAACGTCAGTTGGCATCTTTAGAGGGGATAAAGACATTGGAAATAAGCAGCCATACAAATTTAATGCAAGCGGATCAGGTGCGCAAAGGCATGATCATCAGCAAAACCTGTGCTGTCATCGCCAAAGGGAAAAGCCCTCAAACCACACAGCCAGGATACTCACTACAATCTATGCGCCATGGCGAGCCTGTTAATGAAGACGCTATTCGTGCTAAAGCGAAACAATTAGGCCTTAATCAACAAGAACAAGATCTTTTCGTGGTCATCAGACGCAATCTTGTTCATTCGAAGAAAGTCAAAGACGGGCAAATCGCCGCCTTTGCAAAGCATGTTGTCCAGTACTGTGATTCTGAAGCAGACATCTATAACGCGCTGAAAGGCATTGAACAGCAAATGGCAGTCATGGACCATTTCATTCGCTATATCCACGTGTAAAATATCTCCTGAAAACGCCTTATTTCCCTTGCCATTCTCTGCCGTCAGACATAGTAGTGCCTTAGGCTTTTAACCTGAGGCAAAAACCACCCTATTCCCCCCACCCAACAAGCTTGTCAGCCGCTTTTTTCAGTGACTCATTTTTTTACCGTATTTCGCCCCCTTAAATATGCAATATCGAGCCACATCTACTACTTTTAACAAAATACTCATTTGTGAAATTTGTGTAACACAAATGATTGGATAATTTCTTTATTATTTGGGTCTGGATCTATGGGGCACGTTAAAGTACCGAACAACGCGGAAGTTCTTTTTGTCAGTGGGTTAGCCTCATTCGTTCATGCAGGTGAAAAACAAGCTCTTAAACTAGGCACGCAACTTCATTCCGGCGACACAATCGCAATCGCAGAAGACACACTGATTGAGTTTCAGGGTGATGACGGAACCGTATTTGCCTATGTGGGTGGCGAAGTTGACAGCCTTACGGATTTACTGAATAACCGGAGCTTTGATGATGGGGAAAAAGAAAAGATCCGGGAGATCATTGATGCGATCAAGCTCGGACAAGACCCTACCCTAAATGAAGACGACGCAACTGCTGCGGGTACTGCACTATTAAGCTCTGGTTCAAATGGATTTTTTGTTTTGTCTCGATCGGCAAGCGAAACCATCGCGACTGCGGGTTATGACACAGAATCCTATGTTGAGCCTCTCTCCAGCCTTAGCACGAGAGAACAGAATTCAGAATCATTTCTCACAACACCAACAATCAGCCTCAGCGTCGATACCCTTACCAACGACAACACACCCACTATTTCAGGTAGTACAAACATACTGCCTGGTTCTGTCGTTCAGTTAACGATCACTGACTCGATTGGGAATGTCCAAACATTAACTGCAACGGTAGAAGAGGATGGTTCCTTCAGTATTGAAATCACCAACCCGCTGCCGGACGGACCTTTTTCAATTACAGCAACCGTCACTGACTCCCAGGGAAATGCTATCTCGACAACCGCCAACGGTCAGATCGATACACTCGCGCCTGGTGAGGGAACAGGTCCAAATGGGACCAATGAATCTCCTTTGGTTGAGATACCTGAAGCCTCTGGCGGTATCGGTGAAGAGGAACTCACCGACGGTGTGGAAATTTTGGTCACGCCACCAACCGGCACTGAGCCGGGCGATACCGTGACCGTCACTGTCACCCAACCTGACGGCTCTACCTCGGAGGTCACCACCACCGTCCCTGATGGCTGGACTGACGGCAGTGCGGTCTCTGTCGTGGTGTCTCCGGAAGATTTAGGCGGCGCTGGCGGTACCCTCCCGGATGAAGGCGATTACACCATCACCACCACAGTCACTGACAGTGCCGGTAACACCTCTTCCCCGAGCGAAACCATTACCGTCACCGTCGACACCACAGCACCAGGCGAAGGCACCGGTGAAAACGGTACCGATGAACTGCCTCTGGTAGAGGTACCTGAAGCCTCTGGCGGTATCGGTGAAGAGGAGCTCACCGACGGTGTAGAAATTTTGGTCACCCCACCAACCGGCACTGAGCCGGGCGATACCGTGACCGTCACTGTCACCCAACCTGACGGCTCTACCTCGGAGGTCACCACCACCGTCCCTGATGGCTGGACTGACGGCAGTACTGTCTCTGTCGTGGTGTCTCCAGAAGATTTAGGCGGCGCTGGCGGTACCCTCCCGGATGAAGGCGATTACACCATCACCACCACGGTCACTGACAGTGCCGGTAACACCTCTTCGCCGAGCGAAACCATTACCGTCACCGTCGACACCACAGCACCGGGTCAAGGCACCGGTGAAAACGG
>NZ_ANFM02000080.1 GCF_000333895.2 Grimontia indica | reverse complement strand
AGTGCGCCAAGCGTGTCGACGGGCTTTACCCTGGACACCACCGCACCGGGTGAAGGCACCGGTGCGGGCGGCACGGATGAAGCCCCAGTACTCATCATTGCTGAAGCCGCCGATGGCGTCAGTGAAGCCGAAGCCAGTGACGGCGTGCAGGTCAGTGTAGCCGTACCGACCGGCACGCTGGCCGGTGACACCATTACCCTCACCGTCACCCAGCCTGACGGCACTTCGGAAACCGTCGACACCCTGATCCCTTCAGACTGGAACGGCACCGATCCGATCGTGATGACGGTGTCCACCGACATCCTGTCTGATACTGACGGCTTTGTGGACGGGGATTACTCTGTCACGGCGACGGTCACCGATTTAGCCGGCAACGTCTCTGAGGCCAGTACCCCTGCCGGCTTTACGCTGGACACCACTGCTGCCGGTGAAGGCACCGGTGTGGGTGGCGCGGATGAAGCCCCTGTGCTCACCATTGCTGAAGCCACCGATGGTGTCAGTGAGGCCGAAGCCAGTGATGGCGTGCAGGTCAGTGTAGCCGTACCGACCGGCACGCTGGCCGGTGACACCATTACCCTCACCGTCACCCAACCTGACGGCACT
>NZ_ANFM02000081.1 GCF_000333895.2 Grimontia indica | reverse complement strand
GACCGTGGTGGTGATGGTGTAATCGCCTTCATCCGGCAGGGTACTGCCATCGCCGCCTAAATCTTCCGGAGACACCACGACAGAGACCGCACTGCCGTCAGTCCAGCCATCAGGGACGGTGGTGGTGACCTCCGAGGTAGAGCCGTCAGGTTGGGTGACGGTGACAGTCACGGTATCGCCCGGCTCGGTGCCGGTTGGTGGGGTGACCAAAACTTCCACACCATCGGTGAGTTCCTCTTCACCGATACCGCCGGTGGCTTCAGGTACCTCTACCAGCGGCAGTTCATCGGTACCGTTTTCACCGGTGCCTTGACCCGGTGCTGTGGTGTCGACGGTGACGGTAATGGTTTCGCTCGGGGAAGAGGTGTTACCGGCACTGTCAGTGACCGTGGTGGTGATAGTGTAATCGCCTTCATCCGGGAGGGTACTGCCATCGCCGCCTAAATCTTCCGGAGACACCACGACAGAGACCGCACTGCCATCAGTCCAGCCATCAGGGACGGTGGTGGTGACCTCCGAGGTAGAGCCGTCAGGTTGGGTGACAGTGACAGTCACGGTATCGCCCGGCTCAGTGCCGGTTGGTGGGGTGACCAAAACTTCCACACCGTCGGTGAGTTCCTCTTCACCGATACCGCCAGTGGCTTCAGGTACCTCTACCAGCGGCAGTTCATTAGTGCCGTTTTCCCCGGTGCCTTGACCCGGTGCTGTGGTGTCGACGGT
>NZ_ANFM02000082.1 GCF_000333895.2 Grimontia indica | reverse complement strand
TGTGTCTAACGCCTCGGCGAATGAAGGCGATGCGGCTTCTGTCACCATCACGCTCAGCAATGAGTCCACCACCCCTACCCGTGTGTTTATCGATGCGTACGGCGGCTCGGCCACCGAAGGCAAAGATTTCAACACCAAAGACCTCTGGGTCAATTACGGCAGTGGCTGGGTGAAAGCGACCGGCGATTTCTCCGGCGGAAACTGGATTAGTGTTCCGGCTAACACCAAGACCTTCCAAGTGCGCTCTCAAACCACAGAAGACGGCACTTACGAAGGCAATGAAAGCTACACCATCAAAGCCAAAGCCGATGGGCAAGGCAGTCTGGTGTCCGGTACGGTCACCATTGTCGAAGATGAAGCGCCGACTATTGTCACCTCTGTGACCAAGCTACGTGATGGCGTGGAAGGCAGTACCACACCGGGCTGGACCGTCAACTTCAATAACCCTGCTGATGAAGCCACCACGGTTCGTCTGAACTTCAACGACAGCTACCATCAGGCGAAATTTGGCGAAGATTATTCCGGTAAGGTGTTTATCTACAACCTGGCGGGACAGAAGATTGGCGAAGGCGACATCAACGCGGCCAATAACTACCGCCTCGACATTTCCGTTGCTGCTGGCCAAAACGGTGTGCGTATCTACGCACAGACCCTGAATGATAATGTCTATGAGGGCAACGAGACTATTCAGATCCAAGCTGCCGTGCCCGGCAGACAGGACTTTGTGCAGTCTGCTGAGGCCGTCATCACCGATGAAGCCGACAAGCCACGCGTCACCAGTGTGTCCAACACTTCCGCTAATGAAGGCGAGGCGGCTTCTGTCA
>NZ_ANFM02000083.1 GCF_000333895.2 Grimontia indica | reverse complement strand
CACCTCCTTAACGATACTATTAATGCTAGTGTCCACACAGATTGTATAGGTTGAAAAAGTAAAGAGTGGTTTGGCATCCCAATGCCAGACATTGTGTTTTTCGGTCTGATGTCGCTTCTCGCAAGCTCGTCACTCCACTAACACAACGTTAGCGAAACATGTTTCGCTGACAAACGTTGTGTCCCATTCGTCTAGAGGCCTAGGACACCGCCCTTTCACGGCGGTAACAGGGGTTCGACTCCCCTATGGGACGCCACTGGGTCGTTAGCTCAGTTGGTAGAGCAGTTGACTTTTAATCAATTGGTCGCAGGTTCGAATCCTGCACGACCCACCATCTTCTACCACAGAGGATGTAAAACTGATGTGGGCGATTAGCTCAGTTGGGAGAGCACCTCCCTTACAAGGAGGGGGTCACTGGTTCGAGCCCGGTATCGCCCACCACTTTTCCTTGCATAAAGGAAAAGCGCACTCTCTAATCATTTTCTGCAACGGACTCGCAGACCCTTTAAATAATATTTACAGGGTGCGAATTTTTGCCGCCCCAATTTGGGAAGAAAGTCATTAGAAAGTGGTTTTTGCACCACGTTCTCTTTACGAGAAATGCTCTTTAAAAATCTGGAAAGCTGACTAAACAAACTGATTCAGTTTGTTTGTAAAAGTTCTCAAATGTTGACTCTACGGAG
>NZ_ANFM02000084.1 GCF_000333895.2 Grimontia indica | reverse complement strand
AATTGAACGCATTGATGACCTCTGAATGCGAGCATCTTCAGGTTATTTGGGTATAACCCTATCCTGTCTGGTTCCGTCGGTTACCGAGACATCAGTGACTACCTGCTCTCTCTCATGCACCAAAGAGTTAATGGTAAAGCGCCATAAACCCTCTGCCGGGTAAGCACTGTTGAGAGCCCCAAAGCTTTCCCGGCCCTGAATAAGCTCACCGCTTTGCGGCCAATACAACTCAAAATCATCAGAAAGCCACTCACCCACCGCATAGAAATCATTGCTTTCCATTGCCTGCCAAAAGGCCAGCACCACATCCTTTTCGTTCACAATAGCTCTCTTTCAATTCTGTGATCACATGTTTTTCAGGGGTTTGACGACGGCATCCAGCCCTTCAATTTTCAGTGCCAGGCATAAGGCCAAGAGTTGACCCAACTCCCCTTTGGGAAACCCCTGCTTCTCGAACCAAAGCAAATATTCTTCTGGCAAATCAATCAACACCCTTCCGGCGTATTTGCCAAACGGCATTTTCATTCTCGCCAGTTTGAGCATGTTTTCTTTTTCGAGCATGGTCGTTTTTCACTTCCTATTGGGCAGAATGAGAGTCTATCACGCTGCGCAGTGCAGCTCGCGCGAGCTTCTCCCCATCTGTCAAAGCAAGCATGAGATAGCGTCTCAGTTGTAGGGAAAACGGGTTATTCATCCTTAGTTAAAACAATAGCGACATAAACGCTGACTAATGTGTATCACTTCATGATGACAGCGAGAGGTGACTGCCATGCCTTCACAAGGATTTAATACCGAGTTTTTGAGTG
Source organism: Grimontia indica (assembly GCF_000333895.2). Taxonomy (GTDB): domain Bacteria; phylum Pseudomonadota; class Gammaproteobacteria; order Enterobacterales; family Vibrionaceae; genus Enterovibrio; species Enterovibrio indicus. The sequence continues at coordinate 3,271 of NZ_ANFM02000084.1, read as the reverse complement.
TTCCTGTTTCACTGCCACGACTGGGCGAGAGCCTGTTAGAGGTGGCTTGGGAATACGGTGAACCTTTGCACTATGAACACTTTTCACTGGTGATGAACCGTGAAACAAAAATGGCGTTTTACACCGCCCACAACATCGACAGGCAAACACTCATGAGCCTGAAGCGTGCCAGATGGAAGCTCGATCCCCGCGTCGATATTGATTATCAGGCTGGCCCCGAGGTGTATAAAAACAACGTCTGGGACCGTGGCCATATGGTGCGTCGAGCGGCGATTACCTGGGGCTCCCGCCCGGAGGCGAGTCAGGCAAACAAAGACTCTTTTTTCTATACCAACGCCAATTTGCAGCACGCGAAGTTTAACCAAGATGAATGGCTGGAACTGGAAAACTGGTTGCTGGAAGAAGAAGATCTCGACGACAAACTTTCTGTGTTCACTGGCCCTATAAACACCATCAATGACCAGCCTTATCGTGGGACCTATATCCCTTCTGCATTCTGGAAAGTGATTGTGTTCACCAAAGGTGGGGAACTTCAATGCCGCGCGTTTTTGATGAAGCAAAGCGAGTTCTGGGACGATCACGACGGTCGGAATACCCTGAATCTGGAAAGCTATCAGGTCTCGCTCACCCAAATCACAGAGCTCACTGACCTCTATTTCCAGCAAGCGCTCTACGATACGAACCCCATGTTCTACTCCCCAAACAACTTCACCACGTCAAACGATATCGACACGCCAGAAATGCGCCCTATCGAATCGCCAACTGACATCGTTGATAACCGAGGAAAATACACTGATATCGTCCAGGAGCTATGGGATGCCGATGACAACCGCTTCGATGTCACCCGTCTTGCGGATGGTCGCTGGATGAACGAGAACGCAGATATCCGGCTCTATGAGCAAGGCTACCGTCGCCCGGGTAAGCGTGATTTGGCCAAGTTCTTCCTCTTCGAGGAAGTGAATACCGACAAGCTGATGTTCCTGCCTTCTTATCAGGCGTTTAAACGGTTGATTGATAACTACAACGAGCTTGAACGCGACGAAGAGAAATACAGCGATGTTGAACTGGCCGAGATCGAACATTTCCTCGATACCTGTTTTGCCCGCTACGACGATGAAGACAGGATTTCACTCATGGAGTCGGTCTATCAATACATCACTGATGACCAAAGTGAAGGCGGTCTTGGATTTGCCCAAGCCAAACTCACTGAAATGCCTTTTACCAGTACCACCTTTGGTGAAGGACAGTGCATAGACCTCACCAGCATCGAGACCTTCCGCGAAACAGTCAGAAATATTTGGTTCGGGCTCTATACCAACAACTTTGGTAACCGTCAGGTGAACCATGCTTCGGGCTTTGAGCATGTTTTTCTTGGCGAGATTAAGCGTGAGGGCTCTCGCTACGAAATCGGGGGCTATCACTTCTGGGCGAAGTTCTTCTGGGATGAGCAAAATGGTAGCGGCGGAAAAGCCGATTTGGAGTATCTGGGCTCTTTTTACGACGGCCCTGAAGGAAACCTGAATACCGATGTCGCGACATTGGCGATGAGCTGGCGAGTGGGCGAGAAGATCGCATGGAAAGAGAAAGGCGGATTCTTCGTAGGTATGAGCCCAGAATGCCTCTTGGCACTGGGCACCATGCTGACATTTGAAAGCTTCCGCAACGACACCCAGCCACTGTCGTTTTTTGATGGCGAATCCAAGCGTAGAGCCGCCATCAACGGCTGGCGCTACGATTTGGTGCTATACCGCGAGACGCTAAAAAACCAGGATCGCGGCTTCCATTTGCGCTCTTTCTATCCGGTGCTTAAAAGTCGTGATAATCGCGATCCGTTATTGGCTCCGCATTCCAATACCGATGTCTTGCTGTATGACGAAGGCGATGTGGTCATTGCTTCTGCGATGCCAAATCCACCGGGTGTCGGCGATCAAAATGAGTGGGTCTCCATTCGAAATGAAACGCCGGGACTGATTGACGTCACTGGCTGGCAAATCCGCACTAAATCCGGCACCACAGTCCTTCGCGAGAAGACCAAGTTACCACCAGGTCGTGAGCACAAAATTGTTGTTCGCGCAGGTGGCGGCGGGGCAGCCCTTTCAAATAAAGGAACAGTGATTGAGCTGTTGGATACGGAAGATACTGTCATTTCCAAAGTGGAATACAAATCGGTGAGCCGTCGCGCTGAGGGACAGGTACTGAACTTCAGTTAACGAATCTTCGCAACCAAAGCCAAAGGCGCGGAACTCCGCGCCTTTCTTCTTTCAATACGTCAATCCAAGGCGCAGGTTTCGCATCCAAACATCTTGGCATGCATCCAACAGCCCACACAGAACCCCAGCACCGCTTCCAGCCAGGTCAACATAAAGCAGATACCCAACACAGCAAACAGCCAAATGTCCGACATTTCCAGCAAGCGAAATGTCAGACAGGTAATCCCCATAATAGCCCCGAGGCTCCATGCAAAGCGTTTGGGCTTTATCGGTTTCCAAATGGCCTTGGAGCGCATGGTCATCGCCGTTCCCAAAAATCCTGACGGGCTTAGGGGCGTTAACCCGAACATCGCCGCCATCAACATGTCGAAAATCACATACGGGCCAACATAAATCACAGGATCCCATTCAGGACGAACCAACAAGATCACCATAGTGACCGCGGATAACACATTTAATAGCCCCGCCCGGGCTCGCGTGGCAGTCTCGTTGATCCGCAGATCGCTTTCACCCGGAATGCTCTGTCCCATTGCCAGAATCGGGGTGGTTAAGAAGGTATGATATTGTTTTAATTCGTCAGCGCGCATGAACCTTTCCCTGAGTCATTTTCTTTTAAGTCTATACGCTGGTTAAATTCCTACCTGAGTCTTGGCCAAATCTTGCTCGCTGAGCAACTTTTCGCCCAACCCACAAGCAATACCTTGCTCTCCCCTTTTCATGACTAGTCTAACTTACTGTTTTCATTGAACTCACTCACTGGCACACCCCTTGCGTTATTCCCACCGTAGTAAACAACCTCCTCCGAATTTTTATAGGGAAATTAAGATGCCAACTCCTTGTTATATCGCCATCGAAGGCAAAACCCAGGGCAACATCACTGCCGGAGCCTTCACCGCTGACTCTGTCGGTAACATCTACGTGGAAGGCCACGAAGACGAGATGCTGGTTCAGGCCTTTGACCACATCGTGACTGTACCGACTGACCCGCAAAGCGGTCAGCCGTCAGGCCAGCGTGTCCACAAGCCGTTCAAGTTCACCGTGGCACTGAACAAAGCGGTTCC
>NZ_ANFM02000085.1 GCF_000333895.2 Grimontia indica | reverse complement strand
TCCGCGCAGCTGAAAGATTACAGTTTTAAAAAGCCGGCCTATGGTTTTTTGCATGAACACGCGGGCACGGAAATGGCCTTTCAGCGTGGTACGTATGAGCATTATGACTACCCGGGGCGCTATAAGAGTGATGCCGCCGGGAAGCCGTTTACCCAGTACCGCCTTGAGCATTTAAGACGTGATGCCATCACGGCGACGGCGCAAAGCAATGTCCCGCAGGTTCAGCCGGGCATGCTGTTTGACCTGGTTGACCATCCGGATGACGCCACGAACCGTGACTGGGTGGTGGTCTCTGCCCACTGTGAAGGCACCCAACCGCAGGCGCTGGAAGAGGCTGGCGGTGAGGGCATGACGACGTTCCACAATACTTTTTCAGTGATTCCTGCTCACCGGCCGTGGCGTCCGACACCGCAACCCAAGCCTTGTGTCCATGGCCCGCAAATCGCGATTGTCACCGGTCCGGATGGCGAGGAGATCTTCTGTGATGAACATGGCCGGGTGAAGGTGCAGTTTCCCTGGGACCGTTATGGTAACAGTGATGATGCCTCAAGCTGTTGGGTACGTGTCTCTCAGGGCTGGGCCGGCGGTCAGTATGGCATGATGGCCATTCCCCGCATCGGTCATGAGGTGATTGTCTCTTTCCTTGAAGGTGACCCGGACCAACCAATTGTTACCGGGCGCACGTATCACGCCACCAATGTGCCTCCCTATCCGCTGCCCGCTAACAAAACGCGCACGGTACTCAGAACCGAAACCCATCAGGGCGAAGGTTTTAACGAGCTTCGCTTTGAGGACCAGGCGGGGCAGGAAGAAATCTATGTCCATGCCCAGAAGGACATGAACCTGCTGGTCGAGAATGACCGCAAGGACAACATCAAGCATGACCTTCATCTGGATGTGGAGAATGAAAGGTTCCAGCACATCAAGGTCGATGACCACCTGACCGTGGATGGGCAATCCAAAGAGCATGTGAAAGGTGATATCAGCCTGACAGTCGATACCTCACTGCACATCAAGCAAGGAAAGAAACAACTGCTCGAAGCAGGCACCGAAATTCACCATAAAGCGGGCAACAAAGTCATCATCGAAGCAGGTACAGAAATTACCGTCAAAACCGCCGCTGGTTTTGTAAAACTGGACCCTGCGGGGGTTCATATTTCAGGCCCTGTCGTGAACCTCAACTCAGGAGGCAGTGCGGGAAGTGGCAGCGGGTTTGGGGGGCTCAAACCTATGCTGCCAAACGAACAACGCGCATTTAATCGACGGGTCATGATACTTCATGACAAGTCTGAAGAACCTGTTCCATTTGTTGATTATCGAATCGAACTCGCTGACGGAACTGCCTTTGAGGGTCAATCTGACAAAAATGGCATTGCTTACTTCGTTGAGTCTGGCGAAGAACCACAACCCTTTAAAGTTTACTTGAGAGATGAAGGATGAATTGGAGATTAGCCAGTGAAGGGAGCACCACACCTTCCAGTGATTCAGAACCATTAGTCGTTCGAGCCCCGATGGGTAATCAGTTTTGGCTCGAAAACACCGGTGATGGTAACTTGGATGTTAAGTATTATGTTAACGGCCAAGCCTCCCCTCCACTTCCTCAAACCTCAGACAGGCCAACGTTGCTAGACAATAGCCTTGCGGGCACCACAGGAAAACTTGAAATAGAAGTCAACGGCGAGAAAACAACACTTATAGAAGATATTGACTCTTCGTTGCTTACATCTCCAGCCGAGCTTCGCGGAGGTTTAGTTGTTGGTCAACCAAAAAACATAGCGCCAGAACCAAACCCAAGAGTACCCTTTTCTCCTGACACACCACCACTCGACGCAAGAATATTGTTGCCCGACAATGCACTTGGAAATACAGAAATTGACCTTATTTCTGTTATTCCTAGCGCCCCTCATATACAAGCTATTAGCGATGAGGGTATCTATAGTGTTGACACATTGACAGATGGCCAAATTTCTTGGCTAAAGGAGTCATTTCTGCAGAATTCGGTAGCCACAGTGGGAAACGAATTAGCTGTAGCTATCAGACAAACGGTTAGTCACGGCAAAGAGTTCGGTATTAAAGCCGCAAGAGACTTTCTGAAAGAGGTTATATTTCAAGGGAAGTTTGCAATAAAGAACATTTCCTCATGGGGTGGGAAACCAGCGATTGTGTTCAAGGGAAACCATCGTTCTCGCACTTTCCTTACAGCCGTAATGTATGGCGTAAAAAACAAAAAGATGACATATATTTCAAGTTATTCCGAGATAGCTAAAGATATTATCGATGGTAATGTTAGCGGCGCTTCCAAATCAGCCGTGGCAGGAAGTATGCCACTAAAATCTGGTAATTTTGTCGGCTTTGCCATAGCAGCAGCATTTGATGTCCACGCTTTCATGAAAGATGATGACCCGGAGAAGAATTGGGGAGGTCTCCTTGGCATGCTAGGCGTGACATTTGTGAAAGTTTGGGCTGCGGGCTTTGTCGGTCTGCTTGCAGCAAGTGCATTTTTAGCGGCCGTTGCTGGCGCACCGGTTCTTGCCGTAGTTGCAGTTGGTGCTGCTGTAGCGATTGTCGTTGGAGTTGGGCTAGACTTCCTTGATACCCAACTGGGTATAAAAGAAGGTGCCCGCAAGATAGGTCGAGGCTTTGTTGATATCATTGATAGCCTACTCAGCTTTTCGTTTGAAGACCTTGAAGGTATGGTAGATCGATGGGAACAAGACTTTAAATCGTCTTTGAGAGAAAACGACCCGAATGGCTATTGTGCTCTATTCTGCAGCGATTCACTTGATCAACTGGATGCTTGGATGAGAGGTTTGGGTGGTAGAGGTCTTGGAGGTAGATTTTAGTGGTAACTATGCTCAACACTGGGAAAAAAGCCGTAAATGTGGCGAGTTTTATTTCAATCTTCATTTCAATTTTATGCTTGTCGCTTACATTGAGCCTGTACGCAGTAAACAGCGAGAAGTTCCTATTTCAGAGCATTTTCGTAGTACTGTTAATTTTTATATTTTTTTATTTCCACCTTGCTGGTCGAAATGACAAAGACAGTAATCCAATAAGATACTGGGCTTCAACATTAAGGAAGGCATTGTTGAGCGTCTACTTGTCTATGAGCTTGCTTCCTCTTTTTTTCATCGAATCACTCCCAGGAACACCTTATTTAGTTATGGCTTCGACTTGTCTAATCTCTGGTTTAACCGCTTTTCTTTCTGGAAAATACTATTTCAGCACTGAAATCCTAAACCAGAAGATGACACGAGCAGGCATGTTCACTAATGACTATGCAAACGGCACTGAAACTATCTCTGCTGGAGTATTTCACTCATTTCGAGCCCCAACCAACGCCATCGCATCACTTTTTTTAAAAATATTCAAATCCATACTGGTCTCACTGTGTATTGCAGCTCTATTGTTTGGAGCAAGTGCAGGCTTTGTACTTCTTGCCTTAGTTGAAATACTACAGCCTAGTTCTCCTGAGGTTTCATCTCACGCGATCATCATTTTTTTTGCGATTCTCCCCCTGACAACAGCTGGTATGGTCTACATATACCCCATGACAGCGTTTATTAAGAAATGGGGAAAGAACAATACATTGAGTAACGAATGATGATCACTCAAAGAGGTTGCCTATTAGTCGCATTAGTACTCACATGTATCTCAATGCCTATTAAGGCCTTTGCATCGTTAGAGGGAAGCTACTCCACACCTGCCGACTCATCGACGTCTCAACAGTATGTCGTGGGTGTGTTCAGCGGTAAGCTCGCCATCGAAAATGATGGAGACATCTACCTCGCGAAAGAAATGGATAGGACTGAAAGAGCAGAGTTTGCGGAATATCTTATGATGGGTAGCTCCGAGCTAAATGATGCGAAATGTCTAGTGACACCCTCTAAAGACCTCGCGTTAATCGAAAAAGCTGCTTCATCCGCCGGTGCTGATGTCGCCGAGGTGACGGCATCCGGTAAATCCGCACTGAAATTTGTTGATGATCAGAACCAAAAAGCCATTATCACGCTCACGCCGAAATACAAAATCCGCCAGATACTCTGTGCTTCGGAAACAGAGATTGAGCTCGCTGAAAGTAAGATTTTCTTCTTTAGCAGGCTGTTGGGTATTGTCCCTTTGGTTAAAAACTAAGAATTTAATAAGGAATAAGTCATGGGAAATGCAGTTCGACTGGGGGATACGGGAACAGACCACGATGGTTTCCCACCAACGCCAACAACCGCTGGCTCTGGCACAGTTAAAATTGATGGTATCCCAGTTTGCCGTTTGGGCGACCCACTGGCACCTCATGACAAACCTAAGCACCCTCCACATGGTCGAAGTATTGCGGCAGGTTCAGCGACGGTTTTTGCTGATGGAAAACCCGTAGCAAGAACGGGAGACCCAGTAAGCTGCGGTGGCGTAGTTATTGGCGGCGGCACAGTAAATATCGGTTAACCTGTTGTATTACTCTTACCTTTCTTAGTTTATCTTACCAAACTAACCGCCTAATCTCTGAATGTATTGGGCGGTATCAACCTTCACCAATTCAAATACCTAGCCCCAGAAACTTCCTATTTCACTTCAAATCAACCTGACCAATCCGGCCAAATCTTGCTCGCTGAGCAACTTTTCGCCCAAACCACAAGCAATACCTTGCTCTCCTCTTTCCATGATTAGGCTAACTCACTGTTTTCATTGAACTCCATCACTGGCACACCCCTTGCGTTATTACCCACGTAGTAAACAACCTCCTCCGAATTTTTATAGGGAAATTACAATGCCAACTCCTTGTTATATCGCCATCGAAGGCAAAACCCAGGGCAACATCACTGCCGGCGCCTTCACCGCTGACTCTGTCGGTAACATCTACGTGGAAGGCCACGAAGACGAGATGCTGGTCCAAGCCTTTGACCACATCGTGACTGTACCGACTGACCCACAAAGCGGTCAGCCTTCCGGCCAGCGTGTTCACAAGCCGTTCAAGTTCACCGTGGCACTGAA
>NZ_ANFM02000086.1 GCF_000333895.2 Grimontia indica | reverse complement strand
ATCGAATAGTCATCACCTCGCCTCCATCCTCTCACCTCATAGAGATCACCCTCAAAGCCTGAGTCTCTCCACAAGTTTATGGTGCCGTTATCATCTCCAGAGATCACGGGCTCATCGTCGGTACCTGTAATCTCTATCACAACAGTTAATTTGCTGTTATCGCTCGCGATGATATCTATCTCGTCCTTGACGATTTCATCTTTGTAAAGTGACTGGACCTTCGATTGGTCTAGTGTGTATGTCCAGACACCATCGGCCAGCGCCAACGAGCCATAACTACCTGACCTATTTTGGTTAGTGAATAGCTGAGAATCCTCTTCATTCAACTCTCCACTGGTTTTCACTTGATCACCAGGATCTCCCTCGTTTACTGAGCCAGTCAGGACACTTGGTGTTGTGCCACCACCGTCTGTGGTGCCGCCATCTGTCGTACCTGTCGTTGAACCATCGGTCGTACCCGTTGTTGAGCCGTCAGTACCGCCCGTAGTCGAGCCGTCAGTACCGCCCGTAGTCGAGCCGTCAGTACCGCCCGTAGTCGAGCCGTCGGTGCCGCCGGTGGTTGAACCATCGGTGGTGCCCGTGGTGGTGCCATCCGTACCGCCCGTGGTCGATCCGTCGGTGCCGCCCGTAGTCGTACCATCCGTCGTACCTGTGGTCGATCCGTCAGTGCCGCCAGTGGTCGATCCGTCGGTGGTACCTGTCGTTGAGCCGTCAGTGCCGCCCGTAGTCGAACCGTCTGTAGTACCCGTGGTGGTTCCGTCCGTACCGCCTGTGGTCGAACCGTCGGTCGTACCCGTCGTTGAGCCGTCAGTGGTACCCGTAGTCGAGCCATCGGTGGTACCTGTGGTGCTGCCATCCGTACCGCCGGTGGTTGAACCGTCTGTCGTACCCGTCGTTGAACCGTCGGTCGTACCTGTGGTAGTGCCATCAGTACCGCCCGTAGTCGAACCATCGGTGGTGCCCGTGGTTGAACCGTCGGTAGTACCTGTAGTCGAGCCGTCAGTACCACCGGTTGTTGAACCATCGGTGGTGCCCGTGGTGGTGCCATCCGTACCGCCCGTAGTCGAACCATCGGTGGTGCCCGTGGTGGTGCCATCCGTACCGCCCGTGGTCGAACCGTCGGTCGTACCTGTAGTCGATCCGTCAGTGCCGCCCGTATTCGAGCCATCGGTCGTACCTGTGGTGCTGCCATCAGTACCGCCAGTCGTTGAACCGTCCGTCGTACCTGTGGTTGAACCGTCAGTGGTGCCCGTGGTCGAGCCGTCAGTGCCGCCCGTAGTCGAACCGTCCGTCGTACCTGTAGTGCTGCCGTCGGTACC
>NZ_ANFM02000087.1 GCF_000333895.2 Grimontia indica | reverse complement strand
CAAGACCAGGGTATAACAGTTAAATTGAAACTACCGGGTAGTCGCTCAACCGTTTGGAACAACGATCTGGATTCAAACGCTTCATCCAGCCGTTCTTATCCACTTTATGATGAACCAATGGGCTTATTTACACTACTGACTACGCCGACCGTTCATACTTATAAGAAATATGAAAAGATATCGGATAAAATAGGCTTTAAAGTTACAACATCATTTAAACCATCAAATGTCATTTTTGCATCAAACAGCAAGTCGGGTTTATATTTTAATGGTTGGAGTGGGCAGAGTGAAGGGGACGTCGCTGTTACAGGTCGAATCAAGGTGAAGTACCTAGCAGGGCCTGATGCTACAGTAAACTTTTCAAATTTTAATGATATCGATGGAGATAATAGCGAATATAACTATGTGAATGTGAAAACTAATGGCAGAGACATGAAGCTCTATACTGTTGTTTCTGATGATGTATCTTTGATGCATTTAGGTCACTTTCTAGGAAGTGATAAAGGAGCTCCTAAAATTACTGCGAGCGGTGATACTGTATTGGTTGACAATGTCTCTTTAGTCGTGACGGCCAAAAACCATGGCAGTACAATAAAAGATCATAACCTTAATTCTAGTATTAATCTAATAGATGAAAAAGATGAGAGTGGCCGCAGGTTTCCATATTATCTAGTAATGAAAGAATATCCTGTAGAGTTTAACAGTCATTCTAACCAAAAGTCCTTCAACCCAAGTGAGGATATAAACAGACTTATTAATACTGGACAGCTAGGAGGTGTAACACATGACAATGACTTGCTTGGTTTACAACTAAACCTAGGAAGAAATAACGGAATAAAAGTACAAGGATACTGTGATGTGCAAGGTGAGTATAACAATACTCATGAGATACGTTCAGATGGTGAATATTCTATTATAGCTGATGAGGATATGAACTACTATACCTATGAACCAAAACAGGTTTCTAGTCCTGGTGAAGCAATTCTTGATGTAACTCGAGATCCATGCATTATTTGCGCACGTTCAGAAACTTGGCCGTTTTATTCATTTAATTTAAATGAATATATTTCTCGCTATGGTTTCAGAGAGCCAAAAGAAGTTACTCTTCGAATTAATAGACAAAGTATTGCTGTATATCAAATGTACTTATATGATTATGCCAAAAATTACCTCTTTAGCGCCAATAAATCGACAAAACCTATGACAGATAACTCACATGGTGAAGGCATTCCTAAATATAGTACATTTATATCTAATACTGATTGGAACGGTCAAGATTTCAATGTCACAGAACAGTTCAAAAATGCACTAAATAGAGTGAAAAATAGTAATGGTAAGTATGAACTTCCAAGAGTGTCAGTTGTTTTAGATTATGTACCAGGTTACGGCACTTATACCGTTTTTTCTTCAGAAAACGATCGATTAGACGCACCACAAATTATCATCAATTTTGACGATGAATTATAATCTATTTTTAAATATAAAATAAATAATGAGGCCCTATCAGATCTCTGATAGGGCTTGTAAATTAATATACAAACACAATAGTTGGATACTAGTTATTTAACCGTAAAATAACGTTATAAAAAATAAAAAATAGGATCCTTATGGTAAGTATTATTGAACCAAAAAAACCATTAGCTTTGTCCTTCGCTTGGTGTAGATGCCGATTATATTCTATAAAAATTTGGAGTTGTAGATTTTGACTTATCCGATAAATATAAAAAAATCCCTTATTAAATGTTTGCTATATTAATCGATTATGCTTCATTTATATGTCATGATAGTTTTTCATGATTAATCTTTCAAAGATGAACGGTTGTAACTTTGTCGCACCATTGGATATCATTTTTAATACATCATTAACATTGTCTGAGGCTATATATTATTTGTCAAAGTATGCTCACATGCATGCTAGAGGCCTAGGGATAAGTCTCTCGTTTGACGGCGGAATTGCTAAATTGAAAATAAGAAATGTCAATTTTTAAATTGATAGATACGATAATCTATCTCAATATTTATGCCAACATTTATATAATGATGTCTCTCTGTTTGAAGTATTCACCGACTCCATTTTTGATATAAACTTGAAACAGAAAAATCCGAGATTAAATGGGGAGTTAATGACTGAGAATATTCAACTTTCTAGCAGCTTTAATGGTGTTAGGTTTCCGGGAGACTGGCTAGGAAATCGACGTGAATATAGTAAAAATAACAACAGTACTAGTATAGTAAGAGTTCTGTATCATTGGGAGAGGAAAATAGAAGAGAATTTTATAAGTAGCGTAAAAAGCGAGATTAGAAGAAATATATCTAAAAACGTGTATATAGGTTAAATATCAAGAAGATTTATCATGACCGAAAAGTAATTTAACCGAGCAATAAGAAGAGAAGGATTTATATATAAAGAGTTAGTAGAGCAATGCCTAATTACATACTCTAAAGAAATGTTGCTGGATGGTAGCGTAAGGGTGTGCGAGCTTGAAAAGATGCTTGGCTATGAAAGTGACTCTTCATTTACCCGTGCATTTAAAAGGTGGGTAGGCATATCGCCTAAGAAATGGCAAACCAATAATAAGTTTAAAGACTAATAAAAAAAACTGAGTGACTTTACCAAAGACGGGTTATCAAAACCGCATGAACTTCCTGAAAAACATTGCGGAAAGCTGTGGCGCTTTATGGGGGGAAGGAAGTGTTTCCATTACGCTGGCAGATCGCTATAAGAACGTGGCAAACAGCCTGGAAGGTGATGCTGGTTTCCCGATTGATATTGCCAAGCTGGCTGGCTTACGCGCGCAACGACATTGAGATGAAAGCCATTCCAATGCGTGGCAGTTATGATGGCGCAGTGCTTTCCCATAAAGGATTGTCATGTCCGAAGATTTTCACTGGCGCGCATAGCTTCCATTCGATCTACGAATATCTGCCAGTGAAGTCATTGAAAGCGGTTTGCTCAGTGGTAGTAGAAGTCATCAAAATTACCGCTGAACGCGGCTGAAGGATGATAGGTGAAAAGAGAGGCGAGCCAAATAGGGAAACAAAGGTATACATTCCGAGCCAGAAGCCTTAGTTTTCCTGACCTACCACATAAATGCTCACGCCGGAAAGAGCATATAACCACGCCTTTGGATTGAGAAGCTGGGTGATGGAACCTGTCCACCAACCTGATTGCGTCTGTGCGTTTTTCTCAATGGCGGAGACAGGTGTCGTGAAAATTTTGTAGGCAAGATACAAAAGAAATGCGCTGCCAAGGAGCTGCATGGTGGTTTCCAGCGAAGGGATCAACGACAGCAAACTTTGCATCACCCCGCCACACAGAATCACTACCAGGGCATACGCAAGCGAAGCCGCGATAACATGTTTAATGGCTTCTTTTAACCCTTGGGTAATTGCAGTGCTGGTGGCGAGAATATTCACTGGGCGGGTGTGACGGCACCGACAAAGGCAAAGGTGGTCATTGCCAGAATCAGACTGTTCATTGCTTCCTCCTTTCAGATGAAGAAGACGTTAGCAAAGCCAGAAGGGAAGTTATTGAACGATATTGCAGCGGACTGAATCGGAGATCTTCCAGAAAAGTATGAGTCGGAAGTGAGTTACATGACGCCTCTCAACAGATTTAAAGTGATCAATATGTAGACAGATAAGTGTAAAATTCCCAACTTTGTTATCTGGTGTAATAAATTTCGTTATGATTTTTTTTCTTTCTCAAAGAAAAATAAGTATCCAAATGGAATAATAAGAGATCGAAATCTTTTCTCTAAATGTGACTTTCCTTTCTTTCAGATCGCCATGTCTTACTCTTAATACAAAATTGCCATATTTATAAGATCTAAACATTTTTATTTTATTTGAACTCATGCTTTTGTCATGCTTTATTTATTAGGCAGTCGGTTTTTTAAATGCTCAAAAAACAATGCAAATAATAATTGACAATCGACTTGATTTAGGTGGAAATTATGGAAAGACAAAAATTGGCAATACTGATAAATATGGCGATGTTAGCGCCTCTTTCTTCATGGGCAAGTGTACCTCAGAATGTAGATGAACGTTGGCAACAGCCAACAATAACTACTCATCCGGATAAACCCTATTACCCAAACTCTAATGTTGTAAATAGAAAGAATCTTTTCGATTGGAGAACGCAGCATTACCAAATTGGAATGGGCAATCTTCATGGTGCTGAGGAGTTTAAACTGAGTCCTTTTTATATTTGTGAAATTGAGTCACTTTATAATGTTCCTGGTGGGAAAATATTAACAGATGACATTATGGGGCCAAATGGAGAACCAGCAGGAACTAATTGTGCCCGCTCTATTTCTAAATCGATTCTAGACAAAGTGCCGGATATGGATCCAAACGAAGGTTGGGAAATTTTAAAGTTCAACCTAGGTTATAAAATGTCCCACTACGAAAATGCAAAAGAAACATGGAGTGCGGATGGAAATGACAGCTGGTCGTCAAATCAGTACCCCTACATTATTCTTTACAACAGGCTGACTGCTAAGTTGAGAGTCATGTCCTATATGGGGGCTAGTGACATTGGTACGGGACTGTCTGTAAAAATGTCTGTAAAAGGTAAGGCGAAAATATTCAATACGAACCAATCCTCTGATGCAAGGTTTTATCAAGAATCAGTG
>NZ_ANFM02000088.1 GCF_000333895.2 Grimontia indica | reverse complement strand
TTCAACCACTCAGCCATCTCTCCGTAAGTGCGGCGAATATTAGCTACAGTTCCGAAAGCTGTAAATACCTTTTTTCGCTGAGAAAGTCCGTTTGACGATTTTGAAATCAATCTGCTTTAAATCTATGCCATAGCAAGCGCAATCTTACAAAGCAACAGTGAAACAGATTCACTTTTGCCTTACTTTAAAGACAACCCGCCATAAGTTTTCGAACATAATAAGGAAACAACATTGATACTTCACTTTAATGTATCATCCTGTTAAAACACTTCGTTATGGAAATGCTTTAACGAGGTTTTTACGCGAATAATCTGATACCTAGCTGAATAGGTTCGCAGTAGAAGCCAGTTCATTAAGCAATCAGCAGTTAGGACTATCATGCAACTCAGTAATTTCTTACTCAAGCTATCTAACACCCCTGAACTTGTTGAATTTGAAGACACCATCTCGGTGATCGATCGGTTTTACCATTACTCACCAGCCGAATTCATAAATGGTGACTTGACCAACAAGGCAGGTCAAAACGCAGGTTCATGCAAGATATTTGCATTTGGTAAGCTTCATGGCCTGGATGAGCGCGCAGTATTAGCGTGCTTTGGCAGGTATTACAGAGAGGATGTTCTCGCGCACCCAAGCGGTAAAGATCATCTCAACATTCGCAACTTCATCCATTCCGGTTGGAAAGGCGTGTCTTTCGACAGGTTACCACTATCCCCGAAAGAGCCAAGCGACGGCTAAAGAGAAAGCCCCTCTTTTGAGGGGCTTCACCGTTCATCTATCGCTACCCATCTTTGTTGATTTGGACGATGAGTTCATCTTCAATCTGTGCGGCCATTTCATTTGGCACCTGACAGGTACCGGCATTTTCGTGGCCACCACCGCCATACTTCAGCATCAGCTCGCCAATATTTGTCTGTGATGATTTATCAAAGATTGATTTGCCACAAGCAAACACGGTGTTTTGCTTCTGGAACCCCCACAGAACATGCACCGAGATATTGCACTGTGGGTAAAGGGCATAGATTTCGAAGCGATTCCCCGCCCATATTGTGTCTTCACGTCGTAAGTCCAACACAACCAGATTGCCGCACACAGATGCACAGCGCCTGATTTGCTCCTGAAATTTTTCGCGATGATTGAAATAAAGATCCACGCGCTCCTTCACATCCGGAAGTGCCATGATTTCCGCAATAGGTTTATCTTTGCAGTAATCAATCAAGTCCATCATCAATTCGTAGTTAGAAATTCGAAACTCTCTGAACCGCCCAAGGCCTGTTCGGGAGTCCATGATGAAGTTCAGTAACCCCCACCCATCCGGATAGAGCACTTCATCTTTTGTATATTGCGCAGAGTCACCCTTATCAACCTCCTCCATCATTTCTTCCCAGGCGTCCGGGAAAGTGTTTTCGCCGCCAAAGTGTTTCCACACAACGCGGGCTGCCGAAGGTGCATCTGGGTCAATGATGTGGTTGGCGCTAAGCTCCTGGTTACGAATCATCTCAGAAGCATGGTGGTCGATACAGAGGTGTGCTTTTGCGTTGTAAGGTAAGTTGGTCGTGATGTCATACTCGGTGATCTCAACGACCCCGTCCTGCATGTCTTTTGGATGTACGAATTTGATCTCATCAATCAAATCGATGTGTTTTAACAGCACCGCACATACCAATCCGTCGAAGTCACTTCGTGTGATAAGACGATATCGTCTTTCCGGCATTTGCTTCACTCCCATAGGCGAGGGCTAGCCCCCGATGTGTATCTTGTTATAGATGTTGCGACATACCTTAAGAATAAGACGAATGCCCGGTTCTGCAACTTGAGGGGAGTGTTAATTCAATGCAGCACTTTGTCAGATAAGAAAAAAGCCGCTTTTAAGCGGCTTTACTGTAGGAAACTCTATTCATTATGCTGGCAAGAAGTTCTCGCCCAACATGCACCTTACACTGCCGCCACCAATGGTTTCGATGGTTGAAACATCGATTGGAACCAGTTTGCCATGTTTACGTAACACGCGTTTTTGCTCCAAGGTAAACGCATTATAGGCTGACAGTGACATCGCAATCAGTCGCTCGCCTTTGTCGTTTTGAAGTTGGAGGATGTTGCCGCAAAACTGACCCATTTGCTCTTCGGTAATTGAAACGACATCTTTCGTCTTTTGCAACGAGTTCAACACTCTGCGACGCTCGAATTCTTCAATGATTTCATCGCATATCACTGCGAACCCCTCACCCACAGCCATCATCACATTGGTGTGATAGACAGGCGAGCCAGAAGACATTCGCGTGTCAAAGTAAATCACCTCTTTGAATCCAGCACGATTGACATATTGCTGAAGCAAATTGCGGTCACAACGCACTGATAAAGCGGCATACACAGTGGAATTGATATGATCCATGATCATCACCCCTGTGCTTTCTAAAAATGCCTCAGGAGATTCCAGATTCCCGAGTTGAAGAACCTGTGTAGGGTTGAAGCCAGACTCACGAAGTACATCTACCAGGGTTTCAGGGCGCACTTCCCGGCGGCGGTTCTCACACGCCATTGGAAAGAGGTAAACATCACCATCAGCAGTGGTAGAAAACCAGTTATTGGGAAAGACGGCGTCAGGCGTCTCGCCCTGAGCCGGTGAGTAATCCATTACCGTGACATCCACACCATGTGAACGCAACAGTTCGACCATCCCGTAAAACTCTTTTAGCGCCTTGGTACGAATTTCAGCGTCAGTCAGAGCCAGAGATTTTTGGAACTCGTTATCTGCGCTGGTTTCCACATTAAATTTGAAATCAATAGGTGGCACCATCACCACAGCTTTCGCTGCATGGATAGTGGCCTGAGAGTTGATCGTATCTCTCTGGATGGGTGCGACCATCTAAACACCTCAACATTTTATTAACATTATTGTTATAAGGTTAATTTTAGACAGGGTCTCGAGGGAAAGTTACCTAAATGAGGCGAGAATATATAGCTCTAGTTAAGTCATTACCCTTTGAAAGCGATTTCTTTAGGTTATTTACCCATGAAGCACAATTTTAGCCCTTCACTTTGCCTTAACGTTTCGCTCTCAAGACAAAGCGATAAGGTCAGGATTGATCCCAGCACTTCGCTTGTATTCGGCAATAACAATTTCACTACGAGTTTGAATAACACCAGGAAGTTGAATAATGCGGGTCGACATGAACTTCTGATAAGCCTTGATGTTCTTCACACGCACTTTCACCATGGCATCGAAGTCACCGGACAGCGAGTAACACTCTTCAATCTCGGGAATCAACATGGCAGATTTGGCGAACTTATCGAAGATGGAAAGGTTGGTTTGATCAAGGCGCATATGAATAAACACAATCACGTCTAAACCCAGTTTCTCGGCGGAAATATCTGCGTGATACCCAGAGATGTACCCTTCCCTTTCGAGGCGTTTTACCCGTTCAGAGCAAGGTGTGGTAGTGAGGTTTACCCGCTTAGCGAGTTCAACAACCGGCAGGCGGCCATTGGATTGGAGAATGCGGAGGATTTCGATATCTGTGCGGTCGAGTATCGAAGTAGAGTTTCCTGACATAAATCGCCTGTTCAATGCTGGGTAGTATTTTGACATTGTAATTATTTCTACCTTTGAACAGTACACTAAAAAGTAAAAAAGCGTTGGACTTAGCGCCCAACGCTTTTGAATTAATGTATACGAAACCTAGGTTTAGTTAATAGCGTTCTTCACTAAGTAATCCCAAACACTGTCGAAGACAGGAAGATTTTCAAGAGAAGCCAGCTGGTACTGATATTGGTGGCTCAATTTAGCAAAGCTCTCTGGATCATTGAACTCTTCTAGTGTGAATGTCGTTACTTCGACCGTCGCCAGATCTGTTCCAGCACTTTTAGCTGCAAGCATCGCTTTAAACTCGTTGGTAAACTGAATCATGTTCCAAGCGTAGGTGTTTGAAGCATCTGCAAAATAAGTTAGCCCGTTCGATCTTACGAAAGTACGAACTTCATCACTTGTTGGACGCTCACTTCGCATAGAAATTGAGCGAGCAAAAGCAGTGTCTCTTGCATCAACATTTTCCACTACCGCTCTCATCACCATCGCATTCAGGATCGCTCGGTTAAGAGGAGTTTCCTCAAAGTGAGGTAAACCGTAGTATTTACGGACAGAGAAGCTTCCGTAAAGCGGCATACGCTCAAGAGTTTCATCCCAACTAAATGCTTTGAAGTCTCCTTTAGCTTTGTGATAAGCACCATTCTCGTCTTTGAAGTTCAGGTATAGTGTTTCAGTACCCAAAATAATGGAATCCAACAGGAGAGTGCCCTTCGGATAAAATTGGTAGAATCCTTGATCCAATCCATATACTTCAGGCAATTCTAACAACGTTTTCGTTGATCGTTCTGTAGAGCGACGATCGCCAATTCGTGCAGTCAAAGTCGCTGCAGCTGCCAGCTTGTCTGGCCAATGACCGATGTAATCAATGTAGTTTGAGTAATTATTTACAGGTGCAGGGCGAGGTGCCTTGCCGCTGTTGAGATATTTACCAACTTCACCAACAACTGTGAGGCCTGATCCCAAGGTTGTTGTTACAGTCTCGTCATAACATGACGTAGGAACGTAGTTCACTGGGAAATTCATTCTGTCAGAGTAGTTTCCGATGATATCTGCCAGCTTACGATAGGAAATATTCCCCGTTGCATCTTCCAGTTCACACGTATGATCCGGAGTCAAAAGAATATCAACCAACTGATCTCGCGCTTTATCTACCGCTAGAGGGACACCACAGTAAGCTGCGAATGGCCACTGAGTCGCATTCGCGTCATCTTCACAGAACGCTGTGAAAGACACTGGAAACCCTAGCATCTGAATATCAGATGGTGGGTTGATAAAGACATTGTTCTGGTACAGATCATACATGTGGAGCGAATTACGCCAATCGTTGAACTGTGTAATACGGCGAAGCGCATATGACATCGCAGTACTTTCAGAGAAGTTATCTGACATTCCACGAACGGTACGTGCGTAGTAACGGTCATCATAGCTCTCAAGTTTAAAGTCCATGATTTCCGAACGGTTACGACCTTCATCGTGTCTGTTACAGTTATCATTCAAACTAACATTGCCATCAGTACAATACTCGTAACTACGTAATGGTGTTGATGGATTGTCAGCAGCTATCCCTTTGATAACACCATCGCTAACCAAGTCAGCTGGCTGCGTGTATGGGTCAAGGACAGCATTACGCAACTCTCGGTCATAAGATGACGTGTTTAGGAATACGCTTTCGCTAGTTTGGACGCCATTATCAACTGAAACTTTTTCTGCTTCGACCTCTCGCTTATAGCCAAATCGAAGTGCTGCAAGATCATACGGTCCAAATACTGGCAGCGCGTTCAACAAAGATGGATTGTAATCCATGATCGATGAATAACCAGGAACCGTCTTCAGGCCGTGCTCTACTAATTCCGAACTATCGAAATAGTTTGGAGCATCATTGCTGCCTTTGAAGTTGTGGCGCAGGCCAAAGTTGTGACCAAATTCGTGGACGAGGGTCTTGGCGTAGAAAACACCTACTAAGAAAAGGCTAAGCTCTTCTTGCTGTGCTTCATCAAGCTCTGCCCATTTTTTCAAGTTACCTGCTTCGCCGACAGTGCCGTTCCACAATTCGTTAGACTTCCAATTGAAGGTCATGCCACCAATAGTTGTCGGAAGTGCCTTGAAGGTTGCACCTGAACGCAGTGAAGACACAGGGTACATATTGTTTTCCTGCCACAAGCGTGTTTCTAGCGCTTGCAGAGCCGCCATATCTTCATATGTCGCTTCATCTTCAGCAACCAAAAGTTCTTCCTGCACTGCAAGGATTAACTCTTGGAAAGACTCAGTTTTTAATGCTGGCTCCTCATAGTTGCTTGTCAGGTCAAATTGATTAATTTCTTCGGCATCAATGCTTTTTTCGCTGACAATTGAAACCGCAACATCAGACTGATTAGCAGAAGCGATAACCGGTGCTTGCACTGGGCTAGTAGTAGTCGCAACAATCTGCTCTACTCGGCCAGCGTTGTAATCATCAACGATACGATCCCAAAGCCAGTAAGAAATAGAGCGAAGTACACCAGAGTACTGGTTCACATGCGCATGGACAATTTCACCAGTAACAGGGTTCACTGCTGAAGGACCATAGCCCGCCAGACCGTTGTCTAAAGGCTCATCGATCAAGTTAACCACGTTGTATCGAAGGTCACCGGACTGCTTGCCTGAAGGTTCATGCAAACGGATTTGTGGCGCACCCACTTTTTCAAGCTGTGGATTAACGCGATCAACGACATCTTGTGTCACGCGCTTGAAGAACAAAGTTTCTTCGTTTTGGTCAAAGCTATCAGACAGGTGATAGTCAACATATTCAAGATCAGGGTTGAAGCGATGCAGGTATTCAAACCCTTGGTCAAACTCACCACCAACGTATGAAGGATCTGGGCGTCCAACTTCACTAGCGAAGAAACCAAATGTATCTTCGTCACCCTTCATATAAACGATTGGTTCGTAAGTTTTTGAGCGAACCAAATCAAGAGGAACGAGAGAGTAGAAGCTCGAAACCGTAAATGACAGATCACTCATATCAAAGCCAGATTGAACCAGCCCGTTGATCATACAGCGCCAGTTGTTAGCAACTTTATAAGTTGTTTCAACTTCAAAGTTGATAACGCCATCCTCAGTGACTTCGTAACCTTTCCAGCCACTCAAACTATCTGTGGCAAGTTTTGACGAACCTGTTTTGGAGTAACATCCGCTGGCGAAGGAGAACAAGTCGTTCCAAGAGTTTTCTTGAACTACCACTTTTTCAAATTCAGGAACGATGAAGCGACGATCTCCGATTGGAACTTCATCATTGTTCACTTTCTCTTCGACGTTGGTACAGTCGCCGTAGCTATCTTCTCTACATTGATAATCAACGAATTTAACTGGTATCTCTAGAACCGGACGCTCAGATGATTGCGTATCGAACCATCGGCCCAATTCACCCTGATCGATTTCACCCTGACTGATAACATCTGGGCTGAGCATACGAACTTGTAGATCGCCTTTGTCATCGGTTTGGTTGCTGTATTCAAATGACAAGGTGACCAATTTTTCTTGGCCTTGCATGAAAGGAGCCATTGATACTGCATATTGGGGAGCCTTCGCCATTGAAGGCATATACAGGTACACCTGATCGGTTTTGATCGATGATTTAGAGGTCAAGCTTTCCGGTTTTGCCAGCGTGTCATACGCTTGGTCATCCGCTCCACACCCTGCTAAAGCAGCAGTGATGGAAACAGACAAAAATAGTCTATTAAACTTCATGCCAAAGTCCTTTTAGAATGAATAAGTTAAAGTGGCTGTGTAAGTGGCCGACTTCTCGTCGAATAGGTCAATGTTGCCGAGCGTGCCTTGCTCTGCATCGAAGTAAACCCCCGAGTTAGATGCGGACAATGCCCCTGAGAACGAGTCAGTAAACTTGTAACTAGCGCTCAGTTGACCGACGTACGTCCAATCACGACGATTGCCTGAATACGTCCACGAAGTGCCACCGATGATTGAGCCTGATAAATAGGCGTCACCTATGCCATAGCCAACACTGGAAACAACAGAAACCACGTGCTCTACGAGCACCTTTCCATTGACCGTTGTTTTGTATTGATGAAAATTTTTGCGGTATCGCGGCGCGATCGAGAGGTTAAATCCTGCTGCCTGACCGGAAACAGATAGACCCAGCCTAGCGGCTGTTTTGAGGTCATCATTTTTGGATGTTTCCGAAGCGGGGATCGTAAATTGTAAAGATGCGCCAATGTTACCTGTCTCACCAAATGAATAGAGTGATGATCGAGATACACCCAGAACGCTATCAGTGAAAAAGTCTCCTGTTTTGTCTTCGTACGCTCGGTAACCACCGCCGGTTAAGTATCCAGAGTAGTTATCGCTAATTTTGTATTTTGCCGTCGCTGTCCAGTTGATAGAGCGGATAGAACGATAGTCATCTTTACCATAGCCATTTTGGCTATAGTAAATGCTCGTTGAGCCTCCCCACGGACTTGGAGCGTCAGTATCTGCCATCGCTGTTGTTGGAATAGAAGCCAACAACAGCAAAGTAGTGCCGCATCCTAGCTGCAATTTTTGCATACTTATCTTCCCTGTACTGCAATCCAAATTTATTGTCTAAATACCAATCAAATGCTGATTTTTTATTTATTGGACTTCTATAAAAGTTATTAGGCTCACCCAAAGTGGAACCAATACACACTTTTGTACTGTTGAAGTAGTACATCAATTCATAGCTAGAGATCATGCGCCATATAGACACCATTCGAAGCATGTCTCATATTTAACAAATCCGTAATAAACAATGTTTCAATATATTTCTGGTGATCTCGTAAAGCGCAAGAAATAAGAAAGTAAACTTAATTAGGCGTAATGAATGAAAAAATAGACTGACTAGACTGTAAAGTAATTGCGGATTGTAACACCATGATTTCTGATTGAAGCAGTGCAACTCTCTAACTGCACACCACTAAGCAGGGTTACTTTCAGGAGAAATTATCAAGAAAAATCGTAGAAAAAGTGAGTAACACTGAATAAGCCCACTAAATAATCTTTATATCAACAGATAAACTAAACATGGTTTTATTCAAGATCTCATCACTTGAAACTTAGAACCAGATTTGCTCAGTTATTAATCAAATATATTTCTATATTTTTTTCGTCTTGAATATAAATATATAATTTTCGAATTAATATTCGTCATACGATTAGACGATTAGACGATTAGACGATTAGACGATTAGACGATTAGACGATTAGACGATTAGACGATTAGACGATTAGACGATTAGACGATAATAACGGAGAGAAACATAGAATTGGGAAATGAAAAAGCCCAGACCTAAGTCTGGGCTTTCGAATGTGGTTGCGGGAGCCGGATTTGAACCGACGACCTTCGGGTT
>NZ_ANFM02000089.1 GCF_000333895.2 Grimontia indica | reverse complement strand
CCCACATCCATGCTGAACGTCGGATTGTTGAGGTCAATTTGAATGGCTTCAGAAACATCATACTGATGGTTGTGTTCAATTTGGTGTGACGCACCTGTGTGCTCAGGGCGTGCAGTATCTGCCACACCAATACCCGTGCTGTGAATGTGCTCAGAGCCTTCCGTGACTAACTCGCCGTCTTTAACGCGTTTACCGTCATCACCAATTTTGAGGGCTTTGATGGTGAAGTACTCATTCCCATCGAGGTTCTGCCATCCGTCAGCACTGCTGGTTGTGAACGCAGAGGTGAGGCCATCATTATCCGCATAAACGGCATTCACAATGATCGGCACGTTGGCGATGTTTGAATGGCTGATACCATCAGTGACCTGATAGCTGAGGTTCACCTGTCCGCTATAGTCAGGGTTAGGGGTGAAGATGATGCTTTCCAGCGACTCGCCATCTTTCAGTTGGTAGTCTTTCGATACGGTTTTCGTTTCGCTTTCAGACACTTTCACAACAAGCTCAAAGTCACCCGCGTTAGGGTCATCAAGCTTGAGGCTACTTAAGACGATCTTAATCGCATCATTCTTATCGGTATCAGAGGCATTGCTGAGGATAAGGTTTGCGGGGATAGTGACGATTTGCCCCACATCATTGTTGGTCCAATACGCTTCACCGGTATCTGGGTTGTTCAAATTGTCCCCAGCTTGAGGCGCATCATTCTTACCATCAATCGTGATTGTTGCCGTGGTCGGCGTGCGAGAGATTTCTGTGTCGCCTTCATACTCAACAACATCGTAGGTATAGGTGATGACTTCTTTCTCTCCCTCACCAAGGTACTGATAGGCACTTGGATCTACTTCAAGTTGACCATCGACCACTTTAACGCCATCGGCTTTGCCGCTTGAAAGCTTGATGTTCTCAGCTTTTAGCTGGTCGCCTTCATCACCGTCACTGCTGTTTGCTAGCGGGTCAACAACAAACTTCTGGTCGTCTTCATTCGCTTGCGCGGTGACCTTTTCGACGATAGGGGCTTCGTTAACACCCAGAATAGTGATTTTGACGTCAGCCGTATCAGTGTCACCTTTAGCGTCTTTGATGGTGTACTCAAAGTCGAAAGATTGCGCATCCCCTTTCTTCAGAGATACCTGGTCTTTGGCATCAAATTCAAAAGTACCGTCAGCTTTTATACGCAGGATACCTTCAGGGAACTCAACCGTTGCGAAGCCAGTGTCGATGTCAAAATTAAGGTCTATGCCGTTAATCTGCGTGACCGTGAAACTATGACCTTCTGGGTCACTATCATTGTCTAACAATGAACCTTGTGCCGTTGAAGTTGAATCCAGTGTATTGGTTTCAGTGACCTTGTATTGCTCTGTATGTATAGAAATAGATGTAATGGTGAAATCCGTCGAGTCACCACCATCTCTATCGCCATCATTCTTGCGTTCAGCAGACTCAAGAACGACACGGTCAAAAGGAACATCCGAGCTGATATTGATGATACCGGTGTGTCCCTCATCAAATGAGAAGGTCACTTCATCAACTAACACATCACCGTCGTAGATCAGGTATTTACCGACTTCACCACCGTTTTCTGTAGCAAAGAGCCTCGCAATGCCCACATCCATGCTGAACGTCGGATTGTTGAGGTCAATTTGAATGGCTTCAGAAACATCATACTGATGGTTGTGTTCAATTTGGTGTGACGCACCTGTGTGCTCAGGGCGTGCAGTATCTGCCACACCAATACCCGTGCTGTGAATGTGCTCAGAGCCTTCCGTGACTAACTCGCCGTCTTTAACACGTTTACCGTCATCGCCAATTTTGAGGGCTTTGATGGTGAAATATTCATTCCCATCCAGGTTCTGCCAGCCGTCAGCACTGCTGGTTGTGAATGCAGTTGAGAGTCCATCGTTGTTCGCATTCACTTCATTGACGTAGATATGGATATTGGCCGGTTCGAGTGATTTATTAGTTCCATCTGTCGCAAAGTACTCAATTTGAACTGGGCCGTTGAATTCTGAATTAGGTGTAAATACGAGCCCTTCGCCATCGTCACTCAATGCAATAGAACCGGCTTCGCTTGGTACTAGGGTAAAGCTCTCTAAGTCATCTTTGTTCCAGACAGAAACAGTGTCACCGTCGTCTTTATCGGTATCGTTTTTCGTAATGTCGTTAAAGGCAATTAAGATGCCGTTTGTATCGCTGTTGTTCACCCAGTAGCTGTCGCCACCGTCATAGTCATCGTTTGCAACAGGCGGATTGTCGTTGTCCAGTATCGTTGCAGAGTCGGATAGTTGATTACCTGACTTCGCCAAAGCAACGTCTGTATTCACATTTAGCGTGACTGATTCAGGACCTTCAAATTCACTATCATCTTTGGTGTTAATGATGACGCTAAAGTTCGTATTATTGCCCGCAAGTGTCAGGTTGTGGCCTTGGTTAAAGAAGCTAGCAATGTCATTAGGATCTGTAATTTCATCGCCATTCACGCTGATAGACGTGATGTCAGTAATATTGAAGTCATCGTTGCTTTCAAGCTTGAGCGTGTAAGTGACTTCGCCTTTAACTTGATTACCTAACGTAACGTTAAATGTGGCCGAGTTTCCTTCATCGGTATCTCCGAGACTTTTGACGTTCAACGTTGGACGATCATCATTACCACCGTCAATGTCATTGTTGCCACCCAGTTTACCGTCATCAGACACGATAGCGTTATCTGTAGCCAGCTTACCGTCGGTAATGCCGCTCACCCCTTCAGACGGGGTAACAGTGACCGAAAATGCTTCGTCGCCTTCGTAGTCCGTATCTTGATGAGTAGTAACCGAAACATTGAGCTCAGTGATCCCAGCAGGAATGGTGTAATCGCCGTTGCTGTCTGCCGTGATCACCTCGGTCTTGCCGTTCAGCTCGTACGAGACGGTCATGTCGCCCAGATCATCAGCGTCGGTGTCGATATCAGTCAGGGACAGTTTGACTTTGACGCCGGTCTCAGCAGCTTTGTTGAGGGTTACGGTAAAGTTGGCACTGTCACCTTCGCTGACTTGTGCTTGTGGGCCTGTAATAGATACGGTCGGGCGGTCATCGCCACCAATTGGCGGTGGGTTAGCACCCGTGCCATCGTCAGCGATGGTGGCT
>NZ_ANFM02000090.1 GCF_000333895.2 Grimontia indica | reverse complement strand
CGGGCGGTACTGACGGCAGCACTACAGGTACGACCGACGGTTCAGCCACTGGCGGCACAGACGGTTCGACCACCGGCGGTACGGATGGCTCCACCACGGGCACCACCGATGGTTCAACAACTGGTGGTACCGACGGCTCGACTACAGGTACGACGGACGGTTCAACGACTGGCGGCACCGACGGCTCAACCACCGGCGGCACCGACGGCTCGACTACGGGCGGCACTGACGGCAGCACTACAGGTACCACTGACGGTTCGACCACCGGCGGTACGGATGGCACCACTGACGGCTCAACGACGGGTACGACTGACGGTTCAACGACGGGCACCACTGATGGTTCAACCACCGGCGGTACCGACGGCTCGACTACGGGTACGACGGACGGTTCGACCACCGGCGGCACCGACGGCTCGACCACGGGCGGTACTGACGGCTCAACGACAGGTACCACCGACGGATCGACCACTGGCGGCACTGACGGCAGCACCACAGGTACCACCGATGGTTCGACTACGGGCGGTACTGATGGCAGCACCACAGGTACGACGGACGGTTCGACCACCGGCGGTACTGATGGCACTACCACGGGTACGACAGACGGTTCAACGACTGGCGGTACTGATGGCAGCACCACAGGTACGACCGATGGTTCGACTACCGGCGGTACTGATGGCAGCACCACAGGTACCACAGACGGTTCGACTACGGGCGGTACTGACGGCTCAACCACAGGTACCACCGACGGTTCAACCACAGGTACGACAGACGGCTCAACGACAGGTACGACCGATGGTTCAACCACGGGCGGCACTGACGGCTCAACCACAGGTACTACCGACGGCTCAACGACGGGTACGACAGA
>NZ_ANFM02000091.1 GCF_000333895.2 Grimontia indica | reverse complement strand
AACACCGGACTTTTACGTTGATACCAGCTTCTATAACGGTGCAATTCGCCTGAGCAATATTAGCCTCACGCCAATGTCCGGTAGCGGTGTATCCGCTGACGCCGATCAGGATGGCGTCAACAATGACGTCGATCTGGACTCTGATAACGACACCATCCCAGACGTGATTGAAGCCGGATTAACTGATGCTGACGGCGATTTAACCGTCGATTCGATTGATCAGCAAGCTTCCGTCAGCCCTGCCCCGGACTCTGACGGCGACGGCATTCCCGATTATCTGGACTTGGAAAGCCACAACGCCGCCAATGACGGCACCGCCTACGACATGCACGGCTACGACTTCGCTGCCTTCGATACCAACGGTGATGGAAAACTCGACAGCAACGATGAACTAGGTGGTAACGATGTAAACGGCAACGGCGTGGACGATCGTGCAGAAGACGCAGACGGGGATGGACTCTCCAATCCAAACGACGATGATGATGATAACGACGGTACATTAGATATCTACGATGCCTTCCCGTTCGATCCGAATGAAACCACAGATTCCGATGGCGACGGTGTCGGCGATAACAGTGATGCCTTCCCAACGGATGCGACTGAAACCAAAGATACGGATGGTGATGGCGTCGGTGATAACGCTGATGCCTTCCCTGAAGACGCGTCTGAGACCACAGATACCGACGGTGACGGCGTAGGCGATAATGCTGATGCTTTCCCGAGCGACGCGTCTGAAACCACGGATTCCGATGGCGATGGTGTTGGTGACAACAGCGATGTCGACAAAGACAATGATGGTCTCTCCGATGAGCTGGAATCCCGCACTCAGGCAGATATCGTTGACTGGCCTGTGCTTTATGGGGCGAGCTTCTCCAATGGTGAACTCTCTGCCAATGGCGGTACTTGGCGCTATCAGGCGAACTCGGTGCGTTTCTCTGAGTACGGCTACCGCGATAACTACCGTCTGAATTTCACGGTTGAATCGCTGGGTACCAACAATATGTTTGGCTTGGGTAATGCTGAAAGCAGCGCAAATTATCCTGATATTGATTACGCCTTCTACATTGTGAACACAACGCTCTATATCTACGAGAGCGGTTCGTACCGTGGCAACTTTGGCGCAAACAGTGTCGCTACCGGCGATACCCTCTCGCTGGAAGTGAACAAGGGCACGATCCGTTATCTCCGTAACGGCGAGGAAATCCGCACAGTAAGCTACAGCGGAGAAACACCGGACTTTTACGTTGATACCAGCTTCTATAACGGTGCAA
>NZ_ANFM02000092.1 GCF_000333895.2 Grimontia indica | reverse complement strand
ACCACCGATGGCTCGACCACAGGTACGACAGACGGTTCAACCACAGGTACTACTGACGGCAGCACCACAGGTACGACAGACGGTTCAACAACTGGTGGTACTGACGGCTCAACCACAGGTACCACGGACGGTTCAACGACCGGCGGTACTGATGGCACCACCACAGGCACGACCGATGGCTCGACCACGGGCGGTACTGACGGCTCAACGACGGGTACCACGGACGGTTCAACAACCGGTGGTACCGACGGATCGACTACTGGCGGTACTGACGGCTCAACTACGGGCGGCACCGACGGCTCAACGACGGGTACTACCGACGGCTCGACCACAGGTACGACGGACGGTTCGACCACCGGCGGTACTGACGGCAGCACTACAGGTACCACGGACGGTTCGACCACCGGCGGTACTGACGGCAGCACTACAGGTACGACGGACGGTTCGACTACCGGCGGTACGGATGGCACCACCACAGGTACGACCGACGGTTCGACTACGGGCGGTACTGACGGCAGCACTACAGGTACCACGGACGGTTCGACTACCGGCGGTACGGATGGCACCACCACAGGTACGACAGACGGTTCAACGACTGGCGGTACTGACGGCAGCACCACAGGTACCACCGATGGCTCGACCACGGGCGGTACTGACGGCTCGACTACAGGTACCACCGATGGCTCGACCACCGGCGGTACGGATGGCTCCACCACGGGCACCACCGATGGTTCAACAACTGGTGGTACAGACGGCTCGACTACAGGTACGACGGACGGTTCGACCACCGGCGGTACTGACGGCAGCACCACAGGTTCGACCGACGGTTCAACCACCGGCGGCACAGACGGCTCAACCACAGGTACCACCGATGGCTCGACCACGGGCGGTACGGATGGCACCACTACAGGTACGACCGACGGTTCAACCACCGGCGGCACAGACGGCTCGACTACAGGTACCACCGATGGCTCGACCACGGGCGGTACGGATGGCACCACCACAGGTTCGACCGACGGTTCGACTACGGGCGGCACCGACGGATCGACTACAGGCGGTACTGACGGCAGCACTACAGGTACCACGGACGGTTCGACCACGGGCGGCACTGACGGCACTACCACGGGTACGACCGACGGTTCGACTACGGGCGGTACTGACGGCAGCACCACAGGTACCAC
>NZ_ANFM02000093.1 GCF_000333895.2 Grimontia indica | reverse complement strand
AACGGTGTCGATGATCGAGCCGAAGATGCTGATGGGGATGGACTCTCTAATCCAAATGATGACGACGACGATAACGACGGCACCTTAGACGTTAACGACGCCTTCCCGTTCGATCCAAACGAAACCACGGATTCGGATGGTGACGGTGTCGGCGATAACAGCGATGCCTTCCCAACGGATGCCACCGAAACCACAGACACCGATGGTGACGGTGTAGGCGACAACAGTGACGCTTTCCCTGATGATGCCACCGAGACCACTGACTCAGACGGAGACGGTGTTGGTGATAATGCCGATGCTTTCCCGAATGATGCTTCAGAGACCACGGATTCCGATGGCGATGGTGTTGGTGATAACAGTGATATCGACAAAGACAATGATGGCCTCTCCGATGAGCTGGAATCCCGCACTCAAGCAGATATCGTTGACTGGCCAGTGCTTTACGGAGCCAGCTTCTCTAACGGTGTTCTGTCTGCCAACGGCGGAAGCTGGAGCTATCAGGCGAACTCAGTGCGTTTCTCTGAGTACGGCTACCGGGATAATTATCGTCTGAATTTCACCGTTGAGTCACTGGGCACCAACAATATGTTTGGCTTGGGTAATGCTGAAAGCAGCACAAATTACCCTGATATTGATTACGCCTTCTACATCGTGAACACCACGCTCTATATCTACGAGAGCGGTTCATACCGTGGCAACTTTGGTGCGAACAGTGTCGCTACCGGCGATACGCTTTCATTGGAAGTTAACAACGGCAATATCCGCTATCTCCGTAACGGTGAAGAAATCCGTGTGGTGACTTACAGTGGAGAAACACCGGACTTCTACGTTGATTCAAGCTTCTACAATGGCGCGATTCGCCTGAGCAATATTAGCCTCACGCCAATGTCCGGTAGCAGTGTATCCACTGACGCCGATCAGGATGGCGTCAACAATGACGTCGATCTGGACTCTGATAACGACACCATCCCAGACGTGATTGAAGCCGGATTAACTGATGCTGATGGCGATCTGAAAGTCGACTCAGTAAATCTGCAAGGCTCTGTCGACCCTGCCCCGGATTCAGACGGTGACGGTATTCCTGATTACCTCGATCTGGAAAGTCAAAACCCAGAAAACGATGGCACGGCCTTCGACATGCATGGCTATGACTTTGCTGCCTTCGATTCTAATGGCGACGGTAAACTCGATGGCAATGATGAGCTCGGCGGCAACGATGTGAACGGCAACGGTGTCGATGATCGGGCCGAAGATGCTGACGGGGATGGACTGTCGAACCCGAATGACGATGACGACGATAACGACGGCACCTTAGACGTTAACGACGCCTTCCCATTCGACCCGAATGAAGACACCGATTCTGATGGTGACGGTGTTGGAGATAATGGTGACGCCTTCCCAACAGATGCCACCGAAACCAAAGACACCGACGGTGATGGTGTCGGCGATAATGCCGATGCCTTCCCTAACGATGCATCTGAGACCACAGACACTGACGGTGACGGCGTGGGCGATAATGCTGATGCCTTCCCTGACGATGCGTCTGAAACCACAGACTCTGACGGCGATGGTGTGGGTGATAATTCGGATATCGATCGTGACAACGACGGTCTTGCGGACGAGTTAGAGCTGCGCACCAAAGCTGACATTGTTGATTGGCCCGTGCTTTATGGGGCGAGTTTCTCCAATGGTGAACTCTCTGCCAATGGCGGCACATGGCGCTATCAGGCGAACTCAGTACGTTTCTCTGAGTACGGCTACCGCGATAACTATCGCCTGAATTTCACGGTTGAATCGCTGGGCAGTAACAATATGTTTGGCTTAGGTAATGCTGAAAGCAGCGCAAATTACCCTGATATTGATTACGCCTTCTACATCGTGAACACCACGCTCTATATCTACGAGAGCGGTTCATACCGTGGCAACTTTGGCGCGAACAGTGTCGCTACTGGCGATACGCTTTCATTGGAAGTTAACAACGGCAATATCCGCTACCTCCGTAACGGTGAAGAAATCCGTGTGGTGACTTACAGTGGAGAAACACCGGACTTTTACGTTGATACCAGCTTCTATAACGGCGCAATTCGCCTGAGCAATATTAGCCTCACGCCAATGTCCGGTAGCGGTGTATCCGCTGACGCCGATCAGGATGGCGTCAACAACGATATTGACCTCGATTCCGACAACGACACTATCCCTGATGCGATTGAAGCCGGTTTAGCCGATGCTGATGGCGACCTGAAAGTCGACTCAGTCGATCTGCAAGGCACTGTCGACCCTGCCCCGGATTCAGACGGTGACGGTATTCCTGATTACCTCGATCTGGAAAGTCAAAACCCAGAAAACGATGGCACGGCCTTCGACATGCATGGCTATGACTTCGCTGCTTTCGATTCCAACGGCGACGGCAAACTCGATGGCAATGATGAGCTCGGCGGCAACGATGTGAACGGCAACGGTGTCGATGATCGAGCCGAAGATGCTGATGGGGATGGACT
>NZ_ANFM02000094.1 GCF_000333895.2 Grimontia indica | reverse complement strand
TCGTTATCGTCGTCATCGTCATTCGGGTTCGACAGTCCATCCCCGTCAGCGTCTTCCGCGCGGTCATCGACACCGTTGCCGTTCACATCGTTACCGCCGAGCTCATCATTGGCATCGAGCTTACCGTCGCCGTTTGAATCGAAGGCAGCAAAGTCGTAGCCATGCATGTCGAAGGCAGTACCATCATTGGCGGCATTCTGGCTTTCCAAATCAAGGTAATCCGGAATGCCATCGCCGTCTGAATCCGGGGCTGGGTTCACTGAGCCCTGAAGATTGATGGCGTCAACTTGAAGGTTTCCGTCGGCATCAACCAGACCCGCTTCAATCACATCCGGGATGGTGTCATTGTCAGAGTCCAAATCGAGGTCGTTGGTGACACCATCGTTATCTGCGTCCTTAGAAGCGCCTGAGCCTGAGAGCGGAGTAAGTTCAATGCCAGACAGTTGAATTGCCCCGCTGTAGAAGCTGGTATCAAGGTAGAAGTCAGGCGTATCTCCACTGTAATTAACTGAACGGACAAGTGCGCCATTGCGATAGTACACAATGGTGCCGTTATTCACTTCCAGCGCCAGATCATCACCCGCTACGACCGTGCCAAAGCTGCCGATATACGCGCCACTTTCGTAGATGTAGAGGGTTGTGCCTGCGATATAGAAGGCGTAATCAATATCGGTATAGCTCGCTGAGCTTTCAGTATTGCCCAGCCCGAACATGTTGTAGGTACCAAGCGCATCAACATGGAAGTTCAGACGGTAGTTATCCGTGAAGCCATAGCTGGAGAAACGGGCTGAGTTCGCTTGATAGCTCCAGTTTCCGCCGTTGGCAGACAGAACACCGTTAGAGAAGCTGGCTCCGTAAAGCACGGGCCAGTCAACGATATCTGCCTGAGTGCGGGATTCCAGCTCATCTGAAAGGCCATCATTGTCTTTGTCGATATCACTGTTGTCACCAACACCATCGCCATCGGAATCCGTGGTTTCAGACGCGTCATTCGGGAAAGCATCAGCATTATCACCAGCACCGTCTCCGTCTGAGTCAGCGGTCTCGGTGGCATCGTCTGGGAATGCGTCACTGTTGTCGCCGATACCATCACCATCGGTGTCTGTGGTTTCAGTAGCATCTGTTGGGAAGGCGTCACTGTTATCGCCAACGCCGTCACCATCCGAATCTGTGGTTTCGTTCGGATCGAATGGGAAGGCATCGTAGATATCTAACGTGCCGTCGTTATCGTCGTCATCGTCGTTCGGATTTGAGAGTCCATCGCCGTCCGCGTCTTCCGCGCGGTCATCGACACCGTTGCCGTTCACATCGTTACCGCCGAGCTCATCATTGGCATCGAGCTTACCGTCGCCGTTTGAATCGAAGGCAGCAAAGTCGTAGCCATGCATGTCGAAGGCAGTACCATCATTGGCGGCATTCTGGCTTTCCAAATCAAGGTAATCCGGAATGCCATCGCCGTCTGAATCCGGGGCAGGGTCGACAGTGCCTTGCTGATTTACTGAGTCGACTTTCAAGTCGCCATCAGCATCGGCTAAACCGGCTTCAATCACGTCTGGGATGGTGTCGTTATCAGAGTCCAGATCGACGTCATTGTTGACGCCATCCTGATCGGCGTCAGCGGATACACCGCTACCGGACATTGGCGTGAGGCTAATATTGCTCAGGCGAATTGCGCCATTGTAAAAGCTGGTATCAACGTAGAAGTCCGGTGTTTCTCCGCTGTAGCTTACTGTGCGGATTTCCTCGCCGTTACGGAGATAACGGATATTGCCGTTGTTAACTTCCAATGAAAGCGTATCGCCAGTAGCGACACTGTTCGCGCCAAAGTTGCCACGGTATGAACCGCTCTCATAGATATAGAGCGTGGTGTTCACGATGTAGAAGGCGTAATCAATATCAGGGTAATTTGCGCTGCTTTCAGCATTACCTAAGCCAAACATATTGTTGCTGCCCAGCGATTCAACCGTGAAATTCAGACGATAATTATCACGGTAGCCGTACTCAGAAAAACGTACTGAGTTCGCCTGATAGCTCCAGCTTCCGCCGTTAGCAGACAGAACACCGTTCGAGAAGTTGGCTCCATAAAGCACAGGCCAGTCAACAATGTCCGCTTTGGTACGCAGTTCTAACTCATCCGCAAGACCGTCGTTGTCACGATCGATATCCGAATTATCACCCACACCATCACCGTCAGAGTCTGTGGTTTCAGAGGCATCGTCCGGGAAGGCATCGGCATTATCGCCTACACCATCACCGTCAGTGTCTGTGGTCTCCGATGCATCTTGTGGGAATGC
>NZ_ANFM02000095.1 GCF_000333895.2 Grimontia indica | reverse complement strand
GCCCTGCTGCCCGACTATATGGTTCCTTCTACCCTCGCGCTGGTTGATGAAATTCCTCTCAGTGCGAACGGTAAAGTTGACCGCAAGCAAGCTCAGATACTTCTGGCTGAGCATGCTGACGCACAGCAAACAATCCTGACACCTCCAAAAGGCGATAAGGAGTGTCAGGTAGCCAGCGTATGGCAAGCACTGTTACCGGACAGAAGCATCGGAAGGGAAAGCCACTTTTTCTCTCTCGGCGGTGATAGCTTGTTAGCCACCCAGGTCATTTCAACGCTACGTGAAAATGGGCTGACCGCTGAACAGCCTCTCCGTCTGTTGTTTGCACAACCTGTGTTGGCCGAATTTGCTGCCGGACTCTCATTCGAGAACGCCGAGCCGCTTTCCACCCTGGTTCCTGACCCGGACGCTCGCTTTGAACCTTTCCCACTGACAGAGGTTCAGCGTGCCTATTGGATGGGCCAGTCACCTGGACTGCCACTCAACTGTGGTACCCATTATCTGGTCGAGCTGGATGGTGAGAACGTCAAT
>NZ_ANFM02000096.1 GCF_000333895.2 Grimontia indica | reverse complement strand
AAAAAAGCCTGACGCTTTCGCATCAGGCTTTAATCAGTGGCGGAACGGCCGGGCTGGCGCTCCAGCGGGACTCGAGCCGCATGGCTCGTGAGAGTCCCTTCTCTTGGAATCTGATAAATACAAAAAGCCCCGCAGTTTCCTGCAGGGCTTTGTTGTGTTGGCGGAGCGGACGGGACTCGAACCCGCGACCCCCGGCGTGACAGGCCGGTATTCTAACCAACTGAACTACCGCTCCAATTCTTGTGAAATCCGGCTTTACAACCCAACTTCCAGAATGTGGCGGAGAGATAGGGATTTACTCGGTCGCTTCGCTCCCTTGCCCTTCGGGCCAACGGCAAGCCGTTGTTGTCTCGCGCTTCGCGCTCGGCTGAACCCTGTCTAGGCTTCTTCACCCTATCTCTCGGAGGAATGTTTCATCCTCTGAGTCAAACACCTAGTTAAAGCTGTTTGGTTTAAAAGTGGCGGAGAGATAGGGATTTGAACCCTAGATACGCTATTAACG
>NZ_ANFM02000097.1 GCF_000333895.2 Grimontia indica | reverse complement strand
TGTCTAAAGAAAAATTTGAACGTACGAAACCGCACGTTAACGTTGGTACTATCGGCCACGTTGACCACGGTAAAACCACTCTGACTGCAGCAATCTGTACTGTACTGTCTAAAACTTACGGCGGTGCAGCGCGTGACTTCGCATCAATCGATAACGCGCCAGAAGAGCGCGAGCGTGGTATCACTATCTCTACTTCACACGTAGAGTACGATACTCCAACTCGCCACTACGCACACGTAGACTGCCCAGGACACGCTGACTATGTTAAAAACATGATCACCGGTGCTGCGCAAATGGACGGTGGTATCCTGGTTGTTGCGGCAACTGACGGTCCAATGCCACAAACTCGTGAGCACATCCTGCTGGGTCGCCAGGTTGGTATTCCATACATCCTTGTATTCATGAACAAGTGTGACATGGTTGACGACGAAGAGCTGCTTGAGCTGGTTGAGATGGAAGTTCGTGAACTGCTGTCTGAGTACGACTTCCCAGGCGACGACTGCCCAGTCATTCAAGGTTCTGCACTGGGTGCACTGAACGGCGAAGCTGAGTGGGAAGCGAAAATCGTTGAGCTGGCAGAAGCACTGGATTCATACATCCCAGAGCCAGAGCGTGCGATCGACAAGCCATTCATCCTGCCAATCGAAGACGTATTCTCAATCCAAGGCCGTGGTACTGTTGTAACAGGTCGTGTTGAGCAAGGTATCGTTCGCGTAGGTGACGAAGTTGCAATCGTAGGTATCAAAGAGACTACCACTACTACTTGTACTGGCGTTGAAATGTTCCGTAAGCTTCTGGACGAAGGCCGTGCAGGTGAGAACGTTGGTGTTCTGCTGCGTGGTACTAAGCGTGACGAAGTTGAGCGTGGTCAAGTACTGGCGAAGCCTGGTTCTATCACTCCTCACACTAATTTCGAGTCAGAAGTATACGTTCTGTCTAAAGACGAAGGCGGCCGTCATACTCCGTTCTTCAAAGGCTACCGTCCACAGTTCTACTTCCGTACTACTGACGTGACCGGTACTATCGAACTGCCAGAAGGCGTTGAGATGGTAATGCCAGGCGACAACATCCA
>NZ_ANFM02000098.1 GCF_000333895.2 Grimontia indica | reverse complement strand
ATCGAATAGTCATCACCTCGCCTCCATCCTCTCACCTCATAGAGGTCGCCCTCAAAGCCTTGATCGAGGAACAAGTTTATCTGAGCTGATGTATCTCCTGTCGCTACCGGCGCGTCATCAGAACCAACAATTGTGATAACAATCCGTTGGGATTTTCCGTCCGTCGCTTTAACAGTGAATGTATCTTCTACCTTCTGGCCTTCAGCCAGAGCCTGAACCAGAGTGCTGTTATTGTTCAGGGTATATGTCCATCGATCCTCATTAAGGTTATACCAAGCACCGTCTTCGAGTAAGAATGTGCCATAAGTACCATCCACACTCTCGTATACCAACGAAGGAGAATCTGTAGAGTCAGGATCTGACACTGAGATCTTCCCTGTCACGGTCGATGATTCGCCGGGATCACGCTCAGTGACTTGACCTGAAAAATCACCAGATATGACCGAGTTGCTTGCCAGGAATGCATCAATCGCATCTTGAGACCCGCCGATAGTAATAACAATATCTGTCGTCGTTACACCATCAGACGCCGTCACTTCAATGACATC
>NZ_ANFM02000099.1 GCF_000333895.2 Grimontia indica | reverse complement strand
GTATTCGAATTCGCCATGACAACCGCTCGCTCCTCGCTCATTAATACTGAAGCCACAACTTACTATCACTGCATATCTCGCTGCGTTCGCCGTTCATTTCTTTGCGGCTTTGACAATGCACAGGGTAAGTGCTTTGAGCACCGTCGAGGATGGATAGAGAAACGTCTACTCTCATTATCGAAGGCGTTCTGTATCGATGTGTGCGCCTACGCCATTATGAGCAATCATTATCACGTCGTTTTGCATATCAACATAGAGAGAGCCATGGTGTTATCACCATTAGAGGTGGCCGAGCGGTGGTTAGCATTTCATCAAGGCCCTGTGCTGATACAACGCTTTATGCGGGGTGAAGAAATGTCAGAGGCTGAAAATGAACGATGTCTGGAATTCATTGAAACGTGGCGAGCACGCTTAACCTCTATCAGCTGGTTTATGCGCATGCTAAATCAATACATTGCTGCAGAAGCAAACCGTGAAGACCAGTGCACTGGTCACTTCTGGGAAGGGCGTTTTAAGAGCCAAGCATTGTTGGATGAAAAGGCGCTGGCTGCCGCGATGGCCTATGTTGACCTCAACCCGATACGCGCTGATATCGCCGATTCGCCTGAGTCCTCTGAGTACACGTCGGTCAAAGCCCGAATTGAAGCACTGAGAAATGACCAGGTGAATGCTGAAGGCTTACATGTTTTCGCGGGATATCCGCGTAAAGACCAGCCAGACGGTATCCCCTTTCGGTTATTGGACTATCTGGAGTTGGTTGAATGGACGGGCAGGCAAGTTCGTGATGATAAGCGTGGCCAGATAGATGCTAAATTACCACCATTACTGGAACGCCTTGGTATTGAACCGTCCCTTTGGCTAAGAACAACCTCAAACATCGAAGCTGGTAATATGGTGGGGACGGGTAACGCCATTAAAGCAGCATTACCGCTTCTTCAGCGCCAGAGAGTCTCAGGAATACGTTTACCTGACAGCTAATCGTCCTCTCTCTATTCTGTCCTTAAACAATCAGGTCTTTGCCTGATATTTTTATTGCCTGCAATTTAGATAAATTAAGCCGGAAGTCGATTAGGCGGCAACGCCAATGTTGAACTCCTCCAAATAGTCACCCAAATATGCGGTTTACTCAATAAGGGAAATACTATCTGCCCTATTTCTCTTGTTTTGTCTGTCCT
>NZ_ANFM02000100.1 GCF_000333895.2 Grimontia indica | reverse complement strand
GTGGTACCCATTATCTGGTCGAGCTGGATGGTGAGAACGTCAATATTGGGCGGCTTGAACAGGCTTGGAACAGCTTGGTTCAGCATCATGACATGCTCAGGGTTGATATTAATGATATGGAAACACAATGTGTGGCCGAGGATCCGTCCAGATTCTTTACCTCTATTGAACAGGTAGAGTGTGATGATCTTGAACATGCCAGCACGCAGCTCTCACTCTGGTGGAAAGCTCTCTCGTCCTCGAAAGAAGCCACATTGTTTGCAGCGCGCGTATTTTCAATGGGTCATCACCGCAGCAGGGTTGGCTTGATCTTCAACTACCTCACTTTGGATGGCTTCAGCATTAAAATGCTGCTTCGCCAGCTAGCACTCAGATACAGGGATCTTGAAGCGCCTTTGCCTGCGCCTGCGGTCTCATTCCGCGATTATGTTCAACAATTCGCACCCTCGGCAAAACAACGTGAAACAGCTATCAAATACTGGGAGCAAAAACTTGAAACACTCCCGCTATCTGCAGCTTTACCACTGAAGGTTGATCCAAGAACAGTCAATCATTCTCACTTCCGCAGACGGTCAATGATCTTAAACCGCGAAACTTGGCAAAGTCTAAAGGAGTCAACAAGAGCCAATGGGATCACACCTTCTGTTGCAGTGCTGAGTGCATTTTGTGAGGTTTTAAGCCGTTGGAGTGGCGGCCACTCCCATACCGTAAATATGACACTGTTCGATCGGCAGCCAATTCACCCGGATATCAATCATGTTGCCGGTGACTTTACATCATTGGTGCCAGTGGGTTATCAGCCTGACAGGAACGCAAACTTAATCGAAAGTGCTTTGCAGTTACAGGAAGAAACCTTTGATGCCTTAGAGCATCGACAGGTTTCTTCAATTTATGTGCAACGCGAGCGCGCAAAGCATATGGATATGACAGCGGCTGCCTTGCCTATTGTATTCACCAGCACACTCGGAATGTCTGATGATCTGTTAAGAGAAGAGACTATCAGCGAGTTCCCGCAAATATCCGGTGGAGGCTTATCGGAAACACCTCAGGTATGGCTGGATCATCAAATGTATGAATATGGTGATGAGCTTCATATTTCATGGGATACCGTGGATTCACTTTTCCCTGAAGGCATGCTCGACGACATG
This sequence comes from Grimontia indica, assembly GCF_000333895.2. Classification (GTDB taxonomy): domain Bacteria; phylum Pseudomonadota; class Gammaproteobacteria; order Enterobacterales; family Vibrionaceae; genus Enterovibrio; species Enterovibrio indicus. Next base: position 350 of record NZ_ANFM02000100.1, on the reverse strand, counting down.
TTTGACGCCCTCGGCACAATGTTGAATACCCTGCATGTCTCGTGGAACTCACCACTGGATACGCTTTTACCATTACAACAGACTCAAACCCGCGTTGTGACCAACACGACAGAGTACCCTTATAAGGAGCGAACTCTTCACCAACCGTTCTTTGAAATGGCGGCGGAAACCCCTGAACGCACTGCCATTATTTCTGAACAACATTCCCTCTCCTATGGCGAGCTCGCTCAAGCTGCCCTGCAACTGGCTGCTTTACTCACCGAGCACGGGGTTCAACCCGGTGAACCTGTTGCCGTCACCCTTCCAAGGGGACACAATCAGGTCATCGCTGTCCTTGGTATTCTGGCCGC
>NZ_ANFM02000101.1 GCF_000333895.2 Grimontia indica | reverse complement strand
TTCCGTGTGTCAGTATCCTTCCGACACCGCAAAGATTACGCGAACCAATTTCCAAAACAACCAACCCCAAGGTGATTAAACTCACACTTTTATACAGAGTTAGATGCGATATCGTTATCCTATTGTTTTTAAACGAATTAAAAAATTGAACTTTCTGAAAATCTCACGGTAAAACAGCGCAATCCCACGCGCTTGTAAGAGATCTCTCACAAGCTTGTAAGTCATCACCACGGAATAAACATACTGTTCTGTAAAGCGGAAATGAGAAAGATCAGTATATATCTCTAAATTGTTATCGGCATGTAGTCAGTTTTACAAGCTTGTAGAGAAAAGAGGAGAATATCCTGATGCAGTCATAAGATGGGAGGTAACTGGGTATTGCATGGTTTAGGTGGTTTGGATGGTATCGGAATATTGAGTCCAGCTCTTGGCTCTTCCTAGGACTGGCTGTTAATCCCCCAAAAAAGAACGGGCGCGACTTTCGTCGCGCCCTTAAGGTCTTA
>NZ_ANFM02000102.1 GCF_000333895.2 Grimontia indica | reverse complement strand
GACATTACCCTGATGTACCAGCGAGCCTTCGCTGTTAATGGTGTAAAGGTCGACACCACCATCCGGATTCGGCGCAACGAAAACAGGCTCACCGTCGACGTAGCCGGCGGTCGACATATATGCGCCAGCATTTTCAATAACGTCAGTCTGTGTCAGTGTTCCGTCAGCGGCGACTTCAAACACAGTAGTCACATCAGCACTGCTGCTGGAGCTGATGGCATAGGTGCTGCCATCAGGGGTTTGATAAAAGTTCACCGAGTTGCCACTGCCGGAGGTGACCGGCTCACTGTCAACCAGAGTGAGGTTACCTGTAGCGCTGTCAACGGCATACAGACTGACGACATCAGTGCCGCTGGAAGTGACAAAGGTATTGCCGTCAATCGTCACAATATCGATGCCTGACACTAGGTCACCGGACGGGTAGGAGTTGCCGGTTTCCGCAATTTCACCGGTTTCCGGGTTGTAGGAGAGGACATCGACGGTATCACCCTGAGGGCGTGTAGCGAAAATCAGAGTTTCACCATCATCCGTTTCGAAGGTGACGTTTTCACGCACAATGCCTGTTTGCGAGTTGCCGAAGGTCAGGCCGCCATTGAGGCTGAGTTCACCGGAGTCAGAAATCTGCCATGCAGAGATGGAACCACTGTTCTGCGAGGTCAAGAACAGGGTAGGCTCACCATCGACTTGAGAGACATTGGACTGAGTCAGACCGTTCCCGAGCGCACCAACGGAAATACCTGCTTCCTGAATCACTGCTGTTATGTCGCCGCCAGAAGAGGAGGTCACTGTACCAGTATTATTGTCATAGACGATGCGGTCAGTCTCAGTGAGCGAACCATCATCTTCTACGCGGGAGATGATGGTAGTGCCACTGTAACCAAACGACGTCGAAATAACATAAGGTACACCGTCAATCGTGGTGGTGGTGGTATTCCAACCACTATTGTTATCGCCCTGGGTGACCTCACCAGCGGTGAGGTTGCCACTCTCTTCCACATTCAGCGTAAAGCCTGCTGCGTCCACGCTGCCTGAGGTGGTGCCTGTGACAACGCCGGCATTGTCAGTGCCGGTCACGGTGACCGTGACATCATGGGTTGAACCATCAGAGGCCGTCAGGGTAAAGGTATCTTCTACCGACTGGCCTTCAGGCAGAGGCTCTGCTTTGGCGGGATCGACGGTATAAGTCCAATCGCCATCTACCAACTGGAAGGTGCCGTATTCGCCCTGCATGGTGGTGTTGGCGATGGTGGTGTTGTCACCGGTATCAGGGTCAACAACAGTGATAGAGCCGGAGACAGAAGCATCCGCATCCGTCACCGTTGCTGTCACATCACCAGTCAGTTCAGCCAGATCATCGGTACCGGTGACCGTGATAGTGATGTCTTGCTGGGTACCGTCGGTGGCGGTCAGCGTGATCACATCCTGGGCGGTGTCGCCCTCTCCCAGTGATTCAGACTTGGCTTCATCCAGGGTGTAGGTCCAGTTGCCATCCACCAGTTCAAGTGTCCCGTAGGTGCCTTCCACCGTCGTGTTCTCAAACACCGTGGTGTCGCCACCGTCGACATCCACCACATCCAGCGAACCAGAGGTGGTGATGAGAGACTCGCCAATTTCCAGTTTCACCGTGGCGGTATTGCCATCGGCATCCACCAGGTAGTAGCTGCCGTCGGCGGTTTGGACGATAACCGGCGGGGTATTGTCATTTTCTATGGCGGCGACATTACCCTGATGTACCAGCGAGCCTTCGCTGTTAATGGTGT
>NZ_ANFM02000103.1 GCF_000333895.2 Grimontia indica | reverse complement strand
ACCAGCGCGAGGGTAGAAGGAACCATATAGTCGGGCAGCAGGGCACGGAGTTGGTCAGTGACATCCGCCTTGAACTGCTCGGTGTCAGTATCATCTGTATGGTCAACCAACAGGGCAGCAGCGAGTGAGGCAGGCTGTCCGGCAGGAGAGAGCACGACAGCGACAGCACGGTGAATAGCGCTCAGGCTGTTCAGGGCAGTTTCTACCTCACCGAGCTCAATACGGTGTCCCCGCACCTTGACCTGATGGTCAAGGCGGCCCAGGAATTCCAGATTGCCGTCAGGCCAGTAACGCCCCTGGTCCCCGGTTCGGTACCAGCGCATAACAGGTTGGCCGGAAACAGTCTCTGATGTGGCCTGAACAAAGCGGGCCTGAGTGAGGGTGTCATCCCCCCGGTATCCGGTGGCGACCCCGAGGCCCCCAATCCAAAGCTCACCGGGCACCCAGTCAGGGCAATCGCGCCCTTGTGCATCGACCACCCGGTAAACCTGATTGGCGAGCGGTTTACCGTAAGGAATGGACGTCCAGTGCTCAGGGAGGGGGGTATCCGGAGAAAAGGCATCAAAGGTGTTAGACCAGATAGCGGCTTCCGTGGCACCTCCCATGGCAGCCAGTCTTACCTGATGGCCGTTCAGCGCAAACAGACGCTGAGGGATATCCATACCAATCCAGTCGCCGGAAAGGAGAACCTGCTCAAATGGTAAGGTCAGGTGCTGGCTTTCAGCGACAACCATCAGCATGTCTAACAAGACAGGGAC
>NZ_ANFM02000104.1 GCF_000333895.2 Grimontia indica | reverse complement strand
GGCTCGACTACAGGTACGACGGACGGTTCGACCACGGGTACCACCGACGGTTCGACTACTGGTACGACCGATGGCTCGACTACGGGCGGTACTGATGGCACTACCACAGGTACGACCGACGGTTCAACGACGGGTACGACAGACGGTTCAACGACCGGCGGTACTGATGGCAGCACCACAGGTACCACCGATGGCTCGACTACGGGTACCACTGACGGCTCAACGACGGGTACGACTGACGGTTCGACAACCGGTGGTACCGACGGATCGACTACTGGTTCGACTACCGGCGGTACTGACGGCTCAACAACGGGTACGACAGACGGTTCAACGACTGGCGGTACGGATGGCAGCACCACAGGTACTACCGATGGTTCGACTACGGGCGGCACCGACGGCTCGACTACAGGTACGACTGACGGCTCAACGACGGGTACTACCGACGGTTCAACGACAGGTACTACTGACGGCTCCACGACGGGTACGACGGACGGCTCGAATACAGGTACGACCGACGGCACAACCACGGGTACGACGGACGGTTCAACCACAGGCACGACCGATGGTTCAACCACAGGCACGACCGATGGTTCAACGACTGGCGGTACCGATGGATCGACTACTGGTACGACGGATGGCTCGACCACGGGCGGCACCGACGGCTCAACGACAGGTACAACAGACGGTTCGACCACTGGCGGTACTGATGGCAGCACCACAGGTACGACAGACGGTTCAACGACTGGCGGTACTGATGGCACCACCACAGGTACGACAGACGGTTCTACCACGGGCGGTACGGATGGCACCACCACGGGCACCACCGATGGTTCGACCACCGGCGGCACTGACGGCTCAACCACAGGTACCACGGACGGTTCGACTACGGGCGGTACTGACGGCTCAACGACGGGTACGACGGACGGTTCAACGACCGGCGGTACTGATGGCAGCACCACAGGTACCACGGACGGTTCGACTACGGGCGGTACTGACGGTAGCACCACAGGTACGACCGATGGTTCGACTACCGGCGGTACGGATGGCACCACCACGGGCGGCACTGACGGTTCAACTACGGGCACCACTGACGGCTCAACGACGGGTACGACTGACGGTTCGACAAC
>NZ_ANFM02000105.1 GCF_000333895.2 Grimontia indica | reverse complement strand
AGGGTATCGGCATAAATTTTGACGCCACTTTCACCAGCAGGGATAGTGATATTGGCCTTGTAGCCATTAGAGGCATTGAGTACGACTTCTTTCAGGAAGGTGCCGGATTTGGTGTAAACATGCACCTTGCCGTTATAGTCTGCCCCGAAGTTGGCCTGATGAAGGCCGTCATTAAAGTTCAGCTGCACCGTGCTGTTGGTGGTGGAGGTCTTGGTCATATTGACCGTCCAGCCGACCCAACCATCTTCCGCCGCATTCTGCAAATGGGTAATGCTGGCGACTTTCGGGATGTCGGCATTATCCGTGATGACAGCCGCAGCGGATTGCACCCAACCTTGCTGACCAATGACGGCGCCTTGGATCTTAATAGTCTCATTCCCTTCATAGACATTGTCATTGAGGGTATCGGCATAAATTTTGACGCCACTTTCACCAGCAGGGATGGTGATATTGGCCTTGTAGCCATTAGAGGCATTGAGTACGACTTCTTTCAGGAAGGTGCCGGACTTGGTGTAAACATGCACCTTGCCGTTATAGTCTGCCCCGAAGTTGGCCTGATG
>NZ_ANFM02000106.1 GCF_000333895.2 Grimontia indica | reverse complement strand
GTGGTACCCATTATCTGGTCGAGCTGGATGGTGAGAACGTCAATGTTGGGCGGCTAGAACAGGCTTGGAACAGCTTGGTTCAGCATCATGACATGCTTAGGGTTACGATAGACAAAGAGGGGAATCAGCGCGTACTGCCTTTCTTCCCGGGTATTGAGACGCTTTGTCACCGATTCGATGACATGAAAGATGGTCAAGGTGAACAACTTGCACAGCAGTGGCTTCATCAACAGTTCCATACAACATCATCTGCTAGCAAAAACAGTGACATCGGGTCTTCGGCTCAAATGCACCATCTGTTTGCTGTCTCTTATCAAGATGCAAAAGGAAACCCTCGCTGTCGTGTCGGAATTATATTCAACTATCTCACTCTAGATGGGTTCAGTATCAAATTGCTTCTAGAGCAATTAAGCCGGACATACTTAGATCCAGAGAGCCTCCCCTCAAAAACAGACCTACTGTTCCGGGACTATGTCAATCAAATTGCGCCAAGTAATGAAGAAAAACAAAACGCTGAAACATTCTGGTTGAATAAACTTGCAGAACTCCCGTTAAAAGCATCTCTTCCTTTGGCGACAGAACCAGAACGCTTGGCGCATCCAATATTCACAAGGCGGGAACATCGTTTGCCGGCAGAAGATTGGCAAGCATTAAAAGACAAGGCGCAAAAGTACCAAATCACCCCTTCTGTTTTGCTTCTAACCGCATACAGTGAAGTGCTTCGCCTTTGGAATGGCGGGAAAGATCATTCTATCAATCTGACTTTGTTTGATCGCCAACCTGTGCATCAAGACATCAATCGTATTCTGGGTGACTTCACCACACTGGCACCCGTAGGTTTTTGTCGTGAAGAAGAATCAACTCTGATCGAACAAGCTAAAAAGACCCAACGGGAGATCGCTGATGTTCTGGAAAATAAAGCCGTCTCTTCTATATGGATTCAACGGCAACGATCTCATGAAATGAGTCTCACAGCTGCCTCTCTCCCGATCGTGTTTACGAGCACATTAGGGCTTGGTAATGGGCTATTTGAACAGGGTGAATCGGGTTTCCCTAAAATGGTTGCCGGTGGTTTATCCGAAACCCCGCAAGTCTGGTTAGATCATCAGCTTTATGAATTTGATGAAGAGCTTGCTTTATCTTGGGACAGTGTTGATGCCTTATTCCCAGAGGGAATGATCGATGACATGTTTAATACTTACATTGCGCTCATTGATAATCTAATCATCATTGACTGGGATACACCACTTCACCTTGTATTACCTAACAAACAGTGTGAATCAAGGCTGGCAATAAATCGCACTGACCAAGCCTTTTCAACCAGAACCATACATCAATCCTTCTTTGAAATGGCGGCGGAAACCCCCGAACGCACTGCCGTTATCTCTGGCCAACATTCCCTCTCCTATGGCGAGCTCGCTCAAGCTGCCCTGCAATTGGCTGCTTTACTCACCGAGCACGGGGTTCAACCCGGTGAACCT
>NZ_ANFM02000107.1 GCF_000333895.2 Grimontia indica | reverse complement strand
ACCACGGGCACCACTGACGGCTCAACCACGGGTACCACCGATGGTTCGACTACGGGCGGCACTGACGGCTCAACGACAGGTACCACGGACGGTTCAACCACGGGCACCACTGATGGTTCGACTACGGGCGGTACCGACGGCAGCACTACAGGTACGACGGACGGTTCGACTACTGGCGGTACCGACGGATCGACTACTGGTACCACCGATGGCTCGACCACGGGCGGTACGGATGGCTCAACGACGGGTACGACCGACGGTTCTACCACCGGCGGCACAGACGGCTCAACGACGGGTACCACCGACGGTTCGACTACCGGCGGTTCGACTACCGGCGGTACGGATGGCACCACTACAGGTACGACGGACGGTTCGACCACCGGCGGTACGGATGGCAGCACCACGGGTACGACCGACGGTTCAACCACCGGCGGCACAGACGGCTCAACGACGGGTACTACCGACGGTTCGACTACCGGCGGCACAGACGGCTCGACTACAGGTACCACCGATGGCTCGACCACAGGTACGACAGACGGTTCAACCAC
>NZ_ANFM02000108.1 GCF_000333895.2 Grimontia indica | reverse complement strand
CCTTGGTATTCTGGCCGCTGGCGGGTGCTATGTCCCTGTCGGTATACACCAGCCTCTGGTGCGACAGCAGCGTATACATTCCACTGCGGGGATCCGTTTCACTGTCACTGACCCGGCACACCTTGATGCCGTCCCTGGTCTCGCCATTGATATCTCATACACTGACAGGTTCTCGCCATTAGAGGCCCCCGTCCCTGTCTCACCAAACAGCCCGGCGTATATCATCTTCACCTCCGGCTCTACCGGTGAACCCAAAGGCGTTGAAATGGCCCATCAGGCCACCGCCAATACCCTTGATGACATTAACCACCGCTATGGTATCCACCCCGACAGCCGTGTGCTTGCGGTCTCTGCGCTCGATTTTGACCTCTCCGTCTATGACCTCTTCGGTCTGCTCAGCGCCGGCGGTGCCGTCGTCATGGTCGATGACGCCATTCGACGCGATGCCGCTGCCTGGTTGTCTTTGATTAACGAACATCATGTCACTGTCTGGAACTCTGTCCCTGTCTTGTTAGACATGCTGATGGTTGTCGCTGAAAGCCA
>NZ_ANFM02000109.1 GCF_000333895.2 Grimontia indica | reverse complement strand
CCTTGGTATTCTGGCCGCTGGCGGGTGCTATGTCCCTGTCGGTACACACCAGCCTCTGCTACGACAGCAGCGTATACACACCACCGCGGGGATCCGTTTCACTGTCACTGACCCGGCACACCTTGATGTCGTCCCTGGCCTCGCCATTGATATTTCTTACACTGACAGGTTCTCGCCATTAGAGGCCCCCGTCCCTGTCTCACCAAACAGTCCGGCGTATATCATCTTCACCTCCGGCTCTACCGGTGAACCCAAAGGCGTTGAAATGGCCCATCAGGCCACCGCCAATACCCTTGATGACATTAACCACCGCTATGGTATCCACCCCGACAGCCGTGTGCTTGCGGTCTCTGCGCTCGATTTTGACCTCTCCGTCTATGACCTCTTCGGTCTGCTCAGCGCTGGCGGTGCCGTCGTCATGGTCGATGACGCCATTCGACGCGATGCCGCTGCCTGGTTGTCTTTGATTAACGAACATCATGTCACTGTCTGGAACTCGGTCCCTGTCTTGTTAGACATGCTGATGGTTGTCGCTGAAAGCCA